>CAVPMH010000018.1:0-98314 GCA_963706225.1 uncultured Pseudomonadota bacterium
AGCTGTGGGAGCACGCGACGCAAGGCGTTCCCGGCGAAGGACCGCCGCGGCGCTCGCCTGATGCTCGTCGGCGAGCAGCCCGGCGACGAAGAGGACGTGCAGGGACGCCCGTTCGTCGGTCCCTCGGGGCGCCTGCTGCGCGCGCTGCTCGACGACGCCGGCATTCCCGTCGAGCAGCGTGTTCCTGACCAACGCCGTCAAGCATTTCTATTTCGAGCCGCGCGGCAAGCGGCGCATCCACAAGACGCCGATGCAGCGGCACATCGCCGCGTGCCACGCGTGGCTCGAAGGCGAGCTCGCGCGCGAGCGTCCGCGCGGTCATCGTCACGCTGGGCGCGACGGCGCTCGCCGCGGTTTACGGAAGCAGGATCGCGATCACCGAAGCGCGCGCGCGGGAGATCGAGACTCCGCACGGCACGCCGATCGTCGCGACCTACCATCCGTCCGCGATCCTGCGCGCGCCCGATCACGAAGCGCGCGCGAAGCTGCGCGCGACGCTCGTGGCCGATCTTACGCGCGCGCGCGAAGCTGCGCCGACAAGCTTGACCGTACGGCGCTACAGCGCCAGCGCGACGCGCGTGCCCTGCTCGATCGCGCGCTTCGCGTCGAGCTCGACCGCGACGTCGGCGCCGCCGATCAGCGTGTACGCGATGCCCGCGCTGCGCCGAGCGCGGCGGCGAGCTCGCGCCGCGGCTCCTGCCCCGCGCAGATCACGATCGTGTCGACCGCGAAGCACCTGCGGCTCGCCGTCGACGCGCAACGTGCAGGCCGGCGTCGTCGATGCGCTCGTAGCTCGACGCCGGCGAGCATCGTCACGCCGCGCCGGCGCAGCAGCGTGCGGCGAATCCAGCCGGTCGTCTTCGCGAGGCCCTCGCCGACCTTCGTCGTCTTGCGCTGCAGCAGCCAGACGTTGCGCGGCGGCGGCGGCATCGCTGCGCGGCCTCGACGCCGCCCCGCGTTCGCGTACGTCGGCGTCGATGCCCCACTCGTCGCGAAACGCCGCGATCGCCGGATCGTGCGCGCGCCGTCGCTCGCGTGGCCGTCGCCGCGCCGGCGTGCGTCAGGAACTCGGCGACGTCGAAGCCGATGCCGCCGGCGCCGATGATCGCGACGTCGCGGCCCGCCGTCGCGGCGCCCCTCGACGATGTCGACGTAGCTCGCGACCCTCGGATGCTCGAGGCCGTCGATCGCCGGCGCGCGCGGCACGACGCCGGTCGCGAGGATCGACCGCGATCGTAATCGCCGAAGATCGTCGGCGCGTCGGCGCGGCGCGCCGAGCCGCACGTCGACGCCGAGACGCGCGAGCCGCCGGCCGTAGTAGCGCAGCGTCTCGGCGAACTCCTCCTTGCCCGGAATGCGCCGCGCGAGGTTGAACTGGCCGCCGATCTCGCTCGCCGCTTCGAACAGCGTCACCCGGTGCCCGCGCTCGGCGGCCGTCGTCGCGCACGCAAGGCCCGCGGGCCCCGCGCCGACGACGGCGATGCGCTTGCGCGTCTGCCGCGGGCGTCGAGCGACGATCTCGGTTTCGCGGCACGCGAACGGATTGACGAGGCACGTCGCGATCCGTCGCTCGAAGATGTGGTCGAGGCACGCCTGGTTGCAGGCGATGCAGGTGTTGATCTCGTCGGCGCGGCCTTCCGCCGCCTTGTTCACGAAATCCGCATCGGCGAGAAACGGCCGCGCCATCGACACCATGTCGGCATCGCCGCGCGCGAGGATCGCGTCCGCCACGGCCGGATCGTTGATGCGGTTGGTCGTGATCAGCGGCACGCGCACCGCGCCGCGCAGCCGCGCCGTCACCCACGCGAACGCGCCGCGCGGCACCATCGTCGCGATCGTCGGAATGCGCGCCTCGTGCCAGCCGATGCCGGTGTTGATCAGCGTCGGCGCCGGCCGCCTCGATCGCCTGCGCGAGCGTCACCACTTCGTCCCACGTGCTGCCGCCTTCGACGAGGTCGAGCATCGACAGCCGATAGATGATGATGAAGTCGCGATCCGACGGCCTCGCGCGTGCGCCGCACCATCTCGACGGCGAAGCGGATGCGGTTCTCGAAGACGCCGCCCCACTCGTCGTCGCGGTGGTTCGTCTGCTGCGCGATGAACTGGTTGATCAGGTAGCCCTCGGAGCCCATGATCTCGACGCCGTCGTAGCCCGCGCGTTGCGCGAGGCGCGCGCAACGCACGTACGCCGCGAGCGTGCGCTCGATGCCGAAGCGCGACAGTGCGCGCGGCGTGAACGGCGTGATCGGCGAGCGCAGCGCCGACGGCGCGACCGACAGCGGGTGATACGCGTAGCGGCCCGCGTGCAGGATCTGCAGCGCGATGCGGCCGCCGGCGTCGTGCACCGCCTCGGTGACCTGGCGATGCTTGCGCGACCTGCCAGCCGAACGACAGTTGCGATGCGCGCGGCTCGAGGCGTCCCGCGAAGTTCGGCGCGATGCCGCCGGTGACGATCAGCCCGACGCCGCCGCGCGCGCGCGCCGCGTAGAACGCCGCGAGCTTCGCGAAGCCGTTCGGGCGCTTCCTCGAGCCCGGTGTGCATCGAGCCCATCAGCACGCGATTCGGCAGCGTCGCGAAGCCGAGATCGAGCGGCGCGAGCAGGTGCGGATACGGATTCATCGCCGCGCGATTCTACGTGACGCGACCGCAGTGGCAGTCGCCATGCAGCGCGTCCCTTCGCCGGCGCGCGTGCGAAACGTGATCGAGTAGCGCAACGCCTTCGTCGGCAGAATGCTGTGCTGCCACCGCCAGCGGATGTCGTCCTGCATGACGTAAAGCGAGCGCGGCGCGAGCTCGACGACGATCGACGGCGTTGCGGTCCTGCTGGTTGTCGCAAGGACGAAAGCGCATCCGGCATGCGCTCGCGAGCGAAATGCCGACGACCATGCCGTACTGCGGCTTGTCGCGATGCCAGCCGATCGGCGTGCCGGGCCGGTACTCGGTGACGAGCGCATGAACGAACGCGTGTTCGTCGACGCCGCGCCATGATGCGACGTTGCGGCGCAGTTCGGCGAGCCATTCCGGCAACGGCGCGCCATCGACCCACTCGCCGATCCCGTTCGTCATAGTCGCGGCCGAACCGGACGACGCGCCGGCGCGCCGTGTATTGCCGGAATTTCGCTTCGCGAAACGGCAGGTCGGCGAAGGCGCCGAGCGAGCGCCGCCTCGTCGCCGCGCGTCAGGAAGTCGGGGTGATATTCGAGGCCCGGCGGCAGGGGCGGCGCATCGAAGAGATCGGCGCGCGTGATCGCGTTTCGCATCGCCTGCACATGGATGCGCGAGCGCGCGACTTCAACCCGAAGCCGATTCCTGCGCGGCCGCCTGCGCCTTCGCGTCGAGCTCGCCCCAGCGCGCGAAGCGCTCGGTCAGCAGCCGCTCGATCGCCTCGGCGCGGTTCCGATCCGCCTTGATGCGCTCGACGTCCTGCCGGTGATAGCCGGCGGCGCACATCCGCTCGCTCAGATCGTGCTGCTCGCGCTCGAGCGATTCGAGCTCGGCGGGCAGCGCATCGAGCTCGCGCGCTTCGTTCCACGTCAGGCGCACGCGTTTTTGCGCCGATCGCGCGCGCGGTGCGTCCGGTTCCGGGACCAGCGATGCGCCCGATTTCTTCACGGCAGCGCCGCCGGTCGGGGCGACGGCCGCCGATCGCCGCTGCGCGAGCCAGTCCGTATAGCCGCCGGCGTACTCCGTCCATGCGCCCGCGCCCTCGGCCACCAGCGTCTGCGTCGCGATATTGTCCAGAAACGCGCGGTCGTGACTGACGAGAAGCAGCGTTCCGGTGTACGCCTGCAGCGTCGCCTCGAGCAGCTCGAGCGATTCGATGTCGAGGTCGTTCGTCGGCTCGTCGAGTACGAGCAGGTTCGCCGGCCGCGCGAAGAGGCGTGCGAGCAGCAGCCGATTGCGCTCACCGCCGGAAAGCGTTTTCACCGGCGCGTTCGCGCGCTGCGGCGGAAACAGGAAGTCACCGAGATACGAGAGCACGTGCTTGCGCCCTGCCGGCGTCTCGATCCACTCCGAGCCGGGGCTTATCGTCTGCACGAGCGTGCGCTCGGGATCGAGCGCTTCGCGGAGCTGGTCGAAATACGCGATGTCGAGCCGCGTGCCGAGCCGCACCTTCCCCGTATCCGGCGCGAGCTCACCGAGGATGATCTTCAGCAGCGTCGTCTTGCCGGCGCCGTTCGGCCCGAGCAACGCGAGGCGATCGCCGCGCATGATCCGAAGCGACAGATCGCGAACGATCGCGCGCGCGCCGAAGCGCTTTCCGACGTGATCGAGCTCGGCGACGAGCCTGCCGGAGCGCTCGCCGACACCGAGCCTCAACCTGACGTCGCCGATGCGCTCGCGGCGCAGCGCGCGCTCGCGGCGCAGCGCGTCGAGCCTGCGCACGCGGCCTTCGTCGCGCGTGCGGCGCGCCTCGACGCCTTTGCGAATCCACGCCTCCTCCTGCCGCCAGAACTGATCGAACTTGCGCGCGGCTGTCGCTTCGGCGGCGAGCTCGGACATCCTTCTCGCTTCGTACGCCGCGAAATTGCCGGGATACGAGCGCAGGAGGCCGCGGTCGAGCTCGACGATGCGTGAACAGACGCGGTCGAGGAAAACGCGGTCATGCGTCACGATGATCGCGGCGCGCACGTTGCGCACGTGGCCTTCGAGCAGCGCGATGCCGTCGATATCGAGGTGGTTCGTCGGCTCGTCGAGCAGCAGCAGGTCGGGCTCGAGCGCCAGCGCCAGTGCGAGCGCGGCGCGCTTGCGCTCGCCGCCGGACGCGCGCTCCGGCGCTTTCGCCTCGTCAAGACCGAAGCGGTGGAGAAATTCCGTGAGCCTGGCCTCGATGCGCCAGCGCGCGCGCTCGTCGGCGAGGCCGGGAAGGCCGCCGCGCTGCACGAGGCTTTCGCGCAGCGTGGACGCCGGCGGAAGCTGCGGCTCCTGCTCCACGAGCACCGTGGTGACGCGATCGGCGCGTTCGACGACGCCATCGTCCAGCGCTTGCTGGTCGGCCATCACGCGCAGCAGCGACGACTTGCCGGTGCCGTTGCGTCCGATGAGGCCGATTCGCTCGTCGGCGCCGATCGTGAAGCTCGCGCGGTCGAGGAGCGGTGTCAGGCCGAACGCGAGCTCCGCATCGCGAATGGTCAGAAGCGTCATCGGCGAAGGATAACGCGACGCGACACCGCCGATTGCCCGGAATGGACGATCGCCGGCCGGGTGCGCCGACTGGCTTACCATTCGGCCGTCAGCGTCATGGGCGGGTACGTATCATGTCGGTATTGATCGCAGGTCTCGTCGTTTTCCTTGCAGCGCATTGTGCGGGCCTCGTTGCGCCAGCGTGGCGCGCGCGGCAGATTGCGCGCGTCGGCCTTGGTCCCTGGAAGCTCGCGTATTCGGCGATCTCGCTCGCGGGACTCGTGCTGATCGTTCGGGGCTTCGGCACGGCGCGCGCGGATGCGATCGTCGTCTGGCAATCTCCCGTGTGGACACGCCATGTCACCGTTCTGCTCACCGTCGTCGGATTCGTGCTGATCGCCGCGGCGTACGTTCCGGGGACACGCATCAAGGCGGCGCTTTGGCACCCGATGACGGCCGGCGTCGCGTTGTGGGCGACCGGGCACCTGATCGCCAATGGCCGTCTCGCCGACGTTGTCCTGTTCGGTGCATTCCTTGTCTGGGCGTCGATCACGTTCGTGACGCGGCGACGGCGCGATCGCGAAGCCGGCATCGTCTACGCGGCCGGCAGCGTTGCGCGCGACGCGATCGCGATCGTCGCCGGCATCGTCGTATCGGTGCTGTTCGCGTTGTATCTGCACGGCCCGCTGATCGGCGTGCGGCCGTTCGGATAAGCGCCGGGATGAATTCGATCACCCCGTCTGCGGATCTCGCGCGCGATGTCGCGCGCCGGCGCACGTTCGCGATCATCTCGCATCCGGACGCCGGCAAGACGACGCTCACCGAAAAGCTGCTGCTCTTCGGCGGCGCGATCCAGCTCGCCGGCACGGTGAAGTCGCGCAAAAGCGCGCGCCACGCGACGTCCGACTGGATGGAAGTCGAAAAGCAGCGCGGCATCTCGGTGACGAGCTCCGTGATGCAGTTCGACTATGCGGCGCACACGATCAACCTGCTCGACACGCCCGGGCACCAGGACTTCTCCGAAGACACGTACCGCGTGCTGACTGCCGTCGACGCGGCCGTCATGGTGATCGACGCCGCGAAAGGCGTCGAGGCGCAGACGATCAAGCTGCTCGACGTATGCCGGCTGCGCAGCACGCCGATCATCACGTTCGTCAACAAGCTCGACCGCGAGGTGCGCGAGCCGCTGGCGCTGCTCGAGGAAATCGAGTCGGTGCTGCGCATCGATTGCGCGCCGATCACGTGGCCGCTCGGGATGGGCAAGCGGTTTCGCGGCGTCTTCGATCTGCGCCGCGACCGGCTGATGCGCTTCGCGCCGGGCGAAGAGCGCGTGAGCGCCGACATGGAGCTCGTCGAAGGCCTCGATAATCGCCGCCTCGACGCGCTCTTCCCCGAGGAGACGGCATCGCTGCGTCACGATGTCGCGCTGATCCGCAGCGCGAGCCATCCGTTCGATCTCGACACGTTCCTCGTCGGCCGGCAGTCGCCGGTGTTCTTCGGCTCGGCGATCAACAACTTCGGCGTACAGGAAATCCTGCAGGCGCTGGTCGAGTGGGCGCCGCCGCCGCAGCCGCGCGACGCGACGATCCGTGTCGTCGACCCGACCGAGCGTCCGTTCAGCGGCTTCGTGTTCAAGATCCAGGCGAACATGGACCCCCGGCATCGCGACCGCATCGCGTTCTTTCGCGTGTGCTCGGGCCGCTACCAGCCGGCGATGAAGGTGCGGCACCTCCGCGCGGGGCGCGAGATGAAGCTCGCGAATGCGCTCACGTTCATGGCGAACGAGCGCGTGGCGAGCGAGGACGCCGTGGCCGGCGACATCATCGGCATCCACAATCACGGCCAGCTCCAGATCGGCGACACGTTGTCCGAAGGCGAGCCGCTCGCGTTTCGCGGCATCCCGTATTTCGCGCCCGAGCTCTTCCGCATCGCGCGTCCCCGCGATCCGTTCCGGGCGAAGCCGCTATCGAAGGGTTTGCAGGAGTTGGGCGAGGAAGGCGCGATCCAGGTATTCGCGTCGGCGCATACGAACACGCTGCTGCTCGGCGCCGTGGGTCCGCTGCAGTTCGAGATCGTCGCGCAACGGCTGGCGAGCGAATACAACGTCGATGCGATCTACGAGACGGCAAACATCGCGACCGCGCGCTGGCTCACGTTCCCGGACGACGTGACGCGGCGCAACTTCGAGCGCGAGCAAGGCGCGGCGCTGGCAACCGACGTCGATGGCAACCCGGTGTTCCTCGCGACGAACAAGTACAACCTGCAGGTGACGATGGAGCGCTGGCCGAGGATCGGCTTCCACGCGACGCGCGAGCACGGCGAGCGGCTCGCGCACGCGTAGCCGCGCCCGAACGATCCGCGTAAGCTTCAGTCGAACGGTGTCGAGCCTCGCGCATGCGCGGGCTTTGCACGCACTTTTCGGAGACCCGCATGGAACGCGTCGAACCGTTGGACCGGGAGCACGACTTCGCGCGGCCGATCGATCCGCGCAGGCGCCGTTCGACGCGCCGCAACGTCGTCTGGCTGCTCGTCATCCTCGTCGCATTGATTGTCGCCGGTGTGCTCGTCTGGCGCAGGACGCACGTGCCGGAAGTCGTCAGTCGCGCCGCCGCAAGCGGCTGCGCCGCCAGCCGCGACGCCGGCGCCGGCCGACACGACGCCCAAATATCCGATCGAGGCGGCATCGACGGCACCGCCGGCGCCCGCCGAAACGCTACCCGCCGTCGCGGACAGCGACGCCGTGCTGCAGGACGCGATGGCCGCGGTCTTCAGCGGCGTGGCGCTCGACCGCGTCTTCCATCTGCAGGCCATCGTGCCGCGCTTCGTCGCGACGATCGACAACCTGCCGCGGCAAACCGTCGCGCTCTCGAAAATGCCGGTGAACCCCATCGGCGGCAGCGTCGAGACGACGACCACGACCGACGGACACACGCTGCTGCGCGCCGACAACGCCGAACGCTACACGCCCTACTTGCGCCTGATGGAACAGGCGAGCACGCAGAAGCTGGTCCAGACGTACGTGCACTTCTATCCGCTGTTCCAGAAGGCGTACCAGGATCTCGGCTACCCGAAGGGCTACTTCAACGATCGCCTGATCGAAGTGATCGACCACTTGCTCGCGGCGCCGGACGTGCCGGCGCCCATCGCGCTCACGCAGCCGAAGGTGCTATTCGAATTCGCCGATCCGTCGCTCGAGCAGCTGTCGGCCGGCCAGAAGATGATGATCCGGATCGGACCGGTCAACGAGTCGCGCGTGAAGGCGAAGCTCGCCGACATCCGGCACGCGCTCACCGGCCAGACGCTGCCGCGGTGACTTCGCTAGTGCTGGCAGTCGACAAATCCTCCGGCGCGGCGTAACGGCGCCGTTTCGCGGCTCGCGAGGCGCTCGGCGAACGCGCGCGCCGACAATGCCGCGTTCGGCGACACGGCGACGGCATAGATCGTCGAGAGCTCGAACGGCGGCGGCAGCGGCGCCACGAGCATCACGCCCGTCGTGTAGAGGATTTCGGTGATCTGCGTGCAGCCGATTGCGCCGCGCGCATCGCTTGCGGCCAGCGCCGCCATTGCAAGCGCGCCGTTCGGATAGGCGTGCACCTTCGGTATCGACGTCTCGTAAATGCCGAGCGTACGCAGCATCCCGGCGAAATGAATGCCCGCCGTTGCCCGGATCGTGTCCGGACAATACAGCGCCGGCGCGCCGATCAGGCTCGCGCGCAATGCATCGGCATCGGCGAGCGCAGGTGCGGCATCGCCGCGCGCGACGGCAACGCCGGTCTGCACGCCACCGAGCGCCGCGATCGACCCGGCATCGATCAGTTTCTGCGACGCGAGCTCGTCCTGCATCGCCGCCGGCAGGATCACGACGTCGCACCCGGCGCCGTTGGCGAATGCGGCGCGCGTGGCGCCGGCCGAATCGAACGTCGCAACGACCTGGACGCCTGTTTCAGTTTCGAAGCGATCCGCGAGCGCCTGCACGAGACCCTTCGCCGCACCTGCCGAAAGCACACGCAGCGATGCTGCGCGAGCTTCGCTCACCGATCGGCCCGGGCGCCCGAGACCCTGACGATCCGCTCCCACTTCACGATGTCGTCGGCGAGGAATTTGCCGAAGGCATCCGGCGACATCGTCATCGCGACGGCCCCCTGCTTCGCCCATTCGGCCTGCGTGTCCGGACGCGAGACGATCCTGGTGATTTCCGCGTTGAGCCGATTGACGATGGCGGGCGGCGTGTTCTTCGGCGCGATCAGGCCGAGCCAGATTACCGCCTCGTAACCGGGAACGCCGGCTTCGGAGAGCGTGGGCACGTCCGGCATCACGGCCGAGCGCACCTTGCCGCTCGTCGCGAGCGCGCGCACCTTGCCGGCCTTCACGTGCCCGCTCATCACGGTGACGGCGTCGAACATCATCTGCACCTGTCCGCCCAGCACGCCGGTGCGCGCGCCGGAGCTTTCCTTGTACGGCACGTGGACGATGTCGAGGCCCGCCATCGACTTGAACAGCTCGCCCGCCATGTGGTACGGCGTTCCGGGACCCGACGATGCGTAATTGAGCTTGCCCGGTTCCGACTTCGCGAGCGCGATCAGCTCCTGCAGCGTCTTCGCCGGCACCGCGGGATTGACCACCAGCACGAGATCGGAGTAGTTGATCGGCGCGACCGGCGTGAAATCGCGCATGAGCTGGAATGGCTTGTTCGGCATCAGCGATTCGTTGACCGTGTGCGTGTTCGACATCAGCAGCAGCGTGTAGCCATCCGGCGCGCTCTTCGCGACGATCTCCGTGCCGACGACCGATCCGCCGCCGGGCCGGTCCTCGATGATGAACGGCTGACCCATCGCCTGCTGCAGGCGCTGCGCGAGAAATCGCGCATAGATGTCGGCCGGTCCGCCACCGGCGAAGGGCACGATGATCTTGACCGGGCGCGACGGATAGTCGTCGGCGGCCGCGCCCAGCGCGAAAGCGGCGAGCAGTGCAGCGAGCAGCAGGCGGAAATAGCGCATGGGAATGTCCTCGGAGAGAATCGACGAACGCGCGTGCCGGAAATCGGTGTCGGAGGTGTAATTATCGGACACCTTCCGATAATTACACCTCCGACACCAATTTCCGGATAATTACACCTCCGACACCGATTTCCGATGCCGCATAGGGATCATTCGCCGAGCGCCTCCTCCGAGCTCGCCGTGCTGTTTGCCGATGTCAGCGGCAGCACGCGGCTTTACGAGACGCTCGGCGACGAGCGCGCGCTCGCGACCGTCGGGCAGTGCCTCGCACTCGTGCGCGAAGCCTGCGACGGCCACAGCGGCCGCGTCATCAAGACGATCGGCGACGAGATGATGGCGGTGTTTCCGCTGGCCGATCAGGCGGCGCAGGCCGCGGCCGCGATGCAGGCGCGCATATCGACCGAGCCCTTCGCCGTCGGACAGCGCATCGCGATCCGCGTCGGCTTCCATTTCGGCCCCGCGCTCGAGACGGACAACGACGTCTTCGGCGACTCGGTCAACGTGGCGGCCCGGCTCGCCGGTGTCGCGCATGCATCTCAGGTGATCACGTCCGCGGCAACCGCGGCAATGCTCTCGCCATGGCTTCGCGCGCGCACCCGCGAGCTGACCGCGCTTACCGTCAAGGGCAAGCTGCGCGACATGAGCGTGTGCGAATTGCTGTGGCAGGAATCGAACGACGATCTCACGACGCTTTCCACTCGGGTCAGCGTGTCGCCCACGCGGCTATCCGTTCGCCATGGCAGCCGCGAAATCGTGCTCGACGAGCGGCAGGCGACGCTGGCACTTGGGCGCGACGCGCAGAACGACATCGTGATCGCCGACCGGCTGGCCTCGCGGATGCACGCACGCATCGAACGACGCCGCGACCGGTTCGTGCTCATCGACCACAGCTCGAACGGAACTTTCCTGACGCTGGAAGGCGAGCCCGAGATCCCGTTGCGGCGCGAGGAATTCGTGCTTCGCAAACGCGGACGCATCAGCTTCGGCCATGCGCATGCGACGGATCCGCGGGAAACGGTCGAATTCGTCTGCGTCGGCTGACGCGCGGTCTGCAGCGTCACGCGTGCACGGCACGCCGCATCGAAGCGGAAAGCGTTTGCCGCGAGCGCTCGTAGTCGGCCCACGGGTCGACCGCCGCGCCGCGCAACGATGGTCGCTGCGTTGTCGATGTTGAAGCAGGCGCCGCGCACGTCGGCGGCAAGGTCGCTCCACGCGATCGGCATCGACACCGGCAGTCCCGGCCTCGCGCGCAACGAATACGCGGCCACCGCCGTCGCGCCTTCCGCATTGCGCAGGTAATCGACGTAAATGCGCCCGACGCGCGACTCCTTGCCGGCCTTCGCGGCGAAGAGGCTCGGCATCGCGTCCGTCAGCGTGTCGGCGATCGCGCGCGCGAACTCGCGCGTTTCGATCCAGCTATGGCGGCGCGTAATCGGCACGACGAAGTGCAGGCCCTGCCCGCCGGTCGTCTTGACGAACCAGCGCAACTCGAGACGATCGAGGAGCGCACGGACGTGCTCGGCGGCCTCATGCATCGTCGTCCAGGGCAACGCGGTGTCAGGGTCGAGATCGAGGATGATGCGATCGGGCCGCTCGAGTCTTGGAAAGCTCGCGCTCCACGTATGAAATTCGTATGCGCCGTTCTGCACGGCGCGCACGACGTCCGCGATATCGGCGAGGCGCATGAATGGCGGCGATTCTTCGTCGTCGTCGCGCGCGCGCAGCGGATGCTTCTGAAAAAAACAGTCGTCGAAGCGACCGTCCATGCACTTCACGACCGCGATCGGACGCGGCGCGAGCTCGCGCAGAAGCCATGGCGCCAACGCCTCGTGATACCGGACGACGTCGAGCTTGGCATGGCCGGGAGCCTCGAGTATCGGCCGTTCAGGATTGCTGATTGCGACCCCCGCGATCCGAGGGGGCGGCGGCCGGGAAGTCTCGGTTCGCATCGCGTACCTTTTCATCGACATTCGTCGTGTCGGCGCAAGGCGCGTACCACGCGAAAAACACGAAATCGATTCAGGGACTTGAATGCCGCACGCCACGCCGGGTTCGCAAGCTTTACCGGATGCCCGTTGCATAATTTGCCGTTGGAACGAAAGGTTGCCGATCCCCCGCCGATTCCATTACGCTTGACGCTGGAAAATCATGCGGGGAAGGACTTCAATCATGGCCAACGATCCCGGTTCACGCACGCCCGACGCCACGATGGACGCGACATCGCTCTATCGCGAGGAAATCTATACCGATCGCAAGGTCGGGACGCTGCGGGTGCTCGTCGCCGGTAAAAACGGACGGCACGCCCGATGCGCGGCGGCGCACCGTCTATCCAGGGCGAAGCGCAGTTGATGACGAACGTCGGTCCGCTGCCGATCAGCTTCGACATCGATGCCGACAATCTGTCCGACGCGGTCGCGAAATACGGCGATGCCACGAAAGCCGGCGTCGATCGCGCGATGCGCGAGTTGCAGGAAATGCGCCGCCAGGCATCGTCGTCGATCGTGCTGCCGCCGGCGGGCGCCACGCTCGGTCCCGGCGGTGCGTTGCCCGGCGGCGGCAAGATCCAGATTCCGTAACGCCGCCGCGACGCTTAGCGCCCCGCCGCGCGACGACGCGCCGCAACCCGGGAGCGCGCGCCGCGCACCACAACCGGGAGCGGCGTCAGGCGCCACGGTGGATCGTCCGCGAAGCGCTGTACGAGAAAGTCGATGAACGACGCGACTTTCGCGGAAAGGTGCCGGCGGCTCGGATACGCGGCGTAGATGCCGATGACCGGCGGCAACGTAGCCCGGCAAGAGCGGGATGAGCCGTGCCCGCGCGCACGTCGTCGGCGACGATGAAATCGGGCTCGAGCTTGATGCCGACACCGGCTTGCGCGAGCGCGGCGAGCATCGCGCCGTTGTTCGCGTGCGCCGGCCCGCTCACCTTGACCTCGTGCGACCATGCGCTTCGCGATCGGTGAAGTCGCCACGCGTTGCCCGCCGATGAGTACGCATACGTGAGGCACGGGTGCGACGCGAGATCGCCCGGCGTGCGCGGTGCCGGGCGTCGCGCGAGATACGACGGGGCGGCGCAGCAGACCATTTGCGACGACGCCGATCCGGCGTCCGATCAGCGCCTTGCTGCCGATGTCGCCGATGCGGATCGCGAGGTCGAGGCCCTCGTCGACGAGATCGACGGCGCGGTCGGACAGCTCGATCTCGAATCGCAACTGCGGATGTCGCCGCTGGAACTCGGCGATCGCGCTCGCGAGGTAACGGGCGCCGAAGCTGATCGATGCCGTCAGCCGCAGCGTGCCGCGCGGCACGATCGCCGCAGAGCGTGATCGCTTCTTCGGCTTCCTCGAGATCGGCGAGGAGCTGCACGCAACGCTCGTGGAACGCCTGCCCGCTTTCGGTGAGCGACAGCCGCCGTGTCGTGCGGTTCAGAAGACGCACGCCAAGGTGCGCCTCGAGCTCGGCGACGTGGCGCGAAACGGCGGACACCGAAACGTCGAGGCGCTCGGCCGCGCGGGCGAAGCTTCCGGATTCGACCACCTTCGCGAATGCGACCAGCGACTGCAAGCGATCCATCGCGGTTTGCCTTTCGCGCCTGCGCAACTGCATGATTATTGCATTTTCCGCAACAGTGCTATCGCGCCGGAGTGTGTTTATTCCAGATCGCGCAAGCGTCATCATTGACGCTCCATCCCCGTCGCGCGATATCCAGCGCGGCGGGCGAAGCAGATCACGTCGATCCCACTTCAACCAGGAGTCGTTCATGAAGCTCTACTACGCCCCCGGCGCGTGCTCGCTCGCGGCGCACATCGCGTTGCAGCGAATCAGGACTGCCCTTCGATCTCGATCCGCGTCGACCTGCGCGACGCACAGGACCGCCGACGACCGCGACTACTACGCGATCAACCCGAAGGGTTACGTGCCGCTGCTCGAGCTCGACGACGGCGACGCGCCTGACCGAAGTCGCGGTGATCCTCCAGTACATCGCCGATCGCCAGCCCGGCACGCTCGCCCCGGCGTTCGGCTCGATCGAGCGCTACCGGCTGATGGAATGGCTGAATTTCATCGCCACCGAGACTGCACAAGGGCCTCGCGCCGCTGTGGAAGCCGACGACGCCCGACGCGTACAAGGCGATCGGCATCGAGGCGGTCGGCAAGCGCTTCGACTACATCGTGCAAGCGCTCGGCACGCAAGCCGTACCTCACCGGCGACACGTTCACGATCGCCGACGCGTACCTGTTCACGATCGTGAACTGGCAGAAGTTCCTCAAGTTCGACCTCGACCGCTGGCCGGCGCTGCAGCAATTCCAGCGAGCGCGTCGCCGCGCGTCCGAACGTGCGCCGGCGCTGCGCGGACGAGCACCTGCTGAAACAGGCGGCGTAAACTCGCGATATGGAACGTCTGCCCACGCTGTTCCTGTCGCACGGCTCGCCGATGCACGCCGATCGCGCCGGGCGTCGTCGGCGACGCGTGGGCGGCGCTCGGCACAGCGGCTCGCCGCCGCCGGACGCGATCTGATCGCCTCGGCGCACTGGGAAACGTCGACTGCCGATGGTGACCGGCAGTCGCGACGGCCGGAGACGATCCACGATTTCGGCGGTTTCCCGAAGGCGCTCTACGAGATCCGGTATCCGGCGCCCGGCGCGCCGGAGCTCGCCGCGCGCGTCGTCGCGCTGCTGAAGGACGCCGGCATCACGGCGGCATCGACGGTTGCCGCGGCCTCGATCACGGCGCATGGGTGCCGTTGCGCTGGATGTATCCGGATGCCCGACATACCGGTCGTGCAGCTCGCGGTGCAGCCGGCGCGCGGAACGGCGCACCACCTGGCGCTCGGCCGGGCGCTCGCGCCGCTGCGCAGCGAGGACGTGCTGATCATCGGCTCGGGCCACGCAACGCACAACCTGCGCGACTGGGCCGGTCATCGCGGCAATCGACGCCGATGCCCTACGCGGTGGAGTTTTCGCCGCTGGCTCGACGCGCAGGCTCGCCGCGCACGACGAGCGCGCGCTCGTCGATTACCGCGATCACGCGCCGGACGCCGCGCGCGCGCATCCGACCGACGAGCATTTCCTGCCGCTGTTCGTCGCTTACGGCGCGGCAGGCCGCGATGCAACCGTCGAGCGCGTTGTCGACGGATACGAAAACGGCGCGTTGTCGCGCGATTCGTTCCTGTTCGGCGCATAAGCGCGGCCTTGCCGCGCAAGCGGTCCAATGAACGCGTGGCATCGCGAAATCGTGCGGAATATTCGCGTTGCCTGTCCACGGTAGCGAACATTTACAATTCCTGACGGGAGCCAACGCTTGTCGGATGGCGTCCGACGCGGGAATAGGGACAACGCCGATCCACCCTTTGCGGATTGGTCATTAGAGTGCTCTGAAACCGCGTGCGGAGAATCGTGAAATGAAGCTTCGAGCTGTCGGAATCATCATGCTGGCCGGTGCGGCGCTGCTTGGCGGCTGCGCGTATCCCGAGCCGTATCCCGTCTACGAGGGAAGGCCCGTCGTTGCACAACGCACCGAGTACGGCGTCGTCGAATCGCTCGAGATGTATCGCGGCGGCAGCGGCGCGCCGATCGGCCTTGGCACGATCATCGGCGGCATCGCCGGCGGCATCATCGGGCATCAGTTCGGCGGCGGCAGCGGCAATACGGCAGCAACGATTGCCGGCGCACTCGGCGGCGCAGCCGTCGGGCATGCGGTCGAGCGAACGAATGCCGGCGATCGCTACCGTGTCGATCGTCCGGCTCGATTCCGGCGGCACCGTTGCGCTCGATCAGGTCGGCGAAGGCGAGTTGCGCGTGGGCGATCGCGTGCGCATCGTGAATCGCCGCGTCTATCGCTATTGAAACCGCAACGGCGCAAAAGCGTCCAAGCAGGAACGAATCGTCATCGGAGGCCTCATGGCACACCGTTCTGATCCGGGTTGCATCAGCAGCGACCGCGAGTATCGGCGCTGCGCGCCGCGAGCTCGACGCGCTCCTCGGCTCGATCGACGGTGCCCAGGACGAATGCCGCGTCGATGAATTGATCGAACTGATCGAAAACTACGAAGTCGTCGGTGCGCTTCGTGCCCGACTGGTCGGACGAGTCGTTCAGAAGCGCCGCCTAGCGCCGTTGAACGCGCGTTCAGTGCAGCCGCTGGCGCGACTTGCGCGCCGCGTCGGACAGCTCGCGGCGCGCGCCGCTGCCCCGCGCGTCGCTGCGCGCGGCGCCGCTCCTGCCAGAAGCGATAGATCAGCACCGACGCCACCGGCAGCTCCTCGACCAGGCTCGCGCGCTTTTCCTCGTCGTCGATCCATTCGGCGAACTCCGGGTCCTGGTCGCCGAACGCGAGCGCCTCGATCGGAAAGATCCAGTCGCGCGCGTCCTGCGCGTCGTACAGCGGCTGCCATTCGTCGTCGCGCAGCTTGACGCCCGCCATGTAGCCTTCGCACCACGCGGACGCCTCGGGCGGCGTCTTGTCGTTGCGCGCCTTCTCGTCGGGCATGTAGAGCAGCGGCTTGAAGCGCGTCGGCGATTCGCCGAGCGTGCGCTGGATGCCGACCATGTGACGCAGCATCAGCCCCATGATGCGCTGCGCCTGCTCGCTGCTCGGCGAACGCCGGATTCGACGTGCGGCCGCCGTCGCTCCACACCTGCGGCAGCCATTCGGACGGCTGGACGTTTCGGGGCCGCTGACGATCGCCGTCAGGAAGCCGTCGAGCATCTCGAGGTCCATGCAGTCCTGCGGCACGGCGTCGGACGCGAGAAAGCCCTCGAGCTCGTCGAGCTCGGGGTCGGACAGCGGTTCGTCGAGCGCGCGCATTTCAGCCATGGCAGTTTCGGACCTCGTAGTGAACCGTGCATTATGATCGCTCGCGTCAGCCGCGCCGGCAACGGCAAGCGCCGATCAGCGCAGCGCGTGCGCGACGTTGAGCGCGAGCGCGAAGACGACGACCGCGCCCGCCTGATGCATCGCGGCGAGCGGCAGCGGGACGACGTTGAGCAGCGTCGCGATGCCGAGCGCGATCTGCAGCGCCAGCATGGCGAGCAGCGCCGTGCCGCCGCGCGCTGCGCGCGCCGCGGCAGTTGCGGCCGCGCGCAGGCGCCACCACAGCAGCGGGACCGTCACCGCGAGCAGCCAGCGCGATCACCCGGTGGTCGAACTGCACCGTCGCCATGTTCCAGAAGAAATTCTTCCACCACGGCTCGAGCATCAGGATCTCCGGCGGCACGACGTGCCCGTTCATCAGCGGAAACGTGTTGTACGCGAAGCCGGCGCGAATGCCGGCGACGAATCCGCCGAGCAGCACCATCACGAACACCAGCGCCGCGACGGCGAACGCAAAGCGGCGCGCGCCGCGAACGCCGGCGAACGACGCATCGACGCGGCGCGGAAACGCGAGCGACAGCGCGGTCCACAGCATCGCCGCGAAGATCGCGAACGCGAGGCCGAGATGCGCGGTGAGGCGGAACTGGCGATACGCGCGGATCGTCGACGAGGCCGCTTTTCACCATGTACCAGCCGACGCGCCCTGCAGCGCGCCGAGCACGAAGATGCCGAGCAGCGGCCACGCGTAGCCGCGCGGGATGCGGCGGCGAAGCAGGAACCACAGGTACGGCACGAGGAACGCGACGCCGATCGCGCGGCCGAGCAGCCGATGGCAGTATTCCCACCAGAAGATGCGCTTGAACTCGCCGAGCGTCATGTCGCGGTTGACGTCGCGGAATTCCGGCGTCGCCTGGTACTTCGCGAACGCATCGTTCCAGTCGCCGGCGCGACAGCGGCGGCAGCGTGCCGACGATCGGCTGCCATTCGGTGATCGACAGGCCCGAATGCGTGAGGCGCGTGACGCCGCCGACGACGACCATCGCGAACACCAGCGCGCAGCAGACGAGAAGCCATGCGACGATCGCGCGCGGCGACGATGCGCCTGCACCGGCACGCCGCCCCGGCGCACCGGCCGCGACATCGACCGCCGGATAAGCCGAGCTCATCGCCGTACAACCGTGACTGCGCCCATCGTTGTCAATGCCGATGCGCAGCGCTGGCGTCGAGATCGGCGCCAGGCTTTCGGCACCTCGACATAAGCCGACACGTCGAGCCGCGCCCGCTTTTTCGAACGTCAGCGTCAGCGGTACCTTGTCGCCTACGGCCAGCGGCTGGCGCAATCCGGTCAGCATCACGTGATAGCCGCCGGTGCCGAGAGCTACCGTGGAACCGGGCGGGATGTCGAGTGCGGAAACCGGGCGCATCTTCATCAGCGTGCCGACCATCGTCATCGAATGGAGCTCCACCGTTTGCGCGACGGGCGACGACACGCGCAGCAGGCGATCGGCGTCCTTGCCGACATTGCGGATCGTGAAGTACGCGCCGCCGGTACGAGCGCCGGGCGGTGTCGGGCGCGCATACGGATGCTCGATTCGCAGGTTGCCGAGCATGTAGTCGTGCGCGAGGACGGAAGACGGCAACGCAATCGCCAGCGCGATGAGCGGCAGCATGAACCGCAGCGAAAGCGCCGCCGATGGCAGAACCGGATCGGTCGCGCATGCCGGCATTTTACCGCGCGGGGTCCCCGCGGCCGCCCGATTCAGATCCGCTTAAGGTTGCCGACGTAAAATCGGCAGCATCCGATTCGGAGCGAGGCATGCGCATCCTGCTCGTCGAAGACGACCCGATGATCGGCAAGACGTTGCAGCAGGCGCTCACGCAGGACGGCTACGCGGTCGACCGCGTGACGGACGGCGAGGCGGGCCGGGCCGCGATCGCCGCCGCGCAGGACGCGTATGCGATGGTGTTGCTCGATCTCGGTCTGCCGCGCAAAGGCGGCCTCGAGCTGCTGCGCGAGCTGCGCCGGTCGGGCAATCGCGTCCGCGTGCTGATCGTCACGGCGCGCGACGCCGTCGCCGATCGGGTCGCTGGGCTCGATGCGGGCGCCGACGATTACCTGACGAAGCCGTTCAGCCTGGACGAGCTGACGGCGCGCATGCGCGCACTGCTGCGCCGCGACATTCGCCGTGAAGACAACGTGCTGCGGCACGCGCGATCTCGCGCTCGACACGGTGACGCACGCGGTGACGCAGCGCGGCAACGCGGTGGACGTGTCGGCGCGCGAATTCGCGCTGCTGGCAGCGCTGCTCGAGCGACCGGGCGCCGCGCTGTCGAAAGCGCAGCTCGAGGAGCGCATCTACCGCTGGGGCGACGAGGTCGAAAGCAATGCCGTCGAGGTGCACATTCACAATCTGCGCAAGAAGCTCGGCAGCGAGACCATCCGCACGCTGCGCGGCGTCGGCTATGCGCTTGCCTGAAATCGGTGTCGGAGGTGCAACTCGCGGCGACATGGCAGCGTGCGTCGCGCTGCAAGCGCGAGTTGCACCTCCGACACCGATTTCCGCATGAACTCGATCCGGCGCACGCTGCTCGCCTGGCTTCTCGCCGGCCTCGCAGCGATCGCGCTCGCCACGAGCGGCGTGACCTATCTCGCGGCGCGGCGCGAAGTCGGCGAGCTGCTCGACCTGCAATTGAAACAGCTCGCCTATTCGACGCGAATCGACGACCTCCTGCGCGGGCGCCGACCGGGCTTCAACGCGCAGGATGCGCCGCGTGCGTCCGGGCATCACCGAGCTCGTCACGCAGATCTGGGACCGCGACGGCGTGCTCGTCTACTGGTCGCAGCCGGGGATGGGGCTTCCGGTGCCGGCGACCGAAGGCTATTCGACGATCAACCACAACGGCCGCGACTGGCGCGTGTACACGCTCGTGCAGGGCACGCATGCGCTGCAGGTGGCCGAGGCGCAGGATGAGCGCGAAGCGATCGCGACGCAGACGGCGCTGCGCACGCTCGTCCCGTTCCTGGCGCTGATTCCGTTTTTCGGCGTGCTGATGTGGGTCGGCGTCGGCCGCGGATTGGCGCCGCTCGAGGCGATGTCGCGCGCGGTCGCCAAGCGACGACCCAACGCGATGGCGCCGCTGGAGGAACGCGCGCTGCCCGACGAATTGCAGCCGCTCGGCGCGAGCCTGAACGGACTGCTGGAGCGGCTGTCGGAAGCGCTCGCATCGCAGCGGCGCTTCACCGCCGATGCAGCGCACGAGCTGCGCACGCCGCTCGCGGCGCTCAAGCTGCAACTGGACCTCGCGCGTCGCGCGACGCAGCCGGCGGAGCGCTCCGCCGCGCTCGACGATCTCGAAGCGGGCGTCGCGCGCACGTCGCACGTCGTCGAGCAACTGATGACGCTCGCGCGCGTGGAGCCCGAGGCGATGGCGCAAAAGCGCACCGCCTGCGATCTCGTCGCGATCGCGAAGGAGGCGATCGTCGCGCGCGCCGCACTCGCCTCCGACAAGGCGATCGATCTCGGACTCGCGCGCGCCACGCCGGCGATCGTCGACGGCGATCCGGCGAGCCTCGGCATTCTGCTGTCGAACCTGATCGACAATGCGCTTCGCTACACCCCGCGCGGCGGACGCATCGACGTCGCGGTCGACCGGGACGAGCGCGGCGCGACATTGAGCGTCGCCGACACCGGCCCCGGCATTCCGCCCGATGCGCGCGAGCGCGTGTTCGACCGTTTCTATCGCGGCGAAGTCAACGAGGAATCGGGCAGCGGGCTCGGTCTTTCGATCGTGCGGCGAATCGCCGATGCGCACCACGCGACGATCACGCTCGATGCGCCGGCCGGAAGGCACCGGGCTGATCGTGCGCGTGCGCTTTCCCGCGATGCAGAACGCCCGCCCGACGCTCTTAAGGTCGCGTTAAGCCGGCGTCCGTATATTGACGGTGCCGACCTCGCGTTCCCGGAGGTCCCACGTTTCCCAAGGAGTGCATCATGCAAGCGAAATTCCATTTGAAGCAGCTCACGGTGGCGCTTGCGGCAGCGGGCTTCGGCCTTGCCGTCGGCGCCGGATACAACAGGCTCGACGTGCCGGCGCTGTCGCTCGCCAATGCCGCCGTTACGCAGCCCGCCGTCACGTCGCCGGTCGCCTCGAGCGCCGCGGCCCGGCTCCCCGATTTCACGACACTCGTCGCGCGCGACGGCGCCGCGGTCGTCAACATCAGCACGATCGGCACGACGAAGACCGCCGGGATGGAGTCCGATGACGAAGACAATCCGCTCAACGAGTTCCTGAAGCGCTTCGGCATGCCGAACGGCCCCGGCATACAAATCCAGCCGCGCGTCGTTCCGTCGCGTGGCGTCGGCTCGGGCTTCATCGTCAGCCCGGACGGCTACATCGTCACCAATGCGCACGTCGTGGACGGCGCGAGCACGGTGACGGTCAAGCTGACGGACCGGCGCGAATTCACCGCGAAGGTGATCGGCGCCGACAAGCGCACCGATATCGCGCTCATCAAGATCGACTCGAAGAAGCCGCTGCCCGCGCTCGATCTCTCGAATCCGGCGCCCGCCATTCAGGGCGAGTGGGTGATCGCGATCGGCTCGCCGTTCGGCTTCGAGAACAGCGTGACGGCAGGCATCGTCAGCGGCGTGCATCGCGCGCTGCCCGGTGGCCAGATGACGCCGTTCATCCAGACCGACGTCGCGGTCAATCCCGGCAATTCGGGCGGCCCGCTGCTCAACGCCGCCGGCCAGCTCGTCGGCGTCAATTCGCAGATCTACAGCCGTTCCGGCGGCTTCATGGGCCTGTCGTTCGCGATCCCCGCGAACGTGGCCGAGAACGTCGCGCAGCAGTTGAAGGAGCACGGCAAGGTCAACCATGGCCGTCTTGGCATCGGCATCCAGGGTCTCGACCAGTCGCTGGCCGAGAGCTTCCACCTGCCGGATTCGAACGGCGCGCATCGTCGGCAGCGTCGAGAAGGGCAGCCCCGCAGACAAGGCCGGCTTCAAGACGGGCGACATCATCCGCAAGATCGACAACGTGGCGGTCACCGACAGCACCGATGTCACGAGCCGCATCGGCAACATGGCGCCGGGGACGAAGATCGACGTCGACGTCTGGCGCGACGGGCGTCCGGTGGCGCTCACCGCGACGATCGGCTCGTTCGACGACAACACGAAGGTCGCGAGCGCGAACCCGTCGGCGCAAGGCCAGGGCAAGCTCGGCGTCGCGGTGCGGCCGTTGACCGACGACGAGAAAGCCGAGATCGGGCACGATGGACTGCTCGTCGAAAATGCGACCGGACCCGCTGCGCTGGCCGGCATTCAGCCGGGCGACGTCATCGTGAGCGTCGGCGCATCGAAGGTCGCGACGATCGCGCAACTGAAGCGCCAGCTCGACAAGGCCGGCGATCATGTCGCGCTGCTGATCGAGCGCAACGGCCAGCAGATCTTCGTGCCGGTGCGCGTCGGCTGATCGCGTTCGACTGCCGCCTCAACGGCAACGGCCGCGGAGGTTCGCGGCCGTTGTCGTTTCGATCGGTCGTCAGCGAATTGTCAGGATGCCGTCAGCACCCGGCAAGCGTGACGCCGATTGTGTCGCCTCGTTGCAATACCGACGGTCTCGTTCGTCCGCGGCGCATCGTCGGCGCGTTGCATTTCCTCCTCCTGCGGATCACCGTTGAATCAGCGCATCGCGGGGTCAGATCGTCATGATCCTGCACGCGACAATCAACCCTTGTTCCCGGAGGAGCAATGACGTTCCAAAAAAACATGCTTACGCTGGCTTGCCTTGGCGCGCTGGGCGTTTCAAGCGCCGCGTACGCCGATGACGTGAGCGACCTGAAGGCGCAGATGGAAGTGCTGCAAAAGCAGCTCGACACCGTCAAGACGCAGCTTTACAACATGCAGCAGAGAAAAGGCAGAAGGCGCCGGAGACGGCCGCCCCAGGCGTGGGCGCGCCCGTTCGTGCAGCTCAAGCCCGATTCCGGGCTCACGTTCCTGGTTCCGGGCGGCGGCGAGGTCCAGTTGTATGGAAACCTCGACGTTTCCTTCGACTACACGACGAAGGGACTGAAGAGCGACTACGGCGAGAACGGCGGCATGCCGGTCGGCAAGATGGGCTGGGAGCCGGCGATCGCGACTAACCTGTCGAACCTGGGCGCACGCGGCAAGCATCCACTGCAGACCCGATCTCGATTTCGTCTGGCAGCTGGAAGCGGGCATCGACATTTCCGCAACGCCCGGGACCAAGGAATCGACGTCGAACATGAGCGATCACCGTCAACGGCGCGCTGTTCTCGCGGAACAGCTTTGTCGGCTTCGCCGGCAAGGACTGGGGCGGCGTCAGGATCGGCAAGTCGGAGACGCCGTACAAGACTTCGACCGATCCCCTGAACCCGTTCTCCGGGATGCTCGGCGATTACCGGGTCATCATCGGGCAATACGGGCGGCGACAATCGCGTCGAGTTCGGTCTGCGCGCGTCTCACGCGATCTGGTACGAGTCGCCGAGTTGG
This sequence comes from uncultured Pseudomonadota bacterium, assembly GCA_963706225.1. GTDB lineage: Bacteria > Pseudomonadota > Gammaproteobacteria > Burkholderiales > Casimicrobiaceae > VBCG01. Next base: position 23,447 of record CAVPMH010000018.1, read on the forward strand.
AGCGGCGCGTCGTTCAAGGCGATGTATTCGCCGGGCCAGAACCGCGACGACACGAGCAGCATCGTTCCCTCTTCCGAACCGGACTGCTGCGGGCGGCAACATCCCCGGCAGCGGTGCCACGCCTCCGACTCTGTAACGACGGCTCGTTCGGCGACCTGTTCAGCATCAGCGCCGCGTATCAGAGGGGCCCGCTCTACCTGACGGCCGCCTACGAACAGCACAAGAACGTCAATCGCACGAGCGATCTCGCCAATCTCGACCCGCGCGACATCGCCGACGAGAGTGCGTTCAAGGTCGGCGGCAAATACACGTTCGCGACCAAGACCACGGTGAACGCGCTCTGGGAAAGGACCTATCGAAGCCTTCCATCCGATCTCGAGTCCCAGAACGAACGCCACCGGCCCAACGCCACGTGGCTGGCACTGACGCAGGAGATCACCGACCGAAGGACAACGTGAGCTTCGGCTGGGCCCATGCGGGCAAGTCGGAAGGCGTCCTGGGCGTGCACAACACGCCGGACAACCAGACGAGCTTCGACAATTCCGCCAACATGTACACGGTGGCCTGGCGGCATCTCGATCGACAAGCACACGACGTTCTACGTCGACTGGGCGATGACCGTGAATCATGCGGATGCGCACTACGACCTCGGCGCGGGCGGCCATGGGGTCACGACCGACTGTCACGATTCCACCCCCACGACGGCCTTCGATCTCACCACCGGCACCATCGTCAACAGCGGTCCGCACTGCTTTGCGGGCGGCAGAGCTGCAAGGCGTTTCGTCCGGCGTGAACTACAGATTCTGATGTGGCCTTCCCCCACCGCGCGCCCGATCCTCCTCTGACGGCGCGCGGAGCAGCGGGCAGTCGAGGCGGCGGCGATTCGATATTCGCCGCCGCTTCGTCGGCCTTCCGGCGTTATGATCGCGCCGGAAAGGACGACCCTTGCGCATTCTCGTCGTCGAAGACGATCCCCTGCTCGCTGAAAGCCTCGTACGCGCGCTGCAGCAGCAGGGTTACGGCGTCGGACACGCGCGCCGCGGCCAGGACGCGGACACCGCGCTGCGCACGCATCACTTCGACCTGCTGCTGCTCGATATCGGACTGCCCGACGTCGATGGCTTCGAGGTGCTGCGGCGTTTGCGCGCACGCTCCGACGCGACGCCCGTGCTCGTCGTGACGGCGCGCGAAGCGGTCGACGAGCGCGTACACGGGCTCGACCTCGGCGCCGACGACTATCTGACGAAGCCGTTTCTCGCTGTCGGAGCTCGAGGCGCGCGTGCGCGCGCTGCTGCGCCGCGCGAAGCCGGCGCTCGCGGCGCGCATCGTCGTCGGCGGGCTCACGGTCGACAGCGCAGCAAGGCGCGCGAAGATCGACGGGCGGCCCGTGGAGCTGACGGCGCGCGAATGGGCGTTGCTCGAGCTTTTCCTCGCGCGGCCGGGACACGCGTTGTCGAAGCTCACGATCGCGCGGACGATCGGCGATTCGGTCGCCGCGATCGCGCCCAATACGGTCGAGGTGTACGTCTCGCGGCTACGCTCGAAGCTCGAGCCCGCCGGCATCGTCATTCGCACGGTGCGCGGGTTCGGTTATCTGTGGGAGCAACCGGATGGCGCCTAGCGACCGCAGCGTCGGCAGCATCCAGGCGCGCCTGCTCAAGGTGCTGATGGTTTCGCTGCTCGGCCTGCTGATGCTCTGCGGCGGCGTCACGTGGTTCGTCGCGTACACGGTCGCGAACGACGCGTACGATCATGGATTGCTCGATCCGGTCATGGACATCGTGCAGAACGTGCGGCAAGGTACCGATGGGCCGACGTTGACGCTTTCGCCGCGCGAGCGCGAAGCGCTGCTCTTCGATGGCTCGGATCGCGTGTTTTTCCAGGTACGCGACCGCGCGGGCAAATGGTTTGCGGGCGGGACGCGCGATTTGCCGACGCCGCCGGAAAAGCTGCTGCCGCGCGTGCCGCTCTTCTACAGCGCAAGCGTCGCCGACACCGCGGTTCGAATCTGCGCGATGCGGACCGACAACGGCTTCGAGGTGTACGTCGGCGAAACGACGAACAAGCGCGACCGGCTCGTCTGGGAAATCATCCTCGCGGGATTGGTGCCGTCGCTGCTGGTCGTCGTTGTCGCGGTCGGACTCGTCTGGTTCGGCGTGAGCCATGGCCTGGCGCCCCTGCGCAAGCTGCGCAACGAGCTCACGCAGCGTTCGCCGAACGACTTGCACGCCGTCGACGAATCGCACGCGCCGTCCGAGGTGCGCCCGGCGATCATCGCGCTGAACCGGCTGTTCCAGCGCATTCGCGAAACGAGCGAATCGCAGCGACGCTTCCTCGCCGACGCCGCGCATCAGTTGCGCACGCCGCTCGCGGGATTGCAGATGCAGCTCGAGCTCGCGCTGCGCGAGTCGAATCCGGAATCGCTGCGCGCCGCCCTCGGCAAGATGCGCGACGCGGTGCTGCGTACCGGCAAGGTGACGAATCGGCTGCTCGCGCTCGCGCGCGCCGAGCAGGCGAGCCCCGATCCGGCGCGCTTCGCGAGCGTGGACCTCTACGCGATGGCCGAGCGCGTCGGCGAGCAGTGGATCGCGCGGGCAATCGCGCACGACATCGACCTCGGTTTCGAGCTTGCGCCGGCGAGCCTCCACGGCGATGACGCGCTCCTCTCGGAAATGCTCGACAACCTCATCGACAACGCGCTGCGGTACACGCCGCCGGGCGGCACGGTGACCGTGCGCTGCGGCGTCGATGCGGGCGGCCCCTGGTTCGGTGTCGAGGACAACGGCATCGGCATCCCGGAGGCCGAGCGCGCCAAGGTGCTCGAGCGGTTCTATCGCGGCGCGGGTGCCGGCGGCGAAGGATCGGGACTGGGCCTTGCGATCGTCAAGGAAGGCGCCGATCGCCACGGCGCCAGCGTCGCGATTTCACCGCCGCGCAATGGGATCGGCACGTTCGTATGCGTGCGCTTCGCGGCCAATCGCGCGGAGATCAGCGCATCGGCGGAGATACCCATGCGCGCGCCGGCCGTCGACGCGCAGGCTATGCGCGTGGAGCGCGTAGCAGCCTCGATCAGGAAGCGCAGGTGCCGCTTCACGGCGAGCCATTCTCCATCGAGGATGCTGAACACGACCGTGTCGCGGCGGCTGCCGTCCGGCATGAGCTGATGATTGCGCAACACGCCGTCCTGCTTCGCGCCGAGCCGCGCGATGGCGGCGCGCGATGCCTGGTTGAACCAGTGCGTACGGAATTCGACGGCAATGCAGTTCAGCGTCTCGAACGCGTGCGTCAGCAACAGCAGCTTGCATTCGGTGTTGATCGCCGTCCGCTGCGCGCGCTTCGCATACCACGTGTGGCCGATCTCGAGCCGCCGGTTCGCCGCATCGACATTGAAATAGCGCGTGCTGCCGACGATGTCGCCGCTCGCGTTGTCGCGCACGGCGAACGGCATCGCGCCGGACTGCTCGCGCATGTCGAGCGCGGTGGCGAGCCACTTCGCTGCCAGGTCCGGCGCCGGAACCGACGTGTACCACAGACGCCATAGCTCGCCGTCGGCGGCGGCGGCGCGGATGCCGTCGAGATGCTGCGTCGCCGAGCGGCTCGAGCGTCGCGTATTCGCCCTGAAGCGTGACCGGTTCGATGAAGCGCATGAATGCTACCCTCCTCACTTCCATGTCGATTGACCGCGTCGGCAAGCCCCGGCGGGACGAATATTGAGCCCGTTGGTACGATGGCCGCAAGGCCCGAACGCCGGCCAATCCGACTCCACGCCGATCATGCGCATCATCGAAATTGCCTCGGGTAGCGCGCAGGTCCGCATTGCGCCGGAGCTGGGCTGCGCGATCACCGCGTTCACCGTACGCGACACGCCCATCCTGCGCCCGACGCCCGACGCGGTGCTCGTCGAGCGCGACGTGCGGCGCACCGCGTGCTATCCGCTGATCCCGTATTCGAATCGGATTCGCGACGCCCGATTGCGCTTCGCCGGCCACGACTACGTGCTCGCGCGCAATTTCGGCGCGAGTCCGCACGCGATCCACGGCGTCGGCTGGCAACGCCCGTGGTCCGTCGACGACGTGTCGGCGCAGGGCGCGCGGCTGTCGCTGCACCACGATGCGCGCGGCGATGCGGCCGCCGCATGGCCCTGGCCCTTTCGGGCGACGCAGGCGTTTCATCTGACTGAGTCTTTGCGCGCCGACGGAACGATGTCGGCCATCCTCGTCGTCACGCTGACCCTCGCGAACATCGGCGCCGAATCCTTTCCATTCGGACTCGGCTGGCATCCGTTTTTCCCGAAAGACGCCGCGACGCGACTCGCCTTCGGTGCCGATTTCGTCTGGCGCAACGACGCGACGCAACTGCCGCAGCAGCGCATCCCCATTCCGGACGAGTGGCGATTCGAGCCGCCGCGCGCGCTCGACGCGATCACGCTCGACAATGTCTTCACCGGCTGGCGCGGCGCCGCGACCATCGACGATCCCGCGCGCGAGATCACGACGACGCTCCGCGCGGATCGCGCCTGCGCGTTCGTCGTCGTCTACGCGCCGCCCGGACGCGACTTCGTTGCCGTCGAGCCGGTGACGCACGAGACCGACGCGTTCAACCGCGCAGCGGCCGGCGCTTCGGCGACGGGCATGCGCATCCTCGCGCCCGGTGCAGCCTTTTCTTGTACGATGCGCATTGCCGCGGCCGCCAGCGCCGGGCCCGTCTCGTCGCGCACCCCATGACCCGCCCCTTTTCCTGCGCGCTCGACATCCGCGCGAGCCTCGGCGAATGCCCGGTGTGGTCGGTCGCCGAGCAGGCGCTGTACTGGATCGACATCAACGCGCCGTCGCTCAACCGCTTCGATCCGGCAACGGGCGACAACGTCGCGATGCCGATGCCGGAGTCGATCGGCAGCTACGCGCTGCGCGAAGGCGGCGGCTTCGTCGTCGCGTTGCGAAGCGGTATCTGGCTTTGCGACGCGCGCGGCACGCTCGAGCGGAAGGTCGTCGCCCGCACCGTACGATTCGACGCGCTACCGCTTCAACGACGGCCGTTGCGATCCGCAGGGCCGCTTCGTCGTCGGCACGATGAACGAGAAGCGCGATTCGGACAGCGCCGCGCTCTATCGGCTCGATACCGATTTCACGCTGACGCGCCTCTTCGGCAACATGACGATCAGCAACGGTCTCGCATGGAGCCCGGACGGCGGTACGATGTATCACTCGGATACGCCGGCACGCACGATCCGCGCGTTCGACTATGACGCCGCGACCGGGACACCGAGTCACGCGCGGACGTTCGCGCACTGGAACGGCGACACCGAGCGCCCCGATGGCGGCGCGACCGACAGCGCCGGTCATTACTGGGGCGCGCTCTACGGCGATGGCAGGCTCGTGCAGCTGGCGCCTGACGGCGTTCTGGTCGCCGAGCATCCGCTGCCCGCCATGTGCCCGACGATGTGCGCGTTCGGCGGCGCCGATCTGCGCACGCTGTTCGTGACGACCGCGCGCCAGAAGCGCGACGACGCCGAGCTCGCGCGCTTCCCGCAAACCGGCGGCATTTTCTCGCTGCGCGTCGACGTTCCGGGCATTGCGGAACCGCGCTTTCACGGCTGACGACGCCAGCCGATGCAGCTCGATCCCGCCGACTACCTGCGCCTCGACGTCCCGCACAGCCTCGGCGCTACCGCTGCGGGCGCGGCGTTCGCGACATCGAGCGGCGACGTTCTCGACGTCGAATGCTTCGGCCCGGGCGCGTTCCGGCTGCGCGTCGGTCCGCACGCGCGGCCCGATTACGGCATCGTCGTCGCGCGTGCGAAGGGGTGCACGGTCGCGCAGCGCGCGCCGGGCGCATGGACGTTCACGTCGGAAGACGCGACGCTCGAGCTCGGCGGCTCGCCGTTGTCCATTCGCCTTTTATGGAAGGGGCAGATGGTCCTGCGCTCGATCACCGACGAACATCTGCGCGGCGGAACGCGGCTGCCGACGTTCGGGCGGCTCCGCCAGGGCGGCCTGTGGTCCGCGGCATTTGCGCTGTCGACGGGCGAGGCGGTGTACGGCCTCGGCGAGAAATTCGGCCCGCTCGACAAGCGGGGCCAGCTCATCCATTCGCAGGTTCAGGATGCGCAAGGCGTGAACACCGGCCTGTCGTACAAGAACACGCCGTTCGCCTGGAGCCCCGGTACGGGCAACGGCGCATGGGGCACGTTCGTCCATACGCCCGGGATGGTCACGCACGGCGTCGGCCATCCGGACTGGTCGCATCGCAGCTACGCGGTGATGGTCGAGGACGAGGCGCTCGATCTTTTCGTGTTCGCCGGCGAAACGCCGGCGACGATCGTCGATCGCTACACGCAGTTGACCGGCCGGCCCGCCGGCGTACCGCGGTGGAGCCTCGGGCTGTGGGTTTCGCGCGCGTCCTACGCGACGCCCGACGATGCGATCGGCGTCGCCGCGCGCCTGCGCGAGCGCAAGATTCCCTGCGACGTGCTGACCCTCGATGCACGCGCCGCGTGGGACGCCGACACGCGGTTCGATTTCACGTGGGATGCCGAGCGCTATCCCGATCCGGCGTTGACGCTTGCGAAGATCAAGGCGCACGACCTGAAGGTTTGCGTTTCCGAATATCCGTACGTGTCGGTCGATTCGCCGCTCTTCCAGGAGCTGGCGTCGCAGCAGTATCTGTTGCTGACGTCGCAGGGCGACCCGTACGTGTTCACGTGGGAAACGGACGGGCGACCGGGTCCATTCGCCGATGCGGCGACACCCCCCGAGAGCGGCATCGTCGACTTCACCAATCCGGATGCCTTCGCGTGGTGGCGCGACGCGCACGGACCGCTGTTCGAGGAAGGCGTCGACGTCATCGAGAGCGACTTCGGCGAGCAGGTGCCCGACGACGCCGTCGCGTTCAACGGCGACAGCGGCGCGCGCCTGCACAACGTCTATCCGCTGCTCTACAACCGTTGCGTGTTCGAGGCGACGGCGCGCTTCCAGCCGCCGCACGATGGCCCGCCGATCGTCTGGAGCCGCGCGGCATGGGCCGGCAGCCAGCGTTATCCGCTCGGCTGGGGCGGCCATCCGCAAAGCGACTGGGAAGGCCTCGCGGCGTCGATACGCGGCGGACTTTCGTGGGGCATGAGCGGCCATCCGTATCACAGCTCCGACATCGGCGGCTTCTACGGCGCGTCGCAGCCGTCGCCTGAGCTCTTCGTTCGCTGGCTGCAGGCCGCCGTGTTCTTTTCGCATATGCGGCTGAACGGCACCGGCGAGCGCGAGCCGTGGGTGTTCGGCGCCGAGGCGGAGGGCATCGCGCGCAAATGGCTTGCGCTGCGCTACCGGCTGATTCCGTACCTCGAGCAGGTGATCGCGCAGGCGATGAAGACCGGCATGCCGGTGGCGCGCGCGATGCCGCTCGCATTCCCCGACAGCCGGCTCGCGCGCAATTTCGAGACGCAGTTCCTGTGCGGTGACGCGCTGCTCGTCGCACCCATCCTGCGCGAAGGCGGTGAAGTGGACATCGCGCTGCCGCCGGGCGCCTGGTACGACCTCAACACGCGGGCGCGTTACGCGGGATCGCAGGTGCTGCGCTATGCGGCGAAGCTCGACCAGTTCCCGGTGTTCGGCCGCGAAGGCTACGCGTTGCCGCTCGGGCGCGCCGTCCAGCATACCGGCGAGATGAATGCCGAGCATCCGCTCGATGCGCTATGGATTTTCGGCAAGCCGATGCATGCCCTGCACGGCTATCGGCAAGTGAAGATCGAAGAAGACCGTGTCGCAGGACACACGGTGCGCGCGATGCTGAATGTCGACGCGCAGGTATTCGGCGACCCGTCGTCGGTGAGCATGCTTCCGCTTTGATCGCCGTGGCTGCGCATCCCACCATTGCGATCACCGCCGGCGAGCCCGCGGGCATCGGCCCCGAGCTTGTCGCGCGCCTCGCCGAGCGGCACGAGGCGCGCGCGTTTCCCGCGCGGCTCGTCGTGCTGGGCGATGAAAGGCTGCTGGCCGCGCGCGCGCATCGCATCGGCGTCGTCGCCCCGCGCTACGTTCGCTACGATCCGCTGGCATTTTCCCCGGTCGGTCACGCGATCGAGGTGTGGCACCAGCCGCTGGCCGCACCCGCGGTGCCGGGTCACCCGGATCCCACCAACGCGCGCAGCGTGCTGTCGATGCTGGAGACCGGCTGCGACGGCTGCGCGACCGGCGCATTTGCAGCGCTCGTGACCGGGCCCGTGCAGAAGAGCGCGTTCCAGGATGCCGGCATTCCGTTCATGGGGCATACCGAATTCTTCGCCGCGCGCACGCATACGCCGCGTGTGGTGATGATGCTGGTGAGCGGCGCTGCCGGCGACGCGCTGCGTGTGGCGCTCGTCACGACGCACCTGCCGCTTCGCGCCGTGCCCGACGCCATCACCGAGGCGTCCGTCGGAGAAACGCTGGCGATCGTCCGGCGCGAACTGTCGACGCGCTTTCGCATCGCGGAACCGCGGATCGCCGTGTGCGGGCTCAATCCGCACGCCGGCGAAGCCGGACACCTCGGGCGCGAAGACCTCGACGTGATTGCGCCTGCCGTTGCCGCTGCGCGCGCGAGCGGCATGAACGTTACGGGCCCGCTGCCGGCCGACACGGTTTTCGTTCCCGACATCGCGCGGCGCTTCGATGCGATCGTCGCCATGTACCACGACCAGGGCCTGCCGGTGCTGAAGTCGGCGAGCTTCGGCCACGGCATCAACGTGACGCTCGGCCTGCCGTTCATCCGCACGTCGGTCGATCACGGCACGGCGCTCGACCTCGCGGCTGACGCTGCGCTTGCGAAGACGGCTGATGTCGGCAGCCTCGTGGGCGCCGTCGAGCTCGCGATCGAATTGGGGTCGGAGCTGTAAGGTTCGGCGCGCTTTCCGAACCTTACCGCGCTGACCCCGATTCACGATGCAGGGTCACCCGCCGCGCAAGCGCTTCGGCCAGCATTTCCTCGCCGATCGCCATTACGCGGCGCGCATCGTCGACGCGGTCGATCCCGCACCCGGCGACAATCTCGTCGAGATCGGCCCGGGACTCGGCGCGCTGACGGATGCGTTGATCGAGCGCGCGGGGAAGATTTCGGCGATCGAGATCGATCGCGATCTCGCGGCGCGGCTGCGCGAACGGTTTGCCGCGGATCGTCTGGCGCTGCATGAAGCGGACGCGCTGGCGTTCGATTTCGCTTCGCTGGGCGCCGGTTTGCGCGTTGTCGGCAACCTGCCGTACAACATCAGCTCGCCGCTGCTGTTTCATCTCGCGGCGTACGAAACGCGCCTGCGCGACATCCACGTCATGCTGCAACGTGAAGTCGTTGCGCGGATGACCGCGCTGCCGGATACGGCCGACTACGGGCGGTTGAGCGTCATGCTCCAGGCGCGCTTTCGCGTGTCGCGGCTTTTCACCGTTCCCGCCGGCGCGTTCCGGCCGGCGCCGAAAGTCGAGTCGGCCGTCGCGCGTCTCGTGCCGCTCGGTGTCGATCGACCTGCGATTGCGGACGAGGCGCTGTTTGCGCGAATCGTCGCCGCGGCGTTCGGACAACGGCGCAAGACGTTGCGCAACGCGCTCTCGGTGTTGTGCGACGAATCAGTGTTGCGGGCGTCGGGCATCGATCCGGGCGCGCGCGGCGAGACGCTCTCGGTCACCGATTTCGTGCGACTCGCCAATACGCTTGCCGTCGATCGATAGTGTTCATCGTGGCAACGGAACAAGCCGGATTTCCAGCGTCGGCGGGCCGGATGAATCCATGTCCATCTCGATCGCGCTTGCTGTTCGACCCATTGCAGACCCGGAGGCGGGTATGTCTTTTCCGGTTGACTTCGCAGAAATGCTAACTCAAGTGTGGAGATACACCCGATAGGACAGATGGCCGACGTGAGGCTGCGAGTGACGCTTGGGGAACGGCAGCATGATTGATAGCATTGCGACCGCGAAGACGACAGGACACTGCAAATGATTACCGGCACGATAAAGAGCCAGATCGACCGCATCTGGGACGCCTTCTGGTCCGGCGGCATCTCCAACCCGCTCGAGGTGATCGAGCAGATCACCTACCTGCTCTTCCTCAAGCGCCTCGACGACCTGCAGACGCTGGAAGAGAACAAGGCCGCCCGGCTCAAGAAGCCGATCGAGCGCCGCATCTTTCCCGAAGGGCAAGGATCCGAGGGGCCGGCCCTACGACGACCTCCGCTGGTCGCGCTTCAAGAACTTCGCGCCGGCCGAGATGTACACGGTCGTCAGCGAGCACGTCTTCCCGTTCCTCCGCACGCTCGGCGGCGACGACTCCACCTACGCGCACCACATGAAGGACGCCCGCTTCACCATCCCCACGCCCGCGCTGCTCGCCAAGGTCGTCGACATGATCGACCAGGTCCCGATGGAGGACCGCGACACCAAGGGCGACCTCTACGAGTACATGCTCGGCAAGATCGCCACCGCCGGGCAGAACGGCCAGTTCCGCACGCCGCGCCACATCATCCGAGCTGATGGTCGAGATGACCGCGCCCGCAGCCGACGGACGTCATCTGCGACCCGGCCTGCGGCACCGCCGGCTTCCTCGTCGCCGCCGGCGAGTACCTGCGCGAGCACCACCCCGAAATCCTGCGCGACGCGAAGCTGCAGCGAGCACTTCCACCACGGCATGTTCCACGGCTTCGACTTCGACAACACCATGCTGCGCATCGGCAGCATGAACATGCTGCTGCACGGCGTCGAGAACCCCGACATCCGCTACCGCGACTCGCTCGCCCAGGACCACGCGGGCGAGGAGGAGAAGTACACCCTCGTCCTCGCCAATCCGCCGTTCGCCGGCTCGCTCGACTACGAGAACATGCGCCAAGGACCTGCTGCAGATCGTCAAGACGAAGAAGACCGAGCTGCTCTTCCTCGCGCTGTTCCTGCGGCTGCTCAAGCCCGGCGGCCGCGCCGCGGTCATCGTGCCCGACGGCGTGCTCTTCGGCTCGTCAACGCCCACAAGGACGCTGCGCAAGATGCTGGTCGAGGACCAGAAGCTCGACGCCGTCATCTCGCTGCCCGGCGGCGTGTTCAAGCCCTACGCCGGCGTCTCCACCGCCATCCTGCTCTTCACCAAGACCAACTCCGGCGGCACCGACCACGTCTGGTTCTACGACGTGCGACGCCGACGGCTGGTGCCTCGACGACAAGCGCACGCCGCTGCTGCCCGCGGACAAGCTCGGGCCGGTCCCGCGCGACGCGCTCACCGCCGACGAGCACGCGAAGAACAACCTGCCCGACGTGCTCGCCCGCTGGAAGCGAGCGCGACAGGAGCGAGCGCGAAGCGCCCGCGCACCGCGCAGAGCTTCTGCGTGCCGAAGGCCGACATCGCCGCGCAGGGCTACGACCTGTCGCCTCAACCGCTACAAGGAGGTGGTGCACGACGAGGTCGAGCACCGCCCGCCGCAGGAGATCCTCGCCGACCTCGCGAAGCTGGAGGCGGAGATTCAGAAGGGGATGAAGGAGCTGGAGGGGATGCTGAAGTGAGGTGGCCGTGGTCAACTCCTCGACGCTTTGGCGAGTTCTGCCGAAGTGTTCGTCGATGGCGACTCGGTCGAGTCGAAAGACCAAGACCGCGAAGGTGATGTGCGTCTGGTTCCGTTGGCCGATATGGGCGACGGAGAGTACGTCGACAAGTCGGATCGCTTTCTCACGAGCACAAAGAGCCCGCGCACTTCGATGCACGTTCCTAGAAGACAGCGTGGACGTCGCTGGTAGCACGGATGCCTGATCCGCTGGGGCGACGTCGTGTATGCTTTCCCGGTGACTCGAAGCCTTCAGTGACGGTCGTCGACGTTTGCATCATTCGTCCCGAGCGCGCAGAAACACGATGCGCGGTGGCTGATGCACTGTTTGAACGCGCCCGCCTGGCGGAATCAGATTGCTGGATACGCAACGGGAACAACTCGTTCCCGGATCTCGTCGCGGCAATCTAGGTAAGATCAGGATCGCCGTTCCTCCCCTCCCCGAGCAGCGGCGGATCGCGGCGATCCTGGACAAAGCGGACGCGTTGCGGGCCAAGCGCCGCGCCGCCCTCGCCCAACTCGACACGCTCACGCAATCCATCTTCCTCGACATGTTCGGCGACCCTGTTACGAATCCAAAGGGTTGGAGAAGGGGAACTCTAGGTGAGATAGCCGCGTTTGTGGGCGGTGGAACGCCAAGCCGCGCGAGACCCGAATTTTATGAAGGCGCAATCTGTTGGGCTACCTCGAAGGATATGAAATGCGAGTTCCTCGACGACACACAGGAGCACATCACAGAGGAAGCCATAGAAAAGAGTGCGACGAATCTCGTTCCGCCGGGAACAATCCTGATCGTGGTAAAGAGCAAGATTTTGGCGCACAGTCTGCCGCTGGCAATCGCTCGTGTCCCGATTTGCTTTGGCCAGGATCGCAAAGGAATCAAGGTTTCTGAACGATGTAGCCTTGCGTTTGTGGCAACGACTCTGGTTTACGGTAAACGTTGGCTAATTGATCGAGCGCGAGGTATCAACACGGAAGGGACCCTGCGACCAGGGGATTAATCTCAGCGATGTCAAGCGCATACCGATTCGCATTCCCTCGCACGACTTGCAACGCGAATTCGCCGACCGGGCAATGTCGTTGTAAAGCTGAAGGCGAGCACATCGTGCTTCGCTCGCCGAACTGACGACTCTCTCTTCGCCTCCATCCAGCACCGCGCCTTCAGGGGCGAGCTGTAGGACCCCGCGTTATTTTAGGATCGGCGTTGATCCTAAAATAACGCCGTGCGCTATTTGAGGGGCTTTTTGGCGGCCGTTACACGCGCGCGGTGAGAGTGGCATGCCGCCTGCTCGCGGGTCGGTGTCTGTTGCGAATTCACATTAGTTATTGACAATTGATGTGACTTAGCAACACACTGCCGGCGATGAAGATGGACTCCACCGCGCCGCATGAGCGCGCAGTCCTGCGACTCGCCCGGCGGCGCGGGCTGCTCCGCTCGCGCGACGTCGTGGCGCTAGGAATACCTACGGTCGTTCTGACCCGCCTGGCACGCGCCGGGAAGCTCGAGCGAACCGGTCGCGGCATCTATGCGCTGGCTGGTCGACCCAGCAGTGCCAATCGCTCATTGGCCGAGGTGTCGCTGCGAGCGCCGCGCGGCGTCATCTGCCTGCTCTCAGCGCTGCGCGTTACACGAAATCGGAACGCAGGCGCCGTTCGAGGTTTGGCTGGCGCTGCCGGCCGGCGTTTTGCCACCGCGGCTCGCCACCCCCGAGATCCGCGTGGTCCGCATGTCACCAGCGTCGCTGACCGCTGGGGTCGACACCATCAAGGTCGACGGCGTCACGCGTCCCCGTCTTCAACGCCGCCAAGACCGTCGCCGACTGCTTCAAGTTTCGCAACAAGATCGGGCTCGATGTTGCACTGGAGGCACTGCGCGACGGATGGCGTGAGCGCAAGGTCAGCATCGATGATCGCTGGGAAGTATGGCCGTCTGAATCGCGTGGCGAACGTCATGCGCCCATACCTGGAATCGCTCACATGAGCGCCGTGCGCGTGTCGCGCAATCTCGCTGCATCGATACGTCAGCGACTGCTCGATCGCGCCCGTGCGCGCGGTGAAGATTTCCAGCTGCTGCTCGATCGCTACGCCGTGGAGCGGCTGCTCTACCGACTGTCGATCTCGGACGAGCGCGACGAGTTCCTGCTGAAGGGCGCGCTGCTGTTTGCGCTCTGGTTCCACGATGCACACCGGCCGACGCGCGATGCGGACTTCCTGGGTTATGGACCGCGTGACGCCCGAGCACTGGTTGAAACGGTGCGACGAATCTGCGCGATCGAGTGTGAAGACGGCATTGCGTACGACCCGGATTCGATCAAGGTGGTCGAGATTCGCGAGCATGCGACTTACCAAGGCCTGCGCGTCACCTTGCGCGCGGAACTCGACAAGGCGCGTTGTATCGTGCAATTGGACGTGGGGTACGGCGACGCGGTTACTCCGGGCCCGGTCGATATCAAGTACCCGGGATTGCTCGATGACCTTCCGGCATCGACACTTGCGCGCATACCCGCGCGAAACGGTGTTCGCCGAAAAACTGAAGCAATCGCGCAACTCGGGATCGCCAACAGCCGCATGAAGGACTACTTCGACCTGTGGGCATTGGCTCGCGAAGGCGCGATGGATCTCCACGAGCTTGGCCAGGCCATCGCTGCGACGTTCGCGCGTCGCGGGACGCCGCTCCCGGCGCCGATGCCGGCCGGGCTCACGGCAGCGTTCTCGGACGACACGCAAAAGCAGAAGCAGTGGAACGGCTTCGTTGCCAGGAATCGCCTCGATGCGCCCACGCTCGACGCGGTGGTCGAAGCGTTGGCAACGTTTGTCGAGGAACCCCTGACGCACGCGCGGCAGACCAAGCCTGGCGCGGAAACACGTGAGCAATTTCGCAGTTCCTGCGAACCGAGTTTCCCGTCGCAATACGACGCGGCCATCAAGGCCGAGGCCGCCGTTCACTCCGACCCGCGCACCGCCTGCTTCTACGCGCGACGCGCGCTGGAGCTGGCGGTGAACTGGGCTCTACAAGCACGACCCGGCGCTCAGACTGCCGTACCAGGACAACCTTCGGCGCTGATCCACGAGCCGACCTTCAAGCAGACCGCCGGCGACGCGGTATTCAGCAAGGCGCGGGTCATCGTCACGCTCGGCAACCACGCCGTGCACAGCCACCGCCCGATCCCCGACAACGACGCGCTCGTCGCCGTGCGCGAGCTGTTCCACATCTGCTACTGGCTCGCGCGCACGTACGGACGCGTCGGACGCCCGGCGCCGGGACTGGCCTTCGACCCCGGCGCGCTGCCAAAGCCGACCGCCGATTCCGCAGCAGACCGCCGAGCAGCTCGCAGCGCCTGGAGGCTGGCTTGCGCGAGCGGGACGAGAAGCTGACGGCGCTGCTCGCCGACAAGACAGCGCTGGATGCGGAACTGGTGCGCCTGCGCGCGGAGGTCGCCGAGGCCAAGAAGGCGGCCGCGGCGCAGCCCGACACGCACGACTACTCCGAGGCCGAGACGCGCGACTACTTCATCGACCTGCTGCTGAAGGAGGCCGGCTGGCCGCTCGACCAGACCGCGCGACCGCGAGTTCGAGGTCACCGGCATGCCCAACAACCAGGGCAAGGGCTTCGTCGACTACGTGCTGTGGGGCGACGACGGCAAGCCGCTGGCGCTGGTCGAGGCGAAGCGCACGCAGGCGCGATCCGCGCGTCGGCCAGCAGCAGGCGAAGCTGTACGCCGATTGCCTGGAGCAGCAGTTCGGCCAGCGGCCGGTCATCTTCTACTCCAACGGCTACGAGCACTGGCTGTGGGACGACGCGAGCTATCCGCCGCGCCCGGTGCAGGGCTTCTACAAGAAGGCCGAGCTGGAGCTGCTGATCCAGCGGCGCACGACGCGCAAGCCGCTGGCCGACGGCGACGATCAACGACGCCATCGTCGAGCGCTACTACCAGACGCGCGCGATCCGCCGCATCGCGCGAGGCGTTCGAGACGCGACCACGAGCGCAAGGCGCTGCTGGTGATGGCGACCGGCGCGGGCAAGACGCGCACGGTGATCGCGCTGTGCGATCTGCTGATGCGCTGCAACTGGGTCAAGCGCGTGCTGTTCCTCGCCGACCGCGTGGCGCTGGTGAACCAGGCGGTGAACGCGTTCAAGACGCACCTGCCCGACGCCGTCGCCGGTGAATCTGGTCACCGAGAAGGACGCCGAGGGCCGCGTCTTCGTCTCGACCTATCCGACGATGATGGGCCTGATCGACGAGACGCACGGACGGGCAGCGGCGCTTCGGCGTCGGGCCACTTCGACCTCGTCGTCATCGACGAGGCGCACCGCTCGGTGTTACCAGAAGTACGGCGCGATCTTCGAGTACTTCGACTCGCTGCTCGTCGGCCTGACGGCGACGCCGAAGGACGAGGTCGACCGCAACACCTACGGCCTGTTCGACCTCGAGAGCGGCGTGCCGACCGACGCCTACGCGCTCGACGACGCGGTGCAGCGACGGCTTCCTCGTGCCGCCGAAGGCGGTGTCGGTGCCGCTCAAGTTCCAGCGCGAGGGCATCACGCTACGACGACCTGTCCGAGGACGAGAAGGAGCGAGTGGGACGCGCTGGAGTGGGACGACGACGGCAACGTGCCCGACCGGGTCGAGGCCGCGGCGGTCAACAAGTGGCTCTTCAACAAGGACACCGTCGACAAGGTGCTCGAGCACCTGATGACGCGCGGGCATCACGGTGGCCGGCGGCGACCGGCTCGGCAAGACGATCGTCTTCGCCAAGAACCAGGCGCACGCGGAGTTCATCGCCGAGCGCTTCGACGCGAACTACCCGCACTACAAGGGCGAGTTCGCCCGCGTCATCACATTCAAGACCGAGTACGCGCAGAGCCTGATCGACGACTTCTCGCAGCAAGGACAAGGCGCCGCACATCGCCATCTCGGTCGACATGCTCGACACCGGCATCGACGTGCCGGAGGTCGTGAACCTCGTCTTCTTCAAGCTGGTGCGCTCGAAGACCAAGTTCTGGCAGATGGTCGGCCGCGGCACGCGGCTGTGCCCGGATCTGTTCGGCCCCGGGCAAGGACAAGGAGTTCTTCTACATCTTCGACTACTGCCAGAACCTCGAGTTCTTCAGCCAGAACCCGCCGACGACCGAGGGCGTCGGTGACTGGATCGCTCGGCAAGCGGCTGTTCACGGCGCGGCTGGAGCTGATCGGCGAGCTGGATCAACGGATCGCGATGCGCGGCGATCCCGTTGTCGCCGAGCGCGCGGGCGTCACGTATGCCGATCCGCACAGCGACGGCGAAGTGCGCGCCGAGACCGCACGCATTGCTGCACCGCGAAGTCGCGGCGATGAACCTCGACAACTTCGTCGTGCGGCCGCAGCGGCGCGCTGGTGGAGAAGTACGCGAAGCCGGAGGCGTGGACGGTGCTTGACCCCGGAGACGCTGTCGGAGCTCGCGCACGAAGTCGCCGGGCTGCCGTCCGAGCTGCCGTCCGAAGACGAGGAGGCGAAGCGATTCGACCTGCTGCTGCTCGGACCTGCAGCTGGCCGTGCTGCAGGCACGAACCCGGCTTCGCGCGGCTGCGCGACCAGGTGAAGGCGATCGCCGGCTTGCTGGAGGAGAAGTCGACCATCCCGATGGTCCGCGAGCAGCTGGCGCTGATCCAGGACGTGCAGACCGACGAATGGTGGCAGGACGTGACGGTGCCGATGCTGGAGCGCGTGCGCCGCCGCCTGCGCGATCTCGTGCAGCTCATCGACAAGCGGCAGCGCAAGCTCGTCTACACGGACTTCGAGGACGAGCTCGGCGACGGAGCGAGCATCGAGCTGCCCGGCTTTCACATCGGTACGGACTTCGAGCAATTCCGCGCCAAGGCGCGCGCGTTCCTGCGCGCGCACCACGACCACGTCGCCATCCACAAGCTGCGGATGAACAAGGCGCTGACGCGCACCGACCTGGCCGAGCTCGAGCGGATGCTGGCCGAGAGCGGCATCGGCGGCGCTGACGACATCGAACGCGCGAAGGAGGAGTCGCACGGACTCGGCCTCTTCGTGCGCTCGCTGGTCGGCCTCGACCGCGAGGCGGCCAAGGAGGCGCTCGCGGACTTTCTCGGCGACAAGACGCTCGGCGCGAATCAGATCGAGTTCGTCAACCTGATCGTCGATCACCTGACCGAGCACGGCGTCATGCTCCCGGCGGCGCTCTACGAATCGCCGTTCACCGACCTGTCGCCCACGGGCCCCGACGCGATCTTCGCGTTCGACGAGGTCGGGAAGCTGATCGGCGCGCTCGAATCGGTCACGAACTCGGCGGCGGCAGCGTAGTTCGCGCGCTTTCGTCGCCGCGACAGCGCGCGCAACCGCAGCTCGCGTCAGATGAACAGCCGCGTCGCCCCGCTCTCGAGCCACGGGACGATCGTCATCAGCACGAGCTGTGCAACCACGATGACGATCAGCGGCGACAGGTCGAGCGTGCCGCCGATCGGCGGAACGACCCGGCGCACCGGCCGCAGCACCGGAAACGTCAGCGCGTTCAGCACGCCGGCGAGCGGACCGTCGGGGGCCACCCACGACAGGATCGCCTGCGCGAACACGACGATGATGACGAGCCACAGCAGCGCCTTGATGAGCGCGATCACCGTGGCGAGCAGCAGGAACGCGAGACCCGGACCGAACAGCGCAAACCCCGGTCCGAACGTAAGCTGCAGCGCGAGCAGCCACGCGAACTGGAAGACAAACGCGGCCAGCAGCGACGCCCAGTCGATGCCGCCGAATCCCGGCAGCACCTTGCGCAGCGGCTTCACGATCCAGTCGGTCAGCGCCATCACGGCCTGGCCAAGCGGATTGCGAAACGGCGCGCGCATGAGCTGCATGACGAGGCGCAGCAGCAGCGTGTACGTCAAAAGTCCGAAGACGACGTCGATCAGGTAGGCGAGCGCGTTGTTCAGCATCGGTCAATCCTTCGCCAGCGCATCGCCGAGCTCGGTGGCGCGTGCCGCCGCCGCCTTCACCGCAGCAATGAAGTGCGCGGCCACATTCGCATCATTCAGCACGTCGAGCGCGCGCGCCGTCGTGCCGCCCTTCGACGTCACGTTCGCGCGCAGCGTCGCCGGCGGATCGCTGCTTTCGCGCGCGAGGCGCACGCTGCCCTCGAACGTCGCATACGCGAGGCGCCGCGCTTCGTCGGCGGCGAAGGCCGAGCTCGATCGCCGCCTGCTCGAGCGCCTCGAGAAAATAGAATACGTACGCGGGACCGCTGCCCGACACGGCGGTCACCGCATCGAGTTCGTCCTCGCGTCCACACCACATGATCTCGCCGCAGGCTTCGAGAACCTGCGCGGCGAGTTGCGCGACGTCCTTTGCGTCCGGCATTGCATAGAGCGCACTGATGCCCGCGCCGACGAGCGCCGGCGTATTGGGCATGGCGCGCACGATGCGCGGATAACCGTCGAGCCAGCGCGAAACTTCGGCGCAGCGCACGCCGGCCGCGATCGTCAGCACCAGCGGAACGGCATTGACGTGCGTGGAAAGCGCGCGCGCGGCCTCGCGCATCTGCTGGGGTTTCACCGCGAGGACGACGACGTCCGCACCTTCGACGGCCGCAGCACTCGTCGCCGAATGCAGCCCCACACCCGCAAGGCGCGCGGTCAGCCGCTCGCGCTGCGTCGGCACCGGCTCGACGACGCGGATATCGGTCGGACGTGCCCCGCGGGCAACGAGGCCGCCGATGATCGCGGACGCCATGTTGCCGCCGCCGATGAATGTCGTTTTCACGCCGCCCCCTTGTTCGCGCACCAAAGATCGCGGTGCCGACGCGGACCTCGGTTGCGCCCTCGGCGATCGCCAGCTCGAGATCCGCCGACATGCCCATCGACAGCGTGTCGACGTCGAGCCCGGCGGTGAGGCACGCATCCTGGCACGCCCGCAATGCGCGGAACTGCGACCGGAGGCGCGCGGGGTCGCCGGTCGGCTCCGGAATGCCCATGATCCCCCGCAGGCGCAAATTCGGCAGTGTTGCGACGTAACGCGCAAGCTCGAGCGCGGCCCCCGGGTGGACGCCGTGCTTGGTCGCTTCCCCGCTCACGTTCACCTGAACCAGCACGTTGAGCGGCGCCTCATCGGCGCTGCGCGCCGACGACAGCCGCGCAGCGATACGCGGCCGGTCGATCGTCTCGACCCAGTCGAACGTCGCCGCCGCGATACGCGCCTTGTTGGCCTGCAACGGCCCGATCAGGTGCCACGTCACGCCCGAGAGATCGGCAAGTGCTGCCCGTTTGTCGATCGCCTCCTGGACGTAATTCTCGCCGAACGCGCGCTGGCCCAATGCGTGCACCGAGCGGATGGCAGCAGCGGGAAAGGTCTTGGAAACGGCCAGGAGCCGCACCGCGCCGGCCGGCCGGTGCGCCGCGCGCGCCGCATCCTCGATGCGCCGGCGGGTCGCTTGCCACGCTTTCTCGTACGGTTCCATAATCGCGCGTCATTAAACACCATCGATATTTGGCACGTGTATTGCATACTACAGTCCGTTTGTGCATCAATCCATCGCACGATAACGCATCTGCACGGATGAAAACCATCAAAAACGCCGAATACGCATCTGCGGGGACCGAAGCGGACGTGAACCGACCGCGGAATGTCGCGGGCTCATTCACGGGCACCCTCCGCAAAAGCGCATGTCGCGGCGCGATTCGCGACGTCCGGATCCGGGACTGACCCATGGATATCACCGAACTTCTCGCGTTCGCGGTCAAGAACAAGGCATCGGATCTGCACCTGTCGTCCGGGCTGCCGCCGCTGATCCGCGTCCACGGCGACATCCGGCGCATCAACCTGCCGCCGATGGAGCATGAAGACGTGCACGCGATGGTGTACGACATCATGAGCGACCAGCAGCGCAAGATGTACGAGGAATTCCTCGAATGCGACTTCAGCTTCGCCGTGCCGAATCTCGCGCGATTCCGCGTCAATGCGTATAACCAGCAACGCGGCGCGGCGGCCGCGTTCCGCACGATTCCCTCGAAGGTCCTTTCGCTGGAAGACCTCAATTGTCCGAAAGTCTTCGGCGACCTGACCGACCGGCCGCGCGGCCTGATCCTCGTCACCGGGCCCACGGGCTCCGGCAAGTCGACCACCCTCGCCGCGATGGTGAATCATGTCAACGAGAACGAGTTCGGGCACATCCTGACGATCGAGGACCCGATCGAGTTCCTGCACGAATCGAAGAAATGCCTGATCAATCAGCGCGAGCTCGGACCGCACACGCTGTCGTTCCCGAACGCGCTGCGCGCGGCGCTGCGCGAGGATCCCGATTACATCCTCGTCGGCGAAATGCGCGACCTCGAGACGATCCGGCTCGCGATGACCGCGGCCGAAACCGGTCACCTCGTGTTCGCGACGCTGCACACGAGCTCCGCGGCCAAGACGGTCGACCGGATCATCGACGTGTTTCCGGCTGCCGAAAAGGACATGGTGCGCGCGATGCTTTCGGAATCGCTCGTCGCCGTCATTTCGCAAACGCTCATCAAGACGAAGGATGGGCAGGGCCGCATCGCCGCGCACGAGATCATGATCGGCACGCCCGCCATCCGCAACCTGATCCGCGAGAACAAGGTCGCGCAGATGTACTCGTCGATCCAGACCGGCCAGTCGCTGGGCATGCAGACGCTCGATCAATGCCTGGTCGATCTCGTGCGCCGCAACGTGATCTCGGCGCCCGACGCGCGGATGCGCGCGGTGAACAAGGAAACGTTCGGCGCCGCGTAAGGCGGAGCGCACCTGGAGGTAGCCATGGAACGAGAACGCGCCACCCGCTTCATCCACGAGCTGCTCGAGCTGCTCGTCAAGGAAAAGGGCTCCGACCTCTTCATCACCGCGTCGTTTCCGCCGGCGATCAAGGTCGACGGCAAGATCACGCCGGTGTCGAAGACGGTGCTCTCGCCGCAGCACACGATCGAGCTCGTGCGCAGCGTGATGAACGACAAGCAGGCGGCGGAATTCGAATCGTCGAAGGAATGCAATTTCGCGATCAGCCCGCCCGGCGTGGGCCGCTTCCGCGTCAACGCGTTCGTCCAGCAGAGCCGCGTCGGCATGGTGCTGCGGACGATCACCACCGACATTCCGAAGTTCGACGAGCTCGGCCTGCCGCCGGTGCTGAAGGACATCATCATGAGCAAGCGCGGCATCATGATGTTCGTCGGCGCGACGGGCGCCGGCAAGTCGACGTCGATGGCGTCGCTGCTCGGCTATCGCAACGAGAACAGCTACGGGCACATCATCACGATCGAGGATCCGATCGAGTTCGTCCACGAGCACAGGAACTGCATCGTCACGCAGCGCGAAGTGGGTGTCGACACCGAGAACTGGGATATCGCGCTGCGCAATTCGATGCGCCAGGCGCCCGACGTCATCCTGATCGGCGAAGTGCGTGAGCGCGAGACGATGGACTACGCGATCGCGTTCGCCGAGACCGGCCACCTGCTGCTCGCGACGCTGCACGCGAACAGCACGAACCAGGCGCTCGACCGGATCATCAACTTCTTCCCGGAAGAGCGGCGCGCGCAACTGCTGATGGACCTGTCGCTCAACGTGCGCGCGTTCGTTGCGCAACGCCTCATCCCGCGCCGCGACGGCAAGGGCCGCGTGCCGGCCGTCGAGATCATGCTCAATTCGCCGCTCGTGTCCGACCTGATCTTCAAGGGCGACGTCGGCGGCATCAAGGACCTGATGAAGAAGTCGCGCGAGCTCGGCATGCAGACGTTCGACCAGTCGCTGTTCGACCTCTACGAGTCGGGCCTCATCACGTACGAGGACGCGCTGCGCAACGCCGATTCGCTGAACGACCTGCGGCTCGACATCAAGCTCAAGGGCAAGGAAGCGAAGAACCGCAACATGTTCTCGGGCATCGGCAACCTCGACATCGTCCCGGAGACGAACCAGTAGCGGAGTCGGTGTCGGAGGTGTAATTCGCTGGCGCGGCTGCGCGTATGATCGCATTGCGTCCACGAATTACACCTCCGACACCGATTCCATGGCCGGCCTCGACGCACAGACACCGATCCCCACCGACGTCAAGCTGCACCAGGCTTCGCGCGTGCTCGAGCTCGTGTTCGCGAACGGCCGCCATTTCCGGTTGCCGTACGAATACCTGCGCGTGTATTCGCCGTCGGCGGAGGTGCGCGGCCACGGACCCGGCCAGGAGACGCTGCAGACCGGCAAGCGCGATGTGACGATCGCCTACGTCGAGCCGGTCGGTCACTACGCGCTGCGGCCGACGTTCTCCGACGGCCACTCGACACGGGCATCTACTCGTGGGATTACCTGTACGACCTCGGCGAGCGCCAGGACGAGCTGTGGCAGCGCTATCTCGAGCGCATCGCGGCCGCGGGCGCGAGTCGCGATCCGGCCGCTTGAACGCCTGAGCGCCGCGCGATGAGCGACCCGATTTATTTCGGCTACGAGCAGGTGTCGCCGGACGAAAAGACACGGCGCGTGCGCGGCGTGTTCGACTCGGTCGCGCACAAGTACGACGTGATGAACGACCTGATGTCGGCGGGAATGCATCGCGGCTGGAAGCGCTTCACCGTCGCGCTGTCCGGCGTGCGCGCCGGCGGGCGCGTCCTCGACCTGGCCGGCGGCACCGGCGATCTCGCGAAGCTGTTCGCGCAGCGCGCCGGTCCCTCCGGCACCGTTGTCCATACCGACATCAACGGCGCGATGCTCGCCGCCGGCCGCGACAAGCTCATCGACGCAGGGCATCGTGTTGCCGACGGTGCAGTGCAACGCGGAAGCGCTGCCGTTTCGCGACCGCTGGTTCGATTGCGTGTCGATCGGCTTCGGCTTGCGCAACGTCACGCGCAAGGAGCGCGCGCTCGCCGAAATGGCGCGCGTGCTGGTGCCGGGCGGCGTCGCGCTGGTGCTGGAGTTCTCGCGCGTCGCGCGTCCGCTCGCGCCCGCTCTACGATTGGTACAGCTTCAACGTTCTGCCGCTTCTCGGACGACTCGTCGTCAACGACGCGGCGAGCTACCGCTATCTCGCCGAGTCGATCCGCGTGCATCCGGATCAGGAAGCGCTGAAGACGCTGATGGAACGATCGGGCTTCGATCGCGTCGATTATTACAACCTCGCGGCCGGCGCGGTTGCCCTGCACGCGGGCCGCGTATATTGAGGCCTGATGCCCTGTCCGCAACCGCGGACAGGCGTAAGGCGCTCGGAGGGATCACGTGAAACGACTGCTTGTCATTGTCCTTGCTGCCGCCGCATCGTTCGCCATCGTGCAGGCGGATTTCGCCGACGCCGCGCGCATGGGCGGCGGTCGCAGCTTCGGGATGCAACGGAGCATTGTTCCGCCGGCCGCACGAAGCGCGCCGTCCGGCAACGCGTTCTCCGGTCCCGCCGCGAATCCGGTGATGCCCGCAACGCCCTGGTGCTACCGCCGCGCCTGCCGCGCCTGGCGCCGCCGCGCCGGCTGCAGGCACGGCGTCGCGCTCGCGCTGGCTCGGGCCGATCGCGGGCATCGCCGCAGGGCTCGGGCTCGCCGCGCTCTTTTCGCATCTCGGACTTTCGGAAAGCCTCGGCAGCCTGCTGCTGATCGCCATCCTCGTGATCGGCGCGATCGCACTGTTGCGCGCCTTCGCCGGACGGCGCATGGCGACGACGCCCTATTCCTCTGCGGGTGCTGCGAACGGAACCGCACCGTATGCGGCGGCAGGAACGGGAAACTCGCGTGCAGCCGTCGAGCCGTGCGCGAGCCGGCGATCGATCCCGCATGGGGCGCCCCCGCCGCTGCCGCCGACTCCGCCCGGCCTTACCCGCCCGGATTCGACCCCGCACCCTTTCTCGCCCAGGCGAAGCAGCAATTCCGCCGGCTGCAGGCGGCGTACGACCGGGGCGATCGCACGTTGCTCGCCGACGTGACGACGCCCGAAATGCAGGCCGAAATCGGACGCGATCTCGCTGCGCGCGGCGCGCAGGTTCCGACCGAGGTCGTGACGCTTGACGCCGACATCGCCGAAGTCGTGGAGGAGGGCGATCGCTACGTCGCGAGCGTTCGCTTTCACGGCACGCTGCGCGAAGACGGCAACGCCATGCCGCAGCCGTTCGACGAGCTGTGGCACCTCGTGAAGCCGGTCGATGGCACGTCGGGGTGGCTCCTCGCCGGGATACAGCAGTACGCGTAGCGCTGCCGGCGACACCAGAAGACCCGTCATGGCGCTGACCGACGCCGCGGCCAACCGGCTGCTCGCGCAGGAGCCGTGGGCGCGCGAGCGGCTTGCCGCGTACGCGGGGCGCGCGTTCATGCTTCGCGTGGGCCCGATCACCGCCGGATTCCGCATCGATGATCACGGACTGCTCCGGCATGCGCCGCTCGCCGGCGCCACGCCCGACCTCGTGCTGACGTTGTCGCCGTTCAACGTGCCCGCGTTTCTCGCCGATCCGAAGCGCTGGAACGAATTCGTGACCGAGGAAGGCGATGTCGCGCTCGGCGCGCGTGCTGAGGGAGCTTGCGCAGACGTTTCCCTGGTTCGTCGAGCGGTTGTGCGCGCGATCGCTCGGAACGATCGTCGGCCTGCGCGTTGCCGATGCCGGCCGCCGGATGCTCGGCATGCCGGAATACGCCGCGACGCGAATCGCGGCCAACGTCGGCAGCTACGCGCGCGACGAAGCGCAGCTCCTCGCGCATCCGGCCGACCTGCGCACGCTGACCGACGAAACCGCGGCGCTCGCGGCGCGCATCGACGCACTCGACGCGCGTATCGAAGCGTTATCCACACCCACGCACCAACCTCGAGGGAGAACCACATGAGTGCACGCCTGATCAGAATTGCCGCGTTGTATCTCGTCATCGGCGTCGCGATGGGCATCGCGATGGGCATCAAGCAGAATTTCACGCTGGCGCCTGTCCATGCGCACATCAATCTTCTGGGATGGGCGTCGCTCGGGATCATGGGCGTCATCTATCACGCCTGGCCGGCAGCGGGACAGACGCGGCTTGCGCGCATCCATTTCTGGCTTCACAACATCGCGCTGCCGGTGTTCATGGTCGGGCTCGGCTTCACGTTGTCCGGAAATGAAGCATTCATGCCGGTGACGATCGTCGGCGCGCTCGCGGTGTTCATCGGCATCCTGGTGTTCGCCGTCAACATCTGGCTTTGCGTGCGCGCCTCGACCGCCAGCGCCGCGACGCCAACCGCGGCGCGCGCCGTCGCATAGCGATGGCGCCGCGAAAGCGGCGCGGAAACGCACGCCGGTTCGGGCCCTACCGTAGCCGCCCGGTAACCGGCGGGGCGCCGCCCGTACAATCCCGGCATGCGCCTGGGTCGGCTCCTCCGCATCGTCATCGTCGCGCTCAGACACGGTCTCGACGACCTGGCGCTCGGCCATCCGCGCCTGCGGCCGTTGCGGCTTTCCATCCGCTACGCGCTGTTCTGGCGCGACCTCTCGAGCGCCGCGCGGCGTGCGCCTGCGGCGCGCGCTCGAGGACCTCGGTCCGATCTTCGTCAAGTTCGGGCAGATGCTGTCGACGCGCCGCGACCTGCTGCCGCCCGACATCGCCGACGAGCTCGCGCTGCTGCAGGATCGCGTGCCGCCGTTCGCGTCCGAGCTCGTCGTCGCGACGCTCGTCCGCGTCTTCGGTCGCCCGCTCGACGAGGTGTTCAGGACGTTCGACCTGACGCCGGTCGCGAGCGCCTCGGTCGCGCAGGTGCATTTCGCCGAGCTGCCCGACGGCACGCCGGTCGCCGTCAAGGTGCTGCGGCCCGAACATCGCCGACGTGATCGAGCACGACCTGTCGCTGATGCATACGGCCGCGACGCTCGTCGAGCGGTTGTGGCGCGAGGGCAGGCGATTGCGGCCGCGCGAGGTCGTGGCCGAGTTCGACAAGACGATCCACGACGAGCTCGACCTGACGCGCGAAGCGGCCAACTGCTCGCAGCTGCGGCGCAACTTCCGCACGTCGCCGCTGTTGCTCGTGCCCGAGATCCACTGGGACTGGACGGCGAGCGAAGTGCTCGTCATGGAGCGGATGGCGGGCATCCCGATCGGGCGCATCGCCGAGCTCGTCGCCGCCGGCATCGACCTCAAGCGCCTCGCGCGCGCCGGCGTCGAGATCTTCTTCACGCAGGTGTTCCGCGACGGCTTCTTTCACGCCGACATGCACCCGGGCAACATCTTCGTCGGCGTCGACGCCGCGAACCACGGCAAGTACATCGCGCTCGACTTCGGCATCATGGGCACGCTGTCGGAGCGCGACAAGAGCTACCTCGCGCAGAACTTCCTCGCGTTCTTCCGGCGCGACTACCACCGCGTCGCGACGCGCACCTCGAGTCGGGATGGGTGCCGCGCGAACACGCGCGTCGACGAGCTCGAAAGCGAGATCCGCGTCGTGTGCGAGCCGATCTTCGACCGGCCGCTGAAGGAGATCTCGCTCGGCAAGGTGCTCGTGCAGCTCTTCCGCGCGTCGCGCCGCTTCAACGTGCGAGATCCAGCCGCAGCTCGTGCTGCTGCAGAAGACGCTGCTGAACGTCGAGGGCCTCGGCCGCCAGCTCGATCCGGATCTCGACCTGTGGGTGACGGCGAAGCCGTTCCTCGAGCGCTGGATGGAGGACCAGATCGGCTTTCGCGCGCTGCGAGCGGCGATTTTTCGCGGAAGCGGCGTCGCTCGTCGAGACGCTGCCCGAGCTGCCGCGGCTGCTGCACCAGCGCTTGTCGGCGCCGGCCGCCGCGTCGGATATCGCGCTCAAGGCGTTGGCGCTGGCGCAGCAATCGCGCAATCGCTGGCTCGCCGTGATCGCCGTGCTGCTGACGATCGTCATCGCGCTGCTGCTGTCGCAGCGGTAAATCGGTGTCGGAGGCGTAATTATTCGCGAACGCGTGTTCACGCGGTCGCGAATAATTACACCTCCGACACCGAATTCGCTCTGACCCCATTTACCGCTACAATCCGCCGCGCTATCCCATCCGTTTCGACCGAAGGAGTTACGCGCCGGTGGCGCTGCTCGACATACAGGGTGTCACGCGGCGTTTCGGCGACTTCACGGCCGTCGACGACGTCAGCCTCGCGATCGAGGCCGGCGAATTCTTCACGCTGCTCGGTCCGTCCGGCTGCGGCAAGACGACGCTGTTGCGGATGATCGCGGGCTTCGACCTTCCCGACGCGGGCCGCATCCTGCTCAACGGCGAGGACCTCGCCGGCCGCCCGCCCGAAGCGCGCCCGGTGCGCACGGTGTTCCAGAGCTACGCGCTGTTCCCGCACATGACGGTCGAGGGCAACGTCGCGTTTCCGCTGCAGATGGCCCGCGCGCCGGCCGGCGAGCGGAAGGCGCGCATCGAGGCCGCGCTCGAGGACGTTCGGCTCATCGGCTTCAACCGGCGCTATCCGCACGAGCTGTCCGGCGGGCAGAAGCAGCGCGTCGCGATCGCGCGCGCGCTCGTCACGCATCCGACGATGCTGCTGCTCGACGAGCCGCTCGCCGCGCTCGACGCGAAGCTGCGCGAGGAGCTGCAGATCGAGCTCATCAACCTGCAGAAGGAAGTCGGCATCACGTTCGTCTACGTGACGCACGACCAGACCGAGGCGCTCGCGCTGTCGCACCGGATCGCGGTGATGAACCAGCGGCCGGGTCGAGCAGCTCGACGAGCCGTCGCGGATCTACGGCTTTCCGCGCACGCGCTTCGTCGCCGACTTCATCGGCCAGTGCAACCTGTTGTCGGGACCGGTCGTCGGCGAACGCCGACGGCGTCGTCACCGTCGACGTCGCCGGTCTCGGACCCGTGCGCGTCGCGGCGCCGCTCGCGATCGCGGTCGGCGCGCAGGGCACGATCGCGCTGCGGCCCGAGAAGATCCGCATCGTCGGCGAGCGCGCCCGTCGGACACGCCGGACAATCACTGCCGCGGCACGGTCGCCGACCTGCTCTACATGGGCGACGTCACCGTCTACCGCGTCGAGACGCCCGGCGGCAGCCGCGTCGAGGCGCTGCTCGCCAACTCGCAGGGCGGCCGCGCGAAGTTCTTCGAGGTCGGCGACGCGGTCGAGATGAGCTGGCCGGTCAACGCCGGCCATTTCATCGAGGGATAGGGCTGGCGGATGGCAGACCGTCGCGGCAGGCGCATGGGCGCGTGGCTCGTCAGCGGGCCGCCGCTCGTCTACCTGCTCGTGTTCTTCGCGGCACCCGCGCTCATCATGGTGCTGGCGTCGTTTCGCTCGCCCGGCGAGTTCGGCGGCCTCGCGCCGCTCGTCGACGAGGCGGGCAAGCTCGACCTCAACCTCGACAGCTACGTCCGCTTCTTCACCGAGACGGTGTTCATGCGCGTCTTCGTCAAGTCGGCGTGGTACGCGGCGCTGACGACGCTGACCTGCCTGCTGCTCGCGTATCCGCTCGCGACGCTGATCGCGAAGAGCTCCGCGAAATACCGCGACCTGCTGCTGCTGCTCGTCATCCTGCCGTTCTGGAGCAATTTCCTGATCCGCGTCTACGCATGGATGATCATCCTCGGGCCCAATGCCGCGCTCGCGCGCTCGTCAACGGCGTGCTCGCGCTGTTCGGCGCCGAGCCGGTGCCGCTGCTCTTCAGCGCCTTTGCCGTGCTCGTCTGCCTCGTGTACGTGCACCTGCCGTTCATGGTGCTGCCGCTCTACGCGAATCTCGAGAAGCACGACCAGGCGCTGCTCGACGCGGCGCAGGATCTCGGCGCCAACGCGTGGCAGCGCTTCTGGCGGATCACGTTTCCGCTGTCGCTGCCGGGCGTGTACGCCGGCGCCGCGCTGGTGTTCATTCCCGCGCTCGGCATCTTCGCGATTCCCGACATCCTCGGCGGGCCCGACGACACGCTGATCGGCAACCTGATCAAGCAGCAGTTCCTCGAGACGCGCGACTGGCCGTTCGGCAGCGTGCTGTCGATCGTGCTGACCGTCGCAGCGCTCGTGCTCGCGGGCATTGCCGCGTGGGTGGCAAGGCGCGGCGGCGGAGCGAGCCGTGCGTAGAAGCTCGCCGTGGCTTCGGGCGGCGGCACTCGTCGCGTACGCGTTCCTGTACGTGCCGCTGCTGATCGTCGTCGTCTACTCGTTCAACGATTCGCGGCTCAACGCCGAGTGGGTCGGGCTTCACGCTCGACTGGTACCGCAAGCTCGCCGCGACGACGAGATGCTGCACCGCCGCGGGCAACTCGCTGCTCATCGGCCTCGTCGCGAGCTTCGTGTCGACGGTGCTCGGCACGATGGCGGGCGTCGCGATGCATCGCTACAGCGCTTGCGTCTGCTGCCGATCCTCGTGCTTCGACGCCGATCGCGATTCCCGAGATCCTGATGGGCGTGAGCCTGCTGATCTTCTTCGTGCTGCTGAACTTCACGCTGGGCCTCGTGTCGGTCGCGCTCGCGCACATCGCGTTCTGCATCGGCTTCGTGGCGATCGTCGTGCGCGCGCGCCTCGCCGGCATGGACGAGACGCTGACCGAGGCGGCGCGCGATTGCGGCGCATCGCCTGCGCAGGCGTTTCGCTACGTGACGCTGCCGCTGATCATGCCGGGCGTCATCGCCGGCGCGCTGATGGCGTTCACGCTGTCGATCGACGACTTCGTCATCACGTTCTTCACCGCCGGCGCCGGCACGGTCACGCTGCCGCTGCAGATCTACTCGATGATCAAGATCGCGGTCACGCCGGAGGTGAACGCCGTGTCAACGCTGCTGATGCTGCTGACGTTGCTGCTGATCGTCATCGCGGCGAAGCTCTCGCCGAGCCTGTTCCGCTCCGAAGGAGAAGCCACGACATGATCGCCCGCATCCTTGCCGCCGCACTCGCCGTCGCGCTCGCGTGCCGCCGCGCCCGCGCACGCCCAGCGACCAGCTGCACCTCTACAACTGGAACAACTACATCGCGCCGGAGACGATCAAGCGCTTCGAGAGCGTGTGCAAGTGCGAGGTCGTGCAGACGTACTACTCGGACAACGAGGAGCTGCTGGCCAAGCTCGCCGCCGGCGCCAAGGGCTACGACGTGCTGGTGCCCGACGAGCAACGCCGTGCAGGCGCTGATCCGCGGCGGCCAGCTGAAGCCGCTCGACAAGCCGGCGCTGCCGAACCTGAAGAACGTCGATCCCGCGTACCTGAACACGCCGTTCGATCCGGGCAACCAGTATTCGGTGCCGTATGCGATGTCGACGACGATCATCGGCTACAACGACGAGAAGATGAAGGAGCTCGGGCTTGCCCACCGACACGTGGGCGGTGATCTTCGATCCGAAGTACCTCGAGAAGGTCAAGGGCCGCGTCACGGTGCTCGACAGCGCGAACGAGCTCTTCGCCGCCGCGCTCAAGTATCTCGGCTACTCGGCGAACGACGTCGATCCCGAAGCACTGGGACGAGGCGGCCGCGGTGATCAAGAAGGCGAAGCCGTACTGGGCGGCGTTCAACGCGTCGTCGTACATCAAGGAGCTGACCGTCGGCAACATCTGGCTCGTGCACGGCTACTCGAACGACATCTTCCAGGCGAACCAGGACGCGCAGGCCGCCGGGCGCAAGTTCCACATCCTGCAGGGCGTGCCGAAGGAAGGCGCGGTGCTCGCCGTCGACAACATGGTGATCCACAAGGCCGCGCCGCGGCCCGACCTCGCGCTGCAAGTTCATCAACTTCATGCTCGACGGCAGCAACTCGGCCGAGCTCACCAACCTGATCGGCTCGGGCAATCCGAACCTGGACGCGATGAAGTACATCAAGCCCGAGCTGCTCAAGACTGCCCGCCGTCTTTCCGCCGCAAGGACGTCGCAGGCGAAGCTCGAGCAGCTGAAGGACCTGACGGTGGCGCAGCGGCGGCTGCGCAACAAGCTGTGGACGGAGATCAAGGCGTCGCGGTAGACCCCGGCGATGCGGATGCGCACGTGCGCCGTGCGATGCATCGGGCGATGGACCCGGCCACTCGCATCGCGCCCGCGGACGCGCCTGCCGCACGTGCTCGCGGCGCTCTACGGGCTTGCGATCGTCTATGCGTCGCTCGAGCCGTTCTCGCCGTGGCTCGCGCCGCCGCCGGGCACGCCGTTCTTCCTCTTCGGCGCCGTCCACGCGCTGGATCCGCTACGACGCGCTGCTGAACATCCTCGCCTACATGCCGTTCGGCTTTTTCGTCGCATTGCTGCGAGCGCGGCGCGAAGCCCGCGCGGCGCATCGCATCGAGCCTGCTCGTCGGCGCAGCGATGTCGTTCGCGATGGAATCGTTGCAGATGTACATACCGCCGCGCATCGCGAGCGCGTACGATCTTTACACCAACACCGCCGGCGCGCTTCTCGGCGGCCTGCTTGCCACGGCGATCGCGGGCAACGCGTCGGCGCGCCGCCTCCTGTATCAGGCGCGCGCCCGGCTGTTCCTGCCGGGACACCTCGGGGACGTCGGGCTCGGCCTCTTGATCCTGTGGCTCGTCGCGCAGATGAATCCGGGCATACCGCTCTTCGCGGTGACGTTCGACAGCGATACGGTGACGGCGGTGGGATCGACGATGGTGGCGACGCCGGCGCCGCACGATACCGCCAGCGCGTTCGTACAGGCAGCCGGCAGCGGGTTCCACGTGCTCGGCGTCGGCCTGTTCGCTGCGCTGCTCCTGCGGCGTCGGCACAACGCCGGCGAAATCGTGCTCGCGCTGATCGTCGGTGCGCTCCTCCTGAAGGGCATCGCGGCGATCGTCATGCTGAAGCCGGCCGTCTGGCAAACCTGGCTCAAGCCCGGCGCGCTCGTCGGCATCGCCGTCGGCGGCGTGTTGCTGCGCATCGCGATCGCGATGCCGAGGCCCGTGCAGGTGGCGGTATGCGCGATCGCCTTGCTGTCGTCGCTCGGCGCGCCCGTATTGGCGCCCGAGACGCTGTCCGGGCGCGTGCCGGCGGCGCTCTTCGACTGGCATTACGGGCAACTGCTGAACTACAACGGCCTCACGCGCACCGCGCTGCTGCTCTGGCCCGTGATGACCGCCGCGTGGCTGTTCGTGCTCGCGGGCCGACCGGCGTGGGGCAAGCCGCCTGAACCGGCGTGATGCGTCAACCTGTCGCGCATGACGCCGCGCACGACGGAACATGTCACGGTGAACGGGCCCGCGGGCGCGCTCGAGGTCGTCCTCAACGTCCCGGGCCCGTCGCTGCGCGGCATCGCGCTCGTCTGCCACCCGCATCCGCTGCAGGGCGGAACGCTCGACAACAAGGTCGTGCAGACGCTCGCGAAGACGTTCTTCGCGCTGCGCTACGCCGCGGTGCGCTTCAATTTCCGCGGCGTCGGTCAATCGGCCGGCAGCGTTCGACGACGGCGTCGGCGAGACCGACGACGCGCTTGCCGTGCTGGCGCTCGCGCGCAGGCGTTTCGGCGAAGCGCTGCCGGTCGCGCTCGCGGGCTTTTCGTTCGGCTCGTTCGTGCAGACGCGCGTCGCCACGCGCGTGCCGGCCGAGCGCCTCGTGCTCGTCGGCCCCGCCGTCAACCGCTTCACCGTGCCAGACGGTGCCCGCCGACACGATCGTCATCCACGGCGAGGAGGACGACGTCGTGCCGCTCGCCGACGTGTTCGCCTGGGCGCGTCCGCAGCAGCTGCCGATCGTCGTCTTTCCCGGCTGCGGCCATTTCTTCCACGGCCGGCTGCCGCAGTTGGCGCGCATCGTGACCGCGCTGTGGCCGCCGCAGAAGCCACGGGGCGATGCGCGATGAACGACGCCGCGCTGCCCGACGTTGCCGAGCGGCCGCAAGACGCGGAGCCTGCGCCGCGCGGCGCACCGGTCCTGCACGTCGACGGGTTGCGCAAGCGCTACGGCGACCAGGAAGTCGTCCGCGGACTGTCGTTCGACGATCCACCGCGGCGAATGCTTCGCGCTGCTCGGACCGAACGGCGCCGGCAAGACGACGACGCTGCGCTGCTGCCTCGGCCTGATCGATCCCGATGGCGGCGCGATCGAGCTCGTCGGCGAGCCGGTGCCGAAGGCCGCGCGCGAGGCGCGCATCCGCGTCGGCGTCGTGCCGCAGATGGACAATCTCGATCCCGATTTCACGGTGCGCGAGAACCTGATCATCTACGGCAGCTATTTCGGCCTGCCGCGCGCGCGCGCTCGACGAGCGCATTCCGCGGCTGCTCGAATTCGCCGGCCTCGCCGGCAAGGCGCGACGTCGATCCGCACGCTGTCGGGCGGCATGAAGCGGCGGCTCACGCTGGCGCGCGCGCTCATCAACGATCCCGAGCTGCTGATCCTCGACGAGCCGACCACGGGCCTCGATCCGCAGGCGCGCCACCTGATCTGGGACGGCCTGCGGCAACTGCTGAAGCAGGGCAAGACGATCCTGCTGACGACGCACTTCATGGACGAGGCCGAGCGGCTCGCGACGCGGCTCGCCGTCATCGACCACGGCGCGATGATCGCGTGCGACACGCCGCGCGCGCTGCTCGAGGCAGCACGTCGAGCCGGAGGTCGTCGAGGTCTACGGCGACGCGGCAAGGACCTGGGCCGAGTCGCGCGGCCGCGCGCTGTCCAAGCGCCTCGAGATCGCCGGCGAGACGGCGTTCTGCTACGCAGCCGATGCGGCGCCGCTGCTCGCCGATCTCGCGACGCACGCCGGCGTGCGCTATCTGCACCGGCCGGCGAATCTCGAGGACCTCTTCATCAAGCTGACCGGACGCGAGCTGCGCGACTAGTGCCGATGACCGGCCGCATCGACCGTGAAGTCTGCCGCAGCTTTCCGTCCGCTTCGTTCCGGTCTGGCGGCGCAACCTGCTCGTCTGGCGCAAGCTCGCGATCGCGAGCGTGCTCGGCAACATCGCCGATCCGCTGCTCTACATGCTGGCGCTCGGCTACGGCATCGGCTCGTTCGTCGGCGAGGTCGGCGGCATGACGTACATCGCGTTCATCGGCACCGGCATGGTGTGCCAGAGCGCGATGTTCACGTCGAGCTTCGAGGGCATGTACTCGGCGTTCTCGCGCATGCACGTGCAGCGCACGTGGGACGCGATCATCAACGCGCCGATCGCGCTCGACGACGTCGTGCTGGCCGAATGGATCTGGTGCGCGACGAAGGCGGTGATGTCGACGGCGGCGATCCTGCTCGTGATCCTGGCGCTCGGCTTCGGCCACACGTGGCTCGCGCTGTGGGTCCTGCCGCTCGGCTTTCTCGTCGGACTCTGCTTCGGCGCGTTCGGCCTCGTGATGAACGCGCTCGCGCCGGGCTACGATTTCTTCACGTACTTCTTCACGCTGGTGCTGACGCCGATGCTGCTGTTCTCCGGCGTCTATTTCCCCGTCGACCAGATGCCGGCGTGGCTCGCCGGCGATCGCGGACGCGCTGCCGCTCAAGCACGCGATCGACATCGCGCGGCCGCTGATGCTGGGCGAAATTCCCGCGCGCATCGCGCTGCACGTCGCCGTGCTCGCCGCGTACGCGCTCGTCGCCTACTACGCCGCGCTGGTGCTCACGCGCCGGCGGCTGCTCGCTGACGGGTGCGCAGACAGCATGATCATCCGCCGATTCCGGACAGGGGCCCGCGTGCATGATGTCGTCAAGACGCTGCACATCGTCTTCATGGTGACGTGGTTCGCGGGGCTCTTCTACCTGCCGCGGCTCTTCGTCTATCACGCGCTGCGCCGCGCCGGACGACCGCGTCGGCATCGAGCGCTTCAAGGTGATGGAGCGCAAGCTCTACTGTCGGCATCATGACGCCGGGCGCCGTGCTGACGATCGCGTTCGGGCTCTGGCTGTGGCTCGGCTACGGCATCACCGGCGGCTGGCTGCACGCGAAGCTCGCGCTCGTGCTCGTGCTCGTCGCGTTCCACGTCTATCTCGGCATGCTGCTGCGCGACTTCGCGCGCGACCGCAACCGGCACGGCCACGTGTTCTACCGCTGGCTGAACGAGATTCCCGCGCTGCCGATCCTGGTCGCGATCGTCTGGCTCGTCGTCGTGAAGCCGTTCTGAAGCCGGTCGATGACCGAACGCTTCTTCGCGCCGTGCCCGCGCGGCCTCGAGGCCACCGCTCGCCGCCGAGCTCGCGGCGCTTCGGCGCGAGCGACATCGCGCCCACCGACGGCGGCGTCGCGTTCGCGGGCGAGCTCGACCTCGCCTACCGCGCGAATCTCGAGTCGCGCCTCGCGAGCCGCATCCTGTGGCGCGTCGGCAGCGGCGCCTATCGCGGACGAGCGCGACCTCTACGCGCTCGTGCACGCGATCGACTGGACGCGGCACTTCACGGCGGAGCGCACGCTGCGCGTCGACGTCACGGCGACGCGCTCGCCGCTGACGAGCCTCGAGTTCGCGACGCTGCGCGTCAAGGACGCCGTCTGCGACCGCTTCCGCGAGCGATCGCGGCGCGCGTCCGTCGGTCGACAAGCGCGCGCCCGACGTGCGCGTTCACGTGCACCTCACCGAACGCGAGGCGACGATCTACCTCGACACGTCCGGCGAGCCGCTGTTCAAGCGCGGCTACCGTCGCGACGCCGACGAGGCGCCGCTGCGCGAAAACCTCGCCGCCGGATTGCTGGCGCTTGGCCGACTGGACACCCGAGCGGACGCTGCTCGATCCGATGTGCGGCAGCGGCACGATCGTCACCGAGGCGGCGCTGATCGCGGCCGACCGCGCGCCGGGACTCTCGCGCACGTTCGGCTTCCAGAAGCTCGCGTGGTACGACGGTCCGACGTGGCAGCGAATCAGGCAGGCCGCGCGCGACCGCGTCCGAGCGCGCCCGGCGTGCCGTCGATCTTCGCGAGCGACATCGCGCGGCGCTGCAGTCGGGCAGCACGTCATCGACGCTGCGCACGGCGCAGGTCGACGCGTTCGTTCGCGTCGAGCAGGCCGACGTGCTGACGCGCGCCGGCACCGGCGCCACCGGGCATGCTGCTCGCCAATCCGCCGTACGGCGTGCGCCTCGCGGACGCGCGCGAGCTCGCAGCGTTCTATCCGCAACTCGGCGACGCGCTGAAGCGGCGCTTCACCGGCTGGACCGCCTGCCTCTTCACCGGCGACCTGCGTCTCGCGAAGCTGATCGGCCTCAAGCCCGACCGGCGGACTCCGCTCTAGAACGGCGCGATCGAATGCCGGCTCTTCGTGTTCCGCCTGGTCGAAGGGTCGATGCGCAAATGATAAAATGCGATTCTCCGTTTCGCAGGCACTCGCGCGTCATGCCGATGCTGCCCGCCCGCCACTACGTGTCCGAGCACACGCGCTTCATCCGCGAGCTGCTTGCGAAGAAGCCCGAGCTCGAGACCAGCCAGCGAAGGCCGCGACGATCTGGTGGGACAAGCTGCCCGCCGAAGTCGAGGCGCAGCGCGCGATGGACGAAGGCCAGGTGCCGCAGAAGGGGTACGTCTATTACTCGCTGAAGTAACGCGCGCTGCCGTAGACGAAGTAGCGCGCGGTGTGCGCCGATGTCGGCCTCGAAGCCGAGTCCGCGCAGCCGATCAGCAAGCGTCATCGGCTCGCGGAACACCTTGACGATGCGGAATTCGCGGCCGTCGTCGAGCTTGCGCGTCACGATCCCGGCATCGCGGTCGGGCGTCGGATGTTCGCCGCCGTCGACGTCGGATCGTGCGCCGAATCGACCACGTACGCGAAGCCGCCGGGCGCCAGCGCGCGTCGCACCATCGCCCAGAACGCGTCGAAGCGCGCGTCCGGCACGTGCGAGAGCCAGAAGCTCATGAACACGCAGTCGTAGCGCGTGTCGGGCTCGCACGCGAAAAGATCGGCCTGCACGTAGTCGAACGTTCGGCGAGCGCAACCCGGCCGCGATTGATCGCGATCACCTCCGGTGACGCGTCGACCGCCGTGACAGCCGCGACGCGCGGCGCCAGGTGCCGCGTGAAGAGGCCGGTGCCGCACGCGAGCTCGAGCACCGTCGCCGGCCGCGCGCTCGACAGCATTTCGGCAACCGCGGACTCGACGACACGCGACCTCGGCGCGCCACGCCGCGTTGATGTCGGCGCCGCGATCGAAGCGGCCCGTGCGAAACCACCACTCGTCGTACTCGCCGGCACGCGCACGGTAATACGCGATCTGCTCGTCGAGGAGCGTTCGCTCGTCTGCTACGCGGGTCATCCTTGCCCTCGCGTTGGCCGCGACGGGCAGGACGTCAAAATTTCCCTGCGCTCGAATTCGAGGTCCGGGAAAGCATTCATTGCGACCGGATCGGCGAGCACATCACCACGCCTTCGTACGACCAGCCTTGGCTCAACATGAATGCATCGTCGCTGACGATTCGTCACGAAGCGGTGATTGGAATCCCTGGTCGGAAAGCCATTGTTGTAATACCGGTAGACGGCGCGTCCCACTCGGACATGAACCGGTGACGGTCGCGACAATTCCAGAAGGCATGCCTTCATAGTTCCATCGTGGCTGGCTCGCCGGCTGCGTCGCCTGAAGATCCTTCAGGAACTGGCATTCGCGGGGATCGAGCGTATAGAAGTGACTATTGGGCCCAGGTGAAACGGAACCGTAAAAACGGCAAACCGGGACACCGGACGCGCTGCCGACGGCGAGGGTATTGAACGAACCGCCGGTTCGAAACCAGCCCGGTCCCGCGCTGCCGTTGTCGACGTTGATCTGCTCGGCGCCGTCTGCCGTAATGAAGTAGTGATCGAGGTCGACGTTGTAGAACTCGACGGCGACGCCGTTCCCGGACGGCAGAACCGCGGCTGGCGCGAGATATTTCGCCACGTACGGATACGCAAGATCCAATCTCGAATACGCGTCCGTTCCCGACGGATCGTCGCATGCGGCGGTGCCGCCCAGCAAGGCGCCGCGCACCGCGTAGTCGTTGCAGTTCCCACCGGAGGCCACTGCGCTGCACGTCAACAATGGCGAGCCGCTCGACCCCGCTTCCGTTGAACCATAGCCGTAACCCATCTCGATGTAGCTGCCGAGACCGTTGAACGTCGTATAGCCCAGCGTGTTGCCGCTGCTGAGTTTCTTGAGGTCACCTTCCGGATGATGCAGGACGAGTGCGCTGGTTCCGGAGGGGACCGGCGTGGCGTCCCAGGCCGAGAACCAGGCACCGGCAGGCGGCGATGTGTTGAGGCGGAACAACACGAAATCGATTTCGAGACCGCGATAGACCAGCGTCGCGCCGCCGGCAACCTGCTGATACGGACCCGGTACATTGCTGCCACACGCGGTCGCATCGAAAAACCACCACGTGGTCATCGAGCTCGCGACATCCTGGACCTCCTGCTCCGTGCGCACGTGGTCCTCGTCGTAACAATGATAGGCCGTCATCAGATACGGTATGCCGGTTTGGGGCACCGTATTGAGCAGTGTCGCCGTGCACAGGACGATGAACCCGCCGTCCGAAACGACCGTCTCTGCGACGGAGCTCGCGGCCCTGTGCAACGAGGACAGCGGGTCCTCCACACAGGCGACATCGTGCTCGCAAGTGTCCGCATGTCCGATGTCCTGAAGCGTCTTCGCCGTTGCCGCCGTGATGAGCAGATGGCCGACGCTTTGTACGGTCAGATCGCCTTGCGGGACCGCCCCCGGCGGAAGACTGAATTCGACAATCGCCGTATCGCCTTCGAGCACCGGCGACCAATACCCTGCGGCACCGGTCAGCGCGCCGGTGTCGGCGAAATACACGCGCCCGCTGTCCTGCGTGCTCTTGAAACGCGCCGCGATCACACCGGCAACGCCGCTCAATCCGATGTGCAACCGGACGCCGGCCGCCGTGGGCGACGTGACGGCAACGCGCGCGGCCAGACTGCCGTCGGAGAGCGCTTGCCACGGCAATCGCGCCAGCGCAATGCGCCGATCGGCCGCGGCCGGCAAGCGGTCGTATCCGATCCGCAATGGCCGGTTCTTGTCGACGACGATGTCGGACTTGCTCATCGCGTGAGGCTCGTTCGAAAGCGGCGGCGCGAGTCGAATTTCACGGGTCGGCGCGGTGTCGGGAAGCAGCGGCATCACCGCCGCCTCGGCCTTCGCCGAAACGGCGAATGCCCCCGGTGCCGACCGGGGCTCCGCAGCTGCGGCAGTGAAGACGACGCTCGCCACCGCGCAGCAGAGGACGCCGGAAAGACATCGAATGGACATCATGGGGTTGGCACGCAGGAAAGGAGCGGGGGATTCGCCGGGTCAGCGATCGTCGTTCTTGTACTCGACGTACGTGCGATCGCGCAGTTGCCGCACGAACTCGTCGAACTGCTCGTCGCTCTTGCGCTGCCGGATGGCCTTGCGCGCCTCCTCGCGGCGGCGTTCCTTCGTGACGTCCTGCTTGCGCCGCTCGAGCACCTGGATCAGGTGCCAGCCGAACGGCGTGCGGATCGGCTGCGAGATCTCGTTCACCGCGAGCTTGTCCATCGGATGCTCGAAATCGGGCACGGTGTCGCCCGGCGACAGCCAACCGAGATCGCCGCCTTTCGCGCCCGATGCATCCTCGGAGTTCGACGCGCGCGAGATCCTCGAAGCTTGCGCCGCCGCACGATGCGCTCGCGCAGCCTGTCGATGCGCGCTTTGCGCGTCGGCTTCCGACGTCTGCTCGTTGACCTTGATCAGGATGTGGCGCGCATGCGTCTGGTCGACGACCGTGGGCTGGTCGCGGTTGCGCTCGTCGACGAGCTTCACGATGTGGAACCCGCCGGCGCTGCGCAGGACGTCGGAAACGTCGCCCGGCTTCATCTTGCGCACGACGTCGGCGAATACCGACGGCAGTCGCGCACGCGTGCGCCATCCCAGGTTGCCGCCCGACGGCGCGTCGGGCGCATCCGAGTAAGCCGCGGCGACCTGGCCGAAATCCTTGCCCGCCTTCACCTCGGCAGAGCGCCTGCTCGGCGCGCTTGCGACTCGCCTCGACGACATCCGGCGACGCCTGCTCCGGCACGGTGATGTAAATGTGCGACAGCAGGTACTCGTCCTCGCCGCCCGTCTGCGACGCCACCGTCGCGAGGTAGTTGTCGACCTCGGCGTCCGAGACGCTGATCTTGCTGTCGACTTCGCGGTCGCGCACGCGCTGGACGATGATCTGCCGGCGGATGTCCTCGCGATAGTTTGCGTAGGGAATGCCCTCGCGCTCGAGCACCTTGCGAAACTCGTCGGGCGCGAGCTTGTTTTCCTCGGCGACGCGCAGGATCGTCCGCTCGACCGTCGTGTCGTCGACGCGGATGCCGGTTTCCTTCGCGAACTGGAGCACGGCGCGCTCGATGATCAGGCGCTCGAGCACCTGCTTGTCGAGGACGTCGTCCGACGGCGCCGTTATGTTGGACGCCTTCATCTGCGAAAGCAGGATGCGGCGCTGCTCGTTCATGTCCCATTGCGTGATCGCCTCGTCGTTGACGATGACGAGCACGCGGTCGAGCGGCACCGGGTTCGCGTCGGCGCGCACAGCCGCCGGTGCGGCGGGCGCCTGCGCGCACACGATGCGCGCAACCAGCAGGAGCACGACGCCGCAACGCGGGAAGGAGACGGCTTGGAATCTTGCCGGCCATCGGGGATCAGCCTTTCAGAATTCGGGGAGCGGTTCGATTCGCTCGCGCGCGCGCAACGAGGTATCGTTCGTGGGCACGTAGCCCGGCACGCTGCGCCGCAGAAGTTCGAGCGGGCTGGTTCCGACACGCGCGAGCCCGTTGAGTTCCAGTTGCACGAACACGGACGTGGTCGACTGCTGCGTCGTGGTCGTCAACCGCTGGCCGACGACGCGCAGCACCCAGCAGTCGGCATTGTACTCGACGCCCGCGACTGCCTCCAGCGTCTTCCGGTCGGTAAGCGAGTAGTTCCAGCGGCCGATCAACGACCAGCGATCGGAGACCGGCCATTGGCCCGACAAGTCGACCTGCTTGATTTGCGTCGAGCGCACCGGTCGGATCGATCAGCGTGCGCGTATACCGCCACGTCGCGTTCAGCACACGGCCCGGCGATGGCGTGTAGCGCACGCCGGTGTTGAATCGCTCGACTTCGTGCCCGTCGAAGTTGTATTGCAGCAGGTTGGTGAGCGACCACGCCTCCGACAGCCGGCCTTCGGCCGATACCAGGAAGTCGGACGTTGCCGCCGAGCGCAACGGCTCGTTCAGGTTCACCTGCTGGTCTTCGAAATAGAAGCGCTGGCCGACGGCGAGACGCAGCCGTTCCGCGCCGGTGTCGCGATCGAGAAAACGCGAGGTGAGCGCCAGCGTGAGCTGGTTCGCGTCGCCGATGCGGTCGTTGCCGATGTAGCGATTTTCGGCGAAGAGCTGCGAGAAGTTGAAATCGTCGAGCGCGGTATCGAAGACAGGCGCGTCGGTTTGTCGCTTGTACGGAACGTAGACATAAAATGCGCGCGGCTCGAGCGTTTGCGTCAATGGCGTATGCAGCACGTCGAGATCGCGCTCGAAGACGAGACCCGCGTCCACGCTCGTGATCGGTATCGCGTAACTCGGGTGGCGGTCCGGCAGCGCGGCGGTCGTCTGGTCGAGCAGGTACTCGCGCACGTTGACCCCCGTCTTCGCCGTGAAGAACCACGATGACCCTCGTCGCATCCACGCGACAGACGGGTAGGCAACGACGCGCTCGCCGGTTGGCACCAGCGCCTCCTGCGCGAAGCGCGCGTATTCGGCCGTTCCGCTCCACGTGAGACCGAGCCAATCCGTATCGCGCAGCGTTCCCAGGATCTGGGGCACGCGGTTGTAGGGCGGGACGACCGGCGCGTTCGGGTCCTGCAGCGTCTGGTAGCTCTGCACCCTTGCGAGCACCGACCACGGACCCGACGTCGCGACGAGGCCGCCCTCGCGCGGCAGCGTCTTTTGCGACGTGATCGCGACGCGATCGGCGAAATCGGCGAAATAATTGTCGTCGGAGACGCGATTGACGTTCCAGAATCCCGCGAGCCATGGCGCGAACTGCTCGGTATGCGTCCACGCGAGCGCAAAGCGGCGCTCGCCGGTCTGCCGGTCGTGCGGAAGTATCTCCGCGTCCATCTCGCCGCTGGCCGTGCCGAACGTCGACGCGGCGTCGCCGAGCAGGTAGCGGAATTGCCCGCCGATCATCAGCCCGCGCTTGGTCATCAGGCGCGGCGTGATCGTCGCGTCGTAGTTGGGCGCCAGGTTGAGGTAATACGGCGCGGTCGCCTCGAATCCGCGCACGCCGGTCGAGCCGAGGGTGGGCGTGAGAAAGCCGGACTTGCGCTCGTTCGACAGCGGGAACTGGAGCCAGGGCGAATAGAGCACGGGCACATCGAGAAAATGCACCGACACGCGTCGCGCGGTTCCGACCTTGCGCAGGTTGTCGACCTCGAGCTCGTCTCCGCGCAGATACCAGTCGGGATGCGGCGCGATGCACGTCGTGTAGCTCGCGTCGCTCGCCTCGTAATGGTTCGGCCCCGTGAAGCGTATTTCGGACGCGTCGCCATGCCCGTCGGCCTCGGCGATGAAGAATCGCGGCTTGCGGAAAAAACCGACCTCCGTGTCGCGCTTGTATTGGAGCTGCGGACCGGTGATCCAGTCGAAGCCGCGGCGCAGGACCACGTGCCCGTCGCCGAAAATCGTCTGGTCATCGACCGCATATGAAAGTCGATCGGCCAGCACCGTCTCGCGCCGTGTCCGCAGCTCGACGTTGCCTTCCGCGGTGATCCGATGGTTGTCGCCTTCGAGGCGATCGGCACGAAGGAACAGCGCGCCGCGCACCTCGCGCTCTTGCGCGCCGGGTGTCGGGAGCGGCGTGGCGACGGCGCCGGTCGTACGTCCCGGCGTGGCGGGAACACCGGTTGCCGGTCGTGGCGTGAGCACCTCGATCTCGCGCGATAGCTTGAGCGACAGCGGCTCGCCAAGAACGGGTTGTACGCACAACGCGCCGGTCAGGGCGGCCCATGCGATGATCGGGCCGGCACGAGGCATCATCGATTGGAAGAAGTTTGCAACAGCGATTTGCTAAAATTTGCGCATTCTAGCCCGGCAACGCGCGCCCTTGGCGCTCTGACCCCAATTTCGCAGATGAACGACCCGCGCGCCGACGCCCTGCGGCAATGGATCATGACGTCGTTGCGGGTGCCGGCCGGCTCGATCGTTCCGGCATCGGCGGACGCGAGCTTCCGCCGCTACTTTCGCGTATCGCTTTCGGCGCCGTGGGACGCGGCCGATGGCGCCGCGACGCTGATCGCGATGGACGCGCCTCCGCCAAAGGAGGATTGTCGCCCGTACGTCCACGTGGCGCGGCTCCTGGAACAGGCCGGCGTGCACGTCCCGCGCGTCATTTGCGCCGACATCGCGCAAGGCTTCCTGCTGATGACCGATCTCGGCACGCAAACGTACGCGTCGATCCTCGATGTGCACACTGCGCCACGGCTCTACGCCGATGCGCTCGATGCGCTGGTGCTGATGCAGCGCGCGCGCTGCGAGGACGAGTTGCCCGCGTACGACGATGCGCTGCTGCGCCGCGAGCTGATGCTGTTTCCCGACTGGTACGTCGCGCATCACCTGAAGCGGACGCTCGAGCCCGCCGAGCGCAGGTCGCTCGACGCGGTGTTCGACGCGCTGGTGGCGAACAACCTCGCGCAACCGCGCGTGTTCGTGCATCGCGACTACCATTCGCGCAATCTGATGGCGTCGACGCCGAACCCGGGCGTGCTCGATTTCCAGGACGCCGTCCACGGCCCGGTCACCTACGATCTCGTGTCGCTGTTGCGCGACGCGTACGTCGAGTGGGGCGAGGAATGCGAGCTCGACTGGGCGATCCGCTACTGGGAACGGGCGCGGAAAGCCCATTTGCCCGTCAGCGCCGATTTCGCGGCGTTCTGGCGCGATTTCGAGTGGATGGGCGTGCAGCGGCAACTCAAGGTGCTCGGCATTTTCGCGCGCCTTGAAGCAAGGGACGGCAAGGCCGGCTATGTCGCCGACATGCCGCGCGTGGCGCGCTACCTGCGCCGTGCGTGCGCGCGCTATCGCGAGCTCGACCGGCTGACGGCATTGCTCGACGCGCTCGAGGAGCGCACGCCGGGCGTCGCC
This sequence comes from uncultured Pseudomonadota bacterium, assembly GCA_963706225.1. Classification (GTDB taxonomy): domain Bacteria; phylum Pseudomonadota; class Gammaproteobacteria; order Burkholderiales; family Casimicrobiaceae; genus VBCG01. Next base: position 67,858 of record CAVPMH010000018.1, read on the forward strand.
TGCGCGCGCTGACCCGGGATGCGGCCACTCGGGACGGCGATGATTCTGGCTGCCGGACGCGGCGATCGGATGCGGCCGCTGTCCGATGCGATGCCGAAGCCGCTGCTGCGCGTCGGCGGGAAGCCGCTGATCGTCTGGCAAATCGAGGCGCTCGCTCGCGCCGGATTCCGCCATATCGTGATCAACGTCGCGCACGGCGCGGATCAGATGATCGCAGCGTTGGGCAGCGGTGACGCGTTCGACGTCGGCATCGCGTGGTCGCGCGAAGCCGAACCGCTCGAAACCGCGGGCGGCATCGCGACCGCGTCGCCGTTGCTGGCGCCCGGTCCCGCGCTGATTGTTTCCGGGGACGTCTGGACGCGCTTCGACTATGCGTCGCTTCGTCCGCGATTCGACGCGATGCGCGCTTCCGCCGCCGTGCGATCTTCGCGCGCGCACCTCGTCATGGTGCCGAACCCGCCGTATCACTCCGACGGCGACTTCCCGCTCGTCGGCGAGCGCATCGAGCCGGACGGACCGGTTCGGCTGACGTTCGGCAACATCGGCGTCTACGACACGGCGCTGTTCCGCGACCTCCCGCGCGGTGTCAAGCTCAGGATGCTGCCGCTTTATCGCGAATGGATCCGCCTCGGGATCGTGTCCGGTGAGCGCTACGACGGGGCGTGGGCCAACGTCGGTACGCCGGCCGAGCTTGCGGCGCTCGACGCTGCGCTGACCGGGGAAGCAACCGGATGAACGACGACAACCCGCTCCTCGACTTCACCGGCCTGCCTCGCTTCGACCTCATCCGTTCCGGGCACGTCGGTCCCGGCATCGACGCGCTGTTGCGATCGGCGCGCGACGCCGTCTTGCGCGTTGCGCAGGACACGCGGCCCGCCACCTGGGATTCGGTCGTCGCGCCGACCGAAACCGCATTCGATCACCTCGACCGCGCGTGGGGTGTCGTCGGGCATCTGAACGCGGTGGTCAATACACCGGCGATCCGCGACGCTTACAACGCCATGCTGCCGAAAGTCACTGCGTTCTACGCGGACATCGCGCAGGACGCGCGCTGGTTCGCGCGCTTTCGCGCGCTCGCCGAAGGCCCGGCGTTCGCGGAACTCGATGCCGCGCAGCGCAAGGTCGTCGACAACGCGCTGCGCGATTTCCGGCTCGGCGGCGCGGAACTGGCGGACGACGACAAGGCGCTCCTCAAGGCGGTGCAGGAGGAACTCGCGACGCTGTCCGCGACATTCGACGAGAACGTGCTCGACAGCGAAAACGCATGGTCGCATTACGTCCCGAGCGCGCAGGACCTGGCCGGCGTGCCGGCCGACGTCGTCGAGGCGGCGCGTGCGGAGGCCGAAGGCCGACGGCCGCGCGGGCTACAAGCTGACGCTGCGCGATCCCTGCTACACGCCGGTCATGGCGTACGCCGACGATCGGTCGCTTCGCGCGACGCTGCACCGCGCATCGGCCACCCTTGCGTCCGATCTCGGCGCATCGCCCGATTGCGACAACAGCGCAATCATCCTGCGCATCCTCGAATTGCGGCGGGCCGAAGCGCAGCTTCTCGGCTACGCGAATTTCGCCGAGCTGTCGCTCGTCCCGAAGATGGCGCAAACGACGGCGGAAGTGCTCGCGTTCCTGCGCGATCTCGGCCAACGCGCGCGTCCGTTCGCAGAGCGCGAGTACGGCGAGCTCACCCTGTTTGCGCGCGACGAGCTCGGCATCCCGGACTGTGCGGCGTGGGATCTCGCTTACGTCGCCGAAAAGCTGAAGGCCAGACGCTTCGCATTCTCCGAGCAGGAGGTGAAGCAGTACTTCCCCGAGGACCGCGTGCTCGCCGGCCTGTTCGATGTCGTCGAGACGATCTACGGCGTCTCGTGTGCGCCCGGCCAGCGCACCGACCTGGCATCCGAGCGTGCGCTTCTTCGAGATCCGCGATGCGCAAGACGCGCTCGTCGGCCAGTTCTATCTCGACCTGTATGCGCGCGCGGGCAAGCAAAGCGGCGCGTGGATGGACGAAGCGATCAATCGGCGGTACGTGCGCGATCGGCTGCAGCATCCGGTCGCCTGGCTCACGTGCAATTTCTCGGGGCCCGTCGATGGCCGCCCCGCGCATTTCACGCATCGGGAAGTGACGACGCTTTTTCACGAATTCGGACACGGCCTGCACCAGCTGCTCACCCGTGTGGACGTCGCGGGCGTATCCGGATTGCAGGGTGTCGAATGGGACGCCGTCGAGCTGCCGAGCCAGTTCATGGAGAATTACTGCTGGGAATGGCCGGTGCTGTCGCGGATGACCGCGCATGCCGAGACAGGCGCGCCCGCTGCCGCGCGCGTTGTTCGAGCGCATGCTCGCCGCGCGGAACTTCGGCAGCGGCCTCGCGATGCTGCGCCAGGTCGAGTTCGCGCTGTTCGATATGCTCGTGCACAGCGAATATGTCCCGGGCGGCGGCGGCCGGTACGCCACTCCGCACGCGGTGCTCGATGACGTGCGGCGCGAAGTGGCGATCGTGCCGCGGCCGTCGTACGATCGCTTCATCCATTCGTTCGGGCACGTCTTCGCCGACGATTACGCGGCCGGCTACTACAGCTACCAGTGGGCCGAGGTGATGTCCGCCGATGCGTTCAGCCTGTTCGAGGAGCGCGGCGTGCTGTCGCCCGAAATCGGTGCACGCTTTCGCGACGAGGTGCTGGCGCGCGGCGGCAGCCGGGGTGCGCTGGAGTCGTTCGTCGCCTTTCGCGGCCGGCCGCCATCGCTCGACGCGCTTCTGCGCCATAATGGAATGGTCGCATCCTGAGCGGAGTTGCAACGCCATGCCGGCCCGAAACTCGATTGCCGCATTGTCGATCGTCGTCCTTGCGGCGGTTGCTGCGGGAGCGACCGCGCAAAGCCTCTATCGGTACATCGACGCGAACGGCCGCGTCGTCTATTCCGATCAGCCGCCGCCGCCGACGGCCAGGGATGTGCAACCGAAACGGTTGCCCGAAAATGTCATTGAAACCGATCCGGTTCCGTTCGCGATGAAGCAGGCCGCGGAACGGTTTCCGGTGACGCTTTACACGTTTGACTGCGACGTGTGCCGTGACGCGCAAGCGCTGCTCGTGAAGCGCGGCGTTCCGTTCGCGACAGTGATCGTTACCGAAGAAAAGGGCGCCGCGCGCCTCAAGGCGCTGACCGGCAAGCAATCGGCACCGGTGCTGCAGGTCGGCGACAAGCAGGTGATGCAGGGCTACAACGAGGAACGCTGGCAGGCGATGCTCGACGAAGCGGGTTACCCGAAGGCCGCGCCGGCATCGGCTGCGCAAGCCGCGCGCGCAACCCGTGCGCCAGCGCCCGCCGCAGCGAAGGCCGCAGCAGCAGCACCCGCCGCGGCGGAACCCGACGCGGCGCCGCCGGCGCCGGGCCACGACTATCCGAAGTAGTGCGAGGGACCGCGGAATCGGGTAATCGGGGTCAGAACTGCAATTATTGCGGCGGAGAATGCCGGGCCATGCCATAAGGTTCATGTCCCGATAATTGCAGCTCTGACCCCGCTTACCGATGGTCTTCGCGTCGCCGCTCTTCCTGTTCCTGTTCCTCCCCGCGACGATCGCGGCCTACTTCGCGCTGCCGCATCGCTGTCGCAACGCGGTGCTGCTCGTCGCGAGCCTCGCGTTCTACACCTGGGGCGAAGCGCGTTACGTCCCGCTGGTGCTCTGCTCGGTCGCGTTCAACTGGTGGATGGGGATGCGCATCGCGGACGCCGACGACCCGTCGCAACGCAAGCGACGCCTGGCGCTCGCCGTCGCCGGCAATCTCGCGGCGCTCGCGGTGTTCAAATACGCGAATTTCGCCGTCGCCAACGTCGATGCGATCGCGCCGATTTTCGGCGTGGCGCCGGTGACGCTCGCGACGATTCCGCTGCCGCTCGGCATCTCGTTCTTCACGTTCCACGCGATCTCGTACGTCGTCGACGTCTACAAGCGGACCGCGAGCGCGCAGCGCAGCGTTCGCGATTTCGCGCTGTACATCCTGCTCTTTCCGCAGCTTATCGCCGGTCCGATCATCCGCTACCGCGACATCGCGGCGCAGATCATCGCGCGCGACGCGAACGTCTCGGAATTCGCCTACGGCGTACGCCGCTTCATCCTCGGGCTCGGCAAGAAACTGCTGATTGCGAACACGCTCGGCGCGACCGCCGATTCGGTCTTCGGACTGCCGGGCTCCGAACTGAATGCCGGCGTTGCCTGGCTCGGACTCGCCTGTTACACGCTGCAGATCTATTTCGATTTCTCCGGCTACTCGGACATGGCGATCGGACTGATGCGAATGTTCGGCTTCCGCATCCTCGAGAACTTCAACTACCCGTACATCGCACGCAGCATTCGCGAATTCTGGCGACGCTGGCACATCTCGCTGTCGAACTGGTTTCGCGACTATCTGTACGTGCCGCTCGGCGGCAACCGCCACGGCGCGCAGCGCGCGTACGCGAACCTCGTCATCGTTTTCCTGCTGTGCGGCCTGTGGCACGGCGCAAGCTGGCCGTTCGTGCTGTGGGGCGCGTGGCACGGCGTGTTTCTCGTCGCCGAGCGCGCCGGGCTCGAGCGGCCGCTCGCCAGGCGCCGCGTCATCGGCCACGCGTACACGCTGGCAGCCGTCATGGGCGGCTGGGTGCTGTTTCGCTGCGACACGCTCACGCACGCGGCCGCCTACTACGCGGCGCTTCTGGGCTTCTCCGGCGCCGATCCCGCGCGACACCCGGTCGCGCAGTACGCGAACGGACTGCTGATCGCGACGCTCGTCGCAGGCATCCTGTTCGCAATGCCGCTCGCGACGCGATTGGGCGCATGGCGCGACCGGGCGATGCAGTCGAGCGTCGCGGCAATCGCGATCACCGCGGACGGCGCGTGGGTCGTCTGGGTCTTCGTCGCTTCCGCGGCGATGCTGGCCGCGGGCACCTACAACCCGTTCATCTACTTCCGCTTCTGATGACGCCCGCCGTCGACGCACGGTCGCTTACGCGCGTCCCGCAGGCGGCGTCGCGCGACAACCGGCGGCGCGACGTTTTCGCTGCGGCCCTCTTCGTGATCGCCATCGCGACGATGGGGCTTGGCGCATTCCGGCCGCGCGCGAACGCCGCGCTCGACTCCGAAAACCGCACGATCCTCGCGTGGCCGGCGCCTGCATTCACGCGTGCATTCGCATCGAATTTCGAGCGCGCGTTCGCCGACCGATTCGCCGGTCGCGACGCGTTGCTGCGCATTCACAACCGCACGCTGGTCCGTGCCTTCGGCGTATCGCCCGCGCAAAACGTGCTGATCGGACGAGACGGCTGGCTCTACTTCCTCGGCGAGGAAGGAACGTCGTTCGACCGCTTTTATCGAGGCGCGCCGGGAATGACCGATGCGCAGGTCGCACTGATCCTCGCCGAATTGAAGCGGCGCGAACGCTTCCTCGCGTCGCACCGCATCGCGTACGTGGTGACGATCGCGCCGGACAAGGCGACGATCTATCCGGAGCATCTGCCCCGATGGGCGGTGCAATCCGCGCAGCGGACGCCGCTCGAGCGCCTCACCGAAGCCATCCGCGCCGATGGCACGCTGCGCTACGTGGATCTGCGGGCGCCGCTACGCGCGGCCAAGGCGCGCGAGCGCGTGTACTACGCGACGGACTCGCACTGGAATTTCCTCGGCGCCGCAGTCGCTTATCGGGAAATCATGCGCGCGGTGAGCGAGGCGCTGCCGACGAAAAATGTCAGCATCGCACCCGTCGCGATGCCGCCGTACATCCCCGGCGTCGACGTCTACCGCGGCGATCTTGCGCGGATGACCGGTGACATCGGCCGCTTCGGCGAGCCGGATTATGCGCCGCTCGGCAAAATCCTCGCGACACCGCAATCGCGCTGCGGAAAGCGCACCGACGCGGGGGACAGCGTCGCTTACGAGTGGTACGGATGCAACCGTCCCGGGCTGCCGCAAGCCGTCGTGTATCGCGACTCGATGGCGATCCCGCTGATTCCGATGCTGTCGGAGAATTTCAGCCGCGTCGCGTACGTGTCGAGCCATCTCATCGATCCCGCGTTCGTTCTGCGCGAGCAGCCCGACGTCGTCATCGAGGAAATGGTGGAACGCGCGATGCTCTCGCCTGTCGCGACGCCGATGCCGGAACCGGGCCGGACCGCTAGCCTTTGCTCGCGCTCTTGCGCAGTTCCTGCGCAAGCCCGAGCTCCTGGATCTTGCGCGTCAGCGTGTTGCGTCCCCAGCCCAGGCGGACCGCGGCTTCCATCCGATGCCCGCCGGTGTGCGCCAGCGCACGGCGAATCAGCGCGCGCTCGAATTCCTGCTGCAGCCGGTCGCCGACGCCGGGCTCCCCGCGCGCGAGCGATTGCGCGAGCTCGCGGTCGAGCGCTTCTATCCAGCCGCTGTCGCCCGCGTCGGCCTGATCGGCTGCGCCGGCGCGTACTTCGGCGGGCAGGTCCGCAACCTCGACACGCTGACCGGGCGCCATCACCGTGAGCCAGTGGCAGATATTCTCGAGCTGCCGGACGTTGCCGGGATACGCGAAACCGGCAAGCACCTGCATCGCCGCATCGGAAAGCGCCTTCGGATCGACGGCGAGATCGCGCGCGCTCTTCGCGAGGAAGTGCCGCGCGAGCGGCGCAATATCCTCGGCGCGCTCGCGCAACGGCGGCAAGCGCAGGCGCACGACGTTGAGGCGATGCAGCAGGTCCTCGCGAAACGAGCCCTGGCGCACGCGCTCTTCGAGATCGCGATGCGTCGCGGCGATGATCCGCACCGTGGCGCGTTGCACGGCGTGGCCGCCGACGCGGTAGTACTCGCCATCCGCGAGCACTCGCAACAGGCGCACCTGCAGGTCGGGCGGCATGTCGCCGATTTCGTCGAGAAACAGCGTCCCGCCCTCGGCCTGCTCGAAGCGGCCGCGACGCATCGTCGCAGCCCCGGTGAAGGCGCCGCGCTCGTGCCCGAACAACTCGGATTCGAGCAGGTCTTTCGGAATCGCGGCGGTGTTGATCGCGACGAACGGGCCCGCGGCGCGGGGGCTGTGGCGATGCAGCGCCCGCGCGACCAGCTCCTTGCCGGTGCCCGATTCGCCCGTGATCAGGACGGTCGCGGTCGATTGCGCCAACCGGCCGATCGCGCGAAACACTTCCTGCATCGCCGGCGCCTGGCCCAGGATCTCGGGCGCGTCCGCACCGTTGGCCACCACTGCGGGCACATGACGCGTTTCGATCGCCGCGCGCCGAATGAGTGCGAGCGCGTGATCGATGTCGAACGGCTTCGGCAGGTATTCGAACGCGCCACCCTGGAATGCCGCGACGGCGCTGTCGAGATCCGAGTACGCCGTCATGATGATGATCGGCATGTGCGGATGCCGCTCCTTGACCTCGGCCAGCAGCGCCAGACCCGATTCGCCCGGCATGCGGATGTCCGAGACCAGCACCTGCGGCTCGGCGAGCGCCAGCGCCTGGCGCACCTCGAACGCCGACGAGAACGTCTGGTGTGGAATGCCCTCGCGGGCGAGCGCCTTCTCGAGGACCCAGCGGATCGAACGGTCGTCGTCGACGACCCATACCATGTCGCCGCGTCCAGCGGGCGTCGTGCGCACGGTTTCCGTCGCCGGATTCACGGGCCCTCGGTGGCACGCGCCGCACCGAGCGGCAGCAGGACGGTGAAAACGGTGTTGCCCGGCGCGCTCGTACATTCGATCGTGCCGCCATGCTGCGCGATCAACGTCTGCGCGATCGTCAGTCCGAGTCCGCTGCCGCCCTCTCGTCCGGACACGAGCGGGAAGAAGATGCGGTCGCGAATCGCGTCAGGGACGCCGGGCCCGTTGTCCTCGACACCGATCGCGATCGCGAGCCGATGCTGGCGCCTGGCGAGCGTGACACCGCGTGCAACGCGCGTGACCAGGCGAATCGAAGGTGCGGCGACCGGACTGCCGGAGAGCGCCTGCGCGGCGTTGCGGACGATGTTGAGCGCCGCCTGCATCAGCTGCTCGTAATCGGCGTCGACGTCGGGCAGGCTGCTGTCGAAGTCGCAGACGATCGGGATCGACGGAAACTCGGCCTGCACGACGCCCTTCACGCGCACCAGTACTTCGTGCACGTTGATCCGGCGATACGCAGGCGCGCGGTGCGGCGCGAGCAGGCGATTGACGAGCGCGCGCAGCCGATCGGCCTCGGTGATGATGACCTGCGTGTATTCGACGAGCGCGGGACGATCGAGCTCGCCCTCGAGCAATTGCGCGGCGCCGCGGATGCCGCCGAGGGGGTTCTTGATCTCGTGCGCGAGGCTTCGGATCAGTTCGCGATTGGCCTGCTGCTGCTCGGTGAGGCGCTCCTCGCGCGCGATCTTGAGCTGCTGGTCGATATGCCGGAACTCGAGCAGCAGCGCCGCCTCGCCCGCGTCGACCGGCGATACCGTGCACGCGAGATGCAGCCTGGCGCGGCCGAGCGGCGCAAGCTCGAGCTCCTGCTCGGTGTACGACGCACCGGCGGCGACCGCCTTGTCGATCGCGGCGGTAAGCGCCGGGCACACGGCGAACAGTTCGGCGAGCGTATGGCCCGCAAACTTCCGCCGCGACAATTCGAACAGGTTCTCGGCGGCCGGATTCGCGTAGACGACGCGGCGCGCATCGTCGAGGAACAGCACGGCGGTAGCGAGCAGCTCGAGCGCGCGCGCGCCGATCGGCGGCGCATCGACCGGCAGCGCCATCGGAAGGAGCCGAAGCTTCACCGGCGGTTGCACGATCGATTCCACGCGTGCGGCGCGGCGACGCGGCAAGGATCAGCGCGTCGTCGCGATTTCCTTGCGCAACGCTTCGACGTTGCGCTCGTGCACCTGCACGTTCTGGCGCAGGCGCGCGATGCGCTGCCGGTATTTCTCGGCGTCGTTCTTCTCGACGGAAAGCGGCGGCGGCGCGCCGTTGCCATAGGCTTCGCGCGCCTCGCCAAGCAGCTTCTCCTCGCTCGACAGCTCGTCGGTAAGCACCTTGCGGCGCATCTCGTCGCGACTCTTTTGCGTGCCGGGCTCGACGCGCGGGAAACTGGACGGCGTCGCCGACGCCCTGCCACCGCCCGCCCGGCCTGAGGTTTCGTCGGCGATTTCGCAGGAAAGCTTGCGCAACCCCTTGCCCGGAGGGACGTTCGAATAGACGACGTTGCCGTCGGCGTCGACGTACTTGCAGATCGTCGCGCGCGCGGCCGGGATCGCGAGCGCTGCGACGAGCGCCGTCCCGAGCCACCTGGCGATGCGGCGCCGATTGCGGGCGAGCGACGGGTCACGTGTCATCCACCCGAGTTTAACCGCCGCGCGCGCGAATCCAAAGTGGGGTCAGACTCGACTTTCCGACGCGCTCGGGCGCAGTCGACGCATCGTCCGGAAAGTCGAGTCTGACCCCACTTTTCGGATCAGAGGCTGTAGTACATCTCGAATTCGAGCGGGTGCGTCGTCATGCGGAAGCGCGTGACCTCCTCGTTCTTGAGCTCGATGTACGCATCGATCATGTCGTCGGTGAAAACGCCGCCGCGCGTCATGAACTCGCGATCGCGGTCGAGGCTCGCGAGCGCCTCGTCGAGCGATGCGCAGGGATGCGGCACCTTCGCGGCTTCCTCGGGCTCGAGGTCGTAGAGATTCTTGTCCATCGGATCGCCCGGATGGACCCGGTTCTGCACGCCGTCGAGGCCGGCCATCAGCATCGCCGAGAAGCCGAGGTACGGATTGCATGTGGGATCCGGAAAACGCACCTCGACGCGCCGCCCCTTCGGGTTGCTGACGTACGGGATTCGGCAGGCGGCCGAGCGATTGCGCGCGGAATACGCGAGATTGATCGGCGCCTCGAATCCGGGCACGAGCCGCTTGTACGAATTCGTGCCGGGGTTCGTGATCGCGTTGAGCGCCTTCGCGTGCTTGATGATCCCGCCGATGTAGTACAGCGCGAAATCGGACAGGCCCGCGTAGCCGTCGCCGGCGAAGAGGTTCTTGCCATCCTTCCACACCGATTGATGGACGTGCATGCCGGACCCGTTGTCCCCGACGATCGGCTTCGGCATGAATGTCGCCGTCTTGCCGTACGCGTGCGCCGTGTTGTGCACGCAATACTTGAGGATCTGCAGCCAGTCGGCGCGTTGCACGAGCGGCGCGAACTTCGTGCCGATCTCGCACTGTCCCGCGTTCGCCACTTCGTGGTGGTGGACCTCGACCTCGACGCCCATCTGCTCGAGTGCGATGCAGATCGCCGAGCGGATGTCCTGCAGCGAATCGACGGGCGGAACCGGAAAGTAGCCGCCCTTGATCGATGGGCGGTGCCCCATGTTCCCGCCTTCGAATCGCTCCGACGACGACCACGACGCTTCCGATGAAAAGATCTTGCAGTAGCTCCCGGACATGTCGACCGACCACTCGACGGCGTCGAAGATGAAGAATTCCGGCTCGGGGCCGAAATACGAGACGTCGCCGAGCCCGGTCGACTTGAGATACGCCTCGGCGCGCTTGGCGAGCGAGCGCGGATCGCGCTCGTAGCCCTTGCCATCCGCCGGCTCGATGACGTCGCACGTGAGCAGCAGCGTTGCCTCGTCCATGAACGGATCGATGTTGGCTGTCGACGGATCCGGCATCAGCAGCATGTCGGACGCCTGGATGCCCTTCCAGCCCGCGATCGACGAGCCGTCGAACGCGTGCCCCGATTCGAACTTGTCGGCATCGAAGGCCTTCGTCGGAACGGAGACGTGCTGCTCCTTGCCGCGCGTATCGGTGAAGCGAAGGTCGACGAACTTGACCTCCTTGTCCTTGATCATTTTCAGCACATCGGCTGCGGTGATGCTCATGCGAAGTCTCCTGGGATCGGGTGGCGGAAAGAAGGCTCACGGGCCGCTTCCGGGCGCACCGGCAGTTGCCATTTCCATGCCAATAGGAATTGAATGCAACCCATTGTTTACAGGCACAAAAATGCGGAACGGCGCCAACGCGGTGCGCGCCGACGCACCACGCCGGGGCAACGACTATAACGGCTGCTCGTTTCCGGTGCAACGAGGGCAGTAGCCCGCGCGAATCCCGGGGGAGCGCGCAACCGGCAAGCGGGATCACCGAGTGGGTCAAGGATAGAACAGGTAAAGACGGTAACCGGCCTGCGCCGTCGCGCTCGCGTCGAGAAAGAGCTTGACGACGTTTTCGCCGTTGCCCGGAATGCCGGCGGCAGGATCCGACGCGCGGCCGACATAGTCCGCCGGCGCGAACGCGCGGCGCACGACGACCTGATCCGACGCATCGGTCAGCGTCAATTCGAGATACGGCAAGGCGATTGTGTAAGGCGCGCGGTTACGGATCGTGGCGCTCAGCACCAGCAATCCGCGGTGGCCGGGGTCCGCCTGCAGGTCGGATGCCTCGATCGACAGCGCGGCCGGATCGCGCACCGGCTCGATTGCGCAACCGAGGAGATGGCAGGCGCCGCGCAGAAGCGGCCGCATCACCGGCGCATGCGCGGCGAGCGCGTCGCGATATTCGAACAGGCCCTGCGCCGCGAATGCGATCAGCAACAACACGATCGCGGCGCCATACAACGTCCGCGGCCGCTCGCGGAGCGGCTTGCGCGGCTTCCACTCGAAGCGGCCGGCGCGGTCCAGCGCTCGAACATCGATCGGGGCGTCGGCTTCAGGTTGCGCATCCCCGATCGACGCCTCGGACAACGCATCGTCGGCAATCGAGACGGTTGGCGACGGTTCCAGCTCCGCGCCGCGCTCGTCGACCGGCGACGGTTCGGGCTCCACGCTGCGCTCGTCGGCCGGCGACAGTTCCTGCTCCACCTGCGCTCGTCGACGGGCGATGCCTCCGGTTGCGCGGGGCGCTCGTCGACCGGCTCGAGCGCCGCGGCGCTGCGCAACGTGATGGTCGGCCGGCCCGCCGCAAGTTCATCCGGGACGCCGACATCGTCGCTGCGCCGCGCGTCGAGCGCGATGACGTGGTCGTTCGCGTCGAACACCGCACGGCAATGACCGCATCGCACCTGCCCTTCGCGCAGCGCGAGTTGTTCCGCGGTAACGCGAAAGATCGTGCCGCAGCCGGGACAGCGCGTGAACGTGTAATCGGCCACGGTTATCAAGGGGCGTCTTCGCGCCGTACGCCGGACAGCAACACCCAATCCTCGTCACGTCGCCATACGGCCGTCTGATACCACGGCGCGTACGCAGCGATCACGTCGTCCGCCTGCGAGGCCAGAATGCCGCAAAGCGCGACGCGGCCGCCGCGGTGCGTGCGTCCCGCGAGCACCGGGGCAAGCAGCCGCAGCGGGTTGGCGAGGATGTTCGCAACGACAATCGCGAAGCGCTCGGTCGCGAGGGCATCGACAAGCGAGAATTCGCCGCGCACGTCGTTGTTCTGCGCGTTATCCGTGCTCGCGCGTATCGCCTGCGGATCGATGTCCGCGCCGACGACACGGCCCGCACCGAGCTTCGCCGCCGCGATGGCGAGAATTCCCGAGCCGCAACCGTAGTCGAGCACCGAGTCGCCCGATGCGACGCTTTCCGCGAGCCACAGCAGGCACAACCGCGTCGTTGCGTGCGCGCCGGTTCCGAACGCGAGTCCCGGATCGAGCACGATGTTGAGCGCATCGGCGCGCGGCGGCTTGCACCAGCTCGGGACGATCCAGAAGCGATCTGCGATGCGGATCGGCGCGAACTGCGCCTGCGTCGCGCGCACCCAATCGCGATCCGCGACGGTGTACGCCTCGAACGCCGGCCGCTCGCGTCCGAGCGCCGTCGCTGCCGTCTCCATGATCGCCGCGGCGTCGGTGTCCGGGGCGCACAGCGCCGCGAGCCGCGTGACCGGCCACCACGCCGGGTCGTGAGCGGCCGGTTCGGCAAAAACGGCCGCTTCACCGGCGGTTCCCGCGCACGGATCGATCGCATCGACCGACGAAGCGCCGGCGTCGAGCAACGCATCGGACCACCGATCGGCGTCCGCCGCCTCGACATCGAAGCGCAATGCGACGTAGTTCACGCCGCCTGCTTGCGTTTTGCGAGCCGCTCCTCGAGGTAGTGGATCGACGTGCCGCCGCGCAGGAATTTCTCGTCGAGCAGCAGCTCCTGGTGCAGCGGAATGTTCGTCCGGATGCCGCCGACGACCATTTCGGACAAGGCGACGCGCATGCGGGCAATCGCCTGCTCGCGCGATTCGCCGTACGCGATCACCTTGCCGATCATCGAGTCGTAGTTCGGCGGCACGAAATAATTCTGGTACACGTGTGAATCGACACGGATGCCGGGGCCGCCGGGCGCATGCCACGCCGTGATGCGCCCGGGCGACGGCACGAAGGTCCACGGATCCTCGGCGTTGATCCGGCACTCGATGGCATGTCCGCGGCGCACGACGTCGCGCTGGCGAACGCGCAGCTTCTGGCCTGCGGCGATTCGTATCTGCTCCTGAACGATGTCGATGCCGGTGATCATCTCGGTGACCGGATGCTCGACCTGAATCCGCGTGTTCATCTCGATGAAGAAGAATTCGTCATCCTGATACAGGAACTCGAATGTTCCGGCGCCGCGATAGCCGAGCTTGCGGCACGCATCCAGCGCACGCTCGGCGACTCGCGCCAGCGCGCGCGCGTTGATGCCCGGCGCGGGCGCCTCCTCGATGATCTTCTGGTGCCGCCGCTGCATCGAGCAGTCGCGATCGAAGAGGCAGACGACATTCTTGAATTCGTCGGCGAGCACCTGGATCTCGACGTGACGCGGATTGCCGAGGAAGCGCTCCAGGTACACGGTCGGGTTGCCGAACGCCGCCTGCGCCTCGGTGCGCGTCATCGCGACGGCCGGCAGCAGCGCCGCCTCCGTATGCACGACGCGCATTCCGCGGCCGCCGCCGCCGCCGGAAGCCTTGACGATGACCGGGTAGCCGATCGCGCGCGCAACGCGAATCACTTCCTTCGAATCGTCGGTCAGCGCGCCTTCCGAGCCCGGGACGCAGGGCACGCCCGCCTTCGCCATCGACGCCTTGGCGCTCACCTTGTCGCCCATCAGCCGGATGGTGTCGGGCCGCGGACCGATGAAGACGAAGCCGGAGCGCTCGACCTTCTCGGCGAAATCGGCGTTCTCGGACAGGAATCCGTAGCCGGGATGGATCGCCTGCGCATCGGTCACCTCGGCGGCCGCGATGATCGCCGGGATGTTGAGGTAGCTTTGTGCCGACGGCGGCGGCCCGATGCACACCGATTCGTCGGCCAACGCCACGTATTTGGCGTCGCGATCGGCTTCCGAATGAACGACGACGGTCTTGATGCCGAGCTCGCGGCACGCCCGCTGGATGCGCAGCGCGATTTCACCGCGATTGGCGATCAGCACCTTGTCGAAGAGCTTGTCGGGACTGCGCGCCGCCATGCGGTTGCCTTGCTAGCCGATGAGGAACAGCGGTTGCCCGAATTCCACCGGCTGCCCGTTCTCGGCGAGGACCGCCTTGATCGTGCCGCTCGCGTCCGCCTCGATTTCGTTCATCAGCTTCATCGCCTCGACGATGCACAGCGTATCGCCCTGCGCGACGGTGTCGCCGATCTCGACGAACGGCGCGGCGCCCGGCGACGCGGATCGATAAAACGTGCCGACCATCGGGCTCTTCACCGCGTGTCCTTCATCGACGGGCACGACGATCTCCGCCGGAGCGGCGGCGGCAGGCGCGGGTGCTGCGGCTTGCGGCGCCGGCTGGAACATCACCGTCTGCTGGCCCTGAACGGGCGCGCGCGTGATCCGGACGCGTTCCTCGCCCTCCTGGATTTCAAGTTCGGCGATTCCGGAGGTTTCGACGAGGTCGATCAGCGTCTTGAGCTTGCGCAAGTCCATGCTTTGCCTCGTGCGACGCTGCTCGATTGAAGGCGTCAGTTTGCCGCAGATGACCGGGGTTGTCCAGCAGATAGCGGCGCGATCGCCGCGATTGCAGACAATCTGCCGGTGGGCCGGTGTCGCGAACGATGGATTTTCGCCCGCTTCGCCCCAATCGATCGGCGAGGCCGACGACGCCCCTCAACTCGTCTGCAGGAGACTCGACAGCAGGTCGTTCAGTTGCGCGGCCTTGAGCGGGCCGAGTTGCGCATGCGCGACGCGGCCCTGCCGGTCGAGCACGATGGTGAACGGCAGCGCAGAAAGGTCGTTGCCGAGCGTTTTCGACAATTCGATCGCGCCGTAGCCGCCGATCAGCGCCGGGTAATTGAGGCCGATCTCGGCGGCGAACGCGCGCACCTTCACGGGGTCGTCGACGGCGATGCCGACGAATTGCACGCCTCTTGCCCCGTCGCGGGCCTGCGCGGCAACGAACTGCGGCATCTCTTCGCGGCACGGCGCGCACCACGTCGCCCAGAAATTCACGACGAGAACCTTGCCGCGCCATTGCGTGAGCGCCTGCTCGTGTCCCTGCGCGTCCGGCAGCACGATGCCGAGGACCGCCGATCCGTCGCGCGCGGCGCTACGGTCCGAATGGAGAAGCGCCGTAGCGGTCCCGAGCGCCAGCGCCAGCGCGGCGACGCCGGCGACGATCAGCGTCCGGCGACCCGGCCCTGCGCCGCTCACTTGAACCACCCCTTGCGGGCGGTTTCCACGAACGCGCCGGGCTTGCCGCCTTTTTGCGGCATGACGAGTCGCAATTGCTGCGGATTGGGCGGATAGCAAACGCCGACGTCGGCGCAGCCTTGCGAATCGGCATGCAGCGTGATGGTTTCGCCGGCGACGGCTTTCGTGAGCGGAACGCGGACGACGAGTTCGCCCCGGTAGGTATCGACGTCGCCGAAAAAGGCGTCGTGCTTGGCCTTGCCAGGCGGCAGCAGCGCCTGGCCCGCCGCCGCGGGTTCCGTCGTGAAGCGCAGCTTGTCGCGATACAGGTAATAACCGTCCGCGATGTCGAACCGCGCCTCGATCGTCGATGGATCGAGCGCGCGCGCCGACAGACGAAATGCCTGCTCCGGCGGCAACAGCTTCGGCTGCAGCGACGGGATCCCTTCGGCGTGGGCCTGCGCCAGCACGAGCGCAGCAAGCATCGCCAAAGCGCGCATGCCCACCCCCCGGGGGCAGCGAGCGGAGCGAGTGCGGGGGGACGTTTCATTCAGCGAGCCGTCGTTTCGGCGGCGAGCCACTCGAGATAGCGCGCGTCGCCTGCCACGACGGGAATTGCCAGTATCTCCGGCGTGTCATAGGGGTGGAGTTTCCGGATTGCGCCCTCCACGTTGGAATACAACGCGGAACGCGTCTTGATGGCGACCGGAACCTCCTTTCCCGTTTCGATTCGGCCGCGCCAGTGATAAATTGATTCGACCGGTCCACCGATGTTCACGCATGCCGCGATCCGATCATCGAGCAATGCCTTTGCCAGCGCCGTCGCGACCGCGCGGTCGGGAACGTTCGTGAGCACGAGTATCGCGGCGTCGCGCAAGGAGTCGTCATGCGTTTCGTAATGTTGGCCATTGTACTGATCTTCCCGCTGGTGGACCTCATGGTGACCGCGAGGTTCGCTCGCTGGAGCGGCGTGCCGCTGTGGATGTGGCTGACCGCATCGGCGGCTGCCGGCCTGTGGGTGCTCGCCAACGAACGGGCCCAGTTCCGTTCGCGGACGCTGGCGGCATTTCGCGGCGATTCGCTGATGCGCGGTCTGCTGGACAGCGGCCGGCGTGTGCTCGCAGGCGTCCTGCTGATTGCGCCGGGCATCCTTAGCGACGGTCTTGCGCTGCTATTGCTGTTGCTGCCGATCAACCAGCGCGGCCGCTTCGGGCCGGAGCCCGTCAATGCGGGCCGCGGCGCGTCCCGACGCACGCTCGACGGCGATTATCGCCGACTCGATTGAAAATTCGCTCTGACCCAACTTTCAACCCTTCATCCGGTCCATCAGCGTCGGCTGGTCCTTGCGCGAGCGGCGATAAGCCCACAGCATCAGCAGCAGGCCCGCGACGATCATCGGCATCGACAGCCACTGACCCATCGTCAGGCCTCCCGCGAGGAAGCCCAGAAAATTGTCGGGCGCGCGCGCGAATTCGGCGATGAAGCGGAACGTGCCGTAGCCGATCAGGAACAATCCCGATATCGCGCCGCGCGGCCGATGCCGCGACGCATAAATCCAGAGGATGATGAAGAGCAGCACGCCTTCGAGGCCGAATTCGTACAGCTGCGACGGGTGCCGCGGAAGTTGATCGACCTGCGGGAACACCATCGCCCACGGAACGTCGGTGGGACGTCCGACGAGCTCGCCGTTGATGAAATTGCCGAGTCGCCCCGCCGCGAGACCGAGCGGACACAGCGGCGCCACGAAATCGGTGACGTCGAGCAACGCCTTGTGTCGGCGGCGCGCAAAGAACCACAGCGCGATCAGCACGCCCAGAAAACCGCCGTGAAAGCTCATGCCGCCATGCCACACCTGGAAGACTTCGAGCGGATGCGCGAAGTAATAGAGCGGCTTGTAGAACAGCACGTACCCGAGGCGCCCGCCGAGGATCACGCCGAACACGCCGAAGAACAGCATGTCGTCGACGTCGGAGGGCCGCCATCCGGTGAGCATCTGCGCCCGCGCGCGCCGGCGCCCGAGCACGATGAACAGGATGAACCCGATGAGGTACATGATCCCGTACCACCGCACGGCAAGCGGGCCGACGTGGAACGCGACCGGATCGAATTGCGGGTGGACGAGCATGCGCTGCCTATATCATAGCCGGCTTGCCGCCATGGAGATTTCCCCATGCCACTGAACCGCCGCTCCCGATTGATCACCGAGGGTGTCGCCCGCTCGCCGAATCGCGCGATGCTGCGCGCCGTCGGCTTCGGCGACGCCGATTTCGAGAAGCCGATCGTCGGCGTCGCAAACGCGCATAGCACGATGAATCCCTGCAACGCCGGCATCCAGCCGCTCGTCGATCGCGCGATGGCCGCGCTGCACGACGCAGGCGCGATGCCGCAGGTGTTCGGCATACCGACGGTGACCGACGGAATCGGCATGGGGACCGAAGGCATGAAATATTCGCTCGTGTCGCGCGAGGTCATCGCCGACGCGATCGAAACGGCGGTGAACGGCCAGTGCATGGACGGCGTGCTCGTCGTCGGCGGCTGCGACAAGAACATGCCGGCCGCGATGATGGCAATGGCGCGGATCAACGTGCCGGGGATCTTCGTCTACGCGGGAACGATCAGGCCCGGACACTGGAAGGGGCAGACGCTGACGATCGTCTCGCCGTTCGAGGCCGTCGGCGCGTACACGGCGGGCAAGCTCGCGAAGGAGGATTACGACGGCATCGAGCGCAATGCGTGCCCGACCGTCGGCGCCTGCGGCGGGATGTACACCGCCAACACGATGTCGTCGTCGTTCGAGGCGCTCGGCATGAGCCTGCTCGGCAGCTCGCAACTCGCCTCGCCCGATCCCGAGAAGGCCGATTCGTCCGCGCAGTCGGCGAAAGTGCTCGTCCGCGCGATCGCGAACGACCTGAAGCCGCGCGACATCATCACGCGCCGCTCGATCGAGAATGCGATCTCGCTCGTGATGGCTACGGGCGGGTCGACGAACGCCGTGCTTCACTATCTCGCGATCGCGTCCGCCGCCGAAGTCGAATGGACGATCGACGATTTCGAGCGCATCCGCCAGCGTGTGCCCGTGCTGTGCGATCTCAAGCCGTCGGGCCGCTACGTCGCCGTCGACTTCAACGCGGCGGGCGGCGTGCCGCAGGTGCTGCGGATGCTGCTCGACGCGGGCCTCCTTCATGGCGACTGCATGACGATCACCGGCCGCACGATCGGCGAGGAGCTCGCGGCCGTGCCGGCGCGTCCGCGCGCCGATCAGGAGGTCATCCGCCCCTTCGACCGGCCGATGTACGCGCACGGCCATCTTGCGATCCTGCGCGGCAATCTCGCGCCCGAAGGCTGCGTCGCGAAGATCACCGGACTCAAGAACCCCGTCATCACCGGACCTGCACGCGTGTTCGATTCCGAGCCGCAATGCATGGAAGCGATTCTGGCGGGCCGGATCAAGTCCGGCGACGTCATCGTCATCCGGTACGAAGGACCCAAGGGCGGGCCCGGCATGCAGGAGATGCTGGCGCCGACATCGGCGCTGATCGGGCAGGGTCTCGGCGAATCGGTGGGGCTCGTCACCGACGGCCGCTTCTCCGGCGGCACCTGGGGCATGGTGGTCGGACACGTCGCGCCCGAGGCGTACGTCGGCGGCACCATCGCGCTCGTCGAAGAAGGCGATTCGATCACGATCGACGCGCATCGGCTGCTGATACAGCTCGACGTCGACGAGAAGACGCTCGATGCGAGGCGTGCACGCTGGCGTCCGCCGGCTCCGCGGTATACGCGGGGCGTGCTCGCGAAGTACATGCGACTCGTGTCCACGGCGAGCCTCGGCGCCATCACCGACATGGGCGTGGCCATTTGAGGCAGGAGACCTGCATGCCGCTACCGACGCTCCACCGCATCGCGCTCCTGGCGCTCGTCGCGCTCACCGGCGGCTGTGCCGGCATCGATCAGCGCGGCGACACCAGCGGGCCGGTCGCGGCGGCGCCGTCGCCCGCCGTGGGTGCACGCTGGACGTACCGCGGGCGCGAAGGCTTCCGCGTGCCGGTCGTCTGGGAGGAAACGCACGAGGTCACCGCGGTGGGTGCTACCGGCATCACCGTCCGCGTGACGCAGAAAGGACCGACGCTCGACGTCGTGCGCGAGGAAGTGCTCGCCGCCCCGGGCGTCGTGCGCGCCGGCGCGCTGATGGACGTCGAAACGCGCCGCTTCACCGAGCCGCTGATCCGCTACCGCTTCCCCTTGGCGCCGGGCGAGGCGTGGAACCAGTGGGTCGACAACTTCAACGAGACGACGAACAAGGCGGGCCAGATCAACCGCTACGTGCGGGTCGGCGGCTGGGAAAAGGTATCGACGCCGGCCGGCGCCTTCGACGCAATCCGGATGCGCGTGATGATGCGCCTCGACGACGAGGAGTTCTGGCGCTATCCGACGACGTGCAACTATCTCGTCTGGTACGCGCCCGCCGTCGGCGCGCCGGTGCGCGAGGAGAAGGAAGCGGAGTATTTCGAGCGCGGCGAAGAAATGGACGGCCAGGGCGCCATCCGCGCGCAGCACACGCTGCTCGAGCTCACGTCCTATTCGCCGGGCGGTAAGTAGGGTCAGGCTCGACTTTCCTCCGGCGTGCGGTAGAAAGCAGCATCCGAGCGAAAGTCGAGTCTGACCCTGCTTACCGCCCGCCGGTCAAGCGGAGCGCGCGCCAGATCGCCGCGGTAAGCCCCGCCTGGTTCAGCGTGTAGAAGTGCAGCCCGGGCGCGCCGCGCTCGATCAGCGACGCGCACATCTGCGTGACGACGTCGAGGCCGAAGGCGCGGATCGACGCAACGTCGTCGCCGAAGCCTTCGAGCCGCCGCCGTATCCAGCGCGGGATTTCCGCGCCGCAGGCATCCGAGAAGCGCGCGAGCTTCGTGAAGCTCGAGATCGGCATGATCCCCGGGACGATCGGCACGTCGATGCCGCGACCGGCGCATGCATCGACGAAGCTCCAGTACGCGTCCGCGTTGAAGAAGTATTGCGTGATCGCCGAATCCGCGCCCGCGTCGATCTTGCGCTGGAAGCTCGCGAGATCGTCCTGCGGGGTGCGCGATTGCGGATGGTATTCGGGATACGCGGCGACGTCGATGTGGAACCAGTCGCGCGTTTCGTCGCGGATGAAGCGCACGAGCTCGTTCGCGTAGCGGAAATCGCCGACATCCGCGCTGCCGGACGGCAGGTCTCCGCGCAGCGCGACGAGATGCCGGATGCCGTGGCTGCGATATTGCGCGAGCACCTCGCGGATGCTCTCGCGCGTCGAGCCGATGCACGACACGTGCGGGGCGCCCTCCATCCCTTCGGAGCGAATCTCGAGGACGGTGGCGAGCGTGCCTTCGCGTGTCGATCCGCCCGCGCCGTACGTCACCGAGCAGAACGCAGGCTTCAGCGTGGCGAACTCGCGCCGCGCCGCGCGCAGCTTCGCGATTCCCTCCGGCGTCTTCGGCGGAAAGAACTCGAGGCTGTAGAGCGGCTTGCCGCTTACCATGTCCGCGTCACGCCGATCTCGGACGGATCAGCGATGACAATGCCCACGAGATGATGCTGTAGACAATTGCGCCGAAAACGCCGGCCCAGAAGCCGCCGACGGTGAATCCCCTGACGAACGATCCGACGAGCCAGAACAGCAGGCCGTTGATGACGAGGATGAAAAGGCCGAGCGTCAGCAGCGTGACCGGCAGCGTCAGCAGCACGAGTATCGGCCGGATCAGCGTATTGATGAGGCCGAGCACGAGCGCTGCGATCAACGCCGTCGCGAACGTATCGACGTGGATCGACGTGAAGATGTACGGCAGCGCGAGCAGCGCCAGCGCGTTGATGAGCCAGGTGACGAGCAGGCGCATCCGTTCCTCCGTCCGCTAATGCGGCGTGCCGTTCACGTACGGCTTCAATCCGGCGTAGATGGTCGCGTTCACCGGCGCGCCCATTCCCGCATGCATGCGCGAGTTCCGCCACGCGCCCGCACAGCCATGGCGCTTCGAGGCGATGCCCCGCGATGAGATCGCCGAGCATCGACGAGCGCATTTCCGCCGGCAGGCCATCGAGCGCACGCAACTGGCGGGCGACGAAATCGTCCGCGAATGCGACGCCCTTCGTCGCCGCGACGGCAATCGTTTCGCGCACGGCCGCCTCGAACGTCGCGCGCAGCTCGGGGTCGCTGCGAATGCAACCGAGCGGCTGGCGGGCAAGGCAGGTGAGCCCGGATAGCGCGCTCAGGAAGACGAACTTCTCCCACAGTGCGTGGCGGATGTCCGGCGCAAGCTCGGCCTCGACCCCGGCCGCGCGGCATGCATCGACGAAGGCGCGGGCGCGATCGGCCAGGACATGGCTGAATGCGCCGACGCGAAGCCGCGCCATCGAGCCGACATGCGCGATGACGCCCGGTGCGCGAATCGAGGCCGCGATGTATGCGACGCCGCCGAGCACGTGCCCGGCGCCCAGCACGCGCGCGAGCACCTCATGACTGTCGATTCCGTTCTGGAACGGAATCACGACGCCGCCCCGCGCGACCAGCGGCGCGATTTGCGCGGCCGACTGCTCGACGTCCCACAGCTTGACGCAGAACATCACGACATCGACCGGCGCGAGCGACGCAGGATCGTCGGTGGCGATGACCCGCGGCAGCACGACGTCGCCGCCCGCGCTTTCGACGCGCAAGCCGTTCGCCCGCATCGCGGCCAGATGCGCGCCGCGCGCGACGAAGGCGACCTCGTTGCCCCCCGCGGCGAGCTTCGCGCCGAAATAGCCGCCGACCCCGCCGGCGCCGATGATCGCAATGCGCATCGTCTATGCCTCTTGTCACACCCCTCACCCACCTCGCTCGCGCTCGGCTCCCTCTCCCCGCATGCGGGGAGAGGGTTGGGGTGAGGGGCGCCGTCAATACCGGTACGTATCGGGCTTGTACGGCCCCGCGCGATCGACGCCGATGTAGCGCGCCTGCTTGTCCGTCAGCTCGGTCAGCGTGGCGCCGAGCTTCGACAATTGCAGCCGCGCGACCTTTTCGTCGAGGTGCTTCGGCAGCACGTAGACGCCGACCGGATATTTACCGGAGCCTTCCTTCGCGTCAGTCCACAGCTCGATCTGCGCCATCACCTGATTCGCGAACGACGAGCTCATCACGTACGACGGGTGTCCGGTACCGCAGCCGAGATTCACGAGGCGGCCCTCGGCGAGCAGGATGATCCGCTTGCCGTCGGGGAAGATCACGTGATCGACCTGCGGCTTGATGTTGTCCCAGTTATACGCCTTGAGCGATGCGACGTCGATTTCGTTATCGAAGTGGCCGATGTTGCAGACGATCGCGTTGTTCTTCATCCGCCGCATGTGGTCGTGCGTGATGATGTCGAGGTTGCCGGTCGCGGTGACGAAGATGTCCGCCTTGTCGCAGGCATCGTCGACCGTGACGACGCGAAAGCCTTCCATCGCCGCCTGCAGCGCGCAGATCGGGTCGATCTCGGCGATCCACACCTGCGCCGACAGCGCGCGCAGCGCCTGCGCCGATCCCTTGCCGACGTCGCCGTAGCCGCAGACCAGCGCAACCTTGCCGGCGATCATCACGTCGGTCGCGCGCTTGATGCCGTCGACGAGCGATTCGCGGCAGCCGTACAGGTTGTCGAACTTGCTCTTCGTGACCGAGTCGTTGACGTTGATCGCCGGGAAGCCGAGACGGCCCTCGCGATGCATCTGGTAGAGCCGCTTGACGCCGGTCGTCGTCTCCTCGGTGACGCCCTTGATCTGCGACTTGAGGCGCGAATAGAACGACGCATCGCGCGCGAGCCGACTCGCGATGGCGGCGAACAGCGCGAACTCCTCCTCGCTCGCCGGATGCGCGATCACCGACCGGTCCTGCTCGGCCTGCGCACCGAGGTGCACGAGCAGCGTCGCGTCGCCGCCGTCGTCGAGGATCATGTTCGGCCCCTGAAACGGGTGGCCCCACTCGAAGATGCGATGCGTGAACTCCCAGTAGCGCTCGAGCGTCTCGCCCTTGTACGCGAACACCGGCGTGCCGCGCGCGGCGATCGCGGCCGCCGCATGGTCCTGCGTCGAATAGATGTTGCACGACGCCCAGCGCACGTCGGCGCCGAGCGCCTGCAGCGTCTCGATCAGCACCGCCGTCTGGATCGTCATGTGCAGGCTGCCGGCGATGCGCGCGCCTCGCAGCGGCTGCTCGGGCGCGAACTCCTCGCGGATCGCCATCAGGCCCGGCATCTCCGTTTCGGCGATCGCGATTTCCTTGCGGCCCCAGTCGGCCAGCGACAGGTCGGCGACGTCGTAATCGGCGAATCGTCCCGTTTCGTTGACAGCATTCATCGGTCACTCCGTTCGTTAACGGGCGACTGGCTGCGGATGTTCGGGTCGGCGTGACCACCCGTTGGCCGCAGAAAAGTCGCGGTTCAACGAGCGCGGTTGCAAATGGGGAATCCGGCGGATACCCCGCCTCGAGCCTGGCCCGGACTGACCGGGTTGCAACGCTCCTCGAGGCGCTGAGCAGCGATTGTAGCAAAGCGCGCGGCGGCGCCGATGTCGCCGGGCTGCGCCGGTCGGCGCGCTGTGCCGGCGTCGCTGCGCGAGCAGCGCGTTGGCAAGGCTCGATTCGCGCTTGTAGAAGCCCTCGGTGTGGAACGTCTCCTCGAGCGCGAACAGCTCGTAGTCGAGGTGATGACACAGCTCGTGGCAAAGCGTGCGCAGAAAGCTCTTGAACGCGACGACCTGGCGTTTGCGCGCGGTACGCATCCACACGCTGATGCGCGCCGGCGTACCGCGTCCTCGGCGGGCTCGTAGAGGCCGTGCAGCTCGCCGTAGTCGTCGGTCGGGCGCTGCGCCAGCACGCGCACGCGAATCGGCGGCACGTGATAGCCCGCACGTCAGCGCATCGACGATGCGCTGGCAGCGCCGCTGCGCTTCCGTGCGATCGTCCGCTGCACAGCGCGGCGCGAATGGCGCGACGACGTCGGGGCCCGGCACGACGCCGGGCGGCAGCGCAAGCGCTTCGATGCGCGTCGCTTTTGCGGTAGATCGCGCTTGCGGCGCGGCGGACAGGCGATCGTAATACGCGAAGGGCATGGTGGCAGCTTGCTTGCACGTTGCCCGCCGGGCAAACGCCGAAAACGATCGGGGCCGCAAACGCGGCCCCGATCGACGACATCGTGCCGCGTCTCAGGCCTTCTTGATCTTCTCCAGCATCTTGAAGATGCCCTTCGGCGCGCCGACGAACATGCGCTTGAACGTCTTGCGGAAGGCAACGGCGCTCGAGCGTGTTGCGGCGGGTGCGGCTGCGTTCAGCCATGCGTTTCTCCAGTCGATGGGCGGCCCGCGAGCAAGATCTCGCGGAAAACCGTTGATTATACCGACACGTCGCCTCACCGCTGGCCGATCGCAGCGCCCGCGAACACGCCGGCAGCGACGCGCGGCGGCGCGCGCGAATATTGCGGCGGCGGAACCACCGATGCGCCGAGCTCCGCGGCCGCATGCCACACCCAGCGCGGGTCCCACAGGAACGCGCGCGCCATCGCGATCATGTCCGCATCGCCGGCGGCGACGATCGCCTGCGCCTGCACGGGTGTCGTGATGAGACCCACGGCGATCGTCGTCACGCCGGTCGCGCGCTTGATCGCGCGGGCGAAGTCGACCTGGTAGCCGGGCGCGAGCGGAATCTTCTGCGCCGGCGATATGCCGCCGCTCGACGCGTCGATGAAGTCGCAGCCGCGCGCGACGAGCCGGCGCGAAAATTCGATCGACTCGTCGAGCGTCCATCCGCCGTCGATCCAGTCGGTGCACGACAGGCGCACGCCGAGCGGCTGCCGCTCGGGCCACGCGGCGCGCACGGCGTCGAACACTTCCAGCGGAAAGCGGATTCGCCCTTCGAAGCTGCCGCCGTAGCGGTCGCTGCGGCGATTGGCGAGCGGCGACAGGAACTCGTGCAGCAGGTAGCCGTGCGCCATGTGCAACTCGAGCGCGTCGATGCCGGCGCGCTCGGCGCGGCGCGCGCTGTTCGCGAACGCGTCGCGGATGCGCGCGAGCCCGTCGTCATCCAGTGCGGCCGGCGCCGGCTCTCCGCTGGCGTGCGGAACAGGCGACGGCGCCGCCGTGATCCAGCCGCCTTCGCCGACGGGAATCAGGTGGCCGCCTTCCCACGGCACGTGCGACGAGCCTTTGCGGCCCGCATGCGCAAGCTGCAAGGCGACCGGAATCGGCGGGCACTGCGCCCGCGCCCGCGCGAGCGTTTGCGCCAGCGCGCTTTCGCAGGCGTCGTCGTACAGGCCGAAGTCGCCCGGACTGATGCGCCCCTGCGCGGTCACGGCCGTCGCCTCGATCGTGAACATGCCGGCGCCGGACATCAGGAGCTGCGCCCAGTGGACGAGATGCCAGTCGGTCGCGCGGCCGTCGATCGCCGAGTACTGGCACATCGGCGACACGACGATGCGATTGGCGAGCGCGACCCCGCGCAACCGGATCGGATCGAACAGGTTCAATCAGTCCGCGGCAAACGCGGGCTCGCACAGTCCCGCGGCCTCGCGCAGCGCCTCGACCTTGTCGGTGCGCTTCCCACGTGAATTCGGGCTCGTCGCGGCCGAAGTGCCCGTACGCCGCGGTCTTGCGATAGATCGGACGCAGCAGGTCGAGCATCCGGATGATGCCCTTCGGGCGCAGGTCGAAATGCGCGTGCACGAGCTCGACGATCTGCGCATCCGGAATGCGGCCGGTGCCTTCGGTGTACACCGTCACGTTGATCGGCTTCGCGACGCCGATCGCGTACGACGAGCTGCACCTGGCATTGCCTGCGCGATGCCGGCGGCGACGATGTTCTTCGCGACGTAGCGCGCCGCGTACGCCGCCGACCGGTCCACCTTCGACGGGTCCTTGCCCGAGAACGCGCCGCCGCCGTGCGGCGCGGCGCCGCCGTACGTGTCGACGATGATCTTGCGGCCGGTGACGCCGGCGTCGCCGTGCGGTCCGCCGATCTCGAAGCGACCGGTCGGGTTCACGAGGAAGCGCGTGCCCGTCAGCATCTCCCCGGGAAACACCGGCTTCACGATTTCCTCGATCACCGCCTCGGCAAGCTCCTTCTGCCGCTCGTTCATGCTCGGGTGATGCTGCGTCGACAGCACGACGGTGTCGACGCTCTTCGGCTTGCCGTCGACGTAGCGGACGGTGACCTGCGACTTCGCGTCCGGGCGCAGCCACGGCAGGCGGCCGTCGCGGCGCACTTCGCTTTGCCGCTGCACGAGCCGGTGCGCGTAGTAGATCGGGAACGGCATCAGCGCGGGCGTTTCGTCGCACGCGTAGCCGAACATCAGGCCCTGGTCGCCCGCGCCCTGGTTGAGGTAGTCGTCGGACGCGCGGTCGACGCCCTGCGCGATGTCCGGCGATTGCCGGCCGTAGCAGACCATCACGGAGCAGCCGTCGGCATCGAAGCGCAACTCGGGATCGTTGTAGCCGATGCGCGCGGATCGTGTCGCGCGCGACGCGGCCGTAATCGACGTTCGCGCTGGTCGTGATCTCGCCCGCCATCACGACGAGACCGGTGGACACGAGCGTTTCCGCGGCGACGCGGCCTGTCGGATCATGCTCTAGAATCGCGTCGAGCACCGCGTCGGAAATCTGGTCCGCGACCTTGTCCGGGTGGCCTTCCGACACCGATTCCGACGTGAACAGGAAATCGCTCATTGCCGCTCCGCTTCGCTGGTTGCATTCTTGGCGCCGCGCGTGCGCGCGGCGTAAAGGCGTGAATTCTAGCAGACGCCGCCCGCGGACTCCGCGCCGCGCCGACGGCGCGGCCGCATGAGCGTCGTCGCCGCGCGCGCCGATCGCGCGTCGATCGCGCGCGCGGCGCAGTTGCTGCGCGATGGCAAGCTCGTCGCATTCCCCACCGAGACGGTCTACGGGCTCGGCGCGGACGCCGGCAATCCCGCCGCGGTGCGGCGAATCTTCGAGGCGAAGGGACGGCCGGCGGACCATCCGGTGATCGTGCATGTCGCGGACATCGCGCGGCGCGAGCGATGGTCGCGTCGATGCCCGACGACGCGCGCGCGCTCGCGGCCGCGTTCTGGCCCGGGCCGCTCACGCTGATCGTGCCGCGCGCCGCGCACGTCTCGGACGCCGTGACCGGCGGCCAGGCGAGCGTCGGCCTGCGCGTGCCGTCGCATCCGGTCGCGCCGCGCGCTGCTGCGCGCGCAAGTTCGGCGAACGGCATCGCGGCGCCGTCGGCGAATCGCTTCGGCCGCATGTCGCCGACGACCGCGCGGCACGTCGCCGACGATCTCGGCGACGCGCGTCGACCTGATCCTCGACGGCGGCGCCTGCGACGTCGGCATCGAAAGCACGATCGTCGCGTTCACGACGCACGCGCCGATGCTGTTGCGGCCCGGCGGCATCGACATCGACGCGATCGCGCACGTGCTCGGCCGCATGCCGCGTGGCGCGGGACGCCGCGGCGCCGCGCGCCTCGGGCACGCTCGGCTCGCATTACGCGCCGCGCACGCCGGCCGGGCTCGTCGCCAAGGACGCGCTGCGCGCCGAGCTCTCGCAGCTCGAGGGGCGTGACGAGCGCGTCGCGGTGCTCGCGTGGAGTGTCGAACGCCGCCGGATGGTTTCGACGGCGTATGGCTTGGCGCGCCGCGCGACGCCGTCGGCGTATGGCCACGCGCTCTATGCGAACCTGCGCGCGCTCGATGCCGCGAATGCCGACACGATCCTCATCGAGCAGGTGCCCGAAGACAACGCATGGACCGCGATCCGGGACCGGCTCGTGCGCGCGACGTCGGACGAGCACGACGATCGCGATTAGCCACGGCGGCGGCCGCGACGCTCGAAAACGCGAGGAGCAATCCGACGAGCAGCCTCATTCCGGAATGCCCAGCGCGGCGAGCGACGCTTCGGCGATGATGGCGCGAACGCCACCCTGCGCTGCGAAATGGCGGACGGGCTGGCCGAGCAGCGGATCGCTCTCGATCAACGTTCCCGCCGCAAGGCCGGTCACGCGTGCGACGGCGGACGGTTCCATCGTCACGACGCGCGACGACGCGAGCGCATACAGCTCCGGCGCCTGCAGCGCGTTGCTGAAGAACGCCGCGCTGTGGCCGATGCCTGCGAGCAGACCGACGAGACGCGTCGCCCTGCGCGCGCAGCAGCGCCAGCACCGCGGCGTGGTGCGCGAGAAATTGCGATATCAGCTTCATTTCCGCCGCGC
The DNA here is from genome assembly GCA_963706225.1 of uncultured Pseudomonadota bacterium. GTDB lineage: Bacteria > Pseudomonadota > Gammaproteobacteria > Burkholderiales > Casimicrobiaceae > VBCG01. Next base: position 96,589 of record CAVPMH010000018.1, read on the forward strand.
GCGAAACCACGTGACCCGCCGAATCCTCGACGAGCACCACGGGTGTCCGCTCGCGGGGATCGCTGGTCGCGACCTCGGCAAGCAACGCGGCGTCGAGCGCATGCGTATCCGCCGCACCGAGCGTCGCACCGGGATTCGGCCGCGTGAGCCAGCATTCGCGACGTCGCGAGAGCGCCCCCCGTTTCGACCTGGACCGCCGTGTCGAGGCACGGCACGTCTCGATCCCGGCGGACGTGCCGTTTCCCCCGGAAGCGCGTGCCGAGCCGCGCTGCTCGCGACGAGACTTATGGCGAAATCCTCGCGTTCGCGCGCGTTCGCACGACCCACGCCCGCACGGCGTCGGCATCCTCCGCGAGCAACTCGGCGAGTCCGCTCGCATTCGCGCCCGCGCACCGAAGACGGTCTCGACATCGGCGCTCGTCTGCGTCGAGCTCGGCCTTGCCGCGCGCCGATTCGATCACCTTGGGACCCGAAAGTCCGAACCGCGTGCCGGGAAGCAAGGCGAGCCGGTCGGCCGCACACGCGAGTACGGAAGCGCCGCCGAACACGCTGGCGACGCCGACGGCGACGACGCCGATTCCGTCGGCACGCGCGTCGAGGAGCGCCTATAGCGCGCGCGCGAGCACGAGCTCCGCCAGATTGGCCTCGTGCAGCCGCACGCCGCCCGATGCGAGCAGCAGCACGATGGCGCTTGCGCGTTCCCGGCGCGCGGTCGCCACCATCGCCTGCAGCGCGGCGCCGTGTCGTTCGCCGACACTTCCTGCGAGATAGCGCTCGTCCTGTGCGGCGACGAGGATCGGCACGCCATGCACGCGCGCGCGCGCGATCACCAGGCCGTCGTCCTCGTGCGCGGCGATGCCGAAACGCGCGAGATGCGGGCTTGCGCCGGACGGCGGCAGGGACGTCCGCGCTGCCCGGATCGGCCAGCGCCGCAATGCGCGCAACGGGGTCGCGCCGCGCAGGCCGACCGCGGGAACGTGCCCCCTGCGCGGCAGTGGATTCGTCATCGGTATGAAATAATGCCTTGAATGGATCTCGCTGCGCGTGGTTCCTGCCTGTCGGCGCCCCTCGGAAGTCGAGATGAATGCGAATCTGTATGCGCTGATCGAGGCACATCTTCCGTCGGGTCCCGAGCAGCCGTGCCTGCTGGTTCCGCACGGGCCGGTCATCCATTATGACGAGCTCGCGCAGGCGTCGGCACGGATCGCGAACGCGCTCGTGCGCGCGGGCTGCCGCGCCGGCGATCGCGTCGCCGTGCAATGCGACAAGCACTGGCACGTGGTCGCGCTCTATCTCGCGTGCCTTCGCGCCGGGCTCGTGTACCTGCCGCTCAACGTCGGCTACCAGAAGCGCGAGCTCCAGTATTTCTTCGACGACGCAACGCCGCGTGTCATCGTTTGCCGGCCGCAAACGCTCGGCATGGTCGAGACGATCGGCCGCGGCGCCACGGTGCTCACGATGGACGCGCACGGCGGTGAGCTCGTCGACCGCGCGCGCGAGGAACGCGCGCAATTCGCTACCGTCCACTCGCAACCGGACGACCTGGCGGCAATCGTCTACACGTCGGGCACGACGGGGCGGTCGAAAGGCGCGTCGCTCACGCATCGCAATCTTGCATCGAATGCGCTCGCACTGGTCGAGGCGTGGGCATTCACGCGCGGCGACGTGCTGCTGCACGCATTGCCGATTTACCACGTGCACGGACTGTTCGTCGCGATCCATTGCA
>CAVPMH010000019.1:0-357376 GCA_963706225.1 uncultured Pseudomonadota bacterium
CCGCTGCCTTGGCGTCGCATGCGGCACGACGGCGCGCGTGATTCGCACGATGCCGAAGAAGTTCGTATCGAAGATTCGATCGAGCCTGTTCGATTGAACTCTCCTCTTCTCCGGCGGGCGCGACACTGAAACCGGCGTGTTCACCAGCAGGTCGATGCGTCCTCGAACCGCATCAGTTGGCTGACGGCGGCTTCGACCGATCATCGCTGGTCACATCGAGGGGCAGCATCGCGAACGATCGCCAGCCCGCCTGGGCGCCACGTCTGCTGGTGCCGTAGACCTTGTAGCCAGCCTTCGCGAGCCGCTCCGCCGTGGCTGGCCGATGCCGGATGAGGCACCGGTGACGAGCGCAATGGAAGCCTTCTGATCTTCATGGGGAGTACCTTCCAGTCGGGGTGGTAATGAATGCAATTGGTATGAAGATGTGGTATGATATCTCTAAACTCGAGCAAAGGCCCTTGCGTGCAGGCGACGTCAATCGTGAGTGGAGGTGAGGTGCTTCAGCGCCGCCTCGCGCAGCGCGTCGGAAAGCCGAGCATCGTCGACGGCGCGTGCCAGCGTCAGTGCGCCGACCATCGTGGCTACGGTGACCAGGGCGTGCTCGTGCGCGCCCTTCTGCCCCAGTCGGGCAACTGGCGGGCGACGAGGTCGATCATTTCCTTGATGCGGCGCGTGGCGACGCGCCGCACTGCTGGCGCCTGGCGCGGCATCTCCGAACCGAGCGCGGCAGTCGCGCAGCCGTGTTCGACGCTTTCGACATGCGCTTTGGAGAGGTAAGCCTTCAGCATCGCCGGCAGCGCCTGTTCCGGCGGCACGGCGGCGGCGATGCGCGCCATCAATGCCACGCTTTCGCTGCCGGCCCTGTCGGCTGCCTCGGCGAGCATCGCCTCACGCGACCCGAAGTGGGCGTAGAAGCCGCCATGCGTCAGGCCGGCGTCCTTCATGATGTCGGCGACACCGGTGCCGTTGTAGCCACTGCGTCGGATGGCGCGCGAGGCCGCTTCGACGATGCGCCCGTGCGTGACTTCCTTGGACCTGGCGGTGTTTCGTTTCATATGATGCGCATAATACGCAATCGCACCACGGAGCGCAAGCCCGTATCTCCGCGAGTGCTGGGGGCCTGCGGAGGCGCTTCGTCATTCCTCCCGAAGCGTTCAAGGTGAAGCGACCACACGTCATGATCCTGAATGATGTGTCGATCATTATGCGAGTGCCGGCGCCGGTCGCCTGCTGAAGCGGGCCAATCTGCTTCTCAACCGGAGCGGCACGCGGATACTGTTACGAGTCGCGTACCACGGGGACGGCCCGACCAAGTCCCACACGGTTCAAAACAGAAAGGGAGGAGTACTGGTTTTGGACGCGGAGGACGAGCCTGAATTCTGTCGCGCGTACGCGCGGACCAGTGGATAAGGAACTCCACGACGGTCCCCCACAGCGAAGAGGGAGACCTGGTTTTGGCTGCCAAGCCTTTTGACATCTGGCGCGCCACACGCAAACTACAGTTCGTCACAAACGCGGCGCATGGGTCGTTTCTGTGCTATCCAGCGTTTCCTGCGCGGCCGGTGGTGGCGGCATGCCTCGTCTGATTACCCTGCGAACGGCGACGATCGGCGGATTTCGGTCGCTTCTCTATCGCGCGCGGCCTTTTTTGGCCCGACGCTTTAACCGCGATGTGATCGATAATGAGGGGCGCGCGGTCAGGAAACGCGCTACCAGGTTCAACTCGCCTCCCATGGCCTCAACGTAGCGGCGAAGCGTTGAAAGCAGAATGTCGCTTCTGCGTTCGATTCGCGAAACCGTATCCTGACCCACGCCCAGGCGCGCAGCCAGGTCTTCTTGCGTGCGTTCCACGGCCTCACGCAGGTCCTTAAGCGTCGCCAACTCACTGGCCCGTCGTTCGATCTTCGCACGCCGTTTCGGAGGGAGGCTCGCAAGTACTTGGTCAAGTATTTCTTGCCACGGGAACTCTCCTTTTGCTTCTTACCGGTCTTGGCTGGTTTAAGCGCAGCCAAGTAACTATCAAATCGGGTGTCTGCGGTCGCGATCAATCTTCTGTAAAACCGCCTCTGATCTGCTCCGCCCTTATCTCCGCCCACCAGCAGGACGGCTTGCCTTTGCGGATCAAACGCGAAAGCTACTCGCCAAACCTGTCGTTGCCATTCGAAACGCAGCTCCTTCATGTTTGGATGCTTCGATCCGTTGAGTGTATCGACAACGGGCCGGCCAAGCTGCGGACCGAACTCCTGCAACAGCTTTGCGTGGGCGAGCAACTCATCTTGGAGATCGCGATCCAGCGCCTGAAACTCCACGTCAAACTCTTCGTGGAAGAGGACGGTCCAAGGCATTGCATATTATGGCTTGCAATCCATATGGTGTCAAGTCCATATTGTCCATATCCGGCACAGAATGAAGTCCCTATGCATCGTTGAACTTCATAGACCTTCCACAGGATCTCCCGGGCCGACTATGCCAAGTGCCGATCGTGCATCGACGTGCACCGCTGAATCAAGTCGTGCGCGGCGGATTAACAATCTGACCCAACGCCACGCGCTAGAATCTGTTCCATAATCGTTTCAATCTGGGCGATCCCGATGAAGACGCTTTGATGACGCAGAACGATCGCATAGCTTTCCTCGAAGCCGAGTGTTCGAAGCTTCGCTTCGAGAATGAGAGGTTGCGCGCCATCGTGGAGAACCGCGAGGTTTGCGATAGCGTTGCGGCAACGCTGGCCAAGCCCACAAAATTCAACACGGCCGATGCCTCCGTTCGGAATGACTCTCCCACCGCCGATAAGATCGCCCTCTTCCGTTCGCTGTTTCGGGGACGCGATGATGTTTATCCGATCCGGTGGGAATCGAAAGTCGGACGATCCGGCTACAGCCCTGCCTGCAACAACGAATGGGTGCCCGGTATTTGCGAAAAACCACGCATCAAATGCACCGACTGTCTCAACCAGGCGTTTCGGGCCGTCTCCGACGACGCCGTCTACGACCATCTCTCTGGTCGCCGGACTCTCGGGATCTATCCACTACTGCCCGATGACACGACGTGGCTCATCGCTGCCGACTTCGACGGGTCGACGTGGCGCGACGATGCCATGGCTTATACCGCGAGCTGCCGCGAACTCGCAATCGCTGCCTACGTCGAGATTTCGCGCTCCGGCGACGGTGCCCACGTCTGGACCTTTTTCGATTCCCCGATCCCGGCAAGCCGGGCACGCCAACTTGCCAGTGCTGCGATTACCCGCGCCTGCGCACGTCACCGCACGCTTGCATTTGCCTCGTATGACCGACTGTTCCCGAGCCAAGACACCCTACCCAGGGGCGGCTTTGGCAACTTGATCGCCCTGCCGCTGCAACGCAAGGCCCGCGATCGTGAGGCGAGCGTCTTTGTCGACGACGGGTGGCGGCCCTACTCTGATCAGTGGGCGTTCCTCGCGCGCGTCGAGCGCATGCCTGTTCTCGCCGTCGATGACGTCCTCTCGCGCGCGGCACGCGAAGATGGTGTCCTTGGTATCCGATCCGTCAGCTTTGGCGAGGACGCAATCGACGATCCATGGACGCTACCGCCATCCAAACGCCAATCCGAACCACGAATTGCGGACCACTTGCCGGACAAGATCAACGTCGTATCCGCAAACATGTTGTTCATCGCCAAGCACGGTCTACCGGATGCGCTGATCAACAGACTTGTCCGGCTCGCTGCATTCCAGAATCCGGAGTTCTACCAGGCGCAATCTCTGCGGCTTTCGACTTTCGGGAAACCGCGGGTCATCGGATGCGCCGAGGACTTCCGCAATCATCTCGCACTACCGCGCGGATGCGCCGACGAATTGCGCAGACTCCTGCAAGATTGCGGTATCCAGCTGGAGGTGGAAGACAAGCGGCATGCTGGAAGTCCGATCGATGCCTCGTTCCGTGGAACTTTGCGAGTCGAGCAAGCTCAAGCCGTCGACTCGGTGCTGGCCCACCAGATTGGCGTCCTCTGCGCTCCCACTGCGTTCGGCAAGACCGTCATTGCAGCCGCTCTCATTGCAGCGCGAAAGACCAACACCCTCATAATCGTTCATCGGACGCAGTTGCTCGATCAATGGCGCAATCGCCTGTCGACCTTCCTGAATGTCGACGATCGGTCCATTGGCACGATCGGTGCGGGAAAGCGGTCGCCCACCGGCACGATCGACATCGCCGTCATGCAGAGCCTCGTGCGTAGGGGCGTCGTCGGAGACGTCGTCGCGAACTACGGTCAGGTGATCGTCGATGAGTGTCACCACGTTTCCGCGTTTTCGTTCGAGCGGGTAATGAAGGAAGTGAAGGCCCCGTTCGTCCTCGGTCTCACGGCGACGCCACTCCGTCGGGATGGCCACCATCCGATCATCTTCATGCAATGCGGGCCGATTCGTTTCCGGGGCGCGAACACGCGTGGAATGACCGAAGTACGTCACGTCGTGATCCCGCGTCACACTGGTTTCTCCACCGAGAACGGTGTCAATGGCATCCAGTCGCTGTTCCGGCTACTCGGGCAATCGAACGACCGCAACGCACTGATCGTACGGGATATCCGAATGGCGCTCGCCGAAGGACGCAATCCACTGGTCCTTACCGAACGCAAAGACCACTTGGATCAACTTGCTGACATGCTTAGCGGCATGGCATTGGCCGAAGTTATTGTCCTTTCCGGCGGGATGGGCCGCCGCGGCCTGGCCGCGGCGTTCGGCCGCCTTGAGCAGCCGCCTGCGAAACACGATCGCATCGTGCTTGCCACTGGACGCTTCATCGGCGAGGGGTTCGATAATCCCTGGCTCGATACCCTCTTTCTCGCGATGCCGATTTCTTGGCGCGGTACGCTTCAGCAGTATGCCGGCAGGCTGCACCGCGAATACGCGGGCAAGCACGAAGTGCGGATCTACGATTATGTCGATGCCGAAGTTCCGACCCTGCAGCGGATGTTCAGCAAGCGATTGCGCGGCTACCGGGCAATGGGGTACGTGACTACTGCAGATGCCGAAGGAATGATGACCGCCGATCTGCCAATGCATCATCGCGCGGAAAGTTTCGTATCATCTTTGGCCGGTGTCGCCAATCATTAGGCAAGTCCCCGAGAGAATTGCTTCCACGCCTTGAGCCAGCGGGCTTCCACGGGCGTGATGCCCGGGAATTCGACCGAATCGAGGCTGACCCGTGCGAGCCGCCTTCCTTTCTTGCAAACGACCACGACACTTTGAGCGACCCGAGAGATAGGTGACAGAACGTACCGGGACGACGTGTGAGCGACCCAGCGACAACGTGATTAACTGGCGCTCCCGGCAGGATTCGAACCCACGACCCCCTGGTTCGTAGGCGCAAAAATGAAAATGGTCCAGTAGTTAATTCAATACCTTGTAGCGCCCGCCACTTACGACTGTAGCCACCCAACGTACCAACGCAAGCACGAATAGCCTAGCGAAACTACGATTCGGCTACAGAGACAACGACGGCTTCCGACCCGTTGCTGACTCTCCAGACGGCAAATTGATGCATTGCAAGAGACTCACACCAGGATCGTGGGCCGTTGTTGTTGTGTGTCGCCTTCGCGCCACGCGATTTATGGAGTGACAGCCAGCGTAGCGGCTCCTTTATGGCACACAAGATGCGCTCTATTCGAACCCCTTTGCTTTTAGAACGGCCTGGGCGGCGGACGAGGAAAGGAACGTGACCAGCGCTCTTGCGGCGTCAATCTGACTGCTGCCGGAAACGATGCCAGGAGCGAACTGGGTGTAGTTCTGAATCGCTGACGGCAGCGGACCAGCGAGTTCGACGGTTGGTTGAGCCAATATTTCGCTGATTTGATTGAATCCGATTTCAACGTCGCCGCTGGCAACGCTTGCGTACAGCGTTCCAAGCGTTGATAGCTTGGTCTTGGGTTTCATCTCCGCAGCGATGCCCAATCGTTCTAGCAAGCTGGCCACGTAGATGCCACTGGCGCCCCCACCGGCCGGATCAGGATAAGCAATCGATCTTGCGGCCAACATCGAGCGTTTGAAGGCGTCGGCCGAACTGATGTCGGGCTTCACGGCACCCTTGCGCACGAAGACACCAACACCGACCTTCGCAATGATGACACGACTGCCAGCCACGACTTTGCCTTGCGCTTGAAGTCGATCGATCATTGGCACAGAGTTTATGACGATATCGGCAGGCTCACCCTTTTGAACACGCTCCGCGACAGCACCCGCGGTTCCGTAGGCGACCGTTACTTTGTGTCCAGAGGATTTTTCAAAATCCGGTATCAGCGCGTCAATTGCCGGATGCAAAGCCACGGCGCATTGAAGCTTAATCTCAGCGGCTCTGGCGATAGTCCCCGGAGTGATGCCAAGCAATGCAAGTCCCAATGCGATTGTCGCAGAGACACTCAGAATACTGCGTCGTTTCATCATGTTCTCCTTTGACTACAGACTTAGGCCGCGCGGTGTCAGCGCGCGCATACGTGGAATGCCGGTGCCGAGGCATCTGCGAGAACGACAAAGGTCATTTTCGGATCGAAATCGTGCCTACCCGCGGCACCAGCGCTGCGTAAAGACGCTAAACCGACGCTTATGGTTGCTCCCCGGTGCCAGCCCGCTGCTCTGACAGAAGTTGCTGCAGTAAGGCGGCCGTTTGTAGGGGTCGAGAGGGGTACAGCATGAGGATCCGGTCTAGTTTAAGGCTGTGCCGAGGAGTCACTATTGTGGCGAGCTGTTTGCTCCGCGCCCGGCCCACCGGCACCGAACCACCAGCGCGCTAGATCAATGTACCAATAGAGACTGTGCCAAAGGAAAGCTAGCGCGGTGACGACGAAGAGTAGAAAAGCAAAGATACTCAGGTGCCACAGCACCGCAGTTACCGCGAGAAATAGGCTTGCTACTGCCCGCGCGCCCGGCAGGATTCGAACCCACGACCCCCTGGTTCGTAGCCAGGTACTCTATCCAACTGAGCTACGGGCGCAGCATTAAAATTCTACCATGGTGAAACGGCGGGAGAACCACCCCGCTCACCTCGCGCCGCGTCGTGCGCCGGCCGCAACGAAATCGATTAGCATTCTTCGGACATGAGGAAATATCACATCCTGACGCTCGACCATATCGCTGACGTCGGCCTGCACCGATTTCCGGCGACGCGTTATTCGGTCGGCCGATCCGTCGATAAACCGGATGCAATTCTCGTGCGTTCGCACAACATGCACGCGATGACGATCCCGGGAAGCGTGCGTGCGATCAGCCGCGCCGGCGTCGGCGTCAACAACATTCCCGTCGCCGAAATGTCGAAGCGCGGCACGCCGGTGTTCAATACCCCGGGTGCCAACGCCAATGCCGTCAAGGAGCTCGTTGTGGCGGCGTTGTTGCTCGCAGCGCGAAATCTGATTCCCGCGCTCGGTTATGTCGCGGCGCTCAAAGCCGATGCGCCGCATCTCGAACGGCTGGTCGAAGAGGCGAAGAAGCAGTTTGCAGGCGTGGAGCTGCCCGGCCGGACGCTGGGAATCATCGGGCTCGGCGCAATTGGCAGCGTCGTCGCCGACACGGCACTCAAGCTCGGGATGAGCGTGATCGGCTTCGACCCGGAAATTACGGTTGACGCCGCATGGCGGTTGCCGTCGAGCGTGCGCAAGGCACACAGCATCGAGGAGGTGCTCCGGCAGTCCGACTTCGTCACGCTGCACGTGCCGCTGCTCGACGTGACGAGGCATCTGATCAACGAACAGCGACTCGCAGTCATGAAGCCTGAAGCGTCGCTGCTCAACTTCGCGCGGGATGCCATCGTCGACGAGGGCGCCGTTGCGACTGCCCTGCGGACGCGCCGGCTCAAGTACTACCTGTGCGACTTTCCGAGCGCGGTATTGCTGGGTGAGCCCGGTGTGGTCGCACTGCCGCATCTGGGTGCTTCCACCGTGGAGGCCGAGGAAAATTGCGCGATCATGGCGGTCGACCGGCTGCGCGCGTACATCGAAGACGGCACGATCATCAACGCCGTCAACTTCCCGGACGTCGAAATGTCGCGGGAATCGCCCTATCGAGCCGCCATTGCAAACGCCAATGTTCCCAACATGCTCGGACAAATCTCTACCGCGATGGCCCGAGCCGGACTGAATATCCACAACATGGTGAACAAGTCGCGCGGCGAAATGGCCTACACGCTGGTCGACGTCGACAGCCCGATCCAGGACTCGTTGATCGACGTTCTTGCGAGCATCGAAGGCGTGCTGTCGGTGCGATCGGTTCCTGCCGAGAAGAACGATTGACCGAGCGTCGTGCGAAAGATCGAGGCACCGCCTGCGCTCATTACACGGCGCCCCAGACCTCCCGCGCCGTCTCGATCACCAGCCGCAACTTCGCGGCCTGCGACTCCATCGCGATATCGTTGCCGTGCACGGTGCTGGAGAAGCCGCACTGCGGTGAAAGGCAAAGCTGCTCGAGCGGAACGCGCTTCGCGGCGTCGTCGATGCGTCGCTTCAGCTCATCCTTCGATTCGAGCTGCCCGACCTTCGTGCTCACGAGCCCGAGGACGACGGTCTTGCCCTTCGGCACGTGGCGCAGCGGCGCAAAGTCGCCCGAGCGCGGATCGTCGTATTCCAGGAAGTATCCGTCGACCGCCAATTCATTGAACAGCACTTCCGCGACCGGCTCGTATCCGCCCTCCGCCGCCCACGCGCTCTTGAAGTTGCCGCGGCACAGATGCACGCAGATCGTCATGCCGTTGGGACGACCCGCAATCGCCGCGTTGATGAGCTTCGCGTATCGGCGCGGCAGCTCGTTCGGATCGTCGCCGCGTTGCCGCGCGCCCTCGCGCATTTTCTCGTCGCAAAGATACGCGAGGTTCGTGTCGTCGAACTGCACGTACGTGCATCCTGCTTCGCCGAGGCTCCGCAATTCGTCCGCGTATCCGGCAGCGACGTCGGCGTAGAACGCGTCGAGATCGGGATAGGCCTCGCGGCTGATCGCGTTGCGGCCGCCGCGGAAATGCAGCATCGTCGGCGAGGGAATCGTCACCTTCGGCGTGCGCGACGTCACGGAGCGCAGAAACGCGAAGTCGGCGCGCTGGATCGCCTTCGTATGGCGCACCTTGCCGGTCACCTGCATCACCGGCGGCTCGAAATCGACCTCGCCCTTCGCGCTATGGAACTTGACGTGGATGCCGCCTTTCGTTTCGACGCCTTCGAGTTGCGTGAGGAAGTCGATGTGGAAGTACGTGCGACGGTATTCGCCGTCGGTGATTCCGCGCAGCCCGAGGTCTTCCTGGAATTTGACGATCCCGCGTATCGCTTCGTCCTCCACCGCGCGAAGCCGCGACGCATCGATCGCGCCTGTCCTGAATTGCTCGCGCGCATCGAGCAGAAACTTCGGACGCAGGAAGCTGCCGACGTGGTCGGCGCGAAACGGCGGCGTCGTGCGAACGCGTACGTTTTCGGAGACGGCGGCTGTACTCATGTTTCGCTTCCTTCGGTGGGATCCCGCGACACCCAAAAGCGTAGCATCGGATGCGCAGCGGCATCGCCGCACGTCGCTATTTCGAGGCGATTCGGTCGCGGGCGCGCTCCGCCTCAGTTTCCCGCGGTTGCTGTTCGGCGGCCGGCGGCTCCTCGGCGGCAGGCGGCGCACCGCCCTGCATCGCATCCTCCAGCCGCTCGACGCGCGGTCCGCTGCGCCGCCCGCGTCGCAGCGCGATGCCCTTCGCAACCCATGCAAGCCCTGACCAGAGTGCTACGACCGCAACCGGCCATGCGAGCACGCGCGGCCACAACGCACCGATGACACCGATGACACCGGCGACGGCCGACATCAGGAACAGCAGTCCCGCCTCCGCAGGACCGAGGATGCGCCGATCGGTCAACGCGGCGCCCAGCGCGCTGCCGACGCTGAAGGCACCCGCCGCGGCACGGCCGGCGCTTCCGGACGGCGCGCGACGCGATGCGCGATGCGCGGCCTGGTCGCGCGCGCCTTCCGCAGCAGGCGCCCGGCGCACGCGGTTACGCCGGGTCAGCACGATCTCGGTCGAATGCTCGAGGTCGGCTTCGTATTGCGTCGCCATCTGCTCGGAAAAGGCCGCATCCTCGATCGCGACATCGAGCTCGTAGTTCGACATCCAGCTCGCAAGATTGAGGTTGGTCGAGCCGACGCGCGACCAGCGCCGGTCGGCGACGGCCGTCTTCGCGTGCAGCATCGTGCCCGCCCATTCGAACACGCGCACGCCGGCCTCGAGCAACGGCCGGTATTGCGCGCGCGACAGCGGCGATAACGCCGGAATGTCGCTCGATCCCGGTACCAGCAGCCGCACGTCGACGCTGTCGCGAGCGGCGGCGCGAAGCGCCTGCACGTACGGCGATGTCGCCACGAAGTACGCGTCGGTGAGCCACAACTGCTTGCGCGCGATCGACGCGATGACGAGATCCATGCGAAACGTGCCGGCGAGATTCGGCTCGTTGGCGATCACGTGCAGGCGCATCGATCCGGCCGGCGCGATGCTTCCCGGCGCCGAGAACGCGTCGTCATCGAGCGGCACGCCGGACGCCGCGAATACGCGCATGAACGCCTGCTCGAGCGCGGCAAGCGCCGGACCGCGGATCTCGATGCCGGTATCGCGCCACGGCTCGAGCCGACGCTTCGGATTGCCGAGCCAGCGCTCGCTGACGCACAGGCCGCTGACGAAGCCGACCTTGCCGTCGACGACGATCGTCTTGCGATGATCGCGCGACAGCCACCCGAGGGGACTCGACAGCCGCGGCGGATTGAACACGCGCACGTCGGCGCCCGCGTCGCGCACCGCACGCCAGAGCCCGAGCGCGCGCCAGCAGCCGAGCCAATCGACGATGACGTGAACACGAACGCCTGCGCGCGCGCGCTCCGCGAGCAGCGTCGCGAACTCGCGCCCGACGCGATCGTTCTCGACGATATACGACTCGAACAGGATGTAACGCTCGGCGCGCGCAAGCGCTTCGAGCCATGCCGGAAAGTTTTCGCGCGCATCGCACAGCAGCCGGACCGCGTTGCCCTCGGTCGACGGCGCTCCGGCGGCGCGCGCGAACGCCCGCTCGGCGAGCTCGGCGAACCCGGCGGGTCCGATGGCGGAAGATCGCGGCGCGCGGGTCGACAAACGCGAAGGGCAAACGGCGGCGCTAGCCGGCTGCCTTGGACAAGGGAACGGGCGCTTCGCCGTCGTTTTGCGCCGCATCGCGCGATACGCGCAGCGACCCGATCAGGCCCGCGAGCGCCGTCGGGTCGATCGGCTTCACGACGTGGTAGTCGAAGCCGACGCTCTTCGAGCGGATACGATCCTGCTCCTGGCCGTAACCCGACACGGCGACGATCATCGTGCTGACATTCTCCGGCTGCGCGCGAATGTGCTCGGCGACGAGGTAACCGTCGATCGACGGCAGGCCGATATCGAGCAGCACGGCATCCGGCCGCAGCCGCTGCACCGATTCGATCGCCGCCTTGCCGTCGTAGGCGACATGAACGTCGCAGCCGCTCATCCGCATGATGCTCGCGGTGCTGTCGGCGACGTCGTGGTTGTCGTCGACGACGAGCACGCGCAGGCCCGCGGGCGACGGCGAAGGACGCGCGATTGCGCCCGTCGTTGCGATCCTGGTGACGACGCCTGTCGTCGCGGGCAGCCGCACGGTGAACTCGCTGCCGCGGTTGCGGCCCTCGCTGCGTACGGCGACCGTGCCGTTCTGCATCTCGACGAGCCGGCGCACGAGTGTCAGGCCGATGCCCAATCCGCCATGCGAGCGCGCGAGCGTGCGATCGACCTGCGTGAACGGCATCGAAGATGCTCGCCAGGAATTCCGGCGGAATGCCCACACCCGAATCGCGGATGCGAAACACGACCTGGTCGCCTTCGCGAGCCGCGGACAGCGAGATGCGTCCGCCCTTCGGCGTGTACTTGGCGGCGTTGTTGACGAGGTTCGACAGAACCTGCGCGACGCGCGCGAAGTCGCCCTCGAGATGCAGCGGCTCGCTCGGCAGTTGCAGCGACAGCGTGTGGCCGTGCGCGTCGATGTTGGGCTTGCTCGTCTCGAGCGCCGCGGCCGTCACCTGCGCGACGTCGACGGACTCGATCTTGAGCTCGATCTTGCCGCGGGTGATCCGCGATACGTCGAGCAGGTCGTCGACGAGCCGCACGAGCTGCTTCAGCTGCCGCGAGATCAACTCGCGCGCCCACACGAGCTTCGCAGGATCGCCCTCGCTGACGCGCAGGATGTGCACGGCGTTGCTGATCGGCGCGAGCGGATTGCGCAATTCGTGCGCGAGCATCGCCAGGAACTCGTTCTTGCGATGATCCTCGTCCTGGATCTTGCGAAACAGCAGCGCGTTGTCGAGCGCGGTGGCGCCGCGCGACGCGAGCTCGGCGATCATCGCCAGCGTGTCGGCGTCGAAATGCCGCGTCGGCGCCTCGAGGCCGAGCGCCAGCACGCCGAGCTTGCGTCCGCGCACGAGCAGGGGCACGAGCATCAGCGCATGCACGCTCAAGCCACGTGGCAACGCGATGCGCGAGGCGGGCGGGCCCTCCGGATCGCGCCCGATCGATTCGGGCTTGCCGAAACGCAAAACGCGCCGGATCATGTCCTCGAGCATCGGATCGTCGAGTGCTGCAAGCGATGCGGTGAGCAGCGGATGCTCCGGATCGTTCGTCGACCACGCCATCTCGTGGCGCTCAGCGACACCGTCCGTTGAAACGAGCGACAGCAGGGCCACCTCCGCGAAGCGCGGAACGACGAGCCGCGCAAGCTCGCGCAGCGTTGCCTCGAGATCGAGCGAGCTTGCGAGCGTGCCGCTCGCCTCGGCCAGAAACGCGAGCCGGTGCGACGCGCGCTCGGCGGCTTCGCGCGCGGCCTTTTCCTCGACGAGCGCGATGCGCTCCTGCGCCTGCCGCTTCGCCTGCTCGGCGAGCAGATACAGCTCGACGAAGACCTTGACCTTGGCGCGCAGAATTTCCGGGACGACCGGCGAGGCGATGTAATCCACCGCACCCAGCGAATAAGCCTTGGTCATCCGCAGCTCGTCGCCGTAATCGGCGGTGACGAGGATGATCGGCGTATGCGCGGATTTTTTGCGGCTGCGGATCAGCGCGGCCGTTTCGAGCCCGTCGAGCCCCGGCATGTTGACGTCGAGCAGGATCAGCGCGAAGTCGCGCTCGAGCACCTGCCGCAGCGCGGCATCGCCGGACGGCGCCGTGTAGAGGTTCTGCTGCAGCTCCTCGAGCAGCGTCCGGTAGACGAGCAGCTTGTCGGGCCGATCGTCGACGATCAGGATGTTGGCGCGATCGCGGCCCTCTTCCGGCGCCGTCGGTGCGCGCGTCATCGCGTTCCCGTCATGGCGGTAGCGACCTTCGAGCGCTCATCGCGACAGCCAGCCGCGCAGGCAGCCGAGCATCAACTCGGTGTCGACCGGCTTGGACAGGTAATCCCAGGCGCCCGCCTCCATGCACTTCTCGCGGTCGCCCTTCATCGCCTTGGCCGTGACGGCGATGATCGGCGTGTCGCGGCACGCCGGAATCTGGCGGATTTCGCGGATCGTGTCGATGCCGTCCATCTCGGGCATCATGATATCCATCAGGATCGCCTCGACACCGGGCTGCTGATGCAGTGCGCTCACCGCGTCGCGTCCGTTGTCGTGCGAGACGATCACCATGCCGCGATCCTCGAGCAGCGACGTCAGCGCGAAGATGTTGCGCATGTCGTCGTCGACGATCATCACCTTGCGGCCGTGCAGCACCTCGTTCGCATCCTGCAGCCCCTTGAGCGTCGCGCGATGCGGCTCGGGCATCGCGGCGGGAACGCGGTGCATGCAGAAGCTCGCCTGCTCGAGCAGCCGCTCGGGCGAGCGCACTTCGCGCACGCCCGGACGCTTGGCGAACGCGCCCCAATGATCGAACTCGTTGACGTTCCGGCCTTCGCCGTACAGCAGGATCGGCGGCGTGTCGGGCGCCGACGCGCCGTTCGAATCGTGAGCGAACGTCGCATCGGTGGGCGGCTCGAGCGTCGCATCGAACACGAGGCAGTCGACCGGCCGGTCGCTCATCACGCCGGCAGCCTCGCCGTACGTCGCCACGGCGGTCACCTCGAGATCCGGCGCCGCGAGCCAGTCGCCGAACCACGAACGCTTTTTCGCATCGGTCGACACCGCCAGCAGATGCCGCTGCGCCCGTTGCAGGTAATTCGATAACCGGTCGAGCAGCGCATCGACGTCTTCCTTGCTTTGCATCGGCTTCGCGGCGAACTGGAACGCACCCGATTTCAGCGCCCGCTCGCGCGACTCGTCCGTCGAGATGACGCAGACCGGGATGTGGCGCGTCTGATCGTCGTTCTTCAGGCGGTCGAGCACGCGCCAGCCGTCGATATCGGGCAGGAAAATGTCGAGCGTCACCGCCGCCGGCGAGTATTCGCCCGCCAGCGCCAGCGCCGACACGCCCGATGTCGTGACGATGCCCTTGAATCCCTTCTCGCGCGCCGCATCGAGCAGCAGGCGCGCGAAGCCGAGCTCGTTTTCGACGATCAGCAGCGCTCGATCGCCGGAACCGATCGAATGCCGATCGTCGCCAACCTCGTGCTCTTCGTCGAGATCGACGACTTGCGGCGGCTCGTCCTCGACCGTCCGGCGCCGGATTGATTCGCACGTCGCCCACGGGAATCGCCGGCACCTCGACGATGCGCGCAGCGGGTGCTGCATTGCCGCCCGGCAAGGCGCGCGGCGCCGATTCGGCATACGCGCGATCGCTTGCGACCTTGCGCAACGAGCGCGGCGGCGTGTAGGTCAGCGGCAGGAACAAGCGTGAACGTGCTGCCGGTACGCGGCACGCTGACGAGGCGGATTTCGCCGCCGAGGAGGCGCGTCAACTCGCGGCTGATCGCAAGCCCGAGCCCGGTGCCGCCGTATTTGCGGCTGGTGCTGCCGTCGGCCTGCTGGAACGCCTCGAAGATGATCTGCTGCTTGTCGGGCGGGATGCCGATGCCGGTGTCGCGCACGGAAATCGCGATCACGTCGGACGCCCGGTTCAGCGTGTCGTTGTGCGAATCCCAGCCGCTCGTCACCGGATCCATCGTCAGCGTGACGCTGCCTTGGTGCGTGAACTTGAACGCATTGGACAGCAGGTTCTTCAGCACCTGCTGGAGGCGCTTCAGATCGGCGAACATCGTCGGCGGCAGGCGCGGATCGACGCGCATGAAGAAATCGACGCTCTTGGCTTCGGCGACGTGCCGGAACGTCCGCTCGACGTAGCGTTGCAGGTCGTCGAGCCGCAGGTCCGACGGGTCCATGACGACCGTGCCGGATTCGATCTTCGACAGGTCGAGGATGTCGTTGATCAGCGTCAGCAGGTCGTTGCCGGACGCGTGGATCGTCTTCGCGAACTCGACCTGCTTCGGCGCGAGATTGCCGCCCGGGTTCTTGCAGAGCTGGTCGGACAGGATCAGCAGGCTGTTGAGCGGCGTGCGCAACTCGTGCGACATGTTCGCCAGGAATTCGGACTTGTACTTCGACGTCAGCGCGAGCTGCTCGGCCTTTTCCTCGAGCGCCTGGCGCGCCTGCTCGACTTCCATGTTCTTGCGCTCGACTTCCTGGTTCTGGTGCGCGAGCAGTCCCGCCTTTTCCTCGAGCTCCTGGTTCGTCTGCTGCAGCTCCTGCTGGCGGCTCTGCAATTCGTGCGCGAGCGATTGCGATTGCGCGAGCAGGTCCTCCGTGCGCATGTTCGCCTCGATCGTGTTGATCACGATGCCGATGCTTTCGGTCAACTGATCGAGGAACTGCTCGTGCGTCGGGCTGAAGCGCTCGAACGACGCGAGCTCGAGGACGCCCTTCACCTGGCCTTCGAAGATGATCGGCAGCACGAAGATGTTCTGCGGCGGCGACGCGCCGAGGCCGGAGAAGATCGTCACGTAGTCCTGCGGCACGTTGGCGAGCAGGATCTTCGACTTCTCGATCGCGCACTGGCCGACGAGCCCTTCGCCGAGCTCGAGCTGGCCGCCGAGCGCGCTCTGCCCCTTCGAGCCGTAGCTCGCGAGCAGCGTCAGGCGCGGCGATTCGGCGGCGGCGCTCAGCACGTAGAACAACGCGTGCTGCGCGGCGACCACCGGCGCCAGCTCCGACAGGATCAGCCGCGCGACGGTGTTGAGGTCCTTCTGGCCCTGCAGCATCCGGCTGAACTTGGCGAGGTTCGTCTTCAGCCAGTCCTGCTCGGTGTTCTTGCGCGTCGTGTCGCGCAGGTTGCGGATCATCTCGTTCGTCGTGTCCTTCAGCGCCGCGACTTCGCCGCGCGCCTCGACGGTGATCGAGCGCGTCAGGTCGCCCTGCGTCACCGCGGTGGCGACTTCCGCGATCGCGCGCACCTGTGTCGTGAGGTTGGCCGCGAGCTGGTTGACGTTTTCGGTCAGGTCCTTCCACGTGCCCGCCGCGCCCGGCACCTTCGCCTGGCCGCCGAGCTTGCCTTCGACGCCGACTTCGCGCGCGACCGTCGTCACCTGGTCGGCGAACGTCGCGAGCGTGTCGATCATGCTGTTGATCGTTTCGGTCAGCGTCGCGATCTCGCCCTTCGCCTCCACCGTGAGCTTCTGCTGCAGGTCGCCGTTGGCGACGGCCGTGACGACCTTCGCGAAGCCGCGCACCTGGCTCGTCAGGTTGCCCGCCATGAAGTTCACGCTGTCGGTCAGGTCCTTCCACGTGCCGGCGACGCCCTTCACGTTCGCCTGCCCGCCGAGGATGCCTTCGGTGCCGACTTCGCGCGCGACGCGCGTCACTTCCGCGGCGAACGACGAGAGCTGATCGACCATCGTGTTGATCGTGTTCTTGAGCTCGAGAGATTTCGCCCTTGACGTCGACGGTGATCTTCTTCGACAGGTCGCCGCTGGCCACCGCCTTCGTCACGTCGGCGATGTTGCGCACCTGGCCGGTCAGGTTGCTCGCCATCGAGTTCACGCTGTCGGTCAAGTCCTTCCACGTGCCGGCGACGCCCTGCACGTCCGCCTGGCCGCCGAGGCGCCCTTCGGTGCCGACCTCGCGCGCGACGCGCGTCACTTCGGACGCGAACGAGCGCAACTGGTCGACCATCGTGTTGATCGTGTTCTTGAGCTCGAGGATCTCGCCCTTCACGTCGACGGTGATCTTCTTCGACAGGTCGCCCGTCGCGACCGCGGTCGTCACGTCGGCGATGTTGCGCACCTGCGCCGTCAGGTTGCTCGCCATGAAGTTGACGCTGTCGGTCAGGTCCTTCCACGTGCCGGCGACGCCCTGCACGTCGGCCTGCCCGCCGAGCTTGCCTTCGGTGCCCACTTCGCGCGCGACGCGCGTCACTTCCGCCGCGAACGAGCGGAGCTGGTCGACCATCGTGTTGATCGTGTTCTTGAGCTCGAGGATCTCGCCCTTCACGTCGACGGTGATCTTCTTCGACAGGTCGCCGCTCGCCACCGCCTTCGTCACGTCGGCGATGTTGCGCACCTGACCGGTCAGGTTGCTCGCCATCGAGTTGACGCTGTCGGTCAGGTCCTTCCACGTGCCGGCGACGCCGCGCACGTCGGCCTGGCCGCCGAGGCTGCCTTCGGTGCCGACCTCGCGCGCGACGCGCGTCACTTCGGACGCGAACGACGACAGCTGATCGACCATCGTGTTGATCGTGTTCTTGAGCTCGAGGATCTCGCCCTTCACGTCGACGGTGATCTTCTTCGACAGGTCGCCGCTCGCGACCGCCGTCGTCACGTCGGCGATGTTGCGCACCTGGCCGGTCAGGTTGCTCGCCATGAAGTTGACGCTGTCGGTCAGGTCCTTCCACGTGCCGGCGACACCCTGCACGTCGGCCTGCCCGCCGAGCTTGCCTTCGGTGCCGACTTCGCGCGCGACGCGCGTCACTTCGGACGCGAACGAGCGCAGCTGGTCGACCATCGTGTTGATCGTGTTCTTGAGCTCGAGAATCTCGCCCTTCACGTCGACGGTGATCTTCTTCGACAGGTCGCCGCCCTGCCACGGCCTTCGTCACGTCGGCGATGTTGCGCACCTGGCCGGTCAGGTTGCTCGCCATCGAGTTGACGCTGTCGGTCAGGTCCTTCCACGTGCCGGCGACGCCGCGCACGTCGGCCTGGCCGCCGAGGCTGCCTTCGGTGCCGACTTCGCGCGCGACGCGCGTCACTTCGGACGCGAACGACGAGAGCTGGTCCACCATCGTGTTGATGATGTTCTTGAGCTCGAGGATCTCGCCCTTCACGTCGACGGTGATCTTCTTCGACAGGTCGCCGTTCGCGACGGCCTTCGTCACGTCGGCGATGTTGCGCACCTGGCCCGTGAGGTTGCTCGCCATGAAGTTGACGCTGTCGGTCAGGTCCTTCCACGTGCCGGCGACACCCTGCACGTCGGCCTGGCCGCCGAGGCGTCCTTCGGTGCCGACTTCGCGCGCGACGCGCGTCACTTCCGACGCGAACGAGCGCAGCTGATCGACCATCGTGTTGATCGTGTTCTTGAGCTCGAGAATCTCGCCCTTCACGTCGACGGTGATCTTCTTCGACAGGTCGCCCGTCGCGACGGCCGTGGTCACGTCGGCGATGTTGCGCACCTGCGCCGTCAGGTTGCTCGCCATCGAGTTGACGCTTTCGGTCAGATC
Organism: uncultured Pseudomonadota bacterium; assembly: GCA_963706225.1. Lineage (GTDB taxonomy): Bacteria > Pseudomonadota > Gammaproteobacteria > Burkholderiales > Casimicrobiaceae > VBCG01. Next base: position 18,594 of record CAVPMH010000019.1, read on the forward strand.
CTTCCACGTGCCGGCGACGCCCTGCACGTCGGCCTGTCCGCCGAGGCGTCCTTCGGTGCCCACTTCGCGCGCGACGCGCGTGACTTCCGACGCGAACGAGCCGAGCTGGTCGACCATCGTGTTGATCGTGTTCTTGAGCTCGAGGATCTCGCCCTTCACGTCGACGGTGATCTTCTTCGACAGGTCGCCGCTCGCCACCGCCTTGGTCACGTCGGCGATGTTGCGCACCTGGCCCGTCAGGTTGCCGGCCATGAAGTTCACGCTGTCGGTCAGGTCCTTCCACGTGCCCGACACGCCTTCGACGCGCGCCTGCCCGCCGAGCTTGCCTTCGGTGCCGACCTCGCGCGCGACGCGCGTCACTTCCGACGCGAACGAGCGCAGCTGATCGACCATCGTGTTGATCGTGTTCTTGAGCTCGAGGAACTCGCCCTTCACGTCGACGGCGATCTTCTTCGACAGGTCGCCGGTCGCCACCGCGGTCGTCACGTCGGCGATGTTGCGCACCTGCGCCGTCAGGTTGCCGGCCATCGAGTTGACGCTGTCGGTCAGGTCCTTCCACGTGCCGGCGACGCCCTTCACCTTCGCCTGTCCGCCGAGCTTGCCTTCGGTGCCGACCTCGCGCGCGACGCGCGTCACTTCCGCGGCGAACGAGCCGAGCTGATCGACCATCTTGTTGACGGTCTTGGCCGTGCGCAGGAATTCGCCCTGCAGCGGCTTGCCATCGACTTCGAGCGCCATCGTCTGCGACAGATCGCCTTGCGCGACGGCGCCGATCACGCGCGCCGTTTCGCTCGTCGGATGAACGAGGTCGTCGATCAGTTGATTGACGGAATCGATCGACGTCGCCCAGAACCCCGTGACATCGCCGAGGGCGCCGCGCTTGCTGAGCTTGCCCTGCTTGCCGACGACGCTGGACAGGCGCGCGAGCTCCTGCGCCATCCGCTCGTTGCGCTCGACGACGTCGTTGAACACGTCCGCGACGCGGCCGAGGACGCCGTGCCATTCGGCGGGCAGCCGCACCGATGCGTCGCCGCGCTTCAGCGCACTCAATGCGCCGAGAATGACCGTGATCTCGTCGGTGGACTTCAGTGGACGCTCGATGACTTCCATGTTGGCGCTCCTTCGAGAACTGCCGCGCTGCCGAAGCAACCGCAAGGCCGGCAGCGCTCTGCACTGGGCGACGGCAGCGCTCTCGCGACCGGGTTTGCAGCGCGCAACGTTTCCCGGCGAGCCCGATGCGCGGGCTCACGCTGACAGCGATTGTACGGTGCGAACGCAGCTATGATCTCACTGCGCGATCGCGATACGACGAACGTATTCGCGACCATTGTCCCATTCGCGGAAGGCGATTGACAGCGCACGCCCGCGGGCGGCTTTTGCATATTCGTACAAGATGGCGCTAAAGCGCGAATCGCAGTATATTTTTGCACTGTCTCTACGAGTGCCCGATGGAGATTCGGATGGCCAATCTGCCGAAACGTTCGCAGTCGATCACCCACGGCGCACGCGTCCTCGTCGTCGACGACGACAGCGATGGCGCAGAAGCCGCCGGCAAGCTGCTGGAAACATTCGGCTGCGACGTCGCGCTCGTGGTCTCCGCAGGCGAAGCGCTGGAGCGGATCGAGGAAGGCGCCAATGTCGATCTCGTGTTCTCGGACGTCGTGATGCCCGACATCGACGGACTCGAATTCGCCGAGCGGCTGCACGAGCTCCGGCCCGGCTTGCCGGTCATATTTTGTACGGGTTACACGAGCGCGGTCGAGGCGCTGACCGATTGCGGCGCGATGGCGTTGATGAAGCCCTATTCCGCCGACGTGCTGGAGCGCGTCGTCGCCGAGCGGCTGCAACTCGCCCGGGACGGCGTCCGGCACGGTTAGCTCCCTCGGCGTTTTGCAGCGCTCGGAAGGACCGATCCCGCCGGCGCTTCCGCGAGCGCCGATTCGCTCTCGAGCATCTTCAGTTGCCAGATGTCCTTGTTGCCCGCGTGCAGCAACGGCATCAGCGCGAGGTGGCCGGTTTTGCCGATGCTGCCCTCGAGGTAACGCATCTCGACGAGCTTCGCGCGCGTCGGCTCGTCGAGGCGCGCATCGAACCCGCTTTCCCGCATCATCAGGATGCCCTTCGCGCGCAGGGCGAGCTCGGTATGAAGCCGCAGGTAGCACAGCAGATCGGCGACGATCGGACCCTTGAACCGGGTTTTCAGCGACGCCAGGTAGCGACCGGCGGCCGAATCCGAGAAATGGCCGGACGTGATGGAATCGAGCATTTGCGTATCGGCATCGAAGCCTTCACCGAGCCAGCGCGCCGTGGCGCGTTCGCTGCGCTGGAACACGACGAGCAGCAGCGGCGGCAGCACGACGATCACGGCCAGCGTCGACAGCATCGGCGGAGCCGAAGGCGTGGTTGTACGCCGAGTGCAGAACGACCGCGATGACGAAGCCCGGCAGGAACGCGACGAGCGAAGCCCTCGGCGCGCGCTCGCGCATCGACAATCCCGCCATCGCGAATATCGCCGTGCACCCGCCGTGCATGATCGCCGTACCGAAGCCGCGCACGATCCACGTGCCGACGCTCGCCGTCGGGACGGCGATGCTGGTAGTAGAGGTTCTCGACGATGGCAAAGCCGGTGCCGACGGCAAAGCCCGAGAATCGCCGCGTCGACGAGGAAGCCGACGCGATGCGCGCGAATCAGCACGACGATGACGAGCGCCTTGCCGAATTCCTCGATCACCGGGCCGATGTAGCGGCTGTAGCGGGTGAAATCGATGCCGGTGACGCCCAATGCGTACGCGTTCACGAAATAGCAGGCGATGGCCACGACGAAGCCCGCGCCCGACGACGCTGATGACGACGCGCATCGTCACGAGCTTGTAGCTGTCGAGATAAAGCAGCGCGGCGAGAAATCCCAGCACCGGCAGAACGCCGATGACGATGTGCAGCAGGATGCCGACGGCAGCCATGCGTGCCCCGCGTATTACAGGATTTTCAGCGAGATCATGAGCTCGTCGCCACTGCGCCGCGCGCCCTTGAACCCGACGGCATAACCGACCGACAGCGTCATGTCGTACCAGTGCAGGATGCTCAAGCGCAGATCCGCCTGCACGCCCACATTCTGATAGTCGTTGCGCCGCGCGCGATTTGCCGGATCGGTCCATAACGCGGACGCGAAGATGGCGGGACGCAGCCAGTTCAGGTAGAAGACCGGCGTGCCGATCGATTCGAACACGATCGGCGTCAGGTTCCATTCGATCATCTGGCGCGCGAAACTCTGGCCGCTGATTTCGTCGATCCCGAAGCCGGGCATCGAATCGTATTCCCGGTATCGCTTCTCCGGTCCGTGGTCCACGTAGTTGTTGCCGAATCCGCCGAGAAAGAAATTGGCGACGGGATTGCTGCGATCGCCGGTGCTGGTACCCGCTGCGCTGCGCAACCACACCGACGAGTGGGGAATGGGAAGCGCGATCCCGTAATCGAAGCTCCCGCGCAATTGAGCAGGCGTCGCGTCGCTCACATGGTTGGCGTTGGCCACGAGCTCCCACGCGACACCCCCCTCGTCGTCCACCGCTCCGAGCGAGCGCTGCATGTTCGTGTAGTGAAGCCCGATCTGGCCGACCAGGAGCCGGGTGAACGACGTGCGGACGTTCTGTGCGCCCGGCAACGTGTCGATCCTGTCGTAATACTCGAGATCGTAGGAGAGCTTCAGCTTGCGCGGGTCATCGAAGATCAGCAGGTCGTCATAGCCGAGCTTGGCGGCGTACCCCTTGCGGCTGCGCTTCGTGGGGCCGAACAGGTCGTAGAAGTCCGACTTGTTCCACGCCAGCTCGCCGCGCCAGAACAGGTAACGACCGGTCACGTCGAAGTGGCCGCGCTCCTCGCCCGACAGCTTGCCGCTCGGCGTGTAGGCCGCCGTGACGTTCACGCTCGCGAACTCGAGTGGATCATCGAAGTTGGCGTGGTAACCGAGCCCGACCGCGTTCTTGTAGCCCTGCAGCACCGGGTAGGCGTTCGCGAGCCCGAGGCTCTTCAACGGTACGTAGGGCCCCTTGTCTGTGACCAGCTTCTTGTCGTCGACGGTGCTCGGGCGCCGGCACCTGCCAGGTCTTGACGATCGGATACTTTTCCGCGACTTCGGTGCCGAGGAACGTGATCGCGCTGATATCGGTGATCGGATGCGGCTCGATGATCGCCGGAACGAAACCTCTCGCCGTGTAGCTCAGCACGACCATTCGCCCATCGGAGAGCGGCACCGGACGAAAGAAGCCGATTTCCGCGTTCGACACCGCTTCGACCGCTCCTGTCGCGACTTCGTAACGGAAGATGTTCGATACGCCCGTGTAATAGCTGCTGCCGTACAGGTAGCGTCCATCTTTCGAAAACACGAAGCTCTCCGGGACCGACTGCCCGAAGCGAAATTCGGAAAGCGGCTTCACATCGCGGTTCAGGACTTTGCGCAGGTCCCACACGCGCAGAAACTGATCGCCATTGGCCTCGTCCACGGAGGCGGAAAGCAGGCGTCCATCGGACGAAATGTCGAGGTCGGAAGGAACGACGCCGTAGGGAAACTTGTACACCTCGTACCAGAGGTTGTAGGGCGGCGGGATACGCACGAGCGTCGCGAGGCCATCGGCGTGGCGCACACCCATCAGCGAGCGATCGACCGGGTTCACGACGATTTCGCCGATCCGCCCGTTCTCGATCAGCGTCCTTTCCTCGCCGGTCCGCACGTCCACCGACATCAGATCCCGATACACATTGCCGCGGTTATCGTTGGTGAAGAACGCCGTCCGGGTCACCGGGTCGAAGGCGAACGACGTGACCCGGTACGGCATCGCGTGCTTGATGTCCGCGAGTCGGCGGACCGCGCCGTCGCGCGTGTTCACGGCGCCGATGAACTCGACCACGCCCGGATACCGGAAGCCGCCATAGAGAATGCCGGTCGCTTCGTCATAGTAGGTGCGCGACACCGAACCCACCGCGCTTGCCACGAGATCGTGGTGCGGCGTGACGGGATTCTTGCGTACCTCGGCGAGATTGCGCTCCTGAAAATCGTGCTCGAACGCGATCCATTTCTGCCAGGCTTCATCGAGCGGAAGGCCGAACACCTGTTGAAACCGATCCGAGTAGTAGCGCGCGCTGCCCTCGTCCCGGCGGATCCACGCGACGACCTTCTCCGGCGAATAGGCGTACGCGAGCCACGTGACGAAGCGGGTGCCGTAGAGATAGGCATTCGCCACCATCTGAAAATCGACCTGTGCGGCCCGAGACGCGAGCCCCAATGGATCGTATAGGTGGGCGTTGTCCCGGATCAGCGCCCGGAACACCATCTCGTCGTAGCCACCCTGCGCGCGTCCGACGCCGCCGCTCATCCACGTTTCGAAGAACACCGCGGTACCTTCGAGGTACCAGCGCGGGGCCGTGAAGCGCGGCACCGTGAGATAGGTGTAGAGCAGCGATTCGGGGTTTTGCGACTGCGGTGTGACCTTGCCAAGAAAGATTCGCCGCCAGCGCCGGTCCTCATCGGACGCAATGTCGCCTTGCACCACGTGTATCAGCTCGTGGTTCATCAATGCATACATGCGCTCGGTGGCGGCCAGCGTTTCGAACGCGTGCGACAGCGGCGCCACGTCGAACACCAGCGTGCCGCGTGGCGCCGCATGGGCGAATGCATTGCCGTAATCCGCGAGATCCTGCAGCAGGACGGTCGTCGGCTCGGAGGGGACCCAGCCGAACATGCGACGCTGCCACTCGAGCGAATTGGTGAAGGTCCGCACCGCGTGCGGGGCGAGGTAACCCAGCGAATCGTAATAATAGAGCCGCAGATCCTTCGTATCGACGTGCGAGATTCCGACCGGGCTCTGGGCGACGGCCGCGGCGGGTATCAGCGCCAGCAGCAGGCACAGAATGCAGCCGCGCATCAAATGACCTCCCAACGCGTTTGCGAAGTCGCGGAGCATACGAGGTAAGCGCCCAAATGCAAAACCGCCGGCGCTGGGCCGGCGGTTGCGTGATGCCTGGGCTGCGCGCAGATTATTGGGCGTTGCCCGCGTTACCGGCGTTGCCCGCGTTACCGGCGTTGCCCGCGTTACCGGCGTTGCCCGCATTACCGGCGTTACCGGCGTTGCCGGCATTGCCCGCGTTACCGGCATTACCGGCGTTACCGGCATTGCCCGCGTTACCGGCATTGCCCGCGTTCCCGGCATTGCCCGCGTTACCGGCATTGCCCGCGTTACCGGCATTGCCCGCGTTACCGGCATTGCCCGCGTTACCGGCATTGCCCGCGTTCCCGGCATTGCCCGCGTTACCGGCATTGCCCGCGTTACCGGCATTGCCCGCGTTTCCGGCATTGCCCGCATTACCGGCATTGCCCGCGTTTCCGGCGTTGCCCGCGTTACCGGCATTGCCCGCGTTCCCGGCATTGCCGGCATTGCCCGCGTTCCCGGCATTGCCCGCGTTCCCGGCATTGCCCGCGTTCCCGGCGTTGCCCGCGTTTCCGGCATTGCCCGCACCGGCACTGGCGCTCCCGGCCGGATTCGTTTGCGCGGATTGTGACCCGGGCTGGCTTCCAGGCGTGACATCGTCAGCGGCGGGCTGCGTAGCGCGATACCGCAATGCCGGGGCAATCGTACCGGCCGTGTCGCCCGCATTGGGTGGAAAGAGCCCGGTCGATACCGCGACGATCACGGCCGCTGCGGCAATGCCGCCACCGATCCAGATCTTGCGATTACCTGCGAGACTATTTTTTCCTGCGCTCATGTCTGTGCCCCTCGAAGACGCCCACTGTTGGAAAACCTGCCGGACCCTCTCACCTCTCCCCGGGCTTCTGCCGCGGGTATCTTTCAAACTTGCCTCAATTACACCCGGCGCGCCGAATAGTTGGCCGGAGCGCCCGGGACGAGTCGAATTTTGTGGAATATTCGCCAGAACGGAGGCGATCAGGCCCTCCGGCGGAAACGCCTGTCGGACGCGGCTCAGGCCATCGAAGAGGTACCGCAACTCTTCGTACTGCGCGCGCGCCGTGGCGTCGCTCGCCAGCCGGCGCTCGAGCTCCCCGGCTTGCGCGGGAGTCGCCTCGCCGTCGAGGACGACATGCATCAGTTCAACGAGTTGGGATTGGCTCATGTTCCTTAGTCCGGCCGAAAGTCCTTCAACAGGTCGCGCAGGCGATGGCGTGCTTCGAAAAGGCGGGATTTGACCGTCTTTTCGTCGACATCCAGTATCTGCGCGATCTCCTGGTAACTGCATTCGGAAAAGTGGCGAAGCACGAGCACGGTGCGGTCGTTCGACGACATCGTCAGCAGCGCACGCTGAATCGAGCGCGAGCGTTCGGCGTCGCGCGCCTGCGATTCGGGATTGGCCGATTCGGACCCCGGAAGATCGATCTCGTCGTCCAGGGCCTCCTCGTGTCCATTCCGGCGCAGCAGGTTGAGCGATTCATTGACGGCGATCCGATAGATCCAGCTGAAGAAGCGGTGTTGCGAATCGAAACGATCCAGATGCTCGGCCACTTTCAGGAAAACCATCTGCGAAATGTCGCGTGCGTCGTCGGCGCTGCGGAGGATCCAGAACGCGGCGTTGTAGATCGGCCGCTGGTACCGGATCATCAACTCGGTGAACGCTTCCCGGTCTCCTTTCCGGTATCGCTCCACCAACGCCTGGTCGACGTCGTTGTCCATAATTACACGCGATCCCCCGAAAAGTTGGACACGAGCGCCTACTTCGCGGGCTCGATCTCGAAAAGCTGATCGAAACCGGAGTACGTGAATACGTCGTGAAGGTGCGGCTTCAGCCCGCGAGGCGCAGCTTGCCGTTCGAGGCGAGAAGGCGCTTCTGGGTCTTCAGCAGAACGCCGAGACCGGCGCTCGAAATGTAATCCAGCCGGTCGCAGTCGAGCGTGACGACGCCCTCCACGCGATCGAGGAACGATTGCGCGGCCGGCGCCTCGGCGGCGTCCAGTCGTCCGGAAAGCAGCACCTTGCCTTCTTCCCCAAACTCAATCCCGAGCATTGGTCACCTCTGTCGTCGGCCGCGCGCCGGCGGGCCGCCAAGCCCGACTCGGTGATGCGCAGCCTGATCCGGCTTTGCCGGGTTTCCTTCGTATAGTCGTACTCGACGCTATCCGCCATTCGCCGGATCAGATGCAATCCCAGCCCCCCGGGCTCACGCTGCGCGATGGGCGCATGGATGTCGACTTCGGCCGAGCGCGTAATGTCGAACGGCTCGACATCGCGGTCGATCAACGTCAACTCCACGCCGCCATCGATCGCCGTCACGTCGATCCGCACCGCGGCATTGCTTTCGGTGCCGTATTTGACCATGTTCGTGAACAGCTCTTCCACTGCCAGATCGACGATCGGCAGGAGGCGGGGATCGATCTCGAATCGCGAGAACGCTTCGGCGGTGAACGCGACCAGCGCGGGAATGGAGTCGAAGCTCCGCTCGAACTCCCGCCGCAGGGCGCGCGCCGGATCGCGCCGCAGGAGCACCGCCGTCACGTCGTCCTCCTGCGGGCAGCCCTCGGCGAACGCGTGCACCGAGTCGAGGAGCAGCGCCAGCACATCATGCATCGATCTGTCCCGGTTCGTCTCGATGACCTGCTGGACGCGCGCCTCGCCGAACTGCTCGCCGTGCCGATTTTCCTGCTCGAGAACGCCGTCGGAGACGAGCACGACGATATCGCCGGGAAGAATCCGCGCGTCGATGGCGGGTCGCAACGACGTGAGGTGCATCGCGCCGAGCGGAAAGCTCGTCGGCTTGTACTTTTCGAAGGTCCGCGTCGCCGCCCGGTAATGAAGGATCGGTCCCTGTCCCCCGCTGTGGAACCGAAGCCGGTGCGACGCCGGATCGAGCAGCCCGATGAACGCGGTGATGAACCGGTCGTCGGCCAGCGTGTCGGCCAGCCGGTTGTTGACCTGCATGAAGGCCGTTTCGAGGTCTGCGCCCAGCCGGAATGCCATGCGAAGCATCGCCTGCATCTGCGTGACCGACAGCGCAGGCGCGATGCCGTGCCCCGTCGCATCGCCCAGCACGACGAGAAGGCCCTGGTCGATCAGCGCTACATCGTACGTATCGCCGCCGGTGAGATCGGCCGGCCGGAACGTCGCGGATACGTCGTACGACGGCACCGCCGGCATGCCGGACGGCAGCGTGCTCATCTGCACCTCGCGGGCCATCTCGAGCGCTTGCCGCATCTTCTCGCCTTCGATGAGCGCGCCCGTCATCCGCACACGCTGCAACGCCACCGCGCATTGCGCCGCGAGGGCCGTGGCCAGCGCCTCGTCGTCGGCATCGAAAACGCCGTCCACCTTGTTCAGGACCTGCATGACGCCGACCAGCACGTCCTTGTGATCGACGAGCGGCAACGTCAACATGCAGCGGGTCCGGTACCCGGAGGCCTTGTCGATCCGCGGATCGAAGCGCGCATCGGCGTAACAATCGGGGACGTTGATGATCCGGCGCGAGTGCGCGCAGGCGCCGACGAGCCCCGATTGCCATGGCACGCGCACCGGCTGGATGCCCGTCGCAACCTCGAGGACCAGTTCGCCGCGCGGCTCGTCGTAAAGCCATACCGAACCGCGCTCGGCGCCGAGCACCTGCTTGGCCGCCGCGACCACCTCTCCCAGCATCGTCATGAGGTCGAACGGCGCGGCGAGCGCCTTGGTGACGTCCAGGATCGCTTCCAGGTCGCGCGCCGAGAGCGGTCGATGGTGGATGATGGTGCTCGCCTCTTCAGGCGGACCGGCGGTGTTCATCTGGGAGCTCATGCGGCAGGCAATGTAGCAGGCCGGGCGGCGAAAATGGGAAGATCGGCTTCGGCGCGCAATGGACCGCCTGTCGGCGCCGCCATTTACGAGACAATTCCGCAGCGCCATGCGAATACTGGTCGTTGAAGACGACGCCGTCCTGGCCGCCGCGCTCACGCGCGCGCTCAACCAGTCGGCCTACGCCGTCGATCTCGTCGGCGACGGCGAAGCCGCCAACGATGCGCTCGCCACGACGACGTACGATCTCGTCGTGCTCGACATCGCGCTGCCGAGGGTCGACGGCATGCCGTATTGCGCCGCCTTCGCGACCGCCGCTCGCAGACGCCGGTGCTGATCCTGACCGCGCGCGACACGCTCGAAGACCGCGTGAGCGGCCTCGACTCGGGTGCGGACGATTACATGACGAAGCCGTTCGACCTGCCGGAGTTCGAGGCGCGCGTACGCGCGCTGATTCGCCGCGGCCATGCCACGCCGGGCACCAGCATGATCCACGGACGCCTGCGCCTCGACGTCGCGGCGCGGCGCCTCTTCCACGACGACCAGCCGATCGAAATGTCCGCGCGCGAGCTCGGGCTGACCGAGTTGCTGCTGTCCCGGCAGGGTCGCGTCGTCAGCAAGGAGCAGATGATCGACCAGCTGTTCGGCTTCGGCGACGACGTCAGCAGCAACGCGATCGAGGTGTACGTGCATCGCGTGCGCAGGAAGCTCGAGCCGTTCGGCATCGAAATCCGCACGGTCCGCGGCATGGGCTACCTGCTCGACAAGCACGATGAGCGCGCGTAGCGCGACGTTGCGCAGCAAGCTGCTGCGCTGGCTGCTGATCCCGCTGTCGCTGCTGTTCCTCGCCGACGCGGTCGGCAGCTATTACATCGCGCGGCATCTGTCCGATCGCGTCTACGACGGCGAGCTGCTGGAGATCGCGCGCGAGCTCACGCTGCACGTCAAGCCGAACGGCCCGAGGCCCTCGTTCGATCTCGAGAAGGACGCCGAGCGCACGCTGCTGCTCGACCAGTACGACACGCGTCTACTACGTCGTGCGCGGACCGGATGGCGCGCGTATCGCCGGCGACGCGACGTTGCCGCCGCCCACGCGCGCCGGCGCGGCGGCAACGATGTTCTACGACAGCGAGCTCGACGGCGCGCCGATTCGCGTCGTGCAGTTGCGCACCGACGGCGCCGCACCCGTCACGGTTCAGGTCGCCGAGACGCGCGTCAAGCGGCAGCGCGCTCGCCAACGAGATCATGGTCGGCGTCATCCTGCCGCAACTGCTGCTGATCGTCATCGCGGGCGTCGTGCTGTGGGCCGGCGTCGCGCGCGGGCTCGCGCCGCTGCGCCCGTCTGCAGCAGGCGGTCGCCGCGCGCTCGCATCTCGATTTGAGTCCGGTCAGCGTTGCGCGACGTGCCGGGCGAAGTGCATCCGCTGCTGTCGGCCATCAACGACCTGATGGCCCGGCTCGATGAAATTCTCCGGTACCAGCGACGCTTCATCGCCGATGCGGCGCACCAGCTTCGCACGCCGGTGGCCGGCCTCAAGGCGCACGTCGAGCTGGCGTTGCGCGAGGAGGACCCGGCGCAGGCGCAGGCAGTCGATCGCGCATCTGTATACCGGCGTCGAGCGGATGTCGCGGCTCGTCGCGCAGCTGCTGTCGCTCGCGCGCAACGAGCCGACGACGATGAAGCAGCTCGAGCTCGCGCCGCTCGACCTGTCGCAGCTCGCGTTCGACGTGACGACGGAATGGGTGCCCGAAGCGTACCGCAAGAACATCGATCTCGGCTTCGAAGGCGTCGAGCCGCATGCGATGATTCGCGGCGACGCAACGCGTCTGACCGAGCTCATCGAACAACCTGCTCGACAACGCCATTCGCTATACGCGCAACGATGGCCGCGTAACCGTGCGCGTCACCGTCGCATCCGCCGCGCGTATCGGTCAGCGACGACGGACCGGTCATTCCGCTCGAGGAGCGCCAGCGCGTATTCGAGCGGTTTCACCGGCTGCTCGGCAGCCATGCCGACGGCAGCGGTCTTGGGCTTGCGATCGTCCAGCGAGATCGCGAAGCTGCACGACGCAAAGATCACGCTCGCCGAGGATGCCGACGGCCTCGGCAACACGTTCACCGTCACGTTTCCCGACAGCGCGCAGCCGTCGCCTGTGAAAGCTGCTCGTAAGCTTGCCGTAAGCGCTGTCGCGAAGCCAGGCGTAATCCCCGCGACAGGGCCGGGTAATGCTGGCGACGTAGCGTGAGGACTCCAACGCATTCGACGCAGGAGTTCCGCAATGCTCGCCGCTTTAGGCAACCCCGACACCTGGATGGCGCTCTTCGAGATCGCGGTGATCAACATCGTGCTGAGCGGCGACAACGCGGTCGTCATCGCGCTGGCGTGCCGCTCGCTGGCACCCGCGCGACCAGAGAAAGGCCTTCATCGTCGGGACGGCCGGCATCGTCGTGCTGATGACGGCGCTGACGTCCTTCGCGGCGCTGCTGATGACGCTGCCCTACATCCAGATCATCGGCTGCGTGCTGCTGTTGTGGATCGGCATCAAGCTGCTGCTGCCCGAAGACGAAGACGGCGACGTCAAGGAGAGCGGCAACTTCTGGGACGCCGTGAAGACGATCATCATCGCCGACATCGTGATGAGCATGGACAACGTGCTCGGCATGGCGGGCGCCGCGAAGGGCCATCTGGGAATGCTGTTCCTCGGACTGGTGATCACGATGCCGCTGATCCTGTTCGGCAGCGCGATGCTGATGAAGCTGATGGAACGCTTTCCGTCCTTCGTCATCGATCGGCGCCGGACTGCTCGGCTATGTCGCGGGCGACATGGCGGTCGGCGATCCCGCAATCAAGACGTACATCGACACGCACGAGCATTTTCTCGAGCACCTCGCGCCGATCGTCGGCGCATTGCTGGTCGTGATTGCAGGCAAGATGCTTGCGCGCAGGAAGCAGGCGCGCGCGCCGGTCGGCGAGCCGGTGGAAGCGCCGCATGCCGAGCATGCTGCGTAAAGAGGAGGCCGCGATGGACAGGATCGTCGTACCGATTTGCAACGCCTCCGACGTAGCGTGGGCTGCCGCGCAGGCGATCGCGCTGTACCGCGCGGCGCCCGCGCACGTTGATCTGCTGACGGTGCAGCGTCCGTTGCCGAAACACGTCGCGCAATTCTTCAGCACGCACCGATCTGCGTGACTTTCACCGCGATGCCGGCATGCGGGTGCTCGAGCCGGCGATCCGCATGCTCGACGAGGCCGGCGTGCCGCACGAGGATCATGTGCTCGTCGGCCATCCCGCGGAAACGATCGTCCGGTTCGCGTCGGATCATCACTGCGCGCAGATCGTCGTCGATGAGCCGGCCAAGGGCATGCTTTCGATGCTTCGGCTGGGATCGATCGGCAGCCAGGTCCGTCACCTGATGCAGACGCACGCGGAAGTGTCCCTCGGAGGCGGGTCGAACCCGACGCCTCCGCAAGCGTCCGTCGGAAGCGCATCGAGCGCTCGGTAACCGATCGTCGAGAGGCGGTCTCAACCGGCTGTTGCGAACGGCCGTCGCGGCACTCGCCGCGCAGCCGCGCCGCTTACAATAAGCGCCGTGAACAACGGCTATTCGCTGCGCGACGTCGGTCGGATGCTCGGGCTTTCGCGTTCGATCATCCGCGGACTGATCGCGGGTGGCTTCGTGTCGCCGCTACGCGGTCGGCGCCGCGAATACCGCTTTTCGTTCCAGGATCTCGTCGTCCTCCGGACTGCGCGCGCGCTCGTGCAGGCGAAGGTCCCGACGACGCGGATCCTGCGTTCGCTGCGGCGCCTTCGCAAGGAGCTGCCGTCGGATTTGCCGTTATCGGGGCTGCGCGTGGAGGCCGTAGGCGACGCGATCGTCGTTCGCGAAGGCGATGCGCAATGGCAACCCGACGACGGCCAGTACCTGCTGCGATTCCACGTCGAGTCGCCCCTGCCCGGACTCGCGGTTCTCGACATTCCCGCGCAGCCGGCGACGCCCCCCGGCGATGCGCTGTTCGAGCGGGCGATGGCGCTCGAGGAATCGAAGCCTGACGAGGCCTGCGCGGTCTATCGCCAGGCGATTGCGGCCGAGCCCGCGCGCGCTGCGGCGTACACGAACCTCGGTCGGCTGCTCCACGAACGACGGCGATTCGCCGATGCCGAGGCGACCTATCGCGAGGGTCTGGGCCGCTGCGGCGCGGACGAGACGCTGTTGTTCAATCTCGCGATCCTGCTCGAGGATGCGAAGCGGCCGCGCGAAGCGGCGGAGATGTATCGCGCCGCTCTCGACGAGAACCCGGAGCTGCCGGATGCGCACTACCATCTGGCGCTGCTCTGCGAGGCCGCCGGACAACAGCAGGAGGCGATCCGCCATTTGAGCGCGTATCGCAGGCTTACGCGGGAAGCGTTGAGGCGGCGCCGGACCGCGGCATACCAGGCTCTCAGAAGGCAGAAAGATTGGTTCCCGCGTCGCCGACCGCGACGTACCCGACGCCGATGGAGCCCGCGGTGAGAACGGTGAAGGTCACCGCTCTCAGGTTCTGCGTCGTTTCCGATACCTGGGGTTGCCACGCAAGGCCATCGATACTCGTAAAGATTGTGCCAGCGGATCCAACTGCCACGAACTGCGTGCCGTGCACAATCGAGGTCAGGTTGTTGGCGGTGATGGGCAATTCGCCGGTCCAATTGATCCCATCCGGACTGGTTACGAGCGCGCCGCCATCGCCGACGACGACCCAGGTTGCGGCGGCCGCGGCGGTGGCCGTGGCAACGGACGCGCCATACGACACGCCCCTCAGATTCACCGAAGTGGTCGGATTGATCGTCGTCCACTGCCCCGCATTGGTGCTGGTGAGAATTGTGCCGTTCGCGCCAACGGCGACGTAACGGCCGTTTGCATTGTAAATGCCGTAGAGATCCATCGATGTGTGCGAGTTGGCGGGTGCCCAGGTCGTGCCGTCGGTGCTCACCAGAATCGTGCCGCCGGCGCCGACGGCGACGATAGTGCCCGAGCCGTCGTTCGTCACTGCATACAGGTTGGACTTCGTTTGCGGAACCTGCGCCGTCCATGTCCCTCCGTCGGGGCTCGTCAGCATCGTTCCCGCATCCCCGACGGCGAAGAACAGGGAATGGGCGTAGGTCGCGGCGTTGAGGTTGCTCGACACGTTCGACGTCTCGGGCACCCAGTTGACAGCGTCGGGACTGTAAAAGATCGCGCCGCCGGCACCGACCGCAATCACTGTGTTCACGCCGGCAGTCGTCGTCACCGTGAACGCGAGGCCCAGCAGGTTCGCCGTCGTCAAAGGCGCTCCGGCAGTCCAGGTTGTCCCTGCGATTCGCGGCACGAACGCGATCGGCGGACTGCCGGGGCCGCCCGGCCCGTTGCCGGTGCGCGCATTGACCGTTACCGAGTAAAGCGTGCCATCGGTCAAGCCCGTGATGATGAACGGCGACGAAACGTTGACCGCGATCTTGCAGGCCGACGTTGCCGCGCAGTTCGACGTCGTCGTGTCGTTACCTTGCGCCACCCACACCCAATATTCGGTGCTCGAATCCTGGCTCCAGGAAACGGTCGCGCTCGTATCGCCGGGAACCACCTTGACGTTCGCGGGCGGGGGTGTCGAGCCGCCACTACCGCCACCGCAGCCCGCAAGCAGTATCGAGAATGCCAGCAGCGCAATACCCAGAATCTGCTTCATTCGAGTTCCGATGCAAGGGACACGAACGGCAGTCTATCGACGACATGCAGTCTCGGTACGTCCGGAAACAGACGTTTACACGTGTCTTCCGGCCCTCGCCGCGTCGACTGGAAGTAGTCATACTGGCCTCAGCATGCGCAAGTGGCTCGTCAACGTCGGCCGGCATCAGGTCACCGCAGAGCTCGATACCGCAACGACTGGCGGGACGGCACCGCTCTTCCTATTCGCACATGGCGCCGGCGGCAACATGGCGGACCGCGGCGTCAAGCTGCTGGCGACACTGCTGTGCACGCGCGGGCTGCACGTTGTGCGGTTCAACTTCCCGTACAGTGAACGCGGAAGCCGGCGGCCGGATCCGATGCCGCTCCTTCAGGACTGCATCGCCGCGGTAGCGTCGAGTGCGCTCGACAAGGCTGACGCCGACCGATCGATTCTCGGTGGCCGCTCGATGGGCGGGCGCGCGGCATCGATGCTCGTCGCCGGCGGATTCGCATGCGACGGCCTTCTGCTTCTCGCTTACCCGCTCCATCCGGCAGGACAGTTCACGAAGCTGCGCGATGCTCATCTCGCCAGGATCATCACGCCCGTCCTGTGCTTCAACGGCACCCGCGACAATCTTTGCCGCCGCGACCTGATGGATCAGGTCGTCGACCGCCTGTCAGTCAACTGGCGAATGCACTGGCTCGAGGGCGCCGATCATTCGTTTCACGTGACCAAGGCGTCGGAAAGAACCGATGCCGACGTTCTGAACGAAATAGGAGATGCGACCGGGCGATGGTTGGAGTCCATGCCTTAGGTACGGCATGTAACCCATGTCTCAGGTTCGCACAGGCTGGCCACCCGCGCTATCGCCAGGCAGGCGCGTCGACTGGAAGTAGTCATATGGCCTCCTGCTCGAGGATGCGAAGCGGCCGCGCGAAGCGGCGGGGATGTATCGCGCCGCGCTCGATGAGAACCCGGAGCTGTCGGATGCGCACTACCATCTGGCGCTGCTCTGCGAGGCCGCCGGACAACAGCAGGAGGCGATCCGCCATTTGAGCGCGTATCGCAGGCTTACGAGCAAGCGATAGCGCTTCGGACCGCGTTACAGCCGTGGACGTTGCCCGACTGAAGGTCGCCACGACCGCGGGCGCGCGCTCGTCGGTAATGGCGATAAGCCGTCGTCAGGTACAATGCGCGAATGGCGCCGGGCTTTGCCGTCCAATCCGCCGCCGATTCATCGGTCGTAGCGACGTACTCCTTGCCGTTCTGGTGGATGATGTACTCGGTCGCGTGCGCGGACGCGGTGAGCCGTCGCCGAAGTCGGGATCGATCTGCTGGTTCGCGTCGCACCACGACGTGAAGCTGACGAACTTGAGCTGCGCGTTCGGCACCGGTTCTGAGACGTCGGCTCGAACCGAGGTCGCCAGGCCGTTCGAGCACGCTGGTTCTCTCGGGAATCGGGTTGTTGTTGTTGCCGCCGAGCGAGTTGTTACCGCCGTACAGCGCCATGTAGAGCGCGGGTCCCGTCCTTGTTGGTGCTGACGTCGTGGAAGTTCGTGGTCGCAGTCGGGTGCGTCGCCAGCGCCTGGATCTCCGGAGGCAGCTGCAGGCGATTCCAGGTGAACATCGCGCTGCGGATTGTTTGGATCGAAAAATCGGTGACGTGCATGTCGACGCGCGCCGGATTGAGAACCTGCGCATTGCGCCACAGGAAACCGTTATATCCGCATCATGACCCGCCGGTCAGTAGCTTATCCATGAGGGATCGTAGCGTTTAAGCTCCACGCCGACCTCAGGACGGGCCTGGATCATCGCGCGATACCTGGCCGCAATCGAGTGCTCGCGCCGCGCGACTTCGGCCATCATCAACTTTGCCTTCGCGAGCCAATAGGCGTCGTCGAACTGTGTTTGCTCGAGCTTCGCCGCCACCTTCTCTAGCCATGCGATGCGGTCGAGACGCCCGCTTTGCAGCGCCGCCTG
Source organism: uncultured Pseudomonadota bacterium (assembly GCA_963706225.1). Lineage (GTDB taxonomy): Bacteria > Pseudomonadota > Gammaproteobacteria > Burkholderiales > Casimicrobiaceae > VBCG01. The sequence goes on from CAVPMH010000019.1 coordinate 36,013, forward strand.
GACCTTTGCAAACAGAGCCTCGTATTCCCGGTTCTGCCGCTGGATGGCGAGCAGCTTGTTCATCCCGCTCTCCTGATTCGCCTTGATGAGCATGCCGGTGTGCGCAGGGCCCATGCCGGCCGTGCCAGGATCCACAGGCTCAGCGTCGTGTAGGCCACCATCAGGATCAGCATCGGCACCTCGCCGATCAGCGCGTGCCGGCCGAACAGCCGCAGTGCCGCAAGGTGCGCGAGGTAGACGGCGATCACGTGCCCGAGCACGATGAGCGCGACCGAGCCGTACCAGAAAACGTAGGGGCTTACAACGGCCAGGTTCACCTTGTATCTGGCGGTGCCGAACAGGTTCCAGCCCAATCCGAACGGGTCCGATGCGAGCGGAATGACGAACTGCCCGGCCGTCACCAGCAGCGAGCAGTAGTGGGACAGGTGGTAGGCGACCGCGATCGGCACGAGCGTCAGCACGAACGAGCACGCGGTTTCGCTGGCCGTCAACTCGCTCGCGCGCCCGCGGCGGCGCAGCCGGCCTGTTATCCAGCGCAGCGTCATCCAGCTCGTGAGCCAGAATATCGCGACGAATGCGACGGCGAACGCGACGAGCACGAACGTGTGCGTGACACGTGTCTCGTCGAAGCCCCACTCGGACAGGTCGAACAGCAGCGTCGACAGCGCATGCGAGGACTGCGCGACGGTGTCGACGCGCTGCATCAGCGACGTTTCCTGGAAGCCGTCGAACGTCACCGTCGAGAGCATCAACAGGACGAACACCATGAACGACCAGGACACCGGACGCGACGTGATGAGACCGGCGCCGACTGGCCGCAGGTCGAGGCGAGGACGCGAACGGTCGCCGGACGCGGGCACGAACTGGGTCGGCGAGAAGCGCGCGAGCACGCTGAAGGCGACGGTGAACGCTTCGCCGTGCGCGAGCCACGCCTCCGGATCGAATACGAACATGCCGAGCCACGTAAAGCCCGCATAAAGAGCGAGTGCGATGCCGAGTTGACGCGGTACGTCCTTGTTCACCCAGACGAGCTCGCCCCAGGCGAAACCGAGGAACACGAGCACCGCGGGCCAAGTTCCGAGCAGCCGCGGATAACGCCGGTTGAGCGACAGTGTCTTCCCGCCCGCGACTGCAGCGTAGACGGCTGCCGCCGATGCGTAGATCGTGCGCAGCGGATTGACGAGGCGCCATAGGTCGCCGATCAGCGCACAGAAGAACGCGAGACCGACCCACCAGACGACCCAGATCATCGTCGTGGCGAGATTCGAATACGGATCCTGGTTGCCGAAGAGCCCGGCGCAGACCGTCAACACGAAGAGCGCGACGGCCAACGTACGGGCGATCGCGACCGTCCAGCGATTCGCGACGAATCGCACGACGCGAAAGTGCAAGAGATCGAGGCGCGGATAGCGCGCATCGACGGGCCGCTCCTTCACGAAGAGGGCCATCACGACGAACGTCAGAACGATCGTCGCGCCGGCGCCCGTCAACCATAGCCAAAGCGGCAGCGGAAGGTCGAAGCGCTGCCCGAATCCGTGGCCCTGTACGGGTGGCGCCGCCGAGCAGACGAACAAGAAGGATGCGGCGCGTGCGAGGGCGCGCGGGCCGCAACGGCTTGCCGGAACCAAGCTAAGGAAGCACTTCGAGGTAGATCACCGCGCGATGACGTCCTTGCTCCTGACCGTGCGGCTCGATCGGAAAGCGCCCGGGAATTTTCGCGCTGAACGACATCACGGCCGGCGCGGCCGGTGCAACCTTGACTTCGATGTCGTAACCGTGCAGGTGCAGCTCCATCGGCTTGTCGCTGGTCCAGCGAAGCTCGACATCGTCACCCTGCTTGACCCTGATCGTATCCGGCGCGCCGACGAGCGCCCCATTCACGAGCGACAGCGCGAAGTGCTTCGGGTGCACGGCGTTCGCCGCCCATCCTGCTGGGGCGTTGAACGCGACGGCGATGATGAGGCAGGCGAGCACATGGCGGATGGTGTCCATGGGATCGAGAGGAGCGATCGACGTCACGGCGGTCAACGTTGCGACGGGGAAGAGTGATTCGACGGTGGTGCTAATGCCGGTGCTTGCGCGAAGCCTTGCAAAATTCTGCTGCAACGATCGCCGCTGCCGGCGTGAGCGGGCGTCCGCGAGCTTGATCAGGTAGTGGACGACCGGCGGGATCTTCGCGTCGATCAAAGCTTGCAGTAGTACTTGCCGTAGGCAAGCGGATATCCGCTTTCTCCCCATGGGCCGAGTAGACGGTCGATCTCCTCGTAGAACGTCCACGGTTCCGCGCTGTTGACGTGGCCAGGAATGAGCGAGGTGAGTTCCGTCCGCAGCCTGTCGATGTTGGCCTTGGTCGCGGGCGAATTCTTTCTGATCGTGATGACCATGATGCCTCCATCGGGAGGGTAGGCCCGTCGCATCAAGGAATCGACCCTGAGGGTCGAATTGGCGGAGACGCAGGGATTCGAACCCTGGATACAGGTTTTAGCCCGTATGCTCCCTTAGCAGGGGAGTGCCTTCGACCACTCGGCCACGTCTCCGGGATATTGCGCTTTTACATTACCACGATCAGGCCGCTTCCGGCCCCTTCTCCAGCTCGAACGCCTTGTGCAGCACGCGCACGGCGAGCTCCAGATATTTCTCGTCGATCACGACGGCGATCTTGATCTCCGACGTCGAGATCATCTGGATGTTGATGCCCTCGTCGGCGAGCGTCTTGAACATCTTCGACGCCAGCCCGACGTGCGAGCGCATGCCGATGCCGACGACCGACAGCTTCGCGATGCGGTTGTCGCCGATGATCTCGCGCGCCTCGAAGCGTCCCTTCCCGCGCTCGCCTTCGAGCACGTCGAGCGCCTTCTGATACTCGTTGCGATTGACGGTGAAGGAGAAGTCCGTATGGCCCGACGCGCCGATGTTCTGCACGATCATGTCGACGTCGATGTTCGCCGCCGCGATCGGTCCGAGGATGGCGTACGCGATGCCCGGTCGATCCTCGACGCCCATGATCGAGATCTTCGCTTCGTCGCGATTGAACGCGATGCCGGAAATGATCGCCTGTTCCATGTCGCTCGTCTTCCTCGTAAGTGATCAGCGTTCCGGTGGGCGTCGCGTCGGGATCCTCGAACGACGACAGCACGCGCAGGCGCACCAGGTACTTGCCGGCGAACTCCACCGAGCGGATCTGCAGCACCTTCGATCCCTGGCTCGCGAGCTCGAGCATTTCCTCGAACGTGATCCGTGTCGAGACGCCGCGCCTCGGGAACGATGCGCGGATCGGTCGTGTAGACGCCATCGACGTCGGTGTAGATCTGGCACTCGTCGGCCTTGAGCGCGGCAGCCAGCGCGACGCCCGACGTGTCCGAGCCGCCGCGGCCGAGCGTGGTCACGTTGCCGTGCTCGTCGACGCCCTGGAAGCCCGCGACGACGACGATCGTGCCCTCCGCCAGGTCACGGCGCACACGCTCCTCGTCGATGTCGAGGATGCGCGCCTTCGTGTGCGCGTTGTCGGTCAGGATGCGCACCTGGCCGCCGGTGTAGCTGCGCGCCTTCAGCCCCATCTCGTGCAGCGCGATCGCCAGCAGGCCGATCGTCACCTGCTCGCCGGTGGCGGCGATCGACGTCGAGCTCGCGCGGGTCGGGATTCGCCGAAAGCTCGCGAGCGAGCGCCAGCAGCCGGTTCGTCTCGCCGGCCATCGCCGAGACGACGACGACGACCTGGTGTCCCTCGCGGTGAAAGCGGGCGACGCGCCTCGCGACGTTGCGAATGCGATCGATCGTGCCGACCGACGTGCCGCCGTATTTCTGGACGATCAGCGCCACGTCAGCTACGCGTCGATGCGCGCGAAAGACGATCGTCGCGTTCGTTCCGCCGAAGCCGAACGAGTTCGAAAGCGCGACGCGTATCGTCATCGGCCGCGCGACGCGCGGCACGAAATCGAGATCGCACTGCGGATCGACATCGACGAGATTCGCCGTGGGCGGCGCAATCTGGTCGCGAATCGCCAGCGCCGTGAAGACCGCCTCGATGCCCGCCGCGGCGCCGAGCAGGTGCCCGGTCATCGATTTCGTCGACGAGACGGCCAGCTTGTACGCATGCTCGCCGAACGCGCGCTTGACGGCGATGCATTCGGCGACGTCGCCGAGCGGCGTCGACGTGCCGTGCGCGTTGATGTAGTCGATGTCGGTCGGTTGCAGCGCGCCGTTGCGCAATGCATTGAGCATGCTGCGCGCCGCGCCGCCGCCATCTTCGGGCGGTGCGGTGATGTGATACGCGTCGGCGCTCATGCCGTAGCCGGCGATCTCGCAGTAGATCCTGGCGCCGCGCGCCTTCGCATGCTCGTACTCCTCGAGCACGAGCACGCCGGCGCCCTCGCCCAGCACGAAGCCGTCGCGGCCGACGTCCCACGGCCGGCTCGCCGTCGCCGGATCGTCGTTGCGCGTCGAGAGCGCGCGCGCCGCCGCGAACCCGCCGACGCCGAGCGGCGAAACGCACGCTTCGGCGCCGCCGGCCGACCATGACGTCCGCATCGCCGTATTCGATCAGGCGGGCGGCCTCGCCGATGCTGTGATTGCCGGTCGAGCACGCGCTGACCGTGCCGAGGTTCGGCCCGCGAAATCCATAGTGGATCGACACGAGCCCCGCCACCATGTTGCCGATCGATCCCGGAACGAAGAACGGCGAGATCTTGCGCGGTCCGCCGTGCAGGTAGGCACGCTGCGTCTCCTCGATCAGCGGCAGGCCGCCGATGCCCGAGCCGATGCAGACGCCGCAGCGGTCCTTGTCCCCGGTGAAGTCCTCGAGGCCGGCATCGCGCACCGCTTCGATCGTCGCGACGAGACCGTAGTGGATGAACGTGTCGTAGCGACGCGCTTCCTTCGCGGAGAGCCAGCGCGACACGTCGAAGTCCTTCACCTCGCCGGCGATCCGCGACGGGAACGCGCTCGCGTCGAAGCGGGTGATCGGCGCGATGCCCGAGCGCCCGGCGACGATCGCCGACCACGCCGCGGCCACGCCGATACCGACCGGCGAAACGATGCCGAGACCGGTGACGACAACGCGGCGGCGTGACATGTCAGGCGGGAAGGGCCGCCCCGACCGACTGACCCGCCCCCGGGGGGCAGCGAGCGGAGCGAGCGTGGGGGGATGTTTCATCCTGGACGCGAAAGTTGGAAAAGGACTGCGGTGGACGCGGCTTCGGGCGGCAGGCGTTGCCCGTGCCGCGCCCCTTCAGGTGCGGGCCGCGCCGGCAGCCCGCGAGGGATGCGGCTATTTTTTCAGATGCGTGCCGACGTAGTCGATTGCCTGCTGCACCGTGGTGATCTTCTCGGCGTCGTCGTCGGGGATTTCGGTTTCGAATTCCTCTTCGAGCGCCATCACGAGCTCGACGGTATCGAGCGAATCGGCACCGAGGTCGTCGACAAACGACGATTCGTTCTTGATCTCCGCCTCGTTGACGCCCAGTTGCTCCGCGACGATTTTCTTGACGCGTTGTTCGACGTTTTCCATGCATCTCCTCCCCTGCAAGGGGTCACGAAACAAAACCGGCGGATTTTACCAGAGCCTGCGATCGCCCACGCTTGCGGCTATCGCCGCTACGCTGCCCCCCGGGCGTGCGCGTCTGCGACGGCCGGCGACGCGCATGCGTTCGCTATGGCATCAGCATCCCGCCGTTGACGTGCAGCGTGGCGCCGGTGATGTACCCGGCGCGCGGGCTCGCGAGGAACAGCACCGCGTTGGCGACGTCCTCCGGCGTGCCGAGGCGGCGCAGCGGAACGCGCTGCATCAGCACATCGCGTTGCGGCTGCGGCAGCGCCTGCGTCATCTCGGTATCGATGAAGCCGGGTGCTACGCAGTTGACGGTGATGTCGCGGCTGCCCACTTCGAGCGCAAGCGATTTCGTGAATCCGACGAGCGCGGCCTTGGCCGCGGCGTAATTCGTCTGCCCCGGATTGCCCGACGTGCCGACGACCGAGCCGATCTGGATGATGCGCCCGCGGCGCGCCTTCATCATGCCGCGCAGCACGAGCCTGGCGAGTTGGAACGCGGGCTTCAGGTTCGTCGCCATGATCGCGTCCCAATCGTCTTCCTTCATGCGCACGAGCAGGTTGTCGCGCGTGATGCCCGCGTTGTTGACGAGAATGCCGACCGGCGCCATGACGCGTTTCGATGTCCGCGAGCGACTGCTTCGATCATCGCGGCATCGCGCACGTCGAGCCGCATGCCGTCGCCGCGCAACCCCGCGTCGCGCAAGTACGCCGTGATCGCTGCCGCGCCCTCGTCGGTGGTGGACGTGCCGATCACCCGCGCACCCGCGCCGGCGAGCGCCACCGCGATCGCGCGGCCGATGCCGCGCGTGGCGCCGGTCACGAGCGCCACCTGGTCGTTCAATTCGCCGTTCGCCGCCATCGGAAGGGCCGGCTCACGCGGCCAATGCAGCGCGGGTGTCGCCGATCGCCGCGCCGTCGGTCAGCGCGAACGCCGTCCAGACGATCGTCGATGCGACGCGTCAGTCCGGAGAGCACTCTCCCCGGCCCGCACTCGACGACTTGCGTCACGCCGTGCGCCGCGAACCACCGAACGGTTTCGGTCCAGCGCACCGGGCTCGCCGCCTGGCGCGCAAGCGCGCGCGCGAATCTCGTCCGGCATCGGCATGCGTCTCCACGTCGACGTTGTGCACGACCGGTATCGTCGGCGCGACGATGTCGACCTGCGCAAGCCGCAGCGCCAGCCGCTCGGCCGCGGACTTCAGCAGCGAGCTGTGAAACGGCGCGGAGACCGGAAGGAGCAGCGCCCGCTTCGCGCCGCGCGCTTTCGCCGCCACCATTGCGCGCTCGACGGCGGCCTTGTTGCCTGCGATCACGATCTGCCCCGGTCCGTTGAAATTGACCGGCTCGACCACCTCGCCCTGCGCGGCTTCGCGGCACGCCTCCGCCAACCGCCGCGTCGTCCGCGCCGATGATGGCGGCCATCGCGCCGACGCCGGCGGCCACCGCCTCCTGCATCGCTTCGGCGCGAAAGCGCACGAGCGGCACCGCGTCGCGGAACGCGAGCGCCCCGGCCGCGACGAGCGCGCTGTATTCGCCGAGGCTGTGCCCGGCCATGCACGCGGGCGTGCGCCCCCCGCCGCCTGCCACGCGCGCCATACGGCGACGCCGGCGGTGAGCATCACCGGCTGCGTGTTGCGCGTGAGATTGAGCGCGTCGGCCGGCCCTTGCTGCGACGAGCGCCCACAGGTCGTCGCCGAGCGCTTCGGAGGCTTCGGCGAACGTCGCGCGCACCACCGGATGGTCGGCGAAGCCTTCCATCATGCCGATCTGCTGCGAGCCCTGCCCGGGAAAAACGAATGCGATGGTCATTGAACGGGTCCCCTTCACCACCGCACGAAACACCGAGCCCCACGTGAAGCCGCCGCCGACGCCGACGAGCATCAGATGCTGTCCCTCGCGAATGCGGCCGTCGCGCACCGCGACGTCGAGCGCGAGCGGAATCGACGCCGCCGACGTGTTCGCATGTGCGTCGACCGTCGAGATGACCTTCTCCTCCGACAAGTCCGAGCTTCTTCGCCGTTGCGTCCATGATGCGGATGTTCGCCTGATGCGGAATCAGCCAGTCGATGTCGGCCGTCGTCTTGCGATTCGCCTCGAGCGCTTCGTGCGCGACGTCGGCCAGCACCTTGACGGCGAACTTGAACACGGCATGCCCGTCCATGTGCACGAACGGCGTTCCGGTGACGCTGCCGCGGTTCACCTGCCCGGGAACGCACAGTATGTCCTTGTAATGCCCGTCGGCATGCAGGTGCGCGGAAATGATCCCCGGCCTCGCCGAGGGCACGAGCACGACGGCGCCGGCGCCGTCGCCGAAGAGGACGCAGGTGCCGCGATCGTTCCAGTCGAGGATGCGCGAATAGATTTCGGCGCCCACGACGAGCGCATTGCGCGCCAGGCCGCCCGCGACCATCCGGTCGGCGATCGCCAGCGCGTAGACGAAACCCGAGCACACCGCCTGCACGTCGAATGCCGGGCCGCCGCGCGCGCCGAGCTTGGCCTGCAGGATGCACGCGGTCGACGGGAAGATCATGTCCGGCGTCGTCGTCGCGACGATGATGAGGTCGACGTCCGCGGCGGCAAGCGAAGCCGACGCGAGCGCTGCGCGCGCCGCGAAGAAGCGCGAGATCCGACGTCTGCTCGTCGTCGGCTGCGATGTGCCGCTGGCGAATGCCGGTGCGCGAGCGAATCCATTCGTCGCTCGTCGCGACGCGCTCCGCCAGTTCGCGGTTGGTGACGATGCGCTGCGGCAGATACCGGCCCGTGCCGGCAATCCGGCTATGCATGGGCGCGCATCGGTCCCGGTGAATCGTCGCCCGAGGGCAGCCTGACTGCCGGCATTTCGGCGATCCGCTGCGCGATCTTGTCGAGAACGCCGTGCTCGACCTCGGCGTAGGCGCGCTTCAGCGCATTCGCGAATGCGAACACGTCGGCGCCGCCATGACTTTTCACGACGACGCCTTTCAGTCCGACCAGCGTCGCGCCGTTGTAGCGCCGCGGGTCGATGCGCCGCTTGAACGACATCAGCACCGGATACACGACGCCGGCCGCAAGCCGCGTCAGGATATTGCGCGTGAATTCGGCCCTGAGAAACTCGTAGAGCATCTGCGCGAGCCCCTCGGACGTCTTGAGCGCGACGTTGCCGACGAAGCCGTCGCAGACGACGACGTCGGTCGTGCCGTTGTAGATGTCGTCGCCTTCGACGTTGCCGACGAAATTGAGCGTCGACGCCTTCAACAGCTCCGCCGTCTCCTTGACGACGTCGTTGCCCTTGATGTCCTCCTCGCCGATGTTGAGAAGCCCGATCGTGGGCCGATCGATGCCGTCGACGGCGGTCACGAGCGCGCTGCCCATGGCCGCGAATTGCAGCAGATGCGCCGGCGTGCAGTTGACGTTCGCGCCGAGATCGAGCACCAGCGTTTCGCCCGATTTGGACGGCAATTGCGACGCGATGGCCGGGCGGTCGATGCCCGGCAGCGTCTTCAGAACGAAGCGCGCGATCGCCATGAGGGCGCCGGTGTTGCCCGCCGAAACGCAGGCGTCCGCCGTGCCGTCCTTCACGAGGTTGACCGCGACGCGCATCGACGAATCCTTCTTCTTGCGAAGCGCGTCGGCGGGCGGCTCGTTCATGTCGACGACTTCGCTTGCGGCGCGCACGCTCACGCGATCCCGGATGTGCGGCTTCGCATGCGCGAGCGCCGCTTCGAGCAGCGCCGGCTGACCCACGAGAACGACGCGCGCATCGCCCGCGAACGCAAGAAAGTCGAGCGCTGCCGCAACGGTGACGGACGGGCCGTGATCGCCGCCCATCGCATCGATCGCTACGGTGACGCGCGTATGGCCTCCCGCGTCACTCGTCGGCCTTGGTGCTGACGACCTTCTTGCCGCGATAATAGCCGGTCGGGCTGATGTGATGCCGCAGGTGGACTTCACCGCTCACCGGCTCCACGGCCAACGGCGGCTTGCTGAGGAAATCGTGGGCGCGATGCATGCCGCGCTTCGCGGGCGATTTCTTGTTTTGCTGGACTGCCATCATGCTCTCCTGGTTGTGATCGTGCTCTCGCACGCGCCATCGGGATGGCGCGGCGCAAACGGCAACGCCAGCACGAGTTCGTCTTCGACGAGCGTCAGCGGATCGACCGGTCCCGGCGCCTGCACGACTTCCGAACTGCTGTTTGCATCGAGCGCTGCCATTTCGCGCTCGTCATGCGCGAGCAGCACTTCGGTCCGCTGGTCGATCGGCCACCGGAAATCGGCGAGGCACCGCTGGCAGGTCAGCGTCACCGCCCCTTTCAATTCGATGCCAAGCGCTGGCCGGCCGGACGCATCGACACTGCCCTCGATTCGCCACGCGAGCGACGCCGGTGCTTCCGATAGCAGGTCGGCCGTGCGCGAAAACCGGTGCGGATCGACGCTGCCTTCGACGATGCCGCGCTCGCGCGCGAGACGAAACGGATCGAACCGGCCCGGCGAACCCCTGTCGCGCGACCATCGCCGCCATCGCCCTCGAACCCGGGACCCGTCGGCAAACCCCGCCCAAGGGCCCGGCGAAAACGTAGAATCATACCGCCCCCCTCGCGGCGTGTCAAAAAATGCCAGCAAAAACAATGGAGAATGTGCCGCGCCCGCTCGTGCTGGCGTCGACGTCGCGTCACCGCCGGGCGCTCTTGGGACGACTCGGACTGCCGTTCGAAACGCAGACGCCGGACGTCGACGAGACGCCGCTCGCCGGCGAAGCACCCGCGGCCACCGCGTGCCGGCTCGCCGAGGCAAAGGCACGCGCGGTCGCAGCGCGCCGGGCGAGCGCGCTCGTCATCGGCTCCGATCAGATCGCGAACGCCGACGGCGTCGCGATCGGCAAGCCGCGCGATCATGCCGCGGCCGTTGCGCAACTGACGGCGCTTTCCGGGCACGCGATCGTGTTTCACACCGCCGTCGCGCTGGTCGACGCCGCGAGCGGCCGCTGTCAACTTCGGCTGATCGACGTCACGACGCGGTTTCGCGAATTGACCGCGGCGTCGATCGAACGCTACCTGCGGCGCGAGCGCCCGTACGATTGTGCCGGGTCGATCAAATCGGAAGGTTTGGGCATCGCGCTCGTCGAGTCGATTGCGAGCGAGGATCCCACCGCACTGATCGGATTGCCGCTGATCGCGCTCGTCGACCTGTTGCAGGCGGAAGGCGTCGACTTGCTCGGTGCGAACGCTCAACCTTCACCGCTGCGCCCCGCGCCCGCTGGAACCGCGGGCAGGCAGCGCGATTGAGCGACATGGCCGGGACGCTGTACCTCGTTCCGAATCTGCTCGGCGTCGTGGCGCCGGACGCGGCGCTGCCTGCACGCACGATCGACATCGCGCGCCGACTCGAACGATGGATGGTCGAGACGCCGAAGGCCGCGCGCGCATTCCTGAAGGCGCTCGACGTGCGGCGTCCGATCGCCGATCTCGACATCCTGGCGCTCGGCGACGAAGGAACCGACAGTGATTTCGATTCGGCGCTGGCCGCCGTCGCTGCCGGCCACGACGTCGGCCTGTTGTCGGATGCCGGCTGCCCGGGCATCGCCGATCCGGGTGCTGCGCTGGTCGCGGCGGCGCATGCGCGGGGACTGCGCGTCGTGCCGCTCGTCGGTCCCTCGGCCATCCTGCTCGCGCTGATGGCATCGGGGATGAATGGCCAGCGGTTCTGCTTCCACGGCTACCTGCCGGTCAAGCCCGAGCCGCGCGCGAACGCGCTTCGCGCGATCGAGCAGCAGTCGCGCGCGAGCGAGCGTACGGAGATCTGCATCGAGACGCCCTACCGCAATGCCGCGCTGCTTCGCGCGATGTCGCAGACGCTGTCGCCGCGCACGCGCGTTTGCATCGCCGCCGACCTCACGCTTTCGACCGAATCGATCGCCTGCCGCACGGCGGCGCAATGGCGCAGCGAGGACGCGCAGCGCTACGACAGGCGACCGGCGATCTTCCTGCTGCAGGCGTGATTCCCGCCCGCACCCCAAACCGCTACGCCGTCCAACTTCGATCGGCGCCAGCTCGGCTTGATGATAGCTCTTCAGCATCGCGAGTTCTCGAAGCTCTGCTCCTCGCGCTACGTACCGCCTTGAAGCGACGGTCGTCGGAACGATTTCGACTGATGCCTCGTGCTCTCGACTACCTGATCGAATAGTCCGCTAGCTGTGCGTCCGGGATCGCAAGCTCGAGCGAGGCGCGAGAGGCGCGCGCCGGCCGCTACGCCGTCGCCTCTTCGTCCGGCCAGTCCTTGATGTAGCTCTTCAGCATCCGGTTCTCGAAGCTCTGCTCCTCGTAGACCGCCTTGGCGACGTCGTGGAACGACACGACGCCCTGCAACGTCGTCCCGTCCATTACCGGCACGTAGCGTGCGTGCCGATCGAGCATCACCCGGCGCAACTCCATGACGTCGAGACCGGGACCCGCGGTCAGCGGGTCACGCTGGTAAATGTCGGTCACGGCGACGTCGTCGAGCGACCCGCCCCGCGCCGCCAGCGCCTTCAGCACTTCGGCGAACGTGAGCATCCCCGCCATCCGCCCGTGATCCATGACGACGAGCGAGCCGATGTCATGCTCGGCCATCACCTCGACCGCTTCGAGTACCGGCCGCTCCGGTGGGGTCGTGAAGAGCGTATGACCCTTGATCCGCAGGATTTCGCTGACAAGCATCGCGAAGCCTCCTTCAAACATTCAGCCGGCTGCGATTTCGAGGTTACCTCGGAGCCACCCCCGGTGCAACCGCATGACCGGAACATGCGGGAGGCGGCCTCCTGTCGGCTGTCCGCTCGTCGCCGGAATTGTCACGGTGCGGCGCATTGTTTACATTACCGGACCGGCGCGACGGGGAGACCGCGGCGGAAACCGTCCAATCTCCGCGAAAGCACGAGTGCTCGTGTCGAGGGCGGCAAAGATGCAGCCCCAGCGGCTTCCCGGTCGAACCCGGATTTTGAAGAGCAAAACCCCAGGAGGTTAACGCTATGTCCAAGCAAGGCGACGTCAGCAATGCCAGTCGGCGCAACGTGGTCAAAGCTGCAGTCGCCGCGACTGCGCTCCAACTCACCGGACCCTTCATCATCAAGGCGCGCGCAGAAGAGACGGTCAAGTTTGGCTTCGACGATCCGCTCACCGGCACGTATGCGGCGGTGGGGAAAAACGAACTGATCGGCTGTCAGCTTGCGATCGAACAGATCAACGCCAAAGGAGGCATCCTCGGGCGGCAAGCGCAGCTCCTGATCGAGGATTCGACGAGTGGCGATGCCGCCACGGCGGTCCAAAAGGCGCGCAAGCTGATCGAGCGCGATCGAGTCAACTTCCTGCTCGGCAATGTCAATTCAGCGCTCAGTCTCGCCATGGCGCAGGTCGCGCACGACGCCGGCGTGCTGCTGATGGTCACCGGCGGCCACACCGATGCGGTTACCGGATCGAGCTGTCATTGGAATGTCTTCCGCGTATGCAATACGACGCAGATGGAAGCCAACGCGGTGACGCCGGCGTTGATCAAGAACGCCGGCAAGAAGTGGTACTACATCACGCCAGATTACGCATTTGGACACACGCTGCAATCGGGGCTGGAAGCGGCGTGCACCAAGGCCGGCGGTTCGAAGGTGGGCGGCGACCTGGCCCCACTCGGCACGACCGATTTTTCGTCGTACCTGATCAAGGCGCAAGCGGCAAGTCCCGACGTGATCGTCTTTCTGACGCAGGGAGACGACATGATCAATGCGCTCAAGCAGGCCGTGCAATTCGGTCTCGACAAGCGGTTTCATCTTGCGGGTGGACAACAGGAACTCGAGTCGCTCGAGGGACTGCCGCCCGAGGCGCGCATCGGCACATGGGTGTTCGAGTGGTACTGGAATCAGCCTGGCGTGCCGCACGTCGCCGAGTTCGTCGCCAATATCCGGAAAAAGACCGGAAAGGTTCCCACCGCGCGCACGTGGTTCGGTTTCGCATCGACGTGGAGTTGCGCGCTGGCGGCAATACAGGCGAAGTCGCTCGACGCGCAGAAGATGGCGCGAGCGCTCCAGAACATGAAGCTACCGCCTGAAATTGGGTTGATGCCCGGCGAGCCGTTCTTCCGCGCCAACCAGAATCAGCTCATTCCTTCGCTGTTCGTGGGTACTGCGCAGGCGAAGGGTAGCGACCCGGAGGACCTGTTCCACGTAACCGACATCATCAAGGGCGCCGACGCTGCCGGCACCGTGGAGGAGTCCGGCTGCAAGATGGTCTGGCCGGCGTAGTCAATTAACGCCAACGTGACAGCCGCAACGGCGTGGACTTCGTCCGTGCCGATGCGCGGCCGCGTGATCGCGCGCCTCACCCGCACCGCCGGCTGGGCAAAGGGCAGTTGGCAGTGCGGTATTTCCGAAAATCGTACGAGACCGAGACGTCATGACGGAAGTATTGCTTTTCAATGTGTTCAACGGATTGATCGTCGGCGCGTTTTACGCGCTCATGGCGCTCGGCCTCTCGCTCATCCTGAACTTGAGCGGAGTGATCAACTTCGCGCACGGCGGATTTCTCGCGATCGGCGCATATCTCGCTTATTCGCTGATGCCGTTCATCGGCTTCTGGGGCGCCTTGCTCGTTGCACCGTTCCTCACCGCCGCGATCGGTCTCGCAGTCGAGCGCGTCCTGATTCGGCGACTCTACGGACGTGATCCGCTGTACAGCCTGCTGCTGACATTCGGCCTCGCATACATCCTCGAAGACGCGACGCGCTACATCTACGGTGCACAGAGCGTCCCTTATCCGATCCCCGGATGGCTGACGACGCCGCTCAGCGCGCAGTTCTTCTTTCTGACCGGCTATCGCCTGTTCATGGTCGCGCTGGTTGGCATTGCGGTGACTGCACTATTTTTGATCCTGAATCGAACCCGCCTCGGCATGCGGATCCGGGCCGGCACGCTCGATCTCGAGACGGTTTCGGTGCTGGGCGTCAATGTGCGGATCCTCCGCAATCTCAACTTCGGGCTTGGCATCTATCTCGCCGGCCTCGCCGGCGTACTGGCGGCGGGGATGCTCGGCCTGCAACCGACGATTGGCACATCACTGATCATGCCGAGTTTCGTGGCGATCATCATCGGCGGATTGGGCAGCCTTCCCGGGGACACTGCTCGGTGGCCTGTTGATCGGCGTGGCGTCGGGCATTACCACCGTATTCTTTCCGTCGGCCACGGAAGCGATCATGTACATCATGATGGGCATCGTCCTGCTCGTGCGTCCCCGAGGCCTGCTCGGTGAAGAAGGAAGAACGCAGTGAAGCGCGTCAGCGCGCGCACGGCGAATGCGGCGATATGGGTCCTGCTGTTGACGATGCCGTACTGGATGGGCGCTATCGGCGGTTATACGGAACTCGCCACCCGCGTGATCGTACTCGGCCTGGCGGCAATGGCGCTCAATTTCCTGCTCGGCTTCACCGGCGTCCTGTCATTCGGACATGCCGCCTACTTCGGGCTGGGCGCGTACGGCGCGGCAATGACGATCAAGTACATCGTGCCAAGTACGCCGCTCGCCATCGTGGTAGGCGTCGCGGTTGGCACGCTGGCGGCGGCGATCATCGGCGCCCTGATCGTCAAGCTGCGCGGCGTGTACTTTGCGATGGTGACGATCGCATTCGGGCAAGTCTTCTACTTCATCACGTTTCGCTGGAATTCGGTCACCGGGGGCGATGACGGATTGACTGGATGGCACCGACAGCCGCTGGATCTCGGCTTCGCTCGGTTCCAGATCGGAACCAACGACAAGGCGTTCTATTACTTCGCGCTCGTCCTGTTCGCGGTCGCCGTCGGCATCATGGCGATGTTGCTGCGCTCACCGTTCGGCCGCACGCTTCTTGCGATACGCGAGAACGAGCGGCGCGCGCGTTTTCTCGGCATCCCCGTCGAGCGGCATATCTGGATGTCTTTCGTCATTTCGTGCTTGTTTGCCAGTCTCGCCGGCACGCTCTATTCGCTGCTCAGCAACTTCACCGATCCTCGGGCGCTTCATTGGAGTCTGTCCGGCAACTTTGTCATCATGGCCGTGCTCGGGGGAATGCGCTCGTTCTGGGGTCCGCTTCTCGGCGCCGGGATCTTCGTCGTGCTGCAGGATTATGTCTCGAGCCATACGGAAAACTGGATGTCGGTGATCGGCCTGTCGTTCGTGCTGGTGGTGCTGTTCTTCCCCCGCGGCGTGCTGGGCATCATCAAGCGAAGGATCGCCGCGTGAGCCTTCTGAACGTGCAAAACGTCTCGCGTCATTTCGGTAGCCTCGTCGCGGTAGACGACGTTTCGATGAGCGTACAGTCGGGCGAACTGCGCGCGGTCATTGGACCCAATGGCGCCGGCAAGACGACGTTCTTCAATCTGATCAGCGGCTTGTTGCCGCCGACCTCCGGAAAGATCCTGCTCGACGACCGGGATATCACCCCGCTGTCGCCGCAGCAACGTGTTGCCCTCGGCGTGGCACGCACGTTCCAGATCACCGAAGTATTTCCCGAGCTGTCGGTGCGCGAGAACCTGCGCATACCGGTCGAATCGGCTGCCGGCCTGCGTTTGCGCCCTTGGCTTTCTCCTCGTGTCGACGCCGAAGTAAGCAGGCGCGTGGCCGAATTTCTGGAAATGGGCGGACTCGCAACCAAGGCAGAACGTCTCGCCGGCGAACTGCCGCACGGCGACCAGCGCGCGACCGAAATCATGATGGCATTGGCGCTTCGACCGCGTCTGCTGCTGCTCGACGAACCGACCGCCGGCATGGGCGACCAGGAAACGTATGACATCACGCGCCTGGTCCGGCGACTGCATCGGGATCACAAGCTCACCATCGTGCTGATCGAGCATGACATGCGCGTCATTTTCCACCTGGCCGACCGGATTACCGTGCTTGCCGAGGGGTCCGTGCTTGCGGAAGGGACGCCACCGCAAATCGCTGCCGATGAACGCGTGCAGGCTGCCTACCTCGGTAAAGCCGCATGAACGCGCTCGAGGCAGCCGGTCTCGAGACGTACTATGGAAAAAGCCACATCCTGCACGGTGTCGATCTCGAGGTGAGGGAGGGAGAAATCGTTGCCCTGCTGGGCCGTAACGGTGCCGGCAAGACGACGACGCTGCGCAGCTTGATGGGCCTCACGCCGGCAAGCGCCGGGGTCGTGCGCGTGTTCGGCCAGACGATCACCGACTGGCCGCCGTACCGGATCGCCAATCTCGGCGTCGGTTTTGTTCCGGAAGGCCGTCGCATCTTCGCGAACCTGACTGTCGACGAGAATCTGAAAATACCCGTCGACCGGCCCGGCCCGTGGACGGTCGATCGCATTTATCGACTGTTTCCCCGATTGCGCGAACGACAGGGCAACAAGGGTCGACAGCTATCCGGCGGCGAGCAGGAAATGCTGTCCATCGGCCGATCGCTCCTCATCAATCCGAAAATCCTGTTGCTGGACGAGCCGTCGCAGGGTCTTGCGCCGCTGATCGTTCAGGAAGTCTTCAAGGTGATCGTCGCCATGCGCGGCGAAGGAATGTCGATACTGCTGGTCGAACAGAATGTCCGCGCCGCGGTGGAAATCGCCGATCGTGCGTACGTTCTCGACGATGGGAAGATGGTTTACGAGGGCGACGCCGCCGAGTTCGGGCGCGACGAGGAACGCGTCAGGGCGCTCGCTGGCGCGAGCGCGGAAAAGTGGGACGAGCCGACGGTCAGGGCGTAAGCGAGCGCCGCTCGCGCAGCGCCTGCGCGAGCGTGCCGGCGTCGATGTATTCGAGCTCGCCGCCCACCGGCACGCCGCGCGCGAGCCGCGTCACGCGCAGGTCGCGCGCGCCGAGCAGTTCGCCGAGGTAATGCGCCGTCGCCTCGCCTTCATTCGTGAAGTTGGTCGCGAGGATGACTTCGCGCACGACGCCGTCGGCCGCGCGCTTCAGCAATTGCTCGAGCCGGATTTCCCTCGGTCCGATGCCGTCGAGCGGCGACAACCGGCCCATCAGCACGAAATAGAGTCCGGAGTACGCCTGCGTCTGCTCGACCATCAGCAGATCCGCGGGCGTCTCGACGACGCAAAGTTGCGCCGCGTCGCGCTTGCCCGACTGGCACAGCGCGCACAGCGCGCCTTCGGTGAACGTGTTGCAGCGCTCGCAATGCTGGATCGACCGCGTGGCATCGACGAGCGCGCGCGCCAGCCGCGCAGCACCGTCGCGGTCGTGCTGCAACAGGTGCAATGCCATCCGCTGCGCGGCCTTCGGACCGACGCCGGGGAGGCAGCGCAGCGCCTGCGACAACTCGTCGAGACTGGACAGTGGCTCGTGCAGCGCCGCGCCGGCAACGGCATCACGGGCGCTCATGTGATCCCTCCACGCTTGCGGCTTCGCCGCTGCGCTGCCTCCCGTGGGGGCGTTCGCGCCTTGGGGCGCTCATGTCGTCAGAACGGCAGCTTGAAGCCGGGCGGGAGCGGCATCCCGGCGGTGAGGCCGCCCAGCTTTTCCTGCGACGTCGCCTCGGCTCGGCGCAGCGCATCGTTGAACGCCGCGGCGACGAGATCCTCGAGCATGTCGCGATCCTCGCCGACCAGCGACGGATCGATCGACACCCGCTTCACGTCGTGTCGGCACGTCATCACGATTTTCACGAGTCCGGCGCCCGACTGGCCTTCGACCTCGGTTCGGCCGAGCTCTTCCTGAGCGCGCTGCAGGTTTTCCTGCATCTGCTGGGCCTGCTTCATCAAGCCGGCCAACTGGTTCTTCATCATGGCGGTTCCTGGCGGGTGGACGGGGACGTCGCAGCGTCGCGCGTGACCGGCTCGATCGTCTCCGGCCGGACGGTCGCGTCGAATTTCGCGACCAGATCGCGGACGAACGGCTCGTTGCGGAAAGCGACCTCGCCTTCGGCCTTCGCCCGTGCCCGTTCGCGGCGCTCGATTGCCGCGAGCGAGGCGTCGCTGCTGTCGCCGATTTCGAAGGCCAGCAGCAGCTTGCGCCCGGTAGTCGCTTCGAGCGCCGCCTTGAGCTTGTCGGCGTACGCCTTGTCCGCAAGATGCTTGTGCGACTGCCGGAATCGCAAGGGTCAGTGCATTGCCGCGGACGGATTTGAGCTCGGATTGCGCGCCGAGCTGCGCCGCCATGCCGATGAGACGCAGCTTCGCGACGAACGCCGGCCATTCTCCTGCTGTCTCCGGCAAGGCCAACCGGGGGTCCGAGGATGCGGCTGCGAGACGCGCATTCGGCGGCGCGTCCTTGCCGTCGCGGGGGATCGACGGCGAAGGCCGCGCAACATTCGCGGCGTGCGATGGCCTTTCGACCGGTGGCGTGGCCTCCCGTCCGGCGCCGGCTGCACCCGCGGGCCTGGCTTCCGCCGGCGTCGTTGCCGGCTCGAACGCGCGAAGGCGCAGCAGCGTCATCGTGAAGCCGGTGGCTTCGTCGGGCGCGAGCGCCAGGTCGGAACGTCCCTGAACGCAGATCTGATAGGCGAGCTGCACGCTTTCCGGCGCCATCCGTGCGGCGTAGCCGGCGATGCGCTCGGCATCGTCGCCGCCCGGCGCACCAGGCACCGCCTGGACGATCGCCACGCGATGGAAGAGCGACGCGAGCTCGTCGAGTGCCGCGCCATGCGCGTGACCGCTCGCCGCCAGCGCGTCGGCCTCCGCCAAAAGCGCGGGTCCATCGTCGGCGAGCAGCGCGTCGACGATTCCGTAGAGGTAATCGCGATCGACGACGCCGAGCATCGCGCGCACGGCCGCTTCGCGGACCGCGCCGCCGCCGTACGCAATCGCCTGGTCGAGCAGCGAGAGCGCGTCGCGCAGCGACCCTTTCGCGGCGGCTGCGACGAGCGGCAGTGCCGGCGCATCGAACGCGATCGTCTCGGCGTCGAGGATGTGCGCCAGTCGCTCGCCGATCGCGGCGCGCGGCAACGGTGTCAGGTTGAGCTGCAGGCAGCGCGACAGCACCGTGACCGGAATCTTCTGCGGATCGGTCGTCGCGAGGACGAATTTCACGTGTTCGGGCGGCTCCTCGAGCGTCTTGAGCATCGAGTTGAAAGCGCCCTTCGAGAGCATGTGCACCTCGTCGATCAGGTACACCTTGTAGCGCCCCACCGTCGGCGCATAACGCGCGTTGTCGAGGATTTCGCGCATATTGTCGATGCCGGTGTTCGACGCCGCGTCGAGCTCGAGCAGGTCAACGAATCGGCCCGCATCGATGTCGCGGCACGCGCCGCACTCGCCGCACGGGGTCGCCGTCACGCCCTTTTCGCAGTTGAGACTCTTGGCAAGGATGCGCGCGAGCGTCGTCTTGCCGACACCGCGGGTCCCGGTGAGCAGATAGGCATGATGCAGGCGGCCGCCCGTCAGCGCATTGATCAGCGCGGTGACGACGTGCTCCTGCCCGACGAGCTCGCCGAACGTGCGGGGCCGCCACTTGCGGGCCAGTACCTGGTAGCTCATCGCTAAAGGGGGTGGCGAGCCGTTCCCCCGGCACTTGCAGAGAATCGCTGTGGCTGCTTCCTTCCGGACCTGACCAGGTTCACGACCGTGCAATGCGGGGCGACCCGCCATTGATCGGGCGCTGTTTCGCGAGTCGTCATTATAGCGGCGAACCGCCCCCATTCGGTCGAACGGTCGAAATAGCCACCGCGAACGGCCGTGTCGCCGGTCGAGCGGTCGCTTGGCCATGACGCCGTCAAGGTTATAATCGCGGCGTCGCACGTGACATACCGCTGTGTCCGCGACCACCTTTGGAGTCATCGCAGCCCGCGCCAAGGCTGCGCCAACGCACGGCGGCACGAAGATCGCCGCAAACCTTCGAGCACGCAACCCGGCAACGGGGAGCGATGTTGAGCGATGCGCGATCGAGCGTTTGGACGTCCGCTGGCCTTTCTGTACCGCCGATCGCTGATCGGGCTGGCCGGATTGACGTTGCTGCTGTTCAGCGGCTGCGACCAGCCCATCCTGCCGCGGGCACCCGCCAAGCCGGGTATCAGCGTCGTCGTGCGGCCGGGTCCTGCGACCTGGTTCATCGCTCCCAACGGACAGGCGATGGGCTTCGATCACGATCTGCTGACCCGTTTCGCGCGCGAGCGCGGCGTTCCGCTCAACGTGGTCTTCGCCGACGGCGCGGCGGCGCTCCGCGCCAAGATCGGCAGCGGTGAGGCGCAACTCGGCGCCGGGGGCCTGTTCGAGGCCGCGTCGTCGGACCACCCAAGCGAGGACGCCGACGCTGGTCCCGCGCTGGCCTGGAGTTCCGGCTACCACGCCGTCGAGCCGGTCCTGATCTATAACGTCGACGGCTACCGGCCGCACCGCTGGAACGACCTCGACAAGGCAACCGTGGCCTACCCTGCGCACACCGGCCTCGACGCGCAACTCGCGGCGGTGCGGCTTTCGCATCCGGAAGTCCGATGGCAGCCGGTCGACGTCGCTTCCGCCGACTCGCTGATCGCGCAGGTGGCCGACGGCACGATGAGCTACGCGATCGTCGCATCGAGCGATGCCGCCGTCGCGCGCAACATCTACCTCGATTTCGACGTCGCGTTCCCGGCCGGGCCCAGCCGCGAGTTCGCCTGGGCCATTGCCCCGGGCTATCCGGAGCTGAGGATCGCGCTGGATGCGTTTTTTGCGCGGCTGCGCAAGGACGGCACGCTCACGCGGCTCGCGGAGCGGTATTTCGGCGACACCCGCCACGTGCAGCGGATCGACGCCGGCGTCTTCCAGGAACGCATCCGAAAGGCGCTTCCCGAGTGGCGCAAGACGTTCATCGACGCGCAGACCAGGAGCGGTGTCGAATGGCGGCTGCTCGCCGCGATCGCCTACCAGGAATCGCAATGGGACCCCGACGCGACCAGCGAAACCGGCGTGCGCGGGCTGATGCAGCTCACGGAGGATACGGCGCGCTCGCTCGGTGTTGCCGATCGCCTCGATCCGAAGGCGGCAACGATTGGCGCGGCGAAATATCTCGCGGATCTGAAGCGCAAGCTTCCGGCGCGAATCGCGGAGCCCGACCGCACCTGGCTGGCTCTCGCGGCCTTCAACATCGGCATCGGCCACCTCGAAGACGCGCGCGTCCTCACCCAGCGGCAGAAACTCAATCCCGATCTCTGGAGCGACGTGCGCCAGGTGTTGCCGCTGCTCGCCGAGCCGGACTACTACATCACGCTGAAGAACGGGTATGCGCGCGGCGGAATGCCCGTCGCGTTCGTGGGCCGCGTGCGCGGCTACTACGACATCCTGCTGCGCAGCGAGTCCGAGAGCCATCCGCGGCTGCAAGCGAACCTCGCGCTGCGCTGAACCGGCGCTGCGCGGCCGATCGCGGCCCGTTCGCCGCACGTCGGCAAGCAGAAACGCGCATGGCGCTTGCAAAGCGTCGCAAGCGACGAATGTCGCCATCGCCTACCATAGCGACATGGCAATATTTCCGCTTCGCGTCGTCCCCGCGTGTCTCATCGCAGCGCTCGCGACCTGCGTTTACGCGCAAGACAGCGTGTTCCTCGAAGAGCTGACGTCGACCGAGTTGCAGGCGCAGTTGCGCGCCGGCAAGACGACGGCGCTGATTCCCATCGGCGGCACCGAGCAGAACGGGCCGCACATGGTCCTCGGCAAGCACAACGTGCGTGTCAAGGCGCTCGCCGAGAAGATCGCCGTCGCGCTCGGCAACGCAGTCGTCGCCCCGGTGATCGCATATGTGCCGGAAGGCAACGTCTCCCCGCCCTCCGCGCACATGCGCTTTGCGGGAACGATCAGCATTCCCGCCGCGACGTTCGAGAGCGTGCTCGCCTCGGCGGCGCAAAGCCTTCGCGCGCACGGATTTCGCGACATCGTGTTCATCGGCGACCACGGAGGCTACCAGCGCAACGAGGAGATCGTCGCGCAGCGACTCGACCGCGAATGGGCGAAGACGCCCGCGCGCGCGCTTGCGCTGGTCGACTACTACCGCGTCGCCGAGACCGAATATCCGGCAGCACTTGAGGCGCGGGGATTCTCGAAGTCGGAGATCGGCACGCACGCGGGCCTCGCCGACACGTCGCTCGCACTCGCGATCGATCCGAAGCTCGTCCGCGCGGGCGAACTCGCTTCGGGGCGAAATCTCGATGCCGCACATGGCGTCTACGGCGATCCGCGCCGCGCGAGTGCGGCACTCGGACAACTCGGCGTCGATGCCATCGTCCGCCGCTCGGTCGAAGCGATCCGGCGCGCGACGGCCCGGCGCTGACGCCGTTTCCTTCTTCGCATTTTTTCTCGAAAGCCTTTCGTGAAGCCGCAGATTGTCCTCGCCTCGACGCTCGCGTTATCGTTGTGTGCGCTTGCCGTCCCTTGCGCCGCGCAGCCCGCCGCCGCCTCGTCAGCGCCTGCGAAAGCGGCAATCGCGACCGTGCCCGGCATGCCGCCGGTAGTCGATCCGTCCAACCTCTACAGCGAAACGACGGCGGCGCACCTGAGCGCAGCGGTGCACGACGCGTTGCCGCGCGTTTATGTACCGAACGTCCGCTCGGACGATGTGTACGTGATCGATCCCGTCACCCTCAAGGTCGTCGATCGCTTCAAGGTCGGAATCAATCCGCAGCATGTCGTGCCGTCGTGGGATCTGTCGACGCTTTGGGTGGCGAACAACGCCGAGGGGCGCACCGACGGCAGCCTCACGCCGATCGATCCCGTGACCGCGAAACCGGGCACGCCGATCGCGGTCGACGATCCGTACAACATGTATTTCACGCCGGACGGGCGTTCGGCGATCGTCGTCGCGGAAGCGCACAAGCGGCTCGACTTTCGCGATCCGAAGACGATGGCGCTGCAGTCGTCGCTCGACGTGCCCGAGTGCGGCGGCATCAACCACGCGGATTTCTCGATCGACGGGCGCTACGCGATCTTCACCTGCGAATTCGGCAAGGGCCTCGCGAAGATCGACTTCGTCAACCGCAAGGTCGAGGGGTACCTGAAGCTGTCGAAGGGCGGCATGCCGCAGGACATCCGTATCAGCCCTGACGGAAAGGTTTTCTTCGTCGCCGACATGATGGCGGACGGCGTGTTCATCATCGACGGCGAATCGTTTCGGGAAATCGGCTTCATCGCCACGGGCAAGGGTACGCACGGGCTCTACCCGAGCCGCGACGGACGCAAGCTGTACGTGACCAATCGCGGCTCGAACAGGATCCACGGCCCGCCGCACGGCAAGGGCAGCGTGTCGGTCGTCGATTTCGCGACGCGCAAGGTCGACGTCACCTGGCCGATTCCCGGCGGCGGCAGCCCCGACATGGGGAACGTCAGCGCCGACGGCAAGCAGCTATGGGTGTCGGGTCGCTACGACGACGTCGTGTACGTGTTCGACACGACGAGCGGCGCCGTGCACAAGATCAAGGTCGGCATGGAGCCGCACGGGCTCGCCGTGTGGCCGCAGCCCGGGCGTTATTCGCTGGGGCATACGGGAAACATGCGGTAGCGGCTAATGTGATCCCCCCACGCTTGCGGCTTCGCCGCTGCGCTGCCCCCCGGGGGGCGGGTCGCGCCTTGGGGCGGCCCGGCGGCGCTTATTGCGCACGCGCCGCGTCAGCCGCGACGTCGAATGATTTCCTGCCCGTTCATGTACGGCCGCACGGCCATCGGGATCTCGATCGAGCCGTCGGTGCGCTGGTAGTTCTCCATTACCGCGACGAGCGTGCGGCCGACGGCGAGTCCGGAGCCGTTCAGCGTGTGCACGAGCTCGGGCTTGCCTTGAGCGTTGCGAAAGCGCGCGTGCATCCGCCGCGCCTGGAACGCTTCGCAGTTCGAGCACGACGAAATTTCGCGATACGCGTTTTGCCCGGGAAGCCACACTTCGAGGTCGTACGTCTTCGCCGCGGCAAATCCGATGTCCGCCGTGCATAGCGCCACCACGCGATACGGCAGCTCGAGCTTGCGCAGGATGCGCTCGGCGTGTCCGGTCAACTCCTCGAGCGCGGCATACGAGGTTTCCGGTCGCACGATCTGCACGAGCTCGACCTTGTCGAACTGGTGCTGGCGGATCATGCCGCGCGTGTCCTTGCCGTAGCTGCCCGCTTCCGAGCGAAAGCACGGCGTGTGCGCGGTGAGCTTGATCGGCAATGCGTCCGCCGGCGAGGATTCGCTCGCGCACCGAATTCGCGAGCGTGATTTCCGACGTCGAGATGAGATAGAGCGCGGTATCGATCTCGTCGTCCGCGGGCTCGCCGCCCTTCGCGACGATAAACATGTCCGCCTCGAACTTCGGCAATTGCGTCGTGCCGACGAGCGTCTCGGCGTTGACGATGTATGGCGTGTAGCACTCGGTGTAGCCGTGCTCCTGCGTATGCGTGTCGAGCATCAACTGCGCGAGCGCACGATGCAGCCGTGCGAGGTCACCGCGCAGGAACGTGAAGCGCGTGCCCGCGAGCTTCGCGGCGGTGGCGAAGTCGAGCATGCCGAGCGCTTCGCCCAGGTCGACGTGGTCCTGCACCGGGAAATCGAATGTGCGCGGCGTCCCGTATCGGCGGACTTCGACATTGTCGTCGGCCGAGCGGCCAACCGGCGTCGATGGGTCGGTGATGTTCGGCAGCCCGAGCAGAAAATCGCGCAGCTTCGCCTGCACGTTGTCGAGCTCGCGCTCGAGTCCCTTCAATTCATCGCCGAGGCCGGAAACGTCGCGCAACAGCGGCTCGGTATCTTCCCCGCGGCCCTTGGCGATGCCGACCTGCCGCGACAGCGTGTTGCGCTTCGCCTGCAGCTCCTGCGTGAGCGTCTGGATGCGCTTGCGCTCGGCCTCGAGCGATTCGAAGCGCGCGCTGTCGAGCGCGACGCCACGCTTCTCCAACGCAGCGGCGACGCCTCCCAAATCAGTGCGCAACGCGTTGATGTCGAGCATCGGACGATTCTAGCAGTTCACTTTTCTTCGTCGGAGGGCGGCGGCCGCTTGCCGCCGGCGTTCTCGTCACGCGCGCGCAACGCGCGCAGCTTCTCGGCGATGCGCGCCTCGAGGCCGCGCTCGGTCGGCGCGTAGAACGTCACGTCGGGCATGTCGTCCGGCAGGTAGCGTTCGCCGGCCGCATACGCATCCGCTTCGTCGTGCGCGTAGCGATAGCCCTTGCCATGCCCCATGCCCTTCATCAGCCGTGTGGGCGCATTGCGCAATCGCAGCGGCACCGGCCGCGAGCCGTCATCGGCGATGAATGCGCGCGCGGCGTTGTACGCCGTGTAGCAGGCGTTGCTCTTCGGCGCGCAGGCGAGATACAGCACGCATTGCGCGAGTGCCAGCTCGCCCTCCGGAGACCCGAGACGCTCGTACGTCGCAACGGCGTCGAGCGCCTGCGTCAACGCGCGCGGATCGGCGAGGCCGATGTCCTCGCTCGCCATGCGCATCAGGCGCCGCCCGACGTAGAGCGGATCGGCGCCGCCGTCGAGCATCCGGCACATCCAGTAGAGGGCCGCATCGGGATCCGATCCACGCACCGACTTGTGCAACGCCGAGATCTGGTCGTAGAACGCATCGCCGCCCTTGTCGAAACGGCGCAGGCTGCGCGCGATCGTCGCCTCGACGAATACGACGTCGATCGTCGTTTTTTGCGCTTCGCCGGCGGCCGTCGCGAGCTGCTCGACGAGGTTGATGAGCCGCCGCCCGTCGCCGTCCGCGTAGCTGATCAACGCGTCGCGTGCCGCGTCGTCGACGATCGTACCGGGCATCGCCGCCGCAACGGCGCGCTCGAGCAATTGCCCAAGCTCCGGCGGCGACAACGGGTGCAGCACGTATACCGCGGCGCGCGAGAGCAGCGCGCTGTTGACCTCGAACGACGGGTTCTCGGTGGTCGCGCCGATGAACGTCAGCAAGCCGCGCTCGACGAACGGCAGGAACGCGTCCTGCTGCGCCTTGTTGAAGCGATGCACTTCGTCGACGAAAAGAATCGTCGCGCGGCCGTACTGCTCGCGGGCAAGCTCGGCGCGCGCGACGGCGTCGCGAATGTCCTTGACGCCGGCGAGCACCGCGGAGATCGCAACGAAGTCGGCGTTGAACGCATCGGCCATGAGCCGCGCCAGCGTCGTCTTGCCGACACCCGGCGGCCCCCACAGGATCATCGAGTGCGGCTTGCCCGCGGCGAACGCCACTTGCAGCGGCTTGCCCGGTGCGAGCAGATGCCGCTGCCCGATGACGTCGTCGATGCTTTTCGGGCGCAGCCGCTCGGCGAGCGGCGTCAACGATCCGCCGTCAGCACCCGCTGCAAATAGATCTGCTGCCAACTTTGCGTCGATGCGCGGGGTCACGCCGACCTCTGATCCCTGATCCCTGATTCCCGATACCTGTCACTGCCCCACGACGTCGGCCCCCTTCGGCGGCGTGAACTGGAACGTGTCGGCCGGGAGCTTCGGATTGCGTCGCACGTCGCTGAACGTCAGGTCCGTCGTCTGGCCGAACGCGTCCGTCAGTTGCATTTTTCGCGGCAGGTCATCGGCGAATCCGAGGCGAATGCGCTTGAATTGCGAGTCGGCGGCCTTCGGCGTCGCATCGACGTACTCGAGGCCGTCGCCCTCGCCCCCCGCGACCAGCGTGAAGTTCTTTTCGAGCGCATTGTCGCCGGCGAGGAGCGCCGCGGGTGTCGCGCCGAGTGCCGCGTCGAGCTTGCGCACGATCACCTGGTTGAGGTCGTGGTCGTAGACCCACACCTTGTCGCCGTCGCCGACGATCAGTTGATCGAACGGCTTGTCGTAGGTCCATCGGAATTTACCCGGCCGCGCGAACGCGAAGGTCCCCGAGGTCGTCTGGGTCGTGCGCCCTTCGCGATTGACGACGACCTGACGAAACGACCCCTGCGCCGTTTTCGTCCCTTCGAGAAACGCGTGGAGCTCATCGAGTCCCGACGCGCCGGCCGCGGAGGCGAAGCAGGCGACGGCGCATGCGAGCCATGTCGCACGCATCCGACGCTGAATCGGCCTCACGCTTCCTTGCCCACGGGAACGAGCACTTCGCGGTTGCCGTTCGTCTGCATCGCCGACACCATGCCCGCGCGCTCCATCTGCTCGATGAGGCGCGCCGCGCGGTTGTAGCCGATGCGCAGGTGCCGCTGCACGAGCGAGATCGACGGCCGGCGCGTCTTCAGCACGACGGCAACCGCCTGGTCGTACATCGGATCGGCCTCGATGTCGCCGCCCTCGGCGCTCGTCGCATCATCGCCGTCCGCCAACGCGGTTCCGCCTTCAAGGATGCCTTCGATGTACTGCGGCTCGCCCTGTGCTTTCAGATGCTCGACGACACGGTGCACTTCGGCGTCCGAAACGAATGCGCCGTGCACGCGAAACGGATGCCCGGTGCCCGGCGGCAGGTACAGCATGTCGCCCTGCCCGAGCAGCGCCTCGGCCCCCATCTGATCGAGGATCGTGCGCGAATCGATCTTGCTTGCGACCTGGAACGCGATGCGCGACGGAATGTTCGCCTTGATGAGACCGGTGATCACGTCGACCGACGGCCGCTGCGTCGCGAGAATGAGGTGAATGCCCGCGGCGCGCGCTTTCTGGGCGATACGCGCGATCAGCTCCTCGATCTTCTTGCCGGTGACCATCATGAGGTCGGCGAGCTCGTCGACGACGACGACGATCAGCGGCATCTCCTCGAGCGGCTCCGGCGCATCGGGCGTGAGGGAGAACGGATGCACGAGCGGTTGTCCGGCCTTCTTCGCTTCCGCGATCCGCTGGTTGTAGCCGGCGAGGTTGCGCACGCCAAGCGTCGACATCAACCGGTAGCGGCGATCCATTTCGCCGACGCACCAGCTGAGCGCGTTCGGCGCAAGCTTCATGTCGGTGACGACGGGCGCGAGCAGATGCGGAATGCCGTCGTACACCGACAGCTCGAGCATCTTCGGATCGATCAGGATGAGGCGCACCTGCCGCGGCTCGGCCTTGTACAGCAGCGACAGGATCATCGCGTTGACCGCGACCGACTTGCCCGAGCCCGTGGTGCCGGCGACGAGCAGATGCGGCATGCGCGCGAGATCGGCGATCGCGGGCTTGCCGGCGATGTCCTTGCCAAGTGCCAGCGTGAGCGATCCCGGCGCGTCGTTGTACGTCGTCGACGCGAGCAACTCGACGAGCTTCACGACCTGACGCCGCGGATTGGGCAGCTCGAGCGCCATGCACGATTTGCCGGGTATCGTCTCGACGACGCGGATCGACACCACCGAGAGCGCGCGCGCCAGGTCCTTCACGAGATTGACGATCTGCGCGCCCTTCACGCCGACGGCCGGCTCGATCTCGTAGCGCGTGATCACG
Source organism: uncultured Pseudomonadota bacterium (assembly GCA_963706225.1). GTDB lineage: Bacteria > Pseudomonadota > Gammaproteobacteria > Burkholderiales > Casimicrobiaceae > VBCG01. The sequence goes on from CAVPMH010000019.1 coordinate 64,753, forward strand.
GGGCCGGGATACGCGGCCAGCACTTTGACCGCGACGCCGAAATCGGCGAGCTTGCGCTCGATCAGCCGCGACGTGAATTCGAGGACGTCCGCGCTGACCGTTTCAGCCGCGGGCGGCGCTTCCTCGAGCAGCGACAGCGGCGGCAGCGGCGAGTCGGGCATGTCGGTGAAAAGCGGGCGCTGCTTCTCGCGCGTCGCGCGCTCGGAGCGCGGCACCGCCGGCGCTGCGGGCACGACGACCACCGGGTCGTGCATCGCGGAGTCTTCGCGCAAATGCTCGACGACCTGCTCGCGCTCGGCCGCGTTGAGGCCGCCGATGCGGCGATCCTCCGCGGCTTCGCGCCGCGCGCGAGCGCGCGCGAACAGCGCCTCGACGCCGGCGCCGATCCGTTCCATCACGCGCAGCCATGACACGCCGAAAAGCAGCGACGTGCCGACGGCGAGAAACGCGAGCAGCAGCAGGGTTGCACCATTGAAGCCGACACCGCGGGCGAGCGCCTGTCCGATCGCATCACCCAATGCTCCGCCGGGTGCGAGCGGCAGCGCCACCGGCAGCCGCCACAGCCTGATCGCCTCGAGCGCGGCGCTCGACAACAGCGCCAGCGCGAATCCGATGGCGCCGACGGCGAACGGATGATCGCTCGCGTGATCCGGCTGCACGACCCGCCGATAACCGAGCACGACGAGAACGACGCCGCCCACGACCCACCACCATGCGGAGATGCCGAACAGATAGAGCAGCAGATCGGAGAGCCACGCACCGACGACGCCGCCGCGGTTGGCGATCGGTGCGCCGGTGCCGGTGAACGACCAGCCGGGATCGGCCTTCGTGTACGTGACGAGGGTGAGCGCAAGATAGAGAAACGCGGCGACGACGAGCAGCCACCACGATTCGCGCAGCAGGCGCGCCATGCGCGGCGATAGCTCGCGCCCGGGCGCTGCCGCACGCCGGCGAGAATTGCCGTTTTTCTTGAAAAACATGCGATTGGCGCTAAAACCTCATGCAGCGCATTATACGGATGCCGGGCCGCGCTGCAAGTGCGGGATGGGGTAAACCATGCGCCTTGCGGCGTCGGGCCGCGTCCCCATCTGCATTAGACTCTGAGGCTTTGCGTCGACGAGAATGCCATGCCCGCCAAGCACGCCCGCTTGTTGATCCTCGGTTCCGGTCCGGCCGGCTACACGGCGGCAGTATACGCCGCGCGGGCGAACCTTCGGCCACTGCTGATCACCGGTCTCGCGCAGGGCGGCCAGCTCATGACGACCACCGACGTCGACAACTGGCCCGCGGACAACGACGGCGTGATGGGTCCCGAATTGATGGCGCGCTTCGAGAAGCACGCGGCGCGTTTCGATACCGAGATCGTTTTCGACCACGTCAACCGCGTCGACCTGTCGCAGCGCCCCTTCAGGCTCGCGGCCGACAACGGCGATTACACCTGCGACGCGCTGATCATCGCGACGGGCGCGTCCGCGCGCTACCTGGGCCTCGCGTCCGAAGCGATGCACATGGGGCGCGGCGTTTCCGCCTGCGCAACCTGCGACGGATTCTTCTACAAGGGCGAGGACGTCATCGTGGTCGGCGGCGGTAACACGGCCGTCGAGGAGGCCCTCTACCTGTCGAACATTGCGCGCAGCGTCACGCTGATCCACCGGCGCGACCGCCTGCGCGCCGAAGCGATCCTCGTCGACCGCCTGCACGCGAAAGCGGCACCGGCCGGCAACGTCCGCATCCTGTGGAATCACGTGCTGGACGAAGTGCTCGGCGACGCCAGGGGCGTCACCGGCGTGCGCGTGAGCGACGTTCGAAGCGGCGCGACACAGGACCTCGCCGTCCATGGCGTGTTCATCGCGATCGGACACACGCCGAACACGCAGATCTTCGAAGGTCAGCTCGAGATGACGAACGGCTACATCCGCGTGCAGGGCGGCGCGGAAGGGAACGCGACGGCGACGAGTGTCCCGGGCGTGTTCGCCGCCGGCGACGTCGCCGATCACGTCTATCGGCAGGCGGTGACGTCGGCAGGAACCGGCTGCATGGCGGCGCTCGATGCCGAAGTTTTTCTCGAAACCGCAGGCGCCCCCGCCGAGGTTTCGACCGCCTGACGATCGATTGCATCGTGCCGAAACTGACCGACCTCAAGGCACTCGTCGATGCGGCGCGCACCGCGCATTCGGCGTCGGTACCGGCCGCGCCGCCAGCGCGCCGCGCGTGCCGCTCCGGCGTCCCGCGCTCCAATGCGCGGTACGGCGCACATCGTCGCGAAAGGCGCGGCCGGGATGAGGCCCGCCGACGCCGACATCGACCTGCATCAGGCGTTCGCCGACGTGAAACGGCTGCCGCCGCGCAATCGCGCGCTTCCCTCGCGCGCGCGGCCGACGCCGTTGCCGCACTCGCGCATCGAAGACGAGCGCGACGCGCTCGAGATGTCGAAGTACGGCGCCGAGCCGGCACCGCACGCGTGGGAAATCGGCCAGGAGATCGAGGGCGAGCAGACGTTCCTGCGGCGCGGCCTCGGCACCGACATCCTCGTCAAGCTGCGCCGCGGTCACTGGGTCGTCCAGGCGGTGATCGACCTGCATGGCATGACGACAGCCGAGGCGCACGACGCGCTCGCCGACTTCCTGGTCGAAGCGCGTGCGCAAGGCCTGCGCTGCGTGCGCGTGATCCACGGCAAGGGACTCACGTCGCCGAACCGGGAGCCGGTGCTCAAGGGCAAGGTGCGCCGGTGGCTATCGCAATGGGACGACGTGCTCGCGTATTGCGAAGCCCCGCGCCACGCCGGCGGCAGCGGCGCGGTCATCGCGCTGCTGCGCGGACGCTGAGCTAGGGCCTGTTCACACTATGTCCACAAGTGCGTTGCATCGCCGAAAGGGCCATGCGCGAGGCGCGAAGACGAAGGCGGGCTGGGAGCCCGCCGAGGCTTCGCAACGACGCGCATGGCCCTTTCGGCAGCAACCCGAAGGGAACGGGCGGCCTGACGCGCCACTCTTCGTTGCTTTCCTAGCGAAGACCACCGGTCTTCGCGTCGTCAAGCGCCTCGATTGGCGCGCCATGCCACCCGTTCGCACTTGCGGACATAGTGTGAACAGGCCCTAGACGACGCCGAGCACCCGATGCGACAGCGCCGGCAGTTTCGAGCGCACCGCCGCGATTCGCGCCGGATCGACATCGCCGACGACCACCCCTGCGCCGTCTGCCTGCGACGCGACGATCTCGCCCCATGGGTCGATCAGCATCGAGTGTCCCCATGTCCTGCGGCCGCCCGGATGCTCGCCCGCTTGCGCGGCCGCGAGCACGTAGCACTGGTTTTCGATGGCTCGCGCACGCAGCAGCGTTTCCCAGTGCGCCGCGCCGGTGCGCGCGGTGAACGCAGCCGGCACGACGAGCAACGCGACGTCGCGAAGCGCGCGGTAGAGCTCGGGAAAGCGCAGGTCGTAGCAGATCGAAAGTCCGACGCGCCCGCACGGCGCCGCGAAGCTCGCCGGTTCGCTGCCCGCGACGATCGTCTTCGCCTCGTCGTAATCCTCGTCGCCGTGCGTGAAGCGAAACAGATGAACCTTGTCGTAGCGCGCGCGCCGCGCCCCGTCCGGTCCGTACACGAGCAGCGATTGCTTCGCGCGGGTCGGATCGCCGGACGCGAGCGGTACGCTGCCGCCGATGACGTACATGCCGCGCTCGCGCGCCACGCGCGCGAGAAACGCCTGCTGGGGCCCATCGCCATCGGGCTCCTGCGCGGCGAGCTTGTCCCTCGCGTGAGCGGCCATCAACCCGAAGTTCTCCGGCAGCAGTACGAGCGATGCGCCCGCGGCCGCTGCCTGCCCGATCAGCGCGGCGGCGACGCGCAGGTTTTCGGCGACGTCGGCGCCGGACGTCATCTGGATAGCCGCTACGCGAAACGGCGTTGAAGTCGTCGTGCTCATCGCATCTCCATTACCCGTCACCTGACCACCGCCGACGATTCTGCCGCCGCCGCAGCGCGTGCGCCAATGCGCGACACCACAGGATCATCCCAACTGCCGGACACCGCGTAGCGATAGCTGAAAAGCTGATCGAACGGGTTGTTGAGCATTTTCTGCGCGAGCAGCGTACCCGCGCCGACCGCGGCCCCGATCAGCGGATTGGCGATGAACAGCACGGCGGCGCCCGCCGATACGCCGGTCGACAGCGACGGCTGCACGCGAACGTTCAGCGCTTGCGTCTCGTGCGCGAGATCGACATCGCCCGCGATGTTCACCGCTGCCGCCGGACCGGTCAGCCGAAGGTCATCGGTATGCATCACGCCCTTGTCCATCCGCACGTCGCCCGCCACGCTGTCGAACGCAAAGCCCTCGCTGAACACGTCGCGAAAATCGAGCGAGATGCGACGCGGCAACGCCTGCAGCGACAGCACGCCGAGCAAGCGTCCGACGCCAGGATCGAGCTTCGTGAATTGACCCGCACCCGAGCGAAGCGTGAAATTGCCGGCGAGCGATGGATAGTCGAATTCACCCGGCCCGCCGGCCCACGACACCTTGCCCTCGATCTTCGTCGGCGATGCTCTCACCGCGTCGGGCCATCCGAAGCGGCCGAGAAACGCGCCGGCTTCCTTGACGTCGACGACGACGTCGAGGCTCGTCTGCGAGCGGCCCGCTGCGTTGCGCCACCAGCCCTTCGCGTCGATGCGACCGGCATCGTTCGCGAGCGCAAGTTTCTGAATCTGCCAGTCGGTACCGGAGGGTTGCGCCAGCAGCTCGAGCTTGCCGAGGGCCCGCCCCTTCTTGAACAACGTGTCGGCGACGAGATCGACCGCGGGCCAATGAGGGTCGACCGACGATGTCGCCGCCGCATCGCCATTGGCCGGCGGATCGGTATCGATCGCCGCCGGCGGCGTCAATCGCGACAATCGCGCAATGACGCGTCCGTTCGGTTGCGTGGCGGTCGCGGCCCGCCACGTCGCGGTGCCCGCGAGTTCGCCACCGTCGAGCGTGAGTCGCCAGTCGTCGTTCTGGCGCCGCGCCGTTGTCTTGACGCCGGTGAAGCTGCGCCCGAGCGCCTGCAGGCTCGACGCCTGGATATCGACGCCGTTGATCGCCAGCGCATCGTCCGCCGCGCGCTTCGATGTGGCGGCCGGCCGCAGGTCGACCGCGAGCCACTCGTCGACGTCGAGCGAGTCGACATCGGCGCGAATCCACACGCCGGCTTGCTCGGGCTCCGCCGCTTGCGCGACCGCCTTGCCGACGAGGACGAGGACGCGATCGGGAACCGGCGCCTGCCCGCCCGCCTGCCGGTGCAGGATCACTTTGGCGATGCGGCCGTACTCGATCGCCATTCGGTCTTCCTGCGGCTTCGACGCCTGACGCTGGATTCGCAACGGAACCGATTCGCTCGCCTTTTTGCCGATCGGCGCGGGAAGGTCGACGCTCACGCCGGCAAGCGACGACACGATGGTCCACTCGAGCTGGCGATCGTGCTCGTCGAGCGTGAGCTGCCAGTCGGTGCTCCCGCTTGCGTGGCCGAGTGCAGGAACATCGTATGCCTTGCGCACGAGTTGCATGTCCGCGTTGCCGCTGCCCGTCACTCGGACGTGTCCGCTTTCGCTCGTGAACGCGAGCTTGACCGGACCGCCGAGCGACTGCGCCGTAACGTCGGTCGCGCGAACGCCGCGCTCGGTGAACTGGATCGCGCCGTTCACGTCCGTCAGCGGCGGCATGTCGGGCATCTGCACGCCGTTGGATGCGAACCGATATTCGCCGGCGATCGTCGTATGCGCGGCATCGTGCAGCGGCAGCTCGAACTGAAGCGCAAGGCGGCCGTCGCCGTTGGCGCTGACGTGATCGGTGACGTGGTCGGTCCAGTCGGCGACCGGGCTCTCCGCGACGAAGGCGAGAAATTGCGCCGTCGGACCGGTCGCCGTGCCGTCGATGCGCAGGACCGGACGCGCATCGCGCAAATCCGGGATCTCCGCGTGCGTTGCGCCGATCTGCGTGCCGTGGACGCGCGCGCTCGACGCATCGATGCGCATCCGCGCGCCGTCGATCCGCACATCGGCGTCGATGTCGGTGATCGGCAACCAGCGGTCGGCGTAATCGAGCGTTGCTTCATGCGCCTTCACCGCAAGATCGAACACGCCGCCCTTTCCGTCGGCAAACGGGAACAGCGCAAGGTCGCCCGACAGCGCGAGCCTGGCATCGCTCGCCGTTCCCTTGACCAGCGCGCGCCGCAGCCAGCCGCGCAGCGCCGGGGCAGCGGTGGTCGGGACATAGCGATTGACGCTCGCGAGGCTTGCCCGCGTCAACTGCGCCGTCAGGTCGATGCTGCCGGGTCCGCTCGGCTGCGATCGCCACGTGCCCTCGGTGGTTCCCGACAGGTCGGCGTTCGCGAATTGGACGCCCTTCCATTGCACCTGCGTGGCACCCTCCGCGCGCGTCCAGATGACGTCGCCTTTCACGTCGTCGATGCCGATCGGGTCGGCGAACAGTTTCGGCAGCGCGATCGCCGCGCCTTCGCCCGCGACGCGCAGTCGACCGCCCCGCTCGGTTGCTTCGACGCTGCCCGACAGATTGGTCGCGCCGGGCAGCGCGTCGCGGGGCGCGATCGACACGTGAAGAAAATCGGCCTTCACCGAATAACGATCGGCGCATCGGCGTTGCCGGTCCAGTCGAGATGGCCGTTGCGCACGCTGCCATGCGGCTCCAGGTCCGCGATGTCTTGCCGCAGGCTCGGCGGCAGCGGCAAATGCGCTGCGACGCCGGCGAGCGGCCGCAGATCGACATCGGTGAATGCGAGACTGCCGCCGCGACCCGCGCCGTCATCGGCCATGCGCAGCGTGAGCTTCAGGTCGGTGGGCGCGAGACGCGTCCCGTCGGCCAATGCGAACGACATTTGCGTCGCGGTGAATTCGCTGCGCGCGGCGCTGCGCTTCCACTCGGCGCGACCCGCGAGATGCGCGAGGGACAACGGCGCCGGATCCTCGCCCAGCGTCGCGCGCACGTCGGCGAGCTCGACATCGGCGACGACGTCGGCGGCCCGCGTTGCGCGAAATCGATCCACACGCGCAGCGCGCCCTTGCCGCTCTCGATGCCGGCCGGCAGCGGCAGCCATTCACGCCACGCCGCGACGTCGGCGTAGTCGAGGCGCAGGTAGAGCTTGCCGCGCAGCGCCTGCACGTCCTTCAGCGACGCGCCGATGACGTCGGCGCGCAGATCGATCGGCGCGGCGAGCTCGGCGGGCGGCACGCCGGTCAGCCCCGCGCGGTGATGACCGAAGCGCTGCTCGAGCCGGAACTGCACATGGTCGAGCAGCAGTTGCGGCGCGCGACGCATCTCGTCGTTCCATGCGACCAGCGCGTCGCGGACGACGATCTGCGGCTGGCGCATCAGCCAGTCGGCGAACGCCGAGTCGTCGCCATGGTCTTCGGAGTCCATTTCGATGCCCGCGACGTGCAGATGACCCGCGCCGTCGCGGCGCACCGACAGCCGCGGCGAATCGATCAGCAGTTCCTTCAGCCGCAGATCGAGCAGCGGCAGCGACGTCCATGCGACGACCAGGTCGACGCGCGGCAGCTCGAAGAGCGTGCTGCGTTTGCCGGCGCGATCGAGGACGCGAAAGCCGCGGATCGACAGCTTCGGATTCCAGCCGTCCCAGCCGGTGACGATGCTGTCGATCTCGACCGGCTGGCCGATTTCGACCCGAGCCACTGCGCGATCCGCGCGCGATGCGCTTCGACCTGCGGAAAGACGACGAAGCGGATGGCGAGCAGCAGCAGCGCAGAACGCGCCGATGACAAGGACTGCCGACTTGGCGGCCAACCGCAGCACGCGGTCGACCCGGGATGATGCCGGCGCAGTCGAAGGCATAATGAAAGTGAAGGGAAGCGCAATCGATTGTAGCGGAAGGACCGGGCCGGCGAGTCTTCGCCAGCCGTTTTGTCACAGGATTTCCCCAAGCCGATGAACCTCGCACGCGCGCTCTCGTTCAGCCGCTACGCCCAGCGCACGCTGCTCGCACGTCCTGCGCTGCCCGACGAGCTCATCGCCACGCTCGACGCGCCGTTCGACTGGACGAAGGCGGCGGCCGACATCGACGCTGCCGCCGCCGGCAGCGACGACGCCTGCTCGCCGCGGCGCTGCGCGTGCTGCGCCGGCGCGTGTTCCTCCACACGATGGCGCGCGACCTGACCGGCGCGCGCCGTTCGCCGAAGTCGTCGCAGCCATGACAACGCTGGCCGAGCGCGCGCTTCGCGCCGCCGTGCACCTGCACTCGCGGGCGCTCGGCGAAGTGCACGGCGCGCCGCGCGGCGAGACGTCCGGGGCGCCGCAGCAGCTCATCGTCATCGGCATGGGCAAGCTCGGCGGCGGCGAGCTCAACGTGTCGTCCGACATCGACCTCGTGTTCGTCTATCCCGAGGAAGGCGAGACCGACGGCGCCGCGCCGATCTCCAACCGCGAGTTCTTCGACCGGCTCGGCCAGCGCATCATCGCCGCGCTCGGACGACGTCGACGCCGACGGCTACGTGTTCCGCGTCGACATGCGGCTGCGTCCCTACGGCGAGAGCGGCCCGCTGACCGTGTCGTTCGCCGCACTCGAGCAGTACCTCGTGACGCAGGGCCGCGCGTGGGAGCGCTACGCGTGGCTGAAGGCGCGCCCGCTGACCGGCGCGCGCCACGACGAGCTGCGCGACGCTCGTCACGCCGTTCGTCTATCGCAAGTACCTCGACTACGACGCGTACGAGGGCCTGCGCGACATCCACCGGCAGATCCGCGCGCAGGAGAAGCGCCGCGACTACGCCGACGACATCAAGCTCGGCGCCGGCGGCATCCGCGAGATCGAGTTCATCGTGCAGGCGCTGCAGATCGTGCGCGGCGGCCGCGAGCCCGGCGCTGCGCGTGCGCGGCACGCTGCCGGCGCTCGCGGCCCTCGCGCGCGCGACGTGCTCGCGCCGCACGCCGCGGCGTGCTGCACGACGGCTACGCTGTTCCTGCGCGACGCTCGAGCATCGACTGCAGTATCGCGACGACCGCCAGACGCAGCGTCTTCCCGGCGGACGCCGACGAGCGCGCGCTGGTCGGCGAAGCGCTCGGATTCGCCGAGCCGCCGCGTTCGAGGCCGCGCTCATCGCGGCATCGCGAGCAGGTCGCGCGCAGTTCGACGCGGTGTTCGACGCGCCCGACGAGGCCGGATCGCGCAAGGACGCGACGCGATCGCTACGCCACGCTGTGGGACGATCCGCAGCCGACGGCCGACGACGCTGGCCGCGCTCGCGGCGCCGGCTTCGACGATCCGCGCCGCGCTCGTCGCCGCGCTCGCGCGCATGCGCGCGAGGCGACGCGCTACCCGCAGCTGCCCGCGCTGTCGCGCGAGCGCTTCGACACGCTCGTGCCGCGCGCTGCTCGCGGTCGCCGCGCGAGCATCGCGATCCCCGGCGCGCCGCCGGCAGCTGTGCTCCAGCGCCTGCTCGGCGCTGCTCGAGGCCGTCAGCCGGCGCAGCGCCTATCTCGCGCTGCTGATCGAGCATCCGCCGCTGCTGCCGCGCCTCGCGCAGCTGATGGGCGCGTCGGCGTGGGCGGCCGACTACCTGACGCGCCATCCGTTGCTGCTCGACGAGCTGCTCGACGCGCGCGTGCTGCTCGCCGAGCCCGACTGGCAGCGCATGGCGCGACGAGCTCGCGCGCCTGCTCGCGCGCACACGCCGACGACGCCGAGCGCCGCGATGGACGCGCTGCGCCACTTCCAGCACGCGCAGACGTTCCGCCTGCTCGCGCAGGATCTCGCCGGACAGCTGACGCGTCGAGCGGCTGGCCGATCATCTGTCCGCGCTCGCCGACACGATCCTCGCCGCGACGCTCGCCTGCTGCTGGCGCAACTGCAGGGCGCTGACCGCGCCGCCGCCGCGCTTCGCGATCATCGGCTACGGCAAGCTCGGCGGCAAGGAGCTCGGCTACGCGTCCGACCTCGACCTCGTGTTCCTGTACGACGCCGATGCCGACGCACGCCGACGCCGACGCGCCGCCCGAGCGCTACGCGCGGCTCGCGCAGCGGATCAACACGTGGCTCACCAGCACGACGGCCGCCGGGCGCGCTGTACGAGACCGACCTGCGCCTGCGTCCCGACGGCGCGGCAGGGCTGCTCGTCTCGAGCATCGCGCGCTTTCGACCGCTACCAGCGCGAGCAGGCGTGGACGTGGGAGCACCAGGCGCTGACGCGCGCGCGCTTCGTCGCCGGCGACGCGCGAGTCGGCGCGGCGTTCGAGCGCGAGCGCGATCGCGATCCTGCGCCTGCCGCGCGATCCGGCGCGGCTCGCCGCCGACATCGTCGCCATGCGCGCGCGGATGGCACGCCGGGCATCCCAATCGCACGCGCGCTGTTCGACCTCAAGCACGACCCGGGCGGCATGGTCGACATCGAGTTCACCGTGCAGTTTCTCGTGCTCGCATGCGCACGCGCACGCCGAGCTGACGCGCAACGCCGGCAACATCGCGCTGCTGCAGATGGCCGCCGACGCGGGACTGCTGCCGCGCGCGCTCGCGCACGACGCGGCCGATGCGTATCGCGAATATCGCCGCCTGCAGCACCAGGTGCGCCTGACCGGCGCCGCGCACGCGCGCGTCGACCCGGCGCCGCAGGCGGCGCGCCGCGCGAGCGTCGACGCGCTGTGGGCAGCGGTGTTCGGCGCGCGCGCGCCGAACGCCGCCGCGCGGCGCTGACGTGCCGCCTGCTAAAATCGCGCGTTTCCACGCCGAAGGACGCTCGCCATGTCGATGGCCGACCGCGACGGATGGATCTGGTACGACGGCAAGATGGTGCCGTGGCGCGATGCGACGACGCACGTGCTCACGCACACGCTGCATTACGGCATGGGCGTGTTCGAAGGCGTACGCTGCTACAAGACGGCCGACGGGCCGGCGATCTTCCGCTTGCGCGACCACACCGACCGGCTGTTCCGCTCCGCGCGCATCTTCGGCGATGAAGATCCCGTTCACCGCGCGACGAGCTTGACGACGCGCAGCGCGCGTGCGTGCGCGACAACAAGCTCGACTCGTGCTACATCCGGCCGATCGCGTTCTACGGCTCGGTCGCGATGGGCGTCGCCGCGAAGTCCAATCCGGTGCGCGTCGCGATCGCCGCGTGGCCGTGGGGCGCGTATCTCGGCGCCGACGGCCTCGAGAAGGGCATCCGCGTGAAGACGTCGTCGTTCACGCATCATCATCCGAACATCACGATGTGCGGCGCGAAGGCCGTCGCCAACTACTCGGTGTCGATCCTCGCCAACCAGGAAGCGACGCACGACGGCTACGAGGAGGCGATGCTGCTCGATCCGCAGGGCTACGTCTGCCAGGGCTCGGGCGAGAACGTGTTCATCGTGCGCGACGGCAAGCTGCACACGCCCGACCTCGCGCGGCGGCGCGCTCGACGGCATCACGCGCGACACGATCATGACGTTCGCCGGCGAGCTCGGCATCCCGGTGATCGAGCGGCGCATCACGCGCGACGAGGTCTACATCGCCGACGAGGCGTTCTTCACCGGCACCGCCGCCGAAGTGACGCCGATTCGCGAGTTCGACAACCGGCCGATCGGCGAGGGCAGGCGCGGACCGATCACCGACGAAGCTGCAGACGATGTTCTTCGACACGGTCAACGGCCGCAATCCGGCGCACGCGGAATGGCTGACGCCGGTGAATGGTCGATGGGCGCCGTGGCGGTCGACGTCGATGCCGGTGATGTCCGTCACGCGCGGAAGATCTGCCGGTGTTCTGCCCGAATCCGGCGATGCCGCTGTGGAGCTCGCATCCGCGCGTGTTCCTCGACGTCGCGACGCCGGCGAGGCGATGTGCCCGTATTGCGGCACGCGCTATCGCGCTCGAAGGCGAACCGCAAGCGGGCCACTGAGCAACGCTCGCTTCGCCCTGGCGGCGCCCGACGGCTGCGCGCATTCGTTCGCGGATCGCATGCTGGTGGTCGCGCCATCGTGGGTCGGCGACGCGATCCTGTCCGAGCCGCTGATCGCGCCTGCGGCGCGCAGCCGTCGAGCAGCCGCGTCGACGTGCTCGCGCCGCCCTGGTGCGCCCCCGTGTACGCGCGCATGCGCGGCATCCGCCGCATCATCGACAATCCGGCTCGCCCACGGCAGCTCGCGTTGCACGCGCGCACGCGCTCGGCGTATCGCTGCGCGCCGACGGTTACACGCACGCGCTTCGTGCTGCCGAACTCGTGGAAGTCGGCGCTCGTGCCGTGCTTCGCGCGCATTCCCGCGCGCATCGGCTACGTCGGCGAAGCGCGCTATGGACTGCTGACCGAGGCGCGCAGGCTCGACCGCAAAGCGATGCCGCAACTGGTCGACGCGTTACGCGGCGCTCGCGAGCGGGCCGCGGCGCCGTTCCCGATGCACGCTGCGGCCGCGCCTCGTGCCGAACCGGCGACAACCGCGCCGCCGCGATGCGCGCGCTGCGGCTTTCCAGCGAGCGGCCGGTCGCGATCCTGTGTCCCGGCGCGGAGTTCGGACCGGCCAAGCGCTGGCCGGCCGAGCACTTCGCGGCGCTCGGCGCGCGGCTCGCCGACGATGGTTACGCGGTATGGATTCTCGGCTCGCCGAACGACGCGCTGTCGCGGCAGCGCTTGTCGCCGTGCTGCCGTCGCCGGCGCTTCCCGTCGTCGATCTCACCGGCCGCACCGATCTCGGCACGGCGATCGATCTCCTGTCCGTCGCCTCACTCGTCGTCAGCAACGACTCCGGGCTTGATGCACGCGGCGGCCGCGGTCGACGCGCCGCTCGTCGCGCTGTTCGGCTCGTCGTCGCCGGCGTACACGCCGCCGCTGTCGCCCGCGGCGCGCATCGCGAAGATCGACATCGCCTGCAGTCCCTGCTTCAAGCGCGAGTGCCCGCTCGGGCACTTCCGCTGCATGCGCGAACTGTCGCCGGAGATGGTCTACAATCTGGCGCGCGCATCCGTCGCGATACCGCCGCCCGATCCACCTCGCTGATCGCCCTCATGCCCACGGCCCGCACCCCGCCGATCTACACGTCGCCGCAGGATGTCGCGCAGGCGTTCTACCAGGCGTTCGAAGCGCGCGACATCGACGCGATGATGGCGACGTGGGCCGAGGACGAGGATATCGTCTGCGTCCATCCGGGCGGCGCGCGGCACGTCGGCTACGACGCGGTGCGGCACAGCTTCGAGCAGCTGTTCGCCGGCGACGCGAAGCTCACGTTTCGCCTCGACCAGGTGGTGCTGATCGAGACGGTCGGCCTCGCGATGCAGAGCGCCGTCGAGCATTTGCGCGCAGGCGACGAGGGCCCGCGCGGCGCCGCGATTGCCACCAACGTGTTGATGCGCACGCCGTCCGGCTGGCGCATCGTCTGCCATCACGCGTCGCCATCGCCGCCCGTGACCGACATGCCGCAGACGGGTCCGCTGCACTGATCAAGCGGTTCCGCCGACCGTCAGCCCGTCGATCTTCAGCGTCGGCTGGCCGACGCCGACCGGCACGCTCTGACCATCCTTGCCGCAAGTGCCGATGCCCGCGTCGAGCGCGAGATCGTTGCCGACCATCGACACGCGCGTAAGCGCATCGGGGCCGTTGCCGATCAGCGTGGCGCCCTTTACCGGATACGTGAGCTTGCCGTCCTCGATCATCCAGGCTTCGGCGGCCGAGAAGACGAACTTGCCGCTCGTGATGTCGACCTGGCCGCCGCCGAAGTTTGCGGCGTAGAGGCCCTTCTTCACCGAGCCGATGATCTCGGCCGGGTCGTGCCTGCCCGGCAGCATGATCGTGTTGGTCATCCGCGGCATCGGCAGGTGCGCGAACGATTCACGACGCCCGTTGCCGGTAGCGCCGGTGTTCATCAATCCCGCGTTGAGGCGATCCTGCATGTAGCCGCGCAGGATGCCGTCTTCGATCAGGACGGTGCGCTGCGTCGCGTGGCCTTCGTCGTCGAGGTTGAGCGATCCGCGCCGATCAATCAGCGTGCCGTCGTCGACGACCGTGACGCCCGGCGCCGCCACGCGCTGCCCGATGCGGCCCGAAAATGCGCTCGTCCCCTTGCGGTTGAAATCGCCCTCGAGGCCGTGACCGATCGCCTCGTGCAGCAGGATGCCCGGCCAGCCGTTGCCGAGCACGACGGTCATGTTGCCGGCCGGCGCATCGCGCGCGGAAAGATTGACCAGCGCCTGATCGACCGCCTCCTTCGCGAACATCTGAAGCTGCGTCGTCGGTGAAGTAGCCGTAGTCGAGGCGCGCGCCGCCGCCCGCGTAGCCTTGCTCGCGGCGACCGTTTTCCTCGACGATCACCGTGATCGACATCCGCACGAGCGGCCGCACGTCGGCCGCGAGCAGGCCGTCGCTGCGCGCGATCAGCACGGTTTCGTGCTCGCCGGCAAGCGATGCCATCACCTGCACGACACGCGGATCGAGCGCGCGCGCGATGCGCTCGAGGCGCGTCAGCACGCCGACCTTCGCCGCGTCGGCGAGGCTTTGTACCGGGTCGGCCGTCGGATAGAGCGACACGCGATTCGCCGGTGCGGTTCAGCGGCGTGGACGCCGATTGTCCCTGGCGGCCGATCGCGCGCACGGCGTTCGACGCCTCTTCGAGCGCCGCGAGCGAAATGTCGTCGGAGTAGGCGAACGCCTGCTTGTCGCCGCTCACCGCCCGCACGCCGACACCGCGGTCGATGTTGAACGTGCCGGCCTTGACGATGCCCTCTTCGAGGCTCCAGCTTTCGAAGCAGGAATGCTGGAAATAGAAATCGGCGAAATCGATGTCGTGCGCATGAATCGAGCCGAGCACGCGCGAGATCTTGTCGAGATCGAGATTGGCCGGTGCCAGCAAAAGCCGGTCGGCGTCGGCAAGCAATGCGGCGGATATCGGGGCAAGCGTTGCTTCGGTCACCGGAATCCTTTTGAAAGACGAGAGGGGTCGCCCGATGGCGGGCATCCTGGGGGAACACTTCCGGATGATGGGGGTTCCGGCAGCGCGCTTCAACCGACACTAGCCATTTCCCCGTTGCGGGCCACCCGCCGGCGTACCGGCGTCGACGGCGTGCGCCTTGTTGCGTTGTCCGAGATAGGTTGCGGCAACCCGCGGATTGGACGCGAGCTCGCGGCTCGGCCCTTCGAATGCAAGCTGGCCGGTTTCGAGCACGTACCCATAGTCGGCGATCTGCAGCGCCGCCCGCGCATTCTGCTCGACGAGCAGCACCGCGACGCCGGTCGCGCGCAATGCCGCGATGATCGCGAAGATGTCGCGCACGACGAGCGGCGCAAGACCGAGCGACGGCTCGTCGAGCATCAGCAGCCTCGGCTTCGCCATCAGCGCGCGCCCGAGGGCGAGCATCTGGCGCTCACCGCCCGACAGCGTGCCGGCAAGCTGATGCTGCCGTTCGGCGAGCCGGGGAAAGCGCGCGTACACCTCCGCCAGCATCGCCATCGCGCGCCGCTCACGGCGACGCGCGAATGCGCCGAGCCGCAGGTTGTCCTCGACACTCATCGACGCGAACAGCTCGCGCCTTTCGGGGACGAGCACGAGACCGCGCGCAACGCGCTCCTCGACGGTCCACGACGTCGCGTCGCAGCCGAAGCAATGGACGGCGCCTTGCGCCGGGAGCAACCCGGCGATCGCCGCGAGCAGCGTCGTCTTGCCGGCGCCGTTCGGGCCGATGACGGTGACGATCGAGCCCGGCGCAAGCTGAAGCGACACGTCGCGCACGGCGAGCACCTTGCCGTAGGCGACCGACAGTCGCCTCAGACCGCGAGCAACGGTCGAAGCGCGGCGTGCGCTGCACTGCGCAGGAGCTGCGCCGTCGACGCCGCCCAGGTACGCCTCGAGCACGCGCGGATTGCGCTGGATCTCCGCAGGCAGCCCTTCGGCGAGCTTTTCGCCGAAGTCCATCACGATCAGGCGATCGGTCAGGTCCATGACGAAGTCCATGTCGTGCTCGACCAGCAGGATCGTCATGCCATCGCGCTGCAACGCGCGCAGCAGATCGGCGAGCGCCTGCTTTTCCGCGGGGCGCAAGCCCGCAGCCGGCTCGTCGAGCAGCAGCAACGACGGGTCCGCGGCGAGCGCGCGCGCGATCTCGACGATCCGCTGCTTGCCGAGCGGCAGGCTGACGGCATCGTCGTGCAGGTGCACGCGTAAGGCCGACGCGCGCGATTGCGCCCGCGGCGACGGCGCGCGTGCGCGCCTCCTCCGCGCGATCGAGTCGCAACGCCGCGCGAAATATGCCTGCCCGGCCGCGCAGATACGCGCCCAACGCGACGTTGTCAAGCACCGACATCCGCGGCAACAGCCGCACGTGCTGAAACGTGCGCCCGATGCCAAGCCGCGCAATCCGGTACGGCGGCCGGGCGCCGATCGACTCGCCGCAAAACAGGATTTCGCCTCCCGACAGCGCCAGCGCGCCGCTGATGAGCGCGAACGTCGTGCTCTTGCCCGCGCCATTGGGGCCGATGAGGCCGAGAATTTCGCCCTCGCGAATGTCGAACGTCAGGTCGTTGACGGCGACGAGTCCTCCGAATGCCTTTCGCGCCCGCTTCATTTCGAGCAATGCGCCATGGCCCGTTCTCGTCCTGGCCCGCGCCGGCAGCGGCGGCGCATCGGGGATCGTCGCCGGCCTGCGAGGCGGCAGCAGCCGCGCAATCCATGCCCAGACGCCGTTGCGGGCGAATTGCAGCAGCAGGATCATCAGAACGCCGAAGACGACGGTTTCGAAATTGCCGGCGCGTCCGAGAATCGCGGGAAGCACGTCCTGCAGCATCTGCTTCAGCAACGTCAGCAATGTCGCGCCCACGATTGCGCCCCAGACGCTGGCCGAGCCGCCGACAACGGCCATGAACAGATACTCGATGCCCTGGTTGATGCCGAACGGCGTCGGATTCACGAAGCGCTGCAGATGCGCGTACAGCCATCCGGAGATGCAGGCGAGCAAGGCTGCGTAGACGAACGCGACGATCTTGAGGCGTGCGCCGTTCACGCCGAACGACTCGGCCATCTCGAGCCCGCCCTTAAGCGCGCGAAAGGCGCGGCCCGTGCGCGAGTCGAGCAGGTTGTGCGTCGTCCATAGCGCGGCGAGTGCCACCACCCAGATCAGGAAGTAAAAATGGCGCTCGTCCTTGAAATCGAGTGCGCCGAGCGCCAGCGCCGGAATTCCGGTCATGCCGGTATGCCCGCCGAGCCACTCCAGATTGCCGAAGACGAAGAACAGGCTGATGCCCCAGGCAATGGTCGCCAGCGGCAGGTAATGACCCTGCATGCGCAACGTGATGAAGCCGAGCGCCAATGCGACAACGAGCGTGATCAACAGGCCCGCCGGCAGCGCCAGCCACGGCGACGTGCCGTAGCGCGTCGTGAGGAAAGCCGTCGTGTACGCGCCGAGGCCGACGAAGGCGGCCTGGCCGAACGACGTTTGTCCCGCCACGCCGGTGAGCAGCACCAGCCCGAGCGTCACGATGCTGTAGAGGCCGATGTAGTTGCCGAGCGTCACCCAGAATGGCGGCGCGGCGAGCGGCACCGCCGCGAGCGCCAGCGCGAAGGCGATCGTCGCCATGCGGTTCGCCGTGACCGTCCCCCGCTGCACTACTCGTCTTCCTCGTGATGATGCGTCGTGAGGCTGCGCCAGAGCAGCACCGGAATGATCAGCGTGAAGACGATGACTTCCTTGTACGCGCTCGCCCAGAACGACGAGAACGATTCGAGCAATCCGACGACAAGCGCGCCGGCTGCCGCGAGCGGATAGCTGACGAGGCCGCCGATGATCGCGCCGACGAATCCCTTGAGGCTCACGAGGAATCCGGAATCGTAATAGACGGTCGTGATCGGACCGATGAGCACGCCCGAGAACGCGCACAACAGCGCGGCGAGCACGAACGTCAGCGTGCCGGCAAAACTCGGTGAAATGCCGACCAGCCGCGCACCGATCCGGTTGACCGCCGTTGCGTGGAGCGCCTTGCCGTACAGCGTGCGTCCGAAGAACAGATAGAGCGCGCCGATCAGCACGATGCTGGTGCCGACGACGAGCAGGCTCTGCGCGCTGAACGTCAGTTGCCGTACCTGCAGCGATGCGTCGGTGAACGCCGGCGTGCGCGAGCCTTCCGGCCCGAAAAACCACAGGCCGAGGCCCGTCAGCGCGAAGTGCACGGCGACCGACACGATGAGCAGCACGAGCACGCTCGCGTCGGCGATCGGCTGGTAGACGATCCGATACAGCAACGGGCCGAGTGCCGTGACGGCGGCCAGCGTCAGCAGCACCTGGATCGGCAGCGGCAGTGCGCGTGGCGCCGCCCACCAGACGGCGACCGCGATCAGCAACGGCACGCCGAGCCAAAGCGCCAGGCGCGCCGGCAGGCGTCGCCATTGCGCGGCGACGCAACGTGGACACCGTTTCGACGAGTGCCGCGACAATGGCGATCCCGATCAGCAGCCCGACGGTTCCCGGCGGCTTGCCGAGCTGGAGGCCGGCGAGCGTCAGCGTGCCGTAGGTGACGAACTCGCCGGAAGGGATCCAGACGATCCGCGTGACGGTGAACACGAGCACGAGCGCCAGCGCCAGCAGCGCATAGATCGCGCCGTTCGTGACGCCGTCCTGCACGAGGAACGCGGCAATCGAAAGATCCATGGGGGACGCGAGTCGCCGCAGCGATTCATCCGGCAGTCACGTGCGCCCTGCCCGGCAGCGACCGATTCCGGGACAACGCCGTCAGCGCGAAGTCATTTCGCGAGCACCCATTTGCCGTTCTCGATGCGGATCATCACGCGTGCGCGATTGTCGAGCCCGTTGTGATCGTGCGGCGACATGACGAACACGCCGTGCGTGCCGATGACGTTCGCGCTTTCCAGCGCGTCACGCAGCGCCGCGCGAAATTCCTTCGTGCCCGGTCGCGCCTTCTTCAGGGCCTCGGGGACCGCGTGCGACAACAGCATGAACGTGTCGTAGGCGTGCCCGCCGAACGTGGTGCGCGAGTCCTTGCCGTATTTCGCCTCGTATTGGGTGATGTACTGCGCCGCGATCTTGCGGACCGGGTTCGATTCGGGCAATTGCTCGTACACGAGCATGGGTCCGATCGGCAGGTAAGTGCCGTTGCAATCGGCGCCGCAGACGCGCAGGAAGTCGGGATTGGCCACACCATGCGTCTGGTAGATCTTGCCCGTATAGTGCCGCGCGGCGAGCTCCTTCTCCGGCGTGGCGCCGGGCGTGCCCGACGCGCCGATCAGGATCGCGTCGGGCTTCGCCGCCACCAGCTTCAGGACCTGCCCGGTCACCGATGCGTCGTTACGGTTGTATTTTTCGTCGTCGACGACGCGAATGCCCGCGGTTTGCGCCGAGCGCTTTATCTCGGCGAGCCAGCTGTCGCCGTATGCGTCGTTGAAGCCGATGTAACCGAGCGTTTTCACGCCGTTCGCCTTCATGTGGATGGCAATCGCGTCGGCCATCAGCGAATCGTTTTGCGGCACCTTGAACACCCAGTGTGTCGCGGGATTCGCCGGATCGACGATGCGCGCCGACGCTGCCATCGAGATCATCGGTGTTTCGGCTTCCGCGACGATGTCGACCATCGCCAGCGAATTCGGCGTCACCGTCGAACCGACAACGACGTCGACCTTGTCCTCGCTGATGAGCTTGCGCGTGTTCGTCACCGCGCGCGTCGTGTCGGAGGCGTCGTCGAGAATGATCCAACTGATTTTCTCGCCGCCGATCGACGTCGGCAGCATCTGGAACGTGTTCCTTTCGGGAATGCCGAGCGAAGCGGCCGGCCCCGTCGCCGACAACGTGACGCCGATCGTGACGTCGGCGAACGCGAGCGGCGCGAAAGCAAGTCCGAGCCCGAGGACGATGAGGGCGGTGCGAAGGGAACGGGCATGAATTCTCCGAAAAGGCGAGGCGAAGGGACGACGCGCGCAAAACCGGCCGATTATGAGAATCGCCAAGCGGCGGGGTCAAGCGCTCGCGGCGTCAGCGACGCCCGACCTCAGCGCTTCAGCGCGTCGCGAATCTCGCGCAGCAGCATGACTTCCTCCGGCGGCGCGGCGGCGCGGCGGGCGGCGCGCTTCAGGCGGTTGACCTGCTTCACCATGATGAAGATGATCAGCGCGAGGATGAGAAAATTGATCACGGCCGTGATGAAGTTGCCGTACGCGAACAGCGGCACGCCGGCCTTGGTCAGCGCGTCGTACGTCATCGGCCCGGAATAGCCGGCCGGCGGCGCTTTCAGCATGATGAAATAGTTCGTGAAATCGAGGCCGCCGAAGATCCTTCCGACGACCGGCATGATGATGTCCTTGACCAGCGAATCGACGATCTTGCGCGAACGCGGCACCGATGATGAAGCCGACGGCGAGGTCGATCACGTTGCCCTTGACCGCAAACTGCTTGAACTCGCTCGCGAATGACATGACGTCTCCCGGGTTGGTTATGCACTCGGGTGTCCGGCGCCGCGCCGGAACTCCCGCCCTTCAGACCGCCGCTTCGCCGGATTCGCCGGTGCGAATGCGAATGACCTGCTCGACCGCCGTGACGAAAATCTTGCCGTCGCCGATCTTGCCGGTGCGCGCGGCCTTCACGATCGCCTCGATCGCGCGCTCGACCATCGCGTCGGCGAGAATCATTTCGACCTTGACCTTCGGAAGGAAGTCGACGACGTACTCGGCGCCGCGGTAGAGCTCGGTGTGGCCCTTCTGGCGCCCGAATCCCTTGACCTCGGTGACCGTCAGGCCGGACACGCCGACTTCCGACAGCGCTTCGCGCACTTCGTCGAGCTTGAACGGCTTGATGATCGCTTCGATCTTTTTCATTCGGATATCCGGTGCGGTTCGCTGGCGCGGGAAGAATACACGAAATGGGTTCCCGTTACGCCAGCGGCGAGCTGCCTACGCTCTCCCATTCGTTCCATGCCGACGTGATCGGATAGCGCCAGTCCTTGCCGAATCCGCGCGGCGTGATGCGAATGCCGACCGCGGCCTGCCGTCGCTTGTATTCGTTGACCTTGATGAGCCGCACGACCTTGCTGCACGTCGTCGGCGGGAAATCCCTGCGCGACGATCTGCGCCGGTGCGCGGTTGTGCTCGACGTACGCCTCGAGAATGGCGTCGAGCACGTCGTACGGCGGCAGCGAATCCTGGTCCACCTGATCGGCACGCAACTCGGCGGAAGGCGGCCGGGTGATGATGCGCTCGGGGATCACGCGGCCGAGGCTGTTGCGGTAATGGCACAGCCGGTAGACGAGCGTCTTGCTGATGTCCTTCAGCACGGCGAAGCCGCCCGCCATGTCGCCGTACAGCGTCGCATAGCCCACGGCCATCTCCGACTTGTTGCCGGTCGTCAGCACGATGGCGCCGAACTTGTTCGACAGCGCCATCAGCAGCGTGCCGCGTATGCGCGCCTGGATGTTTTCCTCGGCCGCATCCGGCGCGAGGCCCGCGAACTCGTCCGTCAAGCGACGCGAGAAACGCGTCGAACATCGGGCCGATCGGAATTTCGTCGTAGCGCACGCCGACGATGCGCGCCATCTCGCGCGCGTCTTCGAGGCTGATCGACGCGCTGTATTGCGACGGCAGCATGACGGCGCGCACGCGCTCGCGACCCAGCGCGTCGACGGCGACGGCGAGCGTCAGCGCGGAATCGACGCCGCCCGAGAGCCCGAGCAGGACGCCGGGGAAGCGATTCTTGCCGACGTAATCGCGCACGCCCATCACCAGCGCCTGATACACGTTCGGCTCGAGCGTCGAGTCGAGAACGCCGCGCACATGCCGCGGCTGCGCGCCGTCGAATTCGGCGATCGCGACGGTCTCGTGCCACGCGGGAAGCTGCTGCGCGATTGCGCCGTCGGCATCCATGACGAACGACGCGCCGTCGAACACGAGCTCGTCCTGTCCGCCGACGCGATTGACGTACACGAACGGCACGCCGGTCTCGCGCACGCGCGCGTCGATCTGCGTGCGCCGCGCCGCCTGTTGCAACGTGTGATACGGCGAGCCGTTCGGGACGATCACGACCTGCGCACCTGCCTCGCGCGACTGCGGCGGCGGGTCCGGCGAACCAGCAGTCCTCGCAGATGACGACGCCGCAGCGTACGCCGTCGACGTCGAACACGCACGGCGCCGTGCCCGGCTCGAAATAGCGCTCCTCGTCGAACACCGTGTAGTTCGGAAGATGGTGCTTGCGGTAGATGCCGCGCGACGCGCCCGTCGCGCAGCACGGCGAGCGCGTTGTGGCGCGCGCCGTCATGACGCTCGGGAAAGCCGACGATCGCCGTGACCCCCGTGACTTCCGCGGCGAGCGCCGCGAGCTCCGACTGCGCACGCGTCGAGGAACGCCGGGCGCAGCAGCAGGTCTTCCGGCGGATAGCCGCACAGCGACAGCTCGGGCGTGACGACGAGCGACGCGCCGGCGCGGCGTCCTTCGTCGATGGCCGCGAGCAGCGCGCCCGCATTGCCTGCGAGGTCGCCGAGCCTCTGGTTCAACTGCGCCAGCGCCATTCGCATGCAAAATGGTAGCACGCGCGTCGCGGCGCTCCGCTTGAGGACGTGCGCACAACGGCGACAATCGATTCCTCCGCTGCAGATCACTGACGATGCACGCACCCTCTTCGCTTCCACGCCTGCCGGTGGCCGCGCCGCTGATCCGCGACGACGTGCCACTGTCGGCAATCGACGCCGCGCAGTGGAATCGGCTCGCCAACGATGCGCCGCTGTTGTCGCACGAATATTTTTCCGCTTTGCACGACAGCGGATGCGCGTCCGAGGAAACGGGCTGGCAGCCGCGCTTTCTCACCGCGTGGAACCAATCGGCGCTGATCGGCGCGATGCCGCTGTACGCGAAGACGCACAGCTACGGCGAATACGTCTTCGACTGGGGCTGGGCCGATGCGTATCGGCGCTACGGGCGGCGCTACTACCCGAAGCTCGTCGCTGCGGTGCCGTTCACGCCGGTGCCCGGCGCGCGGCTGCTGGCGCCCGATGCGATGACGCGCCGCGCGCTGCTCGCGCGCGCGCTCGGCGGATTGCATCGCGGTTACTCGTCATTGCACGTGTTGTTCACCGACGAGACGCAGTCGCGGGAGGGCGCTGCCGCCGGCATGCTGACGCGCGACGGGCTGCAGTTCCACTGGCGCAACCAGGGCTATCGCGATTTCGCCGATTTCCTGGCGGCGTTCAACCATGACAAGCGCAAGAAGATCAGGCAGGAACGGCGGCGTCTCGCGCAAGCGGGCGTGACGTTCGTCCGCCGCGTCGGCGCCGACATCAGCGCTGCCGACCGCGCATTCTTCTTCGAGTGCTACACGCGCACGTACCGCGCACATCATTCGACGCCGTATCTGTCCCTCGACTTCTTCGACCGCATCGCCGCGACGCTTGCCGATCACCTGCTGCTCGTCATCGGTTACCGCGCTGGCCGGCGGCTTTGCGCGGCGCTCGACGTGTTCGACGCGAAGACGCTATGGGGACGCTACTGGGGCGCGCGCGAATACGTGCCGGGGCTGCACTTCGAGGCCTGCTACTACCAGGCGATCGAATTCTGCATCGAGCGCGGCATCGAAAGCTTCGAGGGCGGCGCGCAGGGCGTGCACAAGCTGGCGCGCGGATTACTGCCCGTCGCCACGCATTCGCTGCACGCGATCGCCGACCGCGCGTTCGAAGCGGCCATCGCCGACTACTGCACGCGCGAGCGCGTCGATGTCGCGCATTCGATCGACGAGCTCGAGTCGGGAAGTCCGTTTCGTCATGAAGACGGCTGAGCAATCAGCGCCTGTCGCAGCCATTGCGCTTACGACTCGTCGTCCTTGACCGGCGATCGCTCGGCACGCGCGGCGGCGTGACCGTTCGCATCGGCAGCGACGTCGGCCTGAACCACCGTTCGCGTGCGCTTGGAGCGAATCTGCGTTTGCGCCACGGGCTTGGCATGCGGCTTGTTGTAGTCGCCTTCGGCCGCATCGCGCCGATCGCCGAAGGGACCGGTACCCACGGTGCCCATTGCGCGTCCGCGCCCGTTCCCGAAACCTGCCTTGTGCGCGCGCGGACCGCTGCGATGCCGAGGCGCGCCATCGTTGGCATACGGACGCTGCGCACCACCGGCGACCGCCAGCGTGCCGCGCCCGAACGGCGATGCATTCGCGTTGCTTTGCGGCTGCACTTCATCGAAATTGTGACGCGGATGCGACGGCCGCGGACCTTGCGCGTGCGGCTTCGCGGGCTTGCGTCGTGATTCGTCGCGTGCAGGCCGCGGGCCACCCGCTTCCGGCGGCTTTCCGGGCCCGCCGCGATGCTTCCAGGCGCGCGCATTCTTCGGATGCTGCTGCGCGGGCCGGCGGGGAGCGCCCTTGTGCGGCGGTGCCGGCGCCTCGTTGCCCAAAGTCGGCGTTTGCGCGCCGCCGGCGGGCCGCGCCTTCGCGTTGAACGCCGGACGCGGTCCGCGCGCCCCGTGCGGGCGAGGCTTGTGCGCGTTCGATGGCGGTCTTCCTCCGCCGAGCGACGGTCCACCGTTCCCTTTTCCCGAACGTGCGCTGCGCGTGTCGGAACGCTGGGGCGGCCGCTCCGCCGACGATCGCAATCCCGCCGACGCAATGATCGCGTCGACCTCCGCGGATTCAAGCTCGGCGACGTGCTCCCGCTTGAGATGCGTCGGCATCGCGACCGCGCCGAAGCGCGTGCGGATCAGGCGGCTCACCATGACGCCGAGCGCCTCGAACAGGCGCCGCACTTCCCGGTTGCGGCCTTCCTTCAGCACGACGTGGTACCAATGATTCGATCCGTCCTCGTCGCCGCCGCCGTCGCTTACCTTCTCGCAGCGCGCCGGGCCGTCGTCGAGCTGGATGCCGGTCGTGAGCGCCTGCATCTGCTCATCGGTGAGACGGCCCATGATGCGCACCGCGTATTCGCGCTCGACCTCGTAGCGCGGATGCATCAGGCGATTCGCGAGCTCGCCCGAGTTCGTAAAGAGCAGCAGACCTTCGGTGTTGTAGTCGAGCCGACCGACGTTGATCCACCGGCCGTTGCCGATCGAAGGCAGCTTCGCGAACACCGTGGGACGGCCCTCGGGATCGTCGCGCGTGACGAGCTCGCCCGCCGGCTTGTGATACATCAGCACGCGCGCACGGGGCTCGGAAAAGCGGACCTTGACGAGGTCGCCGTTGATGCGCACCTCGTCGCCGGGGCCGACTTTCTGGCCGACGTCGGCCGGCATCCGGTTCACGGTGATGCGTCCGGCGAGGATCAGTTCCTCCATCGCGCGGCGCGAACCGAAGCCGCAGCTTGCCAGCACCTTGTGCAGGCGTTGCGGCTCGCTGAAGATTTCGTCAGTGGACCGTTTGTGTTTCGGAGGCGGCAAGCTCTCCGCGATCCGCTGCAGCGCCAGATTCGGCTGTTCGATCGGACCCGGGACTCGGGGTCGCGAGTGCGTGTGGCGCCTCGGCGGCCTTGGTGGGGACATCAGGCATCTCCAGGAAGTGGGAGGAATCGAGCTCGGCGAGCGGAGGCAATTGCGCGACCGAGGTGAGGCAAAGATCGTCGAGAAACGTTTTCGTCGTCGCGTAGAGCGCGGGACGGCCCGGCGTTTCGCGATGGCCGACCGCTTCGACCCATTGCCGGTCCTCGAGCGTCTTGATGACGTTCGTCGACACGGCGACGCCGCGGATCGCTTCGATGTCGCCGCGGGTGACCGGCTGCTGATAAGCGATGATCGCGAGCGTTTCCATCACCGCGCGCGAATAGCGCGGCGGCTTCTCGGGGGCGAGCCGATCGAGAAACGACTGCACGTCGCGCCGGCCCTGAAAGCGCCAGCCCGACGCGACCTCGACGAGCTCGACCTTGCGCGTGGACCAGTCCTGCGCGAGCTCCTCGAGCAGCGTGCGGACGGTGTCGGCATCGAGCGCCGGCTCGAAGAGCTTCGCGAGCTGCGAGGCCGGCACCGGTTCGCCGGCGACGAGCAGCGCCGCTTCGAGCACGCACTTCTGTTCGTTCGGTTCAGACATCGTTGGGCCGGATGTTCGATTTACCAGAGGGCGATTGCGGGAAAGATCGTCGCGCCTACTCGATATCCGCGGCGAGCGCGAACGGCGCTTCGCTGCGCAACTGTGCGTAGATAGGCGCGTACGGCTCGGCCTGCGCAAGGCTGATCAGCCGCTCGCGCGAGAGCTCGAGCAGCGCCAGGAACGTGACGACGAGGTGCGCCACGTCGGCGTGCTCGACGAACAGCCGGGTGAACTCGACAAAGCGCGCAGGCTTCAGCATCTTGAGCAGCCGGCTCATCTCCGAGCGGACGGAGAGCTGCTCGCGCGTGACGAGATGATGACGGTTGGCGCGCGCGCGCGCAATGAGGCCCGCCCACGCCGCCCGCAGGTCCTCCGGCGGCGACGTCGGGAAGGCGCTCCGCCGCCAGGCGGTCGAACCACACGCGCACGGTGGTGAAGTCGCGCTCGGCGAGCGGCAGCGCATCGAGCTCCCGCGCTGCCTGTTTCATTTTCTCGTATTCGAGCAGCCGGCGCACGAGCTCGGCGCGCGGGTCTTCGGCCTCGGCGCCTGGCGGCGCCGGCGGCCGCGGCAGCAGGAGTCGCGACTTGATCTCGATCAGCACCGCGGCCATCAGCAGGTATTCGGCGGCGAGCTCCAGTTGCGTGCGCCGCATCATCTCGACGTAACCCAGATACTGGCGCGTGAGCTCCGCCATCGGGATGTCGAGCACGTTGATGTTCTGGCGCCGGATGAGGTAGAGCAGAAGATCGAGCGGACCCTCGAAGGTCTCGAGGAACACCTCGAGCGCTTCGGGCGGGATGTACAGGTCGTGCGGCAACTCGTTGAGCGGCTCGCCGTACACGCGCGCGAGCGGCTTCGGCTCAGGCGTCGCATGCTCGAGATCGAGTGCCGCGTCGATGCTAGTCATAGCGCAGTCCCATTGCCTCGCGCACATCGCGCATCGTCTCTTCGGCGAGCTTGCGCGCCCGCTCGCAACCGTCGGCGACGATGTTGCGAACGAGCGACGGATCATCGAGGTAGCGTTGCGCGCGCTCGCGAATGGGCTGCTGCTCGCGAATGATCGCGTCTATCACCGGCTGCTTGCACTCGAGGCAGCCGATTCCCGCCGTCGTGCAACCCTGCCACACCCAGTCGCGCGTGTCCTGGGTCGAGTACACCTGGTGCAGACCCCAGACCGGACATTTCTCCGGATTGCCGGGATCGGTGCGCCGCACGCGCGCGGGATCGGTCTGCATCGTCCGGATCTTGTGCGTCACCGACGCCGGCTCTTCGCGAAGCAGGATCGCATTACCGTAGGATTTCGACATCTTCTGGCCGTCGAGGCCCGGTACGCGCGGCGTTTCCGTCAACAACGGCTGCGGTTCCGGAATGATCACGCGGCGCGAGCCCTCGAGAAATCCGAACAGCCGCTCGCGATCGCCGAGCGAGAGATTCTGCGTGTCCTCGAGGAGCGAGCGGGCAGCCTCGAGCGCCTGCGTGTCGCCTTGCTCCTGAAAGGCGGTGCGCAACGCCTCGTAGCGCTTCGCCTTCTTGCTGCCGAGCTTCCTGACCGCGGCGCGCGCCTTGTCCTCGAAGCCGGGCTCGCGTCCATAGATGTGGTTGAAGCGCCGCGCGAGCTCCCGCGTGACTTCGATATGCGACACCTGGTCCTCGCCGACCGGCACCTTGTTGGCGCGATAGACGAGGATATCCGCGCTCATCATCACCGGGTAGCCGAGAAAGCCGAAATTCGAAAGATCGCGGTCGCTGAGCTTCTGTTGCTGATCCTTGTACGTCGGCACGCGCTCGAGCCAGCCCACCGGGGTGATCATGCCGAGCAGCAGCGTCAGCTCGGCATGCTCGGGAATGCGCGACTGGATGAAGAGCGTGGCGCGCGTGGGATCGACGCCCGCGGCGAGCCAGTCGACGAACATGTCCCACACGCTTTCGGCGATCGACTCGCTCTCGTCGAAGTGCGTCGTGAGCGCGTGCCAGTCGGCGGCGAAGAAAAGGCATTCGTATTCTTCCTGCAGCCGGATCCAGTTCTTGAGCGCGCCATGGTAATGGCCGATGTGCATGCGCCCGGTGGGGCGCATGCCCGACAACACCCGATCGGGAAACATGAGAGCGATGGCGTCAGTGCTTGCGCTAAAGGCCGAGCAACGTCCGCAACAGCCATTCGGCGAGCCGAAACACCGGCCGCATCACGTCGTTCGAGCACGCCGAATGCGAGCAGCCCGAGAACGATGAACAGCCCGTACGGCTCGATGCGCGCGTACGCGCGCGCGGCGGACATCGGCAGCAGGCTGACGGCAATGCGGCCGCCATCGAGCGGTGGAACAGGCAACAGGTTCAACGCCATCAGTAGAAGATTGATCGAAATGCCGATCTTCGCCATTTCAAGCCAGTGCGACGCTTTCCGCGGCGCCCGCCGGCAGCAGCCGCCTTCAGCAACAGCGCCCACAGGACCGCCATGGCGAAATTCGCCAGGGGACCCGCCGCCGCGACCCACAGCATGTCGCGCTTGGGATTGCGCAGGTTGCCGAAATTGACCGGCACCGGCTTGGCCCAGCCGAAGATGAACGGCGGTCCGCCCAGATACCGCGCGGCCAGGATCAGCGCACCCGGCACCAGGATCGTCCCCACGGGATCGATGTGCTTCAGCGGGTTCAGCGTGATCCGGCCCTGCATTTCGGCCGTGCGGTCGCCGAACATCCTGGCGACGTAACCGTGGGCCGCTTCGTGCAAAGTGATCGCGAAGACCACCGGCACCGCCCACAGCACGATGGTCTGCAGCGAAAAATCCATCCAGACGCGCTAGTTTACCTCAAGTGCCGCGTTCCTCCGAGTCGCGTCAGGCGCCGGCTTCTTCCGACTCGAGTCCGAGGCTCGCGGGATCGCCGAGTCCAAGACGTACGACGGTCGGCGGCGACGTTTCAAGATCGATGACCGTCGACGGGAGCGCCGGACACGGCCCCGAATCGATGATCGCTTCGATGCGCCCGCCAAGGCGCGCCGCGATCGTTTGGGCGTCGTTCAGGGGCTGGGTGTCCCCGGCCAGGATCAACGTCGACGAGAGAATCGGCTCGTCGAGCGCGTTCAACAGCGCGCGTACGATCGCGTGATCCGGCACACGCACGCCGATCGTGCTGCGCTTCGGGTGCTGGACCCGCCGCGGCACCTCCGGGGTGGCGCGCAGCAGGAAGGTGAAGCTTCCCGGCGTGCCCCGGCGGAGGATCCGGAACTGCCGGTTATCCATCCGCGCGAACCGGCCGACGTGCGCCAGGTCGCGGCAGACCAGCGTCAGATGGTGACGCGCATCGACGCCGCGCAATTGCCGTATCCGCCTCGCCGCCTCGGCGTCACCGATCCGGCATCCGAGCGCGTAGCTGGAATCGGTGGGATAGGCGATGACGCCGCCGCCGCGCAGGGTTTCAGCCGCCAGGCGAATCAGGCGCGGTTGCGGATGCGTCGGATGCAGTTTGAGGATCTGCGTCATGAGTGTCGCACCCTGCGGCATATAATAAACGCCGCTACCGATCTCGCGGTTATAACCGGTGAACCTTCAACAGCTGAAGTACCTCTGCGCCATCGTCGACAACGGCCTCAATGTCTCCGACGCGGCCGAAGCGCTCTACACGTCCCAACCCGGCATCAGCAAGCAGATTCGACAACTCGAAGACGAGCTCGGCCTGCGCGTTTTCGTGCGCCAGGGAAAGCGGCTCGCGACGTTGACGCCGGCCGGCGAAGTCGTCGTCGCCACCGCGCGCCGCGCGCTGCGCGAGATCGGCAACCTCAAGCGCGTTGCCGACGAGTTTCGGCGCGAAGATGCGGGCGTGCTCGGCATCGCGACCACGCATACGCAGGCGCGCTACGTGCTGCCGCCGGTCCTGTCGAAGTTCGCGACGCGTTTTCCCAAGGTCCGGCTCGTGCTGCATCAGGGCAACCCCACGCAGGTCGCGGAGCAGACGCGTTCCGGAGAAGTCGACGTCGGCATCGCCACCGAAGCGCTGGACGATTATCCGGACATCGTCGCGCTGCCGTGCTTCCGCTGGAACCGCGGCATCCTCGTTCCGAAAGGTCACCCGCTGGCGGCGATTCATCCGCTGACGCTGGAGGCGCTCGCGCAATACCCGATCGTCACGTACGATTTCTCGTTCACGGGACGCTCGGCGATCAACGCCGCGTTCTCGGCAAGGGGACTCGAGCCGAACATCGTGCTGACCGCGCTCGATTCGGACGTCATCAAGACCTATGTCGAGCTCGGGATGGGTGTGGGCATCGTCGCCAGGATGGCCTTCGACCACGCGAAGGACGCGGGCTTCGAGCTCCTCGACGCAAGCCACCTGTTCGCGGCATCGACGACGCGGCTCGCCCTTCGCAAGGGCGTATTCCTGCGCGGCTTCGTGTACGAGTTCATTTCGCTTTTCGCCGGCCAGTACACGCGCGCCGCCATCGATGCGGCGCTCACGGGAAACGTTCCTCCGAACGAATCACTATGAGAAATTTCCCCTCGAGGCGATCCTCATGATCCGTTACTTCGCCTCGCTGTGCTTCGCGTGCGCGCTGGCGTTGCCGCAGCTCGCCGTGTGCGCCGATCTTCCCACCCGGACGCTGACGATCCGCGGGCAGGCCCTGACCGTCGAAGTCGCCTCGACGCCGCAGACGCGCGAGACCGGGCTCATGAACCGGTTCAGCCTGCGGCAGGATCACGGAATGCTGTTCGTCTTCGAGGCGCCGCAGCCGCTGGCGTTCTGGATGAAGGACACGTACGTCCCGCTGTCGATCGCGTTCGTCGATGCGAGCGGGCGCATCCTCAACGTCGAGGACATGCGGCCGAAGGACGAGTCGACGCATTGGTCGAAAGGGCCCGCGCTTTTTGCGATCGAGATGCGGCAAGGGTGGTTTGCGTCGAAGGGAATCGGCGCAGGCGACGTCGTCGAAGGGTTGCAAGCCCATTGATTCGAACGGGTCGGAACGCGGGCACCATCCGGATGTCCGCTTTCACCAACCGTCAATTGTGACAGTGGAACGACCGTTTTCCGCCTTTCTCGCAGCGGATTGCCGGTGCGAATATTCCACGATTCCAGGGATCGACGACGCAAAGGTTCCGAGTATCATCGATTCGGAAGCACGACAATCGGGGAGGATGTCATGCTGTCTGTCATCGATCCGGGCAAGCCCGCGGTCATCCGCGGCTATGTCGCCAACGATCACATCGCCCGCCTGTCGAAGGCGGCGCTGAAGCAGCAGCCGTTGCAGCCGATCATGGAGTCGATCGTCAGGGAACTCGGCTTCGACAGTTTCATGTATGGCATGTCGGCCGATCCCAGCCCCAGCCGGCGCGACACGCGAACATTCGTCTGGACGACCTCGCCTCGGGAATGGGTGGTGCTCTACGGAGAGCGGGGCTACATCGAGGTCGACCCGCGGGTCACGCAAACCTACAATCGCAATGTCCCGCTCGTCTGGGACGCCGCCGAGTTCAGGGACGACCCGTTGTGCCGCGACTTCCTGAACGATGCCGCGCGCTTCGGGATATGCAGCGGCGTGGCAGTGTCGTTTCGCGATCCCGACCATGGTCGCGTCGTCGTCGCGATCAACTCGAGCCTCACGCCTGTCGACGAGGCGCGCAAGCAGTTCGTTGCCCGGCAACTCGGCGAGCTCATTCTTCTTGCGATGTCGTATCACGATTTCTTCATGGCTCACCTGGTCGATTACAAGCTGGCATTGATGGTTCGAATCGCGCCGTTGTCGCCGCGCGAAGCGCAATGCCTCGAGATGGCCGCCAACGGCATGACGAGCGTCGATATCGCGCTCAAGCTTGGCATCAAGCCGCGGACGGCGAATTTCCACTTTGGCAAGCTCGTGACGAAGCTTGGCGTACTCAATCGCAAGGAAGCCATCGCGATGGGGGTTGCGCGCGGGCTCATTCGTACCAACCCGGTCACGATGGGTCGCATCGCCGGTCATCGCGCGCAACGCCGCGCGCGATGACCGCGTGAGTGTCGGTTCGGGGCGGCTACCGTCACACACGGCCGAGGCCCGTCAGGAATCGCGAGAGCGCTTCCGGCAGCGGCGATGCGACGACGATCGGATCGCCGCTTGCGGGATGCGCGAACGTCACCTCGCGCGCGTGCAGGAACATCCGCTTCAGGCCTTCGCGGGCGAGTTCCCGGTTCCATGCGAAATCGCCGTACTTGTCGTCGCCCGCCAGCGCGTGCCCGAGATGCGCGAGATGCACGCGGATCTGATGCGTGCGCCCTGTTTTCAGCTCCGCTTCGAGCAGCGCAACGGGCGGCACGCGCGCCGGCCACGCGCGCTCGAGCCGGAAGATCGTCATCGACGCCCGCCCGCTCGGCTCTGCCCTGACGCGCCGCTCGCCTTCGCGCGTTGAAAATTTATGCAATGGCACATCGACGACGCGCATCGCGTCCTTCCATGGCCCGCGCACGAGCGCCAGATAGCGCTTGTCGATTTCGCCGTCCCGAAGCTGCGCGTGCAGACCGGTCAGCGCTGCACGCTTCTTGGCGACGAGCAATACGCCGGACGTTTCCCGGTCGAGCCGGTGCGCGAGCTCGAGGAATCGCGCATCCGGCCGTGCCGCCCGCAGCTGTTCGATCAGCCCGAGTGCGATGCCGCTGCCCCCATGCACCGCGAGGCCCGCAGGCTTGTCGACGCCGATCAGCCAGTCGTCCTCGAACAGAATCCCCGGCTTGAACGATCGCGCGACCGGCGCACGAGGGGGTGCCGCTGTACGTACCGGCGGGACGCGAATGACGTCGCCCGGCGCAAGCCGCACGTCGGGCCCGACGCGCCCCTTGTTGACCCGCACTTCACCGCTACGCAGGATCCGGTAGACGTGACTCTTCGGCACGCCCTTCAGGATGCGCAGCAGAAAATTGTCGATCCGCTGGCCCGTCGCATTTTCGTCGACCGTGAGCCACGACACGGAATCCTTGCTTAACCCGTTCATTCGCTTATAATTGTCATCGGACCGCGCGAACGCGCGCCCCGCCTTCAACGGCGTCGGAACGACGCGCGAGGCGTGTGCGCGACGCAGCGGAGCCTCGGCGCGTATCGCCGGGCAAAAAACGGCTAAGTCGCTCGCCGCGCGAAGTTGTCACGCGAACAAGTAGCGATGGTAAATGAACAGCGCAGCTCCCGCACCCGGCAAAGGCCGGTTCGAAGCGGCCGCTGCGCGGCGCCAAAGCGAACCATTCTGCCCCGGCTGCTGCTGCCACGTTACGCGGCCGCAACCGATCGGATAACTCCGCTAGTCTGCGAAGAAGAAGACCGCACGACGAGAACCCGGCCCTGGAGCCGGCATTGCGAAACCATGTGTAAGCCGTCTCGCTCACCTCGCGTCTTCCGGCCCGTGCCGGCCGACGGCCCGTCTTCGTCCGCAACCGCCGCGTAAGCGTCAACCGCGCCGCCTCGATTGCGGCGCGCGACTTCGTTCCAGCCGTTTGTCCCGGGCGTTGCGCCGGGGAACTCAGTCCATGAAACGCATGCTGTTCAACGCCACCCAGGCGGAGGAACTCCGGGTGGCGATCGTCGACGGTCAGAAGTTGATCGACCTCGACATCGAATCCGCCTCCAAGGAACAACGCAAGAGCAACATCTACAAGGGCGTCATCACGCGCGTCGAGCCTTCGCTCGAGGCGTGCTTCGTCGATTACGGCACCGAGCGCCACGGTTTCCTGCCGTTCAAGGAAATCTCCCGGCAATTCCTCAAGCCTTCGCGCCGCGCCGCCGACGGCAACGGCGACGACAGCGAAGGTGAATCGCGCGTGCGCGTACAGGATCAGCTCCGCGAAGGGCAGGAGCTGATCGTGCAGGTCGACAAAGACGAGCGCGGCAGCAAAGGCGCCGCGCTCACGACGTACATTTCGCTCGCCGGCCGCTACCTCGTGCTGATGCCGAACAACCCGCGCGGCGGCGGCGTGTCGCGCCGGGTCGAAGGAGAAGAGCGCAACGAGCTTCGTGAAGCCGTTTCCTCGCTCGACGTTCCGAGCGGCATGAGCGTCATCGCGCGCACCGCCGGAATCGGCCGGACCGCCGAAGAGCTGCAGTGGGATCTCAACTACCTGATGCAGCTCTGGCGCGCGATCGAGGACGCCGCGAAATTGCAGTCCGGCGCCTACCTCATCTACCAGGAGTCGAGCCTGGTGATTCGGGCGATCCGCGATTACTTCCATCCGGATATCGGCGAGATCCTGATCGACACCGAAGCGATCCAGGAGCAGGCACAGCAGTTCATGGGCCATGTGATGCCGGCGAACGTGTCGCGCGTGAAGCTCTACAAGGATGACGTGCCGCTCTTCTCGCGCTTCCAGATCGAGCACCAGATCGAGACCGCGTACTCGCGCCAGGTGCCCCTGCCCTCGGGTGGCGCAATCGTCATCGACCATACCGAGGCGCTGGTCGCCGTCGACGTCAATTCGGCGCGCGCGACGAAAGGCGGCGACATCGAGACGACGGCGTACAACACGAACCTCGAAGCCGCCGAGGAGATTGCCCGCCAGCTTCGCCTGCGCGATCTCGGCGGGCTGATCGTGATCGATTTCATCGACATGGAGAGCACGAAGAACCAGCGCGAAGTCGAGAACCGGCTGCGCGATGCGCTGAAGTACGATCGTGCGCGCGTGCAACTGGGCAAGATTTCGCGCTTCGGCCTGATGGAGCTTTCGCGCCAGCGATTGCGCCCCGCACTCGCCGAATCCGCGTACATACCGTGTCCGCGCTGCCATGGCATCGGGCACATTCGCGGCACCGAATCGACGGCATTGCACATCCTCCGCATCATTCAGGAGGAGGCAATGAAGGACAACACGGCGCAGATCGTCGCGCAGATGCCGGTCGATGTCGCCACGTTCCTGTTGAACGAGAAGCGCGCCGAAGTCCTCACCGTCGAAACGCGTTTCAAGGTCAACGTGCTGCTGGTGCCGAATCGGCATCTGGAAACGCCGAACTACAGCGTGCAGCGGATGCGCCACGATGAGCTGAACCAGGGTGAGCCGCTGCCCGCGTCGTTCCAGATGGTGGAGCAGCCGGAAGACATCGACGCCTTCGCGCGCAAGGAAGAAGCGAAGGAGCCCCGCCAGGAGGCGGTCGTCAAGGGCATCACGCCCTCGCAGCCCGCGCCGATCGTGGCACCGCGCACGCCGACGCCTCCCGAGGCACCCACCCCGGCGCCTCACGTACATTCGTGGCTTTCCCGGATGCTGGAATGGTTCCGTACGCCGCCGGCGTCGGAGGCAAAGCCGATATCCGCGCCGGTCGCGCAGCCGGCCGCCGAGCGCGTGCGTGAAAGCCGCCCGCCCAGGAACCGCGACGCGAGTCGCGAAGGACGCGGTCGCGGCGAAGGGCGAGGCGGCAATCAGCCACGCCGCGACGAGCGGCGTCCGGAACGCGAGCATCGCGACGCGCGCGCCAACGATGAATCGCGCCGCCCCGACGCGCATGGCGCGGTCGAGACGCCGCGCCCGGCGCAAGGGGCGCGAAAGGACGGCGAGCGCCGCGAAGGACGACGCGAGCCGCGCGCGGCGAAGGGTCAGCCCGCGGGCCGGCCACCGCGCGAATCGCGGACGGAAGCCAGGGAAGCGCCTCGTCCGGAGGCCGGGGAAGCGGCCGAGCTTTCCAATGCCGCCCTCGCCACTCGCGCCGAACGAGGCAATGCGCCCTGTCGCGGCGGGCAACGGCGCCGACGAGCACCGCGAAGGCGGCAGCCGCCGACGTCGCGGCCGGCGTGGCCGCGGCAATGAGCGCGGCGAGCGTGCCGAACGACCGCCGCGCCGCGGTCCCGCCGACGAAGCAACGACCGTCGAAACTTCGGTTCCGGGCCTCGCACATGCCGATCTGCCAAGCGCGACGCCGTCGCCGCTGACCGCGTGCAGCACCACAAGGCGAGACGTCGCCGGCGCCTGTCTCATCGGCATCGACGCCAGTCGCATCAGCCCTTCAGTCGGACACGCGCAGCGACGTCGTGCCGACCGAGCGCTCGTTTGCCGAACCCGACGCTGACGATGGTGCGATGCGACCAGCGAAGGCCGTGGCAGCTCAACAAGAGCCCGCGCAAGCCGATGCCTTTGCGGCGAGCGAGGACGAGCAGCCGGCGCTTACGTCAAAAACGACAACGCCAAATGAAGCGCCCATGAACACGCCCGTCGCCAAACGCGAGGAGCAACCGGAGCCGAAAGCCGCGGTGCCGACGAGCCTCCAGTTGCCGCCCGACTCGGGTCTTGTGCTCGTCGAGACGCGCTTCACGGCGCCGTCCGTCGCAGGAGCAGGAGGTCGACACGCCGCGTCCGCGCCGTGCGCGTCCGCCGCGCGTAGCGATCCCCGACGAGCCGTTGCAGATCGTCGAAACGCGGAAGGACGACGCGCCTGACGAGGGACACTTCATGCGGAAAGCAGCCCGGAGACCAGGACATTCGGATCGAGGACTATCCTCATCCCGGGGCGCGACGGGGACCGGGCCTTGCGGGTCTTCGCAATGATCAGCGCGTCGCGAACTGCCCGGGGCCGGGTCCGAAAATCGCGAATCGTGACGGTCTTCATGGATAGCAATTGCATCCCGGCGGGTGACAATTGTCGCTCATTGCCGTCTCGTACTCCGCGGATGCTTCGGATCAGACGCGCGGCTGCAGGTTGCGAATGTGCGCGAGCAGCCCCTCGCAGGCGCGCTCTGTCAATTCGAGCACCGTCTCGAAGCCATCACCGCCGCCGAAATACGGATCGGGCACTTCGCGCAGTCCGAGCCGGGGCGCGAAATCGAGCAACAGCCCGACGTATCCCGGGTGGTCCGGGGGCATCAACGCCTTGAGGTCGCGCAGGTTGCGAAGGTCCATCGCGAGTACGTAATCGAAGCGAGCAAAGTCTTCGCGGCGAACCTGCCGCGCGCGCAAAGCATCGAGATCGTAACCGCGCCGGCGCGCATGCGTGATAGCGCGGTTGTCGGGCGGCTTACCGACGTGCCAGTCGCCGATGCCGGCGGATTCGATCAGCAACCGGTCGAGCAGCCCGGCGCGCTTTGCCTGCGCGCGGAATACGGCTTCCGCGGTCGGTGAGCGGCAGATATTGCCCATGCAAACGAACAGCACGGACGCCAGCCGCTCATTCGCGGGCGCCGGCCGAACCATACGCCTTATGTGATCCCCCCACGCTTGCGGCTGCGCCGCTGCGCTGCCCCCCGGGGGACGCTTCGCGCCTCGGGGCGGCCCGCCGGCGCTCACTGCATGAACCATCCGTGGCTGACCACCAGAGACTGTCCGGTGAGCGCATTGCTCGGAAACGATGCGAACAGCAGCGCGACTTCGGCGACATCGTCGAGCGTCGTGAACTCGCCGTCGACGGTGTCCTTCAGCATCACCTTGCGGATCACGTCCTCTTCGGACATGCCGAGCGTGCGCGATTGCTCCGGAATCTGCCGCTCGACGAGCGGTGTGCGGACGAATCCGGGACAGATGACGTTCGCGCGCACGCCGTGCGCAGCGCCCTCCTTCGCCATCGTCTTCGCGAGACCGATCAGGCCGTGCTTCGCCGTGACATACGGCGCCTTCAGCACCGACGCGAGCTTCGAATGCACCGAGCCCATGTAGATGAGGCTGCCGCGACCCGCCTTGTACATGTGCGGCAGGCAGGCGCGCGTTGTGAGAAACGCGCCGTCGAGGTGAATCGCGAGCAGCTTCTTCCATTCCGCGTAGCTGAATTCCTCCAGCGGATGCACGATCTGGATGCCGGCGTTGCTGACCAGCACGTCGACGCCGCCGAAGCGCGCCACGGCTTCGGCGACGCCGGCGTTGACCGCCTGCTCGTCGGTGACGTCCATCGCAATGCCGATCGCCTTGCCGGGATCGGAATCGATTTCGCGCGCGGTCGCGGCGGCTGCGCCACGGTCGAGATCGGCGATGACGACGCGCGCGCCGGCCCTCGCGAAACGCTGCGCGATCGCCTTGCCGAGGCCGCTCGCCGCCCCGGTGACGATCGCCACCTGGTCGTTCATTTCCATAGGGACTCCTGCCTCGCGGTCCGCACGATCCGGCGGGGGTCATGCGGTGTTTTCGCATGCCGTGTCGCTGCGCCGACCGGCGCTGCGACCCGCACGCTTGCGATTATAGGCGCGGAGGTTTGATGCTCATCACGGCGTTCGCCGCAGCAAACGCGGCTGCTCGGTGCTGCCCATCACGGGCACGTCAACCCCGCCGGATTCGTAAGCCGTGTCAGCGTCATGTGATTGCTGCCATAACCGGGATAAGTCGACGCGAAATCCACCCGGCCGCTGTTGCAATCGGTGAAGGTGAAGCTGAGCGTACCCCAGGGATTGTTCACGACTTTCGTCATGTCGAAATTCGGGATCCAACGCCCGCCGGTGGTCAAGGCGACCGGCACGGTTGCGGTGTTGCCGGAGATGGTTCCCACACCGCCGAACCACGACTGCTGTGTTCCGTCCGGCGTAAACGTAAACCACCACGCGAGCAGCTTGTCCGCCGGCAGGACCTCCAGGAACAGCCCGTGTCCGCTTTGCTGGGGGTCGTACCACGCTCCGGTGAAGCCGGCGCCGATCGTGATCGTCGACGCTCCCACGGACGCCGACTTGCCGGCAAAATTGGTCGCCAGGTTCTGGATGACGGCGCCGGTACGCGTGATCGCCTTCGCGCCGTCGGCAGGCAGCGCGCCGTAGGACACGGCATCGACACCGCCATAATTCACGCCCCCGCCCGCGGAATCGAGAAAGCCGTTCGGCAGGACGAAATCGGGCGCGACGAGACCCAGCGCCGCGAAGCCCTGGCTGGCGATCAGTGCCCGACTCCCGGCGGTACCGCCGGTCGCGAGGTTCTTGGGGAAGACGTAGCTCGTAATCGGAGCCCCCGTATGCGTCGTGGTCGTCAGCGCATGTCCCTTCCAGAATTGCTGGCCATCGAAGCCTTGCGTTTCGTGCATGACGACGAATTGCACCGTGCCATCGGCATTGGAGTAAATCTGCTCGACCTGGAACGTATGAAAATCCGCCGCGGCATGCGTCGTGAATGCAGTTCCGATGACGAACGTTGCAACGGTCTTCAGGCAATGCCGCCGAACGCTCGTTAACGCATGGGTGTGGCTGTTCATCGTTCGCTCCCTTGTCTCTGTTATTTGCTGCCGATCAGATACCATTGATCGCTACGCGAATCGAATGGCGCATGGTCGATGCCGGCGGACAATCCATTCGACGTGCACCGCCGTAGCTACGCAGCCTGCACATCGAGGATCGCCATCATGCAGTTGTCCTCGTGCTCGAGAATGTGGCAGTGGAACATCCGTTTGCCGGGCAGGGCCTGCCGCACCTTGATCGTCGCCGTCTGCTGCGACGGCACGAGCACCGTGTCGATCCACGCGAGGTACGGGGCCGGCGTCACCACCGTGCCAAGCTGTCGCGACACGAGCTGGAATTGCGTGCCGTGAATGTGGAACGGGTGCGACATCGCCGTGTGGTTGACGATGTCCCACAGCTCGACGCGTCCCGCAACGGTCGTGAGGTCCACGCGATTCGGATCGAAGATGCGATTATTGATAAGGAACGTGACGGTCGCACCTGTTTGCGTACACAGGCCGTGGACTTCGTCGAGTTCGACGAGTTGGCGAGTGGTCGTGGGCCCGAGGTCGGCAATCGGTCGCAACGATGTCGGCACGTCGACGGGTGTTGCCGGCATATCGTTTGTCGTGACGACCGTCAGCAAGTCGTCGTCGGCGTAGGCTCCAAGGCCAAGATAGTCGGCCTCGTAGCTCAGCGCGCGCAGACGATAGCGACTGTTGGGCGACGCGTTCAACGTCGCGAGGATTTCGATCCGCTGCGCCGGCGCCAGCAGGATCTCCGGCAATCCCGCGATGGGGGCGCCGAGCAGGCCGCCGCCGGTACCGACCAGCGTCAACGCGTGTCCTTCGAGCGCCACGCGAAAATGCCTGGCGGCCGTTGCGTTATAGAGGCGCCAGCGCTGCGTCGCTCCCGGGCGTACCATGTGGACGGGAAGGCGATCGCCATTGACCAGGATCGTTTCGAGTTGCCGACCCACGCTCCAGTCGATGGCGTTGTCGGCGGCGATTTGCGCGTTCGAATCGAGCTTCAATCCGGTGATGAACATCGTCACTTCCGGAATGTGCGCCAGCGGATCGTCGGCCGCGCGCACGATCAGCGGGCCCGCAAGTCCGCGGGCAACCTGCTCGGCGGTCGCCCTGTCCGGGTGCGGATGGTACCAATAGGTCCCGGCCGTTCCGGGCGGGATGTCGTACTCATAAAGCCGGTGCACGCCCGCGTGCACCGGATCCATCGGGTTGCCATCCTGGTCCGGCGGAACCGCTAGGCCATGCCAATGGATCGTCGAGTCCTGATCGAGCTCGTTGTCGAGCGTGATTCGAACGTGCTGGCCTTCGTGCAACTCGATGAGCGGACCCGGGGCCTGGCCGTTGTAGAGAATCATCGGCGTCGATTGTCCAGGGAGTGCGGCGGCGACTGCGGGTGCCGCGACCAGAGTCGCCGAGAACTGGGTCTCGTCGGAACTTTCGTTGACGAGCTTCCCGAGCGTTCGCAGTGGCAGCCCTTCGGGAAGCACACGCGGTGTCGGCGATGGCTCGGCCATGGCGTCGCCGCCTGCATTGCGGCCGCACCCCACGAGCAAGCCGCTGATTCCGGCAGCGGCTGCTCCGAGGAAATATCGACGCTTCACGAGGTGATGCTCGGGGAACGATTCAAGGCCACGCCCCAGATCGTGCCGCCATCACTGGCGGCGCCTCAATCGAATACCGACGGGCGCGCGAAAAAACGGTGTGATCGTCGCAGCGTGGCGACGGACGCGAAACCGGAAGTCCCGCCTACATCCGCTTGAACACGTGCGCGAACGATGCGCTGACCGGCAGCCTCTCCTTGCGCTGCTTGAGCTGTACTTCGAAGCGCCCGCGCAAGTCGCGATGGACGGCGGCAATGGCGTTGATGTTGACGACGATGCCGCGGTGGATTTGCCGAAAAACGTCGGGATCGAGCTCGTCGAGCAGTTCCCTGATCGTCTTGTTGATCAACGACTGCGCCGACGCAGTGACGGCGACGGTGTACTTGTTGTCCGCCTGGAAATAGCTGATGTCGTCGATGGTGATGAGCCGTACGGTCCGCCCCTGCGCGAGCGTGATCCAGCGCAGGTACCGCTTGGCCGGCTCCGCGCGCCCAGCGAGGGTTCGCAGCAGTCCCTCGAGGTCGGCCGGCGCGCTGCTCATACGGTCCCTCACGCGCGCGATCGGCGACTGCAAGCCGCGCGGTGACAAACGGCTTCAGCACGTAGTCGACCGCACCCTGCTCGAAGGCTGCGACTGCGTACTGATCGTACGCGGTCACGAACACGACGTGACATCGCCGGCTCGCTACACGGCGCGACATCGAGCCCCGTCACGCCCGGCATCTGGATGTCGAGAAACACGACGTCGGGACGGTGCGTTTCCAGCGCCTGGATCGCCTGCAGACCGTCCGCCGCCTCGGCGATGATTTCGAGGTCCGCCCAGAGGCTGGTCAACGCGTCCTTCAATTCACGCCGCAACGGCGGCTCGTCCTCAGCGATGACTGCCGTCGGTCGCTTCATGCGGAAACTCCAGGATCACCTGCGTGCCGTGGTCGCCCGACGGCTCAACGGCGAGAGTCCATTCGTCGCCGTACAGCGCATGCAGCCGCTGCTCGACATCGTGCAGATCGTCGCTGCGTTCCGAACCGACGCGCCTGCCACTGTGCGCAATTTCCAGGCGCAGCCTGCCGCCCGCAGTGCGCGCCGCGATACGGACCGTGTCGGAACCGACGCGAGGCGGACCTCGACGGACCAGGATGTGAGTGATAAGCGGCAGCAGCACCATCGCCGGCATGCGGGCTGCCTTCGCCGCGTCCGATGCATCGACGGCCAGCGCGAAGTGCTCGCCCACCCGCGCACGCGTGACGTTCAGGTAGGCGATGGCGAGATCCAGCTCGCTGCCCGAGCGTTGACGCCGCTTCCCGCAATCGCGGCAGCGCCGCCGCGCAGGTACGCGATCAGGTCGCCGAGCACCTGCCGACCCTTCGCCGGATCGCTTTCGTACAGGTCGTGCACCTGGGTCAGGCTGCTGAACAGGAATTGCGGCTCGACGCGCGCCTGCAACGCCTGCAGCCGCGACTCGAGCGTGCGCCGCTGTGTCTCGGTCCGTTGCACCTGCGCCGAATTCAGACGTGCAGCGGCGCGCAGGGCGTCACGGCGGTTGACGTAGATCCAGACGATGATCGAGCCCCAGATCAGACACTCGAAGCCCACGGAGGCAGAGCTGCAGGACGATCCATTGATCGAAACCGCCGTCGACGCGCTCCACCGAGCGCGGTCGGATCCATTGGTGTGCCTGCCACTGCGCGAGCGCGCCCATCGCCGAACCGATCAGCACCGCCAGCGCGTAGGTGAAAGGCCGACTGGCGCCCTTGTCGACGAGCCCGTCAGCGACGCGAGTAGTGAACATGATGCCCACGACGACGATCAGGTTGATGATGACCGCGGAAAGGTAAGCTTCGAGCGCAAAAGCGTCCGGCGATCGAAAGGCGACGTCGAAGACCGACCACACGTCAAACACCAGGACCATTGCGAGAGCACCGCCCAGCACCCGCCAGGTGAGGTGCCCGAGCGTGCCCGCCACGCTGCCGCCAGTTTCACGCCAGTGCGCGACCTTGTCGAAATCGCGGACATCTCGCGCCAGGTCGTCATCGCTGCAGCGCCATGGCGGCGGCTCGCGCAGCCGAGCCCGGATTGGCGTCAAAAATCGCGTCCGGCGCATCTGCGCACCGGTCCATCGCTTCGCTGCTGGTCAGCGGCAGCACGATCGTTGCGGTAGCGCCGCCAAGCTCGTTGTTCTCCAGCGTAAGACTGGCCCGGTCGCCGAACTGGGCAGCGAGCCGCGCCGAGATATTCGCGAGTCCGATGCCGGGTCCAGACGCCGACGCGAAGCCGATTCCCGTGTCGGCCACCGTCATGCTCAACGCGTCGGAATTTGCCCGCGCGGTCACCCGGATCAGGCCGCCGCCGGGCGACGGATTGAGTCCATGCTTGATCGCGTTCTCGACCAGCGTCAGCAGCATCATCGGAGGCATCGGGTGCGCGCGGAGCCTCGGCGGTACGTCGATACTGAACGCGAGCCGGCGTCCCATGCGAATTTGCTGGATGTGCAGGAACGCCTCGATGAGCTCCACGTCGCGCTCGAGCGTCGATTCGCCCTGCCGCATCCGCGGCAACGCGATTTCGAGGTACCGGATCAGGCTTTCCAGCATCGTCCGACCCACCGCGTGATCTTCGTCATAAAGCCGGCGCGCGTTGGCCAGCGTGTTGAACAGGAAGTGCGGCTCGATCTGCGCCTGCAGAGCCTGCAGCCTTGCCTCGGTCATCTCCCGCTCGAGCGCGACGCGGTCGATTTCGGCTTGCTGCGCCGCCTCGTTGCTTGCTACCTCGCGTCGGTACAACTCGCCGACGACGGTCAGCAATCCTCCCAGGATGGCGTACCGCGGCCAGACGTAAACCAGCAGTCCCCAGGGTGCCCAGAAGATTATGCGTGCCAGCGCTCCAACGAAGGCGGAGAGC
Organism: uncultured Pseudomonadota bacterium; assembly: GCA_963706225.1. Classification (GTDB taxonomy): domain Bacteria; phylum Pseudomonadota; class Gammaproteobacteria; order Burkholderiales; family Casimicrobiaceae; genus VBCG01. The sequence goes on from CAVPMH010000019.1 coordinate 108,277, forward strand.
ACGACCGCCGCCGTTAGAGCCGCGAGGCGCCCGGGTCCGCGCCGCGGGCCGAGATTCGCGGCGCCGATGACGATGACGACCATGGGGGCACCCTGGATCAGCAACTCGCCATAGTCGCGCAACAAATGGCTGAAGCCACCCGCCGAGGTCATATTGCCGGACGATCGGCGAGTCGTAAGAGAGGGTCGTGACCAGCGCCCGAGCGAACAGCAGGGCAGCGACTATCCCGACAACTTGCGGGGTCAGCCCCGATAACGCGCGGCGGCAGAATCCGATGCGCCGATCGAACCCCGCTGGTGCGGCGACGTGCGAATGCATCGGATTTCGCAATCGTTTCGGGCGTTCGAGGTTCGGCCGTAGCAAGACTCCGGCGCGGCGCGGGCCCCTGCGCTCGCGGGCCCATCGTTCCGGCGCCGACCGAGGATACGACACCGCGAGCCGCGACAACAATCGGCTGCCGATGAAGTCAGGAATTCGCGGTGTGGACGCTGCCCCAGTGGTGCGGGACCTGAATATCACGTCTCCGTCGGCAACGCCACGCCGAACAGCGCCTCGCGCAGCTTGTAAAGGCGATCGCGCAACTCCGCGGCGTGCTCGAACTCGAGGTTCTTCGCCGCGTCGACCATCTGCTTCTCGATCTGCCGCAGTTCCTTCTCCAGATCCTTCCCGGGCATCGCGGCGTACTTCGCCTTCACCTGCGCCGCCTTCTGCTCCTTGCGCTCCTCGTCGATGTCGTAGACGCCTTCGATCATGTCCTTGATGCGCTTCTCGACGCCCTTCGGCGTGATGCCCATCGACGCGTTCCACGCGATCTGCTTCGCGCGCCGCCGCTCCGTCTCGCCGATAGCGGCCTTCATCGAGTCGGTCATCCGGTCCGCATAGAGGATCGCCTTGCCGTTGATGTGCCGCGACGCGCGGCCGATGGTCTGGATCAGCGAGCGCTCGGCGCGCAGAAACCCCTCCTTGTCCGCATCGAGAATGGCGACGAGCGACACCTCCGGAATGTCGAGGCCTTCGCGCAACAGGTTGATGCCGACCAGCACGTCGAATTCGCCGAGGCGAAGGTCGCGGATGATCTCGACGCGCTCGACGGTATCGATGTCGCTGTGCAGGTAGCGCACGCGGACGTTGTGCTCGCCCAGATAGTCGGTGAGATCCTCGGCCATCCGCTTCGTCAGCGTCGTCACGAGGACACGCTCGTTGCGCTCGACCCGCAGCGTGATTTCCGACAGCAGATCGTCCACCTGTGTCGCGGCCGGCCGCACGTCGAGCGTTGGATCGACGAGTCCCGTCGGGCGAACGACCTGCTCGACGACCTGTCCGGAGTGCTTGTGCTCGTAGTCGGCCGGTGTCGCCGACACGAAGATCGTCTGCGGCAGCAGGCGCTCGAATTCGTCGAAGCGCAGCGGCCGGTTGTCGAGCGCGGACGGCAGGCGAAATCCGAAGTTGACGAGATTTTCCTTGCGTGCGCGATCGCCCTTGTACATCCCGCCGACCTGCGGAATCGTCACGTGGCTTTCGTCGACGAACATCAGCGCGCGTGGCGGAAGGTAATCGATCAGCGTGGGCGGCGGCTCGCCCGGCTTGCGTCCCGACAGATGCCGCGAGTAGTTCTCGATGCCTTTGCAGAACCCGATCTCCGCCATCATCTCGAGGTCGAAGCGCGTGCGCTGCTCGATCCGCTGCGCCTCGATCAGCTTCATCTGCGAGACGAAGTAGTCCTTCTGCACGACGAGCTCGCCCTTGATCGCCTTCGATCGCGTCGAGCACCTTCTGGCGTCCGGTCACATAGTGCGACGACGGGAATACCGTGTAGCGCGCCATCCTGTGCCGCAGATGGCCGGTCAGCGGATCGAAGAGCTGCAGCGTCTCGACCTCGTCGTCGAAGAGCGAAACGCGCACGGCGTTTTCCGCGTTTTCGGCCGGAAAGATGTCGAGCACGTCGCCGCGCACGCGAAACGTGCCGCGGCGGAAATCGAGCTCCGAACGCTGGTACTGCATCTCGGTGAGCCGCCTGATCGCATCGCGCTGCGTGAGCCGGTCGCCCTGGCGCAGATGCAGGATCATGCTGTGATATTCGGTCGGATCGCCGATGCCGTAGATCGCCGAAACGGTGCCGACGATGATGCAGTCGGGCCGCTCGAGGATGGCCTTCGTCGCCGACAGGCGCATCTGCTCGATGTGCTCGTTGATCGAGCTGTCCTTCTCGATGTAGAGATCGCGCGACGGAACGTACGCCTCCGGCTGGTAGTAGTCGTAATACGAGACGAAATATTCGACGGCATTGTTCGGGAAGAACTCGCGGAATTCGGAGTAGAGCTGCGCCGCGAGCGTCTTGTTCGGCGCGAGCACGAGCGCCGGGCGGCCGCTCCGCGCGATCACGTTCGCCATCGTGTACGTCTTGCCCGAGCCGGTGACGCCGAGCAGCGTCTGGAACGACAGGCCGTCGGTCAGGCCCTCGGTCAGCTTTTCGATCGCTTCCGGCTGGTCGCCGGCAGGCTGGAAAGGTTCATGCAACTCGTACGGACTATCGGGATACTTGACGATCATGGCCTCGCGGATTCGATCGGCGAACCGATCATTTTAATTCGGTTATCGGGTCAATCACAGACGGCTGCGCTTCCGGAACGGCGAACTGCAACGCCGCGAGACGGGCATAGAGCGGGTTGTCGCGAACGAGCTCGTCGTGGGTGCCGATCGCGACGATGCGGCCGCGCTCCATCACCGCGATGCGATCGGCATGGCGGACCGTCGCGAGCCGGTGCGCGATCATCAGCACTGTGCGCCCCGCCATCAATCGCTCGAGCGCGCGCTGCACGATGCGCTCGCTCTCCGCGTCGAGCGCGCTCGTCGCCTCGTCCAGCAGCAGGATCGGCCGGTCGGCGAGGATCGCGCGCGCAATCGCCAGTCGCTGCCGCTGGCCGCCCGACAGCCGCACGCCCCGCTCACCGAGCGGACTGTCGAAGCGCTGAGGCAGGCGCTCGATGAAATCCGTCGCATACGCCGCATCGCAGGCGGCCGCCACGTCGGCGTCGCTCGCGTCAGGACGACCATAACGGACGTTTTCGAGCACGCTGGCGGCGAACAACACGGGATCCTGCGGCACCAGCGCGAGTTGCCGACGCACGTCGTGCTGATCGGCCGTCCGCAGATCGATGCCGTCGATGCGCACGCGGCCCGTGTCCGGATCGTAGAAGCGCGGCAGCAACTGGAACACGGTCGTTTTGCCGGCACCCGACGGACCGACGAGCGCGACCTTCTCGCTCGCACGGATGTCGAGCGAGAAGTGCTCCAACGCGGGCGTGTCGGGGCGCGACGGATAGTGGAATGTCACGTCGTCGAAGCTCACGCGGCCTTCGCCGTGCGCCGGCATGGGCACCGGGTGCGCCGGCGCGCGAATCGCGGGCTCGACGCTCAACAGCTCGAAGAGCCGCTCGGTGGCGCCGGCCGCGCGCTGGAGATCGCCGATCACTTCGCTGATCGATCCGATCGCGCCCGCGACGAGCACCGCGTAGAACACGAACGCCGACAACTGGCCTGCGCTCAAGCGCCCGGCGACGACGTCGTGGCCGCCGATCCAGAGGATGACGCCGACGGCGCCGAAGACCAGCACGATGACTGCCGCCACGAGCAGCGCGCGTTGCCGAATCCGGTGCACCGCGGTGCCGAACGCGTCTTCGACACGGCCGGCGAAGTCGCGGCGGTCACGATCTTCGTGCCCGTAGGCCTGTACGGTGCGAATCTCGTGCAGCGACTCGTCGAGGAACGCGCCGACGTCGCCTACCCGATCCTGCGTTGCGCGTGACAGCTTGCGCACCCGGCGGCCGAACAGGATGATCGGCACGACGACGACCGGCACGCCGGCAAGCACGAGCAGCGTGAGCTTGAGGCTCGTCAATGCGAGCATCACGAGACCGCCGACCATCAGCAGCGAGTTGCGAATCGCGACGGAAGTGCTCGAGCCGATCAGCGTCTCGAGCATCGTCGTGTCGTTGATGAGGCGCGAGATGACTTCGCCGGTGCGCGTTGCCTCGAAAAAGGATGGCGGCAACTCGACGAGGTGGTCGAACACCGTGCGGCGAAGGTCGGCGGTGACCCGCTCGCCCAGCCACGACACGTGATAGAAGCGCATGTACGTCGCCGCCGCCATGACGACGATGACGACGAGCATCAGTCCCAGCATGTGATCGAGCTCACCGGCGTTCGACGCGGCAAAGCCGCGGTCCACGACGAATTTGAGCCCCTGTCCCACGGCGAGGACGGCCGCCGCGGCAACGACGAGGCCGATGGCGGCGAATACGATCTGGCGCCGATAGGGCCGCAGGAAACGGCCCGCCCGCGCGACGGTCTTCAGCGCGGTGACGGGCGGAATTCTGGGAGCGGGTTCGAGACGCGTATCGGCGCGGGCCATCGGAGGCGAAAACTCCTGAGCAGCAAGGGTTGCAGGTGGGGCCGAACGCCTCTCGACTCAAGCCGGCCGGCGCCGCCGTGCGGGGTACAATAACCCGTTTCGCGCGCGCCGCGCGAAGCCATTTTTCCCTCGCGCTGCAACTTCGCGGTTCCCACCTGAACAGGTCCTGACATGAACGCTCCGCTCGCCGCATCCTTGTTTGGCGCCGTCGACCTTGCGCCTCGCGATCCCATCCTCGGCATTACCGATGCATTCCACGCCGATCCGAGTCCGCGCAAGGTGAACCTCGGTGTCGGCGTCTACTGCGACGACAACGGCAAGGTGCCGCTCCTCGAATGCGTGAAACGCGCCGAGCGCGAAATAACGGACAAGGCGGCGCCCCGCGTCTATCTGCCGATCGACGGCATCCCGGCCTACGACAAGGCGGTGCAGCGCCTGCTGCTCGGCAACGACAGCGAAGTGGTTGCGCTGGGACGCGCGGTGACGGTGCAGGCGCTGGGCGGTACCGGCGGCCTCAAGGTAGGCGCCGATTTTCTGCGGAAGTTCGCGCCGTCGGCAAAGGTCTGCATCAGCGAGCCGAGTTGGGAAAACCACCGGGCGCTGTTCGAGGGCGCGGGTTTCCCGGTCGCCGCGTACGCCTATTACGATCCGTCGACGCACGGGCTGGATTTCAATGCGATGCGCGCATCGCTCGAAGCGATGGCGCCCGGCACGATCGTCGTGCTCCATGCGTGCTGCCACAACCCCACCGGCGTCGATCCGAGCGCCGAGCAGTGGGATCAGATCCTGGCGACGGTGCGCGGGCGCGGACTCGTGCCCTTCCTCGACATCGCGTACCAGGGTTTCGGCGATGGGACCGACGCCGATGCAGGCGTCGTGCGCAAGTTTGCCGCGACTTCCGGACCGCTGTTCGTTTCGAGCTCGTTCTCGAAATCGTTTTCGCTTTACGGCGAGCGCGTCGGTGCGCTGACGGTCGTGGCCGCCGACAAGGACGAAGCCGCGCGCGTGCTCTCGCAACTGAAGCGCGTCGTGCGCGCCAACTATTCGAATCCCCCTACACACGGCGGGCAGATCGTCGCGCTGGTGCTCACGAACCCGGAGCTGCGCGAAATCTGGGAGATGGAGCTCGGCGGCATGCGCGAGCGCATCCGCGAAATGCGGGGATTGCTCGTCAAGAAGCTCTCGCAACGCATTCCCGATCGCGACTTCGAATTCGTCCGCACGCAGCGCGGCATGTTCTCGTACTCGGGCTTGAGCAAGGTGCAGGTGGAGCGCCTGCGCGACGAGTTCTCGATTTACGCGGTCAATACGGGTCGCATCTGCGTGGCCGCGCTCAACTCGAAGAATATCGAGTACGTCGCGGATGCAATCGCGACGGTGCTGGAAACGGTAGCGGTTCGGTGAGCGTGCTTCCGCATCGCAACCGGTCCGCGACATCGCGTGCGGTGCACGCGATGTTATAATTCACGACCTCCGCGGGAATAGCTCAGTTGGTAGAGCGCAACCTTGCCAAGGTTGAGGTCGCGAGTTCGAGACTCGTTTCCCGCTCCAGATTCACAGGGAGAGCGTGACCAGCTCTCCCTTTTCGTTTGCCCGGCCGCTACGGCACAGTCGCGCCATTGCGGCGGCGCTCACTCCTGGCGGGGTGGCAGAGTGGTCATGCAGCGGCCTGCAAAGCCGTGGACGCCGGTTCGATTCCGACCCCCGCCTTTCTAGAATGCGGATGAGGGAACGGGAGCGCACGCCATGTTTGTCACACCTCTGTACGCCGGTGTTTTAGCGCTTTGGTTTGTAATATTGAGCGTCCGCGTGGTCAATCTGCGGCGGCGCGGCATGCTTTTCGGAGATAACGGCGAAATCGGCGTCATCCGCATTGTCCGTGCGCAGGCCAACTTCGCCGAGTACGTTCCCCTCGCGTTGTTGTTGATGGGCTTTCTGGAGGTCAATCACTATTCGATCTACGTGCTGCACGCGCTCGGGGTAATGCTCGTCGTTGCGCGCCTCTTCCACGGCTTCGCACTTTCCTTTGGCTTGAAAATGCGCTTCGGGCGTGTCGTCGGCGCCGCGTTGACATTCATCGTGCTCCTGATCGAGGCCGCACTCTGTTTGTATCAGGGACTCGAGGGCCAGTGGCTTTGGATGCAGTGAATCCCGGCCGCGCTACCACAAGCACTCCCGAGCCTGACGGCTGCAAAAGAGCGTAGATTGCAAATCACGCGTCGTTGATGCGAACGGGGTGCGATCATGCCGTATCAAACCATTGCCGACCTGCCCAAGGCGCAGACGGACCAGTACAACGAGCATCAGAAGGAAGCTTTCCTGAAGGCGTTCAACAATGCCTACAAGGAATATGGCGGAGACGAGAGCCGCGCGTTTGCCATCGCGCATTCGGCCGCGAAGCGGGCCGGCGAGAGATCCGGGCCCGGCTAGTTGCGCTTGTTCGTTGCTGCCTCGCTTCTGCGGGGCACGGCGCTTGCCTTTGAAAGAAGCGATCGCGCCATCACGCGGCGCGGCGCCGGTCGACTCGCGCGTCGGTTCCCTTTGTCCGTGAGTCCGGGCATGCGGCGGTCCATGCGGTCGCTGCGCCTGTCGCGCGCGAGGCGAACGCGTTTTGCGGATCCGGGCGATACGCTACCGGGCCGCAAGAAGCCGTGATCCATATGCAGCCGTGCAAGCTCTCTCAACATTGTCCCGAGATGGCGATCCACGTCTCACCTCCTTTGTCCTGACCCCCTTTGTCCTGGCTGCATCGTCCGTCGCGAATCAAGCGGGGGCTATCCCCGTTTCGCTGAATTCGATGTAGGACAACGGTTCGGGGATATCGCAGCCGCCTCGTCCTCACTGCAAGCCGCCAACCAAGGTTGGGATGGGCCCGCGACCCAATATGCAATAAACTCGCGCTTGTCAATGCGCCAAGGGATTGGGAGCACAGGGAAGATTTCGTCAAATAACGCTTCAGGTCACAAAGGATCTCCATGCCGAATATCGGCGCTTTATTGAAGCAGGAAATTGCGAGGCTTTCGCGGAGGGAAATTCGCGCAGAAGTGCAGGCGACGAAAAAGGCTTCAGCGCAATACCGACGACACATCGCCGCGCTGCGGCGCCAGGTCGCCACACTCGAGCGCCAGATGGGGTTGCTCCAGCGTCGAAGGCTCGACGGGTCGACGGCTACTGCCGCCCAATCGAGCGAACAAAAAGTGCGGTTCGTCGCCAAGGGACTGAAGTCGCAGCGCGCTCGCCTGGGTCTGTCGGCGGCGGACTACGCGAGGCTCGTCGGCGTGAGCGCGCAGTCGATCTACAACTGGGAACAAGGGCACGCCAATCCACGGCAGGAGCAACTGGCGATCATCGCCAAGTTGCGCGGGATCGGAAAACGCGAGGCGCGCCAGTATCTCGACCAGCTTGGCGAGAAACGCACGCGCGCCAAGCCGAGTCGAAAATAGGGAAAACCGGACGCTGCGGCAGAACGCATTCCGCCGCGGCGTTCCAGCAGGTGATTACCGTTATTTGTAGGAGCCGCTCGACGCGCTGTTCGAGCTGCTCGGCTGCGCCGTGCTGGTCGAGCCGGTGCTGCCCTGGCTTTGTGTTGCACCCTGTGAACCGGAGCTCGGGCTCTGCATCGACCCCTGGCTTGGCATCGAGCTCTGATTTTCATTGACGCCCAGCTTGGAAAGCGTCTCCTGGTCGAGGTTGCCCGACTGCGGCAGTCCCTCCTTTTGCTGGAACTGGCGTAACGCGCTTTCGGTGGACGGTCCGAGCTGACCGTCGATCGATCCCACGTCGTATCCTTTCTGTTTCAGCGCCTGTTGCGCGGAACGCACCAGCGTCGGATTGCTCTGTTCGGCCGAGGTGCTGCCCATCGCCTGCGAGCCCTGCTGCTGGCTGGAAGTAGTGGTCTGATCGCTCGAGGTCGAGCCACTCGTGGTTGCAGCCTGGTCGCCGGCTGCGAATGCTCCGCCCGCGATCGAAAGGGCTGCTGCTGCGACTGCGATGTGAAGTTTCATTTGAACATCCTTTCCATTAAATGGCGGCGCCAACGGATGTCGGCGTCACGTGCGATTGCAATGCGACATTGCGCTTGCAGGATATGTGCGAGCAAGTCATGTGCCCTTGTTGCAATCGCGTCGAATGCATGCGTGAGCCCGTACGCACGGCGCTTCCCGACGATGACCAACGCTGCGCGAGTCGCAACGTTGAAATCGTTACAACGGCACTGTCCCGCCAGGGTCTGCATGTCAGGCAAACTCGCAACCCGATCCACGACCGGCGCCTGACGAATGGATGTTGCGACGTACCGGGCGAGCGCGCCGCGGCACTGTCGCAACGTGACGACGGCATCGCTTGTCGTCGCGAAAAATAACGAGCGCATGATGATTCGGGTAAACTTGGTTCATGAATCAAGCAATCGATGCGACGGCGCATCTTTGCCGCACGATCGTGGAAGCGTCGTCCGACGCCATCATCTTCGCCGACCGCGGAGGACTTATCCGGCTGTGGAATCGCGGCGCGGAACTCGTGTTCGGCTACTCGGCAGCCGAAGCCGTCGGCCAGAGTCTCGACATCATCATTCCTGAACGCCTTCGCCGCGCCCATTGGGATGCCTTCGACCAGAGTGTCGAGACGGGCCGAACGAAACATACCGATCGCGTGCTCACGACCCGCGCCGTGCACAAGAGCGGCGACAAGCTCTACGTCGACTTGAGCTTTGGCCTCGCGAAGGATCGCGAGCGGCGTCGCGCTGGGCGCGTTCGCAGTCGGCCGCGATTGCACCGCCCGCTATCTCGCAGAGCGTGCCATGAAGGCACGAGTGCAGGAGCTCGAAGCAAGCCTCGAAGCCGCGTCGCGCACAACGTAATCGGCAACCTCAGAGCGTCGGCGTGCTCTCGTGCGCGTAGGTCCTTTCGACGCGATCCTGGTCCTGAATGCAGCGCTCGGCAGTCGGATAGGCGGACAGCCGTTCGAAGCCGATTTCCGCGCCGCAATCGATGCACGTCCCGTAGGTTCCGTTCCGGATGCGCAACAGCGCAGCCTCGACTGCGCGCAATTGCGTGATGTGCCGGTCCGCGATCGAGATGTTGAGATCGGCGAGCGTGTCGGCGACCGATTGATCGCCGACGTCGCCGGGCAATGCGCCGATCAGCTTCCCGTATTCCCGGGCATCGCTCTGCTCGATCTCCTCGCGGACCACCGCAAGCATGATCCGGTGGCGCTCCTGGAGACGCTCGGCAAGGCTCGACAATTCCGTGTCGGTCAGTGTCATGGCGGGTCCTCTCAGCTTGGTCACGCCGGGAGCGCCGAGGGTTCCACAATCCGCGGGTTGCGCTGCGACAAAGGCGCAGCGAAACGCCGGTCCCCAGCCGGTCAGGTCGGCATGCCGCTCATGAGGTCCTGCGCCAGGTATTGCTGCCGATAGGTTTCGAACGGCACGTCGTCCGCCGCCTCGATTTTTCGCTGTTCGTCCAGCGACTCGTCGGCCATCCGTTGCAGCCGCGCGGCGGTCGCATCCGGCAGCGGAAGCGCGAGCACTTCGTCGCGATGCTGCAACGAATACGCCAGCGCGAAATCGACATACGAGTTGTCGAAGCGCCCTCGCATCTCGTCGAGCACGCGCGCCGACGGTGTCCGTTCCGGGGCGCGCAACCGCTCGTCCGCCACCGCGAGCGCTTCCCGGTGCGCGCGGCCAGGTGTCGCCGCATCGAGCGCTTCGGCAATGGGCGCGCAATCGCGCAGCAATTCACTTCCCCATTCGGCGAGGCCGGTTTGCGCGCCATCCCGACGCAAGCGCACTCCCGGCTCGCGGCCCCGTTCCGCCACGCAGTACTGGTTCTGCGCGATGACGCCGATTTCCTCGCGCGTGTCGGGGGGGCTTTCGGCAAGCAGGCAGTGGAGCAGGAAGACATCGAGGAACCGCATCGTCACCGGGTCGATGCCCACCGGCGAGAACGGATCGACGTCGAGGCTGCGCACTTCGACGTATTCGACGCCGCGCCCGGTCAGCGCGTGCAGCGGCCGCTCGCCGCGCCGTATCCGTCGCTTCGGACGGATCGTTCCGTAGAACTCGTTCTCGATCTGCAGCAGCGTCGTCGCGAGCTGCCGGTAATGGCCGTCGCCGTCCCGCACGCCGATCGCCTCGTAGGGCGGATAAGGCTGGGTAAGCGCGTGATGCAGCGAACCCGCGTAACTGTGCAGGCAGTTGTAGCTCACCGCGAGGGACATCTGCGCGTCGCTCTGATACCCGAGCGGTCCCATCCGCAACGACGTGGCATGCGGCAGGTACAGCGTATCGCCGGATAGCACCTGCAGCCGATGCTGCCGGCCGTCGACGAACGACCGACACACCGCCGGCGACGCGCCGAACAGGTACAACGGGAGCCACGAGTGCCGGCGAAAGTTGCGAATCAGTGCGAAGTACCGGTCGGTGCGGAACTCGCTTGGCGCACGCGTGTCGGATGCGGCCGCCTGCAATTCGCCCATCGCGTCTTCCGGCAGCGAAAAGTTGTAATGCACGCCGGAGATCGTCTGCATGCGGCGTCCGTACCGGCGCGCGAGGCCCGACCGGTAAACCGTCTTCAGCCGGCCGACGTTCGACGTGCCGTAGTGGCCGATCGGAATCTTATCGTCCGCCGGGAGCCGGCACGGCATGCTGCTCGACCAGAGCGCATCGCCATCGATGTGCCGGTAGACGAACTGATGGATCTCCGTCAATTCTGCGAGGCACGCCTGCACGTCGGGCTGCACGCCGGTAATGAGCTCCAGCTGCGACTCGCTGAAGTCGGTGGTGATGTGCGGATGCGTGAGTGCCGCGCCAAGCTGCCGCGGATGCGGCGTGATCGCCAGCGTGCCATCGGGCCGCACGCGCAGGCTCTCTTTCTCGATGCCGCGCACCAGACGCTTCAGCGTATCGCGCGAAAGCGCGTCCAGTCGATATTCCCCATGCGCCAAGCGCCGTACTCCCCGGAATGAGCCTCTCGTTGACAACTGCGCGCCACGCCGGCGCTGCGGAGGTGCCCCTCGTGCATCAACGCGCCGGCGACAGCGACATCGGCCGCATTATGCCTTTCGCGGCGCCGTCGGCGGCCGGAACGGCTCGTCCGCCTTTGTCGCCGGGTTCCATGAACCCCGGCCTCATTCCGATCGGGGTATTGATTTATCATGGTCGCCAAGCTTGCCCGGACTGGCGACGCCCGCTCTCGTTACCGCCGTCAGCAACATAACAACATGAATCCGTTGCCGACCCATCAATCCGGCCGCGCCGATGTCACGGCGCGTCCCGCTTCCAGCAGTCTCGCGCGGTTGCTCGACACGATGATGCACGGCAGCGCGATCGCCTGCCGCATCGTTTTCTCGGATGGCTCCGAATATCGGAACAGCGCGGCGGCGCCGGAGTTCACGATCTTCTTTCGCAACAGGCGCGGCGAGTCGCGCCTGTTTCGCTACGGCCACGTCGGGCTCCTCGAAGCCTATTTCGACGGCGATGTCGACGTCGACGGTGACATCGCGCTGGCCTTCAGGGTTGCGCTCGACAAGGGATTCAGCCACCGGCCGAACGCACTGGTGAAACTGCGCAACCGGTGGCACGAGCTCCGGTTCTCCAATCGCTCGATTGCGCAGGCGAAGGCCAACGCGCGCGCGCACTACGGGCTCGGCAAGGCCTTCTACGCACCGTGGCTGGACCGTATCGGCATGATGTACACCTGCGCGTATTGGAAGGAAGGCACACGCACGATCGAGGAAGCGCAGCAGAACAAGATGGACCACGTGTGCCGGAAGGTCCGACTGAAAGCGGGCGAGACATTCGTCGACGTCGGGTGCGGATGGGGCGGCCTGCTCTTTCACGCCTGGCATCGATACGGCGCGCTCGGTACCGGCATCAATACGGCGACCGAGCAGGTCGGGGAACTGAACGAGGAGATCGTCCGGCAACAACTCACCGACAGGATTCGCGTCATCGAATGCGACTTTCGCGAGATGCCCGGCCAGTACGACAAGCTGCTCTCGATCGGCACGCTCGAGCACGCCGGACCACACGAACTGCGGGCCGTCGTTCGCGCGCACGCCAACGCGCTGAAGCCGGGCGGCCTCGGCGTCATTCATTTCATCGGCCATGTCGGGTCGTTCGATACCGAGTTCTATATTCGGAAGTACATCTTCCCCGGCGGCTGGATCCCGAGCCTGCACGAAGCGATCGACGCGATGGATGCGAACGGCCTCGAAGTGCTCGACGTCGAGAACCTGCGGCGCCATTACGCGTTGACCCTCGATGCCTGGGCCGAGCGCTTCGACGCCAACTGGGACGCGATCCACGCGCTCGATCCGGTGCGCTTCGACGAGCGTCGCCGGCGGATATGGCGAACGTATCTATGGTCGTGCGCCGAGATGTTCCGATCGCGCATGACGCGCACGCACCTCTTCCAGGTCACCGTCAGCAAGGGCAACGTCACGGATTACCCGATGAGCCGCGCGTTCCTGCATCCTCGCGCGCCGTGACGGCGTATGCGGCGAAGACGACGCGGTTGCTGGAGGAGCTTGCGTCGGCGCGACGCTTGGGCGAGGCTGCCGTTGGACTCTCCAAGTCGACATCGAATCTCTTTCGCGACCGGGCGCCGCGAACGCGACCCCGCATCGATCTCGGCCACTTCAACGAGGTCGTTCGCGTCGACGCGCAGGCGGGCCTTGTCGAAGCCGAGGGCATGACGACGTTCGTCGATCTTGCCGACGCCACGCTCGCCGCAGGCGCGATGCCGGCCGTCGTGCCCCAGTTGAAGTCGATCACGCTTGGCGGCGCGGTAGCCGGCGTCGGCATCGAGGCAACGTCGTTTCGGCACGGCCTCGTGCACGATACGATCGTCGCCATGGACATCCTGACCGGCGATGGCCGCATCATCGCGTGCACGGCGGACAACGAGTACCGGGACCTGTTCCATGGATTTCCGAACTCGTACGGTACGCTCGGGTACGCGCTGAAGCTCACGGCGCGAACCGTGCCAGTGAAGCGCAACGTGCTGGTCGAGCACGCGCGTTACCGACGACGCGGATCGTTTTTTCGCCGATCTTCACGTGCGCTGCGCCGACGCGAATATCGATTTCGTCGATGGGGTCGCATTCGCTCGCGACGACCTCGTGTTGTCGTGCGCGCGCTTTATCGACGATGCGCCGTATGTCAGCGACTACACGTATGAGCGCATCTATTATCGTTCGCTGCGCGAGAAGCCGATCGATTACCTCACGACGCGCGATTACCTGTGGCGCTGGGACACCGACTGGTTCTGGTGCTCGAGGAACGTCGGCGCGCAGCAACCCCTCGTGCGGCGACTGCTCGGCCGGCGTCGATTGAACTCGATCACGTACCAGAAGATCATGCGCTGGAACGCGCGTTGGCGCGTCACCGATGCGTTGAATCGGATGCGCGGCGTTCAATCGGAATCGGTGATCCAGGACGTGGACATCCCGATTGCGCGCGCGCGCGAATTCCTCGATTTCCTGCACGCTGAAGTCGGTATCGCTCCCATCTGGATCTGTCCGATCGCAGCGCCAGACCCGGATGCCGAGGCAACGCTCTATCCGCTGCCGCGCGACTCGCTGTCGATCAATTTCGGATTCTGGGACACCGTCTCGTCGCGCGAGACGCGTCCCGTCGGCTTCGTCAATCGCAGGATCGAGCGCAAGGCGAGTGAAATCGGCGGCATCAAGTCGCTGTATTCGGACTCGTATTTCACCGAAGACGAGTTCTGGACGATCTACAACCGGCCGGCGTACGCCGCGCTCAAGGCCCGCTACGATCCATCCGGCGCATTGGGCGATCTGTACGCCAAGTGCGTGCTGCGGCAATGAGCACCTTCATGCGATATTCAGCACGGCCGTTCCTGCCAGTGTGCCATCGCGCAGTGCGGCAAGCGCTTCGTTGGCCCGATCGAGCGGGTACGACGCGATGCGCGTTCGAACGGGCACCTGCTGCGCGAGGGCAATGAATTCGCGGCCGTCGCGGCGCGTCAGGTTCGCGACCGAGACGACACGCCGCTCGCCCCACAGGATGGCATACGGGAAACGGGGAATATCGCTCATGTGAATGCCGGCGCATACGACGGTGCCGCCTTTCGCGACACCGCGCAGCGCCGACGGCACCAGCGCGCCGACCGGCGCGAACAACAAGGCGGCATCGAGCTCGTCGGGCGCCGTCTCGTCGCTGCCGCCGGCCCATGCCGCGCCCAGCGCGCGAGCGGATGCCTGACCCGCGACGTCGCCGGGCCGCGTGAATGCGAACACGGTACGGCCCTCGTGCCGCGCAACCTGCGTGACGATGTGCGCGGCCGCGCCGAACCCGTAGATTCCGAGGCGAGACGCGTCGCCGGCCGCGCGCAAGGCACGGTAACCGATGAGGCCCGCGCAAAGCCAGGGTGCGAGCTCGTCGCTTGCAAATCCCTCGGGCAGATGAAAGCAGTACCGCGCGTCGGCGAGCCCGTACTCCGCGTAGCCGCCGTCGACGGTGTACCCGGTGAAGAGCGCCGCATCGCAGAGATTTTCCCGTCCGCTCGTGCAATAACGGCAGCGCCCGCAGGTGTGCGCGAGCCACGGAATGCCGACGCGCTCACCGATCCGCACCTCGTGCACGTCGGCGCCGACATCGGCGACGATGCCGACGATCTCGTGACCCGGAATGATCGGAAATCGCGTCCCCGTCAGATCGCCATCGACAACGTGCAAATCGGTGCGGCACACGCCGCAGGCCTGCACGCGCACGAGCACCTGCTTTGCGGACGGCGTGGGGACATCCATCGACGACCAGCGAAGCGGCGATCGCGCGGCATCGAGCACCATCGCATGCATGTCCTGCTCCCGGAATCCTGCTAACGATACGTCGCGTCGTCGATGATCGCGTGGAAGAACCTGCCCTCGGTGTCGAAGCGATCGGTTCCGAAGTACCAGCCGACCCGCATCCGCGCGGGAATCGTATAGCCGTCGAAGGTCGCTTCCTGCTCGACGACCGCACCAAAGCTCACTTCGCGGAAACGGCCGCCACCGGGATTGCCCCATCGCGGCAGCGCAACCGACTGCAGCGAACCCTGGCTTAGCGTCAGCGCAATATCTTCGGCGCTGCCGTCGACGGCAAAGTGCGCATGCGCGACCGCCGGATCGTCGCCGTTCCAGGTCACGTCGCTGCCGCATAGCATCGACGGCAGCCAGATCGTCTCCGCGGCGAAGCGGTCGGCCGTCGAACGCGTGACGTCGGGCCCGGACGCGCGGATGATCGGAATCAGGCCGCCGATTTTCCATCGCATCGCGCCGGCGCCGTCGATAAACCGGTCGAATCCGCGGATCGTCATACCGGCCATTTTTACGTTCGCTCGCCAGATCATCCCGCGATCCCGTACGATGACCTGTTCAGCCTTGAAGGGCCGCCAGCGCTTCAGTTTGATCGCGCCATGCATTCGCAGGCGAACCGCCGATGCCAGCGGCGTTCCGGGTGCAATTGCGTGCGCAAGATAGCGTTGCACGGGTTCCGGCAGGTGCGCGACGGACGCCCTGTCGAATGCCTCGTTGGCCGGCGGCGCAGAATTCCACAGGACATCAAGATCGGAAGTATCGATTTTCATTCGCTTTTTTTCGTGCGCCGCCTTACCGGGGTGTGCTCCCGGCGGCGGATAAGGCGCGTCTCACCCGTGAATCAGTCAGCGGGAACGCCGATGAGTTCGGGACGAGCGGCCGAAGGCGTCACGCTCGAGGCGGACGATCGGCCGTGCTCGGCGGCTAGTGGGGCACGCGGCGTCCGATCTGCGACAATTTTTTCCGACGGTCCGCCGTCGCAACGAGGAGGAAGTCAATGCTGAAGGTACTGTTGCCCGTGGACGGCTCGCCGAGCGCCGTCCGCGCGACCGGAAAGCTCATCGATACGCTGGGCTGGTACAAGGAGGCGCCGTCGATCGAACTCGTCTCCGTGCATCTCCCGCTGCCGAGGGTCCCGAACCTGGGCGCCTTCGTCAGCAAGGAAATGGTCGAGAAATATTACGAAGACGAATGCGACGCGATGCTTGCGCCGAGCCGCAAGCTTCTCGACGACGCGGGTGTGGCGTATACGGTGCACCGGCTCGCGGGCCCCATCGCGGAAAGCATCGTCGAGCGGGCGACGCAATCCGGATCCGACCTGATCTACATGGGAACGCGCGGGATGACCGCGCTCGCCAACATGGCGATGGGATCGGTGACGACCCGTGTGCTGCACCTGTGCCACATACCCGGTCGTGCTCATCCATTGACGCGCCGCGTGCGGCCGCACGATGGAAAACGGCCGCGCGCCGCCGGCAGGGCGGGACGCGGCCGTCAACGGCGGTGCGGCGACTTACGGCTTCAGTTGCGCGCGAACTTCGCCCATGGGGTTAGCGGCGCTGTGGATGTTGACGAAAAGGTCGCCGTTCTTGAACGCCTTCATCTGATCCGGCGTCAGCTTGGCACCCGCGGGCGCGCTGAACTTGTCACCCTCCTTCGTGAACGGAAGGATCACTGGGCCGTACTTGTCCGCGGCACCTTGGTGAATGTGCGCGGCCGTCGGCGTGAAGCCGCTCGCGGTCACGCTGCCGCTCACGCTGCCGTCGTCGTTGATCGTGATGGATCCGCTGCCGGAACCGCTGCTCTTCACCGGCGGAACTTCCTGGTCGCCTGAAAGCTTGACCGTCATCGTTTCCGCCAATGCCGCTGCCGACGTGCAGGCGAGCATGATTGCAAACGACCACGTCGATACCTGCTGCATACTTTTCGATTTGAGAAACGCGTTCATCGTAGACCCTCATTGATTGACGAAAGCCGAAACGCACGCGGCGCCTTCCGAAGCGCACGCATGCTTTCCGGAACAGTGGGTACGGCAAACCCGATTCGAACTAACACGCCGCCGGGCCGCGGTATTCCCGGAGCCCGACGGGAAAGGCCAGTGTACACCCGGCGCACGACGGGCGGACGGTGGCTGCCGACTAGCCCAATTGGTCTATTGAGCATCGATGAGATGTGAAAATACACTCTGTGTTTCAGTCCTTTGCGCGCTTAAGCATGAAGCGGTCAAAATCCGTGCCGCCGTCGCCGCTGGTCCGACAGCGATTTGCACCGCGCCGCACGAGCGGCCAGGAGCATGGCTGGTACGCTTCGGGCGCTTGGACTACGGGCAGCCGGGGCCAACTATGAGAACATCAAGCGGTCGATCAAACGGCTTTCGATTGATACGACCCATTGGACTGGAAAGGGGCACCTCAAAGGGACCACGAACCCTGGCACTCCGCGGTGATGCCGTGCGCGAGACGCCCGCAAGGCGCCCATTACCGAGCTCTTGAAGACCGGTACGTTCTATCAAAGCAACAAACTGAGAAAACGTCTGATCAAGGAAAATATTCTCTCCGCGCGATGCGCGGTTTGCGGGCTCAACGAATGGCTGGGAGAAAAGATTCCACTTGAACTTGATCACATCGATGGCTGTCGCGAGAACAACGCCCTTGGTAACCTTCGCCTACTGTGCCCGAATTGCCATTCTCGCACGCCGACGTATAGGGGTCGCAACATCGCTGCGCGACGACTGCGCGTGGAACCTGTATTCTCATGCCTGAATTTGGATCTCAACACCGGCCCGGGTGGTGAAACAGGTAGACACAAGGCACTTAAAATGCCTCGCCAGTGAACCTGGCATACCGGTTCGAGTCCGGTCCCGGGCACCACAGTAGCATCCGGCTACAGGCGTAATCGCGCACCTCCTCGATGAGCTTGAGGATGTCCCGGCCGACGTGATCGCAGTGGCAACATCACACCGGCAGCGGTGCCCTGCTCTTTCGAGCGATCCAAGCGACGCAGCCCATCAGCGAAAACCGCATTCACGAGAGCGTATCCGCCGAAGGGGATATCAACGGCCACATCGCGGAGCTGCAGCACCGCTACGCGATTCATCGAAGCTGCGCGCTTTGCCCCTGCGCTATCGAAGCGCCTTCACCCCACAGTGTCACTGCGGGATCGTCCTCCCATAAGGTGATCGCGGTCGCGGATGATCCGGGTGGCGGTGCAAGCTGTCGCAGCAGCATCCACACCACCGCAAAAACCAACACCATCGCGCCAGATGCAGCTAGGCCTCTGCGCGTCTTTCCGCTGATGACCCAGAAACGCTTGTGGCATTTCTGACAGCGATAGGGTGACTGAAACGAATGAGAGCTCTCTTCCGACGAACGCACGTGCGAGCGCCGGACATCGTCACTACCGCAAGCGGGGCATTTTTTCAACGGGTACGGTCGCCTTTTCTGGCGAATCGAAGCCAAAGGCAACTGTCAGCGCGCGACTTTGCCCAAAGCATTCGGTTCGCGGCGATGCACGTGTAAATCCGCTCTACGTCATCGAACCAAAAAACCGCCCGATTGTATTCCAGGTGGCGGCGAAAATGTTGAATCACACGACGCCCGGCACTGCTTCGCCTCGGGAGGCGCTGCCGGCATCGCGTACCGCTGAACTTGGCTCCGGTGCCCTGATTAAGAACGCGGAGCTCGACGTCGGTCGTCAGAAGCGGTGATCACGCAGCGCCGGGTCGTTTCCGACGACCGAAGTAGGAACGAGAATCAGATAAGTCCTACAGACTTTGCTCCAGCTTCAATCTCAAATAGCAGTCGCGCCCGAACGGTCCCGGCGCATTCCTATTCCCCTCGGGAGATGCAGTGAAGCAATGCCCCGCTTGCCGCAGTTTCAATGTCCGTCGCTCGGGGTTCACTAACGGCAAAGCGAAGTCCAAATCGTTTCAGTCCCCCTATCGCTGCAACGCTTGCGACACGAGCTTTTGGGTCTTTAGCCGGACGACGCGCATTGTTGGCATTACTGGCATTGCAGCGAGCGCGTTCGTTGTTTTAGTGGGGATTCTCTCGACAGTCGGCGCGAGGACGATCCAACACCACCCGCCGGCAAACGAATCGACGGCAACGACCACCATAGCGCCGGACGACGCTCAGTTAGTTACCCGTGGATCGGTGTTCGACCCGCACGCGCCGACCCCCGTGGCATCCGCAAAGCCGTTCCGCTAGTCAATCTCGACGTTATTGCCATGTTGATCGAGGTTGCCGGCGGTTAAACCGCTGCCATCCGGTCGCCGCGCGGTGTACGGGTATGGAGAAAACGGTCGCATTCCTACACGCTTTAGATCAGCACCTTGCGCGACGAGCGCGATAGAGGTCCCCGTCACATCGGAATCGCGAACTTCAGCGCCTGACCGTGGTAGAACTCGATGCGATTCGTGCCGGGATTGTAGAGAAAATAAATCGTTCCCTCGTTATTCATCGCGACGCGGTCTCCGGCCTGAACGCGGATCGCCTCTCCCGATTCGATGTGGTCAATGAACAGTCCCGTGTCGCGCGCCGGTGCGTTCGGGTAGCCGGCCGACCGTCCGGCCAGCGCGATGCCGATGCCCGGAATGCCGGCCGGTTGCGCCATCGACGTCTCGATACCGAGCGCCCATTGTGTGCTCGCATTGCCACCATTGACGATGTCGACACCGCGCACGCTCGCCGCAGGGTTTCCGGACAGATTCAAGCCGTTGACCTCCATGCCGACCGCCGGCGCACCGGAATAGGTCGCGGCGTGCGGGTTGGCTCCGAAGGCGATCGATGTGCCTTCCGTTTCCGCGTAGAAGTACGCGCCGACGGCATCGCCGCCGCCCTCGGAGCGGATAGCCGCGGCGAGCGGAGCATTGGGCCCGGATACGCCAGCAGGCACATGGCTGTAAAAGAAGCTCGGCGTATCCATCGCACCCGAGCCCGCCGTGTTGGAAACGAACAGCCGTGCGTCGTGAATGCGATCCTGGAATTGCCAAGCGTGCAGGCTGGGAAACGTGTGGTCGCCAAGCAGGAGCTCGGCCGCCTCGAAGCCTGACAATGCGGCGTAGACAGTGCTCGAAAAGCCGATGCCGATGGCGATGCCGAGCCACAGACGTTTTCCCATGTTTCTCTCCAAAGATTAATCGAGCGTTTGCGTGATGCGCGCGATTATAAGCAGGTTCGCTTCCTGAGCAGCGTGCGCTCGCCATGACACGACGTCGATCAGCAAGACTCATGGATGCGGTGCGCGCTGTAGTGGCGGTCGCCCTGCCCTTGTCAATGACAGCAGTCGCCGCCGCGCAAAATGTCGATACTGCGCATCGGCTGTGCGCAACTGCCGGCAACGCGCAGCCGCCGGTGTATCTGACGATGACGACCGGCGGTCTTTCGCGGCTCGAGCTCTCACCGTCCGTTCCCGGTGGGATCGCGCAGATTGCCGTTTCCCGCGAAGAAATCGCGACGCTTTGCGCCGATGGACTGGACGTGCGGTATCGGGAGCCGAGATTGCTGCCCGCTGCCTTTTCCATCGTGCGCCGACGCGGCGCCGTCTACGGCAATCTTTGGTCGGCGGCGACGACCCCCGACGGCGCAACCGCGCAGTGGCTGATGTTCGATGTTCGGTCCGCGGCTTACGCGGGACAAGGCGAGCACGCGCCCATTGCATTGTTCCTCGATGCGCAGCGTCTGACGGCAACGCCGCCCGCCATCGTGGGCAACGGCATGGTGTTCGGAGAAGTCGAACTCGCCCCGAACGGTGCGGTGGTCCATCGTCTCCGGGCGCGCCGTTCTTCAATACCGAAGTCGAGGCGTTCTGGTCCAGCGGAAACCATCTCTGGAGCTCAACGTGCGGCAGCCGGACACTGTCGGACGGCCCGACGTACAGCATCGTACTGCGAGTAACCGCCGATGGCTGGGTCGCCTTCGACAACGCGAGCGGCGGAACCGGAATCGCGGCGCCACCCGCGGTCTATACGCCGGCGCAACGTCCACCGCTCACGGCGACCAACGGCGGCGTGCTGATGGCATCGACCAATTTCTGTCCCGCGTGTGGCGACTTCAGTCTCTATTTCTCGAGCGTCGACATTGGGTGGTCGATCGACACCTCAGACCCGATTCGCCGAACCCGCTCAGCGCAAGTGCCGACTCCCTCACGTTCTCCGCGCGAACCCTCGCAAGCCGAGCGCTGCTGCAGCAGGTGACGTTCACCAACAACCGTTCGACCGCGTGGGACGTGCAGTTCGACGTCAAGGCAAGCAATGCACCGCACTGCGGCGGCATCGTGCAGACGCCGCTGTGCGCGCAGGGAGATCGATCAGGAACAGCGCAGCTTCATCGTCAGCGACGGCGGCTGCCATGCGATCCCTCCGCACGGTCAGTGCACGGTGTCGATCGCGTTCGAGCCGCAGGGATCGTTCAAGCTGGAAGCGTCACTCGCCGCCGAAACCGCGGTGCTCGACAACCGATCGATCGCCGGGGTGGATTCGCACGGGACAATGGTTTTGGGCTTATCCGGCGAGCGAAAATGCGTCGGGCGGCCGCAGTCCGGTTTGCCGTTTCTACGGCCGCCCGGAAGCCGGTCTCGATTCGCATTTCTACTCGGCGTCTCCGGCAGAGTGCGACGCAGTACTCGATCGGTTTGCGAGCGCCTGGATCCTCGAAACGTCGAACCTGTTCGACATCGGCCTGCCGGACCCGAGCGCTGGCACTTGTGCCGCGGGCACCGCGCCGGTCTACCGGCTATATAACGATCGGCCCGACGCGAACCATCGATACACCGCCGACATGCAGGTGCGTGCCCGCATGATCGCAGCGGGCTGGATTCCCGAAGGCTATGGGACCGGCGGCGTTGTCATGTGCAGCCCGATTTGACGGCGACCTCATCAGTTCCTACAGCAAAAACGGAGCCTGGCCGCTTTCGCCCGCACGAGAATGGGGCGACGCTTCGAATCAGGAATCGAACCCGATCGCGAGGCCATGATGGCACACACACTCACGCACGATGTTCGACCGATCACCACGATTTCGCGTCGCAACACGCCGGCGGACGACCCGCTCGCCGCTGCCCGCGGCATCATTTTCGGAATCCTGGTTTCCGTGCTCGTATTCTGGTTGCCGCTGGCAATTGCGTTGATCCAGTAGATAGCCCGGCGCGCGTTCGTTCGCGGTCAGCGATACCGGTACGGGCATGCCCCATCAGCGTCGGCCGCCATCGATCCTTGCGCGATCTTCGCGAAGTCGCCCATCACCCGCTGCATCG
Source organism: uncultured Pseudomonadota bacterium (assembly GCA_963706225.1). Lineage (GTDB taxonomy): Bacteria > Pseudomonadota > Gammaproteobacteria > Burkholderiales > Casimicrobiaceae > VBCG01. The sequence goes on from CAVPMH010000019.1 coordinate 130,763, forward strand.
ATTCGAACGTCGAGCCGCCGGACGAAACGACGCCCTGCATCGCCGACACGACGTTCTTCATCTGACTGAGGTCGGGGAGCATGGCCATCGCGGCTCTCGTCTCCCTGACGCCGGGCATGCCCTCCATCTGCTCTTCCATCAACGTGAAAAGGCGCTTCTGGATTTCGACGATGAGGTCGAACATCTCGCTCCAGTAGTGCATCGATTTTTCCATCGCTTCCTGCGCGGCGCCCTGTCCCACCGCAAGGAGCGACTGCGCATCACGCGCCTCGGCGGCCGAGCGAACTTGCCGGCGCTGGAATTCGCGCGCTTCCTCCTCGCCTTCGAATTGTTTCTTGCGCAGGCGCGCCGTGCCTTCGATTGCCGTGTTGATCACCTGCAGCGCGAGCGCGGCGTTCGCCTTGTAAAGCTCGATCGCCTGCTCGGGCGTCATCATCTTCGCCATTTTCGACAGGTCGCCAAAAGGCTGGCGACGGTGACGCGGTCGGAGAGGCCTTGGGCACGGGTGTCGCGCCGGTCTCCGTGCGAGCAGTGGAACGCTTGCGCGCACCGGCTTTGCGCGTCGCGTGAGCCGCTTGGGGGGCCGCTGCAGCTTTTCGGGCCATGATGGTCTCCTTTGGGGCGTGATAAGCGATGCTGCGCCCGCTACAGGAGCTTGTCGAGCGTGATCGGCAGGTCGCGTATCCGTCGGCCGGTCGCGTGATAGACGGCATTGGACAATGCGCCGGCCACGCCGGTGATGCCGATCTCGCCGATGCCGCGAATGCCGAGCGGGTTGAACGCGAGGTCGGGATCGTCGACGAACGTGACGTCGATCGTCTGGATGTCGGCGTTGACCGGGACGTGGTATTCGGCGAGGTTCGCATTGACGATGCGGCCGTTGCGCTGGTCGAGGATGCTGTCCTCGAGCAATGCGAAGCTCACGCCCCACACGATCCCGCCCTGCAGCTGGCTGCGCGCCGTCTTCGCATTGAGCGCGCGGCCGAAATCGTACGTCGCGACGATGCGCGGAACGCGGATTTCGCCGAGATCGGGGTCGACGCGCACTTCGGCGAACACCGCGCCGAACGAATGCAGCGCGTAGCGCTCGCTTTCGTTGCCGGGCTTTGCCTCCGCGGTGGCGTCGATCGGATTCGCCAGGCGACCCGCGAGTGCTGCAAGCGCTTCGCGCCGGTTCGGCTGATCGCGCGCCAGCAGCCATCCGTCATCGATCATCACGCGATCCGCGGGCAGGCCATGCAGCGGCGACTGCGGATCGGCAATGGCCTGCGCGATCACCTTGTCGCGCAGTTGCCGGCACGCGGCCTGCACGGCGGGGCCGACGCTCGCGGCGCTCATCGAGCCGCCCGAAACCGGCGCGTGCGGCAACGTGGTGTCGCCGAGCTCGAAGCGCACGTGCGCGGGTGCGACGCCGAGCGTCTCCGCGGCGACTTGCGTCATCACCGTGTAGGTCCCGGTGCCGATATCCTGCGAGCCGGATTGCACGAGCGACCGAGCCGTCCGGCTGCAGCGCCGCGCGCGCCGACGCGGCCATACGGTGCGCCGGATAGGATGCCGTCGCCATGCCCCAGCCGACGAGGCGGCCGGCGTCGCGCATCGAGCGGGGCGCCGCACTTCGATGCTTCCACCCGAAGCGTTCCGCTGCCTGCGCATAGCACTCGCGCAGATGCTTGCTGGAAAACGGCTTGCCGGTATCGGCCTCTTTCTCGGCGTAATTACGAAGGCGAAGCTCGAGCGGATCGATGCGCGCCGCCGCCGCGAGCTCGTCCATCGCGACTTCGAGCGCGAAGTTGCCGGTCGCTTCACCGGGCGCGCGCTGGAACGTCGGCGTGCCGGTATTGAGCTTCACCAGCCGATGCGTCGTCGATCCGTTCGGGCACGCGTACATCATGCGCGAGACGACGGCGGAGGGCTCGACGAAGTCCTCGAAGTCGGACGTATTCGAGACGACGTCGTGGCGAACGAAGGTCAGCGTTCCGTCGCGGCGCGCGCCCAGCGCCACGTGCTGCGACGGTCTGCGGGCGGCCGCCGACCGGCCCGAACATCTGCTGCCGGTCGACGACGAGCTTCACCGGCCGCTGCACCTGGCGCGCGCACATCGCGGCCAGCGTGACGTGCGACCACGCCGAGCCCTTGCAGCCGAAGCCGCCGCCGACGAACGGTGAAATGACGCGCACGTTGTCGGCGGATATGCCGAGCGTCTTCGACACGGTTTCCCGCACGCCGGAAACGTATTGCGTCGCGTCGTAGAGCGTCAGGTGGTCGCCCTGCCAATGCGCGATCGTCGCGTGCGGCTCGATCGGATTGTGGGTCTGCATCGGCGTCGTGTAAGTCGCATCGACCTTGACCTCCGCCGCACGCTGTCCTGCATCCATGTCGCCCCAGCCTACGTCAGGCTGCTTTCGCGCCGCTTCCTTCGGCTTGTACGCGTGCTCGCGCGCCTGCTCGAAGTCGAGCACCGGCGCTTGCGCGGCGTAACGGGCATCGACGAGCGCCGCACCGGCAACCGCGTGCTCGAAGGTATCGGCGACGACGACGGCGATCGGCTGCCGGTTGTAATGGACGTCGTCGTCCTGCAGCAGCGACATCGCGCGGCCCGCGGGCGGCTTGAATGCGGCGCGCCCGTGCTCGGGCAGCGTCGGCGCATTGCGGTGCGACAGCACGAGCAGCACGCCCGGCGCCCGTTCGGCGCGCGTCGTATCGAGACTCGTGATCCGCCCGCGCGGGATGGTGCTGAGGACCATGACCGCGTGACAAAGCTCGGGAAGCCGGAACTCAGCCGCGTAGCGCGCCCCGCCGGTGGTCTTCAGCGGGCCGTCGGTGCGGTCGAGCGGCAGCGCCGATGACGTTGGATGTCAATGCGCTCATGCCTGACTCGCTTCGCGCAGGGCGCGCGCGACGGCGCGCTGCGCCAGCGTGACCTTGAACGCGTTGTCGCGATACGGATGCGCGCCTTCGGTTGCCGCCGCGGCCGCCGCGGCGAGCGTCGAATCGTCGAGAGGGTGGCCGACGAGCGCACGCTCGGCGCCGCTCGCGCGCCACGGCCGATGCGCGACGCCGCCGAGCACGATGCGCGCATCGCGCACCGTGTCGCCCTGCATGTCGAGTCCCGCCGCCACCGAAACCAGCGCGAATTCGTAGCTTGCGCGGTCGCGCACCTTGAGATAGCGCGACCGCTCGGCGAACGGCGACGCCGGCAGCAGCACGGCGGTGATCAGCTCGTCATGGCGAAGCTCGGTATCGCGCTGCGGCGTGGTTCCCGGCAGTCGATGAAACCCGTCCATCGGAATTCGCCGCACGCCGGACGCGCTGCGCGCCTCGACGACGGCGTCGAGCGCTGCGAGCGCCACGCACATGTCCGAGGGGTGCGTCGCGATGCACTGGTCGCTTGCGCCGAGGATCGCGTGAATCCGGTTCGAGCCTTCGCGCGCCGCGCAGCCGGAACCGGGGTTGCGCTTGTTGCAGGCGGAAAATCCGATGTCGGTGAAGTAATGGCAGCGCGTTCGCTGCAGCAGGTTGCCGCCGACCGTCGCCATGTTGCGCAGTTGCGGCGAAGCGCCGGCGACGAGCGCCTGCGCGAGCAGCGGATAGCGCGCGCGCACGGTCGCATCGTTCGCAAGGTCGCTGTTCGAGACCAGCGCGCCGATGCGCATGCCGCCTTCGGGCAACGCTTCGATCTGGCGCAGCGGCAGGTGCGTGATGTCGACAAGCCGCGCCGGCTGCTCGACGTACCCTTTCATCAGGTCGAGCAGGTTCGTTCCGCCGGCGAGACATTTCGTGTTCGAATCCGCGAGCGCCGCGAGAACATCGTCGACGCGTTCCGCCCGGATGTAATCGAAAGCATGCATGTCGCGTTACACCCGCTTCGCCGCATCGCGCACGGCAGCGACAATGCCGACGTACGCGCCGCACCGGCACAGGTTGCCGCTCATGCGCTCGCGAATTTCCGCATCGGTCAATTCGACGGGACCCTTGCGCCGCACGTCGGCGGTGGCGGCGCTGATCGTGTCCCCGCGCGCTTCCGCGAGCATCGCCACGGCCGAGCAAATCTGTCCGGACGTGCAATAGCCGCACTGGAAGCCATCGTGCTCGATGAATGCCGCCTGCACCGGATGCAGCGCGGCGGCGCCCGCGAGGCCTTCGACCGTCCGGATGCGATCGCCCGCGTGCGCGACCGCAAGCGCCAGGCACGAATTGATGCGCCGGTCGTTGACCAGTACCGTGCATGCACCACACTGCCCGCGATCGCAGCCCTTTTTCGTGCCGGTCAGTCCGATGTATTCGCGCAGCGCATCGAGCAGCGTCACGCGCGGCTCGAGCTGCAGGTCGTAATCGTGGCCGTTCACACGGAGGCGAACGGGCACCGGTGCGCCCGGCCGCCTGCGCAATTGCGGCCGCCTTTGCAGGCGCGGCCGCTGCGTCCGCGGCGTGGATGCATGCGGAAGCGGCAATTCCCGTGGTGAGCGCGCCGGTGCCGCACAGAAAGCGGCGACGCGCAGCACCCTTCGATGTCAATGAAGTCGTGTTCACCCAGCCGAAGCCTGCAACCTTCGTTCCGGATCGAATTGCGCGAAAAATCCATCGATTGCGCGTACGCGCGCAGCGCGTGCTGGCATTTCTTACTCGTTGCGCGAAAGAATTACGAACCGGCTGCCTGGGGTCGAGCTTATGCCGGCGCTGTGGCGCGTACCGCGCAGCAGCGATGCGCGCGCGACAATGCAATTGCGCTTGCTGTCGCAATCAACAGCATGATGCGAGTATTTATCGGCACCAACAGAACGCCATGCCGGTGAATGCGAAAGCTTGACCTCGCCGGAATACCGTTTATAATTACAGTACCGAATATCCATACGGTTCACAATGTCTCCCCGCCCGCCTCCACGACACGCCGCCATCCGCCGCTCGCCGAACCTCGACGCGCTTCCCCGCCCCGCGCCATTGACCGCGCGTCAGCGTCAGATCCTCGACTGGATTCGCGGCTACCTCGAAACGAACGGCATGCCGCCAACGCGCGCTGAAATCGCCATCGGCCTCGGATTTTCAACGCCCAGTTCCGCGGAGGATCATCTGCAGGCGCTCGCCCGCAAGGGTGCGATCGAAATGCTGCCCGGTGCGTCGCGGGGACTGCGGCTCAAGGAAATGCCCGGCATGCCGCTCCAGGGCGCGCTGCCGCTGGTCGGCCGCGTCGCGGCCGGACATCCGATCCTCGCCGTCGAGAATATCGAATCGCATTATCGCGTCGATCCGGCGCTGTTCTCACCGCGTGCCGATTACCTGTTGCGCGTCCACGGCGAAAGCATGCACGATGCAGGCATCCTCGATGGCGACCTGCTCGCCGTGCACCGCACGGGGGAGGCGCGCAACGGTCAGATCGTCGTGGCGCGCGTGGGCGGCGACGAGGTGACCGTCAAGCGCTTTCGCAAGCGTGGACGCGAAATCGTCCTCATGCCCGAGAACGCTGCGTTCGAGCCGATCGTCGTCGATCCGCGCGCAACCGCGTTCGCGATCGAGGGTATCGGCGTCGGGCTCGTTCGCAGCGGCCGTTGGCCGTAGCACTTCCGGCGTCCGTCCCATGCGCACGCCGGCTGAAAAGCAACCCCACGGAGGTTCGATGTACACGCTCTATGGCAAAGCCGGATCGGGATCGGCCGCGGTCGAGGCGGCGCTCGTCGTCGCACGCGAGCCGTTTCGCATCGTCGAAACCGCGTCGTGGGCGCAGAACGACGCGTATGCCGATCTTCTCGAAGTCAATCCGCTGGGACAGGTTCCCACGCTCGTGCTCGATGACGGCAGCGCGCTGTCCGAAAGCGCCGCGATCCTCATCCATCTCGGCGCCGCGCATCCCGACAGCCGACTGCTGCCGGAAAAAATGTCCGAGCGGGCGCAGGTCTTTCGCGGCCTCGTCTTCATCGCCGCCAATTGCTATTCGGCGATCAGCATCATCGACTATCCCGAGCGCTGGTGCCAGGATGCGGATGGCGACGAGAAGCTGCTGGAACGCATCCGCGCCGGGACACGCGCGCGGCTGCATCGGCATTGGGAAATGTTCGCCGACGTCTTCCCCGCGCGGCCGTATCTCAATGGCAACGACCTCGGCGCGCTCGACCTGCTCGCCGCGGTCGTCTCGAAATGGTCGGGATCCCGCCAGCATCTCGAGCGCCACCGTCCGGCGTTCCACGAGGCGCTGATGCGCATCGAAGGCCACCCCGATGTCGCGCCTGTCTTCGCACGAAATTGGCCCATCAGTTGACAGTTGTCGGTTGTCAGTTGACAGTAATTGCGGGTACGAGATGTCGACCGGTCGGCGTACTTTACTGACAACTGTCGACGACGACCGACAACTGAAAGGAGAACATGATGATCGTCACGCGCTTCGCAGTCGTGCTGTGCACGGCGCTGCTCGCGTCGTTCGCAGTCCCCGCATCCGCCTGGAATCGCCTGCAGGCCACGCAGTTCGCGACGTTGCCCGCGGGCACCGCGCATCCGGAAGGCATCACCGCCGACGCGCACGGCAATTTCTACGTCGCCGATTTCGACGTCAGCGGCAATACCAGCGTCGGCACGATCGTCGTGTTCGATCACAACGGGCGGTGGCTGCGCACATTGCAGATCAACAACGGCAGTACGCTGCTGCTCGGCATTGCGTTCAATCCGGCTACGGGCGATCTTCTCGTGTGCGATCTCGGCAAATCGCAGGTGCTCAAGGTCGATCCGCAAAGCGGCGCATCGAGCGTGTTCGCAACGATTCCCGGCAGCGGCGGACCAAACGCGCTTGCATTCGATGCGGCAGGAAACGTCTACATTTCCGATTCATTCCAGGCGACGATCTGGCGCACGTCCAGAGCCGGCGGAACACCGAGCCCCTGGGTCGCCGATCCGCTGCTCGGCACGACCGGCGTGCCGCCGTTCGGCGCGAACGGCCTCGCGTTCAACGGCAATGCGTCGTCGCTGTTCGTCGCGAACACGGGCAACGACACGATCGTGCGCATTCCGCTGCCGAACGGCCCGAACGGCACGCCCGGTGCGCCCGAAGTGTTCGTCAACTCGATCAACGGCGCCGACGGCCTCATCATCGACAGCGCCGACAATCTATGGGTGGCGGCGAACCAGTCCGACGAGATCGTCGTCGTCGATCCGACGGGCCGCGTCATTGCCAAGCTCGGCGATTTCGACGGCATCGATCGCCAGGGCTCGCCGGTGGGACTGCTGTTCCCGGCCAGCCTCGTGCTGGTGAACAATTTCCTGTACGTGACGAACCTGTCGCTCGACCTGCGCCTCTTCAATGCGCCCGCCGTCGATTCGCAGTGGGCGGCGCAAGTCACGCGGCACACGATCGCACGCATTCCCGCGCATCTGCCGCCGCTACGCGGGCAGTAGCCGCGATACCCGATCGGCGCGCAACGATGGCGCCGGTCGGGGGTTTCGCCTCACGCCTCATCCGATGAATCCCGCGCTTGCCCGCTTGCTGTCGCATCCCGCCATCTGGCGCGGCGACGATTGCGCGCCCGAGCCCGCGAGCGTTGCGACGGGCTTCCATGACCTCGATGCCGCGCTGCCCGGCGGCGGCTGGCCGCGCGGTGCGCTCACCGAGCTCCTGCTCGAGCGCGAAGGCATCGGCGAATTGCGGCTGACGCTGCCGGCGCTCGCGCGCCTGCAGGCGGAGGGACGCAGCATCGTGTGGGTCACGCCGCCGTATCGGCCCTATGCGCCGGCATTGGCCGCCGCCGGGCTCGATCCGGCGCGATTGATCATCGTGCACGGCTGCACGAAGGCCGAAGCCTCGTGGGCGTACGAGCAGGCGTTGCGCGCGCCCGAATGCGGCGCCGCATTCGCCTGGATGCATACGCACGACGAGCGCGTGCTGCGCCGGCTGCAGATGGCGGCGCGCGAAGGCAGGACGTGGGGCGTTCTGTGGCGCCGGCCCGGACAGCGCGCAAGCGCCACCGCGGCGCCGCTGCGATTGGCGCTCGCACCCATGCAGGGACGGCTCGCCGTGCGCGTGCTCAAGCGTCGCGGTGCCGAGCTCGCGGCACCGATCGTGCTCGATCTCGCGCGCGCGCCCGGCGCGCCGCTTTATCCGCTGCCGGACGGCATTCCGTTCTCGCGGCGCACGTCGACATCCGTGTCGCAGGCACGCCAGCACGGCGCACGGCTCGCGCACAGGAAAGCCTCGTGAAAGCTCGGGTTGGGCGTTCGCCAATGTTGTGGGCCTGCCTGCAGCTGCCATCGCTTCCGCTCGACGTCTTCGCGCGCGCCTTGGCGCCTGACAGCATCGGGCGGGCGTTCGTCGTCGCAAGCGGCGGCCACTATCCAAGCGTCGTCGCCGCCAACGCAGGCGCGCGCGCGGCCGGCATTCGCCGCGATCAGTTGATTTCCGCCGCGCTGGCGTTAGCACCCGATGTCGCAATGCGCGATCGTGACCTCGCGGCCGAGGAAGCGGCGCTCGCCGAAGTCGCGACAGCGCTGCTGGCATTCACGCCGAATGCGAGCCTCGCGCGGCCCGATGCCGTTCTTGCCGAGATCGAAGGCAGCGTGCGGCTGTTCGGCGGTTTGCAGCGCCTGCTGCCGCAGTTGCTGGCGCAAGCGCGTTCGCGCGGCTACGGCGCCATGCTCGCGCTCGCACCCACGCCCACCGCCGCGTTGCTGCTCGCGCGCGCCGGCCATTCGCTGCCCGTGCAGGATCACGCGGCATTGCCGGCGACGCTGGCGCCGTTGCCGCTCGCGTTGCTCGATTTCGATGTCGATACGCTCGCCGGCCTGAAGGCCGCGGGCATCACGACCTTCGGTGCGGCGAAGGGATTGCCGCGTGCGGGGCTCGCGCGACGCTTCGGTCAAAGCGTCGTCGACACGCTCGATCGTGCGCTCGGCCTGGCGCCGGACCCACGCGAGCCGTACGTTCCGCCACCGCATTTCGAGCGCAGGTTGCCGCTGCCGGCACCCGTCGACAGCGTCGAAGCACTCGGCTTCGGCGTCAATCGTCTCGTGAACGATTTCGCGAGCTGGCTGCTCATGCGCGGCCTCGGCGCCGTGCGGATGTCGTTGTCGCTCGTGCACGAACGCTACGTGCGCGAGCGCGGAACACCGCCGACGTTCGCAACATTCGCGCTCGGTGCTCCGGCGCGCGCGCCGGAGCACCTGCACACGGTGCTCCGGGAGCGGCTCGCGCGCGTCGCGTTACCGGCGCCCGTCGAGGCGATCGTCCTCACGAGCGACGAAACGGCGCCGCTCGCCAGCCGCAATCTCGGCTTGCTGCCCGAAGACGAAGCCGGCACCGTCGTCGTTCCACTCGTCGAACGGCTGCGCTCGCGTCTCGGCGATCACGCCGTGGCGACGCTCGCCGCGCAAGCCGAGCATCGGCCCGAATACGCTGCAAGCGAAACATCGCCTGCCCTTTCGCAACGTGCGCCGTCACGGATGCGCACGGCCGGTGCGCGGGCGCGCCCCGCTTCGCGATCCCGCAGCGCGAAAGCCCCGATACGAAAGGCGACGGCATCGGTACTCATCGGCGCACCGCGTCCGCTCTGGCTGTTGGATGAAGCACGACCGCTCGGTGTCGTTTTCGAAGCGAAGCCGTGGATTCTGCGCGACGGACCCGAACGAATCGAATCGGGCTGGTGGGACGGCCGCGATTGCCGCCGCGATTATTTCGTCGCGGAGACGCCGCAGGGAGAGATCGTGTGGATCTATCGCGATCATCGCTACGGGACCGACGACGGCGAGTGGTTCCTGCACGGCCTGTTCGCATGACCCCGATCGAGTCACGCGCCGACGTTGTCGCGCTCGCGCTCGGCCGGCGCCGAGAGAAACAGCGCCCCCGCGTTCGTGACGTGGCGTTCGGCGAGGAGCTCCGCGAGATCGGCGTCACCCGTGATGACGGCCTGCAGGATGGCGGCGTGCTCGTTCCAGGTCCGGCGCGCCTGCTCGCGATTGAGCTGCGGAAACAGCATCCGTGTCCGCTCGCGCAACGTGCGCATCAGGTCGCCGAGAACGCTGTTGCTGCCGGCCTTCGCCAGCAGGTCGTGGAATTCAGCGTTGAACTGCGTGAGCTTGTCCAGCCTGCCGGCCGCAGCGGCGGCGTTGCCCCGCTCGAGCACCTTCTTTACGGCATCGAGCAACGCCGGATCGCGATGGCGCGCGGCCAGCCGCGCGTTGAGCCCTTCGAGCGCCGCGCGCACTTCGATCATTTCGCGCGCAGACTCCACGGACAGCCTCGCCACGCGGGCGCCGAGGCGAGGCAGCACTTCGACCATGCCTTCGGACGCGAGCCGGCGCAGCGCCTCGCGCACCGGTATGCGCGATACGCCGAAATCCTGCGCCAGGCGGCCTTCGACGAGGCGCTCGCCCGGCTTGTAGCGGCCGGTGAGGATCGCACGGCGCAATTCATCGGTCACGGCGTCGCCCAGCGGCGAATGCGCCGCACCGAGCGACAACGTGCCCGCCATGGCCGCCCGGGCGGGAACGGGAATGGCGCGAGCCGGCTGATGCGTCATTATGGTCAAAGGGGGGACTGTGCGTGAAGGGGCTGTGGCTGTGCGTCAACGCTCGTATATTGTATACCGGCATGCCAGGCGCGCGAAGCTCCGCACGCGCTTCAAGCGAGTTGCAGCGCCAGCAGCAGCATCGCCGCCGCGGCCGACATCGCCAGGACGAGCACCCGCATCTGCTCGCGACGGATGTGCGGCACGATCGCGTTCGATACCGCGAAGCCGACCACCATCGGCAGCAGCAACGCAACGCCGTACTTGATCTCGATCACGCCGAAGCGGCCGAACCACGCGAGCACCGCGAGTGACATGATCGTACCGACGACGAAGAAACCGCCGATGGTCGCGCGTAGCTTGGCGGCCGAAAAGCTCTGGTACACGATTGCCATCGGCGGCGCGCCGACCGACGTGATCGTGCCCATGAATCCGGACAACGCACCCGCGACGACGAGGTTGCGCGGCGCGGGCTGCACGCGCCAGCCCGAGAAGCTCATCGCGACCGCGGTGAGGATCAGCAGCGCGAACACGATCGACATCGCGTGTGCCGGCAACACGGCGAACGCCATGCCGCCGGCCACGGAGGCGGGAATGCGGCCGGCGAGCGAATAGCCGAGCACCTGGAAATCCATCTCGCCGAACTCACGCAAAACCGACAGCAGCGCCAGCAGCCCGGCAATCAACAGCACCGGGCCGGGTACGAGCTCGGGATGCAGGATCGCCAGCATCGGACCGACGAACATGCCGAAACCGATGCCGCCGGCGCCTTGCAGGCACGCGCCCGCAAATACGATCAACGCCATCCACAGATAGTCGAACGTAAGCAGCGGCTGCAGAACCTCCATCAGCGAGTTGCCCATGACGTCGTGCACCGCAAAGCGTCACGCCGCCAGGTAGACGGTCTTCGTCCGCGTGTAGAAATCCATCACCGTTGCGCCGGATTGCTCCTTCGCCGCCTGGTTGCTGGAATGCTTGAAGCCGCCGAACGGTGCATTGATCGCCACGCCGGTCGTCGGTGCGTTGATCTTGACGACGCCGGCATCGATCTCGCGGGCAAAGCGCATTGCGTGCGCGAGATTCGACGTGATGATCGCCGCCGCGAGCCCGTAGTCGGTGTCGTTGGCGAGGCGAATCGCGTCGTCGAGACTGACGATGCGCTGCACGGTGACCACCGGGCCGAAGATCTCCTCGCGCGCGAGTCGACTGTCCGCGGGCACTTCGGTGAAGATCGTGGGCCGCACGAAATAGCCGCGCTCGTATCCGTCGCCACAGACTCTCATGCCGCCGGCGACGACGCGAGCGCCCTCCGTCTTGCCAAGCTCGATGTAGCGCAGAACCTTCGAGAGTTGCGCGTCGTTTGCAAGCGGTCCCATCGTCACCCCGCTTGCAAGTCCGTTGCCGACGACGATGGCGTCCGCGGCTGCGACAAGCTTCTCGACCAGGCGGTCGTGCACGCCGTTCGCCGCGAGGACGCGGCTCGTGCCGGTGCACGCCTGTCCGGCGAGCCCGAATGCGCCGCGCATGATCGTCGCGGCGGCCTTGCCGGGATCCGCATCGTCGAGCACGATTGTCGCATTCTTGCCGCCCATTTCCAGTTGCACGCGTGTGTCGGTGCCGGCCGCCGCGTGAATGGCGTTGCCGACCGCATACGAGCCGGTGAACGTAATCGCGTCGACGCCGCGGTGCGTCGTGAGCGCGCGCCCGACCACCGAACCGCGACCGTGCACGAGCGCGATCACCGGCGGCGGCAATCCGGCTTCGAGCAGCACCTCGACCAGGCGCTGGCCCATCAGCGGCGTGACTTCGGACGGCTTGAGCACGACGCCGTTGCCGGCGGCCAGCGCCGGGCCGAGCTTGCGCGCCGGCATCGAGAGCGGGAAATTCCACGGCGTGATGATTGCGACGACCCCGACCGGCTCGCGCAGCGTCATCACGATCTGGTTGCCCTCGGCGGGATACGTTTCACCCGTCAGGCGCAGCGCCTCGCCGGCGTAGAGGCGAAAGTTCGCGGCGATGCGCCGCGCTTCCATCGTCGCCTCGGCGAGTGTCTTGCCTTCTTCCCGTGTCAGTTCACGCGCGATGTCGTCCGCGCGGCGCGCCATGATCCTCGCGGCCTTCTCGAGCACCGCGCCGCGCACTTCGGGGGCCGTCGCGGCCCACGCCGGCCATGCGTTCGCGACCGCGTCGACCGCGCGATCGACGTCCGCCGCATCCGAATCGGGAAAGGCACCGATCACCTCGTCATGATCGGCGGGATTGCGGTCTTCGAATGTCGCCCCGCTTGCCGCCGCGCACCACGTGCCGGCAATATGGTTGCCGGCCGCGGTCATTGGACCCCCGCGCTTGCGGCTGGCGCCGCGGCGCTGCACCCGGCGGGGGCGCTGTTCGCGCCTTGGGACGGCGCGGCGGCGCTCACTTGCCCAGATACTTCATGAACGCGGCGATGCCCGCTTCGCCCACGGCGATGTCCTGCTCGCCGTTGCCACCCGACACGCCGATCGCGCCCACCACCTTGCCGTCGACGACGATCGGAAAGCCACCCACGAAAACCGTGAAGCGGCCGTCGTGCTGCGTGAAGATGCCGAACGCTTCCTCGCCCGGCACCGCATTCTTGTACTGGTGCGTCGGCTTGCGGTGGCACGCCGCGGTGAAGGCCTTGTTCATCGCGATCTGCACGCTCGTGACCTTGCCATCCTTGAGGCGCCGCAGCGCAATCGGGTAGCCTGCGTTGTCACTCACGCACAGCACTTCGGGAACGCCGATGGCTTCGGCCTTCTCCTGCGCGGCGTCGAGAATGAGGTGCGCCTCTTCCAGCGTGAGCGTCTGATACGAAATCATCGGTGTTCCTTCTGCTCGCTGTCGACAAAGAGCGGACCGGCGAACGTTGCCGGCCCGCCGGAGGAAATCACGCGGCCGCCTTATGCTGCACCGGGACGTTGAGAAACCTGTTGTACAGGCCGTCGAGATAGAGCCGCCGCATCATCGTCGCTTCGCGGACGAGACGAATGCACGTTGCCTGCTGCTCAGGTGTCGTCGCAAACTTCTCGACAATCTCGAAGCCGCGATCGCCGTGCTCCTGGTCCGCGACGATGTGCAAGCGGAAAAACACGACTTCCTCTTCGGTGAAGCCATACTTTTCGATCAGCGGCGGCGTCGTCTTGCTGTAGATCACCGGAACCTGCGACTCCAGGCCGACCAGCAGGCCGGCAAGCGCTTCGACGAACGGCCGCTGCGATTGCCGGTAGCACCAGCTCTGCAAGCCGAGCGTCTCCGGCAGCAATTCGCCGTTCTCCTGCGCATTCCGCACTTCGTCGCGCGTCAGGCCGCAGTGCTCGGCGAAGTCGAGCAAGAGCTCGCTGTGGCGCACGGCCGGAAACTCGGCACTGCCGACGAAGCCCTCCTCCTCGGTGATGTTCTCGAGCAGGAAATGCTGGACTTCCCAGTCGGGGCAGTTGCCGTACACGGTGGCGAGCCAATGCGAAAACGGCATCACGTAGTGATAATGCTGCTTCACCCATTCGCCGAGCAGGCGGCGATCAAGCTTGCCCGACACCCACGCTTCGCTCCATGGATGGACCGCGGAGTGGCGCTGCGCAATGGCGTTGTCCAACTGCTGGCGAAACGCGCTTTTCGACATGAAGTTCTCCTTCGTCAATGGTGGAACGATGAATCGTGATCCCGGCCGACCCGCTTACGCGGCGTGGCGCGCACCGGAGTGCGTTTCGCGGTGCGCTCGCTCAACGCGACGGGTCCTCGAGGATCCGTGCGCCCTCCCCGGGGGTGTCGACGCTACGATCGCTTGTGTATACTATATACCGTTTCGCGATTCGTCAAGGCATTCTTTGAGCAGGGCATCTCTTTGAGCAATGTCACTAATGGGCATTCTTTGAGCCGGGCATTCTTTGAGCTGCCTTCATAAGGCCGCTTGGCCAGCGACCGGCGGCGACGGGTACGCTGCGCAACGCTTCGGGCAACGCGTTCAGCCCCCCAATGGCTTATCCGAAAAACTGTTGGGGCCCGCTCACTCTTGACAAGCGCGGAGTTGTATATAGTATACCGACTAACTGGCGCGCCGACAATCGACCGCGCCACGCGCCACACCCACCAAGGAGGCAACATGCCCCGCACGTTTCACCCCTGGATCACGCTGCCGTTCGCACTCCTTGTCGCCGGGTTCGCGCTCGCGGGCCATGCGCAGGAGATCACCATCGCGCTCGGCTCCGAGCCGACGACGCTCGATCCGCAGGTGCGCCAGGACGGCGGCGAGCGCGCCGTCAACGACAACGTCTACGAAACGCTCATCGCGCGCACGATCAAGGGCGATCTGGTTCCCGGGCTCGCCGCGGCGATGCCCACACAGATCAATCCAACGACGTGGCGCTTCAAGCTGCGGCCCAACATCAAGTTTCACGACGGCGAGCCGCTGACGGCCGACGCCGTCGTCGTCAGCATCAAGCGCATGCTCGATCCGGCGCTCAAGTCCGAGAACCTTTCGTACTTCAACACGCTCGTGAAGGCGGAAAAGATCGACGACCTGACGGCCGACGTCTATCTGAAGGGGCCCGACTCGGTATTCCTGTCACGCATGTACTGGCTCAAGATCATCCCGCCGAAGTACTCGTCGGATCCGAATTTCGCGTCGCGGCCCATGGGAACCGGACCGTACAAGCTGACCGAGTGGGCGCGCGGCGAGCGCGTCGTGCTCGTCGCCAATCCCGATTACTGGAGTACCAGGCCACAGATCCAGAAGGTGACGTTCAAGTTCATCCAGGAGCCCGGCACCCGCCTCTCAGGCCTGCTCGCGAAGGAGTTCGACCTGATCACGAACCTGTCGCCCGAATTCGTGAAGCGCGTGCCCAAGGTCGCGCGCGTCGAAGGCCTCGAGCACCCGGTCATCGTGCTGAACGCCATCAGCGGGCTGACCGCCGACGTCCGCGTGCGCCAGGCGCTCAACTATGCGGTGGACAAGAACGCGCTCGCGACGAAGCTCTTCGGCGGCTACGCGCGCGTCGACGACGGCCAGGTACTGAGCCCGGCGTGGCTCGGCTACAACCCGAATCTTCGCGCGTATCCGTACGACCCTGCGAAGGCGAAGATCCTGCTAAAGGACGCTGGTGTCGCGCCCGGGACGACGATCGAGCTGATCGGCACGTCGGGACGGTGGCTCAAGGACAAGGAAACCACCGAAGCGGTCGCCGCGTACTGGACCGACGTCGGCCTCAAGGTCGACGTCAAGATTTTCGAGTTCGACAATTACCTGAAGCGGCTCTTCGATCGCCAGGCGCGGCCGATGGCGATCTACGTGAGCCACGCGAACCCGCTCCTGCATGCCGATCGCACGCTTTCGGACTACTATCTCAAAACCGGCCGCGGCGCGTCGAACAACGACGACGTGCTGGCCGACCTCGTCAACAAGGCACGCACTGAAACCAATCCGGCGAAGCAACTCGCGCTCTACCACGAGGCGGTCAAGCGCGGTTACGATGAAGCGCTGTTCTGCTACCTGATGGGCATCGAGCTCTTGTACGGGCTCAGCGATCGCCTCGACTGGCAGCCGGGTGTGGATGCCAAGCTGCTCGTCAAGGACATGAAGGTGCATTGAGCGTGGAGTAGCGCGGCATGGGCAATTTCATCCTGCGCCGCCTGCTGCATGGCGTGATCGTCGTGCTCGGCGTGACGGTGATCGTGTTCGTCGTCACGCGAATGGTCGGCGACCCGGTGCGCGTCATGTTGCCGATGGACGCGACCGTCGAGCAGCAGGAACTGCTTCGCCACCAGCTCGGCCTCGATCAGTCGATCCCGGTGCAATTCGCACAGTTCATCGGCAACCTGGCCACCGGCCATTTCGGCGAATCGCTGTGGCAGCGCCGCCCCGCCGGCGCGATCGTGCTCGAGCGCCTGCCGAAGACGTTGCAGCTCGTATTCATTTCGATGCTCGTCGCCGTGCTGCTCGCGGTACCGCTCGGCGTGCTCGCGGCGCTGCGACCCGGGCGCGTCTCCGATCACGCGGCCGTGGTCCTGAGCCTAGTCGGCCTGTCGGTGCCGCAGTTCTGGCTCGGTCTCGTCCTGATCGTAGTTTTCGCGGTTGAGTTGGGGTGGCTGCCGACGTCGGGCAGCGAAACGCCGCGGCACCTGATCCTGCCGGCGTTCACGCTGGCGCTGCCGGCGATCGGGCGACTCGCGATGATCGTGCGCTCGTCAATGATCGACGAGTTGAACCAGCCGTATACGAAGACCGCGATCGCGAAGGGCATGCCGTGGTGGCGCGTCGTCGGCGTGCATGCGATGCGCAATGCGGCCATTCCGGTCACGACGATGACCGGCTGGGAATTGATCCGCGCGCTGGCCGGCTATTCGGTGGTCGTCGAGGTCGTGTTCGCGTGGCCAGGCCTCGGCCAGCTCGCGATGCAGGCGATCCAGCGCCAGGACATCGTGCTGCTGCAGGCGATCGTGTTCACCATCGCCATTCTCGTGGTCGTGATCAACCTGGTCATGGACCTCCTCTACAAACTCATCGACCCGCGGATCAAGTTTGCCTGACGTGTCCTTGCACCCGCCGGCGGAATCGTTAACTGCGGCGCGCCGCGAGCAGCGCCTGCGCGGACGCCCGTACGAGCTCTTCAGCGCCATGCGCAGCGCAGCGCGCGAGCTCTGGTTCGACAAGATGGGACTGTGCGGCGTCGTGTTCATGATCGTACTCGTCGGCATCGCGGTGTTCGCGCCGTGGCTCGCGCCCTACGACCCGACGGCGCAGTCGCTCAAGGACCGGCTGTTGCCGCCGTTCTGGCTGGAGGGCGGCAGCACGGCGCATTGGCTCGGCACCGATCACCTGGGCCGCGACGTGCTTTCGCGCACGATCTTCGGCTCGCGCATCTCGCTTCTGATCGGGCTTGCCGTCGTCGCCGTCGCCGGGTCGTTCGGCACGCTGATGGGACTCGTCGCCGGTTATTTCGGCGGACGCACCGGATCCCTGATCATGCGTTGGGTCGACATCCAGGTGGCGTTTCCCGCACTGCTGCTGGCACTCGTGATCCTCGCCGTCGTTCGGCCGAGCCCGATGACGCTCATCGTCGTGCTCGCGATCAACGGCTGGATGGTGTACGCGCGGCTCGTGCGCGGCATCGTGCTGTCGGTCAAGGAAGTGCCGTACGTCGAGGCTGCGGTCATCATCGGTTGCCGGCCGGCGCGCATCATCTGGCGGCATATCCTGCCCAACCTGTCGGCGCCGCTCCTCACACTCGGTGTGCTGGAATTCGCGCGCATCGTGCTGGCGGAAGCCGCGCTGTCGTTCCTCGGCCTCGGCATTCAGCCGCCGGCGACCTCGTGGGGTCTCGATGTCGCGACGGGGAAGAACTACATCTTCAACGCCTGGTGGCTGGTCGCCGTGCCCGGCGCGGCGATCGCGCTCACCGTGCTCGGCGTCAATCTGCTCGCGAGCTGGCTGCGCGTCGCGGCCGATCCGCGCGAGCGCGAAAAACGATTCGCGCAAACCAGCCAGACGGGCGCGGCGGTCGCATGACGCACGCATCCAGCCGTGAAGCGCTGTTGCAGGTCGAGAATCTGCAGGTGCGCTTTTATACGCGGCGCGGCATCGTCGAAGCGGCGCGCGGCGTTTCGCTTCATATCGGCAAGGGCGAGACGCTCGGATTGGTCGGCGAATCGGGCTCGGGCAAGAGCGTGACGGCGCAGGCGATGATGGGATTGATCGAGCTCCCGGGCAAGATCACCGGCGGCGACATTCGCTGGAAGGGCCGCTCGCTGCTCGCTGCGGAAAATGCCGCCGCCGTTCGCCAATTGCGCGGCAAGGAAATCGCGATGGTGTTCCAGGATCCGATGACCTCGCTCAATCCGCTGTTCAGCGTCGGCATGCAGATCGGCGAAGTGTTGCGTCATCACTGCGGAATGTCGCCGCGGCAGGCGCGCGCGCGCGCCGCCGACCTGCTCGCGCTCGTCGGGATCGCTTCGCCGCGCGAACGCCTTGCGCAATACCCGCACGAGTTTTCCGGCGGCATGCGCCAGCGCGTGATGATCGCGATGGCGCTCGCCTGCGAACCCGAGCTGCTGATCGCGGACGAGCCGACGACGGCGCTCGACGTCACCATCCAGGCGCAGGTGCTGGAGCTCCTCGCCGAGTTGCAGCAGCGCCTCCACCTGTCGGTGCTGCTGATCACGCACGACCTTGGCATCGTCGCGGAGCTGTGCCATCGCGTCGCCGTCATGTACGCCGGGCGCATCGTCGAAACCGGTCTTGCCGACGACCTGTTTGCGCGCCCCGCGCATCCGTACACGATGGGCTTGCTGCGCTCGACGCCGCGGCTCGACGAGTTGCGACCGCGGCTGATCGCGATCGACGGCGCGCCGCCGGATCTCGTGTGCGCGCCCAGCGGGTGCGCGTTCCATCCGCGTTGCCCGGTGGCGACCGAAAGCTGCGTCACCTCCGCGCCGCCACTGACTGCGCAGGCTCAGCGCGAAGTCGCCTGCTGGCGCCCCTATGCGCAGGCGCCGCAGGCGGAGCCTCATCTCGAGGTCGTCAATGAGCTGTGATAACACCGGCGCGCCGCTCTTGAGCGTGCGCGGCATCTGCGTGACCTTTCCGGCCGGGCGCACCGGCTGGTGGGGGAAGCCGCGGTCGCTGCGCGCCGTCGACGACGTGTCGTTCGACCTGCGGCATGGCGAAACGATGGGCCTCGTCGGCGAATCGGGTTCAGGGAAGACGACGACCGGGCGCGCCGTGCTGCGTCGCGTGCCGATCCACGCCGGTTCCATCCGCTTCAAGGGACAGGACATCACGAAAGCGTCGGGCGAGCCGCTGCGGCGGCTGCGCCGCCACATGCAGATGGTGTTCCAGGATCCGTACGCGAGCCTCAATCCTCGGATGCGCGTATTCGATATCGTCGCCGAGCCGTTGCTGGTCCACGGCGTGGTTACACGCGCCAGCGATGCGCGCGAGCGCGTCGAGCGCCTGCTGGCGCGCGTCGGTCTTCCCGGCGACGCGCAGAATCGCTACGCGCATGCGTTCAGCGGCGGCCAGCGACAGCGCATCGGCATTGCCCGCGCGCTCGCCCTCGAGCCGGATCTCATCGTCGCCGACGAGCCGATCTCGGCGCTCGACGTGTCGATCCGTGCGCAGGTCGTCAACCTGATGCAGGACCTGCAACGCGAGCTTAAGCTCACGTACCTCTTCATCGCGCATGATCTGTCGGTGGTGCGGCACATCTCGCACCGGATCGCGATCATGTACGCCGGCAAGATCGTCGAGCTCGCCGATCGCGATGCCATCTATGCGGAAGCCAGGCATCCGTACACCGAAGCGTTGTTGTCGGCCGTGCCCATTCCCGATCCGCAACTACAGCGCAAGCGCCGGCGCATCGTGCTGAAGGGCGAAATCCCCGATCCGATGAATCCGCCCGCCGGTTGCCGATTCCGAACGCGCTGTCCCTACGCGATCGACCAGTGCCGCGCGGCAGAGCCGCCGCTCGAAGAAAAAGCGCCGAGACACTGGGTCGCCTGCTGGGTGCGGAGGTAATCGCGTGGGACTGCCGCGCGCGTGGTGTTGCGAAGGCGCGCCCTTCCAGCAGGAAAAGCGCACGATCTTCGCGACGCAGTGGCAACTGCTCGGTCCCGCGGCGCAGCTCACGCAGCCGGGCGAGTTCATCACTGCGAACCTGGGCGGCTGGCCGGTGTTCGCACTCGTCGATGCGCAAGGCGCGATCGGTGCATTCCGCAACGTCTGCCGGCATCAGGGGATGCAGGTGCTCGAGAAGCCGCGCGGCCGCAGCGAGGCGCTGCGCTGCCGCTATCACGGCTGGACGTACGATTTTTCCGGACGGATGATCTTTACGCCGGACCTCGTGGCGCCGGCCGATCCCACGTCCGAAGACAACCACCTGTGCCGCATTGCCTGCGACGTCTGGCATGGCCTGCTGTTCGTCAATCTCGATCGCGACGCGCAGCCGCTTCATGAGGCGCTGGGCGAAGTCGCCACGGCGACGAACGCCGCGCAGCACGCGCGAAGCGCCGGCGAAATGACGACCGATTTCAATTGCAACTGGAAGACCTACGTCGAGCACTGCCTGACATCGCGACCGCTGGGCGTTGCCGGCGATGACGGTGCGGTATGGCGATGGGCGTGGCCGCTCGCGCTGGTCCGCTGCGCAGCCGATGCGCTCAGCGTTTACCAGATTACCCCGCGCACGTTTCTGCGCAGCCGCGTTGTCGAGCACGTTTTCGTGGCCGAGGCCGCGGACGCCGCACACAGTGCGGCGGCGATCGATGCCTCGAGAGAGCGCGCCGCGGCAGACAAGCGCGCGTGCGAGGCGCTGCAACGCGAGCGCGAAGCCGGCGCGGTCGCCGACGATCCGCGGCTCACCGTCCTGCACCGGTTGCTCCGCGACGCGCATGCGGCTGCGCCGCGCGAAAACACGTTGCGTTTGCAGCAGGGAACGGCATGACGATTTTCGACACCCGCTTGCGACGCCGCGAAACCGTTGCGGAAGGAACGATGGCGTTCTATTTCGACCGGCCGCCGGGATTCAACTTCGAGGCCGGCCAGTTCGCCAGCTTCACGCTCGTCGATCCGCCCGAGCGCGACGACGCAGGCGACATGCGCACGTTTTCTCTCGCGAGCGCGCCTTATCAGGGTGAGCTCATGATCGCGACGCGAATGCGCGACACGGCCTTCAAGCGTTGCCTGAGGGCGCTCCCCGACGGCGCGCCGCTGGAAGTCGATGGGCCCTACGGCGAGTTCACGCTGCGCGCCGACGCATCGCGGCCGGTGGCGATGCTCGCGGGAGGCATCGGGATCACGCCGTTCCTGAGCATGCTGCGACACGCCGCGCGTACGAACGATGGCCGGCGCAGGTATCTCTTCTATTCCAATCGCCGCCCGGAAGACGCTGCCTTCCTCGACGAGTTGCGCGAGCTCGAGCGTGCCGATCCGAATCTCCGGTTGATCGCGACGATGGCGGAAATGGAGAAGTCCTCGCGGCCGTGGAGCGGCGAAACCGGTTTCATCCGGGAGGACTTGCTTCGCAAGACGTTCGATGATCTTGCCGTGCCCCTCTACTACGCGGCCGGGCCACCGGACATGGTCGCGGCGATGACGCAGTTCCTGACGCGCGCCGGCGTCGCCCGGGCGGCCGTGATCGCCGAGGAATTCGCGGGCTATTGACGGGCTATCGGAGAAGGCGCGCACCCTCGCGGACCCGCGCCTCGGCGTCGGTACCAATGCGCGCGACGAGCACTGCCGCAGGCTCGACACTGGTAATGAGATCGACGCCCTCGCCCGCCCACACCAGCGCGGTGTCGTAATCCTCGTCGTCGGCCGCTTTGCGATACGCCGGGCGCTCGCTTTCGAGCACGGTGACCAACTCGTCCTCGCGACCGGTCCAGCGGGTCAGGAAGCGGTTGCGCAGCGCGCGGCCCGTGTACGGTTGCCGGCCACCGGTAGTCGCGCACGATGTCGAAGACGCGCGTGCGCGCCGTTTCGCCGCCATGCGCCGCGACCAGGCGCTGCTTCGCGCCGTCGCGTCCCAGCGCCTCGGCGCTTGCGCAAAACCGCGTGCCCAACAGCGCGCCGTGCGCGCCCAGCATCAGCGCCGCCGCGAGACCCCGTCCGTCGACGATGCCGCCCGCCGCGATGACGGGTATGGGTGCGACGAAATCGACGATCGCCGGCACCAGCGGAAGCGTGCCGCGGCTGCCGCCGTGTCCCCCCGCCTCCGTGCCTTGCGCGACGATGAAATCCGCACCCGCCTCGCGCGCGAGGCGCGCCTCGTCGAGACCCTGCACCTGGCAGATCAGCCTGCAACCCGCCGACTTGATCGCCTTCGCATGCGGCCGCGGATCGCCGAACGACAGCATGAACGCGTCGGGACGCGCGCCAAGGGCGAGTTCCAGAATGCCGGGGCCGATGGACCAGGTAATGAGCCCGACGCCCCATGGCCGCGTCGTCTGCGCCTTCGCCAGCGCCAATTCACACGACAGCCATTCGCGATCGCCGTAGCCGCCACCCACGAGCCCCAATCCGCCGGCATTCGATACGGCCGCGGCGAGCCGGCCGCCGGATGCGCCGCCCATCGGCGCCAGCACGATCGGGTGCTGCAATCGGAAGGCTTCGGTCAAATCGGTGACGATCATCGGCGGCGTCCTGTTCGCAAGCGAATGTGCGGATTATCCTGCACCGAATCGACCGAACCGTCACGGCTTGCATCAACCGCACGTGTAAGGATTACATCGCTACGTGAACGAAGCACTTCTCCAAGCTCGCGCGTGCCGGCGCTCGCGGAGAACCGCCATAGCGCAGCGCTCACCCTCGCCTTGCATCGGTACGCTAATTGCGATGGTACGCATCGAACCGGTCGTTGGTCACGAGGCATCCGCGATGAAGCAGGCGTTGGCCGGCCAGGTCGAGCGCGAAATCACGATTCCGGCCGAACGCGCGTCGCTGACCGGCGATCTCACCGTTCCGGCCGGCGCGAAGGGCATCGTGCTGTTCGCGCACGGCAGCGGGAGCAGCCGGCACAGTCCCCGCAATGTCTGGGTGGCCACGCAGTTGCAGCGCGCGGGCATCGCGACGCTGCTGTTCGATCTCCTCACCGGCGCCGAGGAGGAACGCGACGTTCATACGCGCGAGCATCGTTTCGACATACCGCTGCTGGGCCGGCGGCTGGCTCATGCGACGCGCTGGACCGATGCGCAGCCCGATCTCGCAACCCTCCCGCTCGGCTATTTTGGCGCAAGCACGGGAAGCGCCGCCGCGCTCGTGGCCGCTGCCGAACGGCGAGACCGCGTGCGTGCCGTCGTTTCGCGCGGCGGCCGGCCCGATCTTGCCGGTGCTGCCGCATTGCCGCGCGTCGCCGCCGCCACGCTGCTGATCGTCGGCGGCAGCGACGAGACGGTGCTCGATCTCAATCGGCGGGCACTGTCCGTGATGGCCTGTGAAAAGCGGCTCGACATCGTTCCTGGCGCAACGCATCTGTTCGAGGAGCCGGGAGCGCTCGAGCGCGTCGCAGCCCTTGCATCCGAATGGTTCGTCGAATACCTCGTCGTCGAAACGGCAAGCTGAGCGCGAAAGGACAAACCGGTGCGATTCGCGGACCGCAAGCAGGCCGGCCAGGTGCTCGCGCAAAAGCTGTTGCGCTATCGTGACGATGCCGACGCGATCGTGCTGGCGCTTCCGCGCGGCGGCGTGCCGGTAGCGTTCGAGGTCGCGCATACCCTGCACGCGCCGCTCGACGTCTTCATCGTGCGCAAGCTGGGCCTGCCGGGACACGAGGAGTTCGCGATGGGCGCGATCGCCACGGGCGGCGTAATGGTGATGAATCCGGATCTCGCCGGATTTCACGTTCCCGAAGCGGCGATCGAGGCGGTCGTCGCGCGCGAACGCAGCGAACTCGATAGGCGCGAGCTTCTCTATCGCGGCGATCGGCCGCCCCTGTCGATCGAGGACCGTATCGCGATTCTCGTCGACGATGGCCTCGCTACCGGCTCGACGATGCTCGCCGCGGCCACCGCGGCAAAGCGTCAGCGCCCGAAGCGCCTTGTCGTCGCCGTGCCGGTCGCCGCCGCCGAGACCTGCCAGGCGATTCGCAGCGAAGTCGACGAAGTCGTTTGCGCGGTCACGCCGGAACCTTTTCGCGCCGTCGGCATGTGGTACACGGATTTCGGCCAGGTCAGCGACGCCGAAGTGCATGCGCTGCTCGACGCCGCGTGGCGCGCCGAATCGGATCGCGCCGCATAAAGTTCCGCTTCAGACGCCGGCGTACCACTGGTAGCCCTGATCCTCCCAGTAGCCGCCCTTCCCGTCCCCGATGTGCGCGAAGCTGTCGACGAGCTCGAGGCGCATCACGTACTTCGCGTGCTTGTAGCCCAACTGTCGCTCGACGCGCAGGCGGATCGGCGCGCCGTTCTTGATCGGCAGCGGCTGATCGTTCAGCGCGTAGGCGAGGATCGTCTGCACGTGATACGCATCGTCCATGTCGATGCTCTCGTAGTACGGCGACGTGCCGTCCTGCTCCATCGGATCGGCGCAGTGAAACACCACGTAGCGCGCCGCAGCTCGCCGGTTGCACGTCGTCGAGTACCGCCGAGAGTTTCGCGCCCTGCCACTTGCCGATCGCGCTCCAGCCTTCGACGCAATCGTGGCGCGTGATCTGCGTGCGGCTCGGCAGCGCGCGCAATTCCGCCAGCGTGTAGCGGCGCGGTTTCGCGACGAGGCCCGACACCTCCAGCGCGTAGTCGTTGAAGCGATTCGCGGCGAGCGCCGCGTATTGCGGATTGTTCGGATCGGCCGTGCCGTTGCTGCGAAACGTCGGCGACAGGTCGGCCGGCGTGAATTCCTGCGCCATCGCCTTGCGCCCGGTGACGAGCTTCGCGACGTGCTCGTTCAGCGTTTCCGCCGAGCCGAGCAGCTTCGGAAACCATTCGCTTTGCGAAAGCCGGTCGCAGCCCGCGACACCGAGCGCACCGACCGATGCGGCGATGCGTCCGAGAAAGCGGCGGCGTCCGCCGCGGTCGAGGTCATTCATGGTCGGCCTTCCTGCGGCACGCGGTAGCGCCCGGTGATCATCGAGCGCAGGTTGTTCCAGAATCCGGTCACGATCACTTCGAACACGTGGATCAGCACGAACGCGACGAGCGTCCATGCGACGATGAAGTGGATCGAGCGCACCGTCTGCCGCCCGCCGAACCAGCCGACCCACCCGCCGAACAGCGTATCGAGCCGCGGCGACATGCCGAGACCCATCAGCACGATCAGCGGCAGCAGGACGAAGATGACGAAGAGGTACGCGAACTTCTGCAGCACGTTGTAGCGCTTCGCGGCCTCGCCCGTCGGATGACGAAAGCGCAGGTGATCGACGATCGACGCGCCGATGCCGCGAACGTCGTCGCGCGTCGGCAGCAGGTCGCGCGCGAGATGGCGACTCGCAGATCGTGTACGCGACGTAGCAAAGCCCGTTGATCAGGAAGATCCAGGCGAAGAAGAAATGCCACGAGCGGGCCATCGCGAGCCACTGGTGGCTCGGCACGGTCAGCCATGACGGAAATCCCTGCATGTACGTCTGGCCGTCGTCGGACGAAACGCCGAGCGCGCCGGTCGTCGTGAATTCGTGACCGAGCACGCGCGTGTATCCGACCGGGTTGCCCTGCGCGTTCTCCTTCGCGCCGATTTCGAGCCACGCCGGGCGTCCGCTGTACGACGAATCGCCCCAGTACAACGCCGGATGGGCATTGAAGATCTGCAGCCCGCTCATCAGCATCAGCGTCAGCGCGACGACGTTGATCCAGTGCATGATCGCGCACCGCGCGCGCATGACGCAGGTACAGCGGCCGCGACTTCGCGATGCCTGCAGCACGGGCGGCGGCTGGCGCGGCCGGGATGGCGGGATTGGCGTGATCGTTCATCGCGTCTTCCTCGCGGGCTTCCGACGGTGGCATGCCGTGGGAGCGGCATGCGAGCAGTCGACCCTCGTCGGTCGGTCCGCAGCCCGAAAGCTTACACCGAGACTCCGAACGCGAGCGGCCAGAGGCCTCCGGTCCGGAGCGTAGGACTGCGACAACTTACTGAAACAGGACCGGCGCGCCGGTACGGTCGAACGGAATGAACGCGCCGAGCGACCCGGCCTTGATGGCATCGACCATCCGCAGCAGCGGCGCTTCCGCTTCCTCGCTCGTCGGCGCGCGGCCATCGCGTCCATCCAGTGCCGCCACGAAAACGATCGACCATTCGCAGCGCATTTCCCGCGACTCGGCGACAAGGTCGGCGAATGCGCCGATCTCGTCGGGCGTCTTGTCCACGTACATCAGCGGAACCAGCGTGCCGCCGCGCCCATCTTCGAACTGCCTGCGCTGATCGCGTGTGCTGTCGGGCGGCAGCTCGGCGCCCGCGAACACGAACAGCAGCCGTTGCGGCTCGGGTTGTGCGCGTGCCGCTTGCAACAGATCGTCGAAGCTTGCGATGTCCATCGGAGAAGGGGACGCGGATGGGCGATCCGGCGGCTACTGCACGAGCAGCGTCGGCGTCGCACCGAGATCGACGCCGCGCACGTCGGCCTGCCCCGCAAGCACCGCGACATATTGCGCGAGCGCGCGCTCCAGCACGCGGCTGCGCAGCCGCTCCGCGACCTGTCGTTGCACGGCCTCGAACAGCACGAACCGGCCGCTATGAATACCGCAATCCGGGGCGGACCTGATCGGGACTCCCTCGCGGATGTGCGCGGTCGCACTGACGAACAGCCGACTGCCTTTCGGCACGCTAACGCGCCTTCGCCCGGTCCTCTCGCGAGTGCCGATTGATCTGCTCCCGAAGTCCGGCGTAGCGTTCCTGCACGTTGGAGCCGAACAGCGGATCATCGAAGTTGGCGATCGTCGCATCGATTTCGGCCCAGTCGGTTTCGCTCAACAGTCGCGCGGCGACCGGCAGGATCTCGCTCTCTTCAGTGCGCATGTGAGCGCGTAACCCCGCGACGTACGCACGTGCCGTCGCTTCCATGTGCTCGCGCGGTGTGATCGAGCCGTTCACAGCGTCGTCCAGCACGCGGACTATCGCTTCGCCCATGTCGCGCAGTTGCGCGTGCTGTGCAGTCAGCGCGTCTGCCGTTGCGCCGGCGTTCGCGTCGCGCGCCTTGATACGTGCAAACACAATATCCTCCTTGGGATGGTGCAGCACGTCCGAGTAGTGCGTCATGTAGTACATGATCTCGAGCATCAGTTCGTAGTCCGGCGAGCCATCGTCATGCAGCAGCTGCAACTGGCCATCGAGCAGGTCCAAAAGCCGGCCGAAGTTGACGTGATCGGCATGCCACAGCATGAGGCTGTATTGCATAGCTACCTCGCGCATGGGTGAGCAGCTGACATGATGAGCGCGATGGAAATGCCGTTCCCCGACAACACGCCGGTGATGGCGCCGTGGTTCGACCGCGATCGGCTTGGCACTCCGGCTCGCGAGCGCGTTATTTCGATTGCACGTAAGCCGCGAGCGCCTGCATCTCGCTTGGCGTTAAATCCTTGACGATACCGTGCATCACAGGCGCCGTGCGAACAAGCGATTGGATGTAGTTCAGCTGCTTGACCACGTACTTGGCGTGCTGGCCCGCGAGCCGAGGAAAGTCGGCGCGCCCGGTCGCATCGGTGCCGTGGCAGACCATGCACGCCGGGATACCACGGTCAGGCAGTCCCTTGTCGAACAACTCCCTGCCCTTGGCGACGAGCGCCGGATCATCGCTGCGCCCGCGGGCGGGCGGCTGGGCCGCGTAGTAGGCAGCGATGCCGCCGATGATCGACTCGTCGAGATTGCCTGCGATCCCCCACATGAAATCGTGGGCGTCTTTCTCGGCGCGCGTTTTCTTCCGGAAGGCGTCGATCTGCGCCTCCAGATAGTTCTTATGTTGCGCCGCCAGGATCGGAAATTCGGGCGAGGTGCTGATCCCGCGCGGCCCATGGCAAGTCGAGCACAGGTTGACCGCCTTCTCCTCCGCTGCCTTCTGAATCTCCGTCGCGTTGTCCTGAGCGCGCGCCGTGGCAACCGCGCCCGCCAGGAGGACCGCGGCGAGCGCAACCTGTTTGCGATTCATAGCGCCTTCTCCAAATCTTTCACGCATCTGACCTGAGTCGGGGCCGCCATCGGCGCCGGCTTCACGATCGTTCAAAACGCGACCCATACGTTGAGGAATGCGGTGTTGTTGTCGCGCGCGTTGCGACCGTTGCCGTCGTAGTTGGTCGACGCTCCGTTGAATTTGTTGAACACCGTATACTGAAACATCAGGCGAACGTTCTGAATCGGCAGGTAGTCGAGCTCGAAAATGTATCCGCTGCTGTCCGGTTTCAGCGCATTGCCGCTCGAATTCACGCCATAAAGCCCACCATCCGCACTGCCCGTCGTGGAGAAGTAGCCCAGCGTCGCGCCGTACTTGCGGTCGCGGTAGTACGTCGCCTTCGCCTTGAAGGTATGCAGCTTGTCGGTCGAATTCGCCGGCGTCGGGCCGGCGCCAATGCCCGCTCCTGTCGCAATGGTTACGGGGAAACTCGCGTCGTACGACTGCCGCTCGTCGATGTACGTCACCTGTGCCGTATAGGTGTTGGGATCGGTGATGTACTGGTATTGCGCGTCGATCGCGATGTCGCGGAAGCGATCCGTTGGCGTCGAGGTATCGAAGTTGCTCGGATAGCGGTTGGCAACCAGGCCGTAGGTGCCCACCATGATCGAGTTCGGTCCCCAATCGTGGCTGTAGGCGAAGCGCCAATACGGGTTGTAGCCCTTGAGCGCGGCCACACCGCCGTCTGTATGAATGTCCTGTCCAGCGCGCAGAATCGAGAACGCGCCGTCGGCCGTGCGGTAGAACGAAACCTCGCCGTACAGCGACTTCTTCCAGAACAGGTATCCGCCCAGGCCTGCCACTTGCTGCGCGAGCCCGCCATCGATCAGCGTCGCGGCGGCTGGCGTGCTCGCCAGAGGTGACGTCGTAAAGGGAAACCCGAACGCAGGCGTGCGTGTTCCAGACGTCCTGCACCGTCGGATTGTTGTGCAGCGTGAATCCGTAAATCAGATCTGGCTCGCCCGCGCCCGCGCCGCTGTACTTGCCCACGGCCCGAATGTCCATGTTGTCGGCGCCGCTGTGGCCACCCAACGTACCGTCGGCCGTCGTGGCCAGGTTGTTATAGGTCCATTGAATGAAGCCCCCGAGGTAGTCGGTCACTTTGCCGGCCAGGAACAAACTGGCGCAACAGAATACGAGGCTATTGTTGCGTTGATTGACCGACACGGTATCCCCCGTTGCGGGATCGGTCGTGTTGTTGTTTCGGGTATTGGTAACGGAGGCCTGCGCCATCACCGCCATCGGGAGGTAGTTGACTCCTCCCGACGAGATGGCGACCTTGCCGATCGTGTAGCCGGTCAACTTGAAGTAGCGGCCATAAGGCGTCAGTTCGGGAAAACTGACGTGACAGGCAATGCACTCCTGTCCCGTTTGTCGCGCATAGGACGGAACGGCCTCGGCGGGACTGCTCAGCGCGGCCAGCAGCGCAACGACGAATGTCGCTACCAGCGATGCGAATCCGACTGAATCCGCCGCTGCCCTTACGCTTCGCCAAACCATGGCAATACTCCTTTCGGGCTCAGTACCGCGAGCTCGGTTCCGTTGATGTCCTGCCGGCGCGAAGTCGACACGTGACACGCTTAAGGTACTTGTAGTGCGTCGTGGCTCACTTGATCTAGATCAAACCGGTTCCATTGGGCGCACCGTTTTCGGACCCCCTGTCAGGCCTTCTGTCAGGCTTTCTTGGCCCAGGCGCTACACCACCCCTTGGCATCGACCAGCCTGCCGCCGAACACGCTGCACGGTCCATCGGCCGCGCCTGGCTTCCCCGAATACAAGCTGCAGTTGCTGCATACAGCGGTGTTGTCCTTGCGATTGCCGGCCTTCGTCGCATCGGTTTTGTAGCCCAGCGCGGTCGCCATGGGATCCGATTCGCTAACCGCGTCGACCGCCTCGGCGGGTCCACTGAGCAGCGCACTGGCGAACGGTACGGCAGCGAGGCCGGCGGCGGTGATCTTGATGAAGCGACGGCGACTTTCGTTGGAAGCGTTTGTGGTCATGGGTGGTTTCCTCGCGTTACGCGTCGCGGAGCCGGTACCGGCGGCCTTCGGCATCGATTTGCGGAATCCTGAACCCCGTCGCATCGTCGTCCTGCTGCTCTTCCGGAGCTTCCCGGTGCGGGTACGTCAATCGCCGCCGGCAGCGCCTAAGTTCCTGGCCGTCGAAGCTCGCGATGTTCATCCGGAAACGGGCTGGAGAACAGGCTACTGCACGAGCGGCGTCGGCGCTGCGCCCAGGTCAACGCCGCGCACGTCGGCCTGCCCCGCAAGCACCGCGACATATTGCGCGAGCGCGCGCTCCAGCACGCTTACGCGCAACCGTTCGGCGACTTGATGCTGCACCGCTTCGAACGGCACGCGCCGGCCCGGTGCGCGTTGGTCGACGGCGACGATGTGGAAGCCGTATCGCGTCTTGACGAGCTGGCCGTGAATGCCGCTCCAGGTGCCATTGAACAGCACCTGCTCGAACTCCGGCACCATCTCGCCACGCTGTATCTGGCCGAGGCTGCCGCCATGCTGCGCCGACGGACAGTTCGAATATTCGCGCGCGAGCGTCTCGAAGCGATCCGGTTCGCGCAGCAGGTCGCCAAGCGTGGTCTCGGCCTTGTCGCGCAACGCCGGGATCGGTGTGCCCGGTGCGACCTGGAAGAGTATGTGCCGCGCCACCACCAGCTCGCCGCTGACGAACTGATCCGGATGCGCATCGTAGTAACGACGGCAGGCCTCGGTATCGGGTTCAGGTGTCGTTACTTCCCGATCGAGCAGGCGCTCGATCGCGCCATCGATCGCCGCGTCATCGGCGCCATCTGCCAACAGGCCTTCGGCCAGCGCGTTCTGGCGCAACAACTCGCGTACCGCCGCGGCCCTCGTGCCCTCCGCCGCGCCGGAATCGATCACGACGCCGTTGATCGAAACTTCTTCCATCGCCGTGCTCATTTTCCCGTTGCCGCCGATCCGCTAGTCCGCGACACCTGGGCGCGGCGTGTGCGCACGATCTGCGCCGGCCGGAGCAGGTAGTAGACGGTGGCGAAGCCGCTCCAGATATGCACCATGCGCGTGAACGGGAAGATCAGGAAGATCGTCAGTCCGAGTGCGATATGCGCACGGTAGACCCACGGCACGCCGATCAGGAGGTCGGCATTGCCACCGCGGAAAATGACGATCCCCTGCACGTAGGCGACGAGGCGCATGAACATCGCACCGTCCAGGTGGTCGGTGGCGGCATAGACGGTCCACATCCCCAGCGCCAACTGTATCCACAGGATCACGACGATTGCGATATCGGCGGTGCGCGTGACGGCGTGGATGCGCGGCTCGACCAGCCGCCGGTGGATCAGGATCGTCAACCCGGCGAGCGCGACGATACCCGCTATCCCGCCGCCGACCATCGACAGCCACAGATGCTGCGCCGGCGTCATGAAGTGCTCGGAAATCGCCTCGGGGATGAGGAAGCCGAACAGATGGCCGAAGAACACCACCAGGATGCCGAAGTGGAACAGGTTCGATCCCCATCGCAGTTCACGCTTGCGCAATAGCTGTGACGAGTCGCTTTTCCACGTGTACTGGGCGCCGTCGAAGCGCGCGAGGCTGCCCAGCGCGAATACCGCGAGCGCGATGTACGGATAAATGCCGAACAGGAATTGATGCAGCGTCGAAGCGGACGTCATGACGTGGCTCCTTTACGCGAATGCTCCGCAGCCGCATCCGGCGGCCGCGGCATGAAGCGCACCACCGCGGGCGATGCGAGCTTCGGTGGCGGGCGGTGCGAACGCCGGTGTGTCGGCCCATTCCTCGTCGATCGGCGGCTCCGGCGGCGGCGGTTCGACCGCCCTGCTCCAGTCGAGACCCGGTTCGGCGGCGACGGCGAGTACCGCCGCCAGCACTGCCGCATAGTGACTGCCGCGCTGCGCCAGTGTCTCGCCGACCTTGCGCACGATATGCGCGCAGTCGCCGAGCATTTCCCGCGTTTCGGCCAGAGGACGGCACGACAGGTATTCGAGCACCGCCGGCAGGTAATCGGGCAGCTCGTTGGGCGCCAGCACGAGCCCGGCCTTTTCGTAGATCTGCAGCAGGTCGACCATCGCCGGTCCGCGGTCGCGCGACTCGCCGTGCACGTGCTCGAAAAGATGCAGCGACGTCGTGCGCCCGCGGTCGAACAGGTTGACGTAGCGCTCCTCGAGCAGCAGCCGGTCGGTCTGTCCAAGGTCGGCGACAAGCTGCGCGAGGCGCCCGCGATCGTCGGCACCGAGCAACGCCGAACGATCGATGACGCCGGCAATTTCCGGAAGCGCCTCGAGCAGTTCGGCGTGCGGATAGGTCAGCAGCGCCGCAAGCGCGCGCAGCGTCAGCGGCTCCTCCGGTGCAGCATTGCGCGTACTCATCGTGACGTGGCCTTTTCGCGGCCATCGGCGCCGCGCACGTGGATCGGAAACACACGCTTGCCGCCCATCTTGCCGCCGAACATGCTCGGTTCGGCTTCGCTGGAGCAGCCATTGCCGAAGCTGAATCCGCATTCGTTGCGCAGGTCGTACGCATCCTCGGCGTATTCGCGGTGCGTCGTGGGAATCACGAAGCGATCCTCGTAGTCGGCGATCGCGAGGTAGCGGTGCATTTCGTGCGCCTGTGCTTCGCTCAGGCCCACGCGTTCCAGCATCGACACGTTGTCGGTGCCCTTCAAGCTGACGCTCGCGGAAAAACGCGCGCATGGCCAGCAACCGCTCGAGCGCGAGCACCACCGGCTCTTCCTTGCCGGCAGTCAGCAGGTTGGCGAGGTAGCGCACCGGAATGCGCAGGCTGCGGACATCCGGCAGGCCATCGACTTCGTTGAGCTTGCCGGAACTGACGCGGGCGTTGATCGGCGACAGCGGCGGCACGTACCAGACCATCGGCAGCGTCCGGTATTCGGGGTGCAGCGGAAACGCGATCTTCCAGTCGATCGCCATCTTGTAGGCAGGTGACCTGCGCGCCGCCTCCAGCCATTTCTCGGGGACGCCGTCGGCACGCGCCTGCGCCTGCACCGCCGGATCGTCGGGGTCGAGAAAAATGTCGAGCTGCGCCTGGTAGAGATCCTGCGGATTTTCGACCGACGCCGCTTGCGCGATGCCATCGGCGTCGTAGAGCATCACGCCGAGGTAGCGGATGCGCCCGACGCAGGTCTCCGAGCACACCGTCGGCTGGCCGGCCTCGATGCGCGGGTAGCAGAAAATGCACTTCTCCGCCTTGCCGGTGGTCCAGTTGTAGTAGATCTTCTTGTACGGGCATCCCGACACGCACATGCGCCAGCCGCGGCACTTGTCCTGGTCGATCAGCACGATGCCGTCTTCCTCGCGCTTGTAGATCGAACCCGACGGACAGGACGCGACGCACGCCGGATTCAGGCAATGCTCGCAAATCCGCGGCAGCGTGATCATGAAGGTATTCTCGAACTCGCCGTAGATTTCCTTTTCGACATCGGCGAAGTTGTAGTCCTTCGAACGCTTGGAAAATTCGCCGCCGAGGATTTCTTCCCAGTTCGGTCCCCATTCGATCTTTTCCATGCGCTTCTGCGTGAGGATCGATATCGGACGCGCCACCGGGGAGGTCTGCATCTCCGGCGCGGACTGGACGAAATCGTAGTCGAACGTGAACGGCTCGTAGTAGTCGTCGATTTCCGGCAGGTGCGGATTGGAGAAGATCTTGAGCAGCACGCCGAGCTTGCTGCCCTGCTTCAGCTTGAGGCCACCTCCCGCCTTGCGCTCCCAGCCGCCCTTCCAGTGCTCCTGGTTCTCCCAATCCTTGGGATAGCCGATCCCGGGCTTGGTCTCGACGTTGTTCCACCACGCGTATTCCATGCCGCTGCGCGAGGTCCAGACGTTCTTGCACGTCACCGAGCACGTGTGGCATCCGATGCATTTGTCGAGATTCATCACCATCGCGATCTGTGCGCGAATCTTCATGGACTTCTCCTGGTAACCGTGGCGCAATGGCGCAAGCCGAACGACGTCTGCGAACGCGGGACGGGCGACCGCATGTCAGGTCGCCTCAGCCGCAGCGGCTGATCCATCCAGTCGACCTTGTCCATCTTGCGCAGGATCACGAACTCGTCGCGATTGGAGCCGACGGTGCCGTAATAATTGAAGCCGTAGGCAAGCTGCACGTAGCCGCCGATCATGTGCGTGGGCTTCAGCACCGTGCGCGTGACCGAGTTGTGGATGCCGCCGCGATTTCCAGTGGTTTCGGCGCCCGGAACGTTGCACGATCTTTTCCTGCGCGTGGTACATGAGGCACATGCCAGGATTGACGCGCTGGCTCACCACTGCGCGCGCGGTCAGTGCGCCGTTGGCGTTGTAGAGCTCGATCCAGTCGTTGTCGACGATGCCGGCCTGCGTCGCATCGGTCTCGGAAATCCACACGATCGGCCCGCCGCGCGACAACGTGAGCATGATCAGGTTGTCGGTGTAGGTCGAATGAATGCCCCACTTCTGGTGCGGCGTGATGAAGTTGAGCACGATCTCCTTGTTGCCGTTCGACTTCTGCGTGCGCACCGACGCCACGCTGCGCGTATCCACCGGCGGCTTGTACACGCACAGCGCCTCGCCGAAATCGCGCATCCAGCGATGATCCTGGTAGAACTGCTGGCGCCCGGTCAGCGTGCGCCACGGAATCAGCTCGTTGACGTTGGTGTAGCTCGACGTGTAGTTCACTTCCTCGCTGTCGATGCCGGACCAGGTCGGCGACGTGATCACCTTGCGCGGCTGCGCCTGGATATCGCGATAGCGGATTCGCTCGTCCTCGCGCGACTCGGCCAGGTGGCGGTGCGAGCGTCCGGTCTGCTTCGACATCTCCTCCCAGGCCTTGACCGCGACGTGGCCATTGGTTTCCGGCGCCAGATAGAGAATCGTCTCGGCGGCATCGATGTCGCTGTCGATGCGCGGCAGCCCTTTGGTCGGACCTTCCTCGGTCACCAGCCGGTTGAGCGCACCCAGCCCGTCGACGGCGTCCGCCATCGGCCAGGTGATGCCTTTCGAACCATTGCCGAGCTCGCGCATCAGCGGACCCAGCGCCGTGTAGCGCTTGTACGTGTTGGGATAGTCGCGCTCGACGGCGATGATGTTCGGCGCGGTGACGCCGGGAATGAATTCGCATTCGCCGAGCTTCCAGTCCTTGACGTCCAGCGCCTGCGCGATTTCGCCGGGCGAATCGTGCATGATCGGCTGCAGCACGACATCCTGCTCGACGCCCAGGTGCCCCTCGGCGAGACGCGAGAACTGCCTGGCGATCGACTTGTAGATTTCCCAGTCGCTCTTCGCCTCCCACGACGGATCGACCGCCGCCGACAGCGGATGGATGAACGGATGCATGTCGGTGGTGTTGAGGTCGTTCTTTTCGTACCAGGTCGCCGTCGGCAACACCACATCGGCGTAGAGACAGGTGGTCGACATGCGAAAATCGAGCACGGTCAGAAGATCGAGCTTGCCTTCCGGCGCCTTGTCGTGCCACGCGACTTCCTGCGGTCGCGGGCCTTCCGATTCGCTGAGGTCGGGGCCGAGCACGCCGTGCTGCGCGCCCATGAGATGGCGCAGCATGTATTCGTGACCCTTGCCCGACGAGCCGAGCAGGTTCGATCGCCACAGGAACAGATTGCGGGGAAAGTTGATCGGATTGTCCGGATCTTCGCAGGCCATCTTGAGCGTGCCGTCCTGCAGGCCCCTGGCGACATAGTCGCGCGCGCTCATGCCGGCGTTCGCCGCATCCTTCGCGACCTTGAGCGGATTGGCCGCAAGCTGCGGCGCCGACGGCAACCATCCCATCCGCTCGGAACGCACGTTGAAATCGATCATCGATCCCGTGTAACGCGCGGGATCCGCCAGCGGCGAAAGCAGTCCGCGCACGTCGATCTTTTCGTAGCGCCACTGGTTGGAATGCGCGTAGAAGAACGACGTGCCGTTCATGTGCCGCGGCGGGCGTATCCAGTCGGTGGCGAACGCCAGCACCTGCCAGCCGGTTTGCGGCCGCAGCTTCTCCTGTCCGACGTAATGCGCCCAGCCGCCACCCGACACGCCGACGCAACCGCATAGCATCAGCATGTTGATCGCGCCGCGGTAGATCATGTCCTGGTGATACCAGTGATTGACGCCCGCGCCGATGATGATCATCGAGCGGCCCTTGGTTTTTTCCGCCGTTTGCGCAAATTCCCGCGCCACCGCAATCAGCTTGGCGGCATCGACACCGGTGATCTTTTCCTGCCATTTCGGCGTGTACGGGACGTCGTCCTCGTACGATCGGGCACAGGCGGCGTCGAGTCCTCGATCGACGCCGTAGTTGGCGCACATGAGGTCGAAGACCGTCGCCACGTAGACGTCCCCCTCGGCGGTGGACACACGGCGCGCCGGAACCTTGCGCAGCAGCACGTCGGTACCCTGGTCGTTTGCGGGAAAGTGCTCTCGCAGCGTGCCGCCGAAATAAGGAAAGGCTACAGGCAGCGCGTCGTCGCGGCGATCGATCAGCGACAGCGCAAGCCGCACATCGCGTCCACTCGCGCCGTCCTTCTGTTCGAGATTCCATTTGCCGAGGTCGACCTCGATGTCCTTGCCCCAGCGGTGACCGATCGAACCTTGCGGCGCGACCACGGCACCGGAGATTTCGTCGAAGCCCACGGTCTTCCATTCGGCGCTGTTGTGCTGGCCGAGCTGGTCGGCGAAATCAGAGGCTCGCAGGTATCGGTCGGGAACGTAACGCTCGCCGTCCTTGCGCAGTCGCACCAGCAGCGGCAGGTCGGTGTAGCGCCGTCCGTAGTCGTCGAAATAAGGCACCTGGCGATCGACGTGAAATTCCTTGAGGATCACATGGCCCATCGCCATGCCGACGTGCCGCATCGGTGCCTTGCTTGGGATGCAGCCAGACGTCGCCGAAGCGTGCGACCTCGGAGTAGTCCGGCGTGATCGCCACGACCTTGGTGCCGTTGTAGCGCCCTTCGACCATGAAATGCGCATCGGGCGTGCGCGTCTGCGGCACATTGGAGCCCCAGGCGATGATGAACTGGGAGTTGTACCAGTCTGCCGATTCGGGAACGTCGGTTTGCTCGCCCCACACCTGCGGCGACGACGGCGGCAGATCGCAATACCAGTCGTAGAACGACAGCAGGGTGCCGCCGATCAGCGACAGGTAGCGGGCACCCGAGGCATGCGACACCATCGACATCGCCGGAATGGGTGAAAACCCGCAGACGCGATCCGGACCGTATCGGGTGATCGTGTAGATGTTGGCGGCGGCCACGATCTCGGTGGCCTCGTCCCAAGCGACGCGCACAAAGCCGCCGCGGCCGCGAATCGACTTGTAATCCTTCGCCTTGACGGGATCCTCGACGATCGATGCCCAGGCCTCGACGGGGCCGAGCGTCTTGCGCGCTTCGCGCCACAGCCGCACCAGCCGCCCACGCACCATCGGATGCTTGAGGCGATTGGCGCTGTAGAGATACCAGCTGTAGGATGCGCCGCGCGAACAACCACGCGGCTCGTAGTTGGGCATTCCCGGGCGGGCGCGCGGGTAATCGGTCTGCTGCGTTTCCCACGTCACGATGCCACCCTTGACGTAAATCTTCCAGCTGCAGCCGCCGGTGCAATTCACGCCATGCGTCGAGCGCACGATCTTGTCGTGCTGCCAGCGCGCACGATAACCCTCCTCCCAGTTGCGGTCCTCCGCACGCATCTCGCCATGACCTTCCGCGAACGGCTCGCGACTGCGGGTGAAGAATGTCAGGCGATCGAGGAAGTGGCTCATGGCGTCGGCCTATGCATTGGACGTGGAAGCGAGAGGGGGCGAATGGTCGACGAGCGGCTTCCCGCGCACCTCGGTGAAATAGATGAGGATCAGCGATACCCAGACGATTCCGTAGAGCAGCATGAAACAGCTCGAACGGATTCTGGTGAGATCGAGCGCGGCCCCCCAAAGGATCGGAAGCAGGAAGCCGCCCAAACCACCGGCCAGGCCGACGATGCCGCTCACCACGCCGAGGTTGCCAGGGAACTCGTCGCCCACATATTTGAATGTCGACGCCATGCCGAATGCGAGTGCCACCCCCAGCGCGAACAACTGCAGCGTGAATGGCACCGGACCCCATCCCAAGTGGAATGACGCGGGACCATCGATCGTCTTGATTGTCATCTCGGTGGGCGGGTACGAGATCAGGAACAGCACGATCCACGCGGCCCACAGCACCCACCAGGTCACGCCGTGCGCGCCGAAGCGATCGGCGAGCCAGCCACCGACGGCGCGCAATACGCCGGCTGGCAATGCGAAGGCCATCGCCAGTATTCCCGCCGCCTTGACGTCGAAGCCATACTCCTGGATGTAATACTGCGTCATCCACAACGACAGCGCGGTAAAGCCGCCGAAAGCCAGCGAGTAATACTGGCACAGCCTCCACACGCGCGGATCCTTCAGCACCGCCAGTTGCTGGCGCACCGTCGGATTTCCCGTTCCACGTGCGCCGGGATCCGGTGCCGCAATCAGCCAGAACACGATTCCGGTGACGAGCAGCGCCACCGCATATACCTTAGGTACCATCTCCCAGCCGTATGCCTCGATCAACCGTGGTGCGACGAACATGTTGAGCGCTGCACCGACGGTGCCCGCGCCGAACACGCCCATCGCGAAGCCACGCTTTTCTTGCGGAAAGAATCGTGCGCAATAAGGCGTGCCGACGGCGAACGACGCGCCGACGATGCCGAGGGGCAATCCGATCGCAAGCAGCTGCCAGTACTTCGTCGCATAGCTCACAAGATAGACAGGAACTGCTGCGACCAGCAGCAGCGCCATCATGACGATGCGTCCACCGAAGCGATCGGTCCAGATGCCCAGAGGCAGTCGCATCAGCGCCCCGAGCAGGACAGGAGTCGCCGTAAGGAGGCCGAATTCGGTGTTGTTGAGGCCAAGGGTCTTGCGGATCGGAATGCCGATCACGCCAAACATCATCCACACCGCGAAGCACACCATGAAAGCCAGCGTGCTCACGAACAGGACCGGATAGGCTCTGGGGTGGTTCCGGCTGGTCACTCTCGATCTCCTCTGGGTGCAGACTCCGCACGACAACAGTTTGTGACAACTGATTGGACCGAACCGGATGATCTGCCCGACGCCGCACCGCCCGCGCCCGCTGCGGGCAGTGCGGGCACGATATCGTTCCATGGTAGGTGACAAGCCATGCGAGCGGAGCACCGATCGCACACACCTTGACGCAGATCAATTCCCAAGCCGCGAGGGACGCATACCCGTTACACTGGATCACCTCACGGTCCTTGTCTCCTGCACCGGCACATGACCGAATCCGCGCCCAACGTTGGTTCCGCGATGCAGCCCGCGACCATCATATCGATTCGGGACCTGCGGACGCGTTGCAACCGATGCAGCATCCGCGAACTGTGCCTCCCGTGGGACTCGACCTCGACGCGCTCAAGCAGCTCGACATTGTCGTGACGACGCGTATGCGGCTCAAGAAGGGCGAAACGTTCTATCGGACCGGTGACGTGTTCACCGCACTGTATGCGATCCGGCTCGGCTGCTGCAAGACCACGGTGCTCGCCTCGGATGGGCGCGTCATACCTTTCCGCACGCTGGAGCAATCGCTCGCGCGCTATCAGCAAGGCGGCGACGCCGATACCGTCGGGCCGACCCTGACACCAACGCGCTGCGGAGCTGTAAACGGTGAGGTGCTGATCGCGCGGCCGACCTATTTCGAGCCGTCGAGCGGCGGAACCTGACGTCGATAGACGAGCAGCGCCAGCCACGCGGCTGCCGTCAACCCGGCGCCGGTTGCGAACGTCGCCGCCGGTCCGAACGTCTGCCACAGGGTCCCGGCGAGCACGCTGGCCGCGAGCAACGCAACGCCGCTCGCCAGGTTGAAAACGCCGAACGCGGTTCCGCGAAGATCGTGCTGGCGCGGTCGCCGCGACGAGCGCCGCGAGCAGGCCCTGCGTCAGCGCCATGTGCAGGCCCCACAGCGCGGCGCCGGCGAGCGCGCCGCGTAGCGCCGTGCGCCAGCGCGAGGACGACATCGCTCGCCACGAGCGCTGCAAGGCCGGCGGAAAGCAGCGCGGTCGGCATGGCCGCGGTCGGCGACACGTCCGGCGGGATAGGCGACCGCCGCGTAGACCAGCGACATGGCAACCATCACCCACGGCGCGCCGGTGTTGCCCATGCCGACGTTCTGCGCGCGCAGGACGAGGAACGCCTCCGAGAAGCGCGCGAGCGTCAGCACCGACGCGATCGCGGTGACGACGTAGAAGCGCTGGTCGAGGCGCCGCGCGTCGCGCCACGAAACGCGTTTCCCCGCATTCGCTGCGCGGGCACGTTCGCTCGGCTTTCGCGCACGCCGAACACGAGCAGCGCGACGCATAATGCGGCGGGCACGACCGCCACCCAGAACGCCGCGCGGAAATTGCCGGCGAAATGGCCGATCAGCGAACACCGCGAGCAACGGACCGGCGATCGCGCCGACGGTGTCGAGCGCCTGTCGCAAGCCGAACGCGGCGCCGCGCACCTTTGCCGGCGTCAGGTCGGCGATCAGCGCATCGCGCGGCGCGCCGCGGATGCCCTTGCCGATCCGATCGGTGAAGCGCGCCGCGACGACCCAGCCGAGCGTCGGCGCGAGCGGAAACGCGATCTTGGACAGCGCCGCGAGCCCGTAGCCGAGCACGACGAGCGGCTTGCGGTGCGCGGAAGACATCCGACCAGTAGCCCGAGAACACCTTGACGATCAGCGCGAGCGCCTCGGCGACGCCCTCGATGAGGCCGACGGCGATCACCGACGCGCCGAGCGCGCCGACCATGTACAGCGGCAGCAGCGCGTGGATCAGTTCGCTCGACGTGTCCATCAGCAGGCTGACGAACCCGAGCATCCACACGCCGCGCGGGAATGCGCGTGCCGCGCGCCGGTCATCGACGTCCGGCGAGCACGCGCGTCAGCGAATCACCGCGCAAAATCGAACGCGGCGTGAGGTCGCCCGCGCCCGCGCGCACGCCGGGCAGCGGCTCGAGCTCGAAGCGCCGCGTGATGAGCTTGAGGATCGACGTCGTGTCGTAGGGCGTGTGATCGACGTAGCCGCGCTTCGCGAACGGCGAGATGATGATCGCCGGAATGCGCGTGCCCGGTCCCCAGCGATCGCCTTTCGGCGGCGGACGTGGTCCCAGAAGCCGCCGTTCTCGTCGTAGGTGACGATGATCACGCGTCGACGACCACAGCGGGCTCGCCTTGATCTGCGCGACGCAGCGTCCGCGATGTGCTCGTCGCCCGACAGCACGTCGGCGTAGCCCGGATGCTCGTTCAGCGAGCCCTGCGGCTTGTAGAAGACGACCTGCGGCAGCGTCGCCCTTCGTCGATGCCGGCGACGAGCTCGTTGTAGTCCTTGAGATGCTCGCGCGCGATCCGCGGTGCCCGGCGCGAAGCGCGCGAAATAGTTGAACGGCTGGTGATGCGTGACGAAGTTCGGCGCGCCGTTGGCGCGCGTTGTCGATGACCTTGCGCTTCGCTTCCGGCGGCTGCATGCCGTCCTGCACCGCGGCGTTCCACGCGCCCGAATACCACGCCCACGAGACGCCCTTCGCGGACAGCGTGTCGCCGATCGTCTTCAGCGTCTGCGGCGGCAGCGTGTGCTTGCGCCGGATCGGCGTAGCGCGGATCGCCGCCCTTCGCCGGCGGCACGCGCGACGGCTGGTACGGCGGCTGCGTCGTGTTCACCGAGTAGCCGTCGGGCGTCACGTCGCCGCCCAGGAACTCCGGCGGGCCCGTCAGCACCGACGCCGGCGACGATCGGCTTGCGTCTTCAGCCAGCCGCGCTCGTCGACCTGCGCGCGCACGCTCTGCGGCGCGTCGCGGTCGATCGGCGTGCACGCGCAGATCAGCCAGACGTGATTGAGGTACGAGCCGCCGAACGCGCCCATGAAGAAGTTGTCGGCGAGCGTGTAGTCCTGCGCCCACTTCCACATCGGCAGCGTCGAGCCGTCGTAGTAGCCCATCACCAGCGCGCCGGCGTCGGACGCGGCGACGAAGCGGTCGTTGCGGCCGCCGTCGATCTGCTCCTGGTTGCGGTAGAACTCGTGGATCAGGTCGCGCGTCGGCGTCGACAGCGGCAGGTTGATCGGCGGCGCGTCGATGCGGAACGGCTCGTTCGGCAGGTCGCGCGGAAACGCGGGATCGGCTTCCTTGCCCTTCCACACCGGCGGCAGGTGCGGCAGCGGCTTGCCGTCGCGATCGACCTGCGTGTACTGCGCGGGCGTCGCGTTCGCGATGCCGTTCGCGCCGGGGAACAGTCCGTAGAGATTGTCGAAGCTGCGGTTCTCCGCGTAGATCACGATGATGTGCTCGATGCGGTCGAGACCCGCGCGCTGCTCGGCCGGCGGCGCGGCGCAGCCGGCGACGAGCGCAACGGCGGTCCATTGCAAGACGCGTGCTGCAAACGCGCTGCGCTTTTGCAAAACCCGTGCGGCGAACGTCCTGCGATTCATGCGCTCCCTCCGTGCGATCGACTTTCTTCGTGTCTTCGGCAGTCGGCGCTTCAGACATTCGGCTCGGCGAGCAGCACGCTTGCGCGCACCGTCCCCGCGCGCTCGTGCCGCGCGACGATGCCGATCGTCGCGCCCGCCGCCGCGCGCAC
The DNA here is from genome assembly GCA_963706225.1 of uncultured Pseudomonadota bacterium. Classification (GTDB taxonomy): domain Bacteria; phylum Pseudomonadota; class Gammaproteobacteria; order Burkholderiales; family Casimicrobiaceae; genus VBCG01. Next base: position 173,467 of record CAVPMH010000019.1, read on the forward strand.
GATCCATTCGATCTTCATGCGATCGTCGGTCACGTTGTAGTCGGGCCAGAACGACACGCCGGTGTGCTTGTACGCCTTGCCTTCGAGCTGGCCGGCGTCGTCGCGCACACTTGCCCTGTCGACGAGCGTCGCGCCTGCCGGCAGCGTCGATCTCGGCGATCGACGCCGCGCACGATCTTGCGCTCCAGCGCGCGCTTCGACACGTACGTCGGCAGCCAGCCCGTGTTCTGCACGACGAGCGTGACCTTCCACGTGCCGCCGCCGAGCGCGCGTCGGCGCCGGCGTGCACGAGCTCGAGCTTCGGCGAGCACAGCGCCTGCCACAGGAGCCAGCGCGGAAAGCGCGCGAGCTCGCGCTCGAGCAGCGGCAGCGGCGGATTGCCGAACGCATGGAAGCGATTCCAGCCGCCGATCTCGACCTTGCCGAGCTGCGGATGATCGAACGGCTTCCACGGCGAGTGCGCGGCGCCGCCGAGCTTCTCCTCGCTCCAGCGATAGAGCTTGAGATCGTCGTCGATCGGATGATCGCGAAACCAGTCGATGAACTTGTAATCGGTGATGCCCGCTTCGCGCATCGGCGACCAGATCTCGACCACCCAGCGAGAAGAGCCCGAGGTGCTCGTAGATCCAGTCGAACGTGCCGCCGATCACCGACTTCGGGTGATAGCGGAACTCGTGATAGACGGAGATCGCCGGATAGCCGGTGAGCTCGGTGCCCTTGCGGCCGGTGCGCCTGGTAGAACCACAGGTCCTCGGCGTCCATCTCCTCGTCGGCCATGATGCTCGAACGGCCGCAGCAGCACGCCGCTCCACGTGTGGAACGACGTGCCGCCGGTGATGTTCGGATGGCGGACGATGAAGTCGACGACCGCGCGCATTTCCGGCTCCGACGTCGGATAGGGCCCGGCGCCGAGCTGCTCGAATTCCTGCCGCCAGCTCGCCGGGAAATTGCGATTGAGATCGAGGCCGCTGCCGCGGCGCGCTTGACCTTGCAGCGTGAAGCCGTCGTAGTCCTCGTAGCGGCCTTCGGGAACGATCCGGTAGTAGGTGCCGCCGACTTCGGTCGGATCGCGGCGCACCATGAGCTGCGGCTCCTGCGGATGCGCCTTCCACAGGCCGTTCGGATCCTCGATGCGCATCTGCAGGATGCGCCCGTCGCCGTCGATGTCCTCGACGATGAGCCCCTCGATCTCCTCCTCGTCGAACGGATACGGCCGCGTGCTCGAGCGCACCCATTTCGGCTTGTCGGCGAGCGCCCATTCGGCGCCGTCCGGATTGATGCGCGGGCAGACGTAGAACGCGCGCGTGTCGAGTGCGCGCGTGACGTCGGCGTCGTGCCCGTATTGCGTGACGAGCGTGTTGCAGGAAGTAGAGCGCGGCGGCCGACGCCGCGACTTCGGTCGAATGGATGTTGCCGTCGACCCAGAACGCGGGCTTCTCGCCGGCCGGACCGGTCGCCGCGTTCGTGACGGTCAGCACCCAGATGTCGCGGCCCTCGTGGCTTTTGCCGATCGACTCGATCGCGACGAGTTGCGGATGCTCGCGCGCGAATGCATGCAGCAGTTCGGTGAGTTCGGCGTAGCGATAGAAACGGTCGAAGGCGATCTGCGGCATGTTGTCCGGGCTTTCGTGAACGGAGCGAAGCGGCTCGTTGAACGCTTGTACGGTGTTCGTCCGCGCGGCCGCATGCATCTTACGTCACGCGAGTGCCGGAACTGGCCAAACGGCGGCCGATACCGTATATTTGATGCGGTATGGCATCGCCCGACCTGCTGCCGGCCTACGCCGAGCTGCACTGCCTGTCCAACTTCTCGTTCCTGCGCGGCGCGTCGCATCCCGAGGAGCTGGTCGAGCGCGCGCAAGGCCAGGGCTACGCGGCGCTCGCGCTCACCGACGAATGCTCGCTCGCGGGCGTCGTGCGCGCGCATCTCGCCGCGAAGGACGCCGGCCTGCCGCTCATCATCGGCAGCGAGTTCACGCTCGCCGACGGCACGAAGCTCGTGCTGCTCGCCACCGATCGCGCCAGCTACGGCGATCTGTCGCAGCTCATCACGCGCGGACGCCGCAACGCGGCCAAGGGCACGTACGCGGCTGACGCGCGACGACGTCGCCGCGCTCGCGTCGCGCTGCCTCGCGCTGTGGCTGCCCGCGCTCGATTTGCGCGCGCGCCGATGTCGGCGATGCGCTGCGCCGCGACGCCGGCTGGATGCGCGACGTGTTCGCCGACCGCGCCTGGATCGCCGTCGAGCTGCTCGCGCACGCCGGCGACGCGCGCGCGTCTCGCGCACTGCACGGCGCTGTCGCGGCATTCGCGGCTTGCCGCTCGTCGCCGCCGGCGACGTGCACATGCACGTGCGCGCGCGCCGCGCGCTGCAGGACACGCTGACCGCGATCCGCCTGCAGCACGCCGCTCGCCGAATGCGGCTACGCGCTCTACCCCAACGGCGAGCGGCATCTGCGCTCGCGCGCGCGGCTCGCGAACGTCTATCCGCCCGCGCTGCTCGCCGAGACGCTGACGATCGCCGCGCGCTGCCGCTTCTCGCTCGACGAGCTGCGCTACGAATATCCGGAGGAGATCGTGCCGCCCGGCGAGACGCCGGCGTGCGCACCTGCGCAAGCTCGTCGAAGCCGGGCTCGCGCGCCGCTACGGCCGACGGCGCCGTGCCGCGCCGACGTGCGCGCGCTGATCGAGCACGAGCTCGCGCTGATCGCCGAGCTTCGCTACGAGCCGTACTTCCTGACGGTGCAGGACATCGTCGCGCTTCGCGCGCTCGCAGGACATCCTCTGCCAGGGCCGCGGCTCGGCCGCCAATTCGGCGGTCTGCTACGCCTCGGCATCACCGAGGTCGATCCCGTCGCGCATGCGCGATGCTGTTCGAGCGCTTCATCACCACGCGAGCGCAACGAGCCGCCCGACATCGACGTCGATTTCGAGCACCAGCGGCGCGAGGAGGTGATGCAGTACATCTACGGCAAGTACGGCCGCGACCGCGCCGCGCTCGCCGCGACGCTCATCACCTACCGGCCGAAGAGCGCGGTGCGCGACGTCGGCAAGGCGCTCGGCCTCGATCTCGCGCAGGTCGACCGGCTGACCGGCGTGTTCGCGTGGTGGGACGGCCGCGCGATCGCATCCCGAGCGCATTCGCGAAGCGGGCTTCGATCCCGACAATCCGCGTGATCCGCCGCGCTCGTCGCGCTCGCCGGACGAGCTGCTCGGCTTTCCGCGCCACCTGTCGCAGCACGTCGGCGGCTTCGTCATCGCGCGCGGCCTGCTCGCGCGCATGGTGCCGGTCGAGAACGCGGCGATGGCCGACCGCACCGTCATCCAGTGGGACAAGGACGACCTCGACGCGCTGGGCCTGCTCAAGGTCGACTGCCTGGCGCTCGGCATGCTGTCGGCGATCCGCCGCGCGCTCGACATGGTGTCGACGCAGCGCGGCGACGCCGCTGCGGATGCAGGACATTCCGGCCGAGGATCCCGCCGTCTACGCGATGATCCAGCGCGCCGACACCGATCGGCGTGTTCCAGATCGAATCGCGCGCGCAGCTGTCGATGCTGCCGCGCCTGAAGCCCGCGAACGTTCTACGACCTCGTGATCGAGGTCGCGATCGTGCGGCCCGGCCCGATCCAGGGCGGCATGGTGCATCCGTATCTGCGGCGCCGGCAGGGCCTCGAGCCGGTCACGTATCCGAGCGACGCGGTGAAGGGCGTGCTCGAGCGCACGCTCGGCGTGCCGATCTTCCAGGAGCAGGTGATGCAGCTCGCGATCGTCGCCGCCGGCTTCACGCCGGGCGAAGCCGACCAGCTGCGCCGCTCGATGGCCGCGTGGCGGCGCAAGGGCGGCCTCGAGCACTTCGAGCAGCGCCTCGTCGACGGCATGGGCGCGCGCGGCTACGCCGAAGCGTTCGCGCGCCAGATCTACCAGCAGATCCTGGGCTTCGGCGAATACGGCTTTCCCGAATCGCACTCGGCGTCGTTCGCGCTGCTCGTCTACGTGTCGTCGTGGCTCAAGCACTACGAGCCCGCGGCGTTCTGCGCGGCGCTGCTCAACTCGCAGCCGATGGGCTTCTACGCGCCCGCGCAGCTCGTGCAGGATGCGCGCCGGCACGGCGTCGAGGTGCGCCCGCCGACGTGACGATGAGCGACTGGGATTGCACGCTGGAACGGGGTCGAGCCTTACCGGCGCGACCGAATCGATCCGGCGGTCCGGATCGCCTGCGCTGCGCCTCGGCCTGCGCCTGGTCGGCGGCCTCACCGAAGCCGGCGCGCAAGCGCATCGTCGCAGCGCGCGCGCGAGCGCGCCATTCGCGAGCGTCGCCGATCTCGCGCATCGCGCGGCGCTCGACCGGCGCGACCTGACCGCGCTCGCCGACGCCGATGCGCTCGCGGCGCTCGCCGGCCATCGCCACGACGCGGTGTGGGACGTCGCCGGCGTCGAGCGGCTGCCCGAGCTCCTCGCCGGCAGCGACGTTCGACGAAGCGCAGCCCGCGCTTGCCGTCGCCCACCGAAGGCCAGGACATCGTCGCCGACTACCGCGCGGCTCGGCCTCACGCTGCGCCGCCATCCGCTGGCGCTGCTGCGCCGGCAACTGCGCGAGCGCCGGCTCGTCGACCGCCGACGACATCGCGCGCGCGCCGCACGGCCGCCTCGTCCGCACCGCCGGCATCGTCATCGGCCGCCAGCGGCCGGACACGGCGAGCGGCGTCATCTTCGTCACGCTCGAGGACGAGACGGGCGCGACGAACGTCATCGTCTGGCGCGACCTCGGCGACCGGCAGCGCCGCGAGCTCCTCGGCGCGCGGCTCCTCGGCGTGTACGGCAAGGTCGAGCGCGAAGGCGAGCGTCGTGCACGTGCTCGCCGGCCACCTCGTCGATCTCACGCCCCTGCTCGGGTCGCTGCCCACGCGCTCGCGCGATTTCCATTAGTCGGATCAGACGCGGTCAGACCGCCACTTTTGCGCCGGAGTAAGATGACAGCCGCACGTCCGCAACGATTGCCAACGTGGTCAAGCCCGAATTCGATCTCGCCGTCATCGGCGGCGGCGCCGGCGGACTCGTCGTCGCCGCCGGCGGCGCCCGGCTCGGCGCGAAGGTCGCGCTGATCGAGAAGGACCGGCTCGGCGGCGACTGCCTGTGGCACGGCTGCGTGCCGTCCAAGACGTTGCTGAAGTCGGCGCGCGTCGCGCACGCGATGCGCCACGCCGACCGCTGGGCGCTTGCTCCGGCGGACCCGAAACCGGATCTCGCGCGCGTCATGGACGCACGTCGCGGGCGTCGTCGCCGGCATCGCGCTGCACGACAGTCCCGAGCGCTTTCGCAGCCTCGGCGTCGACGTCATCCACGGCAGCGGCCGGTTCGTTTCGCCGACCGCGTTCGAAGTCGACGGACGCACGATCACCGCGAAGCATTTCGTGATCGCGACCGGCTCGCGGCCCGGCGATTCCGCCGATCGCCGGGCTCGCGCACGTCCCGTACCTGACGAACCAGACGGTGTTCGCGCTGCGCGAGCCGGTGCCGCATCTCATCATCGTCGGCGCCGGACCGATCGGCAGCGAAATGGCGCAGGCGTTCCGTCGCCTCGGCAGCGAGGTGATCGTCGTCGACATGGCGAACAAGATCCTGCCGCGCGAAGACGCCGACGTCGCCGCTGTCGTGCAGCGGCAACTCGAGGCGGAGGGTGTCCGCTATCGCCTCGGCATCAGCGTCGGCGGCGTCATGCCCGGTCATCCGCACGCCGGCCGCATCCGCATGACGCTGCGCACGGCGAACGGCGCGGTCGAGCAGCTCGCCGCGTCGCATCTGATGCTCGCCGCCGGGCGCCTGCCGAACATCGAAGGCCTCGGCCTCGACGCGGCCGGCGTGCACGTCGACAACGGCCGCATCGTCGTCGACGACGTGCTGACGACGACCAATCCACGCATTCATGTCGTCGGCGACGTCGCCGGCACGTATCCGTTCACGCACGTCGCCGAGCATCATGCGGGCATCGTGCTGCGCCAGACGCTGTTCCGGATGAGCTGGGCGAAGCCGTCGACCGGTCGTTCCGTGGTGCACGTACACCGATCCCGAGCTCGCGCGCGTGGGCCTTTCCGAAGCGGAAGCGCGCAGACATGGAATCGAGCACCGCATCTATCGCTTCCCGTTCGACGACGTGGATCGCGCGCGCGCCGAAGGCGAGACCGAGGGCTTCGCGAAGCTCGTGACCGATCGGCGCGGGCGGTTGCTCGGCGCCGCGATCGTCGGCGCCGATGCCGGCGAGCTCATCGCCGAATGCGTGCTCGCGATCGGCAAGCGGATGAAGGTCGGCGACATCTCGGCCGCCATTCACGCGTATCCCACGCGTTCGCAGATCGCTCGCCGCGCAGCGGACGAGCGGCGCAAGGCGGCGCTGACGCCGTCCTCGCGCGCGTGGATGCGCCGGGTCTTCGGATTGCGCGGGGCGTGAGCGTCGCCGGGCCGCCCCAAGGCGCGAATCGCCCCCTGGGGGCAGCGCAGCGGCGCAGCCGCAAGCGTGGGGATCATCAGCACGGCCGTGACGCGGAACGCATCCTGGCGCTGACGCGCGTCGCAGCCGCGAGGCACTGCTCGGCGCACTGTTCGTTGCGGCGATCGTCGCATTCGTCGCGCTCGGCGGGCCGCATTACCTGTCGCTCGATGCGCTGAAGACGAACCGCGATGCGCTGCTGCGCTTCGCTGACGCGCATCAGGCGGCCGCGCTCGTGGTCGTCGTTTTGCGTCTATGCCGGCGCGGTCGCGCTGAGCCTGCCCGGCGGACTTGTCCTCTCGCTCGCCTGCGGCCTGCTGTTCGGACGCGCGCTCGGTACCGCGCGTCGCCGTCACGGCCGCGACGCTCGGCGCGACGCTCGTGTTCCTCGCCGCGCGTTACCTGTTTGCCGATGCGATGCGCAAGCGCCTCGGCGCGTCCGGCACGCGGATCAACGCCGGCTTCACGCGCCACGCGTTCAACTACCTGCTGTTCCTGCGCCTCGTGCCGCTGTTTCCGTTCTTCCTCGTCAACATTGCGCCGGCGTTCACGTCGGTTCCGGTGCGCACGTACGTGCTCGCGACACTGCTCGGCATCATTCCGGGAACGTTCGTGTACGTGAATCTCGGCGACGCGGTCGGGCGCCTCGATTCGCTCACGGGTGCGCTGTCGATGAACACGCTCGTAGCACTGGCGCTGCTGGGTCTGCTCGCGCTCGTCCCCATCTTCGTCCGCCGGCGTTCGTCGCAGCCGACGCCTCGCACGTGATGCGGCTCGCGATCGTCGTTCCGGCGCGAAACGAAGCGGCTGTCATCGGCGCAACGCTGGCATCGCTGCAGCCGCTGCGCGCGCGTGGCCACGAGGTGATCGTCGTCGACGGCGGCAGCGACGACGCGACGCGCGCGATTGCCGCGCCGCTCGCCGATGCCGTGCGGGTCGCGCATCGCGGCCGCGCCTCGCAGATGAACGCAGGCGCAGCGGCCGCGAGCGCCGACGCGTTGCTGTTTCTGCATGCCGACACGCGCCTGCCCGAACGCGCGGACATGGCCGTGGCCGAGGCGCTCGCGAAAGGTGCGCGCTGGGGCCGCTTCGACGTCGCGATCGACGGGCGCAGCGCGTGGCTGCCGCTTGTCGCGCGCGCAATGAATCTTCGCTCGCGCCTGACGGGGATCGCAACCGGCGATCAGGCGATGTTCGTCTTGCGTGATGACTTCGACGACTGTCGGCGGCTTTCCGGCGCTGCCGTTGATGGAAGATGTCGCGCTGTCGGCGCTGCTCAAGCGCGCGGCAGGTCCGCCCGCATGCCTGCGCGACGTCGTCGTGACGTCGGGGCGCCGGTGGGATGCGCAAGGCGCGTTGCGCACGATTGCAACGATGTCGCGCCTTCGCTTCGATTTCGGGCACGGCGTCTCGGCAGATACGATCGCCGGAGCGCTACGGCGAGCGATCGCCTCCGACGCTGCAGGTCTTCGCGCGCGAGCCCGTTCCCGGACAGGTCAAGACGCGGCTCGCGGCCGCGATCGGCGCGGCACGCGCGGCTGATCTCTACCGGACGCTGGCCGAGCGCACGCTCGCGGCTGCCGCGGCAGCGCGCGCACGGGGATGCATCGGCGATGTCGAACTGTGGTGCGCATCCGCGAGCGACGCCGCAATCTTCCACGCCTGGCGCGATCGCTTCGGCGTCGTGCTGATGGCCGCAATGCGCCGGCGACCTCGGCGCGAGAATGCACCACGCGCTTCGCGCCTCGCTTGCGCGCGGCCGACCTGCCGTGCTCGTCGGCACCGACTGCCCGGATCTCGACGCCGACTACCTCTGCGCCGCCGCGTCGGCGCTCGAGACGAACGACGTCGTCATCGGTCCCGCCGCCGATGGCGGCTACGTGCTGATCGGCCTCGCGCGCGACGCGGATCTCTTCAGCGGAATGGCGTGGAGCACGCCGCAGGTCTTCGCGTGCACGCGGGAACGCGTCGCCCTGCAAGGGTCTGCGCATGCACGAGCTGCCGGAGCGCTTCGACGTCGATACCGCGGACGACTACGCGCGCTACGAAGCGGCCACGGCTCGCGCAGCCGGACTCTGACGCGCACCTGCACGCACCGGCGGCGTGCCAGCAGGACGGCGTGCTCGATTCGCGAGACCGGCTCGCGCAAAGCGACGGTTCGCTCGATCGCGGCCTGGTGCCGCTCTACAAGGCGCTCAGTGGCGGCTGGAAGCAATGACGGTGACGCGGGCGCCGCCCGCTGGCGTGGACGGCCGTCCACCCTCACAAAACCCTCACCAAACCGCGTCTAGCGCAGAACGATGCGAGCGGTCATACAGTGGCGCCGGGATACGAGCGCGAGTGACGGGAACGTCGCGACCGGCGCCCGTGCCCCGCGTCCCAACCTTTGAGGGAGGAATGATGAACAGGCTCGCGGGATTTCTTGTGGTGGGTTTGGCGCTGGCGATTTCCAGCAACGTGGCGCTGGCGGCGACGGAATGCAATACAGGACCTCCGCCGGTAATCCACCGCTTTCCGGCACCGTCGTCGGCGGTGTGGTCGTCAACGCCGGCGATTTTTGCGTCCTTGGCGGAGCGAACGTATCGGGCGGCGTGCAGGTCAACGACGGCGGAATACTGATCGTGTGCGGCTCCACCATCAACGGCGGGTTCATCGCGAACGGAGCCGCGGGTCTTATCTTCGGCGCCGAAGAAATAGACTGTGCGGGTGACGTCATCAACGGGGCAGTCCAGATAAGCAACACCGGCCCGGTGCTTTTCCGGCGCCCGCGCCCTCCATTGCGCTCGAACGCAGTACCATCAACGGCGGCGTGCATCTCAGCGGCAATAGCGGCCCGATCGCTGTTGCGAGCAACAGGATCGCCGGTGGTTTGTTTTGCAGCTAACAACGCGTTCGATTTGGACAACGAGGGCTTGTCGAACGTAATCACCGGGGCAATACGTTGCAAATTCGGTGACTAGCGCATCGACAGTTCGCCGCCCGTGCCACAGCGGCCCGAGGCCGCTGTCGGCCGATGCGTATCGGCGTCCCGACCAGAAGACTCGGCGGGACGCCGAGACTTTCAAGGGGCAGGGAGGATTCATGACGCTCAGATCAAGTCTGCAAGGTAGCGGTCGCTTGCCGATTGCGCTTGCTTGTGTTGCATCGTTGACTGGCCGCGTCCTTCGCGCTGGCGGAAGAGGACCTCGACGGGCAAGTGCGAGCCGCGCTGCGCAGCGCGGGATTCACCGGTACGATCCAAGCCCAATTCTTGCCGGCACTCGGACGGCCGCTCAACCCGCAACTTGCCGATCTCGGCAGGCTCCTCTGGTTCGACAAGTCGGGCGGCCTCCACGACGACAACACCTGCGGCGGGTGTCATTCGCCGAGCCGCGCATTCGGCGACACGCAATCGATCGCGATCGGCATCCAGAACAACAATGTCGTCGGGCCCGATCGCAAGGGCCCACGCAACCAGCGCCGCACGCCGTTCGCGTCCAACACGCCGTTCTATCCCAACTCTGATGTGGAACGGTCGCTTCGCCGCGATCTCCGGCGACCCGTTCGATAACTCGCTCGGATTCCAGTTTCCGTTTCCCGAGGGAACGACGCGGTTTCCGCCAAACGATCCGATCGTGACGCATTTATCGATCGCGCAGGCGCACATGCCGCCGACCGAAATGATCGAGGTCGCGGGATTTACGTGTACGGCCGGGACCATCGGCGCGGAATTCGATCAGTTCGATGACGGCAAAGGAGCGTGCCTTCCTCCGGCCGACGCCACGGGAACGCGAAATGACCCTATCCGCGCGGTCGTCCTGCAGCGTCTCAACGGAACGCCGGCATACCGGCAACTCTTCGGCGCGATCTTTCCGTCGGTTGCCGCCGGCGGCCCGATCGACTTCTCCATGTTCGCCCGCGCCATCGCGGAGTTCGAATTCACGCTGATCTTCGCCGACGCACCGGTCGATCGATTCGCACGCGGCGATCGACATGCGATGAACGAACAGCAGAAGCGCGGTGCGCTCGTCTTCTTCGGCAAGGGACGGTGCAGTGAATGCCATTCGGTCGGCGGCGAGTCGAATGAAATGTTCAGCGACTTCAAGATGCACGTGATCGGCGTGCCGCAGATCGCGCCTGAATTCGGCGTCGGCAAGGGCAACGTGCTGTTCGATGGACCGGGTCACGACGAGGACTTCGGGCTGGAGCAAGTCACCGGGAATCGCGGCCGATCGCTACAAGTTCCGCAGCTCGCCGCTGCGCAACGCCGCGCTGCAGCCGGCGTTCTTCCACAACGGGGCGATGACGCGCATCGAGGATGCGATCCGCCATCATCTGGATGTGTTCGATTCGGCGCGTAACTACGATCCGAAGAAGGCGGGCGTGGACAAGGATCTTCGGTACCGACTCGGACCGATCGAACCGGTGCTCGCCCGCGTCGACCCGCTCCTTCAGACGCCGATCCGTCTTTCGGGTGGAGAATTCGAGGCCCTCGTCGCGTTCGTCCGCGATGCGCTGCTGGATGAGCGCGCAACGAAGCAGAACCTCTGTCCGTTGATCCCCGACAGCGTACCGAGCGGCTACCCGACAATGATCTTCGAGGAGTGCCATTAGCGAGATGCCAGCGCCCACCTGCGCGCTTCGGGCCGGAGGGGCGGTCGGCGTACCATGCGCGGCGTACGTCTCAAGCATCGAGCGCCAGGGAGGCGTCATATGTCGCGCACTGCGCCATACGCAGGCCCTGCAATCGCGTTGCGCGGCAGCGTGGTCGACGCCGACGCCGACGGATTCGATCAACTGCGCCGCGTCTGGAACGGGGCGATCGATCGCCGACCCTGCGCCATAGCGCGCTGCGCCGATGCGCGTGACGTTCAGCTCGCATTGCAAGTCGCACGCGATCATCGCGTCGGAGTCACGGTACGAGGCGGCGGCCACAACGTCGCCGGGCTCGCGGTGCGCGACGGAGCCCTTCTGCTGGACCTGGGTGCGATGCGCGCAGTCAGCGTCAATACGCAGTTGCGCATCGCGACGGTCGAAGGCGGCGCACTGTGGCGCGATGTCGATGCCGCCACCGCGGCAGCGGGTCTCGCGACGACCGGTGGCCTGATCTCGACGACCGGCGTCGGCGGTTTCACGCTCGGAGGCGGTGCCGGCTGGCTCATGCGTCGGTGTGGCCTGGCATGCGACAACCTGCTCGGTGCGAACGTGGTGCTGGCAGACGGGCGCAGCGTGCGCGTGGCCGCCGCCGAGCATCCCGATCTCTATTGGGGTTTGCGTGGTGGCGCGGGCGGTCTCGGCGTGGTCACGGGCCTCGAGTTCCGCTTGTACCCGCTGGCGCAGGTGCTCGCGGGCCTCGTCGTGTTCCCCGGGGACCAGTCCGCAGCCGTGCTGCGACGCTTCCGCGATGTCGCGCACGACGCGCCCGACGAATTCTGCGGCCTCGTCGTGATGACAAGCGCGCCGCCGCTGCCGTTCCTCGACAGTGCGTGGCATGGCCGGACGGTTTGCATCCTCGCGCTGTGCTGGTCCGGTGCGGTCGCGACCGGCGAACGCATCCTCGAGCCGATCCGCCACGCGGGCGCGCCGCTCGCCGACGTGGTGGCGCCGATGCCTTACGCCCAATGGCAGCAGATGCTCGACCCCGGTGCGCCTCCGGGACGCTGCCACTATTGGAAGAGCGTCAACTTCGCAAGCTTGAGCGACGGCGCGATCGATCTGCTGGCTGCTGCCGCCGACGCGCGGCGGACGCCGTTCACGGAGCTGCACGTGCAGCACATGGGCGGGGCGGTAGCACGCGTGCCGCCGTCCGACTGCGCGTTCGCGCATCGCGACGCCCGGTTCTTCGTCAACCTGATCGGTGCAGCGGCCGATGCGACGGATTTCGATGGCCTGCGTGGATGGATCCGCGACCTGTACACGAGGCTGTCGGCGCACGCGCTGCCCAGCAGGATGCCCAACTTCTCCGATGCGGACGATCAAGATGCGATCGCGCAGTTCGGCAGGGACCATGCGCGAAGACTGCAGGAATTGCGCGTGCGTTACGACCCCGAGGGACTGTTCGCAAGCACGCTTCACGGCAACATCGCTTGCTAAGCCGGCTCAAGCTTCCGCCACCTGTCGCAGCAGCGCACGCGCCTCGTCGATGATGAGCTCGTCGTGCGCCGATGCGCCGGCGTGATATAGGGCATCGAATCGACCGCTGCCGATTGTGGCGCATACAACGTGCGCTGCTTCGCTTTCATAGGCGAGCCAGAAGCTCAAGAGCGGGAGCCGCATTCGCTCGCGGATATCGGCCGCCTTGCCAAGAAATCGCGCGCAGGTCTCGGGGCGGCTCGTGCGCATGGCCAGATAGGCCGCAGTCTCGATGGCGCCGAGCTGCCGAGCGCAGATGGTGCCACGGCACGGCCAGCTCGAGGACGTCGAGGGACGAGCTCGCGGCTTCCCGCCAGTGTCCCATGCAGTGGTGAGCGAACCCGAGGTAAATGTCGATCATTTCGTGCTGCTGCACGTCGTAGCCGAGGTGCCGCAATGGCTGAAGCAGCATGAGCGCCTCGTGGTGCTCCCCCGAGCGCAGGGCGATCCAGCTCTTTCCCAGACCGGCCAGCGAGCGCAGCCAGTCATCGGCCTCGGCATCGGCAAGTTCGACAGCCACTGCTGCATGCGCCCGTGCCTGCTCGAGACCGCCCTGATTGGCGTTCCACATGGCAAGGAACGCCGTCGCGCAACCCTGCGTCCAGCGATCGCCCAGCTCCATTGCGAGCGCCGCGGCTTGGGTCAGATGTAACTCGCTCGCGGCATCTTGAAGATAAAGCTTGCACATGCCGCTGCATAAGAGCGCTCTCGCATAGGTCTGTGAGGCGTTCGGAGCAACGTTGGCGAGCGCGCGCTCGACCCAACCGTCCATCAGCCAGAGGAGAACGTTGCCCTTTCCGTAAAGCATGAGCGAGCCGGCAAGAAGCAGGGCAGCTTCATCGTCGGCGCCGCCCGACTTGGCCCAGGTCAGCGCGGCATCGATGTTGGTGTGCTCGTGCCGCAGTCGCGACAGCCACTCGGTGCGAGACTCGAGAATCTCGCGGTGCGAGCGCTCGGCAAGTTGCACGAAATATTGCAGGTGCGCTCTGCGTGCATCCGCCTCCTCGCCGCGCGCCCGAAGGAGCTGCAACGCATACTCGCGCACCGACTCAAGCAGCCGGTACCTCGGCGGTGACAGTGTCGGATCGACGACCACCAGCGACTTGAGAATCAGGCCGGAGTGCAGCTCCAGCAGTCCATCTGCATCGATGTTCAGCGCGCTTCCAAACGCTTCAGCCGCATCGATCGTCCAGCCCTGCAGGAATACGCCGAGCCAACAGAGCAGCCGCTGCTCCTGTGCCGACAGCAAGCCGTAGCTCCACTCGACGAGCGCCTGCATCGTGCGATGCCGCGGTTCCCGCCCCGCGCTATCGCTCGCAAGCAAGGTCAAGCGTTGCTGCAGGCGTTCGCGAATCGCGGCCGGCGAGAACATCGCGAACTGGGCTGCGGCCAGCTCCAGGGCGAGCGGCATTCCGTCCAACCGGCGGCAGATCTCGACAATGTCGGCGACGTTGTTGCAGCCGAGCGCAATCGCGGGCTGCACCGCAGAGGCGCGCGCCAGCAGCAAGGCCACTGCCGGCGTCGACGCGATCTCGTCGAGCGGCAAATGCTCTGCCTCGGCCGCGGGCGGCGGCAGCTCCATCGGTGGCAGCCACATCAGGCACTCGCCCACGAAGTCCAGCCGCTGCTGCGAAGTGGTCAGAATCTTGAGCTCAGGGCAACCGCGCAGCAGCTCGAACACGAAGGCGCCGATCTCGACTGCCACCCGCTCGCAGTTGTCGACGAGCAGCAGGGCCCTGCGACCCGCCAAGGCCGCGCCAATCCGGGACAGCAGCGTCTGCGTGCCTGCGCTCGGCACCGACAGTGTCGCAGCCAGCGCCCTGACCCAGTCCTGCGCCCGTTCGAACGGCGACAGATCGAAGAACCAGACGCCGTCCGGGAACTGCCCCGCGCAGTGGCGTCCGACTTCCAGCGCACATTGCGTCTTGCCCATGCCGCCCGGGCCGATGACGGTCACCCCACGATGCTCGGAGAGCATCGCGCACAATTGGGCAAGCTCACGATCGCGGCCGATCAGGGGCTCGAGCTTGGCAGGCAACTGCGCAATGGGCGGCGGTCCGAAATGCGCTCGAGCCTCCCCGCGCGACACCGCAACGCGCTCGACCGCGCCGATGAATCGGTATCCCGCACCGTGCACGGTGTGGATGAAGCGAGGATGGTCCGCATCGTCGTCGAACGCGCGCCGCAGCATCGACATGACCCGGTTGAGTGTCGCCGGCGTGATGTAGCGATGACCCCAGACCGCATCGAGCAACGCGTCTCGCGTGATCAGCTCTCCCGCGCGGTCCAGCAACACGAGCAGCACGGCGAAGGCCTTCGGCTCGAGTCCAATCTCGTCGCCGTTCCGGGTCAATCGGCGATTACCCGAGTCGACACTTACGTCACCGCACACGTAAATGACTTTGTCCAACCGTTCCTCTATCTATGGGACCGCTGGAGAGTGGTGAGCTGTCCCGCTTGATTGCGATCAGGGGGACGAATCCGCCGTTGGCTCATGCGGCAAGCCTCATTGCCGCCGTGATCGTATCCCAGGCTACCGTAATCCGCTGGTCGTGAAGGCGTTCGATCGATCCGAGTTTCGGCGCCTGCGCGAGCGCCGGGATCGTCAGAACGAGCGCGACGACACGATTCTGCCGCGCACTTCGCCGAAGCCGACGCGGTAGTCCTTGCCCTGCGCCCAGCCGGTCAGCACGACTTCATCGTCGTCTTCGAGGAAGCGGCGCTCGCCGCCATCGGGAAGCTTTAGCGGCCGCGTGCCATTGGCCGTCAGTTCGAGCAGCGAGCCGAAGCTGTCCGGCGTTGCGCCGCTGATCGTCCCCGAGCCCATAAGATCGCCGATGCGCGTGTTGCAGCCGGAAACGGTGTGATGCGCGAGCTGCTGGGCCACGCTCCAGTACAGCGACCTGGCATTGGTGCGGCAGACGGTGGTCGCGCTGCGCCCGGCATGGATCAGCATCGCTTCCAGGTGGATGTCGTACGCCTGCGGCCCCGACGTCTCGAGGTAGGGCAGCGGCGGCGGATTCTGCACCGGACCCTCGACCCGAAACGGCTCGAGCGCGTCCATCGTCACGACCCACGGCGAAATTGACGTCGCGAACGACTTGCCGTTGAACGGACCGAGCGGGATGTATTCCCACTGCTGGATGTCGCGCGCGCTCCAGTCGTTCATCAGCACCATGCCGAACACGTGCGAGAGCGCCGAGCCCACCGGCACGGGCTCGCCGAGCGGATTGCCGACGCCGACGACGAACGCCGTCTCGAGCTCGAAGTCGAGCTTCTCGCAGGGCCCGAAATCCGGCTGCGCCGCATCGGGCCGTTTCATCTGCCCGTTTGGCCGCAGCACCGGCGTGCCGCTCACGACGATCGAGCTCGCGCGTCCGTTGTACGCGATCGGGACGTACAGCCAGTTGGGCAGGAGCGCGTGCGCGGCATCCCGGAACATCGAGCCGACATTCGTCGCGTGCTCCTTCGACGAATAGAAATCGGTATACGCCGGTATTGTCAGCGGCAGCAGCATCTTCGCCGCCGACTGCGGCGCGAATGCGCGTGCGCGCGCGCGCGAATCGTCGCGCAGGCGCGCGTTGTCGTGGCGCAGCAGGTCGCTGATCGCTTCGCGCGCGCGTCTCCACGCGTCGGGGCCGCGCTCGATGAACGGATTCAGCGTCGGCCGATTGAAGAGCCGCTCGCCGGGCACGACATCGAGCAATCCCGCCTGCTCGAGCACCGACAGGTCGAGCACCTGGTCGCCGATCGCGACGCCGATGCGTGGCGAATAATTCGCGGGCGTGGTGAAGACCCCGTACGGCAGATTCTGGATCGGGAAATGCGAGTCCTTCGGGATGGTGACGAAGGATTTCAGCTTCGGATCGTTGGGATGCATGCCGGATTACCCGTCGCGGTCAACGCCGGCCGTTGAAGTGCTTCGCGAGCCCCTGCCAGCATTCCTGGTAGTCTCGCTGCAACTGTGCCGACGCGAGCGCGTGCGGCGTCGGATGAATCACGTAGCGGCTCTCGAACATGAACGCGAGCGTACCATCGATGTTGTCGGGCTCGAGCGGCGCCTGCGCACGCGCGCTCGAACGTCGCCGCGTCGGGCCCGTGCGCCGGACATCGCAGTTGTGCAGGCTGCCGCCGCCCGGCACGAAGCCTTCGGCCTTCGCGTCGTAGACGCCGCGTATCAGGCCCATGTATTCGCTCATCACGTTGCGGTGGAACCACGGCGGGCGGAACGTGTCTTCGGCGACCATCCAGCGCGGCGGGAAGATCACGAAGTCGACGTTCGCCGTTCCCGGCGTGTCCGACGGCGACGTCAGCACCGTGAAGATCGACGGATCGGGATGATCGAAGCTCACCGTGTTGATCGTGTTGAAGCGCGCGAGGTCGTATTTGTACGGCGTGTAGTTGCCGTGCCACGCGACGACGTCGAGCGGCGAATGATCGATCGGCGCGCGCCACAGCCGGCCGCCGAACTTTCGCGACGAGCTCGAACGCGCCTTCACGCTCCTCGTACGCCGCCACCGGCGCGAGGAAATCGCGCGCGTTGGCGAGGCCGTTGGCGCCGATCGGACCGAGCTCGGGAAGGCGCAACAGCGCGCCGTAGTTTTCGCAGACGTAGCCGCGCGCGGGCGCGTCGGCATCGCGCAGCTCGACGCGGAAGCGAACGCCGCGCGGTATCAGCGCGATCTCGCCCGGCGCGACGTCGAGGACGCCGAGCTCGGTCGCGATCGCGCAGCTCGCCCTGCTGCGGCACGATCAGCAGCTCGCCGTCGGCGTCGTAGAAGTAGCGCTCGCGCATCGACCGATTGCACGCGTAGACGTGAATGGCGATGCCGATCTGCGCGGCCGCGTCGCCGTTGCCGGCGATCGTCACCAGGCCGTCGACGAAATCGGTGGGCGCGTCCGGGATCGGAAACGGATCCCAGCGCAGCTGGTTGGGCGACGTCGGCGCGTCCGTCGAACGGCGCGGTCGCGAGCAGCGGCTGCGGGAACGGCTCGAACGCGCCGTGCAGGACCGCCGGGCGGATCCGGTACAGCCACGAGCGCCGGTTCGCGTGCCGCGGCGCGGTGAACGCCGTGCCGGAAAGCTGCTCGGCGTACAGGCCGTACGGCGCGCGCTGCGGCGAATTGCGGCCGACCGGCAGCGCGCCTTCGAGCGCCTCGGTGGCGAATTCGCTGCCGAAGCCGGATTGGTAAGCGATGCGTCATCCGCTCAGGCGCTGTCGTCGCAGCACGCTGCACGCGGGCGTCTTCGCGAGCTCGGCCTTGGCGACGGCGACCGACGTGACGTGACGCGGCATCGACGCCGTTCTTGACCGCCGTGACCTCGGCGAGGATCGAGATCGCGATCTCCGGCGGCGTGCGGCTGCCGATGTAGAGGCCGATCGGCCCGTGCAGCCGCGCGATCTCGGCGTCAGTCGAGATCGAACTCGCGCAGCCGCTCGCGGCGCTTCTCGTTGTTCGCGCGCGAGCCGAGCGCGCCGACGTAGAACGCCGGCGACTTCAGCGCCTCCATCAGCGCGAGGTCGTCGAGCTTCGGATCGTGCGTGAGCGCGACGACCGCGCAGCGCTCGTCGAGCTTCATCGCCTGCACCGTGTCGTCGGGCATCGTGCGCACGAGCGTGCACGCCCGGAATGTCCCACGTCTCGGTGTACTCCTCGCGCGGATCGCAGATCGTCACCTGGTAGTCGAGGCCCACCGCGATCTGCGCGAGGTACTTCGACAGCTGCGACGCGCCGATGACGAGCATCCGATAGCGCGGACCGTGGATCGTGGTGCAGCATCTCGCCGTCGAACGTCGAGGCCATCGGTCGCGCTGCGCCGGATGCAGCGTCGCAACCCCCGGTCGCGAGGTCGAGGCGGCGCGCGACGAGGTGGCCCGCCTCGATCTCGCGCAGCAGCGCGCGCATGCCCGACTCGCGCGTCAGCGGCTCGAGCACGAGCTGGATCGTGCCGCCGCACGGCAGCCCGAAGCGGCGCGCCTCGTCGGCGGAGACGCCGTACGTCACGACCTCGCATGCGTCGCCCGCATGCCTTCGCGGCGCGTGCGGTCGACGATGTCGTCCTCGATGCAGCCGCCCGACACCGAGCCGACGACGAGGCCGTCGTCGCGCACGGCGAGCATCGCGCCTTCGGGCCGCGGCGAGCTGCCCCACGTCTTGACGACGGTGACGAGCAGCACGCGACGGCCGTCGTCGAGCCACTCGGCGCTGCGCTTCAGCACTTCGAGATCGACGCTGTCCATGATCTCTCTCCGTCCGTTAGCGATATCCGTGCGTGTACAGCACGATCAGCACGATGACGATCGCGACGATCGCCGCATAGCGAATCCAGGCGAGCCGCCCGGCGGCGCCAGCGGCGTCGATGCGTCGTCGCTCTTCGAGCTGTCCGCTGCGCTCGGCGGGCGCCCGGCACGCTGTCGGCGACTTCGGGTTCCGCGGGGGCGAGCCGCGCGACGAAGCGCGCGAAGAAATCGTCGGCGATCTTCGCCGCCGCGCCATCGACGAGCCGCGAGCCGATCTGCGCGAGCTTGCCGCCGACCTGCGCGTTGGCGCGCGTACGTCAGCGTCGTGTGCTGCTCGCCCTCGCGGCGCGAGCGTCACGCGCGCCTGCCGCTCGCGAAACCCGCCGCGCCGCCCTGCCCTTCGAACTGCAGCGTGTACGCATTCGGCGCATCGATGTCGGTCAGCGTCATGCGCCCGTTGAAGCGCGCCTACACCGGACCGACGCGCGCCGCCATCACGACGCGTACGCGTTGCTCGCCGCTGCGCTCGAGCGATTCGCAGCCCGGGATGCAGGCCTTCAGGACCGCCGGATCGTTCAGCGCCGCCCACACGGCTGGCGGCGGCGCGGGAACGTGCGGGTGTTCGTCAGTTCCATCGACGTCTCTGTCGGTCAATTCGCGAACGAGCATGATCGCGCCGCCGCGCGGCCGGGGCTGCGGCGAGCGCGCTTGCGCGAGATCGGCCAGCGACTCGAGATTGTGCACCGGGCAGGAAATCGTCGACGTACGGCAGCATCGCGCGGATGCCCGCCGGCCGCGCCTCGAATCCCGCGTAGCGCAGCAGCGGATTGAGCCAGACGAGCCGCGCGCACGACTTCGGCGAGCCGCTCGGCCTCGAACGCGAGCCCGTCGCCGGCGTCGGCGTCGAGGCCGTCGCTGATCAGCAGCACGACGGCGTTCTGGCCGAGCAGGCGGCGCGACCAGCGGCGGTTGAACTCGGCGAGGCACGCGCCGATGCGCGTGCCGCCCGCCCAGTCCTCGACCGCGTCGGCGACGCGCGCGAGCGCGACGTCGACGTCGCGATGCGCGCAGCTGGCGCGTGATGTTGGTGAGCCGCGTGCCGAACAGCAGCACGTGCACGCGATCGCGGTCGTTGGTGATCGCGTGCAGGAAGTGCAGCAGCATCCGCGCGTAGCGATCCATCGAGCCGGAGATGTCGCACAGCACGCACGAGCGGCGGCGGCGCGCGCGGCTGCGCGCGCGATATCGCAGCGGCGTCAACGCGCCGCCGGCGCCCGTCGCTGCGGCGCAGCGTCGCGCGCAGGTCGATCGCGCGTCCGCGTGCCGCGGCGGCGCGTGCGCCGCACGCGGCAGCGTCGGCAAGCGGCAGCTTCAGGCGCGCGCAGCAGCGCCTTGCACCTCGCGCGAGCTCCTCGGCGGTCATCGTCGCGAAGTCCTTCGTGCTGCAGCACTTCGCGCGCCGAGAACGTGAACGCCGCGTCGAGCTCGGATTCCTCGCTCGTCGCCGCGGCCGCGACGGCGGCGGCGGCGGCAGCATCGCCTGCGCGAGGCGCGCCGGCAGTTCGTCTGCGGCGTCGGCCGCGTCGCCGTGACCTTCGGCAGCAGCGCCGCGAGCATCTTCTCGAGCAGTCGCGGATTGCGCCAGAAGAGATCGAACGCCTGCTCGAACAGCGCGCAGGTGCTCGCGCCGCGACACGAGCACCGCGGCGAGCGCCGCGCGGAAGTCGTCGCGGTTGTCGACGCCGACCGCCTCGACCGCCGCGAGCGCATCGAGCACCTTGCGCCGGCCCGACCGGCAAGCCCGCGCGCGCGCAGCACGCGCACGAAATGCACGACGTTGTCGGCGAGGCGTCCGCGCGGCAGCTGCGCCAGGAACGCCGAGCCGCCGGCGTCCGCCGCTCATCACGCCGGACTCATGCGCGCCTGCGCCTCGCGCGACGAGCTTCGCCGCGACGTCCGGCGTGATCGCGCCGACGTCGTCCTGGTACTTGAGCAGCACGCCGAGCGTGTCGGCGACCGTCTGCGGATCGAGCGCGATGCCGGTCGAGCGCGACCAGCGCTCGGCCCAGTCGATCGTCTCGGCGACGCCCGGCGCCTTGAACAGGTCCATGCGCGCGCAGCCGCTGCGTGAACGCGACGACCTCGCGCGCGAGCGACTCCGGACGCCGCGGGACACTTGCGGCGCACGATCGCGAGCTCGCGCGCGGCGTCGGGATAGTCGACCCAGTGATAGAGGCAGCGGCGCTTGATCGCGTCGTGGATCTCGCGCGTGCGGTTCGACGTGATGACGACGATCGGCGGCGTCTGCCGCGCGGATCGTGCCGAGCTCGGGAATCGTCACCTGGAAGTCCGACAGCACTTCGAGCAGGTACGCCTCGAACGGCTCGTCGGCGCGATCGAGCTCGTCGATCAGCAGCACCGGCGCGCACGCCGTCGTCGGGCGACGAGCGCCTGCAGCAGCGGCCGCTTCAGCAGGAAGCGCGTCGTGAAGATGTCGTGCGCGAGCTCGGCGCGCTCGACGCCGCCGGCGGCCTCCGCGAGCCGGATCTCGATCATCTGCCGCGGGTAGTTCCATTCGTAGACGGCCGCGGCCGTGTCGAGGCCTTCGTAGCACTGCAGGCGCACCAGCGGCCGCGCCGAGGCCCGCCGCGAGCACCTTGGCGATCTCGGTCTTGCCGACGCCCGCCTCGCCTTCGAGGAACAGCGGCCGCTCCAGCTTCAGCGCGAGGAACACCGCGGTCGCGAGCCGGCGCTCGGCGACGTAGTCCTGCGCTCGAGCAGCGCGAGCGTCGTCGACGGATGCGGAGCGGCGATGGCGTCACGGAAACCGGGGTGGCGTGCCCCACGCATGCAGCCGCGGCGCTGGACGGAGCTCATCGCATGCGATGGGCGGCGGAACGGTCCGCCGCCCGCGAGCGATACTAAGCTCGCGCGTCGACGTCGCTCAGCGCATCGCCGCGACCGCGCGCGCCGCCAGCACGCGATCAGATGCGCGCGATACTCGGCCGAGCCGTGCAGGTCGCTGTTCAGTCCCGTCGCGTCGACCGCGACGCCCTTCGCCGCGTCGGGCGTGAAGCTCTTCGCGCAGCGCGTCCTCGAGCGCCGTCGCGCGAAACACCGACGGCGCCGCGCCCGTCACCGCGACGCGCACGCCGCCGTTCGCCAGCTGCGCGACGAACACGCCGACCAGCGCGAAGCGCGACGCGGGATTCGGAAACTTCACGTACGCCGCCTGCTGCGGCGACCGGAAACTCGACGGCGGTGATGATCTCGTCGGGCGCGAGCGCCGTCTCGTACATGCCCTTGAAGAAATCGTCGGCGGCGATCGCGCGCCGGTTCGGTGCGGATCGTCGCGCCGGTCGCCGAGCACGGCGGCCGGCTAGTCGGCCGCCGGATCGTTGTTGGCGAGCGAGCCGCCGAGCGTGCCGATGTTGCGCACCTGGCGATCGCCGATGCCCTCGGCGAGCGCCGCGAGCGCGGGCATCGCGCGCCTTCACGACGTCCGACGCCGCGACTTCGGCGTGCCGCGTCATCGCGCCGATGACGAGGCGCTCGCCGTCCCTGCGGATGCCCTTCAGCTCGGGAATCGCCGCTCAGGTCGACGAGCGTGCCCGGCTGCGCGAGCCGCAGCTTCATCGCCGCGACGAGGCTCTGGCCGCCGGCGAGCGGCCGCGCCGCCCGTCGGCGCGAGCACGGCCGCGGCATCCGCGACCGTCTTCGGTTGCTGCATATTCGAATGCGTACATGGCTGTCTCCTTAGGCGTGGCCGCAGCGCGGCCTGCGCGGATCGCGTTCCACACGCGATGCGGCGACGCCGGCATCTCGAGATGCTTGACGCCGACGGCGCGAGCGCGTCGATCACGGCGTTCATCACCGCCGCCGGCGCGCCGATCGCGCCCGCTTCGCCGCAGCCCTTCGCGCCGAGCGGATTGTGCGTGCACGGCGTGACCTTCGTGTCCGACCTTGAACGACGGCAGGTCGTCGGCGCGCGGCATCGCGTAGTCCATGAAGCTGCCGGTCAGCAGCTGGCCGCTCTCGGCGGTCGTAGACGCAGTGCTCGAGCAGCGCCTGGCCGATGCCCTGCGCGACGCCGCCGTGCACCTGGCCTTCGACGATCATCGGATTGATGATGTTGCCGAAGTCGTCGCACGCGGTGAACGCCGACGACCTGCACGACGCCGGTCTCCGGATCGATCTCGACTTCGCAGATGTGCGTGCCCGCCGGATACGTGAAGTTGGTCGGATCGTAGAACGCGGTCTCGTCGAGGCCCGGCTCGAGCTTGTCGAGCGGATAGTTGTGCGGCACGTACGCGGTGAGCGCGACTTCGCCGAACGTCTTGCTGCGGTCGGTGCCGGCGACGGTGAACTTGCCGTCCTTGAACTCGATGTCGGCTTCCGCCGCTTCGAGCAGGTGCGCGGCGATCTTCCTGCCCTTGGCGACGATCTTGTCGAGCGCCTTCACGATCGCCGTGCCGCCGACCGCGAGCGAGCGCGAGCCGTAGGTGCCCATGCCGAACGGAATGCGGCCGGTGTCGCCGTGCACGACGTCGACGTTGTCGACCGGAATGCCGAGCCGCGCCGCGACGACCTGCGCGAACGTCGTCTCGTGACCCTGGCCGTGGCTGTGCGAGCCGGTGAACACCGTGACGCTGCCGGTCGGATGCACGCGCACCTCGCCCGCCTCGAACAGGCCGGCGCGCGCGCCGAGCGCGCCGGCGACGTTCGACGGCGCGAGTCCGCACGCCTCGATGTACGACGCGTAGCCGAGGCCGCGCAGCTTGCCGCGCTTTTGCGCCTCGGCCTTGCGCGCGGCGAAGCCCGCGACGTCGGCCATCTCCATCGCCTCGTCGAGCGTCTCGTCGTAGTCGCCGGTGTCGTAGGTGAGCGCGACCGGCGTCTGGTACGGAAACTTGCGGATGAAGTTGCGCCGGCGGATCTCGTCCTGCGGAATGCCCATCTCGACGGCGGCCTGGTGGACGATCCGCTCGACGACGTAGGTCGCCTCCGGGCCGCCCGGCGCCGCGATACGCGTCGACCGGCGCGGTGTTCGTGAACACCGCGGTGACCTCGCAGTAGATCGCCGGCGTCGTGTACTGGCCGGCGAGCAGCGTCGCGTAGAGGATCGTCGGGATGCACGACGCGAACGTCGACAGGTACGCGCCCATGTTCGCCGTCGTCTGCACGCGCAGCGCGAGGAACTTGCCGTCCTTGTCGAGCGCGAGCTCGGCGTGCGTGACGTGGTCGCGGCCGTGCGCGTCGGACAGGAACGATTCGCTGCGCTCGGCCGCCCACTTGATCGGGCGGTTGACGCGCTTCGACGCCCAGACCATCGCCGTCTCTTCGGCGTACAGGTAGATCTTCGAGCCGAAGCCGCCGCCGACGTCGGGCGCGATGACGCGCACCTTGTGCTCGGGCAGGCCGAGCACGAAGGCCGTCATCAGCAGGCGCTCGACGTGCGGATTCTGGTTCGTGACGTAGAGCGTGTACGCGTCGTCGGCGCGGTTGTACGACGCGAGCGCCGCGCGCGGCTCGATCGCGTTCGGGATGAGCCGGTTGTTGACGATGTCGAGCTTCGTCACGTGCGCGGCCTTCGCGAACGCGGCGTCGACCGCGGCCTTGTCGCCGAGCGCCCACGTGTAGCACTTGTTGCCGGGCGCCTGCTCGTGGATCTGCGGCGCGCCCGGCTTCAGCGCATCGACGACGTTGACGACCGCCGGCAGCACGTCGTAGTCGACGTCGATCAGCTCGGCCGCGTCCTTCGCCTGGTCGATCGATCTCGGCGATGACGAGCGCCACCGGATCGCCGACGTAGCGCACCTTGCCCTGCGCGAGCACCGGATGCGGCGGCTCGTTCATCGGCTTGCCGTCGGTGCCGGTGATGAGCCAGCCGCACGGCAGGCCGTTCACGCCGGTGAGGTCGGCGCCGGTGAAGATGGCGACCACGCCCGGCGCGCCTTTCGCCTTCGCGCGTCGATCGCGCGGATCGGCGGCGTGCGCGTGCGGCGAGCGCAGGAAGTACGCGTACGTCTGCCGCGGCATCGACACGTCGTCGGTGTACTGCCCGGCGCCCGTCAGGAAGCGCGCATCTTCCTTGCGCAGCACCGACTGGCCGATCACGCTGGCAAGGCCGGTCGTATCGTTCGCGCCCATCGCGCTCTCCTATTTGCCCATCGCGGCGGCGCCCTGCCGCACGGCCTTGACGATGTTGTGATAGCCGGTGCAGCGGCAGAGGTTGCCTTCGAGCTCGGCGCGGATCGTCGCCTCGTCGGCCTGCGGATGTCGCTCCACGAGATCGATCGCGCTCATCACCATGCCCGGCGTGCAGAAGCCGCACTGCAGGCCGTGGCACTCGTGGAACGCCGCCTGCATCGGATGCAGCGTGCCGTCGGCGGCGATCAGCCCTTCGATCGTCACGACGTTCGCGCCCTGCGCCTGCAGCGCGAGCACGTTGCACGACTTGACCGCGCGGCCGTCGACGATGCACGGTGCATGCGCCGCACTGCGCGGTGTCGCAGCCGACGTGCGTGCCGGTGAGCGCCAGCTGGTTGCGCAGGAAATCGACGAGCAGCGTGCGCGGATCGATGTCGGCGCTCACCGGCTTGCCGTTGACGGTCATTGCAAGCGAAACGGCCACGTTCTCCTCCTTCGGCACTGTGAGACGCGCGTCGCTGATTCGCTTGTCGCGCGAGGCGACAAGGATACGCTGCGACGGCTGGGCGCGGAACGGCCGCGCCGTGCAGCGCGCGCGGCCGAAGCTGCGGCGACTGCGTGCGACGTGGCCGACGCGCCTGACGGCGGCGTCAGCGCGGATGCGGCGTGACGACATCGGTGGCGCGCATCGATGTCGTTCAGCGCCGCGTTCAGCATCGACAGCGCCGCCGCGTGATCGCCTGCCGCGCAACCGGTCGCGCACGTCGACGATCAATTGGCGCAGCCGCTGCTCGTACGCTTCCGCCTGTTCGAGCTCGGCGACGCAGCAGGTCGGCTTGCGAGCGCGACCCGGGTTCCGTGGGCGCTGGCATCAGGAGAGATTGGCGACGTACTGCGCGAGGTTCTCGATGTCGTCGTCGGACAGCGTGCTCGTCGACGCTCGTCATGTTGCCGGCATCGTTGGTGCGCCGCTTCGCCTTGAAGTCCGCGAGCTGCTTCTTGACGTATTCGTAGTGCTGCCCCGCGACGCGCGGAATTTCGTTCTGGCCGACGAAATCGCCGCCGTGGCACATCGAGCACAGCACCTCGTCGGCCTTGCTTCTGCCGGCCGCAACCTTGGCCGGATCCGCCTTGAAGCCGGTGGGCGCCTGCTTCTGCTTCGAGAAGTAATCGGCGAGCGCCAGCATGTCGCTCGCTCGAGCGTGGCGGCGATCGGGCTCATCAACGGGTCCTTGCGCCGCCCTTCCTTGAAGTCCTTGAGCTCGAGGTAGATGTAGCGCGCGGTCTGTTGCGCGAGAATCGGATACAGCGGATTCGTCGAGTTGCCGTCGGCGCCATGACACGCCGCGCACACGTCCGCCTTGGCGGGTGGCTTCGCATCGGCGGCGTTTGCGCAACGGCATTCGCCGCGGCGATCGACGCCACGACAGCACTGAACATCATGAGCGTTTTCATCGCAATGGATTGGCGCCGCCGGACCGTGGAATATGCATCGAAGTGGACAAAAAAACGGCCACCCCGGTTCCGGAGTGGCCACATGCCGAAGAAGCGCGCGCTATGGCAGCGCGAACACGAATACGCTGTTGCCGCGCTTCGCGTCGATCTGGTTGTTGCCGCCCGCGGCCACGGCGATGTACTGCTTGCCGTTGACCATGTACGGCAACGCCCGGCGAATTGACGCCGGCGCCGCAGTTGAACTTCCACAGCTCCTTGCCGGTGCGCGCGTCGTAGGCCTTGTACCAGCCGTTCGCCTCGCCGTTGAACACGAGGTCACCCGCGGTCGCGAGCACGCCGCCGATCAGCGGCTGCGGCGTCTTGTGCTTCCACGCGATCTTGCCGGTGTCGAGGTTGACCGCGACGAGCTGTCCCCACTGCTCCTCGCTCGGAATCGTCTTGAACGCGCCGCCCAGCCACAGCTTGCTGCCGCCGGGATACGCCGCGTCCTCGACGTGATACGTCATCGGCTGGTGCAGGTTCGCCGCGTAGGCCATGTGCAGCTTCGGATTGACCGCCATCGGCGACCATTCGACGCCGCCGTTGGCGCCCGGCAGCATGCGCGCGCCCTCCTTCGTCGGCAGCACCCACATGTTCTCCTGCGGGATCATCGCCTCGGAGAAGCGGATCAGCTTGCCCGTCGCGCGGTCGTGCACGTACACGTGGCCGGTCTTGCCGCCGTGGATGACGACGTCGACGATCTTGCCGCTCGCGTCCTTCGCCTGCGTCAGGATCGGCGGGCTCACCGCGTCGAGGTCCCAGACGTCGTGCGCGACGTACTGGAATGCCACTTGTACGCGCCGGTGTCGAGGTCGACCGCGACCATCGAGTCGGTGTACAGGTTGTCGCCCGGCCGGATCGCGCCGTAGAGGTCGGGCGACGGATTGCCGACGACGAAGAACGACCGTATGCGTCTTCCGGTCGATCGCCGGCGTCATCCACACGCCGCCGCCGAGCGTCTGGTAGAACGAGCTGTCCTTGGCCAGCGCCGCCTTTTCCGCCGCGATGTCGCGATGCATGTCGCGGCCGGTCGCGTCCTTCTCCGCCCACACGCCTTCGTGGCCCTTGTCGGGAATCGTGTAGAACGTCCACAGCAGCTTGCCGTCCTTCGCGTCGAACGCCTTGACGAAGCCGCGGATGCCGTATTCGCCGCCGTTGGTGCCGATCAGCACCTTGCCGTCGACGACCGCGGGCGCCATCGTTTCCGAATAGCCCTTGTCGGGATCGGCGATCTGCGTCTCCCACAGCAGCTTGCCGGTCTTCGCGTCGAGCGCGACGAGCTTCGCGTCGAGCGTGCCCATGAACAGCGTGCCGCCGTCGATCGCGACGCCGCGGTTGTTCGGGCCGCAGCAGAACGTCGTGATCGGCCCCATCTTGTGCTTGTAGTGCCAGTATTCCTCGCCGGTCACCGCGTCGATCGCGTACACGTGGTTGAACGACGTCGTGAGGAACATGACGCCGTCGACGACGATCGGCGCCGTTTCCATCGATTCCAGCACGGCGGTCTGGAACACGAACGCCGGGCTGCAGCTTGCGCGACGTTGCCGGCGTTGATCTGCGCGCCCGGGTAGTAGCGCGTCTGCGCGTAGCTGCCGTTCGAATGGATCCAGTTCTTCGCGTCGCTGCCCGCCGCGTCGAGCATCGACTGCGACACGGGCGCGAGCTTGCTCGACATCGGCTTGGCCGTCGTCGTGTCGCCGGTGCCGGTTTCCTGCGCGCTGACGCAAAGCGACAGCGCGAATCCCGCGGCCGCCGCGACGATGCCCGTCATCCTGCTGCGTTCCATCATTGCTTTCTCCTCGCCTGTTCTGTTCTTCGGGAAAGTCGAAACCGCGCTTGTACACCGCATTTGGTACGTCTGCGCAAACGCCGTTATAGTGCGTTTCCCGGCAAGTTGCAATCGACGCATTTGTGCGCTGCGGAAACGTCACGATATACGCGGAGGCGATGGTGATCGAAGGATATCGAAGGATACGCAACGCGATCGGACGCTGGCGCGGTCACGCCGCGGCGTGTGCGCGGCCGCATCGCGAGCAACGGCGTCGCTCTCGTAGTCGGCGCGATGCTGCTCGCGCCGTCGCCGGCGGGCGCCATCACGGACGCGGAGCTCGCGACCAATGCCCGCTTGCTCGACGTCCGTTCGCAACGACGATTCGCGCGGCGTCGCGCGCGCGTTGCACGACGGCGCGGCGGTCAATTCACGCAACCGCCTCGGCGAATCGGCGCTGCTGCTCGCGCTGAAGAAGAATCGGGCCGATCTTGCGCAGGCGCTGCTCGCCGCCGGCGCCGACGTCAATCTCGCCGGCCATCAACGGCATCACGCCGCTGATGGCCGCGGCCTATGGCGGGCAGGTCGAGGTGATACGGGCGCTGCTCGCGCGCGGCGCCGACCCGGCGGCGATCGACCGACTCGGCAAGAACGCGATCACCTACGCCGCGGGCGAGGGCCACACGGACGTCGTGCGCCTGCTGCTCGCGCAAGGGCATCGATCCGAACGCCGTTTACCGCAACGACCTGACGGCGCTGATGTGGGCGGCGGGCTACGGCCACGCCGACACGGCGCGCGTGCTGATCGACGCCGGCGCGCGCGTCGATCTCGTCGACAATCGCGGCAAGAGCGCGCTCGACATGGCGCGCGAGTTCAAGCACGCGGAGACCGTCGAGGTGCTCGAGCGCGCGCTGCGCGCGACACCGCACTGATCCGCGACGTCAGCCGACGGCGCGGAGTCGCGTCGTCGCGCGAGCGCGGCTCGTTATGCCGCGGCCGAACGTCATCCGCGCCAGGATGCCGTCGCCGCGCACCGCGTGCAGGACGGCGCGCCGCGACGTGCAGCGCGACGAGCGACAGCAGCACCCAGCTCGTCGACGAGATGGACGGTGCTCATCACGTCCTTGAGCGCGCGGATGCTCCGTCCCCACGCCGGCAGCGTGATGCCGAACCACTTGACCGGATAGCCGCTCAACACGGAGCCGAGGTAGCCCGCGAGCGGCATCACGATCAGCGCCGCGTAGAGCGCGCACGTGCGTGACGCCTTGCGAGCGCGCGCCTGCCACCGCGGCATCGGCGGCAGCGCCGGCGGCCGGATGCGCGAGGCGCCAGCCGAGCCGGAACAGCATCAGCGCGAGCAGGCAGAGGCCGATCGACTTGTGCAGGTTGAACGCGTCGGCGCGCAGGCCCGGCGGCTGCTTCGGGAATCTCCTGCATCAACCAGCCCCAGCGTGAACTGCGACCGAGCACGAGCGCGGCGATCGAGCCAGTGCAGCACGACGGCGGTCGCTGCGTGTAGCGCTGAGGCGCCGGCGACGTCAGCTAGACGCGACGTCGACGCTCACGCCGACGAACCAGTTGCGGCCCGGCGCGGGCTCGAAGAAGCGGCCGTTGCTGTCGCCGACGATCACCGATCCCGCGTAGTTGCGGTCGAACAGGTTGTTGAGGCGCACGAACTCCTGCCATGTCGCAGCGCCCGACGTCTGCGCAAAGCCGATCGCGCGCATTCATCACCGCGTACGCCGGCGCCGCATCGGTGTTGCGCTCGTTGACGTACAGCTTGTCGACGTATTGCACTTCGAGCGCGGTGTCGAAGCCCGGACCACCCGCCCGGCATCCACGCGAGCTCGCCGTACGCCTGCTTCGACGGCACGCCGGGCAGCCGCGCGCCGGCCGGCGACGATGGCCGGCGGCGAGCCCGTCGTGAAGGCATCGACGAATTCGGCGCGCAGCCACGTCAGCGCGACATGCGTTTGTACGCCGTATCCATAGCGCGCCGTCCCACGACGCTTCGGCGCCGCGGCGACGCGTCGCGCCCGCGTTCTTGAACGTCGTGCGTCCGCCGGTCGCCGTGTCGATGACGATTTCGTTCGTCGTGTCGACGTTGAACAGCGCCGCGTTCAGCCGATGGCGCTCGCCGATGCCGGTACTTGACGCCGACTTCGCTCGCGCGGCTCGTCGCCGGCTGCAGCCCGAAATTGAGCCCGGTGCCGCCGTTGCGATACGCGAGCTCGGCGAACGTCGGCGTCTCGAAGCCTTCGCCGTAGCTCGCGTAGAGGTTGAGGTTGTCGGCGTCGCATGGAACACGACGCCGGCCACCGGACTCGTGTCGTTGAAGCGCTGCGCGCCGCTGTCGTCCGGATTCTGCGCGGTCACGTAGTGGTCGTCGGAGTCGTAACGCACGCTGCTCGTGCGGACGCCGACCGTCGCCGACCAGCGCGCCGACAGCTCCCATTCGGCCTCCGCGTAGACGTCGGCGCTGCGGACGGTGTCGTCCTCGTCGCGCCGCAGGTCGCCCATGTCGCCGTTGTTGTTGACGAATCCCTTGCGCAATTCGTGCTGCCGGTCGGCATCCGCGCCCAGCGTCAGCGCGATCGGCTGCCCGAACGCCCGGGTGCGCCACGACGATGCGCGCGCCGACGCCGCCGTAATCGCGATCGAGATCGGCGATGCCGCCCGACGACGTCGCGCCGATGCCGGACAGCGCCAGGTACTGGCGAATCAGCCGGCGTCCGCCGTACGTATCGACGTGGAGCTGCATGATCGTCGCTGAACCGCTGATCGAGTGCCGCACGCCGCCCTGCACCTGGTTGATCGTCTTGCGCGTGTCGAACTGGATCGCCGCCGGATCGACCGCCCGCGGATTCGCGCTCCACTGCGCGCGCGTGAGTCCGAGCGGGTCCTGCGTCTCCGGCTGGTATTGCGTGTTGCCGATGAGCGTGATGCGCGTCGCGGACGACGGCTCGAGCACGAGCTTCGCGTTGGTGAGGTCGCGCCGCGCGGACGAATGATCGCGATAGCCGTCGGTGTCGAACTCGCTCGCGGCGACGACCGCACCCACATGCTGTCCGGCGGCGCCCGAGCTTGACGCCGAATGTGCCGGTTCCGTAGCTGCCGCCGCCGCCGATGAATTCGGCGTACGGCACCGCCGGCGGGTCTTCGGTGAACACCGAGATCACGCCGCCCGACGCGTTGCCGTAGAGCGTGGAGAACGGCCCGCGCAGCATCTCGATGCGCTCGGCCGACAGCAGGCTGAAGCTGCCGGTCTGGCCCTGGCCGTCGGGCATCGTGACCGGGATGCCGTCCTGGTAGAGCCGCACGCCGCGCACGCCGAACGCGGCCCGCGCGCCGAAGCCGCGCGAGCTGATCTGCAGGTCCTGCGCGTAGTTCTGGCGGTTCGCCGCGAACACGCCGGGAATGCGCGACAAGCGTTTCGGAAAGGTTCACCTGCGGCTGACCGTCGTGAATCGTCGCACGCGTCGATCATGTCGACGGACGCCGGCACGTCGAACGCGCGCTCGGCGTGTCGCGTCGCCGTGACGGTGATCGGGTCGATGACGACGGTGTCGTCGGGCACCGTTTGCGCGACCGACGTCGGCGCCGCGGCCAGCGCGAGCGATCGCACGACGACGCGACGCCAGCAGTCGCAGCGTCGCAGGCGCGCGCATCGTCGTCGCGGCAAGCGATCGCATCGAGTGGCCTCGGGTCCGGCGGAAGTCGGTTAGCATACGAGATTATCCTGCGCGCGGCCGGTACGCTTCGCGCGCCGGACGTGCGTGACGGGAATCGGAGGCCGCAATGCGTTCCACTCGCGGTTGCGTCCTGCTGTCGCTGCCGCTGGCGGCTCGGCCGCCGCGACCGCCGCGCCGTTGGCGTATGCGTCGAACGAGGGCTCCGGCACCGTCTCGGTGATCGACACGGCGACCGACACGCGTCACCGCGACGATCGACGATCGGCGGCAAGCCGCGCGGCATCGCGGTCGTCGCCCGACGGCAAGCGACTCTACGTCAGCGACCAGGCGGCGAACGCGCTCGTCGTCATCGACACCGGCGACGCAACGCCGTGGTCGCAGCGCGTGACGCTCGGCGATTCGCCCGAGGGCATCTACCTGTCGGCCGACGGCCAGTGGCTCTCCGCGGCGATCGAGGAGAACAACCAGGTGCTGATCGTCGACACGGCGACG
Organism: uncultured Pseudomonadota bacterium; assembly: GCA_963706225.1. Classification (GTDB taxonomy): domain Bacteria; phylum Pseudomonadota; class Gammaproteobacteria; order Burkholderiales; family Casimicrobiaceae; genus VBCG01. The sequence continues at coordinate 205,902 of CAVPMH010000019.1, forward strand.
CTCGCCGTCGCGAAGCGCGATCACGATGAAGGGCAAGAATCCCGGAGCACGCGGTGTTCAGCCCCGACGGCACGATGGCTCTACGTGAGCGCCGAGGAGGCCGACAGCGTCGACATCGTCGACGTCGCGCGCGGCGAGGTCGTCAAGTCGATCACGGTCGGCGAGCGTCCGCGCGGCATCGGCTTCCTGCCCGACGGCAGCCGCGCCTACGTCGCCGCCGAGCATGCCGACACCGTGTCCGTCATCGACGTGACGACGCAGGACGCTGGTCACGAGGATCAAGGCCGGCGTGCGCTCGAACGGCGTCGCCGTGCGCCCGGACGGCAAGCGCGTCTACGTCTCCTCCGGCGGCGACGGCACCGTGCAGGTGATCGACACGGCGACGAACACGATCGTCGCGACGATTCCCGTCGGCAAGCGGCCGTGGAACATGGCGATGACGCCGGACGGCACGCAAGCTCTACGTCGCCTGCGGCCGCTCGAATGCCGTCGCCGTGATCGACACGCAATCGAACACGAAGATCGCCGAGTGCCGGTCGGCGCCTTGCCCTGGGGCGTCGCGATTCCCTGAAGTACGTACGCGCACGCGATGCGCCGTGTGGTCGCGCGTCATCGCGCGCAGCCGCCATCGCTGGCGCGTGTGCGTCTGCATGCAGCGCTGCAGCGGCGGACAATCCGGCCGAGGTCTTCGAGCTGCCGTCGGTGCAGGTCGTCGGCACGACGCCACTGCCCGGGCTCGGCACGCCGCTGCGCGACGTTCCGGCCAACGTGCAGATCTTCGACAATCGGCCTGTTCGCGCGAACGCGGCCACTCGACGCTGACACAGTTCCTCGACCTGAACGCGAACAGCGTCAGCGCCGCGTCGGGCCAGGGCAATCCGTTCCAGCAATCGCTCGAATTTCCGCGGCTTTGCCGCCTCGCCGCTGCTCGGCACGCCGCAGGGCATGTCCGTGTTCCAGGACGGCGTGCGCATCAACGAGGCGTTCGGCGATGTCGTCAACTGGGACCTGCTCCCGCGGTCGGCGATTTCGAGCGTGCAGCTGATACCCGGGTCGGTGCCGGCGTTCGGCCTCAACACGCTGGGCGGCGCGCTCGCGATCTACACGAAGAGCGGCGCGCAATATCCCGGTGGCGTCGGTCGAAGCTTCCGGCGGCTCGTTCGGCCGGCGCGCGCTCGAATTCGAGTACGGCGGCGCTGCCGAGCACGTCGATGCGTTCGCGACCGGGCAATTTCTCGGACGACAACGGTTGGGCACTGCACAACGCGAGCCGCGTGCGCCAGTTCTTCGGCAAGGTCGGCTGGCAGGACGACCGTTCGGACCTCGACGTCAGCATCACGCTCGCCGACAACGCGCTGCAGGGCGCGCAGACGTTGCCGCTGTCGTTCCTCGACCGGCCGCGCGAGTCCTATACGTATCCCGACCTGAACGAGAACCGGCTTGCGTTCGTCGCTGCCAAGGGCAGCCGATTCGTCGGCGATTCGCAGTTGATCGACGCGAACGTCTACTACCGGCGCTTTCGCAACGCGAACCTCAGCAGCAACGTCAACGACGATTACGGCGTCGCCGATCCGGATACCGGCGCCGTGCAGGCCAACCCGGCGACCAACGATCGCGCGACGATCGACCAGACGCTCGTACGGCGGCGGCGTGCAATGGACGGCGCGCACGGCCGCTCGCGGGCCACGCGCACCAATCGGCGATCGGTGCCGGCGGCGAACTGCGGCGACGACGCATTTCGCGCAGGCATCGCAGCCCGCGACATTCACCCGCGATCGCGGCGACGATCGGTACCGGCAACGTCCGTTGACACGACGATCGTCGCGCTGCGCAAGTTCCGACGCCGGCGTTTACGCGACCGACACGTTGTCGCTGTCAGCCGCGTGGACGCTGACGCTGCGTCGGCGCGCTACGACACGTCGCGCGTCGTCATCGCGGACCGCAGCGGCCGGGACCGTGCGCTGAACGGCAGCGCACGCGTTCTCGCGCCTCAATCCCGCGCTCGGCGTCAACTTCAATCCGACTCCGGAGTTGACCGCGTATGCGAGCTACAACGAAGGCATGCGCGCGCCGACGCCGATCGAGCTGACCTGCGCCGACCCGACCGCGCCGTGCAAGCTGCCGAACGAGTTCCTCGCCGACCCGTCGCTCGCGAAGGTCGTCTCGTCGACGATCGAGACCGGCACTCGCGGCAAGTGGCGCGCAACGACGTGGTCGGCTGCCATCTATCGGACCGATCTTCGCGACGATCTCGCAGTTCATCGCGAGCGGAACGGGTGCGACCAACGCCGGCTATTTCCAGAACGTCGGCCGCACGCGGCGCCAGGGGATCGAGCTCGGTGGAACGTTACGTATGGCACCGCTGACGATCGCGTCTACGCTACAACGCGATCGACGCGCGCTTCCGCTCGACGTTCGACGCCGCGAGTCCCGACAATTCCGACGGCGGACGCGAGCGGCGCGCATCGTCGTGCATGCCGGCGATCGCATGCCGGGCATTCCGCGTCCAGAGCGCCAAGCTGCGCGTCGACTGGGACGTGGCCGCGGGCTTCGCAATCGGCGTCATCGCTCGTCGCCGCGTCGAGCCAGTATGCGAACGGCGACGAGAACAACGCCGATCGCGAGCGGGCGCGTCCCGGGCTACCTGCGTCGCGAACCTCGACGCGCAGTACGAGATCAGGCCGCGCGTGACGCTCTTCGCGCAGGTCGACAACCTGTTCGACCGCCAGTACGCGAATTTCGGGCTGCTGGGATCGAACGTCTTCACCGGACCGCAGCGCAGCTTCGGTCCCGCCGCCGGGATTGCACCCGTCGCCGAGCAGTTCCGCGCGCTCGGGGCGCCGCGCGGCATCTGGGTCGGCGTTCGCGTGGCTTTCGGGAAATCCCCTGCGCGCTCGTGAGCGGCAAAGGCGACCGACCGTGTCGGCAGCACGATGCGGCTTCGCTCTGCCGCATCGAGCTACTCGGTGCGGATGAAGCACTGCTTCTTCGCGCTTTCCTGCAATTTGCGGTACGAGGCGATCAGCTTGCGGCCGTCCTTGATGTCACGCATGACACCGCCGCGCTCGCCTGCGATGGTGATGCCGTTCGCGATCGTCGAAAGATCGACCCACTCGTCGTAATGGACCTTGTCGGCGATCGCGTCGATTGCGCAGGAGCATTTGTACATCGACTCCTCCGGCGGCGCCTTGGTGTCCTGCATGCAGGTCAGGACGAACTCGACCCTCGCGCGGGTGGGAAAGTCGTTGGCATTGGCCAATGGCGCCGCACACAGGATCAACGGCAGCAGATATCGGGTTCGCATGATTGCCCTCCGCAGCGCGATGCGCCGTCCACGCGATCGTTCGCCGGGCGCCGCGACCGGCGTGCGCCGGGCCTACCCGGCGGCGCACACCTGCGCGGGCTCATTGGATCGGGTCGCCGTGGGCGTCGACCAGCGGCACGCTGTACTCGTGCAGGATCGCCGGGATCGCCGCCTGGTTCTCGACGATGAGCTTCTCGACCGTCGCTTTCCATTCGCGCTCGCCGTAGCGCACGCCCATGGCGATCTCGTAGTCGAACTTGACGCCGGGCTCGGAGCTTCAGCGGAACCACGACGAGCTCGACGTCGTGCACGCGCTTGGCGAAGTAGCCGGCGATCGGGCCCCACGACGATGGCGGCGTCGATCTTGCCCTGCGGCGAGGTCCTTCTCGATGATCTCGCCCGGGATACTGATCGGGGTCCGGCGTCATGATCGGGTAGGGCACGCCTGCGTCTTCCAGCCCGTGCTTCACGAGCCACCGCGAGCCGGCGATCGGTCGTACATGCCGATGCGCAGCTTGTCGCGCACATCGGCCGGCAGCGCGAACAGGTCCGCGCCGGATCGCACGCCGTCCAGGCCCTTGCCCTTGCGGATAGACGAGCGCGTAGGTCGAGCGGTAGTACGGCTTGGTGACCGACACCTGGTCGTAGCCGGCGGGCACGCCCATCACGATGTCGCAGCGGATAGTCCTGGCCCGGCAGCTTGTAGCGCAGCGTGTTGCGGATGAAGGCCAGCCGCTGCGGGAACGAGTAGTCTGCACCGGCAGCCCGAGCTTGCGCGCGAACAGCTCGGCGATCCGGTTCTCGATGCCTTCGCCCTTGCGTTGGAGAATGGCAGGTTGTTCGGGTCCTGGCACGGACGGAAGGCGGTGCGCGCGTCGTCGGCCTGGCCGGCGCCGCTGGCTGCGGCGACGGCCGAGCGACACCGCCATGCATGCGGACGCAACGCGCGGCGAGCCGGCACGTCGCGAGCCGGCCGGATGTCCGCGCTCTTCCATCGCTCATTGCTTCAGCTCTTCGACCTGCGCGCGCGTGATGGCGCCGTCGGAGCGGCCCTTCAGGTACGCGTAGAGCTTGTCGATGTTGTCCATCACCATCTTGCTGTTGCCGAAGCTGACCATGCCCTTGTCGAGCCGGCCGTCGCGCACGGTCTTGATGAAGTCGTCCTTGCTCAGCGTCTTCAGGCTGTTGACCAGCGATGGCCCGACGAGACCTTCCTGGTTGGCGCCGTGGCAGCGGTCGCACGCCGCGGCGCGCCAGGCGCGAAAGCCGTTCATCGTCGCCGATCGACCTTGTAGCCGTCGACCACCTTGTACAGCGGCTTGTCGGCGGCGGCCGGCGGCGGCCTGTCCGTGCGCGCTCGCGGCACCATGCCGTGCGCGACAGCGAACAGCAATGCCACCGACCCGAAACGTCATGTTTCGCATCGAGTCTCCGATTGGGATGTCGGCGGGTATCCGCGCTCGCGATGGCGTGTCCGCGGCACGGTTTCAGCGGCGCTCCCGGATGGAACGCCAGCGCCGGCGCGCTGCGACGCGGCACGCCGGCGATCGTGCAGCGCTCGATTGCGGCAGCGCGAATACGGTCAGCGAACCGCCCAGTTCGGTGTACTGGCTCAGTTCCTTGTAGCCGCCGACGGCGCCCAGGCCGTCCTGGTCCTTCTCGAGGCCCGCCGCCATGCCGATGCCGGCCCAGCCGCCGATGCCCGAGAACACGCCGATGTACTGCTTGCCCTTGTGCTCATAGGTGAACACGTTGCCGATGATGCCGGACGGCGTCTTGAACTTGAAGAGTTCCTTGTTGATGTTCTTCTCGTCGACGCACTTCAGGTAGCCCTCGAGCGTGCCGTAGCAGGACGAGGCCGCCCGCGGTGTTGAGCGCGCCGCTCCACACCGAGAACTTCTCGGGCATGGCTCTGCACGATCTTGCCGGTGCCCGCGTCCCAGGCGATGAAGTTGCCCATGCCGCCATCGCTGTTCGGCGCCGGGTACATCGACAGCGTCGCGCCCACGTACGGCTGGCCGGCGGTGTATTCGACCTTGAACGGCTCGTAGTCCATGCAGACGTGGTTGGTCGGCACGTAGAAGAGCTTGGTCTTCGGGATCGAACGACGGCCGGCTGCTGGTCCTTGCGAGCCGAGCGCCGCCGGGCAGATGCCCTTGGTGTTGACGTCCGGCCCGTTCTGCGCCGTCGAGTACTTCGTCGACCACCTGCGGCCGGCCGGTCTTCATGTCGACGTTGGTCGCCCAGTTCACTGCCGGGTCGTACTTCTCGGCGACCAGCAGCGCGCCGGTCGCGCGGTCCAGCGTGTAGCCGAAGCCGTTGCGGTCGAAGTGCACCAGCGCCTTCGTCGGCTTGCCCTTGACGTTGATGTCGGCCAGGATCATCTCGTTGACGCCGTCGTAAGTCCCACTCGTCGTACGGCGTCATCTGGTAGACCCACTTGGCCATGCCGGTGTCGACGTCACGCGCGAAGATCGTCATCGACCACTTGTTGTCGCCGGGTCGCTGCGCCGGATTCCACGTCGACGGATTGCCCGTGCCGTAGTACAGCAGGTTGAGCGCCTTGTCGTAGCTGTACCAGCCCCAGGTGGTGCCGCCGCCGATCTTCCACTGGTCGCCCTTCCAGGTCTTGAGCGACGAGTCCTTGCCGACCGGCGCCATCTCGCCGTCGGTCCAGGTCATGGTCTTGTCGCGGGTCGATCAGCATCTCGGCGTCGGGGCCGGCGCTGTAGGCCTTCCAGACCTGCTTGCCGGTGTTGATGTCGTAGGCCGCGATGAAGCCGCGCACGCCCCACTCGCCGCCGCTGATGCCGGTGATGACCTTGTCCTTGAAGACGTGCGGCGCGTTGGTGTTGACCGCGCCGAGCTTCGGATCGCCGTTCTTCACCGTCCAGATCACCTTGCCGGTCTTGGCGTCGAGCGCGACCAGCGTGCTGTCGGCCTGCTGCAGGAAGATCTTGTTCTCGGCATACGCGAGGCCGCGATTCACGGTGTCGCAGCACATCTGCGGAATGACCGCCGGGTCCTGCTTGGGCTCGTACTTCCACTTGATCTTCTGCGTGTCGAGGTCGATCGCGAAGACCTTGTTGGGGAACGGCGAGTGCAGGTACATCGTGCCGTCGATCACCAGCGGCGAGCCCTCGTGGCCGCGCAGCACGCCGGTGGAGAACGTCCACGCGACCTGCATCTTGCCGACGTTGTTCGTGTTGATCTGCTTGAGCTTGCTGTAGCGCTGGTTGTACATGTCGCCGGCCTGCATCGCCCAGTTCTTGGGATCGGCGATCATCTTCTCGACGTCGGCGTTCGCCCATGACGCGACCGGAGAAGCCAGCAACCACGCCATCGCAATTGCCATTGCCCTGTTGAACCACGGCCGATCGACAATCTTCATACTGCCTCCTATGGTCAGCGTCGTCTGCAAATGCCGCGATACGCGGCGATCGACTCGAACCCTGTCGTGCAATGCCCGTGATGGTGGGAGTGTCTCGCCACATCCAGGCAAAGTCAATTTATCGACAAGACGCTTCCCGGACTAATATCCGGGTTTGCAAGCCACCAAGGAGGACGCATCGTGGACGTTCGTGCAGCAGTGGCGCACAAGGCGGGACAGCCCCTGACGATCGAGACCGTGCAACTGGCCGGTCCGAAAGCGGGCGAGGTGCTGGTCGAGATCAAGGCGACCGGCATTTGCCACACCGACGAATTCACGCGCAGCGGCGCGGACCCGGAGGGACTCTTCCCCGCGATCCTCGGGCACGAAGGCGCCGGCATCGTCGTCGACGTGGGGCCCGGCGTCACGAGCGTGCGGAAAGGCGATCACGTCATCCCGCTGTACACGCCCGAGTGTCGCCAGTGCAAGTCGTGCCTGTCGCGCAAGACGAACCTTTGCACGGCGATCCGCGCCACGCAGGGCAAGGGCGTGATGCCCGACGGCACGAGCCGGTTCTCGCTCGGCGGGCAACCCGTGCACCACTACATGGGCTGCTCGACCTTCGCCAATTTCACCGTCCTCCCCGAAATCGCGGTGGCGAAGATTCGCGAAGACGCGCCGTTCGAGAAGGTCTGCTACATCGGCTGCGGCGTCACGACCGGCATCGGCGCGGTGATCAATACGGCCAAGGTCGAGCCGGGCGCCAGCGTCGTCGTGTTCGGACTCGGCGGGATCGGTCTCAATGTCGTGCAGGGTGCGCGCATGGTCGGCGCGAACATGATCGTCGGCGTCGACGTGAATCCCGGACGGGAGCCGCTGGCGCGCAAGTTCGGCATGACGCACTTCGTGAACCCGAAGGACGTCGGCGGCGATCTCGTGCCGCATCTCGTCGAGCTCACCGGCGGCGGGGCCGACTATTCATTCGAGTGCATCGGCAACGTCGACGTGATGCGGCAGGCGCTCGAATGCTGCCACCGCGGCTGGGGCGTCGCGGTGATCATCGGCGTCGCGGGCTCCGGGCAGGAAATCCGGACGCGCCCGTTCCAGCTCGTGACCGGCCGCGTCTGGAAAGGAACCGCTTTCGGCGGCGCGCGCGGGCGCACGGACGTGCCGAAGATCGTCGATTGGTACATGGATGGCAAGATCAACATCGACGACCTGATCACCCACGTCCTGCCGCTCGACCGGATCAACGAAGGCTTCGATCTGATGCACGAGGGCAAGTCGATCAGGACGGTGGTCAACTACTGACGCGCGCATCCGTCCATCGAAACCTTCCGGAAGAGTAAGCTTGCCGTTGTCGAAGAGCGTTGGGCGTAACACGGCTTGACCGTTGTGGCTTTCGATTCAAGGACCCCGTCGCGGCGGCAACCGAGCACGCCAATCGCGCGGTGGACGATTTCCGATCAAGGAGGCAATTGACTATGGCTACACCCTCGATTCATCCGGCGGTCGACCATGGCATCCAACCCGGCGCCGCGAACTTCTCCGGTGGCACGCTGTATTGCAGGTGTTCCGACGGCAAGGTCGCCGTGTCGGTCACGGCGCAGAGCGCCCACAACCATGTTTGCGGCTGCACGAAATGCTGGAAGCCGAGCGGCGCGCTGTTCTCGCAGGTCGCGGTCGTGTCGCGCGACAAGGTCAGCGTAACGGCCAACGGAAACAAGTTGAAGGTCGTGGATCCGGGCGCGACCATCCAGCGCTACGCGTGCACGGGTTGCGGCGTGCACATGTATGGGCGGATCGAGAACAAGGGTCATCCGTTGTATGGACTGGACTTCATCCATACGGAACTGTCGCCCGAGCGCGGCTGGTCGCCGCCGGAATTCGCGGCCTTTGTCTCGTCGATCATCGAGTCGGGCGCCAATCCCGCGAACATGGGTGCGGTCAGGAGCCGGCTGAAGGAAATCGGGCTCGAGCCGTACGACTGCCTGTCGCCGCCGATCATGGATCTGATCGCCACGCATGCGGCGAAATCGAAAGGCGTGCAGTTCAACGCATGAAGCCGCCTCGCCGAACGCGCGGCACGGCCGCGGTCTGAGCGCATCGCCTGGGCGCATCATCCGCGGCGCCCAGGCTTGTCCCTTTGGAGCGCGCGGGCGAGCCCGGGCGATGAGCGTTCGAGGACGCGTGTCCGAAACGACGAACAAGCCGATCAGCCAAAGCCTCTGCTTCGGCGGCGTGCAGTCGGTCTATTCGCATGCCGCGGAAGAAACGCGATGCGCCATGCGCTTTGGCCTGTTTCTTCCGCCGCAGGCGACCGCGGGCCGGGTGCCGGTGCTGTATTGGCTTTCCGGGCTTACGTGCACCGAGGAAAACTTCGTCGTCAAGGCGGGAGCGCAGCGCGTCGCGGCCGAGCTCGGACTGGCGATCGTCGTTCCCGACACCAGCCCGCGAGGGCTCGGCATCCCCGGCGAAGGCGACAGCTACGACTTCGGACTCGGGGCCGGGTTCTACGTCGACGCGACAGAGGCCCCGTGGTCGGCGGGCTACCGGATGTATTCGTATGTGACGAAGGAGCTGCCGGCCTACGTCGAAGCGAGGTTCCCGGTCGACCCGAAGCGGAAGGGCGTATTCGGTCACTCGATGGGCGGCCACGGCGCGCTCACCATTGCGCTCAGGAACCCGGCCATCTACCGATCGGTATCGGCCTTCGCTCCGATAACCTCGCCCATGCGTTGCCCGTGGGGCGAAAAGGCGTTGACAGGCTACCTTGGCGACGACCGTCGCCGCTGGCGGGACTACGATGCGACGGCACTGATCGAAGATCGCGGCTGGACAGGACCGACGATCCTGGTCGACCAGGGAACGAGCGATCCCTTCCGCGAACGCCAACTCAAGCCGGAATTGCTGAAGGATGCGTGCGAGCGAGCGGGCGTCGGGCTCGACCTGCGCCTGCGGGATGGCTACGACCACAGCTATTTTTTCATCGCGACGTACATCGAGGATCACCTGCGATTCCACGCGCGCGAGCTTCGTGCGCTCGCGCGGATCTGATCCGGGAATTTCCGTGAGACGATTTCCCCTGCGCGAGATCGCGCTTGCCGTCGCGGCGCTCGGAACGTTGTCGTTGTCATCACGCCGCCGAGCTCACGGCCGACGGCGTGCGGACGATTCTGGCCCACGCGAGCGCTCGCGCGCCGGCGAACCTGGCGGGCAAGGATCTTTCCGATCTCGACTTGAGCAACATCGACTTTGCGCGTGCCGATCTTTCCGGCGCGAACCTGTTCGGCAGCCGGCTGGTTTCGTCGAACTTCGCCGGCGCGAAACTCGCGCGCGCGAACCTGAACGGTGCGTGGCTCATGGGCGCGAAATTCGCCGGCGCCGATCTCTCGGGCAGTTCGATGCTGAGCCTCGTCATCCTCGGTGGTCCGGTGAAGGAAAAGCCGAATTTCGCGGGCGCGAATTTATCCGGCGTGCGGATGATCGCCGACCTTCCCGGCGCCGACCTTCGCGGCGCGAATCTCAGCCGTGCCAGGCTCGGTGTCGATTTGCGCAACCAGGGCATGGGCCAGATGCGCACCGACCTCAGCGGCGCGAACCTCGCGGGTGCCGATCTCAGTCATGCGGACCTCAGCCGATCGCTGATGATGTTCGCCGATCTCAAGGGCGCGAATTTGCGGGACGCCAATCTGTTCGGCGTCAAGCTGTCGGGTGCTGACCTGACCGACGCGGACGTCGCCGGAGCCGACTTTACCGAAGCGGATCTCGAAGGAACCGTTTTCAAGCATAGCCGCGGCCTCGAAGCCGCCAGGGGAATCGACAAGGCGACGAACCGCGACCGGGCCGTGTATTGATCGTGGCGGGCACATCCACCGACGCTAACCGGCCTCGATCGCCATGTTGCCGGCGATCCGAAATCTGGAATAATCGGTGCGCGCCGTATCGAGCGCTTCGCGACATGCCGGGATGCGACGCAGCGCGGTCCCCGAAACGGCGCCGCGCTCTTCCACGTGCTGGATCAATGGAGAAATGACCCATGGCCGCAGCCAAGCTGATCGTGATGTATCCCACGCCAAAGAATGTCGAGGCCTTCGAGCGCGCATACAGCGAGGAGCACATTCCGATGGCCGCCCCGATCTTCCAGGCCGCGGGTGCGACGAAAGTCGTGTTGACCAGGATTTCGGGTGCGGCGACGGGCGCGTCGCCGTTCCATCGGATGGCCGAAATCCACTTTCCGTCGCTGCAGGCGCTGAACGCGTGCGCCGCATCGCAGGGCGGTCGCGATGCGCTGGCAAATGCGCGCGACATCTCGAATGGCGGCGCGCCGACCGTGCTCATTGCCGCCGAGGACGTGGTGACGTTCCCGGGCGCGTGATCAAAAGCGCCGTGACTTGACTCGGCCGGGAACGAGTTGACTGCCGGTTGCGGCGTCAGTCCGCGCTTCCGGGCGCCGCTTCGTCGGACCCGAGCCCGCCGACGCTGGAGCGCGGCAGCAGCAGCACGATGCACAGCGTGACGACCGCGATGCCGGCCATCAGCAGCAGCAGCGACGCGGAAACCCTCGGCCTTGACGATCGGGCCGAGCAGCCACACGGCGAGCGAGCTCACGCCGAACGCGACCGCGAGGCGCATTCCGGACACGCGCGAGCGCATGCGGTCGTCGACATAGCGGACGATCATCGCGTCGGTAAACGGTATCGCGCCGAACACGACGATCATGAACGCGAACATCAGCGCGTACAGCATCCAGCCGTCGCGCATTGGCCGCGAGCACGAACAGCGGCGCCTGCACGGCGACGATGCCCGCGTAGAGCGTTCGCAGCGGCACGCGGTCGAGCAGCAGGCCGACGCTGACCTGCGCGAGCGCGCCGGCGACGTACACGGCCGCGAGCAGCAGCGCCGAGCATCGCCGGGTCCTCGACGATGCCGCGCAGCCGCTCGCGCAGCAGCTCGCCGTTGCCGTTGGTCGTGAAATTGAACAGCAGGCTGCCGGAGATCGACGCGATGGTGACGATCGTGAAGATGTGCGCCAGCGCGCGCTTGTCGAGCATCGCGCGCGTCGGCGCGCGCCGCGCGGGCGCGACCGATTCGACGCGGCGCAAGACGCGCGAACAGCGACGCCGCAGGCGATCGCGGCGAGCGCGGGCACGACGAACGCGGCCTTCCATCCGGCGTACTTCAGCAATAGACCCGTCACGACCGCCGACAGCGCGACACCCGAGATTGCCGGCGAGCCCGTTGAAGCCGATCGTGAGTCCCGGCCGCGCCGAGCGCTGGACGAGCATCGGAATGCCGACCGGGTGATAGATCGCGGAGAAGACGCCGAGCAGCGTCAGCGCGCCGGCCAGTTGCCACGCCGAATGCGTGAACGCGACGAGCAGCGCCGCGACGCCCATGCCGAAGAAGAACACCAGCATCATCTGCCGGCGTCCCCACAGGTCGCCGAGGCGCCCGGCCGGCAGCGAGCAGAGGCCGAACATCGCGAACGCGCCCACGCCGTACGGCATCAGGTCTTCCCAGTGCGCGAAGCCGAAATCGGCCGCGATCGCCGCGACCGACGTCGCGAAGATCAGCAGGAACATGTGGTCCATCGCATGCGCGACGTTCAGCAGCAGCGAGGTCGCGCGCGGCAGCGGCGTCATTGATCCAGCTGCGGCCGCCGCTGCGCTGCGCGGGCGAATTCGCGCTCGAGGCGGCTCTGCAGCGCTCGGCAAGCGCGCGTAGCTGATCGGCAAGCGCCTGCGGAATGTCGATGCCCTGCGCGCTCGACCGCTGCGCGAGCGCGGCGCGGCGCGCGCCCGGCAGGCGGACGCCGTCGTCTTCGAGCATCGCGGCGATCAGCGTTTCGACGCGCTCGAGGTAGACGTCGCGTCCGGCGAGCGCGTCGGGATCGATGACGAGGAACGCCTGCCCGATTCGCGGCCGATTGCCTTCGTCGACGAAGAAGGAGCTCGCTTCGAACCCCATCGCCGCGCCGGTCAGCGCCGTCACCAGCAACTCGACGACGAGCGCGAGCATCGCGCCTTTCGTGCCGCCCATCGCGAGCATCGACCCGTCGAGCGCGGCCTTCGCATCGGTCGTCGGCTGGCCGTCCGCGTCGAGCGCCCAGCCGAGCGGAATCGGCCTGCCCCTCCTTCGCCGCGACCATCACCTTGCCGCGCGCGACTTCCGACAGCGACAGGTCGATCGACAGCGGGGCGCCGTCACGGCGCGGAAACACCGCCGCGATCGGATTCGTGCCGAACAGCGCGCGCTTGCCGCCGGCGGCCGGCATCGCGGCCGGCGAATTGCCGAACGCGAGCCCGACCATGCCCGCGTCGCGCCACCGGCTGCAGGTGCTACGCCGCGACGCCGAAATGATGGCTGTTCGTCACGCCGGCGAACGCCGACGCCGTAGCTCGCGCGCGCGCCGGATCGCTTCGTCGACGGCCAGCGCGCAGGCGGGAAACGCGAGCCCGCTCGCGCGCATCGACGAGCATCGCGCCGCCGCGCTCGCGCGACGATCGAGCGCGACCGCGCGCCGTCGACGCGGCCGTTGCGCAGGTGCGTCGCGTATTGCACGACGCGCACGGCGCCGTGCGACGCAAGGCCCTGCGCTTCCGCGTCCGCGAGCGCGCTCGCGGTGATGCGCGCCATCGGCTCGGATGCGCCGGCGCGCCGAGCGCGCGTTGCGCGAGATCGCGAAGCTCGGATAGGGTCAATGTCGGCATGGCGAATCAGCGCACCGGCGCGAGCGCCGCGGCGACCTTCTCGGCGATCAGCTCGGACACGCGCCCGTTCGATTCGCGCGTGACGCCGGCGATGTGCGGCGTCAGCACGAGGTTCGGACAGCCGGCGAGCGGCGATCCGGCCGGCAGCGGCTCGCGCTCGAACACGTCGAGCGCCGCACCGCCGAGCTTGTCGCGCACGCAACGCCGCGGCGAGCGCGGCCTCGTCGACGACGCCGCCGCGCGCCGTGTTGATGAGGATCGCGTCGGGCTTCATCGTCGCGATGCGCGCGGCATCGATCAGGTTGCGCGTCGCCGGAGTCAGCGGCACGTGCAGCGAGACGACGTCCGCTTCGCGACAGCACGTCGGCCAGCGCGCGCGGCATCGTCTCGTCGTCGCGTCCAGATCGGCGACGCCGGCGGCACCTGCGGATCGAAGCCGATCACCCGCATGCCGAGCGCGCGCGCCAGCCGCGCCGGTCAGGCGTCCGATGCCGCCGAAGCCGACGAGGCCGAGCGTCTTGCCCGCCATCTCGCGGCCGTTCGACAGCGCGCGCGCGCGGCCAGTCGCCGGCGGCGACGTCGGCGCGTCGCAGCGTAGGCGCCGCGCAGCAGCAGCATCGCCGTCGCGATCACGTATTCCGCGACCGCAAGCGCATTCGCGCCGGTGGCCGGAATGACCTCGATGCCGCGCGCCGCGCAGGCGTCCACGTCGATGTTGTCGAGGCCGACGCCGAGGCGTCCGACGACGCGCAGCCTGCGGCGCGCGCGCGAGCAGCGTCGCGTCGACCGCGTGCGGTTGCGCACGATCAGCGCGTCGGCGTCCGCGAGCGCGCGCGCGAGATCGTCCGGCCGATCGACGAGCGCCTTGTCGTAGCAGACGTCGAAGCGCGCGGCGAGCTGCGCGACCGCGTCGCTCGTCCATGAACTCGCATGATGACGATGCGCATCGGGCGGCGTCGCAGCGCTCAGCTCTGCATGCCCCACTTGCGGACGGTGCGCGCTTCGATCACGCGGAACACGACGTTCTCGACGATGAGGCCGATGACGATCACGGTGAAGAGCCCGGCGAACACGTTCGGGATCTCGAGCTGGTTCTTGTTCTCGTAGATGAACCAGCCGAGCCCGCCCGAGCCCGACGACACGCCGAACACGAGCTCCGCCGCGATCAGCGTGCGCCACGCGAACGCCCAGCCGATCTTGAGGCCGGTCAGGATGCTCGGGAACGCCGCCGGAATCAGGATCCGCGCCGACGTAGCGGCAGCCCGCGCAGGCCGTAGTTGCGGCCGACCATCCGCAGCGTGTTCGACACCGACGAGAAAGCCGGAATGCGTGTTGAGCGCGACGGCCCACAGCACCGAATGGATGAGCACGAAGACGATGCTGCCCGCGCCCAGGCCGAACCAGATCAGCGCGAGCGGCAGCAGCGCGATCGCCGGCAGCGGGTTGAACATCGACGTCAGCAGCTCGAGCAGGTCGGTGCCGATCCGCGACGTGATCGCGACGACGGTCAGCACCGCCGCGCAGCGCGATGCCGGCCGCGTAGCCCATCAGCAGCACCTTCATCGACGTCATCGCCTTGGCGAAGCAGGTCGCCGCCGAACGATGCCCTGGAAGAACGCCTCGACCGTCGCCGAGAACGTCGGAAACAGCAGCGGGTTGTCGAGCTCGCGCGCGTAGACCTCCCAGATCACCGCGAGCACGACGAGCAGCGCGCATCTTGCGCACCGCGCCGACGTTCGTGATCCGCTCCCACGTCGACAGCGGCTTCTCGACGACGCCGAATGCGCTGGACGAAATCGGCTCGCGCACGATCTCCGGCCGCGTCATCGGAGCGCTGGCAACGCTGTTCATGCGTGCACCTTCTCCACGACGGCCTCCTCGACGGCATCGGCGAACAGCATCGCGTGAATCCGCTGCTCGAGCGCCGATCACGTCCGCGCCGCTCGCGTCGGACGGCAGGCTGTCAAGCTCCGCCTTCACCTGTCCCGGATGCGGCGACAGCAGCAGGATGCGGCTGCCGATCTTGATCGCCTCGGGAATCGAATGCGTGACGAACAGCACGGTGAAGCGCGTGTCTTCCCACAGCGCGAGCAGCTCGTCCTGCATCTTGCGGCGCGTGAGCGCGTCGAGCGCCGCGAACGGCTCGTCCATCAGCAGGATGTCCGGCTCCATCGCCATGCCGCGCGCGATCGCGACGCGCTGCTTCATGCCGCCGGACAGCGTGTGCGGAAAGCTGTCGGCGAACGTTGTCGAGGTTGACCTTCTCGATGTATTCGCAGCGCCTTTTCCTCGGCCGCCTTGCGCGGCAGGCGGCCGCTCGCGCTGCAGCGGGAACATCACGTTCTCGCTGGACCGTCTTCCACGGCAGCAGCTGGTCGAATTCCTGGAACACCATCATCCGGTCGGGACCCGGGCGCGTCGACCGCGCTCGCCCTTCAGCCGGATCTCGCCCTCGATCGGCTTCATGTAGCCGCCGACGGCCTTGAGCAGCGTCGACTTGCCGCAGCCGGACGGCCCGAGCAGGATGAAGCGATCCGAGCGGTAGCACCTCGAAGTCGACGCGATACGTCGCGGTGACGAGATGGTCCTTCGTCTTGTACTGCAGCGTCACGCCGCGCACGTCGAGCAGCGGCGTCTGCCCGGAGGAATACTTCACGGCTTCCACTGCAGCCGGTCGAGGTCGACGTTGCCGCCGGTGACGATGATGCCGACGCGCTGCCCGGCGACGTCGAGCGAGCGCTCGAGCAGGCACGCGAGCGGCACCGCCGACGACGGCTCGACGACCTGCTTCATCCGCTCGAACATCATCCGCATCGCGCGCAGGATACGCCGCTTCGCTGCACAGTGCCGAACTCGCTGACGTGCGCGCGCAGCGCGCCGAGCGTGCGCGGCGACAGCGTCGTTCGCAGGCCATCGGCGATCGTCGTCGTCGCCGGCAGCGGCTGCAGCGTGCCGCTCGCGAAGCTGCGCGCCGCATCGTCGGCGTTGGCGGGCTCGGCGCCGAGCACGCGAATGCCGCGGACGCAACGACGTGGCGGCGATCGCCGTGCCCGACAGCAGGCCGCCGCCGCCGCACGGCGCGATGATCGCATCGAGATCGCCGACGGCGTCGAGCAGCTCGAGCGCCGCGGTGCCCTGGCCGGCGATGACGCGCGGATCGTCGAACGGATGAACGAGCGTCGCGCCGGTCTCGCGCGCGACCGTCGTCGCAGGCCGCTTCGCGCGCGGCGACCGTCGGCGGCGCACAGGCGGACCGTCGCGCCGAAGCGCCGCACGTTCGCCTGCTTCACCGCCGGCGCGTTCTCGGGCATCACGACCCACGCCGGAATGCCGCGCCGCCGCGCCGCGTACGCGAGCGCCGCGCCGTGATTGCCCGACGAATGCGTGACCACGCCGCGGCGCGCGAGCGCATCGTCGAGCGAGAACACCGCGTTGCACGCGCCGCGCGCCTTGAACGCGCCGACCTTCTGCAGGTGCTCGCACTTGAAGAACAGCGACGCGCCGACCTCGTGCGTCGATCGCCTGGCACGTCATCACCGGCGTGCGGTGGACGTACGGCGCGATGCGCGCGTGCGCGTCGCGGATCGCCGCCGAGATCCGGAAGCTCGAGTCGCGCCGCCGGCTGCCGCCATCAGCTTCCCGGCAGCCTGTGCGCGTTCGGGAAGAACATGTCCTTCCACGAGTCGGGCTTCACCTTGATCGAGCCGATCTTGTACATGAAATCGACGTACTTCATCATGTTCTGCGGCGTCGTCGTGAAGACGATCTCGGGATCGTTCAGCATCTTCAGGATGTCGTCGAGCGCTGTCCTTGTCCTTCGAGATCCGCAGGTACGTCTCGCGCGGCGGCGCGCTTGTCGCGATTGATCTGCGCGGTCGCCTCGTCGAGCGCCGCGACGAACGCCGCGTAGACCTTCGGATTCTCGTCGCGGAACTTCGCTCGTCGTCCAGACGACGTTGAACGTCGCCGGCCCGCCCAGCACGTCGTAGCGAGTTGAGCACCTTGTGCATGCCCGGCTGCGCGAGCTCCTGGTACTGGAACGGCGGCGAGCCGAAATGCGCGTGACCTCGGATTGCCCGACAGCAGCGCGGTCTCGGCGTCCGGATGCGACATCGAGACCGTGAGCGGATCGAGCTTGTTCTGCTGGCCCGCGACCGAATGCCTTCTCGGCCGCCATCTGCAGCGTCACCGCCTGGATCGACACCTTGACCGCAGGCAGCGCGATCTTGTCCTTGTCGGTGAAGTCCTTGATCGTCTTGACCTTCGGATTGCGTGGTCACGAGGTACAGCGGCATCGAGTTGATCGCGCCGACCGCCTTGACGTCGAGGTTGCCGCGCGTCTTCGCCCACAGCGTCGATGAACGGACCGACACCGCCGGAGGCGAACTGCAGGCTGCCCGACAGCAGCGCGTCGTTCATCACGTTGCCGCCGGCGAACTTCGCCCAGTCGACCTTGACGTCGACGCCCGCCGCCTTCGCGTGCTTCTCGATCAGCTTCTGGTCCTCCATGATCATCAGCGGCAGGTAGCTGATGCCGTACTGCTGCGCGACACGTTGATCTCGCTCATCTCCGCGTGCGCCGCGGGGACGATCGCCCACGACAGCACGGCGGCGGCAAAGCGTCAATCCTGACGTGATGTTGCCGAAGGCTCGCTTGCGGGCGGTCATTGTCGTGTCGTCCTCGCTCGGTTGGATGGCGGTTTCGTAAAGCCGTGTCATGCGCTTTCGTAGAGCCGCGTCAGCACGAATTCGCGATGGCCGAGCGCCTCGGCGGCGGTGAGCCGGCCGTTCACGGTGCGGAACATCATGTCGAGCAGCTTGTCGCCCGCCTCGTCCATCGTGATCTCGCGCTGCAGCAGGCCGCGACGTGTCGACGTCGATGTGCTCGCTCATCGTGCGCACCGTGCGCGGATTCGCGCAGATCTTGATCACCGGCAGGATCGGATTGCCGATGACGTTGCCCTGCCCCGTCGGGAAGAAGTGGACGACGAAGCCGGACGCCGCGCACAGCGTGACCATTTCGGCGGCTGCCGACGAGCTGTCCATGAACCACAGGCCCGGCGTGCGTCGGCATCTCGGCCTTGTCGAGCACGCCGTCGACGATGCATTTGCGGCCGATCTTCTGGATGTTGCCGAGCGCCTTTTCCTCGATCGTCGTCAGGCCGCCGGCGATGTTGCCCTTCGTCGGCTGCGAATCGGACAGATCGCTCGTCTTGTGGCGCTTGATGACGTCCTGGTAGCGATCGAACATCGCGCATGAAGTCGGCGCGCACCTTGTCGTCGCGACAGCGCGCGGCGACGATCTGCTCGCCGCCGGTCAACTCGGTGGTCTCGCCGAACACCAGCGTGCAGCCGGCCGCGTAGAGCTTGTCGAACGCGTCGCCGACCGTGGGATTGGCGCCGCAGCCCGACGTCGTGTCGGATTCGCCGCACTTGGTCGACACCCACAGCTCGGACAGCGGGCATTCGCTGCGCGTGCGCTCGCTCGCCCACTGCAGGTATTCCTTGCGCGGCCTTCGACGCGCGCATGATCGTGTCGTGATCGCCGTGCAGCTCGATGCCGAAGCCCTGCACCGGCTTGCCGGTGGCCGCGATGCCGTCGACGACGCTTCTTCGTCCATTGCTCCTCGATGCCGATCACGACGACCGCGGCGACGTTCGGATTGCTGCCGGCGCCGATCAGCGTGCGGAAATGCAGGTCGAGGTCGGCGCCGAACTGCAGGCGTCCGTACGGATGCGGAATCGCCAGCGTTCCCTTGACGTTGTTCGCGACCGCCTCGGCCGCCGCGTTCGACAGGTCGTCGACGGGCAGGATGATCACGTGATTGCGCACGCCGACGCGGCCGTTCTCGCGGCGATACCCCTGAAATGTCTTGTTCATGGCTACCACCGCTTGGTCTTGATGTTGTGGACGTGCGCGTGCTCGCCCTTGCGTGATCGGCTGCACGACCTTGCCGATGTCGACGCCGTACTTGATCACCGTGTCGCCGACGGCCATGTCCTTCAGCGCGACCTTGTGGCCGATCGGAATGTCCTGCCGGCACTCGAGCGTCGATCGTGCGGTCCTCGTCGAGGATGAGGCCGGTCAGCGTCGTTCCGGCCGGATGCCTTCGACGACGACGACGGCGACCGAGTCGTCGGGATCGTGCAATACGCAATGGATCACGGGGGGTTCCTGGGCAGTGAAGCGCCGGCGGGCCGGCGCATTTCGATAACCGGATCGTAGTGATCCGGCGGCGCCGAGTCAACTATATCATTCAGATCATTTGCATAATTTTTAGGCAGCCCCTAGACTCGCTGCGCACGCTCCCCGTGCGAGAGATGACAGCGATGAACGACACGACGGTCCGCGGCTTCCCGCTCGACGTGCCGCTGTACAAGGACGTGAAGCGCCGGCTGACCGATGCGCTGACGCGCGGCGAATGGAAGCCCGGGCGCCGCCATTCCCGCGGAGCGGCGGCTGTCCGAGCGCTTCCGGATCAGCGTCGGCACCGTTCGCAAGGCGATCGACGAGCTCGTCGCCGAGAACATCCTGATCCGCCAGCAGGGTCGCGGCACCTTCGTCGCGAGCCACAATCGCGAGCGCGAGGTGTTCTACTTCCTGCACGTCGTGCCGCAGCACGGTCCGAAGCAATACCCGGAAGTGCAGCTCCTGTCGTTCGGGCGCGGCAAGGCCGATCGCACGACCGCCGAAGCGCTCGGCGATCGAGCCGGGCGACGCCGATCATCCGTATCCGCAACGTGCTGCGGCTCGACGGCGTCCCGGTCATCGTCGACGACATCGCGCTGCCGGCGCCGCGCTTCGCCGGACTCACCGAACGGCAGTTCGGCGAGCGGCGCTCGACGATCTACAACCTGTACCAGGAAGCGTTCGGCATTTCGGTCGTCAAGACGCTCGAGCGCGTACGCGCGACGCCGGCGGACGACGCCAGCGCGGCGCTGCTCGACGTGACGCGCGCGACGCCGCTGCTGCAGATTCGCCGCGTGGCGCTCACCTACCGCGATGCGCCCGTCGAGCATCGCGTGTCGCTCGTCAACACCGAGCGCCACGAATACTGGGCGGAAATCGGCGCGTGAGCGCGAGCAGGCCTGCGCAGCGCCGCGGCAGGCACGGTGACCGTTATGGTCGATCCTGCCGACATCGAATGGTCGGCCATTCGCGCGCAAGGCGCTGGCGGGCAGAACGTCAACAAGGTATCGAGCGCCGTGCATCTGCGCTTCGACATCGCGGCTTCCCGCTTGCCCGACGCGGTCAAGGCGCGCCTGCTCGCGCACGGCGATCAGAGGATCAGCAGCGATGGCATTGTCGTCATCAAGGCGCAGCGCTATCGCAGCCAGGATCGGAACCGCGACGACGCGCTCGCGCGCCTGCAGCAACTCGTCGATGCCGCGGCGGCGGTTTCCGCGCCTCGCAGGCCCACCCGGCCGAGCCGCAGCTCGCAGCGACGTCGCGTCGACAGCAAGGTGCAGCGCGGCAGGATCAAGGCAGCGCGCGGCCGCGTCGACGAATAGCGGTCAGTGTCGCGGGCGCGGCGGCGTGATCGGGCCGCGGCCTTCGATATGGCGGAACGTGATCCGTCCCTTGGTCAGATCGTACGGGGAAAGCTCGAGCGAAACCTTGTCGCCCGCGATGATGCGGATGTGATGCTTGCGCATCTTGCCCGCGCTGTACGCGACGAGCTTGTGGCCGTTGTCGAGCGTGACGCGATAGCGGGAATCGGGCAGCACTTCAGCCACGACGCCATTCATTTCGAGAAGCTCTTCCTTAGCCATAGGTTCCTTGGACAAGTTGGATGAAAAAAGCCCGGCAGTGCCGGGCTTGTCGAAAGGACTGACGACATGGCCGAATGCCACGTCCGCCTGCATCGCCTTATTCCACCGAGCGAATGTTCGACGCCTGCTGCCCTTTGGGGCCTGTCGTCACGTCGAAACTGACGCGCTGGCCTTCCTTCAGGGTCTTGAAGCCCTGCTCCTGAATCGCGGAAAAATGGGCAAAGAGATCCTTGCCGCCGTCTTCGGGGGTGACGAAGCCGAAGCCCTTGGAATCGTTAAACCACTTCACTGTGCCTGTTGCCATGTCTTGAAATATCCTGAAAGAAATAAAAAGGGGATTGCCCCTCGGGTGGGGCGAAAGTCAAGACGGCGGGTGATTGAACAGAAGTACCGCAGGACTGCGGGTACCGGACCAGCAACAGCAATACTTGAAAATCGCTTGCCTACAGTATGGGTGCGCAGGCCCGGATTTGCAAGCGAAATACGTCCGACGAGCGCCGCGACAGCGGTTTTGGTGCCCACGCCCCGCTCCGGACCCTTCGCGAGCGCGATCTAGCCGGGATCGAGCGTGAACAATTCCTGCGGCCTCGCGACGCCCTTCATCGCGTAGCGGCCAAGGCTCACCAGCCGGGAACGCGCGTCGCCCGTCGCATCGGCAAACGCCGACGAGACGATGACGGCCTGGTCGAGCGAGACACACAACGCTTCGATGCGCGCCGCCTCGTTGACTGCGGGTCCCAGTACGGTGAAATCGAGGCGGCGCGGGCTTCCGACATTGCCGTAGAGCAGTTCCCCGACATGCAGCGCGAGGTGGGTCGACGTCACCGGAAGGCTCGACGCCGTACGTCGCTCGTTGAGCGCGACGATGCGGCGATGCTGATCGGCGGCGGCATCGAGCGCGCGGCCGCAGGCCCGCTTCGTGTCGTCATCGGGGAAGATCGCGAGGATTCCGTCTCCGATGAACTTCAGCACGTGCCCGCCGTTGGCCTCGATCGCCTCGACCTGCGCTTCGGCATAGTCGTTCAGCAGGGCCAGCACGACCTCCGGGCGTCACCGTATCGGTGATCCGCGTGAAAGCGACGAGGTCGCTGAACCAGACGACTGCGCTGATCGGCGCTGCCCGGCCGCGCACGATGTTGCCGGCCAGCACGCGCTCGGCAGCGTCGCTTCCGAGATACGTCGTGATCGCGGTACGTGCGGTACGGTTGATCGTCCACAGCATGAACGCCATCGCCAGCGTCGGCAGAATGCCCCCAAGCAATTCGACATCCGCTTCCGAAAAGCCGCCCGGCGCAGCGGTCATCCACGACGAAACCATGCCCTGGCCCTCGCCCAGGCGCACCCGTTCATCGACGCGCGTCGCGAAGGCGACATAGTCGGTCGCGCCCTGGTCGGCAAATCGGTCGAGGAGCGGAAACTCGCCGCGCCGATATCGCGAATCGAGATGACGGCGCAGTCGTTCGCGACCGCCTTCGGTGACGGCGTAAAACGGGCTGCGCGCCCACGTCTCGTTGACGACCTCGCCAGCCGCGCGGGGGAACGCCTCCTCGATGCCGCCCTGGCCCTGGACCCAGCGCACGCCGCGTCCGTCGAACGTCGGGTCGAGCAGATCGTTGGCGATGGACGCGCGCATCAGTTCGATTCCTGCCGCTGCAAGCCGCTCGCACACGCCGGTGAGGATCGCGACTTCACCCACACCGGCGAGCGCCGCGCGGACGATCCAGTCGGTAATGTCGGCTTTCAGCCGTATGTGCATCAGCTTCGAGCAACTCGACTGCGTGTACGCGCGCGGCGGCGCGCAATCCGCGACTGCGCTCGTGGTTCGACCATGCCCTGCGCGGTCCACCGAGATAGGCCAAGCGACGATGTCCGAGCGCCGACCAGATGCTCGACGACCTGCCTCATGCCGTGCGCCGCATCCATCGAGCACCGCGGGCATCTCCGGCAATCGCCGGTTGACCAGTACGAGCGCGCGTACGCTGCGCGAGGCGCGCGAGCTGCGCATCCGATGAAAACGGCGCGCACAAAATCACGCCGTCGACCTGCTTTGCCATCGTGTGCACCAGATTCTGCTCGGCCGCCGGATCCTCTCCGCTGTCGCCCAGCAGCAGCGCATATCCCGCTTGCTGCGCCCGGGCTTGCACGCCGCGCACGACGCTCGGGTAAAACGGATTGTCGAGGTCGGGCACGACGATGCCGAGGTTGCCCGTCTGGCCCGTGATGAGACTGCGCGCAGCGCGATTGGGATGGTAGGCAAGCGCCTTCGCCGCCTTCAATACCCGATCACGCGTCGCCTCGCGCACGAGCTGCGGCCGGGCCAACGCGCGCGACACGGTGGCGACCGACACCCGCGCCCGGCGCGCCACGTCATGAATCGTTATCGCCACGGCATCTCATTCCCCACGCCTGGGCTGTCGTCGCTACGCTGTTGGCCGCCCGATGCGGCGCGGCGATGCCAGTGTAATTTTTGCAAAGCCCCGATCGATAGTAACAGCGCGTGAGCCGCCACCCGGATGCAGGTGCGGCTTCGCACATTTTCCTTGACAGCAATCGACGCGCGCTCCTAGAACTTTTGCGCCGCTGTAAAGGTTTTCATGCCGAGGGAAAACGTCATGTTCAGCCATCATCGAATCTGCCCGCGCATTTGCATGACCGTCGCACTGGCCGCCGCCGCCGCCGTCGTTCATGCCGCCGGCTTGAACCCCTGCGATCCGCGCACCTACGGCGCAGCCGGCGACGGCATCACCGATGACACCAGCGCGATCCAGACCGCGATCGATGCGTGCGCCGCGCAGGGCGGCGGCACGGTGCCGCTGGATCACGGCACGTTTCTTACCGGTCCGTTCACGCTCAGGAGCCATATCATGCTGCGCGTGAATACCGGCGTGACCATACTCGGCACGACCGATCAATCGCGGTACGTCCCCGCCTACATCGGAACGCCGTATCGGTCCGGCGAGGCGTTGCTGTCGACATCCGATGCGACCGATGTCGGCATCATCGGCGGCGGCACGATCGATGGTCAGGGCGACGTAACGCCGCCGGGCGGCCGAAGCTGGTACACGCTCGCCGGCGCCGCGTCGTTTCCCTACGCGAGTTTCCCGTTCGCGCCGAGCAGCAACGGATTGCCGCGGCCGTGGCTCACCGAGTTCTGGATGACCGATCACATCGTAGTCGAAGGCGTCCATTTCGCGCGCTCGCCGATGTGGACGCTCGTGCCGCGGTACGCGTCCGACGTGACGATCGTCGGCATCAGCGACAGCGCACCGTCGACTTCGAAGAACACCGACGCGGTGGACATCGTTTCGTCGAGCAACGTGGCGATTTCCAACGTCAACTTCGCTTCGGGTGACGACGACGTGGCGCTCAAGTCGGGGCTGCCGCCGCTGTACCAGGATCCGAGCCAGCCGATGCCGGCCGCGGCGACCCAGTTCGTGACCGTGGCCAACGCCACCTTCACCTCGGGGCATGGCATGTCGATCGGCAGCGAAGCGATCAACGGCGTGAACAACATCGCCATCATGAACGTCTCGCTTGCCAACACGTCGAACGGCTTCCGCATCAAGACCGGGCGAGACCGCGGCAGCCAGATACACGACATCGACGCGCGGAATCTGACCATGACCAATGTCACGCAGCCGGTCGTCATCAACTCGTACTATCCCGCCAGCAGCCCCCCGGCCTGCGGCAGCGATCCGGGCCAGCCGGTGACGGGCACCACGCCGTTCGTCAGCAAGGTCGCGTTGACGAACGTGACGGCGACCGGCGCGACGAGCCAGAGCTTCATTTCGGGACTGCCGGAATCCCCGGTGCTCGACGTGACGCTCGACAACGTGCATATCGGCCAGGCAAGCAACAAGGTCAAGCCGATGGACCTGCGGTACCTGAAGGGCAATTTCTCGAACGTCACCGTCAGCCCGACGAGCACGGGCACGAATTTCGTCGTTTGTGACGACAGCGTCGACGTCGCCGGCGAGAGCCTTCCGTGATCGCCGCGACACCGCGCTTCGCTCGCAATGCCTGCACACTCCGGGACACGCTCATGAATACCGCCACGCGCACCGCGTTTTCCAAAGTGCCTTTGCGCAACGGGCATCCTTGCCCTGTTCATCGGATGCATCGCGCCGGCGCGAGGCGGCGATTCATCCTGGTGTCCAAAGGCGTGATCGGCTACGGGCACCGATGCGAGCGGGCTCTTCGGCGGCGCCGGGCCGGACCTTGCGGGCAAGACCTACAAGATGACGATCACGTATGACGATTTCTCGACGGCGTACCAGACGTCGAGCGCGACGTTCGACAAGGAGTCGGGGCGCATGACGGGCGTCGTCGGCGTCGCGGTCGATGGCAGCGCGTTTTCCGCGAATGTCGGCCGATCGTTCGGCGCATTGCTGTACGTAAACAACAACGGCGCGTTCAGCGAGCTCACGGGCTTTCAGAGCGGCAACGACGCGCAGGGCCAGAACGTCTACGCGTCGCATGACTTGTCGAGCACGCTCGGCATGGTCGCCGGGCCCACCATTGGCATGGCGTCGTACACCGCCGTGGCCGGAGACATCGGCCGCGTTTCGTTTACGACGACAGGGCCCACCGGTGCTGCCGCTTTCACGGCGACGCCGTCGGCATCCTGGCTCGTTCGCCCGCCCGCCGAACTGATCGATGCGCTGATGACGTATATCAGCGGCGCCGGCCTCGGCAAAGGCATCCAGACCAGCTTGCTCGCGAAGCTTGCGAGCGCGCAATCGTATCTGGCAGGCGGGGACGTTGCGAGCGCGGTACAGGCGATCACCGACCTCGTCAACGAAGTCAAAGCGCAGGACGGCAAGCATATCGGCAGCAGCGCAGGCCGCCGAGATCACCGGCCAGGCGCAAACCGCGATCTACGTGATCGGGGTTCTGAACGATTAACACGCACCTGCCGTTCGCCGGCGGCAGGATGCTTCTTGGCGGCGATGCGGCGCCTGACGTTGGTCAGCGTGTCGTTTCAGCGTGCATCGCCCGCCACACCCGCTCGGAAGTGAGCGGCATCTGCAGCTCGCGCGCCCGACGTCCGAAACCATTGCGCGCGAGCGCATCGATCACCGCGTTGACGACCGCCGGCGTCGCGCCGATCGCGCCCAGCTCGCCCGACGCCTTTCACGCCCATCGGGTTGGTGAGACAAGGCGTCGGATTCGTCCATCGTCATCTCGAAGTGCCGGATCATGCCGCGCGTGGGGCACGGCGTAGTCCATGAAGCTCGCTGTTTGCGCCTGACCCGATTCGGCGTCGTACACGAAGCGTTCGCACAACGCCTGACCGATGCCCTGCGCCGCGCCGCCTTCGAGCTGGCCGATCACGACCATCGGGTTCACCACGCGGCCGACATCGTTCACCGACCAGTAGCCGTCGAGCTCCACGGCCCCGGTATCCGGATCGATTTCCACCTCGCAGACGTGGCAACCGTTGGGCCAGCTCGGCGCGCCGACCGCGCTGGTCGATCGCACGACAATGCGCTCGTCCGGCCTGCTGCTGCGCGAGATCGAACAGGCCGATGCGCCGATCCGTGCCCGCGATGCTGAAGGTGCCATCGTGGTAATCGATGTCGCCCGCCGCCGCCTCGAGTGCCTCCGCGGCGAGCTCGTGCGCCTTGGCGACGGTGCGCTGCGATGCGACCTGCACGGCCGAGCCGACGACGAACAACGATCGCGAGCCGGCGCTGCCGAAGCCGGTCGCACGATCGGTGTCGCCAAAGCGTACGTCGATGCTGTCGGCCGGCACGCCGAACACGTCGACGGCAAGCTGCGTGAACGTCGTGGCAAGACTCTGGCCCATCGGCTGTGCGGCGGTGAAGATCTCGATGCGCGCCGGCGCCTGTCACCGTGACGTCGACCGTTTCCTCGAAAACATCGGCGCCGGTCCATTCGAGGAACGTCGCGATGCCTTGTCCGCGCAGCCGGCCGCGGCGCGCAGCGGTCGCGGCGCGGGCATCGAAGCCTGCCCAGTCCGCGAGTGCCAGCGCCTGGTCCATCACTTTCGCGAACTGGCCGCTGTCGTACGTCTTGCCCATCGCGTTGGTGTACGGCATCTGCTCGGGCCGGATCATGTTGCGGCGACGTAATTCCGTGCGGTCCATGCCGATTTCGCGTGCGGCGGCATCCATCAGCCGCTCGATGATGTAGATCGCCTCGGGGCGGCCCGCGCCGCGATACGGACCCGTGGGCAACGTGTGCGTGAGCACGGCCTTGATGCCGATGTCGATCGTCGCGATGTCGTAGATGCTCGTGGACACCCACGGCCCGATCAGAAGCTGGATGACGACACCCGCCGGGCGTCGCGTAGGCGCCGACGTTGGCGAGCGTCGCGATCCGCAACGCCAGGATGCGGCCGTCGGCGTCGAGCGCCAGCTCGGCTTTGCTCGTCACGTCGCGACCGTGGCTCGCCGCCAGAAATTCCTCGATGCGCTCGGCGGTGAAACGCACCGGCCGCTTCAACGCGCGCGCGGCAAACGCCACGACGACGTCCTCCGGGTACAGGCTGGTCTTCATGCCGAAGCCGCCGCCGACATCGCCGACGAGCACGCGCACGTTCTCCTTCGGAGTGCCGAGAACGTCGCACAACTCGTCGCGCAACCCGGTCGGCGTCTGGCAACTGACGCGCAGCGTGAGGCGCTCGCTCGCTTCGTCGCAGGTGGCGAGTGTCGAGCGCGGCTCGATCGGACACGGCGCGACGCGCGGGTTGACGAGGTCGAGCGCGACGACGTGCGCGGCACGCCTGAATGCGGCTTCGGTAGCCACCGCATCGCCGTGGCGAGCCTCGCACGCAATGTTGTCCGGGCGCGTCCGCCACCACCATCGGTGCACCGGGCACGGTTGCGGCAAGCGTATCGACCACCGCCGGCAACGGCGCGTAGTCGACGTCGATCCTTTCCGCGGCGTCGCGCGCCTCGTGCGGCGACGCCGCGATCACCGCGGCCACTGCCTCGCCGACAAAACGCACGGTGTCGACCGCCAGCGCGTGATGAGGCGGCGTCGCGGTGGGCGCGCCGTCGGCGCGCGTGAAATCCGCCGAATTCGGAATCGGCTTGACGCCGGCGCGTACGAGATCGCGTCCCGTGAAGATGGCGGCGACGCCCGGCATGGCAAGCGCCGCGCCGATGTCGATGCGCGTGATGCGCGCATGCGGATGCGGCGAGCGCACGAAGCACGCGTAGAGTTGTCCCGCGACCGGCAGGTTGTCGGAGAACTGTCCCTGGCCGCGAAGGAGCGCGTCATCCTCGACGCGCTTGACCGACCTGCCGCTGCCGAACCGGTTGATGGGCGATGCAGTCACTCATGACGCTCCGCCGCTTCTGGCGTTCGTGTCGTCACTCGGCTGACACCGCTTCCCACTGCCCGCTTCGCCCGGATCGGAACAGCGCATCGATGACGCGCATGTTGGCGATCGCATCCTCGACGCCATGCTCCAGTGCGATTTCGCCGCGCACCGCGCGCGAGAACGCTTCGCCTTGAAGCTGGTACTGATCGCTCTCGGGCAGCGTCTCGGTCACGATGCCGGCGCCGTCCGAGCGACCCGCCATCGTCGATCAGCATGCGCGTCGTGTCACCCTGCGGCGCATTGACCGGAATGGGGATCTCGATCCTGCCTCGTGTGCCGCAAAGCTGGATGCGCTGGTAGCGGCGCGATCTGCGTCGAAACGGTGAAATCGAGGCGGCGACCGTCGCCGAAATCGAGCAAGCGCGCTGGTGAGCCGATCGGTGCGAAACGCCGGATCGCGGTCGACGAGCGCGACGCCGCGCAAAGGCTCGGCGTCGAAGAAGTAGCGGCCGGCCACGATCGCATAGCAGCCGATGTCGTACAGTCCGCCGCCGCCGATGTCCGCGTTGTTGCGGACGTTGCCCGGATCGAGGTTGTTGTAGCCGAAGAACATCTGCACCGCGCGCAGCGTGCCGATGCGGCCCTCGCGCACGCGCTCGCGCGCGCGCAACCACTGCGGATGGAAGCGCACCATGAACGCTTCGGCGATCAGCACGCGCGTTGCCGGCGCCGCGCAAGCTGCGGCCGCCTCGTCGCGCGGTGAGCGCGATCGGCTTTTCGCAAAGCACGTGCTTGCCCGCGGCAGCCGCCTGCAGCGTCAGCGGCACGTGCAGGTGATTGGGCAGCGGGTTGTAGATCGCCTCGATCGCCGGGTCGGCGAGCAGCGCTTCGTACGAATCGTATGCGACGGGAATGCCGAGTGCCGCAGCGGCGTGCCGCGCGCGGGCGCCGTCGCGCGAAGCGATCGCCCGGATCGTCAGCAGGCTGCTCTTCCTCATGCCCGGCAGCACGCGCTCGCGCGCGACCTTCGCCGTGCCCAGCACGCCCCAGACGACCTTTTTCACGTGTTTTCCGCTTTGTGCCGAAGCGCCCGAAGGCCGCTCAGCTTCCCTGGAAGTCATGCGCGACGGGCCAGAAGTAATCCTTCCAGCTCGCCGGCAGGTGCTTGATGCTGCCGACGTCGTGCATGTATTGCGCGAACACCATCGTGTTGAACGGCGTCACGCTGATGCGCACCTGCGGATCGGCCAGGATCTGGATCAGGTCCTCGGGCGTGAGCTTCTTCTCCTTGGTCATCGCCACGTACATTTCCGCGGCTTCGCGATGATGCTTGTTGATGAAGTCGCTCGCTTCGGTCTGCGCGGCGAGCCAGGCGTCGACCCATTTCGGATGATCCTTCAGCACCCGGGCGGGTGTCACCACCTCGATCGTCGTGGCAGGACCGTTGGTGACGTCGTTCGCCCACAGCACCGCGTGCACGCCGGGCGTGCGCATCTCTTCGAGGCTGTACGGCGGGTAGCTGAAATGCGCGTCCACCTCGCTCTTGCCGGACATCACGGCCACCGCCGCGGTCGGGTGTCCCATCGAGACGGTGAGCGCGTCGAGCGCGGTGCGCTTGCCGGCGCCGAACGCCTTCGCTGCGGCCATCTGCAGCACGATCGCCTGCACCGAGATCTTCACGGCGGGAACGGCGATACGGTCCTTGTCGGTGAAGTCCTTCAGCGTCTTCACGGCGGGATTGCTGGTCACGAGCGGATACGGAAACGACGAGATGCCGGAGATCGCCCTGATTTCGTTCGGCGTGCCCTGCGTCTTGTCCCACAGCGTGAGGAGACCGGTGATGCCCGACGAGGCGAAATCGACGCTGCCGGAGAGGAGGCCGTCGACGGTCGCCGTGGTCGTGCTCATCGTCGCCCAGGTCACCTTCGCGTCCTGCACGCCGAGTTGCTTCAGATGCTTCTCGAGGAGCTGCTCGTGCTCCATCACCATCAGCGGCAGGTAAGGCAATCCGTACTGGCGCGTGACCTTGATCTCCTGCGCGCCGGCGTGGCCCGGCAGGCCGCAGAGTGCCAAGCGCCGCGATGCCGCCCAACAGTGCGACGCGTTGCGCGAATCGAATCAGCCGCATGGGAACAATCTCCTCGTGCAAACGAATGGAATCGCCATCGTCGCGAATGCGCTAGCAGCACCTGCTTCGTCGATGACGCGGGCGATGAACGCCTCACCCATGCGAATCTGGTCGAACGTGATGAATTCGTCGGGCTTGTGCGCGTCGGCGATCGAGCCCGGTCCGCAGATGACGGCATCGAAGCCGGCGCGCTGGAACTGTCCCGCCTCCGACGCGAACGCGACCTTGCCGCCGCGCCGCCGCCGGCGAGACGCTCGATGCGCGCGACGATCGCCGCGCTCTCTTCCGTGTGCAGTCCGGGATTGTCGGACTTCGTCTCGAAGGCGATGCGGCTCTCGGGCGCGACGCGCTGCATCTGCGGCAGCAGCTCCTGCCTGCAGTAGCTCTCCAGCCGGCCGAGCAGACGATGCGGATCGTCCTCGGGCACGGTGCGAAACTCGAAATCGAACGTGCATTCCCGCGGCACGATGTTGAGCGCGGTGCCGGCGTGCAGCACGCCGGCGTGCAGCGTCGAGTACGGCGGATCGTACTCGCGGTTGAACGGGCCCTTCTCGGCAACCTCGCGCTGCATGCGGCGCAGCTCGACGATGATCTCGGCCGCGTATTCGAGCGCGTTGACGGCATACGGCGCGAGCGCCGAATGCGCCTCGCGCCCGCAGACGTGCGCGCGCGCCGCGAGCTTGCCCTTGTGCCCGGTGACGACCTTCATGCTCGTCGGCTCGCCGACGATGCAAAGCCCCGGTGCGACGCCGCTGTCCTGCATGTCGCGGATCATCCGCCCGACGCCGATGCAGCCCACTTCCTCGTCGTAGGAGAACGCGAGATGGATCGGCCTGGCGAGCGGGCTCTCCAGCATTTCGGGCACGCCCGCAAGCACGATGCCGAGGAACGATTTCATGTCGGCGGCGCCGCGTCCGAGCAGCCGATCGTCCTTCACCACGCCGGCCCAGGGATCGACCGTCCACGCCTGGCCGTCGACCGGCACGACGTCGGTGTGCCCGGAGAGCACGATGCCCGGCGGCGCGGATCGCCGATCGTCGCGAACAGGTTCGCCTTCGTCGTGTCGTCGTCGTGCGTCAGCCGCGACGCGATGCCGTGCGACCCGAGGTACTCGCGCACCCAGTCGATCAGCGCGAGATTCGAGCGCCGGCTCGTCGTGTCGAACCGCACGAGCTGCCGAATGAGCTCGAGGCTTCGCGGCGCGTCCAACCGGGCGATCCGCCGCTGCCGGGGAAGTTTGCATGTTCGGCACGCCATTCCTTGTCCGCGGATGCCCGTCATGTTACGTGTTACGAAAACTGAGCCGGATTCGGATGGCCGCTCGCGCGTGGCGTTCACCAGAACTCGAACGACGACTGCACGCACCGGCGCGAACGAGCGCCGGTGCGCGGGACACGGCCCGTGCCGGTCGAGCGCCGCGAGGTGCTCCGGCGTGCCGTAGCCCTTGTGCTGCGCGAAGCCGTACTGCGGATACTCGCGGTCGAGCTGCACCAGCATCGCGTCGCGCGCCGTCTTGGCGAGGATCGACGCCGCCGAGATCGCCGGCACGTCGCGGTCGCCCTTGACGATCGCGTGCGCCGGGCACGGCAGCTGCGGGCAGTGGTCGCCGTCGACCAGCGCCTCGATCGGCGGGACGGCCAGCGCCTCGACCGCGCGGCGCATCGCGAGCAGCGTCGCCCGCAGGATGTTGAGCGTGTCGATCTCGTCGACGTCGCTCGCCGCGACCGCCCACGCGATCGCCTTCGCGCGAATCTCGGCCGCGACGTGCGTGCGCTGCTCGGGCGTCAGCACCTTCGAATCGCGCAGGCCGCGGACTGCGCGCGGATCGAGGATCACCGCGGCCGCGACGACCGGTCCGGCCAGCGGCCCGCGGCCCGCTTCGTCGACGCCGGCGATCAGCACGTGCGCTGCCCACCGCGTCACGGCTGCCGGCCGTCGCGTGCGCCCGGTCGAGCTCGGCCAGCACCGCGTCCGCCGCCAGCGCGCCGGTGTCGACGGCGAGCGCGTCGCGGAGCCGCCGAACACGGCCTCGAGGCGCCGGCGCGTCACCGTGTCGTCGAAGAGATTGAGCGCGGCCTGCGCGAGATTGCCCGGCGTCGCGTCGTCCTGCAGGAGCTCCGGCACGACGAAGCGTCCGGCGAGCACGTTGGGCAGCCCGACGTACGGCAGCAGCAGCTTGCGCCGGACGATGCGCGCCGTCAACGCGCTGACGCGATAGAAGATCACGTGCGGGCAGCGCGCGAGCGCCGCCTCGAGCGTCGCGGTGCCCGACGCGACGAGCGCGACGTCGGCGGCGCGCAGCGCGTCGCCCGCGTGGCCGTAGAGCAGCGTGAGCGGCAGCGCGTCGCGCCCGCCGCGATGCTGCGCCTCGAACGCGTCGCGCGTCGCGCGCGAGACGAGCGGCACGAGGAAGCGCGCGTCGGGCCGCGCCTCGAGAATGCGCGCCGCGGCGTCGAGCACGAGCTCGCGTGCATCTCGATCTCGGACAGGCGGCTGCCGGGCAGCAGCGCGAACACCGGCGTGGCCGGCTTCTGCTGCAGCGTTTCGCGCG
The DNA here is from genome assembly GCA_963706225.1 of uncultured Pseudomonadota bacterium. Taxonomy (GTDB): domain Bacteria; phylum Pseudomonadota; class Gammaproteobacteria; order Burkholderiales; family Casimicrobiaceae; genus VBCG01. The sequence continues at coordinate 239,032 of CAVPMH010000019.1, forward strand.
CCGCGCGCCGCGCGCCGCGGTCCGGCGGCCTGCCGGCGAGCGGATGGCCGACGTAGGTCACGGCGATGCCGGCCGCGCTCGTAGAGCGGCGGCTCGAACGGAAACAGCGCGAGCATGCGATCGACCGCCCGGCCGATCGTCTGCAGCCGCTCGCGCCGCCACGCCCACACCGACGGGCTGACGAAGTGCATGGTGCGCACGCCGCGGCGCTTCAGCCTTGCGCTCGAGGCCGAGGTTGAAGTCGGGCGCGTCGACGCCGATGAAGAGCGGCACGCGCGCCGCGAGGAAGCGGCGCGCGAGTCGCCGGCGCAGCGCGACGAGCTCGCGGCAGGTGCGCGACGACCTCCGCGAAGCCGCGCACCGCGAGCTTCTCGATCGGCACCCACGATCTCGCAGCCGGCCGCTTCCATCCTGCGGCCCCGCGATGCCGACGAACGCGACGTGCCGGACGCCGGCGGCGCACGGCCTCGATCAGCGTCGCGCCGAGCGCGTCGCCCGACGCCTCGCCGGCGACGATGCCGATCGGTGACCGGCCGCCATCACGCGCGACGATGCCGCGCCCGGCTCGTCGGCAGGAACGGCGACGAGCGGCGCGAGCAGCGGGCGCCGTCCGCGCGCGTCGCGCGCGAGCGCGCCTTCGCGCGCTCGTCGAGCGCCAGGCCCTTCGCGGTAGAGCGTCTTGTACGCGCGGCGCACCGCGGCGATGTCGTCCGGCCGCGAAGCCGCGCCGGCGCAGGCCCTCGTTGTTGGTGCCCGCGGGCTTCGCCGGATAGCCGGCCACCGTCACGTACGGCGGCACGTCCTGCAGCACGATCGCGCCGGCGGCGATCATCGCGTGCGCGCCGACGCGGCAGAACTGGTGCACGCCCGCGTAAGCGCCGAGCATCGCCCAGTCGCCGATCGTGCACGTGGCCCGCGAGCTGCGCATTGTTCGAGAACGTCGTGTGGTCGCCGACGACGCAGTCGTGCGCGACGTGCGTGTACGCGAGGAACCAGTTGCCGTTGCCGATCGTCGTCGTCGCCGCGGTCCTGCGCGGTGCCGGCGTGGATCGAGACGTATTCGCGGACGACGTTGTCGTCGCCGATCGTGGTCGTCGTCGGCTCGCCGCCGTACTTGCGGTCCTGCGGGATGTCGCCGATCGACGCGAACTGGAAGATGCGGTTGCGCGCGCCGATCGTCGTGCGGCCGGTGATCACCACGTGCGGGCCGATGCGCGTGCCCGCGCCGATCGTCGACGTCGGGGCCGACGATCGAGTACGCGCCGACCTCGACGTCGTCCGCGACCCGCGCGCCGGGTCGACGATCGCGGTGGGGTGGATCTCGGCACGTCAGTCGGGAAGGGCCGCCCGACGACTGACTGCCGAGGCGCAGCGAGTCGGAGCGTACGACGTGGGGGCCGTTTCATCAGACGGGCAGCCCGGGCACCGGCGGCACGTCGCGCATCGCGGCGAGCAGCTGCGCCTCGCACACGAGCTGGTCGCCGACGGTCGCCTTCGTCCGGAACCGGCCGACGCCGCGCACCGCGCGCTCGAGATGCGCCTCGAGCGTCAGCGTGTCGCCGGGCACGACCTGCCGCTTGAAGCGCGCGTCGTCGATGCCGGCGAAGAGCACGAGCTGGCTGCCGTCCCGCCGCGCGACGCTCCGAGAGCATCGTCAGCAGGCCCGCGACCTGCGCCATCGCCTCGATGACCAGCACGCCGGGCATCACCGGATAGCCGGGAAAGTGGCCCTGGAAGAACGGCTCGTTGACCGTGACGTTCTTGACGCCGCGGATGAACTTGCCGGCTTCGCACTCGAGCACGCGGTCGACGAGCAGCATCGGATAGCGGTGCGGCAGCAGCCGCTGGATCATGCCGATGTCCAGCTCAGCTCATGGTCGCCCTCCGCCGTGTCGAGCGCGCCTGCGCCAGCGCGTCGCTCGCAGCGCTCGCACGCGCTCGCGCCAGCTCGCGCAGCCGCCGCGATCTGCGACGCCACCTGCCGCCAGTCGCGGTGCGGCAGCGCCGGAAACGCGCCGGTGTAGACGCCGGCGCTCGCGATCGAGTCGAAGACCGGCGTCGCGGCCGAGATCACCGTGCCGTCGGCGATGTCGAGGTGGCCCGAGATCATCGCCGCGCCGCCGATCCGGCAGTTGCGCGCCGATGCGCGTGCGATCCGGCGATGCCGACGCAGCCGGCGATCGCCGTGTGCGCGCCGATCACGCAGTTGTGGCCGATCTGGATCTGGTTGTCGAGCTTGACGTCGTCCTCGATGACCGTGTCGTCGATCGCGCCGCGGTCGATCGTGGTGTTGGCGCCGATCTCGACGTCGTCGCCGATGACGACGCGGCCGATCTGCGGGATCTTGAGCCAGCGGCCGTCGTCCTCCGCCATGCCGAAGCCGTCGGCGCCGATCACGGCGCCGCTGTGCACGAGCGTGCGCGCGCCGATCACGCAGCGCGGATAGAGCGTGACGCGCGGCATCGAGCACGACGTCGTCGCCGACGCGCGCGCGTCGCCGACGACGCAGTGCGCGCCGACGACCGCGCGCTCGCCGATCGACGCCGCGCCCCGATCACCGCGCACGGCCCGATCGACGCCGTCGCCGCGACCGTGCGCGGCGGCGTCGACGCACGCGCTCGGCATGCGACGCCCGGCGACGGCCGTCGGCCGGGTGCAGGATCGCCGCGACGCGCGCGTACGTCGCGTACGGATTGGCCGCGACGAGCTTCGGCCGCCGGCGTCGCGTGCGCGGCGTCGGGGCCGACGATCACGGCGCCGGCGCGCGTCGTCGCGAGCTGCGCGCGGTAGCGCGGATTGGCGAGGAACGCGATGTCGCGCGGCCCGCGCAGCTCGAGCGTGGCGACGCGCTCGACGACGATCGCGCCGTCGCCGTCGACCGTCGCGCCGACCAGCCGCGCGAGGTCGGCGAGCGTCATCGGTGACGCCGACGGCTCGCGCGATGACGCCATCGTGGCGGGCCCGCTGCGCGCGGCTGGCGGACGCTACTTGTCGGCGAGCGCCTTGATCACCTTGTCGGTGATGTCGATGCGCTGGCTCGCGAAGACGACCGGATCCTGCAGGATCAGGTCGAACTTCTCGGCCTCGGCGATCTGCTGGATCACCTTGTTCGCGCGCTCCTGGACGCCGGCGAGCTCCTCGTTGCGGCGCAGGTTCAGGTCCTCGCGGAACTCGCGCTGCATGCGCTGCAGGTCGCGCGACTGGTTCGCGAGGTCGCGCTCCTTGTTGCGGCGCTCGGCCTCGGCCATCGTCGCGCCGTCCCTGTCGAGCAGCGCCTGCAGGTCGCGCACCTGCTTGGCGAGCTTCTGGAGCTCGGCGTCGCGCGCCGCGAATTCCTTCTCGAGCTTCTGCTGCGCGCGCTTCGCGGGCGCCGCCTCGCGGAACAGGCGCTCGGTGTTGACGAAGCCGATCTTGTAGTCGGCGGCCGCGGCCGCGCCGGCGACGAAGACGAGCGCGACGGCGAGGCATGCCTGCAGCAAGCGTGCTGATGAAATGCCTGACGGGCAGTGACTTGTGCGCGTGAACACCGGTGACCTGTCGACGTTGACCGAATCTAGAACGCCGTGCCGACCTGGAACTGGAAGCGCTGCTGGCGATCCCCTTCGCGGGCGTTGAGCGGAATGGCGTAGCTGAACTTGAGCGGCCCGATCGGCGAGTTCCACGCGACGCCGACGCCGGCCGAGTAGCGGAACGACTCGAACTGCGGCTGCTGGCCGTTCGCCCAGATCTGGCCGGCGTCGAGGAACACGCTGCCGCGCACCGCCTTGTCGCCCTTCAGGATCGGATAGAACACCTCGGCGTTGCCGACGATCTTGCGCCGGCCGCCGAGCGCGTTGCCGTACACGTCGCGCGGGCCGAGCGATGCCGTCTCGTAGCCGCGCACCGAGTCCGACGCCGCCCGCGTAGAACGCCTTGAAGAACGGCAGCGGCTTGCCGCGGTAGCCGTCGCCGCAGCCGAGGTCGCCGCGCAGCATCAGCACGAGGTCGCCGTAGACCGGCCAGTAGACCGAGTGCACGTACTGGACCTTGTAGTACGCGAGGTCGCCGAACGGCAGGCCGGTCTCGAGCAGCACGCTCTGCAGCCGGCCCTTGCGTCGGATAGAGGATGTCGTCGCGGGTGTCGCGCGACCAGCCGGCGGTCAGGATGTACGCGTTCGGTGCGTCGCCGAACTGGTTGACGAAGTCGCTGTAGACCGGCGGGCTGTCGGCGAACAGCGTGAGCTCGTGTGCTCGAAGCGGCCGCCGAAGTTGATCGTGTCGGTCTCGGTGATCGGCACGCCGAAGCCGAGCGCCGGCGCCGAGCGTCTTCGACGCGTACTGCGCGATCGCGAGGCCGGTCGGGTCGAGGTTCTTCTCGTAGAGCTCGATCGTCCGCGAGACGCCGTCGACCGTCCAGTACGGCTCGGTGAACGACCGCCGAGTAGATCCGGTTGAAGCGGCTCGTGTTGACGCCGAGCGACAGCGCGTTGCCGGAGCCGAAGATGTTCTGCTGCGAGATCGACGCACTGAGCACGATGCCCTTCGGCGCTCGAGTAGCCGACGCCCGCGAGCAGGTTGCCGGTGGACTTCTCGGCCACCGACACCTCGACGTCGACCTGGTCGGCGTGCCCGGCACCGGCGGCGTCTCGACGTTGACGTCGTCGAAGTAGCCGAGGCGCTGCACGCGCACCTTCGAGCGCTCGATCCGCGGGCCGTCGTACCACGCGCCCTCGAGCTGGCGCAACTCGCGGCGGATCACCTCGTCGCGCGTCTTCGCGTTGCCGGTGATGTTGATCTGGCGCACGTACACGCGCCGGCCCGGGTCGACGAAGAACGTGAACGACGCCTTCGCGTTGTCGCGGTCGAGCTCCGGCACCGCGTTGACGTTGGCGAACGCGTAGCCTTCGGCGCCGAGGCGGTCGCTGATGTCCTTCGCCGACGCCTGCAGCTGCTCGCGCGAGAACACGTCGCCGGGCTTGATGCGGACGAGCTGCGCGAGCTCGGCTCGCCGGCACGACGAGGTCGCCGCGCGATGCGCACGTCGCCGACGCGTGTACCGCGGGCCCTCGGTGATGTTGATCGTGATGTAGATGTCTTCCTTGTCCGGCGTGATCGAGACCTGCGTCGACTCGACGTTGAACTCGAGGTAGCCGCGGTTCTGGTAGAAGCTGCGCAGCGCCTCGAGGTCGGCGGACAGCTTCTGCTTCGAGTACTGGTCGTTCTTCGTGTACCAGGTGAGCCAGCCCGGCGTGGTCAGCGTCATCTCGCGAGAGCAGCTGCTTCTCGGTGAACGCCTTGTTGCCGACGATGTTGATGCGCGCGATCTTCGCCGACTCGCCTTCGTCGATCGTGAAGTTGATCGCCACGCGGTTGCGCTCCTGCGGCGTGACGGTCGTCTGGACGCTCGCCGCGTACTTGCCGCGCGTGATGTACTGGCGCTTCAGCTCCTGCTCGGCGCGGTCGAGCGCGGAGCGGTCGAAGATGCGCGCCTCCGCGATGCCGATGTCCTTCAGCGCCTTCTTGATCGTGTCGGTGTCGAATTCCTTGTTGCCGACGAACGTCGATCGAGCTGATCGTCGGGCGCTCCTGCACGGCGACGATGAGCACGTCGCCCTGCGCCTCGAGGCGCACGTCGCGGAAGAAGCCGGTCGCGTAGAGCGCCTTGACCGCCTCGGCGATCTTCTCGTCGTCGACGCGCTCGCCGACCTTGATCGGCAGGTAGCTGAAGATCGTGCCCGCCTCGGTGCGCTGCACGCCTTCGACGCGGATGTCGCGGACGACGAACGGCTCGACCGCCGCACGCGGCGACAGGTCAGCGCGCGACGCGAGCGCAAGGCGAGCAGCGCAGGCCGACGGCGCTCGCGAGCGCTTCACACGAATGCGATCAGAACAGGCGGGAAACGTCATTGAAGAGCGCCAAGGCCATCAGCACGGCGAGCATCGCCATGCCGATGCGCTGACCGACCTCGAACGCGCGGTCGGAGACGGGACTGCCTTTGATGATTTCGGCGAAATAATACAGCAAATGCCCCCCATCCAGTAGCGGAACGGGCAGCAGGTTCAGCACGCCGAGGCTGATGCTGATGAGCGCGAGATAGCCGACGAACACGAGCGGTCCGGCCTGCGCCGACTGTCCCGCGATAGTCGGCCATCGTCAGCGGACCGCTGATGTTCTTCAGCGACGCGTCGCCGTCACGATGCGGCCGAGCATCTTCAGGGTGAAGACCGACAGCTCCCACGTCTTGCGCGCGCCCTGCGCGAGCGCTTCGCCGACGCCGTAGCGCACGGCGACGGCCGCGCGCTCGCGCGGCCTGCGGATCGACGCGCAGCCGCACGCCGGCCAGGCCGACGCGGCGGCCGTTCTGCTCGACCGCCTCGGCGGTGATCGGCACGTCGAACGTCGCGCCGTCGCGCGACACGCGATACACGAGCGTGCCGCCGGGCTGCGCGTTGGTGAGCGCGGCGACGTCGCGTCGGCGAGCGCACCGGCGTGCCGTCGATCGCGACGATGCGATCGCCGCCGCGCAAGCCCGCGCGCTCGGCCGGCTTGCCCGGCACCACCTGGTCGACCAGCGGCGCGCCGAGGATCCGCGCGCAGCCCGAGCGCCGCCAGCGGATTGCCTTCCCAGTCCGCCGTGTCCACGCCGGCAAGCGACAGCTCGCGCTGGACCGGGGCTGCTCGTCGCTTCGTCGCGCGCGAGCGTCAGGCTCAGCGCGTCGTTCGCCCTGCGCGCGCACGAGGCGCCAGCGCAGGTCCTGCCAGCTGCCGACCGGCTCGCCGTCGACCGCCGACGACGAGGTCGCCCGCGCGCACGCCCGCCGCCGCGGCCGGCGTGCTCGCGGGCGGCGGGTCGGCGAGCACCGCGCTTCTGCCCGGGAATGCCCCGCGACGTAGGTCGCGGCGAAGAGCAGGACCGCGAGCAGCAGGTTGGCGATCGGACCGGCGGCGACGATCGCGATGCGCTGCCACACGCTCTGGCGGTTGAACGCGCGCGGCAGGTCGCGCGGCGGCGACGTCGCCCTCGCGCTCGTCGACCATCTTCACGTAGCCGCCGAGCGGAATCGCGCGACAGCGCCCATTCGGTGCGGTCGCGGCCGACGCGGCGCGACCAGAGCACGCGGCCGAAGCCGACGGAGAAGCGCAGACCTTGACGCCGGCGCAGGCGCGCGACGACGTAGTGGCCGAGCTCGTGGAACACGACGAGCACGCCGAGCGTGACGAGGAAGGCGACGATCTTGTAGAGCGCATCGATCATGGTCGGATGCGTCGAGCGCGGTGCGCGCGATGTCAGCGCGCCGCGAGCGCCGCGCCTCGCCGTCGACAGCGTCGAGCGTGTCGAGGCTCGCAGCGCTGCGTGCGCCGCTCGAGCGCCTCGCGCGCACGCGCGCGGCGATGTCGGTGAAGCGCGCGCGGCCCGCGAGGAACGCCTCGACCGCGATTTCGTTGGCGGCGTTGAGCGACGGCCGGGCGCCGTGCCGCCCGCGGCGAGCGCCTCGTACGCGAGGCGCGAGGCAGGGAAAGCGGCGCCGGTCGGGCGCCTCGAACGTCGAGCGCGGCCGAGGCGCGCGAGGTCGAGCGGCGCGACGCCGCGTCTCGATGCGCTCGGGCCACGCGAGCGCGTGCGCGATCGGCGTGCGCATGTCGGGATGCGCCGAGCTGCGCGAGCACCGAGCCGTCGACGTACTCGACCAGCGAGTGGATGACGCTCTGCGGATGGATCGACGACCTCGATCGCCTCGACGGGCGCGCCGAACAGCCAGTGCGCCTCGATCACCTCGAGGCCCTTGTTCATCATCGTCGCCGAGTCGACCGAGATCTTGCGGCCCATCGACCCAGTTCGGATGCGCGCACGCCTGCTCGCGGCGTGACGCGCGCGAGTCGACGTCGAGCGGCGCGTGCGGAACGGGCCGCCCGACGCGGTGAGCAGGATGCGGCGCACGCCGGCGCGCGTCGGGCTCGCGCGCGCATACGAGCCGCGCGGCAGGCACTGGAAGATCGCGTTGTGCTCGCTGTCGATCGGCAGCAGCGTGGCGCCGCCCTGCGGCGACCGCGGCCATGAACGAGCGCGCCCGCCATCACGAGCGCTTCCTTGTTGGCGAGCAGGATGCGCTTGCCGGCGCGCGCGGCGGCGAGCGTCGCGGGCAGCCCGGCGGCGCCGACGATCGCGGCCAGCACGGTGTCGACCTCCGGCAGCGCCGCGACCTCGCTCGAGCGCCTCGCGGCACCGGCGACGACCCGCGTCGGCGAGCCGTTCCGCGCAAGCGCGCGCGCGAGCGCGTCCGCGGCGTCGCGCGTCGCGCAGCGCCGCGACGCGCGGCCGGAAGCGCCGGCACTGCGCCAGCAGCTTCGCGCCGTTGCGGTGCGCGGCGAGCGCCGCGACGGCGAAGCGATCCGGATGCCGCGCGACGACGTCGAGCGTGCGAGTCGCCGATCGAGCCGGTCGCGCCGAGCGAGCGTCAGCGTGCGTCGCATCACGCCGCCTGAAGCAGCGCGAGATGCGAGCGCCGCCAGGCGGCATCGCGGCGAGCAGCGCGTCGATGCGGTCGAGCACGCCGCCATGGCCGGGCAGCAGCGTGCCGCTGTCCTTGACGCCCGCGCCGCGCTTCAGCAGCGACTCGAAGAGGTCGCCGACGACCGACAACGCCGCGAGCGCGACGCCGAACACGATCCACAGCGCGACCGATGCAGCGTCGAGCGGCGCGCGCGAATCCGGCCGCGCGGCGCCACGAGCAGCAGGACGAGCGCATAGACGACGACGGCCAGCGACGCCGCCGTACACGCCCTCCCACGTCTTGCCGGGGCTGATCGGCGGCGCGAGCTTGTGCCGGCCGAAGCGCGCGCCCGGCGAAATACGCGGCGGTGTCGGCGATCCAGACGATCGCCATCGCGCGCGAGCAGCGAGCCACGGCGAGCGCGCCTGCAGCGCGACGAGCGCCACGAACGCGCCGAGCAGCACGATCCAGCCGGCGACCGCGAGCGCAACCGGCGACGCGGGCTGCCAGCCGCAGCGAGCACGGCCGGCGTGCCGACGACGATCCAGAAGAGCGTCGCGATGCCGCACGCGACGATGGCGATGCGCGCGCCAGCCGTGCCGGGACGGCAGCGCGCAGCAGCAGCAGCGGCGCCGACGACCAGCGCGACGCGCGACGAAGACCGACTGCGCGCGGCGGCCGGCGAAGCCGCCCAGCTGCGCCCACTCGCGCGCGGCCAGCCGCGACGATCAGCGAGCGCGACGACGCCCCACCCGGCCGGCGGCAGCAGGAACAGCGCCGCCGAGCACGACCGGCGATGACGAGCACGCGCCGGTGAGGACGCGCGTGCGAGCAGCAGTCGCGGCGCGCTGCGGCGCGCTCGCGGCGGCGCTCAGCGCGGCCTGCGCCTGCGCCTGCGCTCGGTCGCGCCTGAGCTGCTCGCTGGTGCGGCCGAAGCGGCGCTCGCGCGTCGCGTACGAGGCGATCGCCGCGTCGAGCGCGGCGGCGTCGAAATCGGGCCACAGCATGTCGGTGAAGTAGAGCTCGGTGTACGCGAGCTGCCACAGCAGGAAGTTGGAGATGCGCTGCTCGCCGCCGGTGCGGATGAAGAGGTCGGGCTCGGGCGCGTAGGTCATCGAGAGGTACGGCTCGAGCGCTTCCGGCCGATCGCGCGTCCGGCCGCGAGCGCGTCGGGATGCGCCGCGAAGTAGCTGCGCGCCGCCTGCGCGATGTCCCAGCGGCCGCCGTAGTTGGCGGCGATGGTGAGCGTGAGGCGCGTGTTGCCCGCGGTGAGCGCCTCGCCGCGCCGGATGAGCTCGCGGATGCGCGCGTCGAAGCGCGACAGGTCGCCGACGACCTTGAAGCGGATGTCGTTGTCGTGCAGCTTCGCGACTTCCTGCTCGAGCGCGCGCAGGAAGAGCTCCATCAGGATCGACACTTCGTCGGCGGGCCGGCGCCAGTTCTCGCTCGAGAACGCGAACAGCGTGAGGTACTCGACGCCGCGCTCGATCGCAGGCCCGCACCGTCGCGCGCACCGCCTCGACGCCCTTGCGATGCCCGGCGACGCGCGGCAGCAGGCGCTTGCTTCGCCCAGCGGCCGTTGCCGTCCATGATGATGGCGACGTGGCGCGGGACGTCGCGGCTCGGGAATGCGCGCGTCGAGCTGGAACATCGCTACTCGCGAAGCGGGTGAGCCGCGTGAGAGTCGGCGTCGCATCAGATCGCCATCAGGTCGGCTTCCTTCGCCTGCAGCGAGCTTGTCGATCTCGGCGATGAAGCGGTCGGTCAGCTTCTGCACGTCGTCCTGCGCGTGCCGCTCGTCGTCCTCCGAGCACTCCTTGTCCTTCAGCAGCTTCTTCAGGTGCTCGTTCGCGTCGCGGCGGATGTTGCGCACGGCGATCTTCGCGCGCCTCCGCTTCCTTGTGCACGACCTTGGTGAGCTCCTGGCGGCGCTCCTCGGTGAGCGCCGGCATCGGCACGCGGATCACGTCGCCGCGACGTCGCGGGATTCAGGCCGAGGTCGGAATCGCGGATCGCCTTCTCGACGACCGGGATCATCTTCTTCTCGAACGGCTGCACGGCGATCGTGCGCGCATCGGCGAGCGTCACGTTCGCCACCTGGTTGATCGGCATCGTCGTGCCGTAGTAGTCGACGTGGATGTGGTCGAGCAGGCCCGGTGTGCGCGCGGCCGGTGCGGACCTTGGCGAGGTCGTGCCTTCAGCGTCTCGACCGACTTGGCTCATCTTCTGCTCGGCGGTCTTCTTGACGTCGCTGATCATGGTCATCGTCCATCGCTGCGAGCGTCGTCGCTCGAGCTAGCAATGCACGAGCGTGCCCTCGTCCTCGCCCATCACGACGCGCTTCAGCGCGCCGGGCACGAAGATCGAGAACACCTTGAGCAGCATGTTCTGGTCGCGGCACAGCGCGAGCGCCGTCGCGTCCATCACCTTGAGGTTCTTGACGATCGCCTCGTCGAAGGTGAGCGTCGAGTAGCGCGTGCGCCGTCGGGTCCTTCATGCGGGTCGGCGGTGTAGACGCCGTCGACCTTGGTCGCCTTGAGCACGATGTCGACGCCCATCTCGCGGCCGCGCAGCGCCGCGGCGGTGTCGGTGGTGAAGAACGGGTTGCCGGTGCCGGCCGCGAAGATGACGACCTTGCCCTCCTCGAGGTGGCGCAGCGCGCGGCCGCGGATGTACGGCTCGGCGACCTGGTCGATGCGGAGCGCCGACTGCACGCGCGACTCGACGCCGGCGCGGCGCAGCGCGTCCTGCAGCGCGAGCGCGTTCATGAGCGTCGCGAGCATGCCCATGTAGTCGGCGGTCGCGCGGTCCATGCCCGCGGCGCCCGGCGCGACGCCGCGGAAGATGTTGCCGCCGCCGATCACGACGCGCGACCTGCACGCCGAGGTCGCACGACTTCGCCGATCTCGGCGACGATGCGGTCGATCGTCTCGCGCTTGATGCCGTAGGTGTCGTCGCCCATCAGCGCTTCGCCCGAGAGCTTGAGGAGGATGCGCCGGTACGCCGGCGCCGTGCGGCGCGGCGATTCCGGGCAGCGGCGCGGTCGCCGCGGTGGCCGGCGCTTTCGGGTGGGCTCATCGACGGCTCGCGGCGCTGCCTGGCGGCGTCACGCTCGCGTCAGCCTTCGCGTCATCGCCGCGACTTCGGCGGCGAAGTCGTCCTTCTTCTTCTCGATGCCCTCGCCGACGACGTAGAGCGCGAAGCCGTTCACGCGTCGCGCCTCTGCGCCTTCGAGCAGCTTCTCGACCGTCTGCTTCGTCGTCCTTCACGAACGGCTGGCGCAGCAGCGTGACCTCGGCCAGGAACTTGTTGACGCGCGCCTTCGACCATCTTCTCGACGATGTCGGCGGGCTTGCCCGACTCGGCCGCGCGCGCCGCGGCGATCTTGCGCTCCTGCGTCGATCGACGTCGGCGGGCACCTGCTCGCGCGACACGCGCCAGCGGCTTGCGTCGCGGCGATGTGCATCGCGAGGTCCTTGCCGAGCGCCTCGTCGCCGCCCGCGAAGTCGACCAGCACGCCGATGCTGCGTCGCCGTGCACGTACGACGCGAGCGGCCCTGCGCCTCGAGGCGCTCGAAGCGGCGCACCGCGATGTTCTCGCCGATCTTCTGCACGAGCGCCACGCGGCGCGCCTCGACCGTCTCGCCGGACGGCGAGCGTCGCGCGCCGACAGCGCCGCGACGTCGGCCGGGCTTCTCGCGCGCGACGAGCTGCGCGAGCTCGTTCGCGAACGCGCGGAAGTCGTCGTTCTTCGCGACGAAGTCGGTCTCGCAGTTCACTTCGACCATCGCGCCCGGCTTGCGCGTCCGGCGCGACGTACGACGCCGACGACGCCTTCGGCCGCGACGCGGCCGGCGGCCTTGCTCGCCTTGGCGCCGCTCTTGATGCGCAGCAGCTCCTCGGCCTTCGCGATGTCGCCGCCCGCTTCGGTCAGCGCCTTCTTGCATTCCATCATGCCGAGCCCGGTGCGCTGGCGCAGCTCCATCACCATGCTCGCGGAAATTTCCGCCATTTCGTGCTCCATTGTCGCTCGTGCGGCCGTGGTCCGACCTGACGCTGCGAAAGGGGCCGCTCGCCCCTCGTTGCCGTGCGAAGCGCGTCAGACTACGCTCGCCGGCTTCCTCGACTTCGACGAACTCGTCGCCGGCTGCACGATCTCCTGGATCGACGTGGCTCTTGCCTTCGAGCACCGCGTCGGCGACGCCGCGCGCGTACAGGCGGATGGCGCGGCTCGAGTCGTCGTTGCCCGGGAATCACGTAGGCGATGCCGTCGGGATAGTGGTTCGTGTCGACGACGCCGACGATCGGGATGCCGAGCTTCTTCGCTTCGGTGACCGCGATCTTGTGGTAGCCGACGTCGATGACGAAGATCGCGTCGGGCAGCGCGTTCATGTCCTTGATGCCGCCGAGGCTCTTGCTGGAGCTTGTCGAGCTCGCGCGTGCAGCGACAGCGCCTCGCGCTTGGACATGCGCTCGAACGTGCCGTCGGCCTTCATCGCGTCGAGGTCCTTCAGGCGCTTGATCGAGCCCTTGACGGTCTTGAAGTTGGTGAGCATGCCGCCGAGCCAGCGATGGTCGACGTACGGCATGCCGGCAGCGCTGCGCTTCCTCGGCGACGATCTCGCGCGCCTGGCGCTTGGTGCCGACGAAGAGGATCGTGCCCCTGTTGCGCGGCGAGCTGGCGCACGTACTTCATCGCATCCTGGTACATCGGCAGCGTCTTCTCGAGGTTGACGATGTGGATCTTGTTGCGCTGGCCGAAGATGTACTCGGCCATCTTCGGATTCCAGTAGCGGGTCTGGTGGCCGAAGTGGACGCCGGCCTCCAGCATCTGACGCATGGTGACGGACATGCCGAGCTCCTATCAGGGTTGGGCCTCCACCGGCGGCTTGCGTTCCGGGCCGCCTCGACTGGCACGGCCCGACACCCTGAAACGCCGGTGTGCGGTGTGGACGATGCCGCGAGCAGGCAGTCGTCCCGGATTGCGTCCGGATGCGAACGACGCGCTCGAACACGTCGCAGCGCCGTCCGGCGCATCGGCCGCGGCGCCCGGTACCGTCTCTCGTACAATCGCACGTAAACGGGCACCCGCGGTAACTCGTTATTCTAGCACGACATACCTTCCGCGCAGCCATCCGCGCGCCCCGCCCTGACCGCGATGAACAGCCCCGACGACCAGCGTCGCTTTCCCGCCCCCGGCGTAGCGCCCGCCCCCGTCGCCTGCGCCGCACGTCGGCTGGGGCGTGCTGCGCGTGACCGGCGACGATGCGCCGGCGTTCCTCCAGGGCCAGCTGTCGAGCGACGTCAGCGCGCTCGCCGCGGGCGACGGTCAGTACTGGAGCTACAACTCGCCGAAGGGCCGCATGCTCGCCAACGGCGTGCTGTGGCGCTCGCCGGCGGACGACGCGGACGCCGGAATCGTCATGCTGCTCGCGGCCGATCTCGCCGAAGCCATCCGGCGCGCGGCTCGCGATGTTCGTGCTGCGCGCCAAGGTGACGGTCGACGACGCGACCGCGCGCCATGCGCTGATCGGGCTCGCCGGCGCCGGCAATGCCGCGGCGGCGCGCGACGCATTCGGCGTCGTGCCGGCACCGCTCGTCGCGGCAGCCGTTCGGCGACGGCGCGACGTGCGTTCATGCTGCCCGATCGACGCATCGTCGATCGTCGCCGCGACCGCGAGCGCGCCGATCCTGCGCGCGGCGCTCGCGCGCCACGCGAGCGTCGTCGAAAACGACGTGTGGCGATGGCATCGGCATTGCCGCCGGCGTGCCGCTGGATCACGGCAGCGACGTCCGACCTGTTCGTGCCGCAGACGGCGAACTGGGATCTCCTCGGCGGCGTCAATTTCCAGAAGGGCTGCTATACCGGCCAGGAAATCGTCGCGCGCATGCAATATCTCGGCCGTCTCAAGGAGCGGCTTTTCGCGTTCCATGCCGACGTCCTCGACGTGGCGCCCGCAACGCGCCTCTATTCGGCCGCGTTCGGCGAGCAGGCGTGCGGAACCGTCGTCAACGCGGCGCCGGACCCCGGCGGCGGAACGGCGCTGCTCGCGGTCGCGCAACTCGCGGCCGCCGACTGCCGACGACCTCACGCTCGGCGCGCCGGGCGGCCCGCGACTCGACGCGCCGGCCGCTGCCGTACGACGTGCCGGGCGCCGCGCGGCTCGCGACGCCTCTGACTCGGCCATGTGCCTGGCCGTGATCGCACTCGACGCGCATCCGCGCTACGCCGTGGTGCTCGCCGCGAACCGCGACGAGTTCCATGCGCGCGCAGCGCGGCCTGCGCACTGGTGGAACGACGCCGGCGGCGCGCCGATCCTCGCCGGTCGCGACCTCGCGCAGGGCGGCACGTGGCTCGGCGTGTCGCGCGACGGCCGATGGGCGTTCGTCACCAATGTGCGCGAGCCCTCGCGCTTCGATCCGCGCGCGCCGTCGCGCGGATCGCTCGTGCCCGCGTTGCTGCGCGATCCGCGTCCGCCCGCCGAGGCGCTCGAAGCGATCGTCGGCGGCGCGCAGCGGCTACAACGGCTTCAATCTCGTCGCGGGCGATGCCGCGACGCCGCCTTCGGCTCCAATCGCGGCCCGCGCGCGCAGGCGCTCGGCCGCGGCATCCACGGCGTTTCCAACGCCGGCCTCGACACGCCGTGGCCGAAGCTCGTTCGCGCCAAGGCGGGGCTCGCCGCGTGGGTGGCATCGGGCGATGACGAGCTCGATCGGCTCTGGCCGGTGCTCGATCGACCGCGACGCCCGCGGACGATCGACGAGCTCCCGGACACCGGGATTTCGCGGGAACGCGAGCGTCTCCTCTCGTCGCCGTTCATCGTGAGCGAAAGCTACGGCACGCGCTGCTCGACGCTCGTCGCGTTGGCACGCGATGGCGAGGCGCACTTCGTCGAGCGCAGCTTCGACGCGAAGGGAATCGGCCGACCGGCGAGGTCGCGTTCCGCTTCCGTTTCACGCGGATAGCTCGATGATCAGAGCGGCCGTTCCATCACGCGATGCGCAATGCCGGCCTCGTCGAACACGTCGCCGCTCGCGACGAACCCGTGGCGCGCATAGAACGGCATCGCCGCGACCTGCGCGTTGAGAATCGACGCGCGCGTCGCCACGGCCACGCGCTTCGTCGATGAGACGCGACAGCAGCGCGCTGCCCACGCCGCGTCGGCGCCAGCGCGCGAGCACGGCGACGCGGCCGATGTGTCCGTCGGGCAGGAGGCGCGCGCAGCCGATCGCATGGCCGGAAGCGTCGACGGCCAGCGCATGCAGCGACTGCGCGTCGGCATCGTCCCATTCGAGCGCCTCGGGCACGCGCTGCTCGACGACGAACACGTCGTGGCGTACCTGCCGCAACTGCGGCGCCGCGTCCGCCCAACGGCAGGCGCGAACGGCAAACCTGCGCTCGCGGTTCACCGGTAGTGCGAGAGGCGCAGCAGCGCGCGGCCGCCGGCCACCGCCATTTCGCAACGTCCACCGACCGGCAGCGTCACCTTGTCGGGCACGTGGCCGAACGGCAGCCCCGTGTAGATCGGCACGGCCAGTCGCGCGCGAAGCTGCGCGATCGCCGCGTCGAGGTCGTAGCCGGCATCGTTCGCGTTGAGCTGGTATTCGGTGAAGGCACCGAACAGCACCGCGCGCTGCCGCGCGAGCACGCCGGCGTGCAAGCAGCTGATGGAGCATCCGCTCGACGCGGTACGGATGCTCGCCGACATCCTCGAGAAACAGGATGCCGTCGTCGACGTCCGGGAAGTACGGCGTGCCGACGAGGTGCGCGACCATCGCGAGGTTGCCGCCCCACAGCGTCGCCTTCGCACCGATGCGCCGGACCGTCGAGCGCGCACTCGATCGTCCATTCGTCGTTCTCCAGCACGCCGAAACAGTTCGCGAGCGTGAACGGCGACGGCGTCATCGCGCCGAAATCGTACGACGCCATCGGCCCGGCGTACGTCACCATCCCGCCGCGCGCGAGCGCCGCAAGCTGGAAGGCGGTGAAGTCCGAATGACCCATCCAGCGCTTCCCCGCGCGCGCAAGCGAGGCGAAGTCGAGCCGGTCGATGAGACGCGTGAAGCCATAGCCGCCGCGGAGCATCAGCGCGACGTCCGTGTCCGGGATCGGCCGCGACGCGCGCGATCGCCGCGAGCCGCTCGTCGTCGGGCGCCGAAAAGCGCTGCCAGCGGCTGCGCGCGGTCGTATCGACGCGAACGCGATGACCGAGGCCGCGTCGAGCAGCGCCTCCGCGCGATCGACCGCCGCGGGATCGGTCGCGAACCCGGCCGGCGCAACGATCGTGAATCGCGAGCGCTGCGTTCATTGCGGCGCGCGCTGCCGCCGCTCGGCGAAGAATTGCGTCAGGAGGCGCCCGCACTCGTCTGCCGCAACGCCGCCGGTGACGCGCGTGTGATGATTGAGGCGCGCGCTCGGCGAAGAGGTCGATCACCGAGCCGCAGGCGCCCGTCTTCGGATCGCGCGCGCCGAAGACGAGCCGCGCGAGCCGCGCATGCAGGATCGCGCCGGCGCACATCGCGCACGGTTCGAGCGTCACGTACAGCGCGCAGCCCGGCAGCCGGTAATTGCCAAGCCGCGTGGCTGCTTCGCGCAACGCCGCGATTTCGGCGTGCGCGGTGGGATCGTTGCCGGCGATCGGCGCGTTGCCGCCGCGACCGACGATCGCGCCGTCGCACACGACGATCGCACCGACGGGAACCTCGCCGCGCGCGCCCGCCTCTCCGGCCAGCGCCAGCGCGTACGCCATCCACTGCTCATCGTTCGCCGGCATCCTCGATATGGAATCGGTGCAGCAGGCGGTGGATGACCGGCGCGAACAGCAGCGCGGTCGACGCGAGCAGGATCACGCCGCAGAACAGCGCATAAATGCCGTCGAAGAGCTTGCCGGCCGTCGATTTGATCTCGACCACCGGCCCCATGCCGGACAGCAGCAGCGCCGCCTGATGGAACGCGTCGAGCCAGCTCAGGTGCTCGAGCGCGCGATAGCCGATCATGCCGACAACGAGCGTGATCGCGACGAGCGCGAAGGCGTAAGTCGCGACACGCCGGAACCGCGACAGGAATATCTTGCGCGACGCGAGCGCGCTCGACGCGGGCCGCGGCGGCGCGCTCGGTACCGGCGCCTGCTCCTTGCGCGCTGTCTTTGCCGCGCGCGGCCATCAGCGCGCAGCTCGACGCGAGCGTCGAGGCCCGTGGACGACGCCGGTTTCGCGTCGCACGTCAGCAGCGGCCCGCCATGTCGTGCGCTATTCCCACTCGATCGTCGCCGGCGGCTTGCTCGACACGTCGTAGACGACGCGGTTGATGCCGCGCACCTCGTTCGTGATCCGGTTGCTGATGCGCGCGATCAGCGCATGCGGCAGCGGCGCCCAGTCGGCCGTCATGAAATCCGTCGTCTGCACGGCGCGCAGCGCGATCGCATGCTCGTACGTCCTGCCGTCGCCCATGACGCCGACGGAGCGGATCGGCAGGAACACGGCGAACGCCTGCGACACGCGGTCGTACCACGGCTGGCCTTCGCCATCGCGGGCGGCGCGCAGCTCGTCGATGAAGATCGCATCGGCGCCGCGCAAAAGCTCTGCCCATTCGCGCTTCACCTCGCCCACGATGCGCACGCCGAGCCCGGGACCGGGAAACGGATGGCGGAACACCATGTCGCGCGGCAGGCCGAGCTCGAGCCCCAGCTTGCGCACTTCGTCCTTGAAGAGCTCGCGCAGCGGCTCGAGGAGCTTCAGATGCAGCGTCTCCGGCAGTCCGCCGACATTGTGATGCGACTTGATCGTGTGCGCCTTGTTGCCCTTGGCCGACGCCGATTCGATCACGTCGGGATAGATCGTTCCCTGCGCGAGCCACCTGGCGCGGCCGAGCTTCGCTGCCTCGCGCTGGAAGACGTCGACGAAGAGCCGGCCGATCACCTTGCGCTTGGCTTCCGGATCGTCGATGCCGGCAAGCGCCGCGAGGAACTCGTCGCCCGCGTCGACGTGGATCACGCGCACGCCGAGATGGGTCGCGAACGTGTCCATCACCTGCTCGGCTTCGTTGTGGCGCAAAAGGCCGTGATCGACGAAGACGCACACGAGCCGATCGCCGATCGCACGATGCAAAAGCGCCGCGGCAACCGACGAATCGACGCCGCCGGACAGGCCGAGCAGCACTTCGTCGTCGCCGACTTTCGCGCGAACCGCGGCGATCGCCTCGCCGGCGTAATCGTGCATGTTCCAGTCGTATCCGCAGCCGCAGATCTCGTGCGCGAATCGCGCGAGGATCGCCGCACCCTGCGGCGTGTGCGTGACTTCCGGATGGAACTGCACGCCGTAGAAATGCCGCGACTCGTCGGCCATCGCGGCGATCGCGCACGCCGGCGAAGAGCCGGCGACCGCGAACCCGGGCGGCAGATCGATCACCTTGTCGCCATGGCTCATCCAGACGTCGAGCAAGCCGTGGCCTTCGGCGTTGCGGCGATCCTCGATGTCGCGGAACAGCGTCGAATGGCCGCGCGCGCGCATCTCGGCATAGCCGAATTCGCGCACGCGCCCGTCTTCGACCTTGCCGCCGAGTTGCGCGGCCATCGTCTGCATGCCGTAGCAGATGCCGAGCACCGGAACGCCGAGCGTCCCAGACGGCGGCAGGCGCGCGCGGCGTCTCGCCGTGCGTGACGCTCGACGGTCCGCCCGACAGCACGATGCCGCGCGCGCCGAACGCGCGCACGAAGTCGTCGCCGACGTCGCACGGGTGAATCTCGCAATAGACGTTCGTTTCGCGGAGCCGGCGCGCGATCAGCTGCGTGTACTGCGCGCCGAAATCGAGGATCAGGATCTTCGAGTGCGAGGGCGGCCATTGCCGATGTCGTCCACGACTCGAGCTTGCCGGCGCGCTCGAGGACCACTGAGTGGCGTCGCGCTTATTCGACACGATAGTTCGGCGCTTCCTTGACGATCTGCACGTCGTGCACGTGCGATTCGCGAACGCCGGCCGACGTGATCTCGACGAATTCCGCGCGCGTCGACAGGTCGCGGATCGTCGGACAGCCGCAGTAGCCCATCGCCGCGCGCAGTCCGCCCATCAGTTGCTGGATCACGTTCGCGAGCGAGCCCTTGTACGGCACGCGGCCCTCGATGCCTTCGGGGACGAGCTTCTCCGCCGCGCCCTCGCCTTCGGAATCCTGGAAGTAGCGATCCGAGCTGCCAAGCTGCATCGCGCCGATCGAGCCCATCCCGCGATAGCTCTTGTACGAGCGTCCCTGGTAGAGCTCGATGTCGCCCGGCGACTCCTCGGTGCCCGCGAACAGGCTGCCGAGCATCACCGCCGATGCGCCGGCGGCGATCGCCTTCGCGATGTCGCCCGAGTAGCGGATGCCGCCGTCCGCGATGACGGGAACATCGCGCGACGAGGCGCCGGACAGCGCATCCTGGATCGCGGAGATCTGCGGCACGCCGACACCGGCGACGATGCGCGTCGTGCAGATCGAGCCGGGACCGATGCCGACCTTGACGCCGTCGGCGCCGTGATCGACGAGCGCCTTGGCGCCGCTCGCCGTCGCGATGTTGCCGCCGATCACCTGCACCTGCGGATACCGCTTCTTGACCCACTGCACGCGGTCGAGCACGCCTTGCGAATGACCGTGCGACGTGTCGACGACGATGACATCCACGCCCGCCGCCACCAGCGCTTCGACGCGCCCTTCCGTGTCGTCGCCGGTGCCGACCGCCGCGCCGACGCGCAGCCGCCCGAAGTCGTCCTTGCACGCGATCGGATGCTCGGTCGCCTTCAGGATGTCCTTGACGGTGATGAGCCCGCGCAGCTCGTGCTCGCGATTGACGACGAGCACGCGCTCGAGGCGATGGCGGTGCATCAGCGCCTTCGCCGTTTCGAGATCGGTACCCTCGGGCACGGTGACGAGCTTTTCGCCGGGCGTCATGATTTCGGACACCGGCTGGTCGAGGTTCGTCTCGAAGCGCAGGTCGCGGTTGGTGACGATGCCGACGACCTTCTTGCCGGCGACGACCGGCAGTCCGGAGATCCGGTACTGCTGCGTGAGCGCCAGCACCTGCCGCACCGACATCGACGGCGGAATCGTGATCGGATCCTTGACCACGCCGCTTTCGAAACGCTTGACCTTCGCGACTTCCGCCGCCTGGCGCGCGGGCGGCATGTTCTTGTGCACGACGCCGAGGCCGCCTTCCTGCGCGATCGCGATCGCGAGCCGCGATTCGGTGACCGTGTCCATCGCCGCGGACAGCAGCGGGATGTTGAGCGTGATCGTGCGGGTGAGGCGGGTTACGAGGGAAACGTCGCGGGGAACGACGCTGGAGTGGGCAGGAACGAGCAGGACGTCGTCGAACGTCAGCGCCTTGCGGACGACACGCATCGAACTCTCCTCTGTCGCAAAAACGGATTATACCCGCGCCTCCGCGACGCGGCCTCACCGCCGCGCGTACCCGCGACGCGACAATCGACGGCGCCCGTCGTCGGCCGCGGCGCTTCGTCCGATTGACGACGTCGCCTGCGACGGGTAACTTGCCATTGTCATAAGAGCCCGGGGGCCGCCGATGTCGCGCATTTCGCTGACAGCATTTGCCGTTTCATTGCTCGCCGCGACGTATGCGGCAGGCGCGATGCCGCGGCGCTCTACAAGTGGACCGACGCGCAGGGCCGCATCGTCTATTCCGACCAGCCGCCGCAGGCGAACGTGAAGACCGAGCAGTTGCGCGGCGCGCCGCCGCCGGCGAACCCGAATGCGGCGAAGGAGCTCGCGCAGCGCGAAGCCGATTTCCGCAAGCGCCAGACGGACGCCGCCGACGCCGCCGCGAAATCCGGCAAGCAGCGCGCGAGCAGCGAGCAACAGGCCGAGAGTTGCGCGCAGGCGAAAGGCGAGCTGAAGCAGCTCGCGGAAAGCCAGCTCGCGATCTACCGCTACAACGAGAAGGGCGAGCGCGAAGTGATGAACGACGACGCGCGCGGGCGCGAGCGCGCGAAGCTCAACGCGTGGATGCGCGACAACAAGTGCCCGGCGTGACGCTGACCCCGAGGTTATCGCGCTACTGCTTCTTTTCCAGCGCCGCCTGATTGATCTTCACCTCGGTATCGGCCTTGAGGCTCGCGAGGTACGCGTTCATCAGCTCGCGTCCGATCTCGCTCCCCACCTGCGCTGACGCCGACTGCAGCTTCGCCGCGTCGGGCGCCGGCGCGTCGATCACCTTGTCGACCCTGTAGATCGAGAATCCACCGCGCTCGTTCGCGGCCCCCGCGTACGCGGGCAGCTTGTGCTCGTCCGCCTGGAAGACGTTCTTGAGCGCATCGGGCGGAAAGCCCGGCTGCGCCTGGTTGCGCGTGAGCGTAACCGGCTTGCCGAACGTGACGCCCGCGTCGCGCTCCTTGCCCTGCGCGAGCAGTGCGAGCTTCTCGCGTCCCGCCTTCTGCGCCAGCTCGCTCGCGGCCTGGCGCGTGAGCTGCTGCCGGATCTCGTCCTGCACGTCGGCGAGCGGTCGCGGCGCCGCCGGCTTGTATTCGACGATGCGGCCCGCCATCAGCGCGTTGGGGCCGACTTCGATCGGCCTCGGTGTTGCGCTTGCTCTGGATCGATTCCGGCGAGAACAGCGCCTGCGACGAACTTGGCGTTGTTCATCGCCAGCGCCTGCACCTGCGCGCGCGTGACGAACGCCGTCGTCTCGACCTTGAGGTCGAGCGCCTTCGCGGCGCCGGCGAGCGAATCGGCCTGCTCGTACACGAGATTCTGGAACTGGTCGGCGGCCGCGGCGAATTTCTGCGACGCCTTCTGGCGCTTGAGATCCGCCTCGATGCGGCCTTTCACTTCGTCGAAGCGTTTGCACGTGCGGCGGCGTGATGCCGGTCACCTTGATCACGTGATAGCCGAAGTCGGTTTGCACCGGGCCGACGATGTCGCCGACCTTCGCCGAGAACACCGCGTCCTCGAACGGCTTCACCATCGCGCCCCGGCTGAACGAGCCGAGGTCGCCGCCCTGCGCCGCCGAGCCCGGGGTCCTGCGAATACGTCTTCGCGAGCTCGGCGAACGAATCGGGCTTCGCGCGCGCCTTCGCGAGGATCTCGGTCGCCTTCTGCTTCGCCGCGGCCTTCTCAGCCTCGGTCGCGTCCGGCTTCACCGCGATCAGGATGTGCGACGCCTGCCGCTCCTCGTTCGTCGTGTACTGCTTCGCGTTCGCCTCGTACGCCTGCTTCACCTCGGCCGGATCGACCTTGATCTGCGCCGCGATGGCGTCCTGCGTCAGCAACAGGTATTCGATCTTCGCCACCTCGGGCGTCTGAAACGCCGTCGGATTCTTGTCGTAGAACGCCTTGATGTCGGCGTCGCTGACCTTCACCGATTTCTCGAACGGCTCCGCGGCAACCGGCGCGACGGCGACTTCGCGCTTCTGATCGAGCAGCGCCAGATACCGCTGCACCGACGTCTGCGCCGCGATGCTGCCGCCGACGACCGGATCCTGCAGCGGCGCCATCGTGAGATCGCCGCGCACGCGCTGCTCGAACATCAGCGGCGACATGTTCTGTGCCGCGAGCACCTCGCGATACTTTTCCGGCGAGAACTTGCCGTCTTCCTGGAACGGCGGCAGGCCGGCGATGAACTGCGCAAGCTGCGTGTCGCTCACGCGCAACCGATCGGCGCGCGCCTCGTTCTCGAGCAGGCGCTGGTTCACGAGCTGGTCGAGGAGCGCATAACGCACTTCGGGGCGGTCGAGCAGCGCCGGATCGTAGTTGTTGGCCAGCGCCTGGCGCATCCGCTGCTGCTGCTCGCGCAGCGCGTCGTCGAAGTCTGCCTGCGAAATCTTGTTCTTGCCCACCGTCGCCACCGTCTGGTCGCTGCTGCCGCTCCGGAAGTAATAGTCGACGCCGAAGAACGCGAACGGCAGCGTGATGAGCGCAAGGATGAACTGCGTCAGGCGCTTGTGATTGTGGAGCAGATCGAACATGGCACGGACCTTACGCGATCGCGCGGTTGCCGGGTCGTGAAAAAGGGCGAACTCGCGATCGCCCTTTTCCTCAGGTGTTGGCGGAGTGGACGGGACTCGAACCCGCGACCCCCGGCGTGACAGGCCGGTATTCTAACCAACTGAACTACCACTCCGGATGCTGCATCGAGGCTGCCGGGTTGCTGGTGGGTGCTGACGGGATCGAACCGCCGACATTCGCCTTGTAAGGGCGACGCTCTACCAGCTGAGCTAAGCACCCGGCAAAGCCGATCTAGTTTAGCGCATCCTTCAGCGCTTTTCCAGCGCGGAACTTCGGCACCTTGCCGCCCTTGATCCTGATCGCGACGCCGGTGCGCGGATTGCGTCCGGCGCGCGGACTGCGCTTGCCGACGTAGAACGAGCCGAAGCCCACGAGCGTGACG
Organism: uncultured Pseudomonadota bacterium; assembly: GCA_963706225.1. Taxonomy (GTDB): domain Bacteria; phylum Pseudomonadota; class Gammaproteobacteria; order Burkholderiales; family Casimicrobiaceae; genus VBCG01. Next base: position 262,876 of record CAVPMH010000019.1, read on the forward strand.
ATGTCGCCCTTGCGCAGCGACGTCTTGATGGCGCCGACGGTCGCATCGAGCGCGCGCCCCGCTGCCGCCTTCGAGATGTCGGCATGACGCGCGATCGCGTCGATCATTTCGGATTTGTTCACGGAACGTCCTTTCAGGATCGGGATGCGACGGCGCACGCGGTGACGATGCGACGTCTTGAAGTGGCTCGCGCTTGCATGCCATGGGCGCGCGGAGCGATCTTTATAGTCCTCGCGTTTTCCGGGTGTCAAGACTTACACGACGTACGTGCCGGTCGAAAAAATGGCGGGCGATGCTCGCCCGCCAGCGATGGCATGTGTCGCGACGCGGTCAGTGCTTGATCACGGCGCTCTTGTCGTCGGCCGCCGGCGTCGGCGGCACGCCGGCTTCCGGCTTGTCGGCATCGTCGGCGATCGGCGTCGGGTGGCGTTCGAGCGCCAGCTCCAGCACCTGCTCGATCCAGCGCACCGGATGGATGTCGAGCTTGATTCTTGATCTCGTCGGCGATCTCGACCAGGTCCTTCACGTTCTCCTCGGGAATCAGCACCGTCTTGATGCCGCCGCGGCCGGCGGCGAGCAGCTTTTCCTTCAATCCGCCGATCGGCAGCACTTCGCCGCGCAGCGTGATTTCGCCGGTCATCGCGACGTCGCAGCGCACCGGGATGCCGGTGAGCGATCGACACCATCGCCGTCGCGATCGCGGTGCCTGCGGACGGACCGTCCTTCGGCGTAGCACCTTCCGGCAAGTGGATGTGCAGGTCGGTCTTCGTGTAGAACTCCGGCGCGATGCCGAGCTGCTTCGAGCGATGCCGCACGACCGACAGCGCGGCGGCGATGGATTCGTTCATCACGTCGCCGAGCTTGCCGGTGGAGGTCGTCTTGCCCTTGCCCGGCAACGCGACGGATTCGATCGTCAGCAGATCGCCGCCGACCTCGGTCCACGCGAGTCCGGTGACCTGGCCGACCTGGTTCCTGCGCTCCGCGATGCCGTACGTGAAGCGGCGCACGCCGAGATACTTGTCGAGATTCTTCGAGTTGACGTCGACCGGACCGCGCGCCTTGCGCGCCTTGCCCTCGCTCTGCTTCAGCAGCAGCGCCTTCACGACCTTGCGGCAGATCTTGCTGATGTCGCGCTCGAGGTTGCGCACGCCGGACTTCGCGCGTGTAGTAGCGCACGATGTCGCGCAGCGCGCTTTCGGCGATGTGCAGCTCGTCGGGCTTGAGGCCGTTGTTCTTGATCTGCTTCGGCAGCAGGTACTGCTTGGCGATCGCGATCTTCTCGTCTTCGGTGTAGCCCGACAGGCGAATCACTTCCATCCGGTCGAGCAGCGGCGACGGGAATGTTCATCGTGTTCGCCGTCGCGACGAACATCACGTCGGACAGGTCGTACTCGACCTCGACGTAGTGATCGACGAACGTGTTGTTCTGCTCCGGATCGAGCACCTCGAGCAGCGCCGACGACGGATCGCCGCGGAAGTCCTGGCCCATCTTGTCGACTTCGTCGAGCAGGAACAGCGGATTGCGCACGGCGACCTTCGTCATGTTCTGCAGGATCTTGCCGGGCATCGAGCCGATGTACGTGCGGCGATGGCCGCGGATCTCGGCTTCGTCGCGCACGCCGCCCAGGCTCATCCGCACGAACTTGCGCCCGGTCGCCTTGGCGACCGACTGCCCGAGCGACGTCTTGCCCACGCCGGGCGGACCGACGAGGCACAGGATCGGCGCCTTCAGGCGATCGACACGCTGCTGCACGGCGAGGTATTCGACGATGCGCTCCTTCACCTTCTCGAGGCCGTAGTGGTCGGCGTCGAGCACCTTGACGGCGTTCGCGAGATCCTTGCTGATCTTGCTCTTCTTGCGCCACGGCAGCCCGAGCAGCGTGTCGATGTAATTGCGCACGACGGTCGCTTCGGCCGACATCGGCGACATCATCCGCAGCTTCTTCAGCTCGCCGATCGCCTTGCCTTCGGCCTCGCGCGACATCTTCGCGGCCTTGATCTTCTTTTCCATCTCCTCGAGATCGGCGTTCTCGTCGCCTTCGCCGAGCTCCTTCTGGATCGCCTTGACCTGCTCGTTCAGGTAGTACTCGCGCTGGCTCTTCTCCATCTGCCGCTTCACGCGGCCGCGGATGCGCTTCTCGACCTGCAGGATGTCGACTTCGCCTTCGAGCACGCCGAGCAGATGCTCGAGGCGCTTGCCGACGTCGCTCATTTCGAGGATCTGCTGCTTCTGCTCGAGCTTCAGCGGCAGATGCGCGGCGATCGCGTCGGCGAGGCGGCCGCCGTCGTCGATGCCGGACATCGACGTGAGGATTTCCGGCGGAATCTTCTTGTTCAGCTTGACGTACGAGTCGAACTGCGTGAGCAGCGCGCGTCGCATCGCCTCGACTTCGTGCGCGGCGCCCGGATCGCCGGGAATCGCCAGCGTGTCGGCGGACAGGTATTCGCCGTGCTCGGCGATCGTCCGGATCTGCGCGCGTTGCGTGCCTTCGACCAGCACCTTCACCGTGCCGTCGGGCAGCTTCAGCATCTGCAGCACCGTGGCGACGCTGCCGATGTCGTACAGGTCGGCGGCCGTCGGGTCGTCCTTCGCCGCCTGTTTCTGGGCAACGAGCAGGATGTGCTTGCCGGCGTCCATCGCGACGTCGAGCGCCTTGATCGATTTCGGGCGGCCGACGAACAGCGGGATGACCATGTGGGGAAACACGACGACGTCGCGCAGCGGCAGAAGCGGCAGCGTGGTGACGGCGGTCGGGAGGGAAGTGTCGTTGGGCATGCGTGCCTCGGGTGGGGGAATCATGGTCAAGGTGGGGCCGGCAAACGTTGCCATCAAGCAAACAGGGTACCCGCTGGAAAACGCGGCCGCTTCGGGCGATTGACAATCCTACAAGCGCGCGGGCCGCGCATTCGGCTTCCGGGCTTAGGCACCCGCCCGAGGGCGAACTCCTGTTCGCTCGCCAGCGCGGAGCGGATGCGAGCTAACCGCTTGATGTAGCGAAAAGTTCTGCTACTTGGATGCGGAGGCGACTCGCGGCGCGTCCGCGAACATCAGGAGCGGCTTGCCGTCGTTGGTGATCGTCGATTCGTCGACGACCACGCGCGCGAGGTTCTGACATCGACGGCAGATCGTACATGACGTCGAGCAGCACCTGCTCGAGGATCGAGCGCAGGCCACGGGCGCCCGTCTTGCGCGCCAGCGCCTTGCTCGCGATCGCGCGCAGCGCCAGCTCCCGGATCTCGAGCTCGACGCCCTCCATCCGGAACATCTTGTGGTACTGCTTGATCAGCGCGTTCTTCGGCTCGACCAGGATCTGGATCAGCGCCGCCTCGTCGAGCTCGTCGAGCGTCGCGACGACCGGCAGGCGACCGACGAATTCCGGGATCAGGCCGAACTTGATCAGGTCCTCGGGCTCGGTATTGCGCAGCAGGATCGTCATGCTCTTGCGGTCGTCGGGCGACGCGACTTCGGCGCCGAAGCCGATGCCCGTCTTCGCCGTGCGCTGGCGGATGATCTTTTCCAGACCATCGAACGCGCCGCCGCAGACGAACAGGATGTTGGTCGTATCGACCTGCACGAATTCCTGGTTCGGATGCTTGCGCCCGCCCTGCGGCGGCACGCTGGCGATCGTGCCTTCGATCAGCTTCAGCAGCGCCTGCTGGACGCCTTCGCCCGACACGTCGCGGGTGATCGACGGGTTGTCGCTCTTGCGCGAGATCTTGTCGATTTCGTCGATGTAGACGATGCCGCGCTGCGCCTTCTCGATGTCGTAGTCGCACTTCTGCAGCAGCTTCTGGATGATGTTCTCGACGTCCTCGCCGACGTAGCCGGCTTCGGTGAGCGTCGTCGCATCGGCGATGACGAACGGCACGTCGAGAAGCCGCGCGAGCGTCTGCGCGAGCAGCGTCTTGCCCGAGCCCGTGGGACCGATCAGCAGGATGTTCGACTTCGCGAGCTCGACCTCGTCGTCCTTGCTGCCCGATTCGAGCCGCTTGTAGTGGTTGTACACCGCGACCGAAAGGATCTTCTTCGCCGGCTCCTGGCCGATCACGTACTGGTCGAGGATCTGCCGGATCTCGTGCGGCGTGGGCAGCTTGCTGCGATCGGCGCGGGCCGCCTCGCTGCCGGTGCCCTCCTCGCGGATGATGTCGTTGCAAAGCTCGATGCACTCGTCGCAGATGAACACCGACGGGCCCGCAATGAGCTTGCGGACCTCGTGCTGGCTCTTTCCGCAGAACGAGCAGTACAGAAGCTTGTCGCCGGATGAGGATTTTTCCGCCATTAAAACGCCTGCGCGCAGTCTTTCGACCGACTCTACTCGGGTACGAGCCGCTTTTGCAACACTTTGTCGACAATCCCGTACTCGCGGGCCTGCTCGGCCGTGAGGAAATTGTCACGCTCGGTATCCCGCGCGATCTGCTCGACCGGCCTGCCGGTATGCAACGCCATCAGCACGTTGAGCCGCTGGCGCAGGCTCAGGATGTACTTGGCATGGATTTCGACGTCCGACGCCTGACCCTGGAAACCGCCGAGCGGCTGATGAATCATGACGTCGGAATTGGGCAGCGCGAAGCGCTTGCCCGCGGCACCCGCCGCCAGCAGGAACGCGGCCATCGAGGCCGCCATGCCGACGCACAACGTCGATACGTCGGGCTTGATGAATTGCATCGTGTCGTATACAGCAAAGCCGGCCGCGATCGATCCGCCCGGCGAATTGATGTAGAAATGAATGTCCTTGTCCGGGTTCTCGGATTCCAGGAACAGCATTTGCGCGACGACAAGGTTGGCCGTCGACTCGTTGACGGGCCCGACCAGGAACACGACGCGTTCCTTCAACAGGCGCGAGTAGATGTCGTACGCGCGCTCGCCGCGTCCGCTCTGCTCGATCACCATCGGGATCAGGCCCAGGCCTCTCGGTTCTTCCATGAAATGGGGTCTCGTTGTAAGGGTGAACCGGAGCGCCGGCCGATTGTTCCGTCCGCGCGCCGTGGAAACAGGAAGATGGGACTTCGACTACCGATCGTCAAGCGCCGGCTGGCAAACGGCCCATCAACTGCTCGAACGCGACCGGCTCGTCGGTCACTTTCGCGCGCGCGACAATCCAGTCGACGACGTTCTGCTCGAGCACCATCGCTTCGAAATCCCGCAGCCGCTCGGGCTTTTCGTAATGCCAGCGCACCACCGCCTCGGGCTGCTCGTACGTCTGCGCGGTTTCGCTGACGAGCGCCCGGATCTGCTCGGGCTTCGCCTGCAGCTTCTCGTTGCGCACGAGTTCACCGATGATGAGCCCGAGTGCGACGCGCTCCTCCGCCTGCGGCCGAAACGGATCGAGCGACACCTCGACATCTTCGGCTTTGACGTTCTGCTGCTCGCGCAGGTTCGCAATCGCACGCTGGCGCAGCATTTGCGCCTCGCTTTCGACGAGCGCCTTCGGCACCGCGAAACTCGCCTGCCGGCGCAAGCCCTGCAGCGCCTGCGATTTGATCGTCGATTCGATCTTGCGCTTGAGCTCGAGCGCAAGGTTCGCCTCGACTTCCTTGCGCAGGTCGTCGATTTCCCCGCTCGCGATGCCGAACGCCTTGACGAATTCGGCATCGAGCGCCGGCACGTGCGGCTCCTCCACGTCGATGACCGACAACGAAAAATGCGCCGTCTTGTTCGCGACGTCGCGACCGTGATAGTCGGCGGGAAACGTGAGCTCGAACGTCTTCGTATCGCCCGCCCTCATGCCCGTGATGGCGGTTTCGAATTCGGGCAGCATCCGGCCTTCGCCGAGGACGATCGGAAAATTCTTCGCCTGGCCGCCGGAAAACTCGACGCCGTCGATCGTGCCGGTAAAGTCGACATGCACGCGATCGCCGGTGCGCGCTTCGCGTTCGACCGCCGCGTACGTCGTGCGCTGCCGGCGCAGCACCTCGAGCGTGCGATCGACGTCCGCCGGCGTCACTTCGGCGCGCGGTCGCGTGATCGCGATTTCGCTGACGTCGCCGATTCGAACTTCCGGATAAACCTCGAAGACAGCCGAGAATTCCAGCGCGTCCGGCGCGGGCGCATCTCCGCGATGCGCCTCGATCCGCGGCGCGCCGGCGACGCGCAGGTTCTGCTCACGCACCGCGTCGTTGAACGTCGTCTGCACGCGCTCGGTGATCACGTCCGAGCGGACCTGCGGACCATATTGCTGGTCAAGCATCCGCAACGGCGCCTTCCCCGGTCGAAAGCCCGCGATCTTGACCGTGCGGGCGAGCCGCGTCAGCCGCTTCTTCACTTCGCCCTCGATTTCGGCGATCGGCACCGCGACGTTCAATCGGCGTTCGAGCGCGCCGAGCGTTTCGAGTGTGGTTTGCATGCGACGGAAATCCTGACTGAAAGTGGGGTCAGAGACGACTTTTGCGCTCAATTGATCTCTCGGCGCATGCTCTTCAAAAGTCGTCTCTGACCCCATGGTGCGAAAGGGGGGACTCGAACCCCCACGGGTTGCCCCGCCAGCTCCTAAGGCTGGTGCGTCTGCCAATTCCGCCACTTTCGCGATGCGGATTCGCGGCGCGAGAGGTAGCGCGGGTCGGCTTGGGATCAGGCGGACGCCGCCGTGCGGCCGCAGCCCTCGTCCGGAGCCGATTGCAGGGCCTTCCGCCGAATCGATTAGTATAACGGACCGCGCGCCGACCTGCCAGAATCGGATCACGGCCGAGCACTCGGCGACACTTACCTGGCCGTCGCTCGATTTCCGGAATCATCGCTTGTCGGTCGGTCATTACGAAAATTTCCCGGTCGCGTCGCTATTGCTGCCGCCGCACTACCGCCGCGCCGTCGTCGCGATCTACCGCTTCGCCCGCGCCGCCGACGACATCGCCGACGAAGGCAGCGCGACGCCGCTCGAGCGGCACGCGGCCCTCGCGCGCTTTGCGCGGGGCCTCGACGCAATCGAGCGCGGCGAAACGCCGCAGGAACCGCCCTTCACCGAGCTTGCGCATGCCGTTCGCGCGCACGCCTTGCCGATGGCGATGTTCCGCGATTTGCTGTCCGCATTCGCGCAGGATGTCGACGTCATCCGATACGCGACGTTTGCCGATGTTCTCGATTACTGCCGCCGCTCGGCGAATCCGGTCGGTCGCCTCCTGCTGGCGCTGTACAAGGTCGGCGATCCGGAAAGCGGCGCGCAGAGCGATGCGATCTGCACGGCGCTGCAGCTCGCCAACTTCTGGCAGGACGTCGCGATCGATTGGCGCAAGGGCGGCCGGATGTACTTGCCGCTCGACGATCTCGCGCGCTTCGACGTGCCGCTGTCGCACGTCGCCGGCGGCGTCTGCGACGCCCGCTGGACGCGCCTGATGGCCTTCGAGACGGCGCGCACGCGCGCGTTGTTCGAGGCCGGGCGACCGCTCGTCCGCCGCCTTCCCTGGCGCGCCGGAATCGAGCTCTCCGCCGTCATCGCCGGCGGCATGCGCATTCTCGAGCGCACCGACGCCGTGCGCGGCGACGTGTTCACGCAGCGGCCCGTGCTGCGCAAGCGCGACTTCCCGCTCCTCGCGTGGCGAACGCTCGCGCCGCTGCGCGCCCGATTGCGCCCGGCATGACGCCCGACGCGTATTGCGCCGACAAGGCCGCGCAAAGCGGATCGAGCTTCTACTACAGCTTTCGCCTGTTGCCCCCGGAACGGCGCGTCGCCATCAACGCGCTCTACGCGTTCTGCCGCGAGGTCGACGACGCCGTCGACGAAATCTCCGACCCCAATGTCGCGCGCGCGAAGCTTGCGTGGTGGCGAACCGAAGTCGCGGCGATTTACGCAGGCGCGCCGCAGCATCCGGTCGCGCTGGCGCTCGTACCCGCCGTCCGGCGCTACGGGCTGCGGCAGGCCGATCTGCAGACGGTCATCGACGGCATGCAGATGGATCTCGACAAGGTCCGTTACGTGGACTTCGCGGAGCTCGAAACGTATTGCGACCGCGTCGCCGGCGCGGTCGGGCTCATGTCCGCCGAAATCTTCGGCTACGAAGACCCGGCGACGCGCGGCTATGCGCGCGATCTCGGCATCGCCTTCCAGTTGACGAACATCATCCGCGACGTCGGCGAAGACGCACGGCGCGGCCGCATCTACCTGCCGCAGGACGAGCTCGCGCGCTTTGGCGTCGCGCCATCGGACGTGCTCCGCGCGAAAGCGTCCCCCGCATTCGTCGACCTGATGCGCTTCGAGGTCGACCGCGCGCGCGGCTGGTACGGCCGCGCGCTGGCGAAGCTGCCACCACGCGATCGCCGTGCGCAGCGCGCCGGCCTCGCGATGGCGGCGATCTATCGCACGCTCCTGGACGAGATCGCGCGCGACGGCTATCGCGTGCTCGACCGGCGCATCGCGCTGACGCCGCTGCGCAAGCTGTGGATCGCGACCCGCGCGGCGTGGCGCGCGTGATCGTCGTCATCGGCGCCGGCTGGGCGGGTTGCGCTGCCGCGGTCGAGCTCGCGCGGCAAGGGCAGCGCGTCGCGTTGCATGAAGCGGCCGCGACCGTCGGCGGGCGCGCACGCTGCGTGGTGCGCGACGGCTTGCCGCTCGACAATGGCGAGCATCTGCTGCTCGGCGCCTACGCCGATACGCTCGCCCTCGCCGCGTTTATCCGTGACGCCGACTCGCCGCCGGTGTGGCGGGTAGCGCCGCTGGCGCTGCGGCCGTTCTCGCCGACGCAACGCAACGCGCTGTCGCTTGCGACGCGACGGCTTCCGGCCTCGCTCGGGCTCCTGACCGGCGTCCTCGGCGCGCGCGGACTTTCGTTCCGCGAACGCCTGGCGACAATCCGCTGGTTCGCGCGCCAGCGCCGGCGCGCCTGGCGATGCGACCCGTCGTGGACCGTCGCCGAGTTGCTGGCGGGTCTGCCGGTTCACGTGCGCGTGAAGCTCTGGAATCCCCTTTGCCTCGCCGCGCTCAATACGCCGCCGGCGCGCGCTTCGGGACAGGTGTTTCTCAACGTGCTGCGCGAATCGTTCGGCGCGGGCGGGGACGCGACGTCGATCGTCGTACCGCGCAGCGGCCTTGCCGAGGCGATACCGGCGCGCGCGGCCGACTACCTGGCAGCACTCGGTCACACGGTGCAGGTGTCCACGCGATCGCGCATCGCCGCGATCGATGCGCAAGGCGTCCTGCTCGAAGCCGCCGGCAACGTCATGCGCGCCGACGCCGTCGTGGTGGCGGTCGGGCCGCATCAGCTCGCGTCCGCGTTCGCGCCGGGGCTCGACTCGCGGCATTCGCGCCTGGCATCGGCGCTCGCTGAGGTCGCCCGCTTCGATTACGAGCCGATCACGACCGCTTACCTCGGATACGCGGGTCCGGTTGCGCTGCCGAAGGCGCTGGTGCGGCTCGACGACGCGCCGGGCCAGTGGCTGTTCGACCGCGCCGATATCCTCGGTCGCGCGGCGCCCGCGGCAAAGCGGCCCGACATGCGCGCGCTGCTCTCGGTCGTCATCAGCGCATCGCACTCGGCACTGCCGCACCGCGCGCTCGTCCACGCGATCGACGCACAGTTGAGAAGGCTCGCGCCGCAGCTTCCGGCGCTCGTCTGGTGGCAGGTGATCGAGGAGAAGCGGGCGACGTATGCCTGCACGCCCGCGCTCCAACGGCCCGCGTGCGGACCGCTCACCGAGCGGGTTTATCTGGCCGGCGATTACACGTACGCGGCGTACCCGGCAACGCTCGAAGCCGCCGTGCGCAGCGGCCGCACCGCCGCGCAAGCGCTCGCCCGCGAGCATCCGGCATGACAAGCCGCTGGCGAGCGCGCGTCGGCGTCAGCCCGACATGCGCCCGCGCAACAGCCGCTGCTGTTCGCGGGTCCACTCGCGCTCCTTGATGGTCGCGCGCTTGTCGTGCTGCTTCTTGCCCTTCGCGAGCCCGATCGAAAGCTTCACGCGGCCCTTCGTGTAGTGGAGATCGATCGGCGTGATCGTATAGCCGGCGCGCTCGACCTTGCCGATCAGGCGGTTGATTTCCTCGCGGTGCATCAGCAGCCGGCGCGAGCGCGTCGGATCGGGATGCACGTGCGTCGAAGCGGTCGTGAGCGGGGTGATATGCGCGCCGATCAGCAGCAGGCCTCCGTCCTTCACGACGACGTACGCCTCCTTGAGATGCGCGCGCCCGCCGCGGATCGCCTTCACTTCCCAGCCTTCGAGCGCGATCCCGGCCTCGAAGCGTTCCTCGATAAAATAGTCGTGAAACGCCTTGCGGTTCTCGACAATGCTCATTGATCTCCCCCACATGGATTTTACGCGGGCGCTGCGTCCACGCGCGGCGGGCGAACGCCCCATCGCTTCGACAACGCCGTGCGCTGCGTAAGGAAGAGCGTTCTCGTTCCGTACGCGGCGGCGCAGATGTTCGAGCTCGTCGATCGCATCGAGCTCTATCCGCAGTTCCTGCCGTGGTGCGGCGGCGCACGCGTGCTGGCGCACGTCGAGAACCGCAAGACCGCGCGAATCGACATCGATTATCACGGCGTGCGCGCGCATTTCACGACCGACAACGTGAACCACCCGCCCGATTCGATCGTCGTCACGCTGAAGGACGGGCCGTTTCGTCACCTGCACGGCGAATGGCGCTTCAAGGCGCTCGGCCAGCATGGCTGCAAGGTGGAATTCGATCTCGCCTACGAATTCGCCACGAATCTGCTCGACAAGGTCATCGGTCCGGTGTTCAGCCATATCGCGAACACGTTCATCGACGCATTCGTCAAGCGCGCCGAGAACGTTTACGCCGCGTCCGGGTAAAACGTCCCCCCACGCTCGCTCCGCTCGCTGCCCCCCGGGGGGCTGGTCAGTCGGTCGGGGCGGCCCTTCCCTCCTGACATGCGCGTAGAGGTCGCCTACGTCGGACCGCAGACCGAGACTCTGGTCACGCTCGACGTCGCAGCGGACGCGCGCGTCGACGAAGCGATTGCCCTGTCCGGCATCCTGTCGCGCATCGACGTGCCGCACACGGACCTGGTCTACGCGATCTTCGGGCGTCGCGTCGACCCGTCGGCATGGCTCGCGGAGAACGACCGGATCGAGATCACGCGCCCGCTCGTCTGCGACCCGAAGCTCGCTCGCCGCCGCCGGGCCGCGCGAAAGACTTGACGACGCGCCCCGCTCCGCTAGTCGGCCGCGCCTGCGCGGCGCAGCTCCTTCGCGAGCTCGTCTTCCTTGCCGCGTGTCGCCCACGCGAGCGCGGTGGCGCCGTCCTGATTGCGCATTCGGATGTCGGCGCCGTGCGTCATCAGCAGGCGCGCCGTCTCGGGGTGGTGCTCGTGAATGGCCATCATCAACGCCGTCGTGCCGTTCGGCGATTGCGCATTGATGCTGGCGCCATGCGCGAGCAGGAAACCGACGATGTCGTCGTGCCCGCCGGTGGCGGCGTAGATCAGCGGCGTCCAGCCGGGCCGATTGATCATGGCGCCGGCGCCCTGCAACGCGCGGACGCTGTCGAGGTCGCCTTTGAGCGACGCGAGCATCAGCGGCGTATCGCCGAAGGCGTTCGCCTTGTCCGGATGCGCCTTGGCCGCAAGCAGCGCCTGCACCGTGCGCGCGTTACGGCTTCGCGCGGCGATGCATAGCAGCGTATCGCCGTTCGCATCCACCGAGTCGGGATCCATTCCGCGCGCCAGCAGCTTCTCCACGACATCCACGCGGTCGTTGGCGACCGCCTGGACGAGGTCGTCGAGCAGCGGCTCGCCGAACGCCGGTAGCGACAGCCCCAGCAGTGCGCCGCAGACGATCAGGCGCCGCGTGCGGTCAATGCGCATGTTGCTCGATTCCGAACAGCCGGAAGAAATTGTCCGACGTCGCGCGGGCGATCGCTTCGACGGGAATGGCGCGCAGCGCGGCGATCTCCTCGGCGACGTGACGCACCCAGGCGGGCTGGTTGCGCTTGCCGCGATGCGGCACCGGCGCCAGATAGGGACTGTCGGTTTCGATCAGCATGCGGTCGAGCGGCACGCGCTTCGCCACCTCCTTCAGCTCCGCGGCATTGCGAAACGTGACGATGCCGGAGAACGAGACGTGGAAGCCCAGATCGAGCGCTTGCTGCGCGACGTCCCAGGTTTCGGTGAAGCAATGCATGACGCCGCCCGCTTCGCCCGCGTGCTCCTCGCGCATGACCGCGATGGTGTCGTCCGCCGCGGCGCGCGTATGAATCACGAGCGGCTTGCCGGCCTCGCGCGCGGCGCGGATATGCGTGCGAAAGCGCTCGCGCTGCCAGCCGAGATCGCCGGTCAGCCGGAAATAATCGAGACCCGTCTCGCCGATCGCGACGACCTTGGGCAGGCGAGCATGGGCGACGAGCGAATCGACAGTGGGCTCGTCGAGATCGGCGTAATCCGGGTGCACGCCCACACTCGCGTACAGATTCGGATGTGCGAGCGCCAGCGCATGCACGCCGGGCCACGCGTCCATGTCGACGCCGATGCAAAGCGCGTGCGTGACCGCGTTCTCCCGCATCGCATCGAGCACGCGCGGCAGTTCGTCACGCAGTTCCGGAAAATCGAGATGGCAGTGCGAATCGACGAACATTTCAGAAGTCAGAAGTCCGAGGACAGAGGACAGAGCGCCGGTGGCGACGCTCGCTTCGGCGCGCCTTTGCTGACTTCTGTCCTCTGACTTCCGACTCCTGACAGCTACATCGTATGCGTCGAGCGCGTCGATGCGAGATGCTCGCCCAGGATGCGCTCGATCGTCGCCTTCGCGGCTGCGCCGGTCTCGTCGAGCGTGAACTGCACGCCGATCCCCTGCGTGCGGTTGCCCTGCCCGCCGTCGGGCGTGATCCAGACGACCTTGCCCTGCACGGCGATGCGGTTCGGATCGTCCATCAGCGAGAGCAGCATGAACACTTCCTCGCCGAGCGCATACGGGCGCGAGGTCGGGATGAAGATGCCGCCGCCCTTCAGAAACGGCATGTACGCGGCATACAGCGCGGCCTTTTCGCGGATGTTGAGCGAAAGCACGCCCGGGCGCGCGAGCGCCGGTGTCGGTCCAGGTATCTTGTCGGCCATGGTCACCCAAACAGGGCGCGGTATTCGATCAGGAGCGCCTCGGCGACGAGGCGCGGTTGCAAGGGGTGCGCGAGCAGCGATCGCTGGCGCAGCAGACTGCGATGATAACCAAAGAGCGCCATGCCTGCCACCGAGCGCGCGAGTTCCCGAAGCCGCTCGTCGAACGCGCCGTTTTCGGCAGCGGCGCCGCCTGCGCGCACCCGCGCAAGATCGGCGCACCATCCGATCAGCCAGTCGATCGCCGCCGCCAGGCAATCTTTCCGTACGTCGCGCGGCGCGGCATCGATTCGCGCGGAGAGGCCGCTCACGGAAAGTTCCGCGGGTGACGCCAGCGCGCGGATCCAGGCGCCGCGTTCCGACTGATACTCGGGATTCGCCAGCGTCATCGCGCGAAGCGGCGCAAAGCCCGCCTGCGCGAGCGCCGGCTCGAAGTCGGCGATGCCCTGCTCCTCGAGCCACCGGCGTGCCATGGCCGGCGCGGGACGCGGCGCGACGATGCGCTGGCAGCGACTGACGACCGTCGCCGGCAATCGGCCGGACAGATGCGATACGAGCATGAAATACGTGTTGGCCGGCGGCTCCTCGAGCGTCTTCAACAGCGCATTTGCCGCGGCGACGTTCATGCGCTCGGCCGGGACGATCAGCGCGACCTTCGCTCCGCCGCGATGGCTCGTGAGCTCGGCCCAGCGCGTCAGCGCGCGCACGTGATTCACGGAAATCGACTCGACCACCTTCGTCTCGTCGCCGTCGACTTCGATCGGCTCGACGGTGCGCAGATCCGGATGCTGTCCGGCCGCCGCGTAACGGCAACCGGCGCAGGTCCCGCACGGCGCACCGTCCGGTGCCGGCGTTTCGCAGAGCAGCGCGGCCGCCAGCGATTGCGCGAGTATCCGCTTGCCGATACCCGCCGGGCCGGCGATCAGCATCGCATGCGGCCAGCGCGCGCGCCGTGACAGGAGCTCGGCGACCATCGGCCGCTGCCACGGCAACGGCACCGCCACGCCGGCCCCGGACGACCGTTCTTCCGACGGCTCCGCAGCGCTTGTATGGCCCCCCCACGCTTGCGGCTTCGCCGCTGCGCTGCCCCCACGGGGGCGGAATTCGCGCCTTGAGGCGGCTCTGCAGCGCTTGTATGGTCCCCCCACGCTTGCGGCTTCGCCGCTGCGCTGCCCCCCGCGGGGGCGGAATTCGCGCCTTGAGGCGGCTCTGCAGCGCTCATAGTGCGTCCACGATTGCACCAAGCTGCGCACGCACTTCGGCGACGGGTCGCGTGGCGTCGATGATGCGAAAGCGCGCAGGCTCCGCCGCCGCACGGGCGAGATAGCCTTTGCGCACGCGCTCGAAAAACGCCGGCGCTTCGCGCTCGAACTTGTCGAGCGCCTTGCCCTTGGCGTGCATCCGCTCGAGCCGCTCGCGCGACACGTCGCCGGGTACGTCGAACAGCAGCGTCAGATCCGGATTGCAGCGGCCATGCACGAAGTGTGCGAGCTCGCCGAGCATGGCGATCGAGACGCCGTGTCCTGCGCCCTGATATGCGTATGTCGCATCGGTGTAGCGATCGCACAGCACGAGGTCGCCGCGGGCGAGCGCCGGCTCGATCACGCGCACGACGTGCTCCCGGCGCGCGGCGAACATCAGCAGGGCCTCGGCGTCGTGCGTCATCGACTGGTGCAGCAGCCACTCGCGGATCGCCTCGCCGGTCGGCGTGCCGCCCGGCTCGCGCGTCGCCACGACGCGGTGACCGCGCGCGGCCAGCGCTTCGGCGAGCCATCGCGCGTGCGTGCTCTTGCCCGCGCCGTCGATGCCTTCGAGCGTGATGAAGCGGCCGCGTAACGGTGGGTCGGGCACGACGTCGGGAACGGGAGCGGCGATAGTCGCAGGGCCTGCAAACGTGCGCGGTCAGCGACCGCCTTTCTGGTATTTTGACACGGCGCGATTGTGCTCGATCAGGTTCGCCGAGAACTCGGACGAACCGTCTCCGCGCGAAACGAAATAGAGGTAAGGCGTTGCCGGCGGATCGACGACGACGTCGAGCGATGCCTGCGACGGCAGCGCGATCGGCGTCGGCGGCAACCCTTCGCGCAGGTACGTGTTGTACGGCGAGTCCGCTTCGAGGTCGCGCTTGCGCAGGTTGCCGTCGAATCGCGTACCCATGCCGTAGATGACGGCGGGATCCGTCTGCAGGCGCATGCCGCGCTTCAGCCGGTTGATGAAAACCGAAGCGATCAGCGGCCGATCCTGCGCATGGCCAGTCTCCTTCTCGACGATCGACGCGAGGATCAGCGCCTCGTACGGCGATGCGAGCGGCGAATCGGCCGCGCGCCGCGACCACGCGGCCGCGAGCCGATCGTGCAGCGCGCGGTATGCACGCTTCAGAACGGCAAGGTCGGTGCTGCCCGCCGCGAAGTAATACGTGTCCGGGAAGAACAGTCCCTCGGGCGCGGGTTCCATCGCACCGAGCCGCGCCAGGAGTTCGGCGTCGGGAAGGTCGACGACGCGCTGCACGACGTCGGGATTTTCGCGCAACGCGCGCCGCAGGTCGGCGAACGTCGATCCTTCGACGATCGTGATCGCCGTTTGCGTCACGTCGCCTTGCGTCAGCTTGGCCAGCAGTTGCGCGAGCGTAATGCCCTGCTCGATCTCGTAGCTGCCCGCCTTGATCGTCCGATCGACCTTCTTCACGCGTCCGAGCACCGTCAGCGCCGCCGCGTGGGGTAGCACGCCCGCGTCGTGCAGCGTCCGCGCGACGCTCGCGAGCGATGCGCCGGCGCGAACGTCGAAATCGAACGGACTGCGCGGAAGCGGAAGCGGCTTGCGGTACCAGGCGAGACCGAGCGCGGCCGTGCCCGCCAGAACGGCAATCAGCACCAGGACGACGAGGCTTGCGAAGCGGGATTTGCGCATGCAGGGGCGCGCGCGGATACGCGCGACGATGGAGCGCCGTGTTGCAGCGCGCGCGACGACAGGCCCGATTATAATGGCCGGATGATCCTGTTCGCGCCGCGCCACTCGCCTCGGAAGGTGGACGCTTCGCGTGGCGCGGACCGCCCTCGCGCGTGGCATTTCCGGCCGCGCCCGCGGCGCGGGTTCACGCTGATCGAGATCATGGTCGTCATCGTGATCCTCGGCGTGCTCGCGGCGCTCGTCGTGCCCAGCGTGCTGTCGCGCACCGACGACGCCCGCATCGTCGCCGCGAAGAGCGACCTCGGCGCGATACGCCAGGCGTTGAAGCTCTACCGCCTCGACAACCAGCGCTATCCGACGACCGAGCAGGGGCTCAACGCGCTGGTCGTCAAGCCCGACAATCCGCCGCTGCCGCCGAACTGGAAGCCCGGTGGCTATCTCGAGAAATTGCCGCGCGACCCCTGGGGACGCGCGTATCAATACCTGAACCCGGGTCTCAAGAGCGACGTCGACGTCTTCACGTACGGCGCCGACGGCCAGCCGGGCGGCACGGGTGTGGACGCCGACATCGGGTCATGGGACCTGTAGCGCGCGTCTGACCCTGCTTTCCTGCGCGGCTTCACGCTCGTCGAAATTCTCGTCGTCATCGTCATCCTCGGCATCGTCGCCGGTCTCGGAATTGCGCTTGTCGGGCCGGACGAGCGCGACGCCTCCGCGCGTGAAGCACGCCGCTTCGCCGGCGCGCTCGAATACGCGGCGCAGCGCGCGCAATGGCGCAACGAAATGCTCGGCGTGTCGGCGGACCGGCAGGTCCTTCGCTACTGGCGGCGCGACGCGGCGGGCGATCGCTGGCTCGCCGTCGACGACGACGACGTATTGCGCGCGCACACGCTGCCCGACCCGATCGACGCGATGGCGCTTAGCTATGCCGGACGCGGCGTCGCGGCGAATTCGATCGTGCCGCTGCGCGCATCGGGACGCAACGAGCCGTTCTCGTTCCTGCTCGCGACGCCGGGCTATCGCACGGTGATCGCGTCCGACCCGCTGAACCGGGTCTCGATCGCCGGACCGGTCCCGAGCGCGCGGTGATGCGCCGCACGCGCGCGTTCACGCTGATCGAGGTGCTGGTCGCGCTTGCGATCGTGGCCGTCGCGCTGGCGGCCGGCATGCGGGCGCTGGCGCAAAGCGCCGACGGCGCGACGTCGCTCAAGATGCGCACGCTCGCGTTGTGGGTCGCGCAGAACCGTCTCGCGCAGGCGCAACTCGCCGACCCGTGGCCCGCGCACGGCATCACCGATGGCAACGAGACGCAGGCCGGCGTTCCGTTCGTCTGGCGTCAGACGGTCAGCGATACTCCCAACCCCGCGTTTCGCAAGATCGAAATCGTCGTCGCCGAGCCCGCGGTTCCCGATTACGCGCTGGCGCGGCTCGCCGGCTATCTCGGCAATGCGCATCCCTGAGCGAATGAGCACGGCGGGCGAGGCGCAGCCGAGCCGAGGGCCGAAGGCCGCGGCGCCGCGCGGAATGAGGGAGGCCGACGCGCCGATAGAACGCTCGGCACTGCCGATGCAAGGAGGCCGAGAATGAGGGGCGCAGATCGGTGCGCGCGTGGATTCACGCTCGTCGAGGCGCTCGTCGCGGTCGCGATACTGGCGCTCGTCGCGATGATCGCGTGGCGCGCCACGGCGGCGATGACCGACGGCGAAGCGCGGCTGTCGGAGCAAAGCGCGCGCTGGCAGCATCTCGATGCGCTGCTGGCGCGCATGGAAGCCGACATGCGTACGGCGATTCCGCGCGGCGTGCGCCACGGCGGAGAGCACGAGCCCGCGTGGTACGCAAGCCCGGACGACGCGGCCGGCAACACGGCGCTCGTGTTCACCCGCGCCGGTCCGGACGCCATCGACGAGCCGGGCAGCGGCGGCCAGCGTGTCGGTTACCGCCTTCACGACGGTCACGTCGACGTGCTGTACTGGCCGCGACTCGACAACGCCGCCGCGACGGAGCCGGCGTCGTACGCGCTCGTCGACGGCGTCGCCGGCTTTCGCGTTCTGCAATTGGCCGATGATGGCCGCTGGTCCGACCACTGGCCGTTCCTCGGCGCGAGCGCGATGCCGCGCGGCGTTCGCATCCAGATCATTCTCGCCGACGGCAGCGCCATCGAGCGATGGCTCGCGCTGCGATGAGAGGTATGCAACGCGGGCTCGCGTTGATCGTCGCGATGCTGATCGCAGCGCTCGCTGCCGCGGTAGCCGTGTCGGTCGCGACGGCGCAGTCGCAATGGTCGGCGCAGGTGTCGCATCGGCGCGATCAGGTGCAGGCGCAGTCGATCGCGCGCGCCGGCGTTCAGTGGGCGCGGCAGATTCTCGACGCCGATGCAAAGGCGGGATCCGTCGATCATCTGGGTGAGCCGTGGGCGCTGCCGCTGCCGGAAACGCCCGTCGAAAACGGCGTCGTCGAGGGTCGAATCGTCGACGCGCAGGGCCTTTTCAACGTCAACAATCTCGCGGCCGGGAACGCGGCGTCCGAGCGCCGCCGCTTCGCGCGCCTGTTCGCGGCGCTCGGCATTCCACCGTCCACGCTCGCATCGATCATCGACTGGGTCGACGCCGACAACGTGCCGCAGCCCGACGGCGCGGAAGATGCGTGGTATCTCGCCCAGGCCGACGCTTCGCTGGCGGCGAACGCGCCGGCGACGCGCATCGAGGAGCTCGGGCTCGTGCGCGGCATGACGGTGCCGGCGATGGCGCAGATCGTTCGCTTCTGCACGAGCCTTCCGCCGGGCACGCCGCTCAACGTCAATACGGCGCCGGTGGAATTGCTCGCCGCCTCGCTCGACAATATCGCGCCGGCGCAACTCGCCGCGCTGGTCGAAAGTCGCGTCGCGCATCCGTTCTCCACGGTGTCCGACTTTCATGCGCGGCTGCCGCCGGGCGCATCCATGGGTGACGAGACCCTGTACTCGGTCGGCAGTCGCTATTTTCTCGTGATGGTGCGCGCGCGGCAGGGTGAAACGGTCGCGCGGGCACGCGCGCTGATCGAGCGGTCCGAACACGCCTGGCCGGCAATCGTCTGGCAAACGATCGAGTAAGCGGGGATAGCGCGTCCTTCCATTCGTAGCGCGTTTCGCGCAGCACCCTCGCACCGCAAGCTTCGCTTACACTTCGCCGATGCTGCGCATCTTTCTTGCCGGACCCCCGCGCGCCGAGCGCGCCGAGCGATGGGTCCGCTACGCTGCGGACGACCGCCCGGTCGCGCGCGGGCGCGACGTTCCCGCCCGCTGGCCCGTCGACTCAAGCATCGAGGTCGTGCTCGCGGCCGGTCACGTGCGCCTGATCGCGCTCGCATTGCCGCCGATGCCGCGCGACCGGCTGCGTGCGGCCGCACGCTTCGCGCTCGAAGACCAGTTGGCGACGCCGGCCGACGAGGCGTCGATTGCCGTGGGTGAGGCGGAAAATGGCCGCGTACTCGTCGCCGTCGTATCCGATCCGCTGATACGCTCCATCGCGGCTCACGACCGCCGCGCAACCCGGATCGTTCCCGAATCGGCGCTCGCGCCGTACGGCGATGGATGGACGTGGTGCGCCTCCGAAGCGGGCGACGGCTTCGTTCGCCGCGCCGACGGCAGTGCGTTCGCCGTGGGTGTCGGCGGTGAAGCGTTGCCCCCTGAACTGGAGGCAGCCCTCGCGCAAACTACCCGCGCGGGCGCGCCGCCCGCCACCGTCCACGTCGCATTTGCACAACGATGCGTCGCGGCTCGCGCACTGGTCACAGTCGACCGGGGTCGCTTTCATCGCGGCGCCCGCGTGGGAATGGACGCGCGCATCGACGGCGACGTTTTCCGCCGCACCGGATTTTCTCGACACGTCGCAGCGCAGCGACCGCACGTCGACGCGCTCGACCTACGCGCGTGCGTTTCGACCTGCGCTGCTGCTCGCAGCACTCGCACTCGCCGTTCACGTCGGCGCACTCGCCCTCCAGTGGACGTGGCTCGACGTCGAGCGCTGGCGCCTGTCGCGCGCGCTGGCCGATGAAGCCGCCGCCGCGAAGCTGCCCGATGCCGCCACGCCGGGCGACGCGGCCGCCGCGATCGCGCGACAATATGCGCAACTGCGGCATCGCGCGGCGCAAAGCGCGCCAGCGGATGCGTTGCCGCTGCTCGCGCGCGCCGCGCCGTCGCTGGGCGCACTGCCGCCGGGCGTCCTTCGATCGGCGCACTACGTCGACAATGCGTGGACGATCGAGCTCGGCAAGCTCGACGCTGCGGCGCTGTCGCGGACGACACACAGGCTCGGCGATGCCGGCGTGGACGCGCTGGCGGCACCGACGACAGCCGGCATGCGGATGCGCCTGTCCCTCGCGGCAACGGCCCGGTGATCCGCGTGCGCTGGCCGCATTCCTTGACGCGCACGTGGGATGCGGGGCGCGCGTCGCAACGCACGGCGTGGATCGCGATTGCGACGGTCGCGGCGATCGCCGTCGCGATGATCGCCGTCGCGAATCCGCTGCGAGACGCGATCGCGCGCACGCGCGAGGACATCGTGCGCAGCCGCCTCGAACTCGACGTGGCGCGGGCGCGGGTCGCCGAAAGCGCTGCGCTGGCACGCGCGGCGGCGCCAATACAAAACGCCGATATTCGCCCGGCAATCGATCGCGTGCTGTCTGCGCAGGGACTCGACTACACCGTCGAACCGCAAAGCGAAGGGCCGCTGCGCATCGTCATCGAAGCTGCACCATTCGACGCGCTGATCCGCGCGCTCGACGCGCTCGCGCACGACGACGGCGTGCGCGTCGTCGAGGCGATCGTCAGCGCACGCGTCGACCCGGGCACGGTGCGCGCCGAGCTTTCGCTTACGCGCTGAATCGCGCCGTGCGGGGATCGCTTCGTGTAGCACTCGGGCTGATTCTGCTGACGGCCGCCGGCATCGTGCTCATGCCCGCCGCATGGCTCGACCGGCCGCTTGCCGCGCGTACGCATGCCCGCGTGCGGCTCGCAGGCGCCGCCGGTCCATGGTGGCGTGGCCACGGCGTGCTCACCTCCGAGGACGGCGTTGCACGACTGGCCGTCGCATGGCGCGTCATGCTGATGCCGTTGATGACGGGAACGCTCGTTGTCGAACTGCAACCGGGCGACGACGACGCGATGCCGTCGGGCACGATCACGGCGCGGCGCGGATCGATCGAGGTTCGCGACCTTCGCGTCCATGCGCCGGCGGCGCTCGTGCCCGCGCTCATGTCGGCGCAAGTGGCGCTGGCATTGGGCGGCGACATCGAATTGCGCGCGCCATCGTTTTCCTGGCGCGATAACCAGGGCAGCGGCGTATTCGACGCGACGTGGCGGCGCGCGCGCGCAGTCGCCGGTCCGCTCGCAGTGGATCTCGGCATCGTATCGGCGTCAATCGCGCCGAGCGGCGATGCGCTCGGCGGCACCATCCGCAACAGCGGCGGCGACGTGACGATCGACGGCACCGTCGGCGAGCGTGCCGGCGTCGTCGACGTGGCGCTGACGATGAAGCCGACGCAGCGCGCACCCGATGCGGTGCGCACGATGCTGCCGATGCTCGGCGCAAGCGACGGCGCCGGCGGCGTACGCCTGACATGGCGAAGCGCGCATTGACGCGGCGGCACGCAGCCGCCGGCAAGGCACGCGCCGCGGCCAGCGTTGCCGCCAAGCCCCGCGCAGCGGTCGCCCGCAACGCAGCGAACGTGTCGCCGGCCGCGCATGCGGCGCCGGCGACCATCCGCATCGGCGGTCTCGACGCGCTGCGCGGACTCGCGATCGTCGCGATGATCGCGTATCACCTCTGTTTCGACCTGCGCTATTTCGGCATCACGCACTGGGATTTCGAGCACGACCCGCGCTGGCTGACCGCGCGCGCGCTGATCCTCTCGTCGTTCCTGCTGATCGCGGGCATCAGCGCCGTGCTCGCGCAACGCCAGGCATTTCCGGTGCGCCATTGGCTGCGCCACATCGGGATCATCGCCGGTGCAGCGCTCCTCGTGAGCGCGGGAAGCTGGCTCTTGTTTCCGCGGTCGTTCATCTGGTTCGGCGTGCTGCACGCGATCGCGATATCGCTTTTGCTTGCACGGCCGCTCGCCGGCCGGCCGGTTCTCGCGGCGCTCGTCGGCATCGCGGTGATCGTCGCCGGATGGACGTATGCCAGCGCGGCGTTCGACACCCGGATGCTCGGGTGGATCGGGTTCATGACGGCGAAGCCCGTCACCGAGGATTACGTGCCGCTCTTCCCGTGGACGGGCGTGCTGCTGCTGGGTGTTGCGGCCGGACACGCGCTCGTCCGCACGCGCTTTGCGGCGCTAGCACCGCTCGCGCGCCTTCCCGCCGCGCTGCGCCTCCTCGGCCGGCACAGCCTGGTCGTGTACCTGCTGCATCAGCCGCTGCTGCTCGGACTGCTGTGGCTTGCGGTGCGGCGCTGATCGCCTCGCGCCGCTGCGCCGATTCAGCTCCCCGGCAGGTCGTGGACCTCGGGAAAGAACACGTCCTTCCACGAGGTCGGCTTCACCTTGATGAGGCCGTGCGCATACATGAAATCGGCGTACTTCATGACGCCCGACGGCGTCAGCGTGTAGTCGACGCCCGGCGAGGTCAGCATTGCGTAGACCTGGTCGACCGTCAGCTTCGGATGCTCCATCTGCACGTACAGCTCGGCCGCCGCATGCTTGTCCTTGTTGATCATGTCCGTCGCCTCCCGGAAGGCGGCGAGCACGGCCGCGTAGGTCTTCGGGTTTTCGTCGCGGAACTTGCCGGTCGTCCACAGGACGGTGAATGTCGTCGGCCCGCCGGCCACGTCGTAGGAGTTGAGCACCGTATGAATCTTCGGATCGGCCAGCTCCTGGTACTGGTACGGCGGCGACGTGAGATGGGAGGTCACCTCGCTCGCTCCGGACATCAGCGCCTGCATGCCGTCCGGGTGCGACATCGACACCGTAAGCGGATCGAGGCGATTGAAGCCGGCATCCCCGAACGCCTGCGCCGCGGCCATCTGCAGCGTGATCGCCTGCTGGGAGATCTTGACCGCGGGCAGCGCGATCCGGCTCTTGTCGGTGAAATCCCGGATCGTCTTCACCTTCGGATCGCGCGTGTTGAGCAGCAACGGCATCGAGTTCATCGCCGAGATGCCGTGCGCCTTGTAGTTGTCCCGCGTGCGCGCCCAGATCGTGATCAGCGGCGTGAGGCCGCCCGACGCGAATTGCAGATCGCCGGACAGGACCGCGTCGTACATCGTGTTGCTGGCCGCGAACGTGTGCCAGGTCACCTTGACGTCGCGAAGGCCCGCCGCCTTGACGTGCTTCTCGATCAGATGGTCGCGCTGCATGGCCAGGAACTGCAGGTAGGCCATGCCGTACTGCTGCGCGATCGTGATCTCGCCCACTTCCGCGAGCGAGACGCCCGGACGCGCGGCCAACAGGACGAAGACGGCCGACAGGGCAAGGATGAGGCGCTTCATGCCGATCTCCTCGATGTTCGAAGTGCCGTTAGGCGGGTGCCGCGCGAGCGCGCAGCGCCCGCGCATCAAGCCGGGTGCGCCCGGGGCCAGCGACTGACGCAAATGCCGAAATCGATCGGCTCGCGCGGTCGCGGCATCGCGTCGGGCGTGCCGAGGTAGAGGAAGCCCACGATCATGGCGCCTGCTCCGAAACCGAGCGCTTGCCGGACCTCCGGATCATACGCAGCCGCGCCCGTACGCCACATGCCGCCGAGACCGAACGCGTGCGCCGCGAGCAGGATATTGTAGGCCGCGATACCCGCGGCGATGATCTGCTCCACCGCCGGTATCGGCTTGCGCGTCTGCACCTGCGCCGCGACGACGACGATCGTGGGCGCGCGCAACGCCTTCGCCTCCTCGCGCGCGAGCGCCGCTTCCGCACTGTCCGCCACGCGCCGGCGCAGCGCATCGCGCAGCACGCGGCCGAGCGCATGGCGTCCATCGCCTTCGATGATGACGAAGCGCCACGGCGCGAGCCGGCCATGATCGGGCGCGCACGCCGCGGCGCCGAGCATCGCGCGCAACGTGGCCTCGTCCGGTCCCGGCGCACGCAACGCCAGCGGGCTCTGCCGCGTCAGGACGAGCTCGAGCACGCTTGACCGACAAGCGCCGCCATCCCGGTGGACCGGGCACCGGCCGTGATGGCATGCGCCGGCGCCATTCGGCGTCCGGCAAGCCTATTCGAGCGCCGCGAACGTCTGGTAGTGGATATGCAGCGCGCCATCGTGATAGCGATGCGTATAGAAGCTCTTCGCCGATACGGCCGCGCCCTTGTACACGGACGTGTTGTCCATCGCCGCGCAGGCTTCCTCGGAATCCCAGCCGCTGACGTAGATCACCTCGTGCTCGTGGTGCTTCTCGACGCATTCGGCGACATAGATGAAATGGCAGCCGGGCATCTTCCGGATCGCGGGCGCCAGCGTGGTGTTGATGAAATCGATAAAGGCCGCCCGCTTTTCGGGGGGAACGGCGCCATGCACGACGCGAAGGATCATCGCAAACTCCTGAAGTGTGACCGTAAGGGGCGAATCGGAAGCGACTTCGCATCGTAGCGACGTTTCTTATCAACGCAAAATAATGTTATCGGCTTTGGTTATCCGATTCATGGATATGTAGAATCGAACGCCGCGATGAAGCTCCAGCAACTGCGCTACCTCGTCGAAGTCGTCCGCCAGGACCTGAACATCACCGAGGCGGCACGCGCGCTGTTCACGTCGCAGCCGGGTGTCAGCCACCACATCCGCCTCCTCGAGGACGAGCTGGGATTCAAGGTGCTGGTCCGTCGCGGCAAGCGCGTCGTCGCGCTCACGCGCGCCGGACAGGATGTCCTCGCGATCGCCGAGCGGATGATTGCCGACAGCGAGAACCTGCGCCGTCTCGCGGCGGACGCCTCGCGCGATGCCGGCGGCGACCTTGTCGTGGCGACGACCTACACGCAGGCCCACGCGGCGCTCCCCGCGGTCGTCCGGACGTTCGTGGCGCGCCATCCGAAGGTGCGCCTCAGCATTCACCCGTGCAGCCCGACCGAAGCCGCCGAGCGCGTGCGGCGCGGCGAGGCGACGCTCTGCCTTTCCACCGAGGTGGTGGGATCGTTCGGCGAGCTCGTCATGCTGCCCGGCGACACCTGGACCCGGTGCGTGATCACGCCCGTGCGCCATCCGCTGCTGCGGGTGCGGCGGCTCGATCTCGCCGCCATCGCGAAGTACCCGCTGGTGACCTACGATTTCGCGTTCCACAAGGGCGCCAAGATCCAGCGCGCGTTCGAGGCGGCCGGCCTCTCGCCGCGCGTGGTGCTCACGTCGACCGATCCGCGGATCATCAAGACCTACGTCGGCGCCGGCCTCGGCATCGGCCTCATCGCGTCGATCGCGTTCGACAAGGCCGACGGCCGGCGGCTGCGTCTGCTGGACGCGAGCCGCCTGTTCGAATCCAGCACCACGACGATCGGCATTCACCGCAACAGCTACATCACCGGTTACATGTACGACTTCATCGGGCTCGTGCTGCCGCGGATGGACCGTGCGGCGATCGACGCCATGATGGCGGGCGACGCGGCCGGCGCACGAAGCGGTGGCGCCCGCCACGCAAGCGCATAGCTGGCTCCGGATCGCCGCAATGGCTATGCTTGACGCCGATTGCGACCTGGAACCCCGCCGAATGCCCGACCGTCTCGCCGAAGCCGCGCAAATTCTCGCGGACACGATCGTCGTCGACACGCTCGGCGGCGCCGTCGTCCATCCCACGCCGCACGTCACGAGCGGCACCTACGAAGAGAACCTGGTGCGCTGCGGGTTCAGCGCGCTGCACGTCACGCTGGTCTCCGAGCCGTCGTACACGCCGACGTGGGAGCAGGTGCAGCACGCGCTCTACGAGAACCTGCTGCAATTTCGAGATGAGCCCGAAGCTGCGCCACGTCGAGCGCGTGGAGGACCTGTACGAGGCGAAGCGCAACGGACAGCTCGGCGTGATCCTGGGCATCCAGAGTCCGAGTTGCATCGGCCACGAGCGCGAGCGCCTGCGCCTGCTGCACAAGCTCGGACTGCGCTCGCTGCAGCTCACCTACATGGAGCGCAACCTTCTGGGCGACGGCTGCCTCGAGCCGGAGAACCGCGGACTCACGCACTTCGGCATGCAGGTGATCCGGGAATGCAACCGGCTGGGCATCCTCGTCGATTGCGCGCACGTCGGCATCCGCACGACGCTGGACGCGATCGCGGAGTCGGCGAAGCCCGATCGTCATCTCGCATACGGCCATCCGCGCGATCACCGACAACCCGCGCTGCGTCACCGACGAGCAGATGAAGGCCGTCGCCGCAAAGGGCGGCGTGATCGGCATCACGACGTACGCGCCGTTCATCCGCAACGACCGGCCGCCGACGCTCGACGACTATCTCGACCACTTCGACTACGCGATCGGTCTCGTCGGCCCCGATCACGTGAGCTTCGCGACCGACTGGTTCGACGGCAAGACGAAAACCAACTGGGCAACGCCGTGGTACTACCCGGAAGTCACGCGCGGCAGCCGGTATGGCGCGCTCGGCCTCACCGGATTCAGCCAGCGCTCGGAGCTGCCGAACGTCGTCGTCGGGCTCCTGGACCGGGGCCATCGGGCAGCAGACGTCGGCAATATCCTGGGCGGCAACTACATCCGCGTGCTGAAGGATGTC
Organism: uncultured Pseudomonadota bacterium; assembly: GCA_963706225.1. Taxonomy (GTDB): domain Bacteria; phylum Pseudomonadota; class Gammaproteobacteria; order Burkholderiales; family Casimicrobiaceae; genus VBCG01. The sequence goes on from CAVPMH010000019.1 coordinate 289,445, forward strand.
TGGAAATGAGCGCGGCCGCGCCGGGCAACCCTGCGCGCCGTCGCGTCGGGGCCGGGAGCCGCGTTTACGCGAGCAGGCATTACCGCCATAATTGATCGGATTACGACATAAGTTCCATCCGCCGTTCGCGGCGATACGTCGCCTGCACGGAACGCATCGCGACGAACGGTCTTATCGTCGAACGTGATCACCCGAGGGAGGGCACGATGAGCACGCAAGTCTTGCCGAAAGCCGCACAACCGTCCGCCTGGTACATGAATCGCTGGTGGCAGATGGTGCTGGGCTTCATCGCGATGATGTCGATCTCGAGTCCCCAGTACACCTGGACGCTGTTCATTCACCCGCTCGAAGGCAAGCTCGGCGCGTCGCTCGCGCAACTGCAGGTCACGTTCTCGCTGCTCATCGTCCTGCAGACGTTCTGCTCGCCGATCCAGGCGTGGCTCGTCGACCGGTTCGGGCCGCGGCTGCTGATCTCGATCGGCTGCGCACTGTCCGGCCTGAGCTGGGTGCTCTCCTCCTACGTCGGCGACATCTGGGCGCTGTACTTCACCTACGGCATCATCGGCGGATTCGGAACCGGCATCGTCTACGTCGGCATCATCGGGCACATGGTGCGATGGTTTCCCGACCGCCGGGGCTTCGCGGCCGGAATCGCCGCGGCCGGTTACGGCGCGGGCGCGATCCTGACGTCGTTTCCGATCGCCAACATGATTCCCGCCGCAGGCTATGCCAGCACGCTGTTCGTGTGGGGATGGATCCAACTGGTCGTCGGCGTCGCTCGTCAGCCAGGCGTTTCGCATTCCGGAAGCCGGCTGGAAGCCCACCGCGCAGGTGGCGCTCGCGGCGCGGCAGGCCGAGCGCCAATCGCAACGCAGCTATCGGGCGAGCGAAATGCTCAGGACGCCGGTGTTCTGGGTGATGTTCATCATGATGTCGATGATGGCGACGAGCGGCCTGATGGTGGTGTCGCAGGTCGGCCCGTTCGCCGCCGATTTCGGCGTCAAGGACACGCTCGTGCTCGGGCTGGCCGCGCTTGCCGCTGTCGTTGACGCTGTCGCGCGCAACCAACGGACTGACGCGGCCGTTCTTCGGCTGGGTGTCGGACCACATCGGGCGCGAGAACACGATGTTCATCGCGTTCGCGCTCGAGGCGGCGGCGATCCTGCTGCTGCTGCTGTTCGCGCATAACGCGGCGGTGTTCGTCGTGCTGACCGGCCTGGTCTTTTTCGGCTGGGGCGAAATCTTCTCGCTGTTCCCGTCGACGCTGACCGATCTGTTCGGCACGCAATACGCGACGACGAACTACGGCTTCCTGTACATCGCGCAGGGCGTGGGATCGGTGCTCGGGGGCCCGGTCGCCGCCTACATCCGCGAAGCGACGGGCAACTGGACGACCGTATTCGTCATCGTGATCGTCCTCGACGTGATCACCGCGCTGCTCGCGTTGCTGGTGCTGAAGGCGATGCGCAAGCGCTGGGTGATGCAATCTTCGGCGGCACCGGTTGCGGCTGCACGGGCACGGTAATGCGCATTGCGTATCGCCCGGCGTTTCCGAATCGGATAGAATTCGGTAGGTTATCCGAAGGCGCGTAGCTCAGCTGGTTAGAGCACCACCTTGACATGGTGGGGGTCGTTGGTTCGAGTCCAATCGCGCCTACCAGCTTCCCGGCAACCGACGGCATTCACGCACGAGAAAGGTCCTGGGTTATGACACCGCGAACGTGGGGAGCATCGACGTAGCTACGACGCGGTGTCGCTCGCGCTGACGGCCTTGCCCGTCTCCGACATGAAAGTGCGGCTCCGCCGCACTTTTTTTTGGAGGTTTTCACCATGCCCGACATTCGATTGCCCGACGGCGCCATCAAGCATTTCGATGCGCCCGTCTCCGTTGCCGAGCTCGCCGCGTCGATCGGACCCGGCCTCGCGAAGGCTGCGCTCGCCGGCAAGGTCGACGGCACGCTCGTCGACACCTCGCACGTCATCGACCGCGATGCCAGCGTCGCGATCGTCACCGAACGCGACGCCGAGGGCCTCGACGTCATCCGCCACTCGACCGCGCACCTGCTCGCCTACGCGGTCAAGGAACTGTTCCCCGACGCGCAGGTGACGATCGGACCGGTGATCGAGGACGGCTTCTATTACGATTTCTCGTTCAAGCGGCCGTTCACGCCCGAAGACCTCGAGGCGATCGAGCGCAAGATGAGCGAGCTCGCGAAGAAGAACGAGCCGGTGACGCGCTCGCTGATGCCGCGCGACGAGGCGGTGCGCTATTTCGAATCGATCGGCGAGCACTACAAGGCCGAGATCATCGCGTCGATTCCCTCCGACCAGCCGATTTCGCTCTACGCCGAAGGCAGGTTCGTCGATCTTTGCCGCGGCCCGCACGTGCCCTCCACCGGGCGCCTCAAGGTATTCAAGCTGACGAAGCTCGCCGGCGCGTACTGGCGCGGCGATTCGCGCAACGAAATGCTGCAGCGGATCTACGGCACCGCGTGGACGTCGAAGGAAGACCTCGACGCGTATCTGCACCGGATCGCCGAAGCCGAGAAGCGCGACCATCGCAAGCTCGGCCGGCAGCTCGACCTCTTCCACCTGCAGGACGAGGCGCCGGGCATGGTGTTCTGGCATCCGAAGGGCTGGTCGATGTGGCAGGTGGTCGAGCAGTACATGCGCGGCATCTATCGCGACAACGGCTACCTCGAAGTGCGCTGTCCGCAGATTCTCGACCGCGCGCTCTGGGAGAAGTCGGGGCACTGGGAAAACTTCCGCGACAACATGTTCACGACCGAGTCGGAGAAGCGCGACTTCGCGGTCAAGCCGATGAACTGTCCCGGCCACGTGCTGATCTTCAACGCCGACCTGCGCAGCTACCGCGACCTGCCGCTGCGCTATGGCGAGTTCGGCATGTGCCATCGCAACGAGCCGTCGGGCGCGCTGCACGGCCTCATGCGCGTGCGCGGCTTCACGCAGGACGACGGCCATATCTTCTGCACCGAGGAGCAGATCGAGGCGGAGGTCACGCGCTTCAACCGGCTCGCGCTCGACGTCTATCGCGCGTTCGGCTTCGATGCGGTCACGATCAAGCTCGCGCTGCGGCCGGATCAGCGCCTCGGCGACGACGCGACGTGGGAGCGCGCGGAGGGCGCGTTGCGCGACGCGCTGCGCGCGTGCGGCGTCGACTTCACCGAACTGCCGGGCGAAGGCGCCTTCTACGGGCCGAAGATCGAATACCACCTCAAGGATTCGCTCGGCCGCTCGTGGCAATGCGGCACGATGCAGGTCGATTTCCAGATGCCGGGACGATTGGGCGCCGAATACGTCGCCGCCGACGACACCCGCCGCGTGCCGGTGATGCTGCACCGGGCGATCGTCGGCTCGCTCGAGCGGTTCATCGGCATCCTGATCGAGCACCACGCCGGCGCGATGCCGTTGTGGCTGGCGCCGGTGCAGGCGGTCGTCCTGACGATCACCGATCGCCAGCACGCCTACGCGAGCGACGTGGCGAACGCGCTGCGAGGCGCCGGCCTGCGCGTGGCGACCGATTTGCGTAATGAGAAAATAAGCTATAAAATTCGGGAACATAGCCTCCAAAAGCTGCCTTATCAACTGATCGTCGGCGATAAGGAGCAGGAGGCGCAAACCGTGGCCGTACGTACCCGCGGCGGCGAGGATCTCGGCTCGATGCCGATGTCGTCCTTGCTGGCGCGCCTCCAAGGCGGAGGCGACGACCGAGAAAGGCCTTTAGTCATTCGGGCCTTTTCTTTTTTGTGAATTTTATGGAGATCACACAATAGCTCTGGACAAGCAGCAACAGCGACTGAACGCTGAAATCAACGCCCCTGAAATTCGACTGGTCGGCGTGGACGGCGAGCAACTCGGCATCGTTTCATTGGGCGAAGCGCTGGCCAAGGCGGAAGCCGCCGAGCTCGACCTCGTCGAGATCGCCCCGATGGCGAAGCCCCCGGTATGCCGGATCATGGATTACGGCAAGTTCAAATACCGGGAAGCGAAAAAGCAGCACGAGGCGAAGCTCAAGCTGAAGCAGATCCAGGTCAAGGAAGTGAAGTTCCGGCCTGGCACCGACGAAGGCGATTACAAGATCAAGTTGCGCAACCTGACCCGCTTCCTGTCCGAGGGGGACAAGGCCAAGGTCACGCTGCGGTTTCGCGGTCGCGAGATGGCGCACCAGGAGTTCGGCGTGCGCCTGCTCGAACGGATCCGGGGCGACCTGGAGCCGGTGGCGATCGTCGAACAATTTCCGAGGCTCGAAGGCCGGCAAATGGTGATGCTGCTGGCCCCGAAGAAGACGTTGCCGAAGACGCATCACCCGGACAAGCCCGAGGACGGTAAGCCGCAAGGCGCCAAAGTCTCTCCGAAGCCGGAGAGCACCGCCGTGGGCAGCAAATAAAGGAACGGCATCATGCCGAAGATGAAGACGAAGTCGGGTGCGAAGAAGCGCTTCCGCGTGCGCGGAAACGGTTCGGTCAAGCGCTCGCAGGCGTGCAAGCGCCACATCCTCACGAAGCGGACGACGAAGAACAAGCGGCAGTTGCGCGGCTCGGCGAGCGTCCATCCGACGAACGCGAATGCGGTGGCAGCGATGCTGCCCTACGCGTAAGGAGAGGCGCATGCCAAGAGTCAAACGTGGCGTGACCGCGCGCGCGCGGCACAAGAAGGTGCTCGAGCAGGCCAAGGGTTACCGCGGCCGGCGCAACAGCGTCTATCGCATCGCGAAGGAAGCGGTGATGAAGGCGGGCCAGTATCAGTACCGCGACCGGCGCACGAAGAAGCGCGAATTCCGCGCGCTGTGGATCGCGCGGATCAACGCCGCCGTGCGCGAGCTCGGCCTTACGTACAGCGTGTTCATGAACGGCCTCAAGAAGGCGTCGATCGACATCGACCGCAAGGTCCTGGCCGATCTCGCCGTGCACGACAAGGCCGCGTTTACGAAGATCGCGGAGCAAGCCAAGGCATCCCTGGCTTGACCCGGCGATCGAAGCAAAAGGGAGGCGCGCAAATCGCCTCCCTTTTTTGTTGGTGGCGCGAAATTCGATGGACGAGCTGACACGAATCGTCGACAACGCCTTGGCGGATTTCGCGGCGTGCGCCGATCCGGCCGCGCTCGAGAACGCGAAGGCGAAGTATCTCGGCAAGGCCGGCGCGCTCACCGAACAGCTGAAGCGCCTCGGCAAGTTGCCCGCGGCGGAGCGCGCCGCGGCCGGCGCGCGGATCAATGCGGCGAAATCGCGGCTCGAAGCGGCCCTCGTCGCACGCCGCGGCGCGCTCGCCGATGCGAAGCTCGCGGCGCAACTCGCGGCCGATGCGCTCGACGTGTCGCTGCCCGGCCGCGGCCGGGGCAGCGGCGGATTGCACCCGCTCACGCGCACGCTCGAGCGCGTCGAGACGTTGTTCCGCTCGCTCGGCTTCGATGTCGCCGACGGACCCGAGATCGAGGACGATTTCCACAACTTCACCGCGCTCAACACGCCCGAGAATCATCCGGCGCGCTCGATGCACGACACGTTCTACGTCGAAGGCGGCATGGTGCTGCGCACGCACACGTCGCCGATCCAGGTTCGCTACATGGAGACGCACGCGCCGCCGATCCGGATCATCGCGCCCGGCCGCGTGTACCGCGTCGACAGCGACGCAACGCATTCGCCGATGTTCCACCAGGTCGAGGGCCTGTGGATCGACGACGACGTCTCGTTCGCCGATCTGAAGAGCGTCTTCAGCGAATTCCTGCGCAACTTCTTCGAGCGCGACGACGTGACGCTGCGCTTTCGCCCGTCGTTCTTCCCGTTCACCGAGCCGTCGGCGGAAATCGACATGCGCTTCGGCGACGGCGGCTGGCTCGAAATCGCCGGCGCCGGCCAGGTGCATCCGAACGTGCTGCGCGCGGTCGACATCGATCCCGAGCGCTGGCAGGGCTTCGCGTTCGGCATCGGCCCCGACCGGCTCGCGATGCTGCGCTACGGTGTCGACGATCTGCGTTTGTTCTACGAGAACGATCTGCGCTTCCTGCGGCAGTTCGCATAGCGCATGCAATTCTCCGAACGCTGGCTGCGCACGCTCGTCGATCCGCCGATCGACACGGCAACCCTGTGCGACAAGCTGACGATGGCGGGCTTCGAGGTCGAAGACGTCGCGCGCGCCGCACCGCCGTTCACGCAGGTCGTCGTCGGCGTGATCACGCGCGTCGCGCCGCATCCGGATGCCGATCGGCTGCGCGTCTGCAGTGTCGACATCGGCAGCGAACGCCCGTTGCAGATCGTCTGCGGCGCACCGAACGCGGCGGTCGGCATGCGCGTCGCCTGTGCGCTCGAAGGTGCGACGCTGCCGGGCGGTCAGGTGATCACGCGCACGACGATGCGCGGCGTCGAGTCGCAGGGCATGCTGTGCTCGGCGAGCGAGCTCGGGTTGTCCGAAGACGCGTCGGGATTGCTCGCGCTGCCTGCGGACGCCATTCCCGGACGCGACGTGCGCGAGACGCTCGCGCTCGACGATGCGCTGATCACGATCAAGCTCACGCCCAATCGTCCCGACTGCCTGTCGCTCGTCGGCATCGCGCGCGAAGTCGCCGCGATCACCGGCGCGCCGCTGCAATTGCCGGCGATCGTCGCCGCGCCGGTCACGAGCACGGCAACGCGCGGCGTGCAGATCGAAGACGACGATGCCTGCCCGCGCTTTGCGGCACGCATCATCGAAGGCATCGATTCGCGAGCGCCGACACCCGCGTGGATGAAGGAGCGCATCGAACGCTCGGGCATCCGCTCGATTTCCGCGATCGTCGACATCACGAACTACGTGATGCTCGAGCTCGGACAGCCGCTGCACGCGTACGACAACCGCCTGCTCGACGGCGACATCGTCGTGCGCTTCGCGCGCCCCGGCGAAACGCTCACGCTGCTCAACGGCGAGACGTTGTCGCTCGAGCCCGACCTGCTGCTCGTCTGCGACAGCGCGAAGCCGCTCGGCCTCGCCGGCATCATGGGCGGCGAGCATTCGGGCATCGCCGACGACACGACGCACCGTGTATCTCGAAGGCGCGTTCTGGAACCCCGCGGTGATCCAGGGGAAGATGCGCCGGCTCGGCTTCACGAGCGACGCCGGTTATCGCTTCGAGCGCGGCGTCGATTTCGAGCTCGGTCCCGCGCGCCGTGGAGCGTGCGACGCAACTGATGCTCGAGATTTGCGGCGGTCGCGCGGGACCGCTCTCGGATGCGAAGGGCGCGCTGCCGGCGCGCGCGCGCGTGCGACTGCGTAGCGCGCGTGCGGCGCGCGCTGCTCGGCGTCGCGCTGTCGCCGGATACGATCGGCGACGTCTTCACGCGCCTTCGGCTTCCGTTCACGCGCGAGCGCGACGATTTCGTCGTCACGCCGCCATCGTATCGATTCGATCTCGCGATCGAGGAAGACCTGATCGAGGAAGTTGCGCGCATCCACGGCTACGACGCCATTCCGGCGACGCCGCGCGCGCACGTGCAGGCGATGCTTCCGTCGCCGGAATCGCAGCGAAGCAGCGCGTCGCTCAAGCGCCGGCTCACCGCACGCGACTGGCAGGAGGTGATCACGTTCAGCTTCGTCGCAGCCGATGACGAACGCGCGCTCGATCCGGACGCACGCCCGCTCGCGGTGCTGAACCCGATCGCGGCGCAGCGCGACGTGATGCGCACGACGCTCCTCCCCGGGCTCATCGAGACGCTGCGCACGAACGTGAAGCGCAAGCTCGCGCGCGTGCGCATCTTCGAAGTCGGGCGCACGTTCGCGCGCGACGATCTTGCGCAGCCGATTCGCATCGGCGGCCTCGCCTGCGGACCGAGCGATCCCGAGCAATGGGGAATGCCGCTGCGCCCCGTCGATTTCTTCGACGTCAAGGGCGATCTCGAAGCGCTCGCGTCGCCGCTGTCGCTCTCGACGACGGCGCGCGTCAAGCCGTGGCTGCATCCGGGGCGAAGCGCCGAGGTGCGCATCGACGGCGCGCGTCGCCGGATGGCTCGGCGAACTGCATCCGCGACTCGTGCGCCACTTCGAATTGCCGTCGGCGCCCATCGTGTTCGAGATCGATCTCGCCGCGGTTACGCGCGTTCCCGTGCCGGAAGCCCGCCCGGTATCGCGACTGCCGTCGATTCGGCGTGATCTGGCCATTGTTATCAATGAAAACATAGAAGTAGGCAATGTACTTGAAGTGCTGCAAGAGATCGACGTACCCGCAGATCGAGTCGCTGGACGTGTTCGACGTCTATCGCGGCCACGAGCTGCCGAACGGCATGAAAAGCGTTGCGATTCTTGTGCTTATGCAGGATACTGAACGTACTTTGACCGACGTGGACAGCGAGCGCATCGTGGCGACCCTGGTCGCCGCGCTTCATGCCAGGTTCGGCGCCACCCTGAGACAACAGGCTCCCCGATGACGCTGACCAAAGCCGAACTCGCCGATCTTCTCTTCGAGCAGCTTGGACTCAACAAGCGCGAGGCGAAGGACATGGTCGAGCGTTTCTTCGAAGAGATCCGCACGGCGCTCGAAGAGGGACGCAGCGTCAAGCTTTCCGGCTTCGGCAATTTTCAGTTGCGCGAGAAGCCGCAGCGGCCCGGACGCAATCCGAAGACGGGAGAAGAGATTCCGATCACCGCACGCCGCGTCGTGACGTTTCACGCGAGCCAGAAGTTGAAGGCCATGGTCGAAGCGGCGAACCATGCCCGAAGCCAGCCGAGCTAAGACGACGCTGCCGCCGATTCCCGCCAAGCGTTACTTCACGATTGGCGAGGTCAGCGAACTGTGTGCGGTCAAGCCGCACGTGCTGCGCTATTGGGAACAGGAGTTCTCGCAGCTCAAGCCGGTGAAGCGGCGCGGCAATCGCCGCTACTACCAGCATCACGAGGTGTTGCTGATCCGGCGCATTCGCGACCTGCTGTACGAACAGGGCTTCACGATCAACGGCGCGCGTCACCGGCTCGATTCGGAAGCGACCGAGCCGCGCGCAGCGGCGCGCGCCGCGACGCCGTCCACGACCGTCGCCGCGCCACCGACGACGTCGCGCCCGCTCGACGCCGCGACGTTGCGCGAGGAGTTGCAGGAAATACGCCGGCTGCTCGCGCCCGATCGTTGAGCGCGAACGGTATAATCGTCGATCGGTCGGGGCGTAGCGCAGCCTGGTAGCGCACCTGCATGGGGTGCAGGGGGTCGGAAGTTCGAATCTTCTCGCCCCGACCAAAATCAATGACTTACGGCCGCACGCTGCGGCCGTTTGTCTAACAAATTGCCAAGTGTCTAACTGCGATCCGCGCGTGCAGACGGAAAACACACCACCGCCGGCGAAGCCGAAGTAACGTGAGATCGGCGTGAAGAAAAAACAGTGCGCAGTATTGCCGCGGACTATTGCGCGACGAACGCCGCTTGCTAGACTGGCGATGCCTCGACATAGCGCATCATGAGCGACGCACACTCCGCCGCGGTGATTCCGCTTCGCGCGACCGCTGTCGACGCGTACGCGGATCTCGTCGCGTTCCTGTTCAGCGACATCGAAGGCTCGAGCCTCAAGTGGCTCAACCACCGCGCGGCGATGCAGGAAGCGCTGCGTGCGCACGACGACATCCTGCGCAGCGCGATCTCAGCTCATGGCGGCGAGGTGTTCAAGACCGGCGGTGACGCGTTCAACGCGGCCTTCCGGCGGCCGTCGGATGCGGTCGGCGCTGCGATCAAGGCGCAGCAGGCGCTCGCGCGCCACGACTGGTCGGCCGTCGACGGGCTCGCCGTTCGCATGGCCGTTCACGTCGGCACGGCCGAGAAGCGCGAAGGCGACTATTTCGGCCCGGCGCTGAATCGCGTGGCACGGCTTCTCACGCTCGGGCATGGCGGGCAGGTGCTCGTCACGTCGTCGGCGGCCGAGCTCGTCGCCGCCGAGCGCGAGAACCGGCACACGCTGCGCCATCTCGGGGCGCATCCGCTCGACGATCCGCTGCAGCCGGTCGGCGTGCATCAGGTCGACGTCCCAGACTTGCCCCACGAATTTCCGCCGCTGCGCACGACCGAGAATCGCCCGACGAACCTGCCGCGGCAGCCGACGGCGCTGATCGGACGCGACGCCGAGCTCGAGCGGCTGCGCACGCTGCTTTCGCAGAACCCGCTCGTCACCGTGACGGGCACCGGTGGCGTCGGCAAGACGCGGATCACGCTCGAAGTGGGGACGCGGCTCCTCGACCGGTTTCCCGACGGCGCGTGGCTCGTGGAGCTCGCCGCGATCTCCGATGCGACGCTCGTGCCGGGCGCTGTGACGACCGCCCTCGACATCGACACGTCGTCGGCCAAGACGCCGCTCGAGGCGATGGTGTCGCGGCTCAAGAGCCAGGACCTGTTGCTGCTGCTCGACAATTGCGAGCACGTGATCGACGCGGTCGCCGCGATGGTCGAGACGCTGATCGCCGCCGCGCCGAAGGTGCGCGTGCTGATCAGCTCGCAGGAGCCGCTCGGCATCGCAGGCGAGCAGATCTTCCGCCTGCCGTCGCTCGGCGTGCCCAAGGAGACGCACGTGCGGTCGGAGGAAGCGCTGCAGTCCGGTGCGATCCAGCTCTTCACCGAGCGCGCGAAGGCCGCCGATCCGCGCTTCGACCTCGACGATCGGAACGCGTCGACGGTCGCCGCGATCTGCCGGCGTCTCGACGGCATTCCTCTTGCGATCGAAATGGCCGCGGCACGCGCGCCGATGCTCGGCGTCGATCGGCTCGCGCAAAAGCTCGACGAGCGCTTCCGCGTGCTGACCGGCGGGCGCCGCACCGCGCTGCCGCGCCAGCAGACGCTGCGCGCGACGCTCGACTGGAGCTACGGGCTGCTCTCCGAGCGCGAGCGCAAGGTGCTGCGACGGCTTTCGATCTTCGCCGGAGGCTTCACGCTCGACGGTGCGGGTCGCGTCGGCGGGCGACGACGCGATCGACGAGTTCGAGGTGATCGATCTGCTGTCGCATCTCGTGGCCCGTTCGCTCGTCGTCGCGGATACCGACGAGAACGCCGGCACGCGCTATCGCCTGCTCGAGACGACGCGCGCGTACGCGCTGGAGAAGCTCGCCGAGGCCGGCGAGTCGGCCGAGATCGAGCGGCGGCACGCGACGTTCATGCGCGACCTCTTCGAGCGCGCGTATGCCGAGTGGCCCACGACGCCCGACGTCGAATGGCGCAATACGTATCTTCCCGAGCGCGACAACCTGCGCAACGCGCTCGACTGGGCGTTCGGCCCGAACGGCGACAAGGCGATGGGCATCGAGATCGCGGGGACGTCGCACGAAATGTGGAACCAGCTTTCGCTCGACTGCGGAAGCGCGGCAGCGCATGGAGGCGATGGCGTCCCGCGTCGACGACACGCTACCGCCCGCAAGGTCGTCGCCCGCTTCTGGACCGCGTTCGGCCGCTTCTGGGCGATATCGCGCCTCTCCGCACCGCCGAGGCGCGGGGGCGAGCGGTGGCGTTATTCCGGGCGGCGAACCTGCCGGCGGAACTCGGCGACACGCTCGTGAACTATGCGATGGCGCTCCCGCCGGAGTCCGAGGACGAGGCGCAGAAGGCGCTCGCCGAGGGCCGGCCGCTGATCGAGCAGGCGGGGAAGCCCCGTCTTCTCGCAAACTATTTCCGCGTCTGCGCCTTTCGCGCCATCGTTTCCGATCCCGCGCTCGCACGCGACCATTTCGAGTCGGCGCTGCGCCACTACCGCAGCGCCGGCGCCGAGCGGTCGGCACTCGGCACCGCGAACAACCTCGCGGACTTCACGTGGAGCACGGGGGATCTCGACGCCGCCGTCACGAGCATGCAGGACGCGATCGCGCTCATCCGCAAGTCGCCGGTGTCCGGCAAGGCAGGATTGGGCCAGGGACTCGGCAACCTCGCCGGCGCGCTGACCGAGCGCGGCGACCTCGACGAGGCGCTCGCTGCGATGAACGAGGCGATCCCGCTGATCAGCGAGATCGGCACGTTCTACCGCTTCGGCGATCATTTCGCGCTTCGGCTTGCCAAGGCCGGGCACGGCGATGCCGCCGCGCGCCTTCTGGGCTACGCCGATGGCGAGCATGCACGTTTCAAGGCGCACCGGCAGCACAACGAGGCGCGCGCCCGCGCGAGTCTTCTGCGGATCCTGGACGAAGCGATGTCACCGGCCGAGCTCGCGCAGCGAATGGCCGAAGGTGCGAAGCTCACGGAAGACGAGGCGGCGCGGCTCGCACTTGAGCCGTGATCCGATGGCGTATCGCGATCTGCGCGATTTCGTCGTGCACTCGCGGCGATCTGCAGCGCGTCGTTACGCCGGTCGATCCGAAGCTCGAAATGGCGGCGCTTTGCGGTCGCGCGCTGCGCGCGCACAGTCCCGCGCCCGACCGCACCTCGTCAAAGGTTTTCGGCTTCGGAGGCAATGGCTTCGTTCGCGCGTAGCACCGCCGATGGGTTGGCAGGACCTCCCCATCTTGCGTGGGCCATCGTTCGTTCCAGCGGCGTCTTCCAAACGCTGAGCGCTACGGACCAGGTTCTGCGTTCGAGGTACTGAGCACGAACGCGCGCGGTGCGTTCTCCCAAGCACGCGCTCGTTCCATTTGCCGAGCGGCGAGCGCTGGGGTAGCTTACGATCGGCCGGAAACTATCACGGAGAACGAAATGAATATCCACCTGAGCGCTGGTCCGCTCGTATCACTGCTCGCCGGCATTCTCATCTTGATCGTGCCGCGCCTGCTGAACTACATCGTCGCCATCTACCTCATCATCATCGGGCTGCTGGGCCTATTCGGGGGGACTATCCCGCATCTGCGGTAACGGAACGCCGGTCTGGACGCCGGACTGAGAACACAGTCCGAGGTATCAGATCGTTAATGCGGTCGAGCGGCTGCAACCGAGGCGCTGGTATTTCTGCGCCATGATCGGGGCGCCGCTCGCGGAGGATATCGCCGCCCCTCCCTTTGGCCAGCAATTGGAATGCAGCCGGCTGACAATCTGGCCGGACCTTGTCTCAGTTCGCCTTGAAGCGGACGCGCATGACCTTCTTGTCGTATTCCGCCTCGGTCTGCATCGTGATTTCGACTCCGCCCGCTGCGTAAACTCGCCCACCGCTGCGCCGACACACCTCGCGTTCATATTGGCACGGTCCCATTTCCGGATGCTTCGCGCATAACGTGCCTACCTTCGGCGCAAATTCGATCGCCGTCTGCTGGCGCACGCCGCCGGTTTCGGAGACACAGACGTAGAGTGACCCGGTGGGCACGACAACGGGCGGGGCTCGGGGCGCCAGGGCCGGCACGGCGGTTTCGGGAAGAGCGCGCCGTACGACGGCTGCGCCTTTTGAATCGCCCGCAGGCGTGATCGGCAACGGTTCTCTGGGCGGAGTGCACGCCGATAAGGCAAGCGCCAACAACAAGAACCCGTACACGCCATTCCGGCTCAACGTGGTCTCCTCGATAAACCGGGGGAATTGTGGCGCCTCTTTCATCAAGCCAATCCGCCGAGCGTCCCGGATACTCGATCACTTTCAGACGTTGCCAGGTCGAACGATCGAGAAATCGAATGCTATCCCAAGCAATCTTCGTTCGAGGTACAACGCCCTCGTTCCCCGTACCCTCTGCCAAGTACTTTGGATCAGGGCTTCGAACTGAGCGCTGAGTTGTCTGCGGCGCGCAGATGGACCTGGCGGGAGCCGGGATGCGATCACCGAAGTGGTGGTACGCTTCACCTCCATGAACAAAGCCAAGCTGACCTACTTCGACGCTCCCGTGAGTCGCGGCGAGGAGTGCCGCCTCGCCTTGCATCTCGCCGGCATCGATTTCGAAGACGCGCGCATCAACGCCGCCGCGTGGCACACGATGAAAGAGCAGACGCCTTATGGGGGCTTGCCCGTCCTCGAGCTACCGGGCCAACCACCACTCGCGCAGTCCAACGCCATCCTCGTGTTGATCGGTCGCCGCCACGGCCTCCACCCTGCCGACGACTTCGAGGCGGCACGCCACGAAGGAATGATGCAGCACGTGGAGGACCTCCGCGGCGTCGTCGCGCCGACCATCCGCATGGGGGAAGCCGAGAAGAGGGCCGCGCGCGAGGCGCTGGTGGCGGGCTTCCTGCCCGGCGTGGGCAAGGTCGGCGGAAAAGAACATCCTCGGCGAGCCGTTCTTCGGCGGTGCGAAGCTCCACGTCGTGGACCTCAAACTCCACATGGCTGTGCGTTGGTTCATCGGCGGCAAGGTCGACCACATTCCCGCAACGATATTCGCCGGCTACCCCAAGCTCATGGCGGTGTACGACGCCGTGCGCGACCATCCCGGCGTGAAATCGTGGTACGCGAAGGCTTGAGCCGCGCCTGGAGGGGGGCCTGCGCTGCGACGTTGCGGGGCGTGAAGCTCATTGGAGGTAGACGTACCAGGCGCTAAAAGCTGAGCGATTCGAGGTCAGGACTTTGATCTCGGCACTCGGTCCATCACGCGAAGAATTTGTGTGTGGGACCGCGACGTAGATGTCGCATCTCGTCATCGAAGCAAAGGTGAACGCTCGTCGTTCCCGGTACCAAGTGCTTTGGACCAGGGGCTTCGAACTCGGAAGTGAGATTTATCACGCGCGCCCTGCCGATTCCTGCGGCGGCAATCCGCTAGGTGCAGTCGCTCGCGTATGTCTCAGTTCGGCCAGAGCAGACCGTCGCGCACAAACGGGCGGCGACCGCTTGACCTCGCAACTGTTGTCAAACCAACGGCGCAATGACCGGCGGCGGCACCCGCGTGCATACGGAGCGCATAATGCGGCACCGCGTGCTCATCGCTTCAACCATCACCTTCGATGTACGCCGCTGGCTGCAGCGCACCGGCGGCGTCGTTTACCTTGCAGCGCTGATTCTCGGCGGTTGCGCGACACCGCCTGCCGCCATCGATCCGCGCGCCGTCATCCTCGAGCGCACCGACTTTCACGTCGTGCACATCACCGCGCAAAACTACGAGAGCCCTCGCGTATGGCGTCGCCTACGCGCACGCCGAGGACTACGTCTGCACCACGCTCGACAGCCTGCTCACCGCGCGCGGCGAGCGTTCGCGCTTACTTCGGACCGAACGCCCAGGGCCTGTTCGGCCTGCGCACGATGCCCGACGCGCAGATCGATTTCTTCGTGCGCATGCACATGGACGACGCCGCGCTCGCGGCCGCGAACGCGCAGGCGAGCGACGACGCCAAGGCCGCGGTGCGCGGTTACGTCGCCGGCTTCAATCGCTACCTTGCCGATATCGGCGTCGACCACCTTCCGCTGCCGTGCCGCGGCACCGCGTGGGCGCGGCCGATGACGATCGCCGACTTTCACCGGCTGACCGAGCTGGCGATGGTCACGCCCAGCGTCGCACTCCTCGCCGACGCGGTGCTCGCGGCGCGCCCGCCGGTCGCGGCGGCCGCCGCCGGGCCGATCGATGCCGGAGACGCCGCATGGGCTGCTCTCGTCGATGCCGACCGCGTCACGATCGGATCGAACGGCTGGGCGTTCGGCAGCGACGTCACGAGCGCGCACACCGGCCTGCTGCTCGGCAATCCCCACTTCCCCTGGGTCGGCGCCGCCCGCTTCTGGCAGATGCACCTGACGATCCCGGGCAAGCTCGACGTGATGGGCGCATCGATCGGCGACAACCCGGTCGTGCACATCGGCTTCAACCGCGACGTCGCGTGGACACACACCGTGTCGACCGGCAAGCGCGACACGTTGTACGAGCTGCAGCTCGTTCCCGGCGACCCGACGTCGTACATGCTCGACGGCGCAGCCGCGCAGGATGACGCGCGTCGTGACGACGATCGGCGTGCGCAACGCCGACGGCAGCACGGGCGAGCAGTCGGCGACGACGTGGCACACGGTCTGGGGCCCGGTGCTCGCGTGCCGCGCGCCGGTCTCGGGTGGACCGCCGCGCACGCCTACGCGATCCGCGACGCCAACGCGCTCAACGCGCGCTCGCTCGACGCCTGGCTGGCGATGAACCGCGCCACGAGCGTCGAGGCGCTGCGCGACGCGATGGGCCGGCAAGGCATCCCGTGGGTGAATACGATCGCGGCCGACCGCGACGGCAAGGTCCTGTACGCGGACTTGTCGAACGTGCCCGACGTGACGGCCGCCGACCTGCAGCGTTGCGCGCCGACGCCGCGGGCGGCCTCGCTGTTCGCGAGCGCGGGCCTCGTCGTCCTCGACGGCTCGCGCGCCGAGTGCGGCTGGCGCAAGAACGCTGCCGCCGCGGCGCCGGGCCTCATTCCCGCGTCGCGCATGCCCGTCGCCGTGCGCCGCGACTGGGTGCAGAACAGCAACGACAGCTTCTGGCTGACCAACCCGGCCATCGCGTGGCCGGACATTTCGCCGCTCGTTGGCCTGAAGGGCACGCCGCAGGGACTGCGCACGCGCATGGGACTGACGGAGATCACGCGCGAGCTCGCGGGCCAAAACCGATGCCGGCCGAACGGGATCGGACCCACTCGACGTCGAGCGCATCCTCTTCAGCGACGCCAACCTCGCGGGCATGCTCGTGATGGACGACATGCGCGGACTGTGCGGCGAGGCCGTCAGCGACAACCAGCGCGACGCGTGCGCGGTGCTTGCGCGCTGGGACCGCACCAGCTCGCTCGACGCGCGCGGGGCGCCGCTGTTTCGCGAATTCTGGCGCCGTGCGCGCGACGTGAACAACCTCTGGCGCGTGCCGTTCGATCCTCGCGCGGCCGATCGACACGCCTGCGGGCCTCAACCTCGCCGACGCCGAGCGTCAAGGCCGCGCTGCCTGCAATCGCTCGACGACGCCGCCAAGGCATCTGCGCGGCGCCGGCTTCGCGATCGACGTCACGCCTGCGCACGGCGCAGGTCAAGGCGACGCCGCACGGACCGGTGCCGGTGCCCGGAGGCGAGGAGATTCGAGGGCGTGCTCAACAAAGTGGAAAGCCCGGGACCTCACGCCGGCGCGGCTACGACATCGACTTCGGCAGCAGCTACATCCAGCTCGTCACGTTCGATGCCGACGGCCCGATCGCGTGGGGCATGCTCACCTACGGACAGGCGAGCGATCCGATGTCGCCGTACGCGTACGACCAGCTCGACACCTTTTCGAAGGGCGAATGGCCGCGACTTCCGTACACGCGTCGGCAGATCGACGCGCATCGGGTCGGTCCGCCCAAGACGTTGCTGGTGCATTAGCGCGACACCGGTCAGAGAGTCTCCCGTGATTCCCGACGTCGCTGCGCTGCGTCGCCGCGCGATTGCTCGCCTCGGTACCCGGGACGCATCCGCTTCGGGGTCGAACTCGGCCGTTCGCGTTTGCGACCTCGTCGTTAGTAAGATCGCCGACGACCGCATCGTAGTAGCGCGGCAGTAGTCTCAAACGCAACTGAACAACTGGATCGACCTGCTGCAGCACGAGGTTCACCTCGCCTGGCTCGCACCATCTCGCAGGTACAAACCCCGCGCTATCCCGGCTTCGTGGCGCGTCGATCCACTCCGCGATTCCGTAAGTGTCCGCCCCAGCGCGCAGCGGCGACATCGTCAGACGCCTATCCGGAGATCGGATCGTGGCCGGTAGGAAGGTCTGCGAGGACGGACGCCCGACAGGATGCGCTTCGACCTATCCGGACCGCGCCGGACGCGGCGTCTTGCTCCGGCCGCAGAATCGCTCAATTTTCCAAGTCGCCGCAACCGGTGGTGGCTCGAGCGGCCACGATGAAGAAGGATTACGGCTACTTGCGACGTGCGATGGAGAGGACTAGCGCCGACGAGTGAAGTGACCTCGGGTGGGGTCAGCGCAGTTGCCGGCCTCGCCCAGGTATCCGGATCGATGACCGCATTTCGACTTTGGGTTCGTTGCCGTACGGATTCAGAACGGACTGGTCAGTAGTGAGCGCCAAGAACCGTTCCTCGAGTTTGCGGCGCAACCGTTGCGCGAGCGCGATCTCCGCATCGCTCGCGAAGGTGGGTTCCGCGTCGGCGATCCTGTCGTCGTCCTGTAAGGGCGTCTTGAGGGTCATATGTTTCTGAAAGCATGGGGCGTACCACAAACCGAGATCGGGTGGTCAGAGCGCCGCTAAGCGCGCGGGCAAAGAATGAAGCCCTCCTTCAAACGCGTTCGGTGTAAATCGTCTCGACACCCGAGGTTCGAAGCGCGGCTCTCGTGCGACGTCTTGAAATCGCGGCGGTGGTCAATTAATCCAGAGCGCTACGCCGAGTTGCATTCGGAGTACGGATTTGCCTACACTTTTACGCCGCCCCGCCTATAGCTTCAGTCAGATGAAAACAAATAGGGTGTCGCCATGAACGCTCGACGCCCCCGTCGCCGGGTGTTCAGCTCATATCTGATGTAGGCGCTGGTGGGCACCATTCTCATCGTCGAAGACAATCGAGCGCTGGCAGAGGCCATCGCCGAGCTACTCCGAACCGTCGGTTATGCCGTACGCGTCGTCCACGATGGTCCGGAAGCCCTGTCGGAAGTTGCGCACTCGCTCCCCGATGCGGTGGTCCTCGACCTCAACTTGCGATCCATGGATGGCTTGGAGGTCGCCCGCCAGTTGCGGCAGGACTACGGGCGGCGTCTGCGAATGATCGCAAACACAGGCCGCTCCGATGACTCCACGCGGCGGGAAGCGGCGGACGCCGGCTTCGATGACCTGCTGGTCAAGCCAAGTTCGATCTACCAGATCTTAAACGCGATCAAGTACGGCGGTGGCCGAGCGTCGGCTTTCTAGGGGCACACCCCAGGTAGCGACGATGCGCTCGACGACGCTGGCGCGATGCTGGCCGATCGCGAGCAGCGCATCGCGGGGTCTGCGCGCGGTTGGTTCCCGGCCGGGAGCACCGACACAGATCGTCGCATTCCTGACGCGCTACGCTCGTATGGTGCACCAATACGGGGCGCTTCCCGCGCTTCGTCTTTTATCTGCACCGCGCTTGGCAGATCGTTCGCCCAGCGCGCGCATGCGTGAGTCGATAGCCCGCCGGTAGTGTCGTGACGTCTGCGCAAGTCGTCGCGCGCTCCAAGGTCCTTGGAGCCCCCTTGCAGCTCGCTGGCGCGAAAACTGCTTCCCGCCTGTCTGGTAGTCATTTGGACACGAGCATGGCTGAGAAAACGTCCTTTCTGGATGCGCTTCGCAACGAATATGAAACGGTCCAGCACTCCCCGCCCGCCCATGCGGCCGTCGAGGAATGCAAGGTCATTGACGCTCGAATGCGCAAGTCTTTTCGATGGCTGGAAAAGGCAATTACCTATCTCAACACCATCAAGTCGCCGATCCAGCACCGCTTCAATCTGGGACATGGAATCGTCTTCGAATCACCCCGGTTCGAGCGCGGCGTGGTCGGGCAGCACACGCAGAACATGCGAGGCTTTTCCGTTATCGATGAAATCAATCTCTACTATCAAATCTGCGCTTCGAAGCCGATTACCGCGGAGATGTGGGCGATAGACGCAGAGCTTGCCAAGAAGGATCTCGAAAGAGCAAATCTAAAGTTCGCGAGCCGACGCATACAGGATGGCGACGGAACCGTCCGCCGATGCATGGTGACGGTGCCGCCGGAAATTCCTGCCGCGGTCGTCTTCAGAGCCGATTACCAAACGGGCACCATTACCACTACTCTCGTGAATGCGGATCGTTTTGATCGCGTTAGCCTTGCGTTTCAAAGCAATGCGATCAAGGAGCAGATCCTCGAGGAATTGCTGAAGTTCATCCTCGGTATGGATCGCGCCTTCCTCCATCACTCTCGGCTAGCGGGCATTCAGGGGCGGCCGACGTAGCGCCCATTTCCAGGGAATGCGCCGACATTGAGAAAGGTCGTAGGCAGCCGGCGGGGAAAGTAAACAGCAAGAAGGGGGCGCACCTTGCAGGCGCCCCCGGTACGACGCCCTATCTTCCCTCTTTGTAAGCGCGCTGAGGTCCGATGTTGCGCGGATCGAAGGGATCGTTATGCGCGACGCATTGGAAGTTCGCGGCGTCGTTCGGATCGCCTGTTCCCACATACTCGGCACGTTCGGGGTACGGGCAGAGCGGCCTCTGGAACTGCCACGCCCTGGGCCGGAACGTTGTTCACGTAATGGGTGGCGATGATCCGGTCCGGAGCGATTCCTTGCTCCACCCAGCGCTCCAGGGACTTTCACCAGGTCGTGGTCCGCGTCGATCACCGGCCCGTTGCTGGTGCCGTTGCCGAATGCGTTTGGACCGGCGCCGCCGCTGCAATGCGCCATACCCGGCGCCATGAAGACGCGGTAGAAATCGTGGGGATCGCCGATCGTGTCGGTCACCTTCCGGTAGTAGTTGAGGCCATTCTCCGGAGCGATCGCGGTATCCGCCCATCCCGCATATTGGATCATCTTGCCCCCGTGGGCCTTGAACGCCCGCAGGTCGGGATTCACGGAACTGAGGATGGGCTGAAAGATTTGCCGCGCGGCGTCGTCCTGCTGCACGAGGTCGATGCCGAGGTAGTCGCAGCTCGTCACGCCTTGCATCAGGTCACATCCGAAACCAAAACCAAGCCCGATACTGGCTCCCGGGCGTAGCGGGCGAACTGCCGGTGATCCAGGTCGTCCAGTCCCCGGACGCCGACTCGCCGCCGGGCTCATAGACCTGGAAACAGCAGGGTTCCGTGGTCGTGGGGACCGGCGTAGATCTTCCGTGCCGCTTCCACCTGCGGCGGCGTCAGGCAGGTGCTGGGGTCCTGACCGCGCTTGCACTCGACGACCCCGGATCGAAGAAGCACTGCCGCGGGTCGCTGAGGAAGGCGTCGGTCGCCACACCTCCATCCTTGCCCACGCATGCGGCCAGCGCCGCGTTGCTCAGCAGGGCGAGCTTGCTCGTGGGGATGTACGCATCCGGAATGCCGTTGGTTTGCGGGCCGGTGAGCGTCGCCTGCATGTCGTAAAGATAGGAGGAGCCGAACTCGCCCACCTGGTCGTTGACCGGCGACCCCACGATGATCCCGTCGAAATCGCTGGGGAAGCGCTGCGCCTCCTGCAACGCTTCCCGGCCGCCGTCCGAACACCCGACGAAATAGGAATAGCTCGGCGCTTGTCCCATCAGGTCGTCGATGATCGCCTTGGAATCGTCGCTCGTCGCCTTGATGGCGCGATATCCGTAGTCGAGCAGGACATCCGGGTTGCCGATGAAAGCCGGGGCTCCCGACGGTGGCCCGGAGGTGCCGTCGTCCGTTCCGGCCGTGGCATAGCCGCGCGACACCGCGTTGGCGATGCCGGACAGCGAGATCGAACCGGCGAACCCGCCGTTGCCGATCTGCTGGTACTTGCCGTTCCAGCTTCCGTCGGTCGGGATCCAGACTTCGAAATGGATGTTCGACTGGCTCCCCGGTTTGATCGTCCCCGCCACCCGGCAGAGACCGACGGGCGCTTTCGTCGTACCGGATACCGTGTCGCCGGCCGCATACGATTGAGCCAGCGTGATCGTCGTGTTCGGCAGCGAGAGCGCTCGCAGAGGTCGGAGCAACTCGCCGCCGCCGGAGGCGCCGCAGAGACCATGACGGCGGCCATCGCCGGCGCCGCCAACAGTGGTACAACACGGTTTCTCCTACGTTGCCGGGTGATCGACTGATTGTGTTGCAACGAATGGAGCTGCATTGCTTCCTCCTGGTTCTTCGACGGGTGGTGATGACGTGTGCTGGCCTGCGAGCTTGCGCACTGGTTGGCGTGGGCCAACGCTGAAAGAAGACTGCGCCCCACGATCAAGGCTGGGCCGAGAGAAAAAATATGCTCAGCCCGAAAATCTGTCAAGGTTGGCAAACTGCAAATACTGATCGCAGCAGCTCCGTCCTGGACGCCGAATGTGGAACAGCGGGCCGCGACTGCATCCGCGGGCGCTGCTCCATCATCACGAACTCGCCGCCTTCGAAGTCCCGCACGGGCTCGGACAACGGGATCGTCAGTTGCAGCGGAAACACGCGTCGACCGGGTAGAGCGACGCCAGGGCTTCGCATTCGGCCGGTGAAATCAGGCGGTTGATGCGTACGCTGCCCTGTGCATCGAGGTCGACCGACACGCGCGCCCCAGTCGATCGCACTGACTCGCTCTGCTACGCCGGCCGTCGAAGGATTTGCGACCGTCGCGGGACGGCTCATGAGATCAAAGGGCCGCGGCGAACGACGCGGCCCTTGCCTGCAACCAGGATGCCCTGGGTTCTATCCGTTGTGGTCGCCGCCCCGTTCGCCTTTGCCACCCTCGTTTTCCCGGCCCTTCTGCTGTCCGCGTGCGGGTGGGTTGCCTTGCGGCCCGCGACCCTGCGCGGGTGCGCGCGCCTGCGGAGGAGGTCCACCGCGCTGTGCAGCAGCCGCCGGCGGCGCAACAGGCCTCTGGACACCTCTGCGCTCGTTGGGCGCAGCGTTTCGCGCTTGGGGCGGCGCATTTCTCGGCTGTGGCACCGCCTGTCTCGCCTGCGGCGGCGATGCGGGCCGACCCTGTGCGCGCGGCGACTGCTGCTGCTGGACGCCGGCGCTGCGCGGCTGGTTACGGTAGTTCTGGCTCCGCAGCGTTTGCTGCTGCTCGGCGCGCGGGTATCGATTCCCGGAATACTGCCGCTGATAGGTCGGCAGTGGCGCGCGTGCGGGCACGGCGTTGCGATTCCAGCGGTCCCATCCGCGATGATTCGTGGCCCACCCATTGCCCCAATGCTGGTCCCAGCGCGGCGGCGCGTTCGACGCCCATCCGCGAAAATATTCGGGCGGACGGCGGTAATAACGCACCGGAACGCGCAACAGGAACAGCGGCACGGCATCCGGCCGCCACGAGTTGCCACGGCCCGTTGTACCAGGCGCTCTCATACCAGTTGTCCTGGTCGAGAACCCAGTACATGCCGTCGTAGAAAAAGTAATTGGAATTGAGTTGCGGCGCGTAATAGACCGGGTAGCCGGGTATGGGAGCCAACTGCGGATACACCGGCACATTGATGCCGATGCTGACGCCGGGAAGACCGATGCCGACGCTGACCTGGGCAGCGGCCGAAGTGATCGAGCACAGCAGCAAGGCAAGCACCGCGATTGCGTTTCGCATTTTCAGTCCTTCCGTTGAATCACGTTGTTATCGGACAGCCGCTCCCGTCACCACGATTCGGCGTTGCCTTGCGATGCTGGCCGCCGTCCGCGCGCGACGGTATCGGACGAGCGCCCATCGGTGAGTAGGAGCACGCCTACGAACCAGGGCCTGTTCACCTGTCTTAGTACGTCTCGATATGCAGCCGGCGCTTCGCCAGCAACTGCGGCATCAGCGTGTCCCACTCGAGACCATGCGCGCGGCACACCTCGCGGAACGCGTCGAGGACGCCCGCTTCCATGCCCTTGAGCCCGCACACATAGATGTAGCAGTCGTCGTCCCGCAGCATCCGCGCGACCTTGTCGGCGCGCGCGCGAATGCGGTCCTGCACGTACACCTTCGGCTCGCCCGGTGCGCGCGAGAACGCGAAGTTGATGTCGATGAAGTCCTTCGGCAACTTCATCAACGGACCGAAATACGGCAGCTCCTCGACGACGCGGGCACCGAAGAAAAGCAGCAGCTCGCCGCCTTCGTTCAGCGCCCTGCGCCGGCGGCGCCGTTCCGTCATCGCGCGCATCGGCGCCGAGCCTGTTCCCGTGCAGATCATCATCAGCGACGATCCCGCATGATTCGGCATCAGGTAGCTCGCGCCGTACGGACCGACGACCTTCACTTCCTCGCCGACCGCGAGATCGCACAGGTAGTTCGAGCCGATGCCCTGCACCGGATTGCCGTCGCGATCGGCGGTCACGCGCTTGATCGTCAGCGCGACGTTGTTGTGCTGTGGACGTTCTCCGTCGCGGGGACTCGCGATCGAATAGAGGCGGACGTAATTCGGCCTGCCGTTTTCATCGAGGCCGGGCGGCAGGATGCCGAGCGTCTGGCCTTCGAGGACCGGAAACGCCGTGTTGCCGAAGTCGAGCACGATGTGGCGAATGTCGGCCGACGCGTCCGTTGCCGTCAGGCGATGATTGCCGGCGACAGTGGCGATCGCCGGCTTCTGCTGCGAGTAGAGATTCACGTACGGATGCGCCGCCGACGACGGCGCAGAGGCGGCGCCGCCCTGACCCGCGGTCGCGATTTCCGTCAGCCGCCGGACGTCCTCCGGGACATCGTCTCGCCGCGCTCGATGTCGAGCTCGGCCGGCGCCGGCAATGCGTCCCACGCAAGCTGATCGTCCAGCGTGTACGGCGCCGCCTTGCGCACCTGATGCCAGTGATCGATCGCGCCCGTGGGACACGGCGGCACGCAGGCATTGCAGCCGTTGCACGTGGCAAAGTCGACCACGTAGTTGCGCGAATCGTGCGTGATCGCGCCGATGGGGCACGTCGACTCGCACGTGTTGCAGCGTATGCACACCTCGGGATCGATCAGGTGCTGCAGCGAATAATCGGCGCTCGGTGCGGCGGCGGCCATCGGGTTCTTCCCGGCATCGAAGGCGGCGCTCGCGCACCACCTTTAACGCCGTGTCAGTTGAAGCGCACGTACTCGAAATTGACCGGCTGCCGGTTGACGCCGATCGCGGTCGGCGGCGCGATCCAGCCCGCGAACCTGCCGGGCTCGACGACGCGTCCCATCAGCGACGCGACGAACGCGCGATCGCCGGCACTCGGCAACCATCGGTCCACGCCGGCGTTCCATTCGGCCTCGGAAAGGACGCGACCGTCCGGCGCGACCCGCACCTGCGACAGCGTGCCGATCTTGCGATGGAACGCCTTGTGCGGCACGGTGAGGCGAAACGCAATGCCGGCCTTCTCGATCACCTTGTTCCATCGTCCGACGCCGCCGATCGAATCACGGATGAAATCGTCGCGCAGCACTTCGTTCAACGCGTTCAGCATCGGCACGTCGCGCTCGGCGAACGCGCCGTCGACGACGCTCAGCACCGGATAGCTCTGGCCCTTCAGCACGTGATCGTCGTTGCGCTTCGTCTCGTCGAAGCGCCCCTTGAGTCCCGCGGTGTAGAACGTCGCCGCATTCGACGACTGATCCGCGCCGAAGAGATCGATCGTCACGCTGTAATGGAAGTTGAGGTAACGCTGGATCGTCTCCAGATCGATGGCACCCAGCGCGCGCACCTGCGCGGGATCGTCGAGTCCGATGCTCCCTCATCACGTCGCAGGTACGCTGGATGACGCGCGACACGCCCGACTCGCCGACGAACATGTGGTGCGCTTCCTCGGTCAGCATGAACTTCGTCGTGCGCGCGAGCGGCTCGAAGCCGGATTCGGCGAGCGCGCGAGCTGGAACTTGCCGTCGCGATCGGTGAAGTACGTGAACATGAAAAACGCGAGCCAGTCCGGCGTCTTCTCGTTGAATGCGCCGAGGATGCGCGGATTGTCGACGTCGCCCGAGCGGCGCGTCCAGCAGCGCGTCCGCTTCCTCGCGACCGTCGCGTCCGAAGTAGCGATGCAGCAGATAGACCATCGCCCACAGGTGCCGGCCCTCCTCGACGTTCACCTGAAAAAGGTTGCGCAGGTCGTACAGCGACGGGCACGTGAGGCCCAGCATGTCGCTGCTGTTCGACCGACGCCGGTTCGGTGTCGCCCTGCGTCACGATGATCCGGCGCAGCTTCGCCCGGTGTTCGCCGGGAACGTCCTGCCACACCGGCTGGCCCTTGTGCTCGCCGAAGCCGATCATCGCGCCGGCGGGACACGCGGATTGCAGGAAGATGCCCCAGCGATAGTCCGGCATCTTCACGTAGTCGAACTGCGCCCAGCCCTCGCGGCTCCACGCTGATCGCCGTGCGCAGATACACGTCGTAATTGCCGAGCTCGTCGGGCCCCATGTCGCGCCACCAGTCATGAAACGCCGGCTGCCAGCGCTCGAGCGCGCGCTGCAGCACGCGGTCGCTCCGCCAGGTCCACGTTGTTCGGAATTTTCTCGGTGTAGTCGATCGTCGGCTCTCATTGACCTCTCCAGATTCAGACGCGCTCGCGGTTGAAGTGCGCCTTGTTGCCGGTTCCGTACACTTTCAATGCGCCGGTATCGCCGACGGCATTCGGGCGAACGAAAATCCAGTTCTGCCACGCCGACAGCCGGCCGAAGATGCGTGTCTCCATCGTCTCGTGGCCGCCGAAGCGCAGGTTGGCTTCCATGCCCGGTCAGCGCATCGGGCGACATGCTCGCGCGCTCCTCGAGCGCGATGCGCGATCTCGTCGTCCCAGTCGAGATCGTCGGGCGCGACGGTGACAAGGCCCAGCTGCCACCGCATCCTTTGCGGGCAGCCTGGTGCCGATGAGCGCGCGAACTTTCGCGATCGGCTCCGCTTCGCCGATAGAAACGCGACTCGATGCGCGACAATCCATCGATGCGCGGATAGGCGCCGAAGTTCATCGCCGACATGCGACATCGCGGCGCGGCTTCGCGCTTCGTCGCGAAGATCGAGCATGTACGTGCGGTCGGCCGCCAGCGCCAGTTCCAGCAGCGTGCCGGCGAAGCACGAGCCCGGCTCGACGAGCGCGATACAGCGTGCGCGAAGCTGACCTCGAGCCGCGCGAAGGTGCGGCGCAGGATGCCCGATCGTTCGCGGACGAACCAGTGATCGTGCATGCTTGGCCAGCGTCGTCATCGGTCGCGAGCACCGCCTCGGTATCGCCCGTCGTCTTCAGTATCCACAGTGCCGATGTCGAGCTCGTTCGTGCGCAGCATCAGGATCGCGTCGTCGAGCTCGCGCGCCATCTGCAGCGGCCACCATCTTGCGCCGAGATCGTGAATTGCCGCGACAGTCTTCCGGCGGCGCATCGCCGGCGCCCGGACGGTCAATGTCGCCGTGCGTGCGTCGCGATCGATCCGCGCATCGACGAATGCATAGTGATAGCCGGCGTCGTCGACGGTACGAGCAAGCGGCGTCAGCGCCACGCCCGTCGCGTCCCGCGGCCGGTCGCTGGCTTCCGCGAATTCGCGCGCGCGCTGCTCGACGTACGCGGCGAATTGCTGCGGCTTCACGACTTCGTCGACGAGTCGCCAATCTCGCGCGCGCTGCCCGCGCACGCCTTCGGCGATCGTGCAGAAGATGTCGGCGAGATCGCGGCGCACCTTGCGCTTGTCGATGACGCGCGTGAGACCGCCGGTGCCGGGCAGCACGCCGAGCAGCGGCACCTCGGGCAGGCTCACCGCGCGACGAGCCGTCGTCGATCAGCACGATCTCGTCGCAGGCGAGCGCCAGCTCGTAGCCGCCGCCCGCCGTCGTGCCGTTGCAGGCGGCGCATGAACTTGCAGGCCCGAGTCTCGGCTTGCATCCTCGATGCCAGTTGCGCGTCTCGTTCGTGAACTTGCAGAAGTTCACCTTCCAGGCGTGCGTCGACATGCCGAGCATGTAGATGTTCGCGCCGGAGCAGAACACGCGATCCTTCGCGCTCGTCAGCACGACGGCGCGCACCTCGGGATGCTCGAAGCGGATGCGCTGGAGCGCGTCGTCGAGCTCGATGTCGACGCCGAGGTCGTACGAGTTGAGCTTGAGCGTGTAGCCGGGACGGATGCCGCCGTCCTCGTCGACGTCGAGCGAAAGCGTCGCAACGCACTCGTCGTACGCCACGCGATAATGCCGGTAGCGGTCCGGGCTCGTCCGGTAATCGACCTTCGGCGACGCCGGCGCATCGACGTTTGCAACAGCGGAATCCACGGCGCTCTCCAATAACAGTTGACCCTGCGTCAGGCCGTGACAGCCTCGCGCAGCCTGGCAAAGCTTTGCTGCGGCGTCTCGCCCGACGTATCGACGATGGCGTCGGCCTTGCGGTACATGGCCTCGCGCGTCGCGAGAATGCGCTTCAGATCGTCCATCGCTTCGGCATTGCCCGCCATCGGGCGAAAGTCGCCCTGCGCCAGCACGCGCGCCATGTGCTCCTCGGGCTGCGCCTTGATCCAGACGGTGTAGCAGTTCGCGAGCAGCAGATTGAACGCCTCGTCCTCGTTGACGATCCCGCCGCCGGCGACGATCACCGCGCGCTCCTGCTCGCGCGCGACACGCTCGAGCACGCGCTGCTCGATGCGCCGGTACGCCGCGAGTCCGTAAAGCGCCATCACTTCGCCCGCCGGCAGGCCCGTTTCGCGCGCGATCTCGCGGTTCAGCTCGATCAGCGGCATCTCGAGCGCGCGGGCGAGCATGCCGCCGAGCGTCGACTTGCCGGCACCGCGCAGCCCGATCAGTGCGATGCGTTTGCGCCGCGCCGCTTCCTCGTGGCCGAAGTCGCGCATCAACCGGAAGATCACTTCCTCGAGGCGGTGCGCAGGCATGCGGTCGAGAAAGCGGCGGATCAACCGCCGCTGCACCGAGTCGTGATCGTCGGCCGCAAGGAGATCGCCAACGGACACGCCGAGCGCCGCCGCAACGCGCTTCAGCAGCATGATCGAGATGTTGCCGTTGCCGGTCTCGATTTGCGCAAGGTAGCGTTCGGACACGCTCGAGTCGCGGGCGAGCCGCTTTCGTGACATGCCGTGTCGTTCACGCAGCTCGCGGACGCGCCCGCCGAGGTCGGCCAGGAACCGCGCGTCCTCGCCGGACAGCTCGTCCGCGGGCTCGATGCGCGTGTCGATCGCGGTATCGGCGTCACGCTTCATGGTGTTCGCGCTTGCTGCAGGAATGCTGCATTATACTGCGCTGTCTCATGGTCGAGCTAGCATTATCATTCGCTGCCATTCCGACATTCGCTCTGGACTCCAGGATGTATTATAGTGCGAGCCGGACGATGTGCTGATACCTGATCCTTTGCGCGACGAGGCTGCTGCGGCGGATAACTGTAACGTGCGCCGCATTGACGCTGCCGCCGTCACTGTGGGACGCGAGGCGGCAAGGACGGCTGGCGCAGCGCGCGGGGTCGGCGCATCCGGTACTATCGGGGTGTCGGGAAGTCGCTGATTGCACAGGCGGATTGGATCGATTTGAAACCCGTGCCGCGCGGCGGCGACGCCGTAAACGTGAATCTGGCGTAGACGGCACCCTTCTTGCTTTCTTGGGAGCCCAGTCCCCAGATCTCCGCCCAGAGGGCGGGTGCTTCACAGAGGAATCTATGTCGGCCGTTCTGGCACGTCCTGCACCCGCCGCCACCGGCGTCGTGTCCGAGCTCGCGTTCGCGCGCGCGCAACGCAACACGGTCCTGATCGTCGACGACCTGTTCTCGAGCCGCCTGCTGCTGGCCGAGATCGTCCGCCAGATCGACGGCAAGCTGAACCTCGAGCTGTTCGACACGCCGTCGCGCGCGCTCGAGTTCGCGCGCAACAACCGCGTCGACATCGTCCTCACCGACTACAAGCTGCCCGAGTTCGACGGCATCGAGCTCGTCAAGCAGCTGCGCGCGCTGCCGCATTGCGTCGACGTGCCGATCGTCGTGATCACCGTCGTCGACGATCGCAAGATCCGCTACGACGCGCTCGAAGCGGGCGCGACCGACTTCCTGATCAAGCCGCTCGACGATCACGAGACGCGCGCGCGCTGCGCCAACCTGCTCGAGCTGCGCCGCCACAAGATCGTGCTGTCCGACCAGGCGCGCGTGCTGCAGTACCAGGTCGACAAGTCGGTCGCCGAGATCCACGAGCGCGAGCTCGAGACGCTCGCCAAGCTCGCCAAGGCCGGCGAGTTCCGCGACAAGACCACCGGCAATCACCTGATGCGGATGGCCAAGTATTCGGCGCTGATCGGCCAGCACCTCGGCCTCGGCGCGGAGACGGTGCACGTGCTCGAGGTTGCCGCGCCGATGCACGACATCGGCAAGATCGGCATTCCCGACGCCGTGCTGCTGAAGGAAGGGCCGCTGACACCCGACGAGAAGGACGTCATGCGCACGCATCCGCGCATCGGCTACGACATCCTGAAGGGCAGTCCCGTCGAAGTACCTGTCGATGGGCGCGATCATCGCGCTCGGCCATCACGAGAAGTTCGACGGCTCCGGCTATCCGAACGGCCTGCACGGCGAGGACATTCCGCTGGTCGCGCGCATCGTCGCCGTCGCCGACGTGTTCGACGCGCTCGTCTCCGAGCGTCCGTACAAGCACGCGTGGCACGTCGACGAAGGCATCGACTTCCTGAAGAGCGCAGCGCGGCAAGCATTTCGATCCGACGTGCATCGACGCCTTCCTCGCCGATCGCGCCGCGATCGCCACGGTGACTCGCGAACTCGGCGACTAGACCGTCTCGCTGACCGCGGCCGCTCCAACGAGTGCCAGGCGGCATCCGCAGTCGTCGACGGCGCCACTCTTTCGCTCGTGTGGGCGCATCCCGTTCGCTGCGCTGCTGCTGTCGATCGCGCTGCTGCCGCTGCTCGCGCCCTACTTCTGGCACGCGCCATTACGGCAAGGTCGCATTGGCATCGTGCGCGATGCTGGTCGTCCCGTTCGCCGCGCTCTACGGCGTCGGCCACGCGACGCACGAAGTGCTGCATGCGCTGCTCGTCGAATTCGTGCCGTTCATCATCCTGCTGTTCGCGCTGTTCATCATTGCAGGCGGGATCGGCGTGCAGGCGGCCAGCTCGCCGGAACGCCCCGGCGCAACACGGGCCTCCTGGCGCTCGGCAGCGCGCTGGCCAGCATCATCGGCACCACGGGCGCCGCGATGCTGCTCGTTCGCCCGCTGCTCGAAGGCAACGCGCATCGCGAGCATCGCGCGCACACCGTGGTGTTCTTCATCATGCTGGTGCGCAATGTCGGCGGCGCGCTGTCGCCGCTCGGCGATCCGCCGCTGTTCGTCGGCTTCCTGAAGGGCGTCGATTTCTTCTGGCCGCTGCGCGCATCTCGGCGGCGCGACGGCGTTCCTGGCCGCCGTGCTGCTGGTGCTGTACTGGATCGTCGATGCGACGCTGGCGCGCGCGAAACGCTCGACGCGGCGGCGCCGAGCGTCCGCGCCCTTCGCGCTCGAAGGCCGATTCAATCTCGTGCTGCTCGCCGGCGTGGTCGCCGCCGTTCTCGCATCGGGCGTGTGGCAGACCCGGCGTCGCGTTCGACGTGCAGGGCCTGCACTTCGAGTTGCAGAACCTTGCGCGCGACGCCGCGTTGCTGGTTCTCGCGCTGATCTCGCTGTGGCGGACACCCGCGCGCGTTCGCGCGCACAACGCATTCACCTTTGCGCCGATCGCGGAAGTGGCGAAGCTCTTTGCCGCGTTGTTCGTGACGATCGCGCCGGTGATCGCGATGCTCCAGGCCGGCCCCGAAGGCGCGTTCGCGCCCGTCGTGGCGCTGGTGCGCGACGCGAGCGGTGCGCCGCGCGACGCGGCCGTCTTCGTTGCGACGGGAGCGCTGTCCGCGTACCTCGACAACGCGCCGACGTACCTCGTGTTCTTCAACCTGTTCGGCGGCGACGCAGCGGAATTGATGACGACGCTGCGCATCGACGCTCGGCGGCGATCTCGATGGCGGCCGTCTACTGCGGCGCGCTCACCTACATCGGCAACGCGCCGAACCTGATGGTGCGGTCGATCGCCGAGGAACGCGGCGTGCGGATGCCGTCGTTCTTCGCGTATTTCGGCTGGTCGCTGCTGCTGATGGCGGTGCCGCTCGCCGTGATCGTCGCGTTGCTGTAGCGGATCAAGCGCAGGCATCAGCGGCAGCACGAGCACGATGTGCAACGCCGCGGGCCGTGCGCGCCGAGCACGATCGTCTGCTCGATGTCGCCGGTGCGCGACGGGCCCGAGATCAGGTTGATCGCGCGCGGCATGTCGCCGCGCTCGCCGCGCACGAGCGCGAACGCGTCCTCCATGCCGGCGACGATGCGGTCGGCGCGCACGACCGCGACGTGCGTGTCGGGCAGCAGGACGTCGCCGACGGCGTCGGCGTGCCGCGTGACGCATGACGAGCGTGCCGGTCTCGGCGATCGCGCAGAAGCAGCCGGTGATGCCGAGCGCGATCGTGGCCGACCGTCGGCCGCGATTCGATCGTGCAGGCCGGCGCCGCTCCAGTCGAGCGTCGGCGAATTCCGGCCAGCACACGCCGCGCGCGAGCGCTGCTCGCGAGCGCGCCGGCAGCGTCGAGCGCGTCGAGATAGCGCGCGACCGCGGGCGGAACGTCGTCGAGCGCGGCGATGCGCTCGACGGTGCTCGCCATGTCGCGCGCGCGCTCGAGGAAGCGCTGCGACGAGATCGGCGGGCATCGCGGGCCGCGGACCCTGCGCGTGCGCGGCGATGTAGGCCTGCGCCGCCGCGCGCGCGTCGTCGTCGGGCCCGTCGCGGCCGAGCGCCTTGCGCACGCGCGCGAGCACCGCTTCGCGCGAGCCGATTGTCGTCGATCGCACGACTCGCGTCATGCGCCGGCAGACCGTGTGCTTGCGCACGAACGCGTCGAGCCGCGCGACGCCCTTCTCGATCGCCTCGTTCGACGCCGCGTACGAGAAGCGGATGTGCTGGCCGTCGCCGGGCACGCGACGGCCGAAGTGGATGTCGGCGAGCACCGCGATGCCCGCTTCGTTCAGCAGCCGCTTGCGGAACGCCTCGGAGTCGGCGCAGCCGGTGAGGGCGGCACGCCTCGGTGACGTTCGGCCACGCGTAGAACGCGCCGCCGGGCGCTTGCAGGTGACGCCGGGCACGTCGTTCAGCAGGCGCACGATGAGGTCGCGCCGCTCGAGGAAGCGGGCGCGCATTTCGCGCGACGGCATCCTGCGGGCCGGTCGATCGCGGCGACGCGCCGCCCACTGCGAGATCTGCGACGCGCACGATTCGGTGTTGGTGATCCAGCGCGTGAACACCGGCGCGAGCGCGCGGTTGGCGACGTAGCCGATGCGCCAGCCGGTCATCGCCCACGTCTTCGACGCGCCGTCGCTGATGATCGTGCGCTCGAGCATGCCGGCGCGCGTCGCGAGCGTGTCGAAGCGGCCGTCGTAGACGAGGCGCGAGTAGATCTCGTCGGCGAACACCCAGACCTGCGGATGATCGCGCAGGATCGCCGCGATCGCGTCGAGATCGGCGCGCGGACAGGATGCCGCCCGTGGGGTTCTGCGGCGTGTTGAGGATCAGGAGGCGCGTCTTCGGCGTGATCTTCGCCTCGAGCTCGGCCGGGTCGAACGCGAAATCGCGCGCCTCGCGCAGGAAGATCGGCACCGGCACCGCGCCGTTGGCGACGATCTGCGATTCGTAGATCGGAAATCCGGGCACCGGGTAGATCACTTCGTCGCCGACGCCGTAGTCGGTGACCGACGCGATCGTGTAGGCGATGAACGGCTTGGCGCCCGCGCCGACGACGACGTCGTCGGGACGGATGTCGAGCCCGCGCCGCGCGCCGAGGTCGCGTGCCGCGGCGGCGCGCAGCTCGTCGATGCCCGCCGACGGCGTGTAGCCGTGCTTGCCGCCGCGAATCGCCGCGATCGCCGCGTCCTGCACGTTGCGCGGCGTCGGGAAATCGGGCTGGCCGATGCAGAACGAGACGATGTCCTTGCCCGCCGCGCACCAGCGCGTTGACTTCGGCGAGCACGACGAACGCGTTCTCGGTGCCGAGCGATTCGCCGCGGCGCGACAGGCGCGGAATCGGCATGAGCGGTGGATGCGGTGCGTTCATGGTCATGCTTTCGTCGATTGCGCGCCGCGCTGGCGCGCGCCTTGTAGAGCTCGCGGAACGTGCGTCCCGCGGGCGCCGGCATGTCGCGCTCGTCGGTCCAGCCGCCGCCGAGCGGCAGCTGGTGGATCATGCCATTGCGGTCGGCGAGCGCGCGCAGCAGCGCGCACGCCCGATGCTCGACGCCAGCGCCGTACAGCGCCGGGCAGCGCGCGAGCCACGCCCACAGCTCTGCAGTCCAGCGCGCTCGTACCACGGCCGCAGATGCGTCTCGAACTCCTTCTCGCGCAGCTTGCGCTGCAGGTCGGGCAGCGGGATCTTCACCGGGCACACGACGCCGCACTGGTTGCACATCGTCGACGCGTGCGGCAGGTCGAGCGCGTTCTCGAGCCCGACGTACATCGGCGTCAGGATCGATGCCGATCGGGCCCGGATACACCCAGCCGTACGAATGGCCGCCGACGTTCTGGTACACGGGGCAGTGGTTCATGCACGCGCCGCAGCGGATGCAGCGCAGCGCCTCCTTCACGTCGCTGCCGAGCACGGCGCTGCGGCCGCTGTCGACGATGATGAAGTACATGTGCTCGGCGCCGTGGAATTCGCCCGGGCCCTTCGACGCCGGTCAGGATGTCGACGTAGTTCGAGATCGACTGCCCGGTCGCCGAGCGCGGCAGCAGGCGCATCAGCGTCGCGACGTCCTCGAGCGTGGGCACGATCTTCTCGATGCCCGAGATCGCGACGTGCACCTTCGGCAGCGTCGTCGTGAGCGTCGCGTTGCCCTCGTTGGTGACGAGGACGACGGAGCCCGTCTCCGCGACGAAGAAGTTGCCGCCCGAGATGCCCATGTCGGCGGTCAGGTAGTGCTCGCGCAGCACGTCGCGCGCCTCGAGGCACAGCTCCTCGATGCCGTCCTTGCTTCGGCGTGCCGTGCCGCGCGTGGAAGAGCTCGGCCACCTCGTCGCTGCGACTTGTGCAGCGCCGGGCCGATGATGTGCGACGGCGGCTCGTAGTCGTTGATCTGCAGGATGTACTCGCCGAGGTCGGTCTCGACGACCGTCAGGCCCGCGGCCTCGATCGCATGGTCGAGCGCCGACTCCTCCGACACCATCGACTTCGACTTGATGATCTTGCGCACGTCGTGGCGACGCGGCGATTTCGAGCACCAGCGCGTTGATCTCGGCGGGCGTCTGCGCATACAGCACCGTCGCGCCGCGCGCGCGCGCGTTCTCGCTCGAAGATCGTCGAGCCAGACGTCGAGGTCGTCGAGCGCGCGCTGGCGAATCGCCGCGCGCAGCGTCGCGCGTGCCCTCGAAGTCGTCGAGCTCCACGATCGCGGCGCGGCGCGCGGCGACGAACTTGCCCTGGAACTTGGCAGGTTCGCCTGCAGCTGCGCGTCGTGCAGCTTGTCGTGCGCACGCTCCTTGAAATGCATCGACGCGACTTGCATGGCAGTCCGCTCGGGTCAGGCTGCGTCCGGCGTCACGCCGGCGAGCACTTCGGCGACGTGCAGCACGCGCGTCGCGTCGCCGCGCCGGCGCAGCCGGCCTTCGATGTTGAGCATGCAGCCGAGGTCGCCGAGCACGACCGCATCGGCGCCGCTCGTCACGATGTGCTGGCACTTGTTGTCGGCGAGGCGCGCGGAGATCTCGCCGAACTTGATCGCGAACGTGCCGCCGAAGCCGCAGCACGTCTCGCAGTCCGCCATCTCGCCCAGCTCGCACGCCGGCCATCGTCGCGAGCAACGCGCGCGGCTGCGCCTTGACGCCCATTTCGCGCAATCCCGCGCAGCGAGTCGTGATAGGTGATCGTGCCCGCGAAACGTGCCGGGGACGCGGTCGAGCTTCAGCACGTTGACGAGGAAATCGGTGAGCTCGTACGTCTTCGCGGCGAGCGCTGGCGACGCGCGACGCCCATCGCGGCATCGTCGGCGAAGAGCTCGGCGTAGTGCGTCCTGATCATGCCGCTGCACGAGCCGGACGGCGCGACGAGGTAGTCGCAGCCTTCGAATTCCTCGACGACCTTGCGCGCCAGCGCGATCGCGTCGGCGCGGTCGCCCGAGTTGTACGCCGGCTGCCCGCAGCAGGTTTGCGACGGCGGAACGTAGACGTCGGCGCCGCCGGCTTCGAGCAGCTCGATCGCCGCGAAGCCGATCGACGGCCGCATCAGGTCGACGAGGCAGGTGACGAAAAAGCCGACGCGCATGGAAGTGAATCAGTCGCGCGATGGTAGCACGCCGATCGGCGCGACCGGCCGAGCGTGAGTCACTGGGAAGTTCGACTGCGTGAGCGCGATCGCGCAGAGTCCGATCAGCTGCTGCGGCAGGATGCCGAGGACGAGCAGCAGCAGGCCGTTGGCCGACAGCAGCGAGCCACGTGTCGCCGCGGACGGCGATCGGCGATCGTCTCGACCGGCTCGTCGAAGTACATCAGCTTGACGATGCGCAGGTAGTAGAACGCGCCGATCAGCGACGTGATGACGGCGACGACGGCGAGCCAGACGAAGCCCTCGTTGACCGCCGCCTCGATCACCATGAACTTGGCGTAGAAGCCGATCGTCGGCGGGAGGCCGGCCAGCGAGAACATGACGAGCAGCATGATGAACGCCCACCAGGGCGAGCGCTGGTTCAGGCCCTTGAAATCGTCGAGCTGGTCGCTCTCGAAGCCTTCGCGCGACAGCAGCATGATCATGCCGAACGACGCGAGGCTCGTCAGCACGTACGAGATCGTGTAGAACATCGCCGCCGAGAAGCCGTTGCGGTTGGCCGTCAGGAAGCCGAGCAGCATGTAGCCCATGTTCGCGATCGTCGAATACGCGAGCATCCGCTTGATGTTCGATCTGCGCGATGGCGACGAGGTTGCCGAGCACCATCGACAGCACGCGACAGCACGATCAGCATGCCCTGCCAGTCGAACGCGGCGCCCTGCAGCGCGCCGGACAGGATGCGCAGCGTCATCGCGAAGGCGGCGATCTTCGGCGCGGTGCCGATCAGGAGCGTGATCGCCGTCGGCGCGCCGTCGTACACGTCGGGCACCCACATGTGATACGGCGACGACGCCGAGCTTGAACGCGATGCCCGAGACGACGAACACCAGTCCGAACGTCAGCAGCGTGCCGTTGCCGTGCCGGCCGTAGATCGCGCGCGCGACCGTGTCGATGTCGAGCGAGCCGGTGGCGCCGTAGATCATCGACAGGCCGTAGAGCAGCATGCCCGACGCCAGCGCGCCCAGCACGAAGTACTTCATCGCCGCCTCCGCGGACGCGCGGATGGTCGCGCTGCAGCGCCACCAGCGCGTACAGCGACAGCGACATGCAGCTCGAGGCCGAGGTAGAGCGTCAGGAAGTTGTTGCCGGTGATCATCACCTGCATGCCGAGCAGCGCGAAGAGCGTCAGCACGAACGTCTCGCCGCGGAAGAGGCCGCGCGCGATCAGGTAGCTGCGCGAATAGAACAGCATCAGCGACACCGCGACGAAGCAGGCGATGCGCAGGAAGTCGGCGAGCATGTCGTCGACGATCATGCCGTTGTAGCCCTTGATCGACATCGAGGCGCAGCGTGGTGAGCGTCACGCAGACGGCGACGAGCAGCGTGAGCTGCGTCAGCCAGTAGCTGACGTGCCGCCGGTCGTCGGGCACGAAGAGGTCGACCAGCAGGATCAGCGATGCCGCCGCCAGGATGACGATCTCGGGCAGCGCGGCCCAGTAGTGGAGTTGAGCGATCATGGATCCCGTTCTAGAGCTTCGAGCGCGCGACGACCTGCAGCAGGTCGGCGACCGAGACGTGCATGACGTCGATGAAGGGCTTCGGCCAGATGCCCATCGCGAGCACCGCGGCCGCGACGACGCGCAAGCAGCCAGAATTCGCGCCGGCCGATGTCGGTGCATCGCGGCGACGTTGGCGTTCGCGATCGCCGCCGAAGATCACGCGCTTGTACATCCACAGCGTGTACGCGGCGCCGAGGATCAGCGTGATCGCGGCGCCGAAGCCGATCCAGAAATTGACCTTCACCGCCGCGAGGATCACGAGGAACTCGCCGACGAAGCCGGACGTGCCGGGCAAGCCGGCGTTCGCCATCGCGAACAGCATCATGAACGCGGCGAATTTCGGCATCGTGTTGACGACGCCGCCGTAGTCGGCGATCAGACGCGAATGCATGCGGTCGTACATGACGCCGACGCACAGGAACATCGCCGCGGACACGAAGCCGTGCGAGATCATCTGCACCAGCGCGCCTTCGACGCCGAGCTGGCTGAACAGGAAGAAGCCGAGCGTGACGAAGCCCATGTGCGAGATCGACGAATACGCGATCAGCTTCTTCATGTCGGTCTGCACGAGCGCGACGAAGCCGATGTAGATGATGGCGATCAGCGACAGCGTGATGACGAACGCCGGACAGGTAGCGCGACGCGTCCGGCACGATCGGCAGGATGAAGCGCACGAAGCCGTACGCGCCGATCTTGAGCGTGATCGCCGCCAGCACCACCGAGCCGCCGGTCGGCGCCTCGACGTGCGCATCCGGCAGCCAGGTGTGCACCGGCCACATCGGCACCTTGACGGCGAAGCGCCAGGAAGAACGCGACGAACAGCAGGATCTGCGCGCTCAGCGTCGAGCGGCACCTTGTACCACTCGAGGATCTCGAAGCTCTCGGACACGCTGTAGAGGTAGATCAGCGCGACCAGCATCAGCAGCGAGCCGAGCAGCGTGTAGAGGAAGAACTTGATCGCCGCGTAGACGCGGTTCGGGCCGCCCCAGATGCCGATGATCAGGTACATCGGGATCAGCATCGCCTCGAAGAACATGTAGAACAGCACGCCGTCGAGCGCGCGCGAACACGCCGTTGATGAGCCCGGACATGATCAGGAACGCGGCCATGTACTGCGCGACGCGCGTCTGTGATCACCTCCCAGCCGGCCCAGACGACGAGCACCGTCATGAAGCTGTTGAGCAGGACGAACAGCACCGAGATGCCGTCGACGCCGAGGTGATAGTGGATGTCGAAGCGCGGGATCCACTCGGCGCAGCTCGACGAACTGCATCGCCGACGTGGACGTGTCGAAATGCAGGTACAGCGGAATCGTCACGAGGAAGCCGGCGAGCGCGCCCGACCAGCGCGATCCAGCGCGCGAAGCCGGCGTCGCGATCGCGGCCGACAGCCGAGCACGGCGACGCCGGCGACGATCGGCACCCAGATGGCGAGCGACAGGTAGGGCGTGGTCATAGGTGCCCCACGCTTGCGACTCGCCGTCGGGCGTCATCGGACGCCCCACCAGTAGAGCAGCCCGAAGACGCCGACGATCATCACGAACGCGTAGTGGTAGACGTAGCCGGACTGGATGCGCCGGAATCAGCGCCGACGACGAAGCCGACGAGCTTCGCCGAGCCATTGACGATCCAGCCGTCGATGATCGTCCGGTCGCCGACGTTCGACGCGAAGCGGCCGAGCCAGCGCGACGCCGCCGGCGAAGAACCAGTCGTTGAAGCGGTCGAAGTAGTACTTGTTGTCGAGCAGCGTGTAGATCGGCCGGAAGCGCGCGGCGATCCGCGCCGGCAGCGCCGGGATTGACGAGGTAGCAGGTACACGGCCGCCGCGATGCCGGCGATCGCGAGCCAGAACGTCGCGGACGCGAGGCCATGCAGGATGAACGGCACGACGCCGTGCCACTCGCCCTTCAACTCGGCGAGCGACCGCGTGCGGCTCGCGCACGACGATCGAGTCGCCGAACCAGTTGCCGAACAGCATCGGCTCGATGTACGCCCAGCCCGCGTAGACCGACGGAATCGCCAGCAGGATCAGCGGCACGGTGACGACCCACGGCGATTCGCGCGGCGGCCCGCCCTCGTGACCGTGCGCGTCCGGCTCCTGCGCCCGCCGTGGAGGATTGCTCGTGCGCCTGCGCAGCCTCCCCGACGTCCGCGTGCTGTTCGCCCGCCGCATGACCGTGGAATCGCTCCTCGCCGTGGAACGCCAGGAACAGCATGCGGAACGAGTAGAACGCCGTGACGAACACGCCGCGCCAGCACGGCGAAGTACGCGTAACGCGTGGCCGCGGACGTGCGACAGGCGACACCGCCTCGATGATCGCGTCCTTCGAGAAGAAGCCGGCGAACGGCGGAATGCCGGCGAGCGCGAGCGAGCCGATCACCGCGGTGATGTACGTGATCGGCATGTACTTGCGCAGTCCGCCCATCGTGCGCAGGTCCTGCTCGTGATGCAGCGCGATGATCACCGAGCCCGCGGCGAGGAACAGCAGCGCCTTGAAGAACGCGTGCGTCATCAGGTGGAAGATCGCCGCCGAGTACGCCGACACGCCGAGCGCGACCGTCATGTAGCCGAGCTGCGACAGCGTCGAGTAGGCGACGACGCGCTTGATGTCGTTCTGCACGATGCCGAGGAACGCCATGAACAGCGCGGTGATCGCGCCGATGATCGTGACGAACGACAGCGCCGTCTCCGACAGCTCGAACAGCGGGCTCATCCGCGCGACCATGAAGATGCCGGCCGTCACCATCGTCGCCGCGTGGATCAGCGCGGAGATCGGCGTCGGGCCTTCCATCGAATCGGGCAGCCACACGTGCAGCGGCACCTGCGCGCTCTTGCCCATCGCGCCGACGAACAGGCAGATGCAGATCGCGCTCATCAGCGACCACTGCGCCGCCGGCCCACGGGATCGAGCGTCGTGCCGGCCATCGACGGGGCCTTCGCGAACACCGGCGCGTAGTCGAGCGTGCCGAAGTACGCGAGCACGAGGCCGATGCCGAGCACGAAGCCGAAGTCGCCGACGCGGTTGGCGAGGAACGCCTTCAGGTTCGCGTAGATCGCCGTCGGCCGCGTGTACCAGAAGCCGATCAGCAGGTACGACACGAGACCGACCGCCTCCCAGCCGAAGAAGAGCTGCAGGAAGTTGTTGCTCATCACGAGCATCAGCATCGAGAACGTGAAGAGCGAGATGTACGAGAAGAAGCGCGTGTAGCCGGGGTCGTCGGCCATGTAGCCGATCGTGTAGACGTGCACCATCAGCGACACGAACGTGACGACGAGCATCATCGTCGCCGTCAGCGGATCGATCAGGAAGCCGATCGCGAGCTTGAAGTCGCCGCGAGACGAGCCACGCGTAGACGTCGCCGTTGAACAGGTGGCCGGCCTGAACGTCGCGCGCGATGACGATCGAGGCCACGAACGACGCGCGCCACGCCGAGGATGCACAGCCAGTGCGAGACGCTGCGCCCGAGCTTCGGACCCCACAGGCCGACGATGATCGACGCGACGAGCGGCGCGAGCGGCACCAGCAGGTAGAGCCCGCGCATGTTGGCGATCTCCATCACCCGCGCAGCCTTCCCTGCTCCTCGACGTCGATCGAGCCGATGTTGCGGAACAGCAGCACGAGGATCGCGAGGCCGATCGCCGATTCGGCGGCCGCCACGGTCAGGATGAAGAACACGAACACCTGTCCCGCCATGTCGCCGAGGTAGCGCGAGAAGGCGATGAAGTTGAGGTTGACGGCGAGCAGCATCAGCTCGATCGCCATCAGCATGATGATGACGTTGCGGCGGTTGAGGAAGATGCCCGCCATGCTGATCGCGAACAGGATCGCGCCCAGCACGAGGTAATGCGCGAGCGTCGGTGCGGCGAGCAGTGGCACGTCGTGACTCCCTTTGCGGCGCGGGCAATGCGGTGGCGTCTTCGCGAGCCGTTCCGCAGTCGCCCGTGCAGATGCCGGTTCTTCAGGCCGGCGGTTTCTCCGACGGCAGGTCGACGAGCCGGACGCGGTCCTCGCGCCGGACCTTCACCTGCCCGCCGGGGTCCTGGTGCTTTCGTTTCCTTGCGCTCGCGGTGCGTCAGCGCGATCGCGGCGACGATCGCCACGAGCAGCACGACGGCCGCGATCTCGAACGGATAGACGTAATCGACGTAGAGCAGCGCGCCGAGCGCCTTCGTGTTGCTGCCCGTCGGCGGCGGCGGCGCGCGCGAGCGTGCGGCCGATCGCGCTGTCGACGATCACGAGCGTCATCTCGAACAGCACCAGCGCGCCGACGGCGGCGGCGATCGGCAGGTAGCTCCGGAAATGCTGGCGCAGCGCTTCGAAGTTGACGTCGAGCATCATCACGACGAACAGGAACAGCACCATCACGGCGCCGACGTAGACCAGCACGAGCGCGATGGCGAGGAATTCGGCCTGCAGCAGCAGCCAGATGCCCGCGGCCGTGAAGAACGACAGCACGAGCCACAGCGCCGCGTGCACCGGGTTGCGCGTCGTGACGACGCGCAGCGCCGCGAAGATGAGGATCACGGCGAACGCGTAGAAGGTGAAGGTCTGGAAGGTCATGCGGCGTGTCATCGGTACTGCGCGTCCTCGCGCGCGGTCCGCGGCGATCTGCGCCTCGTAGCGGTCGCCGACGGCGAGCAGCATTTCCTTCGTGTAGATAGAGGTCGCCGCGGCGCTCGCCGTGGTATTCGAGGATGCGCGTCTCGACGATCGAGTCGACCGGGCAGCTCTCCTCGCAGAAGCCGCAGAAGATGCACTTGGTGAGGTCGATGTCGTAGCGCGTCGTGCGCCGCGTGCCGTCCGCGCGCTGCTCGGATTCGATCGTGATCGCGAGCGCGGGACACACGGCCTCGCACAGCTTGCAGGCGATGCAGCGCTCCTCGCCGTTCGGATAGCGGCGCAGCGCGTGCAGGCCGCGAAAGCGCGGGCTCTGCGGCGTCTTTTCCTCCGGGAACTGCACGGTGATCTTGCGCGCGAACAGGTACCGGCCGGTGAGCGCCATGCCCTTGAACAGCTCCAGCAGGAACCAGGTGTTGAAGAACTCGCGAATGCGGCGAATGACGTTCATCGCGCGCTCAATGGAACAGGTCCGCGTAGCGCGTCTGCATCATCGCGCCGATGAACACGATCCAGACGAGCGTCACCGGAATGAAGACTTTCCAGCCGAGCCGCATGATCTGGTCGTAGCGATAGCGCGGGAACGTCGCGCGGATCCACAGGAAGATGAGCAGGACGAACGACATCTTGAGCGACGAGCCACAGGAAGCCGTCGCCGAACGGGTGCGCGCCGAGCACGTCGACGTCGTTCAGGATCGGGAACGGCGACAGCCAGCCGCCGAGGAACATGATCGACGTCAGCGCCGCGATCAGGATCATGTTCATGTATTCGGCGAGGAAGAACAGCGCGAACGCGATGCCCGAGTATTCGACGTGGAAGCCGGCGACGATCTCCGACTCGCCCTCGGCCACGTCGAACGGATGGCGGTTGGTCTCGGCGATGCCCGAGACGAGGTAGACGACGAACAGCGGCAACAGCGGCCAGATGTACCAGTACGCCGCGCCGCCTTCCTGGCCGCGCGACGATGTCGCCGAGGTTGAGGCTGTTCGCGGCCATCAGCACGCCGACCAGCGCGAAGCCCATCGCGATTTCGTACGAGACGATCTGCGCGGCCGAGCGCAGGCAGCCGAGGAACGCGTACTTCGAGTTCGACGCCCAGCCGGCGAGGATCACGCCGTACACGCCCATCGAGCGTCATCGCGAGGATGTAGAGCAGTCCGGCATTGATGTTCGGACAGCACGAGCGTGTCGGTGAACGGAATGACCGCCCACGCGGCGAGCGCCGGCGCGAGCGAGAGCATCGGCGCGACGAAGAACAGCGCACCGGTTCGCGCCCGACGGGACGATGATTTCCTTGAACAGCATCTTCAGCACGTCGGCGAACGGCTGCAGCAGCCCGAGCGGACCGACGCGGTTCGGGCCGATGCGCACCTGCATCCAGCCGATGACCTTGCGCTCCGCGTAGCGTGAGGTACGCCACGGCGAGGATCAGCGGCACGGCGATCACGACGATCTTGACGAGCGTCCAGACCGGCACCCACGCAGGGACCGATCGCAGTCCTGCACGGGCGCGAGCAATGTCCATCACGCGCGCTCGACGGTCACGGGACCGGACAGGCCGTCGAGGCCGCAGGTCGACGGATGCGCGGCGGCGATGCGCACGACGCCGGGCGGCACCGCCGGCATCGACCTGCGTCGCGAGCACCGCTTCGCCGCGTCCCTGGCGAATCTTGACCTGCGCGCCCTCCGCGATGCCGAGCTGGTCGAGCAGCGTCCGGTGCACCCGCGCCTTCGGCGGCTTCGCGTCCGCGGTCGCCTGCAGCGACGGCGCGCGGCGCACGAGCGGATCGGCGAAATAGATCGGGACGTCGGCGACGCGCTCGACGCCGCCGCTGCCGCGGACGGGCGTCGCGATCCCGACGCGCGTCGCCGTTGACGAGCCGCGCGGCGAGCTCGCCGGCGTCCGCCAGCACCGCATCGCGCACCTCCTCGGACGTGTCGAATTC
Organism: uncultured Pseudomonadota bacterium; assembly: GCA_963706225.1. Taxonomy (GTDB): domain Bacteria; phylum Pseudomonadota; class Gammaproteobacteria; order Burkholderiales; family Casimicrobiaceae; genus VBCG01. The sequence goes on from CAVPMH010000019.1 coordinate 333,213, forward strand.
GAAGCCGGGGAGCTTGCAGCATCGTGCCGAGCACGCGCAGCACCTTCCAGGCCGGACGCGCCTCGCCGAGCGGCCTGCACGACGCCGTGGAAGCTCTGCACGCGTCCTTCGCAATTGACGAACGTGCCGGACGTTTCGGTGAACGGCGCCGATCGGGCAGCAGGACGTCCGCGTAGCGCGGTCGCCGTGCGGAACGCGCTCAGCACGACGACGAGGTCGGCCTTCTCGAGCGCCGCGCGCGCGGCGACCGGATTGGCGCAATCGAATTCGGGCTCGGCGTGCAGCACGAGATACGCGCGGCGCGATTCGGCGCCGTCGCGCCGAGCATCGCCGCGCGCGTTCAGCCCGCCGTGTTGCGGCAGCGCGCCGCGCGACGTAGCCGCCGACCGTGTTGGCCGCTTCGGTGCAGCACGCCGAGCGTCGCGCCGGTCATGCGCTGCGAGCGCCTGCGCGAGCGCGTCGATCTGCGCGCTGTCGGGATGCTGAATCGCGTAGTTGCCGAGCAGGATCGCGCGGCGCGTCGCCGGACAGCAGGCTCGCGGCGATCACGTCGGCCGCCGCCGCCGGCTCGATGCCGCGCAGCGGCGCCGGGCACATCCTTGCCGGCGCCCTGCGCGGCCGCGACGACGATCTCGCGCGAGCATCGCGCGGCAACTGCGACGGCGCGCACGATCGCGCTTGTGCGCGACGGGCATCAGCCAGTCGTCGTCGACCGAATGGAGCGACGACACCTGCGCGCCCTTCTTCGCCGCCTGCCGCAGCCGCTGCGCGAGCAGCGGCTGGTCCTTGCGCAGGAAGCTGCCGATGACGAGCGCGCGATCGAGCTTGCCGACGTCGGCGATCGGCATGCCGAGCCACGGAATGCCGTCGCGCAGCGCCGTCGTCGCGAAAATCGGTCTGGCGCAGCCGGAAATCGATGTTGTCGCTGCCGAGGCCGCGGACGAGTCGCGCGGCAAGCGCCATCTCCTCGAGCGTCGAATGCGGCGACACCAGCGCGCCGATCGCGGCGGGCCCGTGCTTCGCCGACGACGTCGGCGAGTCCGTTGCGCGACGAACTCGAGCGCGGTCTGCCAGTCGACGGCCTTCCACTCGCCGCCCTGCTTGAGCATCGGCGACGTGAGCCGCTCGTCGCTGTTCAGCGCCTCGTAGGAGAAGCGATCCTTGTCCGAGAGCCAGCACTCGTTGACCGCCTCGTTCTCGAGCGGCAGCACGCGCATCACGCGGTCGTTCTTCACCTGCACGACGAGGTTGCTGCCGAGGCCGTCGTGCGGCGACACGCTCTTGCGCCGCGCCAGCTCCCACGTGCGCGCCGCGTAGCGGAACGGCTTCGACGTGAGCGCGCCGACCGGGCAGAGGTCGATCATGTTGCCGGACAGCTCGGAGTCGACCGTGCGCCCGACGAACGTCTCGATCTCCGCGTGCTCGCCGCGGCCCGACATGCCGAGCTCCATGACGCCGGCGATTTCCTGGCCGAAGCGAACGCAGCGCGTGCAATGGATGCAGCGCGTCATCTCCTCGGCCGAGATCAGCGGCCCCAGGTTCTTGTGGAAGACGACGCGCTTCTCTTCGCGGTAGCGCGAGCGCCGATGCGCCGTAGCCGACGGCGAGGTCCTGCAGCTGGCATTCGCCGCCCTGGTCGCAGATCGGGCAGTCGAGCGGATGGTTGATGAGCAGGAACTCCATCACGCCCTTCTGCGCCTTGATCGCCTGCTCGGAATGCGTCCACACCTTCATGCCCTCGGTGACCGGGCGTCGCGCACGCCGGCAGCGGCTTCGGCGCCTTCTCGACCTGCACGAGGCACATGCGGCAGTTCGCCGCGATCGACAGCTTCTTGTGATAGCAGAAATGCGGAATGTAGATGCCGAGCTTGTTCGCGGCATCCATCACGGTGCTGCCGTGCGGCACCTGCACCGCGCGGCCGTCGATTTCGATGTTGAGCACGCTTGGCCTCAGACATACGCAGGCACGAGGCAGCGCTTGTGCTCGATGTGGTGCTCGAATTCGCTGCGGAAGTGCTTGATGAAGCTCTTCACCGGCAGCGCGGCGGCGTCGCCGAGCGCGCAGATCGTGCGGCCCGGATGTTGTCGGCGACCGACGTCAGGACGTCGAGGTCCTCGGGGCGGCCCGTGCCGTGCTCGATCCGGTCGACCATGCGCCACAGCCAGCCGGTGCCTTCGCGGCACGGCGTGCACTGGCCGCAGGATTCCTCGTAGTAGAAGTACGACAGCCGCAGCAGGCTCTTCACCATGCAGCGCGTGTCGTCGAGCACGATGACGGCGCCCGAGCCGAGCATCGAGCCCGCCTTCGCGATCGCGTCGTAGTCCATCGTGAGGTCCATCATCGACGTCGCCCGGCAGCACCGGCGCCGACGAGCCGCCGGGAATCACCGCCTTGAGCGTGCGGCCGCCGCGCATGCCGCCCGCCATTTCGAGGAGCTTCGCGAACGGCGTGCCGAGCCGGATTTCGTAGTTGCCCGGCCGCGCGACGTCGCCGGACACCGAGAAGATCTTCGTGCCGCCGTTGTTCGGCAGGCCGAGGTTGGCGAACCACTCGCCGCCGTTGCGGATGATCCACGGCACCGCCGCGAACGTCTCGGTGTTGTTGATCGTCGTCGGCTTGCCGTACAGGCCGAAGCTCGCCGGGAACGGCGGCTTGAAGCGCGGCATGCCCTTCTTGCCTTCGAGCGACTCGAGCAGCGCCGTCTCCTCGCCGCAGATGTACGCGCCGTAGCCGTGATAGTTGTAAGAGATGGAAGCTGAAGTCGCTGCCGAGGATGTTGTCGCCGAGGAAGCCCGCGGCGTACGCCTCCTCGATCGCTTCCTCGCAGCGCTCGTAGACGTCCCAGATCTCGCCGTGCACGTAGTTGTAGCCGCGCGCGCAGCCCATCGCGTACGCCGCGATCGCCATGCCCTCGAACAGCGAATGCGGGTTGTAGCGCATGATGTCGCGGTCCTTGAACGTGCCGGGCTCGCCTTCGTCGGAGTTGCAGACGAGGTACTTGTCGCCGGGGAACTGCCGCGGCATGAAGCTCCACTTGAGGCCGGTCGGGAAGCCGGCGCCGCCGCGGCCGCGCAGCGCCGACTTCTTCACCTCGGCGATGACCTGCTCGGGCGGAATCTTCTCGGCGAGGATCTTCTGCAGCGCCTCGTAGCCGCCGCGCTCGACGTAGTCGGCGAGCCGCCAGTTGCGCCCGTTGAACCCGGCGAGCAACACGGCGTCGGGACCGTAGTCGAGGAATTCGGACGGGCGCGTTCATTGGCCGTTGCCCGTCGGCGCGCCTTCGCCGCGGTCCGCGGCCGCCGACAGCTCGTCGAGCAGCCCGTCGAGCTGCGGCGGGCTCATGAAGCTCGCCATGCGCTTGTTGTTGACGAGGATCACCGGCGCATCGCCGCACGCGCCGAAGCACTCGCCTTCCTTCAGCGTGAACTTGCCGTCGCCGGTCGTTTCACCGAAGCCGATGCCGAGCTTGCGCTTGAGATGCTGCGGCCGCGGCCGTCGCGCCCTGCAGCGCGCACGGCAGGTTGGTGCAGATCGTCAGCTTGAAGCGGCCGGTGGGCTTCAGGTCGTACATCGCATAGAACGACGCGACCTCGTACACCGCGACCGGCGGCATGCCGAGGTGCCGCGCGACGTCGTCCATCGCTTCGGCCGGCAGCCAGCCCGTGCTCGTCCTGCGCGATCGCGAGTGCTGCCATCACCGCCGAGTGCTTCTGGTCGGCCGGATATTTCGCGACCTCGCGGTCGATCCTGCGAATGGCGTCGTCGGACAGCATGTGAGCCCACGCTTGCGGCTTTCGCCGCGGCGCTGCCCGAGGCGCAGTTCGCACCTTGGACGGCCGGCGTCTCACGCTCATCGGTCGATCGATCCGAACACGATGTCCTGCGTGCCGATGATCGCGACGACGTCGGCGATCATGTGGCCGCGCGACATCTCGTCGAGCGCTGCGAGGTGCACGTAATCCGGCGGGCGCAGCTTGATCCGGTACGGCTTGTTCGCGCCGTCGGAGATCGCGTAGACGCCGAACTCGCCCTTCGGATGCTCGATCGCCGCGTACACCTCGCCCGCCGGCACGTGCATGCCTTCGGTGAAGAGCTTGAAGTGATGAATGAGCTCTTCCATGTTCTCCTTCATCGCCTCGCGCGGCGGCGGCGCGACCTTGTGGTTGTCGACGATGACCGGGCCCGGGTTGTCGCGCAGCCAGTCGATGCACTGCCTGATGATGCGGTTCGACTGGCGCATCTCCTCGATGCGCACGAGATAGCGGTCGTAGCAGTCGCCGTTGATGCCGACGGGAATGTCGAATTGCATCCGGTCGTACACCGCGTACGGCTGCTTGCGGCGCAGATCCCACGGCACGCCGGAGCCGCGCAGCATCGCGCCGGTGAATCCGAGCGCCATCGCGCGCTCGGCGGTGACCACGCCGATGCCCACCGTGCGCTGCTTCCAGATGCGATTGTCGGTGAGCAGCGTTTCGTAATCGTCGACGTTCGCCGGGAAACCGGCGCGTGAAATCGTCGATGAAGTCGAGCAGCGAGCCTTGCCGGTTCTCGTTCAGCTCCTTCATCTCGCGCGGCATTGCGCGTCTTCATCGCCTGGTACTGCGGCATGCGATCCGGCAGATCGCGGTAGACGCCGCCCGGCCGGTAGTACGCGGCGTGCATCCGCGCGCCCGACACCGCTTCGTACATGTCGAACAGGTCCTCGCGCTCGCGGAACGCGTAGAGGAACGTCGTCATCGCGCCGATGTCGAGCGCGTGCGCGCCGAGCCACATCAGGTGGTTCAGGATGCGCGTGATCTCGTCGAACATCGTGCGGATGTAGAGCGCGCGGATCGGCACGTCGATGCCGAGCAGCCGCTCGATCGCGAGGCAGTACGCGTGCTCGTTGGACATCATCGACACGTAGTCGAGCCGGTCCATGTACGGCAGCGACTGGATCCACGTCCTGTGTTTCGGCGAGCTTCTCGGTCGCGCGATGCAGCAGGCCGATATGCGGATCGGCGCGCTCGATCACCTCGCCGTCGAGCTCGAGCACGAGGCGCAGCACGCCGTGGGCCGCCGGATGCTGCGGACCGAAGTTCATGGTGTAGTTGCGAATTTCAGCCACGCCTACTCGTTTTCCGCGTAGTTGTCTTCGCGAATCACGCGCGGCGTCACCTCGCGCGGCTCGATCGTCACCGGCTGGTAGATGACGCGGCCCTGCTCCGGGTCGTAGCGCATCTCGACGTAGCCCGAGATCGGAAAGTCCTTGCGGAACGGGTGCCCGACGAAGCCGTAATCGGTGAGCAGCCGGCGCAGATCCGGGTGCCCCGGGAACATGATGCCGTACAGGTCGAACGCCTCGCGCTCGAACCAGTTGACCGAGGGCCAGACGTCGACGAGGCTCGGGACGACCGGGAAATCGTCGTCGGGCGCGAACGCGCGCACGCGCAGCCGCCAGTTGTTCGACAGCGACAGCAGGTGCGAGACGGCCGCGAAGCGCGGGCCTTCCCGCACGCCGTCGCCGAAGCTCGAATAATCGACGCCGCAGAGGTCGATCAGCATCTCGAAGCGCAGCTCGGGACGATCGCGCAGCGTGCGCATCACGTCGAGGTAGCGGTCGGCACCCACGACGATCGTCACTTCGCCGAACGCGACCGTCGTGCTCGTCGAGCGCGCCGTCGTCGAACGCCGCGGCCAGCGCCGCCGTCAGCTTGTTCATCGCAGCAGGCTCATCAGCGGGCGATCGTGTTCGTGCGCCAGATCTTGTTCTGGAGCTGGATGATGCCGTAGAGCAGCGCCTCGGCCGTCGGCGGGCAGCCCGGGCACGTAGATGTCGACGGGCACGATGCGGTCGCAGCCGCGCACGACCGAGTACGAATAGTGGTAGTAGCCGCCGCCGTTGGCGCAGGAGCCCATCGAGATCACCCAGCGCGGCTCGGCCATCTGGTCGTAGACCTTGCGCAGCGCCGGCGCCATCTTGTTGCACAGCGTGCCGGCGACGATCATCACGTCGGACTGCCGCGGGCTCGGGCGGAACACGACGCCGAAGCGGTCGAGGTCGTAGCGCGCGGCGCCCGCGTGCATCATCTCGACCGCGCAGCAGGCAAGGCCGAACGTCATCGGCCACATCGAGCCGTTGCGCGCCCAGTTGATGACGCTGTCGAGCGTCGTCGTGACGAAGCCCTTTTCCAGTACGCCTTCAATGGCCATCGGTCATTTCCATTCGAGCTTGCAACGAGCCCCGCGCACGCTCATTCCCATTCGAGCGCGCCCTTCTTCCATTCGTAGATGAAGCCGACGACGAGGATCGCAAGGAAAACCATCATCGCGATGAAGCCGAAGTAAGCCGATTTCCGGCAGGACGACGGCCCACGGAAACAGGAACGCGATCTCGAGATCGAAGAGGATGAACAGGATGGCGACGAGGTAGTAGCGCACGTCGAACTTCATCCGCGCGTCCTCGAACGCCTCGAACCCGCATTCGTAGGGCGAGAGCTTCTCCGGGTCGGGGCGATTCGGCGACACCATGCCGGCCGACGCCCAGCATCAGCGCGCCGAGTGCGAGGCCGAACAGGATGAACAGCAGGATGGGGAAGTATTGTTCGAGCATTGGCAGGAATCAGGTATCAGGTATCGGGGATCAGTAAAGGCGTCGCGTAAATGCGAAGATCGGCGTTGCGGACATGCGAAGATTCTTCTGATACCTGTCGTCTGATGCCTGATACCTGAAATGGTGCCGACGGGGAGACTCGAACTCCCACGGCTTTCGCCACTGCCCCCTCAAGACAGCGTGTCTACCAATTTCACCACGTCGGCGTAGTCAGGTATCAGGATCAGGGATCAGGCGTCAGAAAGTGCGGCATCGGCTCGGTCGCTGTACCTGTCACCTGACTACCTGTCACTTCGGTACATCGGACGGCGCGGGACCCGTCGAACCGGCCGCTCCGCGAGTTCGTCGCGGGTGCCGGAGCCGTCGCCGGCGCGCCGGGAACATCCGACGGCTTGGCAGGCAGCACGCGCTCCATGACGCCCTTTTCCATGACGCCTTGCGGCACGCCGCGCTGCGAGCCAAGATAGGTCAGCGCGACGCTCGTCAGGAAAAATATCGTTGCCAGGACCGCCGTGGTCCGTGACAGGAAATTGGCCGAGCCGGCCGCGCCGAACAGGCTGCCGGACGACCCGCCGCCGAACGCCGCACCCATGTCCGCGCCCTTGCCGTGCTGAAGAAGCACGAAGCCGCAAACGGCGATCGCGGCGAGAACGTGCGCCACGAGGACCGACGATTCAATCAGGTTCATTCAAACGCCTCTCCACCGACGTGCGCCAGGTTAGGCACGTCCGATCAACAAAAATTCATCCGCATCCAGCGACGCGCCCCCGACGAGCGCGCCATCTACATCAGGCATCGCAAAAAGCGCCGCCGCATTCGATGCCTTGACGCTTCCGCCGTACAGAATGCAGACATCCTTCGCATGCGCCGCCGCGAGACGCGCCCGCAACACCGCGTGCACCGCCTGCGCCTGCGCCGGCGACGCCGTCCTGCCGGTGCCGATCGCCCACACCGGCTCATATGCGATGACGGTCCGGGCGGTTTCGGGCTCGACTGCAGCGATCACTGCGTCCACCTGCCGGGCGACTACCGCCTCGGTCTCGCCGCGCTCGCGCTGCTCGAGCGTCTCACCGACGCATGCGATCGGCGTCAATCCAGCCACCAATGCAGCGCGCGCCTTCGCAGCCACGACCGCATCCGATTCACCATGCAACCGCCGGCGCTCCGAATGACCGACGAGCGCATAGCGGCATCCGAACTCCGCCACCATCGCGGCGGACACATCACCCGTATAGGCGCCGCGCCGCGTGCTCGCTGACATCCTGCGCACCCCACGCCACCATCGATCCGGTCAACGCCGACTGCGCCTGGGCAAGATACGGCGTTGGCACGCACACCGCCAGCACGCGTTTGCCGTCACCGCGCCATTCGGACGCGAGGCGGTCCAGCAGGCGCGCATTCGTCGCAAGGCCGCCGTTCATCTTCCAGTTGCCGACGATCAGCTTGTCGCGCATTGCCCGCCGGAAGCCGGCCTTCCGAAATGCGCGATACGGTGAACGCTGGCTGCTTCCATGCCGAATGTCGCAAATTCGGCCATCCGGCCGCGCTGACGAGGAAAACAGTCGATTTTATCGCGTTACGCTGCGATGGGTCAAACGCGCAGTTACAAGAGCCCGAAGCCGTTACAGGTCGATGTCCACCCACAACGGCTGATGATCCGACCCGGTGGCATTCGCGTCGATGCGCGACGCGCGCACCCGATGCGCAAGCGTCGCGGAAACAAAGCAGAAGTCGATGCGCTTGCCGTTGTCGGCGGTCACGCCTTCGTCTTCCCGATGCCCGGCCGCGACCCAGGCATCGACGAATCCGGTCCGTCGATTGAGCCGGCCATAGCGTTCGGACAGCGGGCCGACGATGCGATCGTACTCGGCCGCGTGCCAGACGAAATTGAAGTCCCCGAGGAGGATCGCGTCGGCCGGCATCGGCGGCATTTCGCCCTCGGTCCAGCCCGCGTCGGGGTCCGGATGGCCGCCGCACCAGGCGCCGCCTTCGCTTTCGGCGCGCGCGTGAATGTCGAGCAGCGCCTCGACCTGCGGCAGCCGCAACGCCGGACCCAGGTGACTGAGATGAACCGAGTAGATGCGCACCGGGCCCGCGCGTTCGCGTCACGATCGACCGCCTCGAGCGCGCCCTGCTGGATGCTGTGCTGCGTCAGCGTCGCGTACTTCGGCAGCAGATGATTGCGCGACGACACGATCGGCCGTCGCGACAGGATCATCGTGCCGAACTGGCGGCGGCGATTGACGAGCCGGCCCGGCCGCGTCGCGATAGCTCGCGTCCATGTCGAGATTGGCGCCGTAGACCCAGTGATGCTCGGGAAGCGCTGCACCGAGGACGGCGGGCGAATCGACGCATCCCGATCGGCTGCCAATGCCGGTCGACTTCCTGCAGCGCGATGATGTCGGCGTCCCTCACTTCCGAGGCGATCCGCGCGAGATCGTAGCGGCCGTCCTTGCCGAGGCCGAACTGAATGTTGTAGGTGACGAGCCTCATCGAGACCAGGTTACCTCGTGCGCGACGACTGCACGGCAGTCACGGCGCCGATGCGCGCTCGTTGACCTCGCGAGCTGCCAGCGACAGGTTGGCGAGCTTCCTTCTGGCGCTCGCGTGCGTCAGCTCCAGCATGCCGCAGTCCGGGGCCAGAATCAGCTGTCCAGGTGGTACGTAGCGGAGCGCCTCGTCAGTGCGTCTTACCAGGGATTCGACGCTTTCGACTTCGTTCTCGCCGACATCGATGACGCCAAGCATCACGGTTTTGCTGCCGATGGCGCTCAATATGGAAACATCCAGCGCGCTCGCCGCCCCCTCGATCGATACGACGTCCAGCCTGGACTCGGACAGCCACGTCAGGATATCGCGGTAATAGTCCTGATTCGCTTTATAGGCGATGCCTTTTCGCTCCAGCGGCTTGTTCGGATAACCACGGCAGATATGCACGACAAACGTCGCGCGGTCGTCGAGACCCGCGAAGCAGCGCTCGAGCGCTTGCAGCCCCCACGCTTGCGCGGCGGCCGGATATCGAAGCAGGACCGGATCGTCGAACTGAATGATCTCGCAACCTGCATCGATGAGCGCTTCGACTTCGTGATGTATCGCGTCGGCGTAGTCGCAGGCGAGCTGCTTTCGGTCCCCGCCATAGTATTCGTCCGCGACGCAATCGGCGACGGTGCTGGGCCCCGGAAGGCCAATCTTGGCGATGCCCTTCGCGTGCTTCCGGGTGAAGAGAAACTCGTCCAGAACCATGGGTCCCTTGTACCTGATCTGGCCGATGATGCGCGGGGCGTCCTGCTCCGTCGTTCCACCTCGCATGGAAATGCGTTTCCGGTTGCGGGCGTCCACACCATCCAGCTTGTTGACGATGTGCAGCACGTAATGGCCGCGCCGTTGTTCTCCGTCGGTCATGATGTCGATGCCCGCCCGGTTTTGATCCGTGATCGCCGATAGAGCAGCCTTGTCCAGCAGTTTCGCAAATTCGTCCGACCCCAGCTCTTGCCGGCGCCGGTCGAAAGCAAAACCAAAGCTGTCGAGCAACGATCGACCGTTTCGACTGTAGACGTAGCGCGGCTTCGGATAGCTGCCGACAATTGCAGTCAGAACCTTGGTCTGTGCTCGCATGGCCATGGATCAGGCAGCGATCCGCGCGTCGAGACGCTGGCCGTTGCTCCTGTCGAACAGCAACGCATCGTTGGGCGAGAATGCCAGCGCGACGTTGTCGCCTTCGCGATGACGCGCCTCCGCTCCCGCTTCGAGAAAGTGCACGCGGCCCAATGCGCAGTCGGCGGAATAGAGCACTTCGCGACCCATCGGCTCGACGGCGATGATCCGTGCCGGCGTCCCGCTGCTGTCGACGCGAATGCTTTCGGGGCGCAGGCCAAGCACGACGTCGCCGCGCGCCGAGCCGTTCAACGGAACCCTCGCATCGTGCACCTTGATCGCGCCGTCTTCCGCATGGCCGTCGAACAGGTTGATCGGCGGCGAGCCGATGAAGCTCGCGACGAACAAGCGTCTGCGGCCGCTCGTAGAGGTCCTTGGCCGTGCCCACCTGCTCGACACGCCCCGCATTCATGACCACGATGCGGTCGGCCATCGTCGTCGCCTCGATCTGGTCGTGCGTCACCAGGATCGTGGTCACGCGAAGCTCGCGCTGAATGCGGCGAATCTCGGTGCGCATCGACAGGCGGAGCGATGCGTCGAGGTTCGACAGCGGCTCGTCCAGCAGCAGCAGATGCGGCCGCTTGACGAGCGCGCGCGCGAGCGCCACCCGCTGCTGCTGGCCGCCGGAGAGCTGGCTCGGACGCCGCTCGAGCAGCGCGTCGATATGCACCAGCGCCGCGATGTCGCGCGCGCGGCGCTCGGCGTCGCTGCGCTCGACCTTCTTGAAGCGCAACGGAAACATGACGTTCTCGAGCACCGTCATGTTCGGATAGAGCGCGTAGGACTGGAACACGATGCCGACGTTGCGATCCCGCGCCTCGACGTCGTTCACCCGCGCGCCGTCGAACGCGATCTCGCCCGTCGTCGGGCTGTAGATGCCGGCGAGCATCAGCAGCGTCGTCGACTTGCCGCAGCCCGAAGGCCCGAGCACCGCGACGAACGCCCCGTCCTCGATCGACAGGTCGACGCCGGCCACGGCGACCGCGCCGGCCCATTCCTTGCGCAGATTCCGTCAGCTCGACACGCGCCATCGCTTACCCCCGGATGCCGCCGATCGTCATCTGCGTCAGGTACTTCTGGCAGAAGACGTAGAGCAGAAGACTCGGCACGACGTAGAACACCGACACGGCGGCGACGATGCCGTAGTCGACGCCCATGATGTCGTCCGAGACCCAGAACAGGTAGAGGCTCATCACCCAGTTCGTGTTCTCGATCAGCAACGTGCGCACGAAGATGTACTCCTCCCACGCGCGGATGAACGCGAACACCGCGACCGCGATCAGCCCGGCGCGCACCTGCGGCAGCACGACCATGCGAAACGCCTGGCGCCGCGTCGCACCGTCGGTCATCGCGCTCATCTCGATGTCCCAGGGCACGGCGTCGAAGAAGCCCTTCAGCACGAAGACGTAGAACGGCAGCTCGATCGTCGCGAGCACCAGGATCACGCCGGCGATCGTGTCGAGCAAGCCCACCCAGTGCAGGATCAGGAAGATCGGGATGATCAGCGTCATCGCCGGAAAGGCGTGCAGCACCAGCATGCCCTGGAGAAACGCTTCGCGGCCGCGAAACGCGAAGCGCGAGATGTAGTAGCCGGCGAGCGACGCGACCGTGAGGATGATCGCGGTTTGCGACAACGCCAGCGCGAGCGAGTTGAAGAACGCCGTCCACACCGACGGAAACTGGCCGCCGGCGGTGGCCTTGGAGCGGATTTCCTCGATGATGTTGGTGCGCCACAGGAAGCGGTAGTTGGCGAGGTGGAGCTGTCCGCCGACGAGTGCCGCGAGCAGCGCGCCCACCGTGACCAGCAGCAGCAGCGCGGCGACCACCCGCACGCGCGGCGACGGCGCCAGCAGGTGCACGACGCTGTAGAGCAGCACGGCCGGAACGATCACCGCGCAGGCGGTCCAGAGCACCTGCGTCGACACGCCGCCGCTGCGCGCGGTGAACGAGATCACCACCATCCAGAAGTACGGCAGGATGATCGGCACCGAGACGACGAGCAGGAACGCCGAGCAGCGCCGACTGGCCGGCCGCACGCTTCCACCGCGCGCGCCTCGCCAGCGCGCCCCAGTCGGCGCGCAGCGCAGCGCCAGCGTCGGTGACGACGATTGCGTCGACCGGCATCAGTGCACCTCGATGCGCGGCACCTGCAACAGGCGCCGCATGTCCATCAGCCGCCAGAGCACGAGCGCGGCGATCACGCCGATGACGATCAGGATCAGCGACAGCGCGGCGCCGTACGCGTATTGCCCGTTCTCGAACGCGCGCCGGTACGCGTACAGCGAAAACACCGTCGTGTCGTAGAACGGGCCGCCGCCGGTGATCAGCAGGATGTATTCGAAGCTCACCAGCAGCGACAGCGTCTGGTGGATCGTCATGTACGAGATCGGCCAGCGCAGCGCGGGAAAGACGATGTGGCGCACGATCGCGAGCGGTCCGGCGCCGTCGGCGCGCGCGGCATGGAACAGGTGCTCGGGAATCGAGCGGATCGCCGAGGTGAAGATGATCATGCCGAGCGATGCGCCGATGAAGCCGTTGGCCAGGATGATGACCAGCAGCGGGTGATCGTTGCGCAGATCGAGCGGCGCCATCCCGAGGACGTGCACGAGGACCTGGTTCAGCAGGCCGCGCTCGTTGGGATCGACGACCCAGAGCCACAGCAGCGCGTAGACCACCGACGGGCTCATGCGCGGCAGGAGCCAGACGGCGCGGAAGAACGCGCCCATGCCGCGCGGCACCGCGGTCGTCACCAGCGCGAGCAGCAGCGCGAACGTGACGTTGAAGATCGTGAGCGTCGAGAGCACGAAGATCGCCGTGATCCCGAGCGCTGCGAGCAGGCGCGTGTCGCGCGTGGCCATGCGCGAGAAATTGTCCAGCGTCAACGTGGTGATCGCGAGCGTGCGGTCCATGTCGGTGAACGCGAGGACCAGGTCGACGATGACCGGCGCGATGAAAAAGCACGCGAGCAGGAACAGCGCCGGCCCGAGGAACAGGGCGAAGTTGGCGCGCTGCCGGCGAAGTTGCGCTCGCGCGAAATCGGGCACGGCGGTTCCTGTGGCCGGACCGGCGCGCTCGATAGCGCAACGCGCCCGTCCGTCCGATCGCAAAACGATCAGTTGCGGATCTCGACGTCCTTGCCGAGCTCGTTTTCGAGCTCGTCGACGACGAAGTCGGTCGCGGCCTGCGCCGTGAGCCGGCCGGTCTCCACCCCCTGGATTCCCTTGAAGATGATCGCGTTGTACTGCCCGATCTTCGGATGGTTCGGCATGAAGCTCGCGTACTTCAGCATCGGCGTCGCGGCGACCAGTGCCCAGCCCTTGTCGACGAACTCCGGCATCGATTGCTCGCCGTAATTGATCGGCGTGTGATTGGTCGTCACGGCGTGCTGCATGTTCGGGTACGGCTGACTCGCGAGGCCGACGATGTAGGCAGCGAGATCCTTGTTCTTCGACTTCGCCGACACCGCGTAGGCGATCGGGTGCGACAGGTTCGACGGCTTGCCGCCCTTCTTCCCCGCCGGCGCGTTGATCCACGTGAACCGGTGGAAATACTCGTCCTTCGTCGTGAGGTGCAGGCCCTTCATCTGGTCGGTGACGCGCCACACGCCGTGGAAGAACGCGAACGCCTCGTCGCCGGTGAACGCCGCCTGCTCGATCGCGTCCCACGACATCGACGTGTTGTTCGCGAACAGCGCCTTCTTGTCGGTGCAGTACTTGACCCACGTGTAGAAGCTGCGCAGCGCGGCCTTCGACGCCTGCAGCTTCGCCGTCGCCTTGTCGTAGGGCTCGAGGCCGAAGCTGTCCGTCAGCATCTGGAAGTCGGGACCGGCATTGGGACGGTGCAGGATGCCGTATTTGGCGATCCCCTTCTGCACCGCCTGGCCGGCGAGGTCGCACAGATCGTTGGCGGTGAATTGGCCCGCATCGACCTTGGCCGGCAGCGCGGCGATGTCCTTGTCGCTCATGCCGAGCTTGCGCAGGTTGTCGTTGTTGAGGAACAGCATGCGCACTTCGGAATCCTGCGGCACGCCGTAACGCGCGCCCTTGTAGCTCACCGATTGCCACAGCGGCGCGATGATGTCGCCGTAGAGCTCGGGATTCTTCTTGATGTGGTCTTCCAGGTTCCAGGCGTAGCCCGCCTCGGCGAAGGCACCGGTCCATTCGTGGGCGAGCACGAATATGTCGGGACCCTTGTCGACGGCGAACGCCTTCAGCAGGTCGAGCGCGTCGTCGTCGTAGCCCTTCGCGTTGGTCTCGTTGAGCTCGATCTTGACGCGCTTGTCGCTGTTGATCGCGGCGAGCATCTTGTTGAGCGTATCGGCCGCGGCAACGATGTTGCCCGCGCGCAGCGGTCCGGACCGGTCGGCGCGCGACCACACCTTGATCACCACGTCTTCGGCAAAGGCCGGTTGAGCCGCGGCGCCGAGCAGCGCGCCGGCAAGCGTTCCGGCGATGGCGAGTTTCCAGTTCATGGATTTCCTCCTCATGGGTCGTGGCGTCGGTGGCCACGAATTCAATGCCTCGATGATTCCACGATGCGACGCAGCACCGCCGGCGTATTGGTGCAGATCGCATCGGGCTCGAGCGCGACCATCGCGCGCAATTCGTCCTCGCGTTCCTCGTGCCACAGCGTGATCGCCAACCCGGCGCGGCGCAGCCGCCCGATCGTCGCGTGATCCAGCAATCGGTGCGGCCGCGCGGCGCGCGTTTCCCAGCAGAGGTGCACGCCGTCGACGCGAAGCGCGGCAGCCAGGCCGACCAATTGCTCCGCCGCCACGACGCTGCCCATCATGAACGAGGTTCGCACGCCGGGCGACGTCGCTTTCACGGTTGCGAGCGCCGGTCCGTGAAAGCTGCCGACCACGATTCGCTCGCGCCGCCCGCTGGCGGCGATCATCCGCGCCGCCGCATCGGCCGCGTCGGGGTCCTTGATCTCGACCAGCAAATCGATCGCCGAGCGCGTCGCGAAGCTCAGCAGTTCGGCGAGCACGACCGTACCCGGCGCGCGCGCCTCTATCTCGGCGAGCGTCATGTCGACGACCCGCTGATGACCGATCGCGAGATCGTGGCGGACGATCAGGGTCCGATCGCGCGTGCTCTGGACATCGCACTCGATCGCATCGGCACGCTCTTTCACCGCTGCCTCGAAGGCCGCCCAACTGTTTTCCGGATGGCATGCGCTGCTGCCCCGATGCGCGATCACTTGCACGCTTTTCATCGTGGGCGCTTCGCGAGGGCGAGTCCGCGCACGGTGGATCGCACCACCAGTTGCACGGGAACGGTCGTGACCGACGTGCGAAGGAGCGGCGTGCTTCGCGCGACGGCGCAGCACGTCCATGACGGCGTCGGTCAGTCTTTCGACGGGCTGATGGAATGTCGTCAGCGCGTACGCGCTCCAGCCTGCTTGCGGGATGTCGTCGAAGCCGATGACCGACAGATCATCCGGTATGCGGCGGCCGCACTCCGAGCGCGCGGCGTCGAGGAAGCCGAGCGCCAGGAGGTCGGTCACGCAGAACACGCCGTCGATACCGCTGTTCCGCAAGCAGCGCGAGCGCCGCGTCCCACCCGCTGCGGTAGTCGGTCGCGCCCTCTTCCCAGATGCGAACAGGCGCGCCGGCGTCGGCCGCGACCGCGCGAAATGCGTCGAGACGGCCGATGAGGCTGGCCGTGCGTGCCGCGCCGGAGACGGCCGCGAGCCGGCGGCAGCCCGCGCGCAGCAGGTGCTCCGCGGCAAGGCGTCCCCCGGCGGCATGATCGGCAACGACGGTGTCGACCGCAAGTCCCGGGAGCAGCTTGTTGACCAGGATCACGGGCACGCCGTTGCGCAGGCACTCCTCGACGATGCGCGCGGGCGGCGTCCCGGTCATCACGACGATCGCGAAGACGCGATATTCGAGCACGCGCGCGATCAGCGCGCTCATGTCGCGTTTCGCGTTGGCCGCGTTGAGCAGCATGCATTGAAAGCCCTCCGCGAGCAGCGCCGCGGAGAGCGTCGTCAGGAACTCGGCGTGGAACGGCTGCTGAAGGTCCGTGCCCACGAGGCCGATCACGTTCGAACGGGCATTGATCAGGCTCTGTGCCAGGCGGTTGACGCGATAGCCGAGGTGATCGGCGGCGCGCAGGATTCGCTTGCGCGCATCGACCGACACGCTGGCGCCTGGCGTGAACGCGCGCGAGACGGCGGACCGGGAGACGCCCGCGCGCTTCGCCACATCGGCGGCGGTCACGAATGCTCGACGCTGCAACGGCTCGCTCATCGGCCTGTCGGAATGCACACGTGTGCAGGATGCTACTCCGATGATGCACTCGTGTGCAACAACGCGACTGTCCGACTGGCGAGGCCGTCACGACTGAATACTTTCCGGATTTGCGATCCGCAGCGTTGGTGCGTGTACCTACTCGCAGCGCGGCAGATGATCGCGGATCAGCGCATCGAGGTTGGCGTAAATCGCATCGGCCACGCCGGCATCGTGCTCGGCCATCTCGTGCGCGACCGCGTCCGTGACGGGCTCGCCGGCGTCGGTCCAGCCGATCGTCCCCGCGATGCGTGCCGCCGGCATAGTCGGTTTCCGAACGACGTCGACCATCTGCGTACCAGGAGCGCGTCGCTCCGTCGCGTTTGCCGTGATGCCATACCGACTCGAATCGGCGCGGCGGCTCGCGTCCCGGCGGGCCCTCGTACCACAGGGCGACCGTGCCGTTTCGCACGTCGTCGTCGTAGGGCACGTGTGCCGCGCGCACGCCGTCTGCCGTCCAGAAGATGAACGATCCGGTGCGCTTGCCCTCGTTGAACGCGCCCGCGATGCGCAGCTGCCCGTCGCCGCTTCGCAACTGGTACGGGCCCGTGCGGCCGACCGTCGCGGCAGTTGCCGTCGACGATCCACGTCGGCGCGGCGCGCCGGCAATTCCCGCCGCGGACAACGACGCGGCGACGAAGAGCGTCGCGCGGATCAGCCGCGCCGCTTCGCCCACCACGCCGCGAGCTCGCCGACGATGCCGCGGCGAAATGCCAGCACGCACACGACGAAGATCGCGCCGGTGATGACGGTCACCCATTCGCCGAAGCCGGCCAGGTAGCTTTCGAGCGCCGACGATGATGAACGCGCCGACGACCGGGCCGAAGATCGTGCCCATGCCGCCGAGCAGCGTCATCAGCACCACCTCGCCCGACATCGTCCAGTGCACGTCGGTCAGCGACGCGAGCTGGAACACGATCGCCTTCATCGCGCCGGCCAGTCCGGCCAGCGTCGCGGACAGCACGAACGCGAGCAGCTTGTAGCGGTCGGCGTCGTAGCCGAGCGAGATCGCGCGCGGCTCGTTCTCGCGGATCGCCTTCAGCACCTGGCCGAACGGCGAATGGATGATCCGGTAGATCAGCACGAACGCCGCGATGAACACGACCAGCACCGTGTAGTACATCGCCAGCGGCTGCGACAGATCGATCAGGCCGAAGAGCCGGCCGCGCGGCACCGACTGGATGCCGTCCTCGCCGTGCGTGAACGGCGCCTGCACGTAGAAGAAATACATCATCTGCGCGATCGCGAGCGTGATCATCGCGAAGTAGATGCCCTGCCGCCGGATCGCGAGCGCGCCGACGACGACGCCGAGCACCGCCGACGCGGCCGTTCCCGCGAGGATCGCGAGCTCCGGCGTCAGGCCCCACGCCTTGGCGGCGTAGGCGGAAACGTAGCCGGCCGTGCCGAGGAACATCGCGTGGCCGAACGAAAGCAGGCCGCCGAAGCCGAGCAGCAGGTTGAAGGCGCAGGCGAACAGCGCGAAGCACAGCGCCTTCATCACGAACACCGGATAGATGCCGGCGAACGGCGCGATCGCGAGCACCGCCGCCATCACGGCCGTGCCGATCAGGATGCCGTTGCGCGCGCGTTGCGCGCCGACGACGCCGGGCGCGATCGTCGCCACTAGCGCTCCCTGCCGAACAGCCCGGCGGGCCGCACCAGCAGCACGATCACCATGATCACGAAGATCACGGTGCTCGACGCCTCGGGATAGAAATACTTCGTCAGGCCTTCGATGACACCGAGTGCCGAAGCCGGTGAGGATCGCGCCCATGATCGAGCCCATGCCGCCGATCACGACGACGGCGAACACGACGATGATGAGATCCGCGCCCATCAGCGGATTCACCTGGTAGATCGGCGCCGCCATCACGCCGGCGAGCGCCGCGAGGCCGACGCCGAAACCGAACGTCAGCGTGATCATGCGCGGCACGTTGACGCCGAACGCCTGCACGAGCGCGCGGATTCTCGGTGGCCGCGCGCAGGTAGCTGCCGAGCTTCGTGCGCTCGATCACGTACCAGGTCGACAGGCAGACGATCAGCGACGCGACGATGACCCACGCGCGATAGATCGGCAGGAACATGAAGCCGAGGTTGATGCCACCCGTGAGCAGCGACGGGATCTGGTACGGCAGGCCCGACGAGCCGAACTCGTTGCGGAACACGCCCTGGATGACGAGCGCGAGCCCGAAGGTCAGCAGCAGGCCGTACAGGTGATCGAGCTTGTAGAGGCGCGCGAGCATCGTGCGCTCGATGACGATGCCGATCGCGCCGACGACGATCGGCGCGATCAGCGAGCGCCCACCAATAGCCGAGCGCCGCAGCATGTCGTGCAGCAGGAACCACGCGCAGAACGCGCCCATCATGTACTGCGCGCCGTGCGTGAAGTTGATGATGTTGAGCAGGCCGAAGATCACCGCGAGCCCGAGCGACAGCATCGCGTAGAACGCGCCGTTGATGAGACCGATCAGCAGTTGGCCGAATAGCGCCTGCATTCAGGATGTCCGAATTGCGAGGCCCGGGCTCCGTGAAACGCATCGACATTGGACGCGAGCGTCGAGCGGCGCCGCAAGGCGCCCGCTCGAACGCGAGCAGTTATCCGTCGCGCCGCGCGATGTGCCGTCGAAGCGCATTGCGCATCGGCGCGACGGATAATGCAGCGTTACTTCACCAGCGAGCAGCCGCCGTCCTTCAGCGGCCGGAACGCCTCGTCGGCCGGAATCGTCGCGAGCGATCTTGTAGTAGTCCCACTCGCCCTTCGATTCCGACGGCTTCTTCACTTCGACGAGGTACGCCGGATGGATCTTGCGGCCGTCGACGCGAATCGAGCCCTTGCCGAACAGCGGATCGTCGGTCGGCATCTACTTCATCTTGTCGACGATCTTGCGCGCCGTCCGCGTCGCTCTTCAGCGCCTCGACCGCCTTGAAGTAATGCAGCAGCGACGCATAGACGCCCGCGTGCACCATCGTCGGATGGATGCCCTTGTCCTGCGGCGCGAAGCGCTTGCTGAATGCGCGCGTCTTGTCGTTCATGTCCCAGTAGAACGTTTCGGTGAACGTGAGACCCTGCGCCGTCGGCAGGCCGAGCGCATGCACGTCGGTGATGAACACGAGCAGGCCGGCGAGGCTCTGGCCGCCCTTGACGATGCCGAATTCGGCGGCCTGCTTGATCGAGTTCGTCGTGTCGCCGCCCGCATTCGCAAGACCGATGACCTTCGCCTTCGACGCTTGCGCCTGCAGCAGGAACGAGCTGAAGTCCTGCGTGTTGATCGGCACCTTCACGCCGCCCAGCACCTTGCCGCCCGCCTTCTGCGACCGCCGCCGTCGTGTCGCGCTCGAGCGCCTGGCCGAACGCGTAGTCGGCGGTGATGAAGAACCAGGTGTTGCCGCCATGCTTGGTGATCGCGGTGCCGGTGCCGTTGGCCAGCATCCACGTGTCGTACGTCCAGTGCACCGTGTTGGGCGAGCACGCCTTGCCGGTCAGGTCCGACGAGCCGGGACCCGACGCGAGGAACACCTTGTTCTTGTCCTTCGTGATCTGGCTCACCGCGAGCGCGACGCCGGAGTTCGGGCACGTCGACGATCACGTCGACACCTTCCTGGTCGTACCAGCGGCGCGCGATCGCCGAGCCGACGTCGGCCTTGTTCTGGTGATCGGCGGAAACGATCTCGACCTTGATGCCGCGCTTCTCGATGCCCGAGTCCTCGACGGCCATCTTCGCGGCGACGATCGAGCCCGCGCCCGCCAGGTCGGTATACAGGCTCGACATGTCGGACAGCACGCCGATCTTGATCTCGTTGCCCGTCATCTGCGCCTGCGCGGTGCCGAAGGCGAACGCGCCGGCGATCGCCAGCGCAAGCAGCATTGCGTTTCATTGCATTCATCGATACTCCTCCGTTGGAAAAACGTTCATGTCCTTACACTCCCAGGTACTCGTGCAGCTTGCCCATGTTCCGGTCGAGCTCCGCATTCGGGATCATATCGATGATCCGGCCATGCTCCATCACGTAATGCCGGTCGGCGACGGTGGCCGCGAAGCGGAAATTCTGCTCGACCAGCAGGATCGTGAAGCCCTGCTCCTTCAGCGTGCCGATCGTGCGGCCGATCTGCTGAACGATGACCGGCGCAAGACCCTCCGTCGGCTCGTCGAGCAGCAGCAGGCGCGCGCCGGTGCGCAGGATGCGCCCGATCGCGAGCATCTGCTGCTCGCCGCCGGACAGCTTCGTGCCCTGGCTCTTCCGCCGCTCCGCAGGTTCGGGAACAGCGTGTAGATCTGCTCCACCGTCAACCCGCCCTCGCGCACCTTCGGCGGCAGCAGCAGGTTCTCCTCGACGTTGAGGCTCGAGAAGATGCCGCGCTCCTCCGGACACCACGCGAGCCCGAGCCGCGCGATGCGGTTCGAAGGCAGCCGCACGGTTTCCCGCTCCTCGAAGACGATCGATCCTTCGCGCCGCGGCACGACGCCCATGATCGATTTCAGCGTCGTCGTCTTGCCGGCGCCGTTACGCCCGAGCAGCGTGACCACTTCGCCGGCCGCCACGTCGAACGCGACGCCGTGCAGGATATGCGATTCGCCATACCACGCCTGCAGGGCGCGCACCGCGAGCAGCGGCGCCGCGGCGCGCCGCATCGGTCGCGCTTCGGCGACCGCGCTAGCCATGGGCGTGCCGAGGTACGCTTCGATGACGGCGGGGTTCGTCGACACCGACGCGTAATTGCCCTGTGCGAGCACTTCGCCGCGCGCGAGCACGGTGATGTGATCCGACAACGTCGATACGACCGACAGATTGTGCTCGACCATCAGCACCGTCCGGTTCGCCGAAACCTTCCTGATCAGCGCCGCGATGCGATCGACGTCCTCGTGCGTCATGCCCGCCGTCGGCTCGTCGAGCAGCATCATCTCGGGGTCGAGCGCCAGCGTCGTCGCGATTTCGAGCGCCCGCTTGCGGCCGTACGGCAGCTCGCCGGCCGTCGCACCCGCGAAATCGGAGAGTCCCACGGCCTCGATCAGTTCGCGCGCGCGCGCGTCGAGCTCGTGCAGAAGGCGCTCCGAGCGCCAGAAATCGAGCGAGCGGCCGCGCTTGCGCTGCAGCGCGACGCGCACGTTCTCGAGCACCGTCAGGTGCGGGAATACCGCCGAAATCTGGAACGAGCGGACGAGGCCCTGGCGCGCGATCGCCGCCGGCCGCGAGCCGGTGATGTCGTGGCCCTTGAAGAATATCTGTCCGCGCGTGGGCGTCAGGAAATGCGTGAGCAGGTTGAAGCACGTCGTCTTGCCGGCGCCGTTCGGGCCGATCAGCGCGTGAATCGTCCCGCGCGTGATCGCGAGATCGACGTTGTTGACGGCGACGAAGCCCTTGAATTCCTTCGTGAGGCCGCGCGCTTCGAGGATGGTGTCGTTGGCCATGGCCGTCCGCACGAGCGCCTGCCGCCGGCGCCGTGCGCGCGTCTCCCGTTGTCAGGCGCGGATTATCCCGATGGCTACCCCGCTTGGCAAATGAATCCTGCGTTCATCCACGCCGGCTCCAGCGCGCGGCGCGCTTTTCGAGGAACGCGTCGATACCCTCGGCCGCGTCCGGATCGGCCATGTTGCAGGTCATCACTTCGGACGTGACCGAATACGCATCGCCGAGCGTCCGGTCGATCTGGCCATAGAACGCGCGCTTGCCGAGGGCTATCACCGACGCGCTCCGCGCGACGATCCGGTCGGTGAAGTACTTCACGGCACTCGTCGAGCTCGGCCGCCTGGCACGACGCGATTGACGAGCCCCCAGTCGAGCGCGGTGCGCGCATCGATCGGCTCGCCGGTCACCAGCATTTCCATCACGCGCTTTCGCGCGACGTTGCGCCCGACACCCACGGCCGGCGTCGAGCAGAAGATGCCGACGTTGACGCCCGGCAACGCAAAGCGCGCGGTGTCGGCGGCGACCGCGAGATCGCACATCGACACGAGCTGGCAGCCGGCTGCGGTCGCGATGCCGTGCACGCGGGCGATCACCGGCTGCGGCAGCTCGGTGAGCTTCATCATCACGCGGCTGCAGGCATCGAAGAGCTCGCGTTGCCACGCCGGGTCGTCGTGCGCGCGCAGCTCCTTCAGATCGTGACCCGCGCAGAAGCCCTTGCCGGCGCCGGCGATCACGATCACGCGCACGCCCGCATCGGCGGCCGCGTCGTCGAGCGCCGCTGACAGCGCGGCCAGCATGTCGCGCGACAATGCGTTGATAGCGCTCGCCGCGATTCATCGTGAGTGTGCGCACGCCATCGTGCGTCTCGGACAGGACGCAAGGATTCAATCCGGCTTCGACGGGTGCATTCATTCTCGGCCTCCTCATTCGATGGCGCTCGCCGACCCGGCTCGCTCGCGCAGCAGAAACTTCTGGATCTTGCCGGTCGACGTCTTCGGCAACTCGCCGAACACGACGCTCTTCGGCACCTTGAACCGGGCGAGATGGCGCCGGCAATGCTCGATCAACTCGGCGGCCTCGACGATCGCGCCCGGCTTCAGCTCGACGAACGCGCACGGCGTTTCGCCCCAGCGCGCATCCGGCTTCGCGACGACCGCCGCCGCGAGGATCGCCGGGTGGCGATACAGCACGTCCTCGACCTCGATCGAACTGATGTTCTCGCCGCCCGAGATGATCACGTCCTTCGACCGGTCCCGAATCTTGACATAGCCGTCGGGCTGCATGACCGCGAGATCGCCGGAATGGAACCATCCGCCGGCGAACGCCTCGTCGGTGGCCGACGCGTTCTTCAGGTAACCCTTCATCGTGATGTTGCCGCGGAACATGATCTCGCCCATCGTCTCGCCGTCGAACGGCACCGCGAGCATCGTCGCCGGGTCCATCACCGTCATCGCTTCCTGGCAGGTGTAGCGAACGCCCTGGCGGCCGTTGCGCTCGGTGCGTGCGCCGATGTCGAGCGTGCGCCACTCCTCCTGCGCAGCGCAGATCGCGGCCGGCCCGTACGTTTCGGTGAGCCCGTACACGTGCGTGATGTCGAAGCCCATCCGCTCCATGCCCTCGATCACCGCGGCCGGCGGCGCGGCGGCGGCGACGAGGCCATTGCACGCGATGGGTGATGCCGCGCTTCCACTCGTCCGGCGCGTTGATCAGCAGCGAATGGACGATCGGCGCGCCGCAGTAATGCGTGACCTTCTCGTCGCGGATCGCATCGAGGATCGCCGCCGCCTCGACCTTGCGCAGGCAGACATTCGTGCCGGCATTCGCCGCCATCGTCCACGGAAAGCACCAGCCGTTGCAGTGGAACATCGGCAGCGTCCACAGGTACACCGAATGGCGCGGCATTCCCCAGTCGATGATGTTCGACAACGCGTTGAGGTACGCGCCGCGGTGGTGGTAGACGACGCCCTTCGGATTGCCGGTCGTGCCCGACGTGTAGTTGAGCGCGATCGCATCCCATTCGTCGGCCGGGCGGCTGCCACGCGAAGTCGGCGTCGCCGTGCGCGATGAACGTCTCGTAATCGGATTCGCCGAGGAGATCGCCGCCGGGTCCGAGCGCGTCGACGACGTCGATGACGAGCGGCTTCACCGGGAGCCGCGCCAGCGCGGCCGCGACTGTCGGCGCGAACTCGGTGTCGGTGATCAGGACCTTCGCCTCG
>CAVPMH010000020.1:0-40640 GCA_963706225.1 uncultured Pseudomonadota bacterium
GGCATCGCGGGTCTCCGTAGGCGTATCTAGGAGTTTAGCGCGGATGGCGAAATCGGGCATTTTCTGCTAGAATCCCGGCGGATAAGTAATGAGAAATGGGCTGGGCGCAGCCCATTTTTTTTTGGTTTTCAGTGTTGAATGGGCATCGGTGACCTGCTGGAGCGGACCGTACCGGCGTTGGGGTACGAACTCGTCGACTGGGACATGTCGGCAAGGAATCGGCTCATCCGCGTATTCATCGACAAGCCGGATGGCATCGACGTCGAGGACTGCGCGCGCGTGTCGAATCACCTCACGCGGCTTTTCGCCGTCGAGGACATCGATTTCGAGCGGCTGGAAATATCGTCGCCCGGCCTCGACCGTCCGGTCAAGCGGCTTCGCGACTACGCGCGCTTCGCAGGCAGGGAAGCCCAGTTGACATTGAGCGCGCCGGTTGACGGCGCGCGGCGAATCAAAGGCATTTTGCGCGGCACCGCGGGCGAGGATGTCCTCGTCGAAACCGCCGCCGGCGTGAAGTCGTTTCCGTTCGGAACGATCGCGCAGGCGCGGCTGGTGCCCGCCATCGATTGGAGAAAAGGACAATGAACCGCGAACTGCTGTTGCTCGTGGACGCGCTCTCGCGCGAGAAGAACGTGCCGAAGGAAATCGTCTTCACGGCGCTCGAAGCTGCGCTCGCGTCGGCCACGAAGAAGAAGTACGCCGACAACATCGACGCGCGCGTCGCGATCGACCGCGAAACCGGCGATTACGAGACGTTCCGCCGCTGGACGATCGTGCCCGACGAGGAGCACGAGGAGCCCGCGCACCAGATCGCGATCACCGACGCTGCCGAACGCGACGCCTCGCTGCAGTTGGGCGATGTCGTCGAGGAGCCGCTCGAGCCGGTCGAATTCGGCCGCATCGGCGCGCAAGCCGCGAAGCAGGTGATCCTGCAGAAGATCCGCGACGCCGAGCGCGAGCAGATCCTGAACGACTTCCTCGAGCGCGACGACAACCTGCTGTCCGGCACCGTCAAGCGCATCGAGCGCGGCAACGTGATCGTCGAATCGGGTCGCATCGAAGGCCTGATCCCGCGCGACCAGCTGATCCCGAAGGAAATGCTGCGCGTCGGCGACCGCGTGCGCGCGTACGTGATGAAGATCGACCGCACGGCCAAGGGGCCGCAACTCATCCTCTCGCGCGTCGCGCCCGAATTCATCATGCGGCTCTTCGAGCTCGAGGTACCGGAGATCGAGGAGGGGCTGATCGAGATCAAGGCCGCCGCGCGCGATCCCGGCATCCGCGCCAAGATCGCCGTCAAGTCGAACGACCCGCGGCTCGATCCGCAGGGGACGTGCATCGGCATGCGCGGCTCGCGCGTCACCGCGGTCACCAACGAGCTGGCCGGCGAGCGTGTCGACATCGTGCTGTGGTCCGAAGACCCGGCGAAGCTCGTGATCAACGCGCTCGCGCCGGCCGAAGTGCAAAGCATCGTCGTCGACGAGGAGCGGCATGCGATGGACGTCGTCGTCGACGAGGAGAACCTCGCGATCGCGATCGGGCGCAGCGGCCAGAACGTGCGGCTCGCTTCCGAGATGACCGGCTGGGAGCTCAACCTGATGAGCGTCGAGGAATCGCAGCAGAAGCAGGAGGCGGAGACCACGCGCCTGCGCACGCTGTTCATCGACAAGCTCGACGTCGACGAGGAAGTGGCCGACATCCTGATCGGCGAGGGATTCACGTCGCTTGAAGAAGTGGCCTACGTCCCGATTACCGAAATGCTGGAGATCGAGGCGTTCGACGAGGACACGGTGAACGAGCTCCGCTCGCGCGCGCGCAACGCGTTGCTCACCGATGCGATCGCGCGCGAGGAAAGCGTCGAGAACGTCGAGGAAGCGCTGCTCTCGCTCGAGGGCATGGACACGGAGATCGCGAGCAAGCTTGCCGCGAACGGGATCGCGACGCGCGACGCGCTCGCGGACCTTGCCGGGGACGAGCTCGTCGAGTTGACCGGCATGGACCCTTTGAGGGCGCAGGACCTGATCATGAAGGCGCGCGCGCACTGGTTCGAGCCGGCGGTGGAAGCGCCGCAGACGAGTGCGACGGCCTGATGATCGACGCAGCGCGCGACAGCACAGCAGCTTAGGCAGTACGGGAGAGGCGCATGGCGCAATCGACAATCGAATCATTCGCGACGGACCTGAAGATGCCGGCCGTCGCGTTGCTGGAACAGCTTTCCGCGGCCGGCGTCGCGGACAAGAAGCAGGGTGACAGCCTCACCGAGCAGGACAAGACGCGTCTGCTCGACTACCTGCGCAGGCAGCACGGCGCCGGCGGCGACGGCAAGAAGCGCATCACGCTGACGCGCAAGTCGACGTCCGAAATCAAGGCCGCCGATTCGGCGGGCAAGGCGCGCACGATCCAGGTCGAGGTGCGCAAGAAGCGCGTGCTCGTGCGCCGCGAGGAGGAAGCGGCCGCCCGCGCGCCGGTTGTCGAAGAGGCGCCGAAGGTGCGGCAACGCCGGTGCTGACAGCCGACGAAATCGCTGCGCGTGAAGCCGAGGCGCGGCAGGCGCAGGAACTGATCGCCCGCCAGGAGCAGGACCTGCAGAAGAAGCAGGCCGAGGCGGTCAAGCGCAAGACGAAGAAGGAACGCGAAGCCGAGGAAGCAGCCGCGCGCGTCGAGGCCGAGGCGAAGGCCGCCGAAGAGGCGAAAGCGCTTGCCGCCGCGGTGCCATCCGCGAAGGCGGGCGTTGCGGCCAAACCCGCGGGCACGTTGCACCGTCCTGCCGCCAAGCCGGGCGAGCGACGCGACAAGCCCGCGAAGAAAGTGCCGGGTCAGGTATTCCAGGAAGAGGCGGCGCGCCGGCGCGCGCTGCGGCTGCGCGGCGACACGAGTGGCGGCGCCACGGCCACCGGCTGGCGCGGTGCGAAGGGCGGCCGCCACGGCCGCGAGGACGAAGCGGCGATGCGATCGCGACGTCGTCCGTGCAGACGGGGCCGCTGGTGCGCGAGATCTTCGTGCCGGAAACGATCACCGTCGCCGATCTCGCGCACAAGATGTCGGTGAAGGCTGCCGAAGTCATCAAGGCGCTGATGAAGCTGGGCTCGATGGTCACGATCAACCAGGTGATCGACCAGGAAACGGCGATGATCGTCGTCGAGGAAATGGGCCACAAGGCGAAGGCCGCGAAGCTCGACGATCCCGATGCGTTGCTCGTCGAAACCGAGCAGGCGCCGGTGATGAACGCGGTGCCGCGTCCGCCGGTGGTCACGGTGATGGGCCACGTCGACCACGGCAAGACGTCGCTGCTCGATACGATCCGCCGCACGCGTGTGGCGAGCGGCGAAGCCGGCGGCATCACGCAGCACATCGGCGCGTACCACGTGAAGACGGCGAAGGGCGACGATCACGTTCCTCGATACGCCGGGCCACGAAGCGTTCACGGCGATGCGCGCGCGCGGCGCGAAGGTCACCGACATCGTCGTGCTCGTCGTCGCCGCGGACGACGGCGTGATGCCGCAGACGAAGGAAGCGATCGCGCACGCCAAGGCGGGCAACGTGCCGCTCGTCGTCGCGATGAACAAGATCGACAAGCCCGACGCCAATCCCGATCGCGTCAAGCAGGAGCTGGTGGCCGAGAGCGTGCTGCCGGAGGAATACGGCGGCGACGTGCAGTTCATGCCGGTTTCCGCGAAGACCGGGCAGGGCATCGACGAACTGCTCGACGCGATCCTGCTGCAGGCGGAAGTGCTGGAACTGAAGGCGCCGAAGGACGCGCCGGCGAAGGGCATCGTCATCGAATCGCGGCTCGACAAGGGCCGCGGTCCGGTCGCCACCGTGCTCGTGCATTCGGGAACGCTGAAGCGCGGCGACGTCGTGCTCGCCGGCGCCGTCTTCGGCCGCGTGCGGGCGATGACGGACGAAAACGGCAAGCCGGTGAACGAGGCCGGTCCGGCGATCCCGGTCGAGATCCAGGGCCTGTCCGACGTGCCGTTGGCCGGCGAAGAGGTCATGGCGCTCGGCGACGAGCGCAAGGCACGCGAGATCGCGCTGTTCCGTCAGGGCAAGTTCCGCGACGTGAAGCTCGCGAAGCAGCAGGCGGCGAAGCTCGAGAACATGTTCGACCAGATGGGCGAGAGCGGCATGAAGACGCTCACGCTGATCGTCAAGGCCGACGTGCAGGGCAGCTACGAGGCGCTCTCGCAGGCGTTGACGCAGCTTTCCACCGACGAGGTAAGGGTCAACATCGTCCACGCGGCGGTGGGCGGCATCACCGAATCGGACATCAACCTCGCCCTTGCGTCGAAGGCCGTCGTCGTCGGCTTCAACGTGCGTGCCGACGGACAGGCGCGCAAGCTCGCCGAATCGAGCGGCGTGCAGATCCGCTACTACAACATCATTTACGAAGCGGTCGACGACGTGAAGGCGGCGCTGTCGGGCATGCTGACGCCGGAGCAGAAGGAAAACCGGCTCGGCCTGGTCGAGGTGCGCGAGGTTTACCGCATCTCGAAGGTCGGCACGGTGGCCGGCTGCTACGTGCTCGAGGGCCTCGTGCGCCGCGGCGCCCGGATCCGCATACTGCGCGACAACGTCGTCATCCACGACGGCGAGCTCGATTCGCTGAAGCGCTTCAAGGACGACGTGCGCGAGGTCAAGGCCGGTTTCGAGTGCGGGCTGTCGATCAGGAACTTCAACGACATCGAGCCGAAGGACCAGCTCGAGGTGTATGAAATCGTCGAGGTGTCGCGGACGCTGTAGGAAAGCCGAGCGTGAAGCGAACGTCGCAGCGCGCGCACCGGGTGGGCGACCAGATCCAGCGCGAGCTTGCCGATCTCCTGGCGAACGAGGTCAAGGACCCGCGCGTGGGCCCGATCACTGTCACGGGTGTCGACGTGACGCGCAGATCTCTCGCACGCGACCGTCCGCTTCACGCATCTCGCCGGCAAGGAAACCGCGCAGGCGGCAGCCGACGGGCTCGCGCGGGCGGCCGGTTTCCTGCGCAGCGAGCTGTCGCGCCGCCTCGACCTCTATTCGGTGCCGCAGCTCCATTTCGTCTACGACGATTCGATCGAATCGGGCATCCGGATGTCGCAGCTCATCGACGAGGCGATCGCGGCGGACAAGAAGCATCCGCAGGACTAGGGCCGATGTCCGCGCCGCGCCGTCTTCCGCGCCGGCGTGTCGACGGCGTGCTGCTGCTCGACAAGCCGTCGGGCGTCACGTCGAACGGCGCGCTGCATGCGCGTCAAGCGGCTGTACAACGCGGAAAAGGCCGGACACACCGGCACGCTCGATCCGCTCGCGTCGGGTCTGCTGCCGATCTGCTTCGGCGACGCCACGCGAGTTTGCGCAGTTCCTGCTCGACGCGCACGAAGCGCTACATCGCGACCGTCCGCTTCGGCGTGACGACGACGACGCAGGATGCGGAAGGCGACGTTGTCGCGACGCGGCCGGTGACGTTCGAGCCGCGACGCACTGCATGCCGCGCTCGCGCAGTTCGTCGGTGAGCAGATGCAGACGCCGCCCGTTCATTCGGCGCTCAAGTTCGAAGGCAGGCCATATTACGACTATGCGCGCCGCGGCATCGACATTCCGCGCGCGCCCGCGCGCGATCACGATCCACGCGCTGCGCCTCGTGCGAGTGGCAGGCGCCGGACGCGACGCTCGATGTCGAATGCAGCAAGGGCACGTACGTGCGTGTCGCTCGCCGCGGATCTCGGCGAGGCACTCGGCTGCGGCGCGCATCTCGCCGGCTTGCGCCGCACGGCCAGCGGCGGCTTCGATCTGCCGACGCCATCACGCTCGACGCGCTGGAGGCCATGGACGAGGATGCGCCGGGACGCGCTGCCTGCGCCGCCGTCCGTCCTCGTGCGGCACCTGCCGGCGCTGCGCATCGCGGGCGACGCGGCCCGGCGCTTCCGGCACGGGCGGCGCCGTGGCGGCGCCGACGTACGAGAACGGTCTGGTGGCGCGCTTATCGACGGCGACTTGCTGCTCGGCGTTGCGGAAGTCGCCGGTGGCGTCGCGCACCCGCGCCGCAGCATCGCGGGCGTCGTGGAAACGACCGTGGAAGCTGCTTGAAAACTAAGCGTTTTCCACGCTATAATCGCCCTCTTGCCCGAAGTGGAACGAGCGAACTTTCAAGGAATGGATATGGCCGTTACGGTTGCAGAAAAGGCGAAGGTCATCGCCGATAACCAGCGCGCGCAGGGCGACACCGGCTCCCCGGAGGTCCAGGTCGCGCTGCTGACCGCCCGCATCAATGGACTGAACGACCATTTCAAGGCCCACGTGAAGGATCATCATTCGCGCCGCGGCCTGCTGCGAATGGTGTCGCGCCGGCGCAAGCTGCTCGATTACCTGAAGTCGCGCAACACCGACAGCTATCGGTCGCTGATCGAGAAGCTGGGCTTGCGCAAGTAGCGCCAACGCGTTGTCGCAAGCCACCCATCGTCATGCACCGCATGTCCCGGCGGATTTGACCATCCGCAGCGGTTACGGACATCCCGGGCAGCGCACGCTGCCGCCCGGCTGAAACGCCATCGCAATGGCCGCGTCGTCACACGCGGCCATTGTCATTTTTGAATTGCGAGGACATTGTGTCGAATCCCATCAAGAAGTCGATTGCCTACGGCAGCCACACGCTGACGCTGGAAACGGGCGAAATCGCGCGCCAGGCCAATGGCGCCGTCGTCGCCAGCCTCGGCGACACCGTCGTGCTGGTGAGCTGCGTCATGGCCAAGCAACCGAAGCCCGGCCAGGATTTCTTTCCGCTGACCGTCGATTACCAGGAAAAGACCTACGCCGCCGGCAAGATTCCCGGCGGCTTCTTCAAGCGCGAAGGGCGTCCGTCCGAAAAGGAGACGCTGACGTCGCGGCTGATCGATCGCCCGCTGCGCCCGCTCTTTCCCGACGGCCTGTACAACGACGTGCAGATCGTCGCGACGGTGCTCTCGGTCGATCCCGAAGTCGATCCGGACATTCCCGCGATGATCGGCGCTTCCGCGGCGGTGTCGCTGTCGGGCATTCCGTTCAACGGCCCGATCGGCGCGGCGCGCGTCGGCTACGCGGACGGCCAGTACATCCTCAATCCGACGAAGACGCAACTGGTCGAGAAATCGCAGCTCAACCTCGTCGTCGCCGGCACCGAAGCCGCCGTGCTGATGGTCGAATCCGAAGCGCAGGAGCTGCCCGAGGAAGTGATGCTCGGCGCCGTCGTGTTCGGCCACCAGCAGCAGCAGGCGGTGATCGAGCTGATTCACCAGCTCGTCGAGGAAGGCGGCAAGCCGCTGTGGGACTGGCAGGCGCCGGCGAAGGACGAAGCGCTCGTCGCGCGCGTCGCCGCTGCCGCCGAATCGGACTTGCACGAGGCCTACCGCATCCGCTCGAAGCAGGCGCGCACGCATCGCATCCGCGAGATCGCGGCGAAGGTCGACGCGGAATGCGTCGCCGCCGACGCGTCGCCCGACGTGCGCCGGCATGCCGGCAACGTGCTGTTCGATCTCGAGGCGAAGATCGTCCGCGAGCAGATTCTCGCCGGCGAGCCGCGGATCGACGGCCGCGACACGCGCACCGTACGGCCGATCTCGATTCGCGGCGGCGTGCTGCCGCGCACGCACGGGTCGGCGCTGTTCACGCGCGGCGAAACGCAGGCGCTCGTCGTGGCAACGCTCGGCACCGCGCGCGACGAGCAGATCGTCGATGCGCTGATGGGCGAATATCGCGATCGCTTCATGTTCCACTACAACATGCCGCCGTACGCCACCGGCGAAACCGGCCGCGTCGGCTCGCCGAAGCGGCGCGAGATCGGCCACGGCCGGCTCGCGAAGCGCGCGCTTCTCGCCGTGCTGCCGACGCCCGAGGAATTCGCCTACTCGCTGCGTGTCGTCTCGGAAATCACCGAGTCGAACGGCAGCTCGTCGATGGCCTCGGTGTGCGGCGCGAGCCTCGCGCTGATGGACGCGGGCGTGCCGACGAAGGCGCACGTCGCGGGCATCGCGATGGGCCTCATCAAGGAAGGCAACCGCTTCGCCGTGCTGACCGACATCCTCGGCGACGAGGATCACCTGGGCGACATGGACTTCAAGGTCGCCGGCACCGACCGCGGCATCACCGCGCTGCAGATGGACATCAAGATCCAGGGCATCACGAAGGAAATCATGGCGGTGGCGCTCGCGCAGGCGCGCGACGGCCGGATGCACATCCTGAAGCTGATGCAGGAAGCGGTGCCGCATGCACGCACCGAGGTGTCGCAGCACGCGCCGCGGATGATGACGTTCAAGATCAACCCCGAGAAGATCCGCGATGTGATCGGCAAGGGCGGCGCGGTCATCCGCGCGCTGACCGAGGAGACCGGCACGACGATCGACATCAAGGACGACGGCACGATCACGATCGCATCGGTCAACTCCGAAGCCTGCAATGTCGCGCGCAAGCGCATCGAGGCGATTACCGCCGAGGTCGAAGTCGGCAGGATCTACGAGGGGCCGATCCTGCGCCTGCTCGATTTCGGCGCGATCGTGCAGCTTCTTCCCGGCAAGGACGGCCTGCTGCACATCTCGCAGATCGCGAAGGAGCGCGTCAACCAGGTTTCCGACTATCTGAAGGAAGGCCAGATCGTGCGCGTCAAGGTGCTCGAGGCCGACGAGAAGGGCCGCGTGCGCCTGTCGATGAAGGCCGCCGCCGAAGACGACGCGAAGCAGAGCCAGCCGGCGGAGTCGACGCCGGCGGGGTAGGATCGTCGGTCGCATCGCACAGCAAAGGGCGCCGTGCGGCGCCTTTTGCGGGCTGAAACCTGGGGTCGCTCGCATCTCAAGGACCATGCCTGATCAATCGGCGAACAGTGCGGCAGGCCTGATCGCCACCTCAGGTATTGCGAGCGCGGCCAACTGTTCGTCGCCTGCTGCGCGGAAGCTGGTCTTGTAGCCGCTCGCGCTCGGGTCGCGGTAAACGCGCACCGCGCGGTCGCGCAAATCGATCACCCATACTTCCGGAACGCCTTGGCGAGCGTAAATCGGCACCTTCGTTCGCGTGTCAAACGCGAGCGTGGTATCGGCAACCTCGACGACCAGCAGGACATCGGTTGCCGCGGGATGCGTACGCGAATAGTTGTCGGCGCGCGATCTCAGGAGCACGAGATCGGGCTGCGGAACCGATCGATCCCCCAGGACGAGCGGGTTCTGCACCGATACGACGGCGCGGTCTCCGGCAAGCTGAACGAAGAGCCGGGTCAGGACGTTCACCGCGCCGGCGTGCGGACTCCCGATAGGCGCCATCTCGATGATCTCCCCCTCGATCAGCTCGAGGCGCGCTTCGGGAGAGAACACGCCCGCCTCGCCCATCCGCAGGTATTCGTCTGCGGTTATGGCGTGGTGCTGCGGATATTCGAGCACGGCGCTCATAAAGAATATCTTAGCGCAACTTTGTGGATGGGTCAGTGATACCCGACTTCCGCCGTCACCTTCCCGCGAAAGACGTAATACGACCAGCCGATGTACATGAAGATGATCGGCAGCAGGAACAGCGTGCCGATCAGCAGGAACATCTGCGTCGACGGCACGGCGGCGGCATCCCACAGCGTGACCGCATACGGCACGATGTACGGGAAAAGGCTGATGCCGAGGCCGAGATAGCACATCACGAACAGGCCCATCGCGCCGATGAACGGCAGGTAATCCGCGTCGCGCCGCAGCGCGCGCCACGTCGTCCACGCGATCGCCGCGGTGACGATCGGAACGAGCGCGAAATAGTAGAGATTCGGCAGGCTGAACCAGCGCAGGGCGATCTGCTGATGCAGCAGCGGCGTCCAGATGCTCACCATCGCGATGAACGCGAGCACGCCGTAGAGCGCGACGAGGCCGCAGCGGCGCGCCCATTGCTGCAGGTCGCCCTCGGTCTTCATCACGAGCCACGTCGCGCCGAGCAGCGAATAACCGAACAGCAGGCCGATGCCGGTCGCCAGCGGAAACGGCTGCACCCAGTCGAAGCTCGTGCCCGAGAACACGCGGCCCGTCACCGTGAATCCCTCGACGTACATGCCGAGCACGACACCCTGGAAGAACGTCGCGACCGACGAGCCGCCGAAGAACGCGAGATCCCAGAGATGGCGGTGACTCGTCTTCTTCAGGCGAAACTCGAACGCGACGCCGCGGAAGATCAGCCCGAGCAGCATCAGCAGCATCGGAAAGTAGAGCGCGGGAATGATGATCGCGAACGCGAGCGGAAACGCGGCGAGCAGTCCCATGCCGCCGAGGATCGAGCCACGTCTCGTTGCCGTCCCAGATCGGCGCGACGCGTATTCATCATCAGCGTTCGCGCGTCGTCGTCGCGCGCCATCGGAAACAGGATGCCGACGCCGAGATCGAATCCGTCGAGCAGCACGTACATGAAGACGCCGACGCCGAGGATCACCGTCCAGACGGGAACAAGATCGAGATGCATCGCGTGTCTCCCGTCAGTCGGCGCCTTCCGCGCCGGAGAGCGGGCGCGCGGGGCGCTCGTCGAGATTCGGCTCGCGCAGATCGACGTGCTCGGGCGGACCGGCGCGCGCCAGGCGGACCATGTAGAAGATGCCCGCGCCGAACACGACGAGGTAGACGAGGATGTAGAGCGCGATCGAGATCAGCACGTCCGACCCGGTGAGCGACGGCGACACCGCGTCGCGCGTGCGCATCAGGCCGTAGACGACCCAGGGTTGCCGTCCGACCTCGGTGACGGTCCATCCGGCGATCACCGCGACAAAGCCCGCCGGCAGCATCGCGAGGCAGGCGTTGTGGTACGCGCGCGTCGTGTACAGGCGATCGCGCCATCGCAGCCACAATCCCCAATACGCCGTCGCGAGCATCAGAATGCCGATGCCGACCATGATGCGGAAGGCGAAGAAGACCGGTGCGACCGGCGGTCGATCCTCCGCGGGCGCTTCCTTCAAGCCCTTGATCACGGCATCGGCCGAGTGACGCGAGGTAATAGCTGGCGAGCGTGGGAATCGAGATCTCGGCGAGATTCCGCTCGGCCTTCTCGTCGGGAATCGCGAACAGCACGGCCGGCGCATGCGACTGCGTATCCCAGAGCCCTTCCATCGCCGCGAGCTTCACCGGCTGATGATGCAGCGTGTTCACGCCGTGCAGGTCGCCGGCGACGATCTGGATCGGTACGAAGATCGCGATGAACGACGACCGTCATGCCCAGCACGGTTCGCGCTTCGGTCACATGGCGTCCGTGCTTCAGATGCCATGCGCTGACACCGAGCACGGCGAACGCCGTCGTCAGGAAGAAGCCCGTGACCGTATGCACGAGACGATACGGAAACGACGGATTGAAGATCACCGCCAGCCAGTCCGCCGGCACGTATCGGCCGTCGACGACATCGTAGCCGGCGGGAGTCTGCATCCAGCTATTGGCGGCGAGAATCCAGAACGACGAGAACAGCGTGCCGGCGGCGACCATCACGGCGGCAAAGAAATGTGCCCACGGCGGCACGCGCTTGCGGCCGAAGAGCAGGATGCCGAGGAAGCCCGCCTCGAGGAAGAAGGCGACGAGACCTTCGTACGCGAACAGCGGGCCGAGGACGTTGCCGGT
The DNA here is from genome assembly GCA_963706225.1 of uncultured Pseudomonadota bacterium. GTDB lineage: Bacteria > Pseudomonadota > Gammaproteobacteria > Burkholderiales > Casimicrobiaceae > VBCG01. The sequence continues at coordinate 11,560 of CAVPMH010000020.1, forward strand.
CGCATCGGTGTAGCGGCTCCAGTTGGTGCCGAACTGGAACGGCATCACGATGCCCGACACGACGCCCATGCCGAACGACACGGCAAAGATGCGCGTCCAGAACACCGACAGCCGCAGGTAGACCGGATCGCGCTTGACGAGGTGCAGGCCCTCGAGCAGCACGATGAACGCCGACAGTCCGACGGTGAACGCCGGCAGCAGGATGTGAAACGCGATCACGAACGCGAACTGCAGGCGCGAGAGCAGGACCGGATCGAGTGCCATTGTTCGAGTCTGTTTCTTATACTCGGATGCAAAAGCGCGCGGCGTTCTGCCGATTCTACGCCCCGCGCATTCAGGCCTACAATCGAGCCGATCGTCTCCGATGGCGCGCGCGCATGAATTCCGCAACCGCATCGTCTCCGTCCGTCTGGCCCCGCAGGCTGCGTAACGGCGCAGTGTTGATCGCAGTCCTCGTGGCGCTGTATGCGCTGCTGGGATTTCTCATCCTGCCAACGCTCGCCAAGCCGAAGCTCGAGGCGGCGGCGACGCAGCAGCTCGACCGGCGCGCAACGCTCGGCAAGCTTGAATTCAATCCGTTCACGTTTCGCGCGCGGCTAAGTGATTTTGCGCTGACCGATCGCGATCCGCGACGGCCGTTCGTTCGCTTCTCGACGCTCGACCTCGACGTCTCGCTCGCCTCGCTGTGGAACCGCGCGCCCGTGCTGGATGCCGTGCACCTCGTGCGCCCGCAGGTCGACCTGACGCGCAACGCCGACGGCACGTACAGCATCGACGATCTGGTCGAAAAGGCGGCCAAGGCGGAGGGACCCACGACCCTGTTCTCGATCAACAACATCGAAGTCGACGACGGCTCGGTTTCGCTCGACGACCAGCCGCACCAGCGCAAGATCGTCGTCTCGAGCATCGGGATCGGCATCCCTTTCCTCTCGAGCCTTCCCCACGATGCCCGGATCCGCGTCACGCCGCGCCTCGAAGGCGCGATCGACCAAGCCCGGTTCGCCCTGCGCGGCAATTCGAATTCGCCGTTCGCCGATACGCAGGAGGCGACGCTCGAGTGGAACCTCGATGCGCTCCCGCTCGCCCATTACGCCGAGTACTTGTCCTTGCCGGGTGGAATCAAGCTGACCGGCGGCGCGCTGACGACGCGTCTCAGGCTCGCTTTCGTGACCGAGAAGGGCATTGCGCGAACCATTGCGCTCTCCGGCGCCGCGCGGGTGGACAAGCTCGCGCTGGCACGAAGGGACGGTACGGCGCTCGCGGGTTCGCGGTCCGTCGACGTGGCACTTGCGAAGCTCGATTGGCTCGCGCATTCCATCGCGCTCGAACGGATTGCCGTCGAGGGACCGGCGCTGGACCTGCGCCGCGAGGCAACCGGCGCATTCGAGCTCGCGCAGGCGGTCTCGGGTCGCGGACAGGCATCGCGGGCACCCGCGCGACCGTGGCGTTTCAGCGTCGCCGACGCCCGGGTCACCGATGGAACCGTTCGGTTCGCCGACCGTTCGGTGACGCCGGAGTTCAGGGTTGCGCTGTCGAAAATCGGCTTCGAAGGCAAACAGATCGCATCGAGTGGTCCGCCCGGCAGCGTCGAGCTCGGTTTCGACAGCGACGACGGGGCGCATTTCACGGTGGAAGGGCAAGTCGATCCTGCGAAGGCGGCGATGCACGGGCACGTTGCCCTGACGAACGTGAACATCGTCAAGCTATACCCGTATTACGCGTCGGCACTCGATGCGGATATCACGCGCGGCAAGCTGGACGTGGCCGGTGATTTCGACGCCTCGAACCAGGGCGCCTCACCGAGCTTTGCGATCGCCAAGGGCTCCGTCGGGCTGTCTGATCTGGATGCGGCCATTCGCGGGGCACGCGAGCCATTCCTGCGTATCGCACGGGCCGATCTCGACGGCATCGCAATCGATGCGCAGAAGCGAAGCATTGCGATCGACGACGCCCAGTGGCGCGGCGGTTCCGTTCGTGTGCGCCGCCAGCGAAACGGAACGATCGATCTCGAGCGTCTCGCGCATTTCCAACGCAAGTCGGCGGACACCGTCCGGCGATCCGCACGGCGACAGCGCGGACGACGATGCATGGCATCTGCTCGTTCGCAAGCTGGGCGCCGAGCGCATTGCCGCGGATTTCGAGGATCGTGTTCCGGAGCCGCCCGTCAAGCTCCGCATTCCGGATGCGCGGATCTCCGCGGACAACGTGACCAATGCGCGGGGCGCCAAATCCGCGATCGCGGTGACTGCCCGTATCGGGTCCTCCGGCCGCTTGCGCGTCCGCGGCGCGGTGGTTGCGGATCCGCTTGCCGCCGACTGGAGGATCGACGCAACGGGCATCGACCTCGTGCCCTTCCGACCCTATATCGAATCGCGCACCAACATCGTCGTCACCAGCGGATCCGTTGCCGCAAAGGGGCGGCTCACCTATGCCGCGTCGCGCGCGGGTACGCCGCGTGCGCGCTACGCGGGCGACGTAACCGTCGCGAACTTCGGCTCGCTCGATCGTCCGACGTCGCAGGAGCTGGTGCGCTGGAAGACGCTCGCGCTCACCGGCGTCGACACGGCGTCCGAACCGCTGAACGTCGCGGTCGGCGCAGTCCGCATGGACCAGTTCTATGCGCGCGTAATCCTCGATGCGGACGCGACGCTCAACCTGCAGCAGCTGCTTGCGCCAGAATCGGCCGCGGCCGCAGCGCCGGGCCCGCCGGCGACCGTGGCCGGCGTCACGACGAAGGAGCTGCCACCGTCGAGCAGGAGCGCAGGATTGCCGGTATCGATCGGCCGCATCGAGCTCTCCAATGGCGAAGTGCAGTATTCGGATTTCTTCGTCAGGCCGAATTACTCGACGCATCTCACCGAGGTCAGCGGCAGCGTCTCCGCGCTGTCTGCAACGCAGGCGGGCACGGTAGAGCTCACCGGGCGAGTCGAGGGAACCGCGCCTGTCGATGTGCGTGGCACGCTCAATCCGTTCTCGCAACAGCTCGCGCTCGACGTTACCGGCAAGGCGACGGACATCGACCTTCCGCCGTTGACACCGTACTCCGTCAAGTACGCCGGATACGGCATCCAGAAGGGCAAGCTGTCGCTCGACGTGCATTACCGGATCGACGATCGCAAGCTCGTCGCGACGAACAAGCTCAAGCTCGATCAGTTGACGTTCGGCGAGCACGTGGACAGCCCGACAGCGACCAGGCTCCCGGTGTTGCTGGCCGTGTCGCTGCTGAAGGATCGCAACGGCGTGATCAACCTCGACTTGCCGATCCAGGGAACGCTCGACGATCCGCAATTCTCGGTATGGGGAGTCCTGGTGCAGATCTTCGTCAACCTCGTCACCAAAGCGGTCACGGCGCCTTTCGCGCTGCTGAGCTCGATCGGTGGCGGTGGTGGCGAGCAGCTTGCCTACGTCGCGTTCGCCCCGGGCCACGCCGAATTGTCTGCAGCGGCGCAAGCAAAGCTGCAAACGCTCGCCAAGGCGCTGACCGATCGACCGGCGCTGAAGATCGATGCGGCGGGCCGCGCCGTTCCCGACGCCGATCGCGAAGGCCTGAAGCGTGCAATGCTCGACGGTGCAATACGCTCGCAAAAGCAGAAGGCGCTCGCGGCGGAAGGCCAATCCGCGCCGCCGCTGGACGCGCTGACGATCGACGCTGCGGAATATCCGAAGTTGCTGACGGCGGTGTATCGCGCAGCCGACCTCCCGGACAAGCCGCGCAACGTGCTGGGCATCGCGAAGACGATTCCCCCGGCCGAGATGGAGGCGCTGCTGTTGAAGAGCTATCGCGTCGACGACCAGGCGCTCGCAACGCTGGCGAATCGCCGCGCGCAGACCGTGAAGCAATGGATCACGAGCAAGGGTGGCGTCGCGCCCGAGCGCGTGTTCATTGTCGCGCCCAAGCTGACGGCGGCCGGCATCGACGACAAGGGTTCGCCGACGCGCGTGGATTTCGCGATCCGCTGACGCGCGGCGGACCGCAAACCCATAAGCGCCGCGTCAGCGGGTGGCACCCGCCGTGTCGAGTATCGCTTCGCCGCTCACGGTAACCGTGACCTCGCTCGTCCCGCCTTCGGCGCTGACCGGGGCGCCGCTGGCGGCAACCATGCCTTGCGCTTTCAGCATCGGCTGCGGTCTTCCGTAATCGTTCGTCTGGATCGTCACGCGCCCGGCGCGCCAGCCGCTCGCGCCGAATGCCTTCGCGGCAAGCTGCGCGCGTTGCTGCCAGCTACCGATCGCGCGCTGCGTCAGCGCGTCTTCCGCCGCGCGGCGTGCCGCCTGACCGACCGAAAAGTTGAGACCGGAGAGCAACAGTCCATCGGTGCCCTGCAGCGTCGATACGAGCGCCGAGAGCGCGACGAAATCGCCGCTTTCCAGCGCCAGCGTCTGCGACACGCGCCAGCGCATCGGCTTGTTGGGCTCGGAGATCTGGTACGAGCTGTAGCCTGCCGTCGACGGCCTCGACGCCCGGGGCGGCCTTCGCGCGCGCAAGCGCACGCGCCATCCGCGCGTTGACGTCGCTCGCCGCGTGTGCGGCATCGGCATTGTCGGCTTCGGCACGCATGACCGCGTGCATCCGATCGTTGGCCACGTCGCTCGACGCCGACGCGGTGATCGTGATGACGGGCTGCGGCGTGGGCGCGGCTTCGCTCGGCGTCTGCGCGCCGGCGCCGCACGCGACGATCAACGACAGCATCGCGGCGAGAACGTCGCCCGGCTTCTCCGATGTCGCATCGCTACTCCTTCCGCATCGCCCGCGCGCGCTCGGGCAGCGCCAGGATCGCATCGCGGTTCGACCACGAGAAGCAGCGGTCGGCGGCAGCGCGCCACGGCAGCCAGACGTGTCGCAGATGCTCGCGCGCGCGAAAGCCGAACGGGAACCGGCTCGTGAACGTCGAGCGAAAACACGTGCTCGGTATTGTGCGTGGTGCCCGGCGCATAGCGATGCCGCCACTGCGGAAAGATCGCGTATTCCTGCGTCAGATGCCAATCGACAGGACCGCCGAACGCGTCGGCGTCGATGCCGGTTTCCTCGAGCAGTTCGCGCCGCGCGGTCGCCGCGAGACTCTCGTCCTCGTCGCGGCTGCCGGTCACCGATTGCCAGTGATCGGGAAAATCGGCGCGTTCGAGCAGGAGCACGTGCAGGTCGACCGTGTGAACGACCACGAGAACCGATACCGGTTGCTTGTAGCGCACCGGCGGCGAATCCGCGTCCATCGCGTCAGCTGATCAGCACCCAGAACGGCAGGTGGCGCTCGCGCCAGAACGTCGAGGCTTCCGAGAGTATCTCCTCGAGCGTATGCCAGTCGTTCGGGTGCGTCTTGCGGTAATGCGTGGCATGCCCCAGGCGGATGACGCAGCCCGACTTGCCGAGCCAATCGCGGTCCTCGAGCGAATCGGCGAGCGCGTCGAAATTGTTGCCGAAATGCTCCGGCAACTCGAGACCCTTCGCCAATGCCGTGAACAGCGTCGCCTTGTCGTCCGCGTGCGAAAGGTCGACGTTCAGGTAGCGCAGCTTCGCATGGCTCGCCGCGGCCACGATCGCATCGGCGTGCCCGTGATACTCGAGCACGCGCGCTTCGTCGATGTCGGACAGGTCCGGCAGCTTCATTCGCGGATCCTTCTGAACGACGCGTAATGATCGTCGCTGTAATAGCATACTTCCGGCGTCCGGCGCGGGCCGCCGCAGACGATGCGCCGCGCGCCGCGCGTGCGCACGCCCGGCGTCGCGACCGTGTACTCGTGATAGTAGCCGCGCTTGCGCGGCGGCAGCGAGCGCTCGCGATTGCCGAATGTCACGCCATCGCGCTCGAAGCGGAACGGGCCGCCGGCATGAATCAGCGCGAGCACGTCGCGCGCTTCGCGCGGAAGGCTCGCAACGACAATCTCGTCGCGCTCGGCGGCGTGCGAGCGCGCGAACGCGATCGGCGCGATCGACGCCGACGACGCAGGCAAGCGCGACGATCGCCGCGACGGGCAATGGCATGGCGCACGTGGAAGCCGATGCATGCCGAAAGTGTAACGCGTTCGGCGCGAATGCGGCGTCCGCTCGGCCGCTCCGCCGGCGCGCTTCAATGCGTCAGCCGGCGGGCTTCAACGCGTCGCTGGGTCGCACGCGGATGTGCAGGTCGCGCAACTGCTGCTCGGTCGCGGGCGCCGGCGCGTCGACGAGCAGATCCTGTCCGCGCTGCGTCTTCGGAAACGCGATCACGTCGCGAATCGATTCGGCGCCGCACATCAGCGTGACGATGCGATCGAGGCCGAACGCGATGCCGCCATGCGGCGGCGCGCCATACTGCAGCGCGTCGAGCAGGAAGCCGAATTTGCGCCGCTGGTCTTCGACGCCGATGCCGAGCGCCTCGAACACGCGCGCCTGCATCGTCGGGCTGGTGAATGCGCACGGAGCCCGCCGCCGATTTCCCATCCGTTCAGCACGACGTCGTAGGCCTTGGCGAGCGCGTTCGGCGGGTCGGTGGCGAAGCTTTCCTCGTGCTCGTCCTTCGGCGCCGTGAACGGATGATGCCGCGCGCCCCATGCGCCGGTCGCGTCGTCCTGCTCGAACATCGGAAAATCGACGACCCACAGCGGCTTCCAGCCGGCTTCGAACAGGCCGCGGTCGTGGCCGATGCGCGCGCGCAGCGCGCCGAGCGTGTCGTTGACGACCTTCGCGCGATCCGCGCAGAAGAAGATCAGGTCGCCCGATGCCGCCCGCGTGCGCTCGACGATCGCGCGCAACGCGTCGGCGGTGAGGAACTTGACGATCGGCGACTGCAGCCCTTCCTCGTTCGGCTTCGCCGCGTCGTTGACCTTGATGTAGGCCAGCCCCTTCGCGCCGTAGATCGTCGCGAAGGCCGTGTAGTCGTCGATCTCCTTGCGCGTCAGCGTGCCGCCCGCCGGTACGCGCAGCGCGGCGACGCGTCCGTTCGGCAGATCGGCCGCGACGCGGAACACCTTGAAGTCGACGCTGCGCATCACGTCGGTGAGCTCGGTCAGCGTGAGCGGAACGCGCAGGTCGGGCTTGTCCGAGCCGTAGTCGCGCATCGCGTCGGCGTACGTCATGATCGGGAACGGGTGCGGCAACTCGACGGCCAGCGCCTCGCGGAACATCGCGCGCACGAGGCCTTCCATCATCTCGCGGATTTCGAGCTCGTCGAGGAACGACGTCTCGATGTCGATCTGCGTGAACTCGGGCTGGCGATCGGCGCGCAGGTCCTCGTCGCGGAAGCATTTGACGATCTGGTAGTAGCGATCGAATCCCGCGATCATCAGCATCTGCTTGAAGAGCTGCGGCGACTGCGGCAGCGCGTAGAACAGCCCGTGATGCATCCGCGACGGCACGAGGAATTCGCGCGCGCCCTCGGGCGTCGACTTGTAGAGCACCGGCGTCTCGATGTCGACGAAGCCGAGCGCGTCGAGGTACCTGCGCGCCGCCATCGGCGGCACGATAGCGGAGCATCAGGTTGTTCTGCATCGCGGGACGCCGCAGGTCGAGCACGCGATGCGTCAGGCGAACCGTCTCGGACAGGTTCTCGTCGTCGAGCTGAAACGGCGGCGTGACCGATGCATTGAGGATCTCGATCGTATCGGCGAGCACCTCGATTTCGCCCGACGGAAGATTCGGGATTGACGGTGCCCTCGGGCCGCGGGCGCACGCGGCCGGTGACCGCGATGCAGTACTCGTTGCGAAGCTTCTCGGCCGTCGCGAACGTCGCCGCGCGGTCCGGATCGCAAACGATCTGCACGATGCCTTCGCGATCGCGCAGATCGATGAAGATGACGCCGCCATGATCGCGCCGGCGATGCACCCATCCCATGACGGTGACGGTCTGGCCGAGGAAGCGGCGGTCGATGCGGCCGCAATAGTCGGTGCGTTTCAAATCGTTCTCCGGCAAGCCATCGGGTGTTCCTGCAGCAAACGCGACGCGCGGACAAAGACCGGCTCGCGCCGGCGCGTGCACCGCGTGCGCGATCAGTTTCGGATTTCGGAGCGGCGCGCGTGCAGCGGCGAGCGGGATAACCGGTTCCCGCGGGCTCGCCGCGCGGCGGACGCGAATGCGCGCGGGGCGCGACGACGCCCATCGAGATGATGTACTTCAGCGCTTCGTCGACCGTCATGTCGAGCTCGCGCACCTGCGATCGCGGCAGCATCAGGAAGTAGCCGCCGGTCGGGTTCGGCGTCGTCGGCACGTAGACGCTGACGTGCTCGCCGGGCAGATGCGGCGCGACCGCATCCGCGGGCACGCCGGTCTGGAACGCGATCGTCCAGCTGCCCGGGCGCGGAAATTCGACCAGCAGCGCCTTGCGAAACGCCTGGCCCTTGTCGGACAGCAGCGTGTCGCTCACCTGCTTGACGGACGAGTAGATCGACTTCACGAACGGAATGCGGCCGAGCACCGCTTCCCATGCGCGAATCAGCCGCAGTCCGAAAAAGTTCGCGGCGATGACGCCGGTGACGAACAGGATGAGAAACGCGACCACGACGCCGAGGCCCGGAATGTCGAAGCCGAACAGCGCGCGCGGTTGCGCGGCTTCCGGCAGCACGAGCAGGATCTGGTCGAGCGACGTCAGCAGGAAATGCAGCACCCAGAGCGTGATGCCGAGCGGCACCCAGACGAGCAGGCCGGCGATCAGGTAGCGCCTCATCGTCGTGCGGCGGATTCAAGGGTTTGTCTTGTCACTGGACGTCGTCGACGCGGGCTTCGCTTCGCTCGCGCCCGTCGACGGAGGTGCCGGCGTGGTTGCGGCAGGCGAGGACTCGACCGCGCCGCCATCGCCCGATTTCGCTTCCGGCTTGCCATCGCCGCCGTTGGCTTTCGCGCCGGCCTTGGTCGCGCCATCGCTTTGCCGCGGCATCCTTTGCCGGCGGCTTGGCGCCGCTGTTGCGGAAATCGGTCACGTACCAGCCCGAACCCTTCAAGTGAAAGCCCGCGGCTGATACCTTCTTCTTGAGATGCGCCTCGTGGCACGCCGGGCAATCGGCCAGCGGCGCGTCCGAGAACTTTTGCAGCGCCTCGAGCTCGTGCCCGCATGACGCGCATCGATATTCGTAGATAGGCATGGTCGTCGGTGTTTCGGCGGCGGGAAGCCGCCGCCAAAGCTTTTGATAATAAACGGTAAATTATACCTGAAACGCTCGTCCGCGCGCTTGCGCCGCGTTCGCCGACGCACGGGTACCGCGATCGGCAACCGCATGACATATGCTTGCGCCCTGGTCGACAACGCGCAACCGGATGACATATGCTTCGCGCCTGTGGCGGCAGGACAGCGCTGGACGACATGACCGACTACTGGCTTTGGTGGATCCTCGCGACGATGCTGATCGGCGCCGAACTCGTGACGGGGACGTTCTACCTGCTCGCGGTCGGCATCGCGTTCGCGTTCGGCGGCGCCGCCGCGTTTGCCGGCGCGTCGACGCCGCTGCAATTGTTGACCGCGGGCGTACTCGCGGTCATCGGGACGATGATCGCGCATCGCTGGCGACGCCGCCATGGCGAGCCGCCGCTGTTGCCGGGCCTCGACATCGGCCAGAGCGTGCGCGTCGACGCATGGCATCCGGACGGCACGGCGCGCGTCGAGTATCGCGGCACGCAATGGGACGGCGTGCTCGCCTCCGACGAAACGCCGCGTCGCCACACGATGTACATTGTCGCCACGCGCGGCTCGACGCTCGTGCTTTCCGCGGAGCGTCCCGACACCGGGCGATGAGCGGCGCATGCCGCGATCAAGGGGGAGCGCTCCATGGCCGGATTTTCGATCGTCACGTTCGCGATCTTCATCGTCGTCCTGATCGGCGTCGTCAAGGCGATCCGCGTCGTGCCGCAGCAGAAGGCCTGGGTCCTCGAGCGGCTCGGGCGCTTTCACGGCGTGCTGCAGCCGGGACTCAACTTCGTCGTGCCGTTTTTCGATCGCGTCGCGTACCGCCACGACCTGCGCGAGACGCCGCTCGACGTCGCGCCGCAGGTGTGCATCACCAAGGACAACACGCAGCTCCACGTCGACGGCATCCTGTATTTCCAGGTGACCGATCCGCGGCTCGCGTCGTACGGCTCGACGAACTACATCGTCGCGATCACGCAGCTCGCGCAGACGACGCTGCGCAGCGTCATCGGCCGCATGGAGCTCGATCGCACGTTCGAGGAGCGCGACCAGATCAACACGGCCGTCGTCGCGGCGCTCGATGCCGCCGCGCCAAGCTGGGGCGTCAAGGTGTTGCGCTACGAGATCAAGGACCTGACGCCGCCGGCCGAAATCCTGCGCGCGATGCAGGCGCAGATCACCGCCGAGCGCGAGAAGCGCGCCGTCATCGCGACGTCGGAAGGGCGGCGCCAGGAGCAGATCAACGTCGCGCAAGGCGCGCGCGAGGCCGCGATCGCGAAATCGGAAGGCGAGAAGCAGGCGGAGATCAACAATGCGCAGGGTCAGGCGGCGGCGATTCTCGCCATCGCGGAAGCCAATGCGAAGGCGATTCGCCAGGTCGCCGACGCGATCGCCGGTCCGGGCGGCATCGGCGCGGTGAACCTGAAAGTCGCGGAGCAGTACATCGCGCAGTTCGGCAATCTCGCCAAGACGACGAACACGCTGATTCTTCCCGCGAACGTGGGCGACATCGCCGGGATGATCGCGACGGCGCTCGCCGTCGTGAAGGGCGCGCCGGCGAGCGCGGCCGCATAGGCGAGGTACGGCGAACATGGAACTGCGGGACAGCACGTTCATCGTCACCGGCGGCGCATCCGGCCTCGGTGCCGCGACGGCGCGGATGATCGCGTCAAACGGCGGACGCGTCGTCATCGCCGATCTCGATGAAGATCGGGGTCGCGCGCTTGCAGGCGAGCTCGGCGCGGCGGCGAGATTCGTTCGCACCGACGTCACCGATGAGGCGAGCGGCAAGGCCGCGGTTGCCGAAGCGCTCGACGCATTCGGCGGCGTGCACGGGCTCGTGAATTGCGCGGGCATCGTGCACGGCGAAAAGGTCGTCGGCAAGGACGGAGCCGCATGCGCTCGCGAGCTTCGCGCGCGCAGTCAACATCAACCTGATCGGCACGTTCAATCTGATCCGGCTCGCGGCCGACGCCATGGCGAAGAACGCGCCGAACGCCGGCGGCGAGCGCGGCGTCATCGTCAATACCGCGTCGGTCGCCGCGTTCGACGGGCAGATCGGGCAGGCCGCGTACAGCGCGTCGAAAGCGGGCGTCGTCGGCATGACATTGCCGATCGCGCGCGAACTGGCACGCTTCGGCATCCGCGTCATGGCGATCGCGCCCGGCATTTTCGAGACGCCGATGCTGGCGAGCCTTGCGCCGGAAGTGCAGGAAGCGCTCGGCAGGATGGTGCCGTTTCCGGCGCGCCTCGGCCGGCCCGAGGAATTCGCATCGCTCGTGCGTCAGATCATCGAGAACCCGATGCTGAACGGCGAAGTGATCCGGCTCGACGGCGCAATCAGGATGGCGCCGCAAATAGCGTCCGATGGTGGTTCGTCCCGGATCAGCGACGCGGGCCTCGATCGCTTTGGCCCCGTCGTCTCCACGATTCGAACGCTCCTCCGGCACCGCTTTTTGCCGCTCACATCGGCGGGACGAGGCCGTCCTTGCCCACCGAAACGCGCGTCGCAGTGAGGGAGCCATCGGGCCGGACGGTAGCGCCGAACATCACGTGCGCGCCGGGCCGCAGCATTTCGCGGCTCCCGGGCTCGAAGGTGACGATCGGAATGTTGGGCGGGACGGTGACCACGTTTTCGCCGTCCTTGTACTTCAACGTCATCCGGCGCGCGTTGTCGATGTCGACGACCTTTGCGACCGTCGCGTTGGTCATCATGCTCCCCGGCTGCAGGTCCCAGGCGTAATGCCCTTCGCCGCTGCCGCGTCCGGATTCGGGGAAGACGAGCACTTCGAGCGCGCGCTCGGTACCGTCGGGTTGCGGAAGCGCCGCCGTGCCGACGAAGCTGCCGGGCGTGATCGCCTCGGGTGCGATCCGGACGACCGACGTGACCGTGTACTGATCGGCGAGATCGATGGTCAGCATCTCGCCGCTACGGCTGCGCACCTGGAGCTTCTGTCCCTCGATCGCGACGACGTCGCCGCGGATGCGCTGCGTCGATGCTTGCGCCCATGCCGTGGCGGCAAACGGGACGAGCAGTGCGAGGACCAGCACATGAAATGCACGCATCATCGAAGCTCCGGTGGTTGGCGTCACACAGCAAACACGCGATCGAGCTTCGCTAATCCCGCCGGATCAGCGCGATCGCCGCCGCGATCATGCTTGCGAAGAACACGAACGACCAGCCGGCAATCGACAGGCCGAGAAAGACCCAGCCCTTTTCGGCGCATTCGCCGCTGCCTTCGAGCACCTTGCGCACGACATCCGTGAACGGCAGCGTGTCCATCATGTAGCTCAATCCCATGCCGCACGCGGGCACCTGGTCCTTCGGGAGCGCCTGCAGCCAGATCTGCCGCGCGGCGAATGCGGCGCCCGCCCCGGCGAGGATCACCGTCAACACCGCGTAGAACGCGGCGCCGGCGCGGCGCGGATTCTGAATCGCGGCGAGAAGGAACACGATGCCGACGGCCGACACGCACACGCGCTGGAACATGCACAGCGGACACGGCTCGAGGCCTTCGCCGTATTGCAGCCACAGCGCCCACGCCATCAGCGCGGCGCAGACGAGGAATCCGAGCAGATACGCGGGGCGTCGCGCCGGCAACAGGATCAGCGCGAGCGACGCGACGCCGAGCGTCATCACGAACACGCGATACACGGCCTCGGACAGCGGCGGCTGCGCGCCGAACGAGCGAAGCAGCAGCTCCTGCCCGACCAGTGCGACGCACAGCACGAGCGCGGCCCACGGCCACGGAATGGCGGCGTAGCGATTCATGGATGGACGCCCACGGTCAACCGATCGCGATGAAGATTCATGCCGGCGACTCCCTTCATTGTTGTGATTGGACAAGCGCCTGGTCGAGGTCCCACAGGATATCGTCGAGCGATTCGAGCCCGACGGACAGGCGAATCATGCCGGGCAGCACGCCGGCGGCGCGCTGCTCGTCTTCGTCGAGCTGGCGATGCGTCGTCGACGCCGGATGGATGATCAGCGTCTTCGCGTCGCCGACGTTCGCCAGATGCGAGAGGAATTGCACGGCTTCGATGCAGCGCACGCCCGCTGCCGCGCCGCCCTTGACGCCGAAGGTGAGAATGCCGCCCGCGCCGCGCGGCAGATAGCGCTTCGCGACCGCATATCCCGGATTGTCGGGCAGCAGCGGATAGTTGACCCAGTCGACGGCGGGATGCTCCGCGAGGTGCACGCGCGACGGCGAGCGCCGACTCGCAATGGCGCGGCATCCGCAGGTGCAGCGTCTCGATGCCCTGCATCAGCAGGAACGCGGACAGCGGCGACAGCGTCGGCCCGAGCGTGCGCATCGTTTCCATCCGCGCCTTCATCGTGAAGCCGAAATCGCCGAACGTCTCGTGGAAGATCACGCCGTGATAGCCGCGCGACGGCTCGGTCATCTGCGGGAAGTTGCCGTTGTCCCACGGGAAATTTGCCGGATTCGACGACGATGCCGCCCATCGTCGTGCCGTGGCCGCCGAGGTACTTCGTCAGCGAATGCACGACGATGTCGGCGCCGTGCTCGAACGGGCGGCACAGGTACGGCGACGCCATCGTGTTGTCGATGACGAGCGGCACGCCCGCGTCGTGCGCCACGTCGCGCGAGCCCCTCGATGTCGGGGACGTTGAGCTGCGGATTGCCGATCGTTTCGGCGTAGAGGCACTTCGTCGAGGGCTTCAGCGCGCGGCGGAAATTCTCCGGATCGTCCGCGTCGACGAACGTCGAGTCGATGCCGAACTGCGCGAACGTCACCGCGAGCTGCGAGTACGATCCGCCGTACAGCGTGCGCGCGGCGACGATGTGGTCGCCCGCGCGCGCGAGCGTGAGGAAGGCGAGCATCTGCGCCGCCATGCCGGTCGCGGCCGCGAGCGCCGCGCGTCCGCCTTCGAGCGCCGCGACGCGCTCTTCGAGCGCCGCGACGGTCGGATTGGAGATGCGCGAGTAGACGTTGCCGAACGTCTGCAGGTTGAACAGCGACGCGGCGTGGTCGGCGTCGTCGAACACGAACGACGTCGTCTGGTAGATCGGCAGCGCGCGCGCGCCCGTTTGCGCGTCGGGAATCTGTCCGGCGTGCAGGCACAGCGTGTCGAAGCCGAATGCGTGATCGGGCATGCGTGCGGTCCGGGAAGCGGGCCGGTGAATCGCAGCGCGCGATTATGCAGGACAGCGGCGAGTCGTCCCGCGGGCCGCCATCGTTCTGGTCGCAACGCCTGCGACGGGGTGCTACGGAACGACCGGCCGCCGCGACGAGATGACGCCGGTATTCACGCCGGCCCAGTTGAGGCCGCCGAGGATGCGCGCGTGCTCGATCTTCACGCAGCGGTTCATCACGACGTCGAGGCCGGCGGCGACGGCGCGCCGCGCGGCCTCGTCGTTTTCGATGCCGAGCTGCATCCAGAGCACCTTGGCGCCGATCGCAATCGCATCGTCGCGCGATCGCGGGAATTTCCGCGGACTTCCGAAAGCAGTCGACGATGTCGACCGGCTCGGGAATCGCGCGCAGGTCGGGATAGCACTTCTCGCCCAGCACCTCGGCGTACGCGCGGATTCACCGGGATCACGCGGTAGCCGTGATCCTGCATGTACTTCGCCGCGAAATAGCTCGGCCGATACCATTGCGCCGAAAGGCCGACGACCGCCAGCGTGCGCGAGCGCGCGAGGATGCGTCGCAATCCGGCAATGTCATCGACGATCGGCATGCAGGCGTCCGAGTGCGTCAGCGTTCCCAGTTCGGGCGGCCCTTGTACGGATAGTCGTTCGAGATCCGGCGCCCCGACGAAATCTTGTTGTCGAGGCCGCGCGGCAGATCGGCGATAGTCGCCCGGCCCGAACGTGCGGCACGTTCCCTGGAAATCGGCATCGCTGCAGAACATCCAGTAGCCGCGCTCGACGCGCAGCGACTGCGCGCGATCGTTGAAGCCGGTGTTGGCGAGGTCGCGCATGTAGTCGCCTGTCGACGACGTAGCGATCGCCGCGGAAATCCGGATTGGAGTAGAGGATCGCGCCGACGCCGCGGCCTCCACCGCGCCGGTCCCGATCCTGCGTCGGTCACCCAGTACTGCCGCTTCGCGCGCGGCGAACGCGCCGTTCGCCGTCGACGACGGTCGGCGAAGCGCAGGCGCTCGCGTTGCGACCGCCGCGACGTTCGCGTCGTGCAGACCGCCGGCCGCCGAAGCGGACGCCGTCATGCGCAAAGCCGAGCAGATGCAGTCGCGAGCAGAGTGTACGTTTCATCGCGATCACGCTCCATGCGAGCGCGGCGCGTGATCGCGCGCCGGACTCCGCACGATCCTAATCGGCGCGCGACGGCAGCTGCAAAGTCGGTCAGCCGATCCGAATCGAGCGCGTCGGCTCGCTCCTACGCCGGCAGCCTCGGACGCCGGCGCGGCGTCCGCAGCCGGCGCTCGATGCGGCGCATCGGGCGACCCAGCCATGGACAGCGAGCATCAATGCGAAGCCGACGACGTAGGCGATCGCGACGTGCCAGCCGCCGCGCAGCCACGCGAACACCGACTTCGCCTCCGGAAACAGGTTGGTCAGCGCCACGCCCGCGGACGAGCCGAACCAGATCATCGAGCCGCCGAAGCCGACGGCGAACGCGACGAAGCCCCAGTCGTAGCCGCCTTGCTTCAACGCGAGCGCCGTCAGCGGAATGTTGTCGAAGACCGCCGACACGAAGCCCAGTCCGAGCGCGACATGCCACGACGCATCGGGCAGCTTCTGCACCGGCATCATCGACGCGGCGAGCACGAGCGACAGCAGGAAGATCGAGCCCCGGAACGCGCCGGGCAGTTCTTCCCAGTGCGGCCGGCGCAACGGCACGCACAGCAGCAGCGCGATCCACACCGCGGCGCCGATGAACGGAAAGCGGTCGGACCACGCGTTGAATCTGCACGTTGACGACGACGTTGACGACGATCGCCGTGACGAGGATCGCGGCGACGATGAACACGCGCACGCCGTCGATCCGGATGCCGGCGGCGCTGTCGCGCGTGATCGGCGAATAGCCGCTGCTGCTGGATCGCGGCGGGAATGCCGAAGATCACCAGCGCGACCGAGGCGGCGATGTACGCCTCGAGGACGGCCAGCGGCGAGACGCCGTCGATCCACATCATCGTCGTCGTCGTGTCGCCGACGACGCTGCCCGAGCCGCCCGCATTCGACGCCGCGACGATCGCGGCGAGATAGCCGATGTGCACCTTGCCGCGGAAAACGACGCCGGCGATCGTGCCGCCGATCAATGCCGCCGCGATGTTGTCGAGGAACGACGACAGCACGAAGATCATCACGAGCAGCACGAACGCGCCCTTCCAGTCGTCGGGCAGCAGGCGCGGCAGCCACGCCGGGACCTGGCTCGCTTCGAAGTGCTTCGACAGCAACGCGAAGCCCAGCAGCAGCCCGAGCAGGTTCGCGAGCAGCACCCACTCGTGCCCGAGGTGCGCGAGGAGGCCCGCGGCGCCGGCGCCTTCGGCGAACGGCGAGAACAGCACCTTGAAGATCGTGATGACGGCAAGTCCCGTCACCGCGACCTTCATCGTGTGGTGATGGAAGAGCGCGACGCCGACGAGCGTCAGCGCGAAGAGGATGAAATCGATCGGTATCGAGCCGATCGCCGGCGGTTCCGGCAGATTGGCCGACGACGGCGGCGCTGACGCGAAGCGGCGTGAGCGCCGCGATCAGCAGGGCCAGCACAACGGTACGGCGCGCAGTCGGCGAGGACGGCATCGGCAGTTCGCGGGTGTCGGGTGGATCGGCGCGCAAACAGCGTGCGGTCGTTCTTTCGGCAACAGCGGCCGGGCAGGCGCGCTGCGCCGTTCTGCCGCCCGGCGTTTTTTGGTGACGCGGATTGTAACCGGGTCGGACGGACTCCGTCCGATGGGCGGTTGGCCCGGTCGTCGGCTCCCAGACAGGCCCGATCCTTGCTTTTTGTCGCCACGCGAGGCAACGCAGCGTCGAGGAATTCGGCACGCGCGGGTCCGGAGGACAGGCTTCGGCCGGCCAGCCGTCCTTCGGCGCCGCGGGAACAGCCTCGACCGACCATGGCCCTCACCCGCTCGATCAGCCGCCTCGATCTCGCACCCGTCCCGGCGACGGTCGGCGATGCGATCGAGCGCGGGCCGCTGCTCGCGCTGTCGCAGCGCAAGCTCAACGCGCTCGGCACGCCGCTCGCGTACATCGATCTCAACCAGCGCTACCGCTTCGCCAACAAGGCGCTGCTGGACTGGTTCGGCAAGCGCCCGGACGAAGTCCTCGGCCGCGAGATCATCGAGGTGCTGGGACGCGAAAGCTATCAGCTCTATCGCGCGTACGTCGAGGCAGCGCTCGGCGGCGAGCGCACCGGCTACGAATGGCAGCTCGCCATGCCGGGCCGCCAGCCGATCTGGATCCGCGTCGACTACTATCCCGATCGCAACCAGCAGGGGCACATCCGCGGCTTTCTCGCGACCTACGGCGATGTCGACCACCTGAAGCGCCTCGAGCTCGAGGCGGGCCAGCGCGAGCACCGGCTGCGGCTCGTCACCGACAGCGTCGGCCTGCCGATCCTGCACTTCGACCGGCAACTGCGCCTGCGCTTCGCCAACAAGCCGTTCGCCGACTGGATCGGCGTGCCGGCCGACGATCTGCTCGGCCATGCGCTGAGCGACTTCCTGCCGTCGGACGCGCTCACCGAGATGCAGGGCTACATCGAGCGCGCGTTCGCCGGTGCGACGGTCTCCTACGAGCGGCGCGAGCGGCGCGCGACCGGCGAATTGCGCTGGGTGCGCGTGACGCTCTTTCCCGATCGCGAAATGGGCGGGCGCGTCGGCGGCGCATTCGTCGTGTGGAACGACATCGAGGACGACGTTCGCGTTCGCGATGCATTGAAGTCGCAGCAGCAGCAACTGCGCCTGTTCGCCGACAACATTCCCGGTCCGATCGCCTATCTCGACAAGAGCCTGCACTACACGTTCGTGAACCAGGCGTTCGCGAACTGGGTGTGCAAGCCGCAGGACGAGATCTACGGCAAGACGCCGTTCGAGGTGATGGCGTCCGACGTCGCGGCTTTCCTGCGTCCGGTGCTGAAGCGCGCGCAGGCGGGCGAGCACGTCGAATACGAGCGCATCGGCCAGAACGCCAACGGCCAGCGACGCTGGATGCACGGACGCATGGCGCCCGATCTCGATTCGACCGGCAAGGTGCGCGGGCTCTACTGCACCGAATACGACATCCACGATCTCAAGCAGACGGAGCAGGAGCTCGCCGCGCGCGAAAAGCAGCTCCGGCTTTTCACCGACAACATTCCCGAGCCCGTCGTCTATCTCGACGCGGAACGCCGCTACGTGTTCGTCAACGAGGCGTTCCTCGATCTCTATGGATTGAGCCGCGACGAAGTGCTCGGCAAGAAGCCCGAGGAAGTGCTCGGCGTCGAAGGCTCGCAGGCGCTCACGCCCGACCGCGACCGCGCGATGAAGAGCGAGCCGCTGACCTACGAGCGCGCGGTGATCGACGTCGTCGGCCGCACGCGCTGGATCCGCGCGCGCTGCGTGCCCGATCTCAATCTCGACGGCACGGTGCGCGGCGAGTACGTCGTCGGCCACGACATCACCGATCTCAAGCTCGCGCAGGATGCATTGGCCGCGCGCGAATCGCAGCTTCGCGCGATCATGGACGGCGTGCCCGCGCCCGTCGCGTACATCGATCGCGACGAGCGCTGCCATTACGTCAATCGGACGTTCCTCCAGTACTTCGGCCTGACGGTCGATCAGGTCGGCTACCTGCGGCTGCGCGACGTCGTCGGGCAGGGCATCTACCAGAGCGCGCAGGCGATGCTGTCGCGCGCGCTCGAGGGCGAGTCGACGGCGTTCGACCGCCTCGTGCCCGGCGCGAACGGCGCGCGCCGCTGGATGACGATCCGCGTCGTGCCGGATGCCGGTCCGACCGGCGAAGTCCACGGCGCGTTCGTGCTGATGAACGACATCCATGGCCTGAAGCAGGCGCAGGAAGCGTTGCGCGCGTCGGAAGGCGAGCTGCGGCTCATCATGGACAACGTGCCGGCGCGCGTGTCGTACATCGATCGCGAATATCGCTACCGGTTTCTGAACGGACACAACGAGAAATGGCTGGGCCTGGGCCGCGACGACCTGACCGGGCGCCCGATTGCCGACGTCGCCGGCGACGCGCGCTTCGAGATGCTGAAGCCGCTGCTCGACCGCGTGCTGACCGGCGAAGTCGTGTCGACCGAGCTCAAGCTTCCGCAGCCTGTCGGCGACCCGCAATGGGAGGCGATCCATTACGCGCCGAACCGGGACAACGACGGCAACGTCATCGGCATCTACGCAGTGCATACCGACATCCACGACCAGAAGAGGAACGAGGATGCGCTGCGCCACGCGAACTGGATGCTGTCCTCGCACATCGGCAACACGCCGCTCGCGGTGCTCGAATGGGATCGCGAGCTGAAGCTCGTGCGCTGGTCGCCGCAGGCCGAGGTGATCTTCGGCTGGGACGGCGAAACGGTGCTCGGCATGCCGATCACGCAGAACCCGCTGCTGCACGAGGGCGACAGCGAAACGATGCGCGGACTCATCGACCGGCTGCTGTCCGGGACACGAGCCGCGCGAGACGTCGCTCACGCGCAATTACCGCAAGGACGGCAACACGATCTGGTGCGAGTGGTGGCACTCGGCGCTCGTCGGCGACGACGGCAAGGTCGTGTCGATCCTGTCGTTCGTGCAGGACGTGAGCTCGCGGATCCAGGCCGAGGAGCGCCTGCAGTACATGGCGACGCGCGATGCGCTGACCGGCCTGCCCAACCGCCTGATGCTGCACGAGCGGCTGACGCAGGCGATCGCGCAGGCGCGACGCAGCGGGCGCCGCGTCGGCGTGCTGTTCATCGACCTCGACCGCTTCAAGAACGTCAACGACACGCTCGGCCACCGGATCGGCGACGAGCTGCTGAAGCACGTCACGCGCGCGCTCGCCGAAGCGCTGCGCGAAACCGATCTGCTCGCGCGGCTTGGCGGCGACGAGTTCATGGTGATCGTCGAGGACTTCGACGAGCCGCAGGTGCTGGGACGCATCGCGCAAAAGCTGCAGGAAGCGATCTCGCAGCCGTTCCGCATCGAGGACCACGACATCTACGTGACGTCGTCGATCGGCATCTCGGTGTTCCCGGACGATTCCGACGATCCCGAAGAGCTGATGAAGCACGCGGACGTCGCGATGTATCGCTCGAAGGAGCTCGGGCGCAACACGTATCAATTCCTCGACGCCGATCTCGCCGAGCGGCGCCTGCGCCAGCACACGCTCGAAACGGCGTTGCGCAGTGCGCTGAAGGACGAAGTGCTGCGGCTGTACTACCAGCCGGTCGTTCGCATCACCGATCGTGCGATCGTCGGCGCCGAGGCGCTGCTGCGCTGGACCGATCCCGACCACGGCGTCGTGCCGCCGACGGTGTTCATTCCGCTCGCGGAGGAATCGGGCTTGATCCACGCGCTCGGCGATTGGGTGCTGAAGACGGCGGCCGCGCAATGCGTCGCATGGCGCAAGGCGGGGATGCCGCTGCGGATATCGGTCAATCTGTCGGCGAAGCAGTTCTACCGCGAAGATCTCGCGCAGCGGATCACCGAGATCGTGCGCGGCGAGGGCTGCGAGCCGGCGTGGCTCGAGCTCGAGGTCACCGAAACCAGCCTGATGCACGACCTCGACGCGATCCGCAAGGTGCTGCATCAGCTTCGCGGCGAAGGATTCACCGTCGCGATCGACGACTTCGGCACCGGCTATTCGTCGCTCACCCACCTGAAGCACTTCCCGATCGACACGCTCAAGATCGACATCTCGTTCATCGCCGATCTCGAGACCGACCAGGGCGACGCCGCGATCACCGAGGCGATCATCGGCCTGGCGCGCGGGCTCGGCCTGAAGGTCGTCGCCGAAGGCGTCGGAACGCGCGCGCAGCTCGATTTTCTCGACGTGCGCGGCTGCCACTGCTTCCAGGGCTACTGGGTCAGCAAACCGCTGCCGGCGGCCGAGTTCGTCGAGTTCGTGAAGAAGCGCCCGGCCTGAGTCGGTGTCGGAGGTGTAATTCGCGATCGGCAGGCCACGCTGCCCGACGCTCACTGCGAATTACACCTCCGACACCGGTTTGGACTCGGTCAGTCCAGCGTCCTGATCCACGCCTCCAGCGCCTTCGCCGCCTGCTGCCAGTCCGGCTCGAGCATCAGCAGGTGCGCGAGTCCGGGCAGGATCGTCGCCTCGACATTGTGATGGCGCGCCGTCGCCCTCACATCACTGGGAGTGCAGATCAGGTCGGCTTCCGCGCCCAGCACGAACATCGGCCGATGGTTGGTCTGCGGCAGCGCCCAGTGCAGCCGTAGCGAAAGGTCGAACAGCGCGCGCGGCGATTCCGCGTTGAAGTGCCGCGCCGCTTCGGCGAGCACCTTCGGCGGCACCCCGGCGCTGAAATAGAACGGCCGCAGCGCGTGCAGCACGTCGGCGGACAGGCGCGACGGATCGGCGTTGCCCATCTGCATCAGGTAATCGGGATGCGATGCGGCCAGGCGCGTCGCGATGGGCAGCAGCCCGGCGGGCGGTATGGGTGCCAGCAACGCCGCGCCGCGCACGGGACGCTTGGCGACGATCCGCTCCACCACGGCCGCGCCCATCGAATGACCGATGAGAATCGGCGGCGTCTTCAGCGTGCCCGCGACGTGCTCGACATCGGCTTCGTAGTCTTCGAGCGCGGCGACGAAAAGCGAATCGCCGCCGCCGCTGGCGCCATGGCCGCGCAGGCTGAGTGCGTAAGCGGGGTAGCCCTGCGCTGCGAACCACGGGAGAAAATACGGCTCCCAGAACCACGCGTCGCAATAGCCGCCGTGAACGAAGAGCAGCGGCGGCTTGCGCGAGCCGTTTGCGGGCAACCGCTCGCGAACTTCGAGGAGTGGTTCAGGCGGTAGCATTGAAAATGAGCGACGACCGATGTTTCACGACGTGAAAAGGCCCGGCATTGTGCCAGACACCGCGATCGCGTCGCCGATGTACGACGCGTCGTGCCGGCGCTGCGTCCGTTTGGCGACGTTTCTCGATGAAGTGCGCGCCGCGCATCCGACGTATCGCTGCCTGCCGGTGCCGCCGTTCGGCGATCCCGACGCGCGGCTGATCATCGTCGGCCTCGCGCCCGGCCTGCACGGCGCGAACGCGACGGGACGTCCGTTCACCGGCGATTTCGCCGGCATCCTGCTGTACGAAACGCTGCACGCGTACGGTTATGCCTCGTCACCGGTGTCGCGCACGCAGGATGATCCGTTGACGCTCGCTCGACTGCCGGATCACGAATGCGGTGAAGTGCCTTCCGCCCGGACAACAAGCCGCTGCCCGGCGAAGTGCGCAATTGCAACGATTACCTCACCGCCGATCTCGCGCTGCTGCCGCCGGGCGGCGCGGTGCTGGCGCTCGGCCGCATCGCGCACGATGCGTCGCTGCTGGCACTCGGCCTGCGCCGCAATCATTTCGCCTTCGGGCATGCGGCGCGCCATCCGCTCGTCGAACGGCCGCGCGCTGTTCGACAGCTACCATTGCAGCCGCTACAACACGAATACCGGACGCCTCACGCCGGCGATGTTCCGAACGGTGTTCGACGCCATCGGCGGCCATCTCGGTCGCACCCGGCCATGACCAAGGTCTCACGTCACAACCGTCACGCCGTCGATGCGAAGGCGGGCGCCGCCGAGTTCGATGCGCGCGAGCTCATCGCGTCGCTGCCGCACCTGCCGGGCGTCTATCGGATGTTCGACGCGCGAAGGCGGCGCGCTCTACGTCGGCAAGGCGCGCGACCTGAAGAAGCGCGTCGCGAGCTACTTCCAGAAGAGCGGCCACGAGCCGCGGATCGCCGCGATGATCGCGCAGGTTGCGCGCGTCGAGACGACGGCGGCGCGCTCGGAGGGCGAGGCGCTGCTGCTCGAAAACAACCACATCAAGGCGCTCGAGCCGCGCTACAACATCCTCTTCCGCGACGACAAGAGCTATCCGTACATCTGCATGTCGGGCGATGCGTATCCGCAATTGCGCTTCCATCGCGGCACGCTCGACCGCAAGCACAAGTACTTCGGGCCGTTCCCGAGTGCCGGCGCCGTTCGCGAGGGCATCGCGCTGCTGCAGAAGGTGTTTCAGCTTCGCACCTGCGAGAACACGGTGTTCGCGAACCGCTCGCGGCCGTGCATGCTGCATCAGATCGAGCGCTGCACGGCGCCTTGCGTCGGACTGATCAGCAGCGAGGACTATCAGCAGGACGTCCACGCGGCGATGCTGTTTCTGCAGGGCAAGACCGACGAAGTGCTCGCGCAGCTCAAGCGCCAGATGGACGCCGCCGCGGCGGCGCTCGATTTCGAGCGCGCGGCGCGCACGCGCGACAAGATCGCACGATTGCAGCAGCTTCAGGCGCGGCAATTCGTCGAGAGCGCGACGGCCGGCGACATCGACGTCGTCGTCGCGGTGCACGAGGGCAACGTGTTCGCGGTCAACGCCGTGATGATCCGCGGTGGCCGTCACGTGGGCGATCGGACGTTCTTTCCGCGCCATGCCGAGATGGGCGGCGAAACGGACGTCGCCACGGCGTTCCTGACGCAGCATTACGTCGAGCGGCCGGCGCCGCGAACGATCATCGCCCCGCAGGCGATCGAGGCCGACGCGCTCGCCGAAGTGTTGAGCGAGCATGCCGCGCGCAAGGTCGAGATCGTGACGAACCCCGGCGGCGAGCGCCGGGTATGGGTGACGATGGCGACACAGAACGCGACGCTCGCGATCCGGCAGAAGCTCGCGCAGAAGGCGACGCAGGAAGACCGGCTGGCGGCGCTGCAGGATGCGCTGCACTTGCCGCCGTCCGCGCAGCGGATCGAATGCTTCGACGTCTCGCACACGATGGGCGAGGCGGCGGTAGCGTCGTGCGTCATCTTCGACAAGCTGGCGATGCAGACGTCCGAATATCGCCGCTTCAACGTGACGCCCGCGCACGCCGGCGACGATTACGCCGCGATGCGCGAGGCATTGACGCGGCGCTGCGCGCGCATCGTCGCCGGCGAATATCCAGCGCCGGATCTGTTGGTGATCGACGGCGGACGCGGGCAGGTCAATGTCGCGACGGAAGTGCTCGCCGAGCAGGGGCTGCATCAGACGGCGCTGATCGGCATCGCGAAAGGCCCCGAGCGCAAGCCCGGACTCGAGGACATCGTCTTCCCCGGACGCGAAGCGGTGTTGAATCTGCCGCCCGATCATCCCGGACTGCACCTGCTGCAGCAGATTCGCGACGAAGCGCATCGCTTCGCGATCCAGGGCCATCGCGCGCGGCGCGCCAAGACGCGCAATACGTCGTCGCTGCAGGAGATCAGCGGCATCGGCGCGAAGCGCCGGCAGGCGCTGCTCGCGCATTTCGGCGGACTGAAGGCGATGCAGTCGGCGAGCGTCGAAGATCTCGCGCGCGTGCCCGGCATCTCGCATGCGCTGGCCGAGCGCATTCATGCGCAGCTGCATTGACGATCGCGACGTGCTCAGCGAACCCGCCAGAGTAGAATTCATGCGTATCTACACGCGCAGCCATTCCGCATGGTGCCGAACTTTCCTACCGCATTGACGTGGCTCCGGATCGTGCTGATTCCGGTGTTCGTCGGCGTCTATTACGCCCCCGACGCCTGGCTGTCGCCCGTCATGCGCAACTGGGTCGGCATGAGCATCTTCGCGCTCGCCGCGATCACCGATTGGCTCGACGGCTATCTCGCGCGGCGCTGGGGCGAAACGAGCGCGTTCGGTGCGTTTCTCGATCCGGTCGCGGACAAGCTGATGGTCGCCGCGGCGCTGATCCTGCTCGTCGAGCTCGGCCGCGCGGAAGCGTATCTCGCGATCATCATCATCGGCCGCGAGATCGCCATTTCCGCGTTACGCGAGTGGATGGCGCAGCTTGGTCGATCGCGCAAGACCGCGGTTGCGTTCGTCGGCAAGATCAAGACGGTCGCGCAGATGACGGCGCTGATCGCGTTGTTGCTGTGGGAGAACGTGATTCCGGGGATCTCGACACCGCTCCTCGGGACGTTCGCGCTCTGGATCGCGGCAATCCTGACGCTGTGGTCGATGTTTCACTACCTGCGGCTCGCCGCGCCGCATTTCCGCCCGGAAGTGGCGACGCGCGACCCGGAAGCGCGCCCACGCAAGACGAAGCCGCGCGTCAATCCGGCAAGGCCGCCTGCGCGATAGCTCGACGCATGCTTCGCGCGAGCGTCGCGTTCGGCGCGCAATGCGAGGTGCGGCGACATGTTAAAATCCGCGCCGCGCGTCGGTAACAGCAGCGACGACGCTTCTTCCGTTCCCCGATAGCTCAGTTGGTAGAGCGACGGACTGTTAATCCGCAGGTCCCAGGTTCGAGCCCTGGTCGGGGAGCCAGAAAAAGGGCCAATTCCCCGATAGCTCAGTCGGTAGAGCGACGGACTGTTAATCCGCAGGTCCCAGGTTCGAGCCCTGGTCGGGGAGCCAACCCAGTCCAATCTGGGCACTCGTGCATCGACTGCGCCAGTTCCAGCAACGGCAGCAGCGAGCGCGACATCGCTACCGGTGATCGTCACCATGTTTCCCGCGACGCGGATGTCCGATACCAGCGCGCGCAAGTAACGTTTGGCGAACGCCTTGTTCGGTCCGAGCAGCTACGTTCTTAAGCGCTGGCAAAAGCGCTGCACCTTCACCCCACTCAGATCGCCAGCGGCAGGTCCTGTCGTCGCCGCAACCCCGCCATTTCGGTCAGGACTGCCTCGCGCTTCGTCTTGTGTCCCTGCGCGCGCGCCTGCAACGTTGCATCGAGTTCGAGAATGACCCTTCTCGACGCCTTCATAGAGCTTACCAGCGCGTGGTCGTTGCGTCGAGCTCACGTTTCAACAGTGTGAGTTCGCGCTGCTCTTTCGATTGTCCGGATTGAAAGCGCTCCTTGAGCGCCGTTAGGAGCGTACGAACGCGGAGGGCGTGAACGCCCTCTCCGCGAGCGAATGCGAGGACGGCCCTGTCGAGCGTGTCCATCGGAATGCTTTTGCTCTTGCAGCGTCTTCCTCCGCCGTTCAACCTGCTGTTGCAGGTGTAATAGCGATACTTGCCGCCCTTACCGGTCGACAAGGGTCATACTAGCACCGCAGTCTCCGCACGCGAGCAGGCCGGTCAGCAACGTCGGCGAGTTCACCACTCGCGGCGGGACGTTCGCGGGGGCCGCCCCGCTGCGCGGCGTCGTGCCTCCGCGAACGTTTCCGCGTCGATGATGGGTTCGACGCTGGTGCTGATCCATTCCGATTCGGGTTTGGTCTTCTTGGTCTTGTGCACGGTCTTGTTGAACACGAGCTCACCCCGGCAAGCGGTATGGTGCAGCACTTGATACACCTTGGTCTTCGTCCACGGCTTACCGCGATAGCTAAGACTGCGCGCATTCAAGTAAGCGGCGATGGCTTTGTGTCCGAACTCTTCGCCCGCATGCCCCTGCAGGTAGAGGTCGAATATCTGCGCACGATAGCCGCTTCGACCGGATCGTGCTCGATGCGCTTCTTCTTGCCGCACCGCCCTGGCCGCTCGGTCTCCACCGTCCGAAAGCCGAACGGCGGCCGCGAGCCATTAAGACGTCTTGCCTGGCGCGTTCTCGTTCATGGCGCGCAACGTGTGCTTGCCGTTTTCCTTGCTCTGGTATTCGTCGAAGACGCTGAACAGCCGACGCACCATGCCCCCGGCCGGATCGGAGGCGTGGCTGCGTGATCGATACCAGCTGCACACTCGGCCTTGTTCAGCTGCCGTTCGTAGAGGCCAAAATCGATCGCGTCGCGGAAGAAGCGCGATTGGCTATGCACGATGATTGCCTCGAACGGCGGCGGGTCCATCGTGGCCTCGGCGATCATCTGCTGGAAGACCGCCGCCGATCATCCGTCGCCGTGCGGCCCAACTCGACGTACTCCATGGCCACGGAGAAGCCATTGCGTGCACACCACTCGCGCATCTGCCGCAATTGATCGGGAATCGACAGGTCTTTCTCCGCCTGCCTGACGGTCGATACGCGCGCGTACAGTGCAACGGCCATGCTCAATCCTCCTGGTCGATCGCAGAAAGGCGCTGCAACTCTCTCATGATCTCCGGCAGCAATGACCCCAGCAAGCGGAACTCGGTCGACTGCACCGGCAGCTCCGGCGCTTCGCTATCGTCGGCTTTCCATTCAACCGTTAGAAATAGGCGTTCGTTCACGCATGGCGCACCTCCTTCCTTGCATCTCTATTCCCGCCGTTCCGTTGACGCTCGTGTTCGGCCACCACCGTTTGCAACTCCCGTTCCGCTCCATCACGGCCGAATTCACTTGAAACAACTTCTTGAAAGTCCGAAACTGCGCCTCGTGCATCGACAGCTGCGCCAAGTCCAACACCTTCCCCTTCCGCCGGTTGAGCACTTCGACGATAGCGGCGAGGAGGGCGCTCATCGTCCGAGCCGCATATCGACCAGGCGCCGTTCGACGTCCGCGTTCCACGTCACCGGATCGTGAATCCGAGCCAGCATCCGCAGCAGGTGCTTCGTTGCCTCGCGTGCCGGTAGGCTGTCCTTGTTTTGCAGCCGCGCCTGCAATGCGCCGATATGCTTCAGATAGCCGTATACGGCGATGCCCGCCCGCCACAGTAGTTCCTCGACCGCCGCCGTATGGTCGAACGAACGATAGACACCTTCCCGGTTGAATGTCTGGATACGTTGCCGCAGGTCGACCCACACCGGATGCAACGGCCACCGTGAACGGTTCGCGTCGTCCGTTTTGATCCGTAGGGTGTCGTGTTCTTCCGCGAGATAGGTCAGCAAGTCGCCTTGCTGGTCGAGCAGGTCCTGGACGCTGCGGATCGCGAACCGCTTGAGCATAGCTTTGCGCACCTGCCACTCGACACGCCACACGTCCTCGAAGACGCCATTCCAGAGCTCGCGGAACCAGAACTTGCTACTGCTATCGTTGATCTCGGCGATCTTGTTGTAGATGCGCAGCATGACATCGCCACCAGCGCCGTATTGAATCGTCTGTTCGCGACGGTCCTTACGGAAGGTTGCATCTTGGGCCGATAGAGAGCACGACCGAATCGGCATCTGGTTCCTCTCGCAGCACGGATTTGATAGTCGAAGGTGAAATCGACCCGCGACAGCGTTTCAGGTCGCAGTGCGCGGAAGCCAAGCGACTCCGCCCAGGCCATGAAGCGCTGATGCAACGCCATGACACCTTCGCGCCACAACGCTTCGCTGCGGAATTTGACGAAGAACGACGGCATGTTGAGCTCGCCGTAGCCGATGCTGTAATCGGCGTTCTCAAGCAGGAATGACTTCCACGATGTTCGGCTGCAAGAGATAGTCGCGCCGCCCAGTAGACGAAGTCGGCCGCCTTCTTGCTTGCCGATCCGCTTCCTCGGCGAATACGGCTCGGATGCCCATGCCGCTTGCCCGCACATCCTCGGTCGTGCAGGTAGTAGGCGCATTCGACGGTGTCGTGCCCAGCCAGCAGGTGCGTGAACGAATCCATACATGAACGGTATTAAATACCGCTCATTGACACCGTCAGGAACGGTACGTCAAGCCTCTCTTTCGACGCCTGCTGCGATCTGTCGCCGAATCCCAACCGGCAAGGCGCCACTGACTGCTTTCCAGAAGTTTCCCAGCTGCAGGGCGATCTTGTTAGCCCATCGACCGTTTCGAGCTCGGCGTCTCGCGCTCGAAGAAGTCCCGGACTTGGATGTTAAGAATCTGTTCGTACTTGCGGATCGTGCGCTTGTTGTGGATCAGCACCAGCACCCGCCAGCCGACGTAGTCGCCGAGTCTCAGCATGCCCAGCGCCGCTTCGAGATCGTCGAACGAGCCGCTAAAGATCGCGAAGGCTTCGCGCTCGACCCGGTTCAACTCCGCTTCCCGCGCAACCGTGCGCTCCTTCAGCAACCTAAGGTTCTCTGCCCTGTGGGGGTTCTTCATGTTGAACGCCTCCGT
>CAVPMH010000021.1:0-89926 GCA_963706225.1 uncultured Pseudomonadota bacterium
GCGTCAGTCGCGCGCGCGCGGTTCGCCTTCGCCGGCGCGGATCAGCGCGTAGCGCGTCGCGATCGGCCCGAGCAGGTGCAATATCGCGATGCCGGAGACGACGATCGCCGCCAGCTCGGCCCCGAACTCGGGTGCGATGTCGTAGATCGGTTGCGTCATGCCGATCGCGAGTCCCGCCATCGGCGTCAGCGCGAGCGCCAGCGTCCCCGCCTGGCGCATCGAGACGTGGGCCGGCCACGCGAGCGCATAGAGCGCAATCGCCTTGCCGACGAGGCGCACGATGACGAAGGCGAGGCCGAGCCAGGCGACCGCGCCGAACTGATCGGGCCGCAGCGTCGCGCCGGTCAGCACGAACAATGCAACGAAGAAGAGTTGCGCGGCGCGGCCGAATTCGACGTCGATCAGCCGATGCTGCCGATCGAGGTTGCGCGTGCACGCGCCGAGCACCAGCAGCGCGAGCAGCACCGATAGCCGCGCGATCTGCGCAGCGCCGACCGTCGCGACGATCACGCCCACGGCGAGCAGGAACTGCGGCACCGGCGACTTGCCGAGCCAGCGGGCGAGCCAGCGTCATCAGCACGAACGCGACGTAGCCCAGCAGGAACGAGCCGGCGATCAGCCACAGCGCCCGGGCGATCGGATTCCACGTCGCGCCCCACGCGCGCGCCTCGATGAACGGCAGCAGCAGCGTGATGCCGATCGTCGCGATGATGTTGTTGAGCGCGACATGCCAGAGCATGCGCCGCGTCACCGGTCCCTCGGCCTTCAGTTCATTGGTGACGAGGAGCACGACGGCGGGCGCGGTCGCGGTCCCCACCATCGCGGCGACCGCCGCCTCGAGCATGTCGATGCCGCCGACGAAGCGCAGCAGCGCGAACATCGCGATGAATGACAGCGCACTCTCGGCGAGCCCCATCGGCAGCAGCCACCGGTCATGCCGCGCCCACGACAGATCGAGTCGGCGGCCAAGATCGAACACGATCAGGCCGAGCGAGAATTCCGCAAGCACGCGCGACTGCGCGAGCGCGGACTCGCTAAGCCAGCCGAGGACCCCGGGGCCGAGCAGGAAGCCTGTCGCAATGTAGCCGGTGATGGCCGGCAGCACGCGCGTCGTTGCGGCGAGCCTCCCGCCTGCGAGGCCCGCGAGCAGCAGCAGTCCGAAGATCAGGAAGCTGTTTGCGGCAGGCGGCCAGGCGGGGAGGAAATCGGGCGCAGTCAGAGGATACCCATGCTTGCGTCCCGGGGCGACCGATCGACGCTCATGAAGGACCGCAGCTTACGGCAATATTTTCTCGCCGGCCATCGCGCCGCGCTTGCGGTCGGGCCTCACGAGGTCCTCGCGCGAGACGCCGAGCCACATCACGAGCGAGGCCATGACGAGCGCCGACGAGTAGATGCCGAAGCAGATGCCGATTGCGAGCGCCAGCGAGAAGTGGTGCAGCGTCTCGCCGCCGAAGAAGAAGATCGACAGCACCATCAGCAGCGTCGATCCGTGCGTGATGATCGTCCGCGACAGCGTGCGCGTGATCGCGCTGTCGATCACGTGCGTGACGCTGGCCTTGCGCATCTTGCGGAAGTTCTCGCGGATCCGGTCGGCGATGACGACCGACTCGTTCACCGAATAGCCGAGCACCGCCAGCACGGCGGCCAGCACCGGCAACGAGAACTCCCACTGGAACAGCGCGAAGAAGCCGAGGATGATCACGACATCGTGCAGGTTGGCGATGATCGCCGCGACGGCGAAGCGCCACTCGAAGCGCAGCGCGAGGTAGATCACGATGCCGATCGACACCAGCAGCAGCGCCAGCGCGCCGTTTTCGTAAAGCTCCTTGCCGACCTGCGGGCCGACGAACTCGACGCGCCGCTGCGACGCGGACGGGTCGTCCGCCTTGAGCGCGCCCATCACGCGCTCGGAAAGCTGCGCGCTCGACAACCCCTCCTTCAGCGGCAGGCGGATCAGCGCCGTTTCCGAGCTGCCGAAGCTCTGCACCGAAAATTCGCCGAGGTTGAGCTTGTCGACCGCGCTGCGTACGCGCGGGAAATCGACCGCGTGACCATAGTTGACTTCGATCACGGTGCCGCCGCGAAAGTCGACGCCGAGATTCAGTCCGTAGATCGCCAGCAGCACGACGGCGGTGACGAACGTGATCAGCGAGATGACGTTGAACACGAGCGCGTGCCGCATGAACGGGATGTCGCGCGAGATGCGGAAGAACTCCATGGTGACCTTGCAGGTAGCGGGGTAGCGGTTTGCGTCAGGACTTCGCCATCGCGGCGTCCGGCGTCGGATGCCACGCCTGGCCGACGGAGATGTGCTCGAGCTTCCTGCGGCTGCCGTAGATCAGCGCGACGATCCCGCGCGAGATGAAGACCGCGGAGAACATCGACGTGAGGATGCCGAGCACGTGCACGACGGCGAAGCCGCGAACCGGCCCCGAGCCGAACGCGAGCAGCGCGATGCCGGCGATCATCGTCGTCACGTTCGAGTCGAGAATCGTTCCCCACGCGCGCTCGTAGCCCGCCTGGATGGCGGCGTGCGGCGTCGCGCCCCAGCGCAGCTCCTCGCGGATTCGCTCGTTGATCAGCACGTTGGCGTCGATCGCCATGCCGAGCGTCAACGCGATCGCCGCCATGCCGGGCAACGTCAGCGTCGCCTGCAGCACCGACAGGATCGCGATCAGCAGCATCAGGTTGATCGACAGCGCGATCGTCGAGATCACACCCAGCAGCATGTAGTAGACGCAGATGAACGCGGCCAGCACGAGGAAGCCGTATTTCACCGAATTGAAGCCTTTCTCGATGTTCTCCTTGCCGAGCGACGGACCGACGGTGCGCTCCTCGACGATTTCCATCGGCGCCGCGAGCGCCCCGGCGCGCATCAGCAGCGCGATGTCGTTCGCTTCGCGAGTGTTCATCTTCCCGCTGATCTGCACGCGGCCGCCGCCGATCTCCTCGCGAATCACCGGCGCCGTGATGACTTCGGCCTTGCCTTTTTCCACGAGCAGGATGGCCATCCGCTTGCCGACGTTGTCGCGCGTCACTTCCTTGAAGATCCGCGCGCCGGTGCCGTCGAGGTTCACGTGAACCGCGGGCTCGTTCGTGCGCTGGTCGAAACCCGACTGTGCGTCGCTGATGCGATCGCCCGTCAGCACGACCTGCCGGCGCACGAGGATCGGCTCGCCGTTGCGATCGGTGTAGAGATCACTGCCGAACGGGACGGAGCCGGTGCGCGCCGCCTCGAGCGCACCCGGATCGTCGTTGACCATGCGAATTTCGAGCGTTGCGGTGCGACCCAGGATGTCCTTGGCGCGCGCGGTGTCCTGCACGCCGGGCAACTGCACGACGACGCGGTCGGCGCCCTGCTGCTGGATGATCGGTTCGGAAACTCCGAGCTCGTTCACGCGATTGCGCAGGATCGTGATGTTCTGCAGGACCGCGCCGTCCTGGATGCGCTTCTGCGCTTCGGGCTTGAGCCCCGCGAGCAGGCGCAACTCGCCGCTCCCCGCGTCCTGCTCGCGCAACAGGAGATCGGGGAATGCATTCTGGATTTCGTTGCGGGCGCGCGTGCGCTCGGCCTCGTCCTTGAAGCGCAGCACGACGTTCGAGCCTTCGCGTCCGACGCCCGAGTACAGCACTTTTTTCTCGCGCATCAGCGAGCGGATGTCGGTCGTGTAGCGGTCGGCGGCCTTGTCGATGGCGCCTTTCATGTCGACCTGCAGCAGGAAATGGACGCCGCCGCGCAGGTCGAGGCCGAGGTACATCGGCAGCGCCCCGATCGACGCGAGCCAGTGCGGCGACGCGGAAAAGAGGTTGATCGCGACGATGTAGTTGTCGCCGAGCTTCGTCTGCAGCAGGTCCTTCGCCTTTAACTGGGTGTCGAGGTCGTTGAAGCGGATCTTGACGCCGACGGGATCGAGCTCCGCGCCGCGATACGGGACGCCGGCCGCCTTCAGCGCTCCCTCGATGGAGTCGAGCAGCGCGTTGTCGATCTTGACCGTCGACTTCGACGACGACACCTGAACGCCCGGGACTTCGGGGAAGAAATTCGGCAGCATGTACGTGAGGCCGAACACCAGCGCGATCGCGATGATGATGTACTTCCAGAGCGGGTACCGGTTCATCAGGGCCTAAAGTGCTTTGAGAGTGCCTTTCGGCAGCAACTGCGAGATCGATCCGCGCTGCACGACCATCTGCACGCCGGCCGCGACTTCGATCGTTGCGTACTGCTCGTCCAGCTTGACGATCCGGCCGAGAACGCCGCCGGCGGTCACGACCTCGTTGCCCTTTTCGAGCGACTCGAGCATGGCGCGCGCTTCCTTCTGCTTCTTCTGCTGCGGCCGGATCAGCAGGAAATAGAACACGACGAAGATGGCGACCATCGGCAGGAACGTCAGCAGCGTGTCGCTTTGCGACGTGGCGCCTGCCGCCTGCGCGTAAGCGGGGGAAATCAGCACGAAGGCGTCTCCGGTTGTGAAGAGGGGTTACGCGAGACTGCCGGCGCGCTTGCCGGAGAGCCGGAGCGTCGACCGATCGGGCCTCGAGCCCGGTACGGCAAGAAATTCAACCGGCTATTCTAGCAGCCCGCGCGGTTCGCGCTGACGCTCGGCGCTGAACCGCACGACGTATTCGGGAAGCGTCCCGGCCGTGATCGCCGCGCGCAATTCCGCCATCAGCGTCAGGTAATAGTGGAGGTTGTGGATCGTCGCGAGGCGTGCGCCGAGAATCTCGTTGATCCGCTGCAGATGGTGCAGGTAGCCGCGCGAGAAATGACGGCAGGCGTAGCAACCGCAGGTCGGATCGAGCGGCGCTACATCGGTCCGATGGCGCGCGTTGCGAATGCGGATGTCGCCGTGGCGCGTGAAGAGCCAGCCGTTACGCGCGTTACGGGTGGGCAACACGCAATCGAACATGTCGATGCCCGCGCAGACGCCGGCGACGATGTCCTCGGGCGTGCCCACGCCCATCAGGTAGCGGGGCTTGTCCTCGGGCAGGCGTGGCGCCGTGTGGGCGAGCACGCGCAGCATTTCGTCCTTGGGCTCGCCGACCGACAGGCCGCCGATCGCGTAGCCATCGAAGTTCTGTTCCACCAGCGCCTCGCGCGAGCGGTCGCGCAAGTCCTCGTACATGCCACCCTGGACGATGCCGAACAGCGCATTGCGATTGTCCGCATGCGCGGCCTTCGAGCGGGCGGCCCAGCGCAGCGACAGCTCCATCGAAGCGGCGGCCTCCGCGCGCGTCGCCGGAAACGGTGTGCATTCATCGAACACCATCACGATGTCGGCATCGAGCGCGCGCTGGACGGCCATCGAAATCTCGGGCGTCAGCAGCAGGCGGTCGCCGTTGATCGGCGAGGCGAAGGCGACGCCCTCTTCGCGCACCTTGCGCAATGCGCCGAGGCTCCATACCTGGAATCCGCCCGAGTCGGTGAGAATCGGCCTGTCCCAGCCCATGAACCGATGGAGCCCGCCATGCGCGGCGATCACGTCCGTGCCCGGCCGCAACCAGAGGTGGAACGTGTTGCCGAGAATGATCTCGGCACCGAGGTCGGTCAATTCGGCGGGCGACATCGCCTTGACCGTGCCGTAGGTGCCCACCGGCATGAATACCGGCGTTTCGACGCTGCCGTGCGCGAGCGTCAGACGAGCGCGCCGCGCCGCGCCGCAGCGACCGAGCACCGTGAATTGCCATCGGAATCGAAGATTATTCCGCGGTGACGCTGTCGCCGGATGCGAAATCAGCGCCATCGCAGGACGAAGCCGTCGCCGGCTGCGGAAAGCTGCCATCAGAACGATCGCGAACGGGAAGGCCGCACGCCAGCGTCAGCTCGGCCACGATCGGCGAGACGCCCTTGCGATCTGGCCGAAATCGCCCGGAACGGATCTGGTGGAGCGGCACCCCGCCGCGCCGA
This sequence comes from uncultured Pseudomonadota bacterium, assembly GCA_963706225.1. Lineage (GTDB taxonomy): Bacteria > Pseudomonadota > Gammaproteobacteria > Burkholderiales > Casimicrobiaceae > VBCG01. Next base: position 5,909 of record CAVPMH010000021.1, read on the forward strand.
AGTCGAAAGCATTCTTCCACACCCGATAGAAGTCACCGGCGAAGTCAGTTCCGTATGTGCCGAAGTTCGTCAGCACGCCATATTGCGGCGCGATGCCGATCTGGATCAGGCAAGACAAGCCGTTCTGTCGGTATGCGATTGCCGGATCGGTCAGGCCGCGCGCGTTCGGCTGCGCCCAGGCGGCGACGACCGACGGTCCCCGGCTTGGCTTGATTGCCGCCGGCGTACGGCCCCGGATTGCCGCGCAGCGCGGCGAGGCTCGTCACGCCGAGCGTCAACGGATGCGACACGATCGTTGCCGGCGCAAGGGTTCGCACCGCATACGACGTCCCGACGCCATCGGTCGTGTCGGGATCGATCGCTTCCAGCGTTCCCCATCCGTGTGGCGTCGTCGTGCCGCCGGTCGCGTCGCTGCGATCCTGATCGTAGAAACGTGCCGAGGACGACGGCGCGGCCGGCGTTGGAAAACTCCGCGACGCGGTTGCCGACGGCTGTCGCGTTGACGAATGTCGTGTCCTCGAAGAGCAGGACGACGTCGTAGTTGGCGAGCAACGTCGCAAGCGGCGGGACACTGGACGAGACGTCGATGCCGGTGAAGACGTCACCCGCGATCTTGGCGCTGAAGTTCGCGGCTGTTTCGGCGGACCACGCATTCGACAGTATGGCAACGCGTGCCGCGTGCGCCGTCGCCGAGAAGATGCAACCGACGACAATGGCCGCAAGAGCGCGGAGCGTCACTGACATTTGGCGAAGTGGGTCGGCCATGCGCGACAAGTCGCATGCGACCGCTGGATTGGGATGGTCGAAGCGTAGCCGACGAGTTGCGTTTTGCCAATCGAAAGCCGAGGAAAACCAGGCCGGCGATCGATGCATTGTTGCACTTCCTGACGGACGGCGCCGTAATGTCGCCGGATAGCGACATTTCAATACTTTTGGCGAGGCGTCGCTCGGCGTGGCCGCTCGTCGAGCCGAGCGGGACAATTTATCAATCGTGCGCGCGCTCGAGCAGCATCGCGTCGCCATAGCTCATGAATCGGTAGCGATGCTCGATCGCGTGCGCGTACGCGCGTCGAATCGCGTCATGGCCGCCGAACGCGCTGGCCAGCATCAGCAGCGTGGATCTCGGCAAATGGAAATTCGTCAGCAGCCGATCGACGACCCGAAAGCGATAACCGGGCGTAATGAACAGCGCAGTTTCCGACGCGCCCGGATGAACGTTTCCCGCGTCATCGGCGGCCGACTCGAGCGCCCGCAGGCTCGTCGTGCCGATCGCAACGACGCGTCCGCCGCGCGAGCGCGCCGCGTCGATGGCGTGAGCAGTCGCCGGCGGAATCGCGTACGACTCGGCGTGCATCCGGTGCTCGGCGATTACGGGGCTTTGCACCGGCGCGAACGTGCCGGCGCCTACATGCAGCGTGACGAATGCCTGACGGACTCCGCGTCTGGCGAGCGCATCGAGCATGGCCTGGTCGAAGTGCAGCCCGGCGGTCGGCGCGGCAACCGCGCCAGGATGACGCGCATACACCGTCTGGTAGCGCTCGGCGTCTTTCGCGTCGGGGGGATGCGTTATGTACGGCGGCAACGGCACTTCGCCATGCCGATCGAGCCAGCGATGCAATTCTTCGACGCCGTCGAACTGCAGCGTGAAAAAGCGCCCGTCCCGCGCGCGCACCGTCGCGCGCGCACCCGCGGCGAGCTCGATCGTGCCGCCTTCGCGCGGTGGATGGCTGGCCTTCAACTGCACGATCGCCTGGTCGACGCCGGTGATACGCTCGACCAGCAACTCGACGTCGCCGCCGGTGCCTTTGCGCCCGCGAATGCGCGCGTTGATTACGCGCGTGTCGTTGAAGACGAGCAGATCGCGCGCGTTCGAGCAGCGTGGGCAGATCGGCGAAGCGCAGGTCCTCGAGGCGCGGCCCGTCCACATGGAGCAGGCGGCTCCCCGTGCGCTCCCGCGCGGGGAGTTGCGCGATCAGGCCGGCCGGGAGATCGTAGTCGAAGTCGTCGAGCGTGTAACGGTTTCGCATGCGCGCCGCGAACGGATCGACGCGGTCGCGAGTCGCGCGCCGCCGTTCGCATCGGCCTTATGCCTGACTGGTGCCGGGAGAGGGAGTCGAACCCTCACGCTGTTGCCAGCGGCGGATTTTGAGTCCGCTGCGTCTGCCATTCCGCCACCCCGGCCGTCGCGCCGGTGAGTCTTCCGGCGACTGCTGAACGATGATTATCAGGCAAATCCTGTGGCGCCGCGAGGCCGGGACGCGCGTTCCCGTGCGCCGAGCTCATATATGAAGCAGCGCGAGAGTGCCGATCGCCACCGAAATCGCCGCGGCCCCGTACGACACGTACTGCAGCCAGCGGCTGCGTGTCAGCAGCGTGATGGCCGCCAATGCAATCGCGATCTGAATGAGCGTCATCGCCTGCGCGAAGCGATGATGGACGTGCATCGACGCTTCGCTCCTCGCCTCGGACTCGGTTGATCGCTTCTCGAGCGCCTCGGCCTTCGCCATGATCTCCTGCTTTTCCTTGCCGTAGCGCTCGGCCTCCGACCGGAAGCGCGTGGCGTCGCCGCCCGTTGCCAGCACGGCGCCCAAATCCGCGAGATTCTGCTTGCTGCTCTTCGCCTGATAGAAATTCCACTGATCCGACGCTTCGGTCTTGCGGATCGCGGAATCGTTCTTGAACAGCAGTGCATCGTTCTGCGTCGCGCCCACCATGTAGCCGAACAGCGCGCCGATCGTCGCGAAAATCGCCGTCATCACGGCGATGCGCGCCGAAAACGGATCGCCCGAGAGCCCCGCGTGCTCGACTTCGTGATCGTGCGGGCCATGCACGTGGAATTCATCCGCTGACATTCGCTTCCTCCCCGCAGTCAAGTCGCGATCGCGGCGTCGCTCGTACGTGACGAACGCGTACGAAAAGCCGCCGGCGCCTTCCTGCAACCGCGGCACGCGCGCCGTTTCGCGCCATTGCGCGGGATCGAGCGCCGGGAACGTTGCATCGCCGTCGAACGCGCGCGCGATTTCGGTGACGAACGCGCGGTCCGCGAACGGCAGCGCCGCCCGGTACAGTTCGCCGCCGCCGATGCAGAACGCGGGCGAAGGATATTCGATTTCGAGCAGCGCGTGTTCGAGCGACGAAGCGACGGTCGCACCGATCGCGATGAAGTCGCGCTGACGGGTGATGACGATGTTCTGCCGGTCAGGCAGCGCATGCGGCAGCGATTGCCAGGTACGCCGCCCCATGAGGACCGCATGTCCGGTCGTGAGCGCGCGAAAGTGCCGCAGGTCCTCGGGAAGGCGCCATGGCAGCTTTCCGCGGTGTCCGATCACGCCGTTTTTTGCCACTGCCGCGATCAAGGCGAGCGCCGGATGCATCAGATATTGACGGCGCAGCGCGCCGCGCGCGGCGGCCACGCCGAATGCTTGCTCGCCGGGAATGTCATAATCCGCCGATTGTAGCCAGCCCGCCCGCCTTCGCACCTGACGCGTGTATTACCCGCGCTCGTTCCTCAAGTTCATCCTGCTCGGCTTCCTGCTCGTCAGCCTGCCGCTCGTCTACGCGCTCGCCGAACTGATTCTTTCGCTCGACAGGCTCGAGTCGCAGGGACGGCAGGAGGTGCTGCAGGCCGCGCAGGCGGGCCGCACGAGCCGGCTCTTGTACGAGCAGGCGACGACGCTGGAGCGCATCGCGCGCCAGCACCTGATTCTCGAAGACAACGCGCTGCTGGATGAATATGGGCATTTGCGTGAGGACTTTCGGCAGACGACGCGCCAACTCGCCGCGCTGCCGCTCGAGCCCGGATCCCAGGAGACGCTCGAAAAGCTCGCGGATCGCGAAAGCAGCCTCCACAACCTCCTCACGGCGCCGGGGCGCGGCCCCGACGTCGCCGACCAGCTCGCGGACGGTTATTCGCAACTGGTCGACGGCGCCCAGTCGATGCTCGCCGCGACCAATCAGTTGACGCAGCGCGCCATCGAGCGGCTGCAGGAAACGGCGACGCAGGGACGCCAGAAATGGATTTACGTCGGCCTTGCGACCGTCGGCATCGCGATCGCGCTCGCCGTCGTGTTCGCGACGCTGATCGCGCGCCCGATTCGGCAACTCGACCTCGCGATCCGGCAGATGGGCAGCGCGGACTTCGCGCACGCGATCAAGGTTACCGGACCGCAGGATCTGCGCTACGTCGGCCAGCGGCTCGACTGGCTGCGCAGCCGGCTGTCCGATCTCGAGCAGCAGCAGACACGATTTCTGCGCCACGTCTCGCACGAGCTCAAGACGCCGCTTACCGCGGTGCGCGAAGGCGCCGAGCTGCTCCGCGACGGCGTCGGCGGCAAACTGACGCCCGAGCAGCGCGACATCGTGCGCATCGTGCGCGACAACACGCTGTCGCTGCAGAAGCTGATCGAGGACCTGCTCGCGTACCAGCAGACGCGCGCGATGGAGCCGGCGGCGCTCGGGCCGGTGGCATTGCCCGACATCGTCACCCGCGTCGTGAAGGAGCAGCGGCTTGCAGCACTCGCGCGCATGGTGACGTTCCAGGCGACGCTGCGGCCGGCCACCGTGATCGGCGACGGCGAAAAATTGCGTACGATCGTCGACAACCTGTTGTCGAACGCGATCAAGCATTCGCCGCGCAATGCGACCGTCGAATTGAATGTCGGCATCAAGGACGGCTTCGCCGTGCTCGATGTGATCGACCAGGGCCGCGGCGTGCTCGCGGCCGACCGGAATCGCATCTTCGAATCGTTTTACCAGGGACCGGCGCCCGTCGACGGGCGAATCAAGGGATCCGGCCTGGGACTTGCCATTGCGCGCGAGTACGCGCTCGCGCAGGGCGGGCGCATCGATGTTGCCGGCCGCATGGACGGCACGAGCGGCGCCTGGTTCCGGTTGTCGCTGCCGCTCGCCACCGCGGACGCATCGCGCACGCAGCCGCCGGTGCCGGCAACCGCGCTGGCGAGCAAATGATGTGCGGCACCCGGTCGCGCCAACGTGTCGCCCATCAGGTGATACGCGCCGCGCTGCTGGCATGCGCGATAGCGTTCGCCGGCTGCGCGTCGCTCCCGACACCCGTCATGCCCGCGGACGAGAACGATCCGGAAACCTTCGCGGCGCCGGAGCCGACGCCGATGATCGAATCGCCACCGATCGAGGCCATCGAGCCGGCGTTGCCGCCGCCGCCATCCGTTCCCGCGTCCAATCCACCAACCGAGGGGACGGCTACGCAACCGTCCGCATCGCCTCCGGTGATCATCATGGCGCCGTCGACGCCCAGCGAGCCGCCGACGGAAGATCAGCAGATGCTGGCGCTGCTGTCGGACTTGCAGCGCTACGGGTCGCTGCAAAACGAGGAGTTGAAGCACGAGCTCGCTGTCGCGACGCAGACGTTCTCGCGGCAGCGCACCGACGTGAACCGGATTCGCCTCGCCGTGCTCTACACGCTGGTGCGAGCGTCGCCGCAGGACGATCAGCGCGCGCTGCAGCTCTTCGAGAACGTGGCGAAAAGCGCGACGCCAACGTCGCCGATTCGCCATCTCGCCGCCGTTTTGCAGGCGCAGGTCGTCGAGCGGCAACGCGCCGTGCGCGACGAGCAGCAGAAGGCGGACGCGGCCATCCAGAAGCTCGAGGCGCTACGCGCGATGGAGCGAAGCCTGTTCCGTGATCGCGTGCGCAGCGGCGGCGGCGGCGGCGGTGCCGGCGCCGGCGGCTCCGGTCGCTGAAAGCACTCGGGGCGCTCGCACGTTTCCAAAACGGGTCTGGCCCGGAAAGGCATTCATGAATCGCGGTGACATCCTGCTGGTCGACGACGACCCCGATCTGCTCAAGCTGATCAGCCTGCGCCTCACGTCCGCCGGCTATCGCGTGCGCACGGCCGACAGCGGCGAAACGGCGCTCGCGACGATCGCCGTCGAGCGCCCGTCGACCGTCATCACCGACCTGCGGATGCCCGGCATCGACGGATTGCAACTCTTCGAAGCGGTCCATCGCCAGCATCCGGCGCTTCCGGTGATCATCCTCACCGCGCACGGGACGATTCCCGATGCGGTCAGCGCCACGCAGCGCGGCGTATTCGGGTATCTCACCAAGCCGTTCGATAGCCAGGATCTGTTGCAGAAAGTCGCGGCGGCGCTCGAAGCGTCCGGCGGCGAAGCGGCTGGCAGCGGCACGGCGGCGGGAGAGTGGCGGGCCAGCATCATCACGCGCAGCCCGCGAATGGAAGATTTGCTGCGGCAGGCCAAGCTCGTGGCCGACTCCGACGCGAGCGTCCTGATCTTCGGCGAATCGGGCACGGGCAAGGAGCTGCTGGCGCGCGGAATCCATCAGGCGAGCCGGCGCAGCGCGAAGGCGTTCGTCGCCGTCAACTGCGGCGCGATCCCGGCCGACTTGCTCGAGTCCGAGCTCTTCGGTCACGCCCGCGGCGCGTTCACCGGCGCGATTCAGGCGCACAAAGGCTTGTTCCAGGCAGCCGACGGGGGAACGCTGTTTCTCGACGAGATCGGCGACATGCCGCTGCCGCTTCAGGTCAAGCTGCTCCGCGTCCTCCAGGAGGGAGAGGTGCGGCCGGTGGGATCGACGCAGGCGATTCCCGTCGACGTGCGGGTGATCTCCGCGACGCACCGCGACCTCGATTCGCAGCGCGAGCAGGGCCACTTCCGCGAAGATCTGTTTTACCGCCTCAACGTCGTATCCCTCAAGCTGCCGTCGCTCGCCGATCGCCGGGAGGACATCCCGCTGCTCGCCGCCCATATCCTGCGCAAGCTTGCCGAGCGCTACCGCAAGCCGGCGCCGTCGCTGGCCCCGGATGCGATGGCGCTGCTCGTGGCGGCGCCCTGGCCCGGCAACATCCGTCAACTGCTGAACCTGCTCGAGCAATCCGTCGCCCTCGCGACCACGCAGGTCATCCCGGCCACGCTGGTGCAGGCGGCACTCAAGGAAGACGCCGCGGCGCTCGTGCCGTTCGAGGAAGCACGCAAGACATTCGAGCGCGACTATCTCGTCCGGCTGCTGAAGATCACCGGGGGCAACGTCACTCAAGCCGCGCAACTCGCGAAGCGCAATCGGACGGAGTTCTACAAGCTCTTGCAGCGACATCGGCTCGAGCCTGGCATGTTCAAGGAGGCGAAGGCGTAGTCCGGACGTTCTGTCGCCGGTTGACGACAGCGATAGCAACGTCGATTCAACGGGTTGAGCCGTCCGATCGCTTCTTTGTCGGTCGCCTGCGACAAACCCGGCGTTTGAGGCTGCAGCGGCCGTGCGGCACTTAACGCTTCCAGCGCCGCCGGCATAGGCAACGTGCCCGCTGATCGCCCGCACCGCGAGTATCTCGTCACGTGGCATGTCGATTGCTTTGAACGGTGGCGTAACCCTCGCGCACCGGCGCGCCGTAAAGCGGATCGACATCATGGAACTCCAAGCCCCCGACATCGCGCAACATTGGAGCGCGCGCGAGACGGCGCACATCACGGATAAACCGAAGCGCGAAGAAGACGCGCGATCCGAAGAGGCCGAGCTCGAGCAACTGGCCGATCGTGTAAGCGCGGCGCGCAGTATTTACTGACGTCGCAGCGCAGCGCGTCTTTCCGCACGCGATCCTTTTTCGGGCGAACGCCAGGCTTCGCCCCTCCCCATCCCCCACGCCCGCCACGTCGAATCGCGGGCGTCTTTTTTCGCGCTCGCCTGCGGTATGCTCGCCTTCGCACGCGATTTTTTCGCGGCGGAGAACGCCATGCAACAATTCCTGGCCCTCGTGCAATCGATTCTCGACACCGGGACCTGGCAGGAGAACCGGACCGGCGTCCGCTCGATCGGCATCCCCGGTGCATCGATGCGCTTCGACATGGCGCAGGGGTTTCCTGCCATCACGACGCGCCGGTTGCCGTTCAAGTCCGCCGTCGGCGAAATGGTCGGATTCCTGCGAGCGAGCCGCAGCGCCGCCGAATTTCGCGCGCTCGGTTGCAAGGTGTGGGACGCGAATGCGAACGAGAATGCGCAATGGCTCGCGAGTCCCTGGCGGGTCGAGTACGACTGGCTCGGCGAAATCTACGGTTACCAGTGGCGCGAATGGCCGGCGTACAAGCTGCTCGATGCCACGCGCGGTGCGCAGGTGGACGATGCGCTCGCCCACGGTTATCGCCTCGTCGGGCGCATCGTGGACGAAGGCACCGAGAAGGTGCTGCTGCACAAGGCGATCGATCAATTGCGCCAGTGCGTCGACACGATCATCGCGAAACCGACCGATCGAAGGATCCTGTTTCATGCGTGGAACTGCGCAGAGCTCGACCAGATGGCGCTGCCGCCATGCCATTTGCTCTACCAGTTCCTGCCCAATGTCGCGAAGCGCGAGCTGTCGCTGTGCCTCTATGTGCGCTCGAACGACATCGGTCTCGGCGCGCCGTTCAACCTGTGCGAGGCGGGCATTCTGCTGTCTCTTGTCGGACGGCTCACCGGTTATGCGCCGCGCTTCCTCACGTATTTCATCGCCGACGCGCATATTTACGAGAACCAGCTCGACATGCTGGCCGAGCAGCTTCGCCGCCAGCCGTATGCGCCACCGCGGCTCGCGATCGCCGACCGCATTCCCGATTTTACAAAAACGGGCCGATATGAGCCGGAATGGCTAAATCGTGTTGAACCGGGCGATTTTTCGCTGGAAAACTATCGTCACCACCCGCCGCTGACGGCGCCGATGGCGGTTTGATTCTCCGGCGCGTCATCGCGCTGCGTACGAATTTGCATGAAATCGGCAAATGCTGTTATAATCTCGCGCATGCTCGCTATTTCCACAACTCGCCGTGTGATCACCCTGCGTTTCGGGCCACTGGCGCGTGCGTGGGCGCGCATCGTTCGCCGGCATTTCGATTCCCGTTTGCCGGGAACGCTGTCGGTACGCCGCCACGATCAGGGAACGCTCGCCTGCCTCGGGCGAGCCCGGTAACCCGCCGCCACGCCGATCTTCGGCCACCGGCGCCGCAGGTTGCCGGGATTGGTTAATCAATCAAGCACGTTCGAGCAGCGCTCGCGAGCGAAACGCCCGCGTCGCGACCTCGCGCGTCCTCTTGCGTTCGATGAAGGAGGTTTTCGTGGTCGACATGAATGAAATCACGCTATCCACGCACGATGCGGCAACGCTTGCCGCGGTGCTTGCGACGGTCTCGCCGTACGAGGCGTCCGTTCCGGTGGCCGCCGAGGAGCTGGCCGATATGCTGGCCGGTGCAAGGGTCGTCCCGCCCAGCGCGCTCGGGCGCGACGTCGTCGGGCTGGACAGCGACGTCACCTATATCGAGCAGCCCGGTGGCCGGGCGCGCACGGTGCGGCTGGTGCACCCGGCATCGGCCGATGCCGCCGCGGCGCGCATCTCGGTGTTCGCCCCGGTCGCGCGCGCGTTGCTCGGACGCCGAGCGGGGGCGCACGTGCCCGTCGCACTGCCCGACAGTACGATCGACGGGTTGCAGGTCGTCGCGGTGCGCCGCGCCGGGAGCGCGTCATGATGCCCCGGCTGCTTCAGCGATCGAGCGCGCGCACCGCGTTGCGGCCACGCACGTCGATGCTGCACCCCGAATGCCCGGTCGAGCAGGCGATTCGAAGCGATGATCCGGCCGTGCAGGCGGCGCTGCTGCAGGAGATCTGGCGCCGCCATTCGTTCATCGGGGAGGGGACGATGCTCGTGGCAGATCCGAAAGGCCTGCGCGTGCTCGCGCGGACGGAAGGTGCATTGCGCGGTCCTGTCGACACGCTCTCGCGGGAGTACGGCCACGCGCTGATCGTCGAGCCGCCGTCGGTTCGCTATGCCCACGGCGCACCGGTCCTCGAGCCGTACATGACGGTGCTGCTGTGCGGACCGGCACGCTACCAGCCGCGGCTGCAGGGGGATCTCGTGCAACGCCGGGCGCAATTGACGCGCGTCGATCAGCGGGTCGATCCATTCGTGCTGGAGGCCGAGGCACCGCTCGGCAGCCTGCTGGGCTATCGCGAGTGGCTCGACGAGTGGAGTGGCGGGGACGTCGACGTCAGCATGTGGCTTTCCCGCTATCGGCCAATCGACGACGGGCCGGCGGCGGCATAACGAAGCGGCTCGCTGTCCCCGTGGGGCGGCGAGCCGGTCGCCGGGGTGCGCGAATGCACCTGCGAGCGACGGTCGTTTCGTCGCATCGGATACTCTGCGGGTGGGCCACCACGCATAACCGAGCCATGCGAACTTCCGGCGCAGGCGCGCGAAGCGCCGATGACGCGCGAACGCCAATGACATCGCCTCGAGCCGCCGCCGGCGGTTTCGCGCTGTGGAATCTCGGCTTCCGGCCGTTCTACCTGCTTGCGAGCCTCTTCGCCGCCGTTTCGATCCTGCTGTGGATCGCCGAATACGCCGGCTATCTCCCCGGCGGGTACCTGCGCGACCCGGTCTGGCACGCGCACGAAATGCTGTTTGGCTACACGATTGCCGTCGTGACGGGCTTCCTGTTCACGGCAGTGCGCAACTGGACGGGACGCCCGACGCCAACCGGCGCGCTGCTCGCGGGTTATGCACTTCTGTGGATTCTCGGGCGCATCACGGTGCTGATGCCGTATCCGGTCGTCGCCGCGATCGTGAACGCCACGTTCCCGATCGCGGTCGCCATCGGCATCGCGGTGCCGCTCGCACGGAGCAGCAATCGCCGCAATTATTTCTTCGTCGGGCTGCTCGCACTGCTCGGGGCTGTCACTTTTGTCGTGCACCTGGCGCGGCTGGGCTTCGTTGCCTGGCCGGCGCGCGCGACGCTGCAGCTCGGCCTCGACGTCGTGCTGTTCATCATCGCGGTTGTCGCCGGACGCGTCGTGCCGATGTTCACGAACAACGCAATCGCCGGCGCGCAGTCGACGCGCAAGCCGCTCGTCGAGCGGGCGTCCCTCGGCGGCGTACTTGCGCTCATCGCCGCCGACGCCCTGCTGCCCGATTCGTCGGCATTGGCGGTGCTCGCGATCGTCGTCGCCGTGGCGCATGCGATCCGGCTGTGGCTATGGCGGCCGTGGCGCACGGCGTCGACACCGCTCGTGTGGATACTGCATGCCGCGTATGGATGGATCGTCATTTACCTCGTGTTGCGCGCGCTCGCCGCATGGGGTTTCGTGGCCGCGCCGCTCGCCATCCATGCGTTGACGATCGGGACAATCGGCGGGATGACGATCGGCATGATGACGCGCACCGCACGCGGACACTCGGGACTGCCGCTCGTCGCCGACCGATACGACGTGACGTGCTACGCGCTGGTTGCAGCTCGCCGCACTCGTGCGCGTTTTCGGCGGCATGGCGCTGCCGGAATCCTATCGCGCGACGGTCGTCCTGTCCGGCCTTTGCTGGGCGGGCGCCTTTGCGCTGTACGCGATTCGCTACTGGCCGGTCCTGACGCGACCCCGGCTGGACGGAAAGCCTGGATAGCGACCGGCCGATGAGCGCGCGAGCGCACCGAGCGCACCGAGCCAGTTCACGCTGCTTCGCGAGCGCCGGTTCGCGCCGTTCTTCTGGACGCAATTCCTCGGCGCGGCCAACGACAACGTGTTCAAGAACGCGTTCGTCGTGTTCGTGACGTTCGAGGCGGCGAGTCGGCTCGCAATCGACGCCGGCATGATCGTCAACCTGATCGGCGCCGTGTTCATCCTGCCGTTCATGGTGTTCTCGGCGACGTCGGGTCAGCTTGCCGACAAGTACGAGAAGTCGCGCCTGATCCGCATGATCAAGCTGTTCGAGATCGCGATCATGGCGATCGGTCTCGTCGGCTTCGTCGTGTCGAGCGTCGCGCTGCTGTTCGTGACGCTCGCGCTGCTCGGCATCCATTCGACGCTGTTCGGACCGGTCAAATACGCGATCCTTCCGCAGCACCTCGCGCTCGACGAACTCGTCGGCGGCAACGGACTCGTGGAAATGGGCACGTTCGTCGCGATCCTGCTCGGCACGATCGCCGGCGGGCTCGCCGTGGCGATCCAGCCGGACGGGAAGATCGTTGCCGGCGCGCTCGTTGTCTTGATCGCCGTCGCCGGCTGGCTTGCGAGCCGGCGCATTCCGTACACGGCCGCCGTCGCGCCGCAACTCGCGATCAACTGGAACCCGTTCACGGAGACATGGGAAAACCTCAAGCTCGCGCGCGCGAATGTCGTCGTCTGGCGCTCGATGCTCGCCATCTCGTGGTTCTGGTTCTACGGCGCGATTTACCTCGCGCAGCTTCCGGCGTTTACGCAGCGCGTGCTCGGCGGTAACGAGCACGTGTTCACCTTGCTGCTCGCGCTGTTCTCGATCGGTATCGGCATCGGGTCGCTGTTATGCGAGCGGCTTTCGGGCCGCCGGATCGAGCCCGGACTCGTGCCGTTCGGCTCGATCGGCCTCACGCTTTTTGCCGTCGACCTCTGGCTCGCCACGCGGCGGATGGCCCCGGTGATGCAAGGCGGCGTCGATGCATTTCTCGCGGCCGGCGCGAACTGGCGCGTCGCGGCCGACATCGTGCTGCTCGGCGTTTTCGGGGGCTTCTACACGGTTCCGCTTTACGCGATGATTCAGTCACGCGCGCAGCCATCGCACCGATCGCGAATCATCGCGGCCAACAACATCCTCAACGCGCTGTTCATCATCGTGTCGGCGGCCGTCGCGATCGCGTTGCTGTCCGCCGGCTGCTCGATTCCGCAGCTTTTCCTCGTGGTTGGCGTCGCCAACGCGCTCGTCGCCATCGGCCTCTGCGCCCTCGTGCCCGAGTTTGCGGCGCGCTTGCTGGCGTGGCTCGCGATGGCGCCGGAGCGCTTGCGGGCGATGCTATAGTCGATTCGACGAAAGGCAACGCGCGCGCACATGTCCGGCAACACGTTCGGCACGCTGTTCTGCGTCACGTCGTTCGGCGAATCGCACGGACCGGCGATCGGCTGCGTCGTCGACGGCTGTCCGCCCGGCCTTGCGCTCTCCGAAGCCGACATCCAGCGCGATCTCGACCGCCGCAAGCCCGGCACGTCGCGCCACGTCACGCAGCGGCGCGAGCCCGACACGGTCGAGATCCTCTCCGGCGTGTTCGAAGGCCGCACGACCGGCACGCCGATCGCGCTCCTGATCCGCAACGAGGACGCGCGCAGCAAGGACTACGCGAACATCGCCGACACGTTCCGCCCCGGCCACGCCGATTACACGTACTGGCAGAAGTACGGCATCCGCGATTATCGCGGCGGCGGCCGGCAGTCGGCGCGCGAGACCGCGGTGCGCGTCGCGGCCGGCGCGATCGCGCGCAAGTGGCTGCGCGAGCGCTACGGCGTGCGCATCCGCGGCCACCTGACGCAGCTCGGCCCGAACGTCGATGCCGTTCGAGGGCTGCGAGCACGTCGACGACAATCCGTTCTTCGTCGCGAACGCGTCGATGGTCGCCGAGCTCGAGGCGTTCATGGACCGGCTGCGCAAGTCGGGCGATTCCGTGCGGCGCGCGCATCGAGGTCGATCGCGACGCGGCGTGCCGGTCGGCTGGGGCGAGCCGGTCTACGACAAGCTCGACGCCGACATCGCGTACGCGATGATGAGCATCAACGCGGTCAAGGGCGTCGAGATCGGCGCCGGCTTCGCGCGGTCGCGCAGCGCGGCACCGAGCATTCCGACGAGATGACGCCGCGAGGGCTTCCTCGGCAACCAGGCGGGCGGCATCCTCGGCGGCATCTCGACCGGGCAGGACGTCGTCGTCGCGATCGCGGTCAAGCCGACGTCGTCGATCCGGCTCGACCGCCACTCGATCGACAAGGCGGGGCAGCCGGTGATCGTCAACACGCACGGCCGCCACGATCCGTGCGTGGGCATTCGCGCGACGCCGATCGCCGAGGCGATGCTGGCGCTGCGTGCTGATGGACCACGCGCTGCGGCATCGCGCGCAGAACGCCGACGTCGTCGTCGACGACGCCGCGCATCGCCGCGCAGGCGCCGCGCCGACGTCGTCGCGACGTGCACCGCGGCCGGCGCGCCGTCGACGATCCCGATCCCGACGAAGCGTAAGCGGCGTCAGATTCGACTCATCGGACGGCCGCGCGATCGCCGCAGCGCGTCCGACAAGTCGAATCTGACCCGCTTAGTCGTCCGATTCGACCGTCGACGGTCGCGGTGGCGCGGCCGCGCGCGAACGTCAGCGCCGACGCGTCGCCGACGCGATCTGTCGCGCGTCGCTGACGATGTCGCCGCCTTGCGCGGTGACGATCGCGTAGCCGCGCTCGAGCACCGCGTCGCGGATTGAGGTGCGCGAGGCTCGGCCCGAGGCGTTCCGAGCGCGCTCGCCGCAGCGCGCGAGCGCGATCGCGGCCGCTGCGCGCAAGCGCGCGCGACGCCGTGCGCCAGCGCGCGCGCCGTGCGGCAGCGGCGCGCGCAGCTCGCGCAGCGAGGCGCGCGCGCGCGGCGTGCGAGCGCGTGCGCGGCGTCGCGCGCGGCGATGCGCACAGCGCGCGCGAGCAGGCGCTCGCCGAGCGCGCGCGCGCGCTCGCCCTGCTGCGCGAGCCGCGCGGCCGGATGCACGAGGCGGCGCGCAGCGCGCGTCGAGGCGCTGCGCGCGATGCGCCGAGCGCGTGCGCACGCGCGCGCGCGAGCGCGCGCCGCAACTCGCGCGAGCGCGCCGCGCGAGCGCGGCGCGATCGGGCACGACGAGCGCCGCCGCGGCGGTCGGCGTCGGCGCGCGCACGTCGGCGACGAAATCGCAGATCGTGAAATCGGTCTCGTGGCCGACGCCCGACACGATCGGCAGCGCGCGACTCGAACACCGCGCGCGCGACGACTTCCTCGTTGAACGCCCACAGGTCCTCGAGCGAGCCGCCGCCGCGGCAGACGATCAGCACGTCGACCTCGCGCGCGCGCGTTGGCGAGCGCGGATCGCCGCGGCGATCTCCGCGCGCGGCGCCAGCGCCCTGCACCGACGCCGGATAGAGGACGACGCGCAGCGCCGGCCAGCGGCGCGCGAGCGTGGTGAGCACGTCGCGCAGCGCCGCGGCACGGCGCGACGTGACGATGCCGACCGCGCGCGGGTAGCGCGCGGCAGCGGGCGCTTGCGCGCGGCGTCGAACCAGCCGGCGGCCTCGAGCGCGCGCCTTCAGCCGCGACGAAGCGCTCGTACAGCGCGCCGAGGCCGGCCAGGCGCATCGTGTCGACGTTGAGCTGGAATTCGCCGCGCGCCTCGTAGATCGTCGGCGACTGCGCGCACCTCGACTGCGAGGCCGTCGCGCAGCGCGAAGGCGAGGCCCTGCGCCTTCGTGGCGGAAGAACACGCAGCGCACCTGCGCGCTGCGCGTCCTTCAGCGTGAAGTAGCAGTGTCCGGACGCCGCGCGCGTGACAGCCGGAGATCTCGCCGCTGATCCACACGAGGCCCAGATGGCGCTCGAGCAGCAGCCGCGCCGACGACACGAGCAGCGAAACCGGCACGACAGGCGGCGCCGCGCGGGCCGCGGGCCGATGCGCGCGGCGCGTCGAACAGATCACGCTTGCGCGGTGCGTCATCGTTCATCGATAGAGCGCTCGATCGCGTCACGTTCGACAACGCAGTGTCGCAGACAAGATAGCGTTTGTCCAGGACAACGATGCAGCGTCCCGGCAATTGTCATCCGGTCGTCCCGCGATGATCCACCGGCGCAGCACAGAGGGTCGGCGGCGTAAACCGCACGGAGCACATGCGGCAGGTGATTGAATTGGCGACGTTTTTTCAGCGACGCGATTTTGGTCATCGCGACCATTTTCCGTGACCGGCGCACCACTTAGCGAATCGAATTTACAAGATATGCACACTTCTATCCACAGGATTTGTGGAAAACGTTCGTCGCCGGCAGCTGGCGACCGCCGCCGGAAACCGTTGCCTGGCGCGGCTTTCCGGGGTGCCGGCCAGTTCGCCCTAGCAGACGCGGCGGTGACGGGACAACACGTGCAGGTTAGAATTCCCCGGATCACTGCCTTGTTCATGAACAAACCGCTCGATGCTGCACCGCGCAATGACGAGCGCGCGCTCCGGAACGCACCGCCGCGATGCGCGCCGGCCGCGCGCGCCGACAACGATCGCCGGCGAGCTCGAATTTCCTGCGCGCGATCATCGCCGACGACAGCGCGACCGGCAAGTACGGCGGCCGCGTCGTCACGCGCTTTCCGCCCGAGCCCAACGGCTACCTGCACTACGGCCACGCGAAGTCGATCGTCCTCAATTTCGGCCTCGCCGCCGAGAACGGCGGCACGTGCCACCTGCGCTTCGACGACACCAATCCGCTCAAGGAGGACGTCGAGTTCGAGGACTCGATCGCCGCGTCGGTGCGCTGGCTCGGCTACGACTGGGGCACGCACCGCTATCACGCGTCCGACTACTACGACGCGCTGTACGCGTTCGCCGAATGGTTCATCGAGCAGGGGCTCGCGTACGTCGACAGCCAGTCGGCGGAGGAGATGCGCGCGACGCGCGGCACGCTGACCGAGCCCGGCATCGACGAGCCCGTATCGCGACCGCAGCGTCGCCGAGAACCTCGACCTGTTGCGCCGCATGCGCGCGGGCGAGTTCGCCGACGGCGCGCACGTGCTGCGGCTGCAGGATCGACATGGCGAGCCCGAACATCAACATGCGCGATCCGGCGATCTACCGCATCCGCCACGCGCGCGCATCACCGCACCGGCGACAAGTGGTGCATCTATCCGCTCTACGACTACACGCACTGCATCTCCGACGCGCTCGAGCGCATCACGCACTCGATCTGCACGCTCGAGTTCCAGGACCACCGGCCGCTGTACGACTGGGTGATCGAGCAAGCTCGCCGACGGCGGCAAGCTCGACGCGGCCGCTGCCGCAGCAGTACGAGTTCGCGCGGCTCAACCTGACGTACGTCGTGCTGTCGAAGCGCAAGCTGATCGAGCTGGTCGAAGACGGACTACGTCGACGGCTGGGACGATCCGCGCATGCCGACGCTCGTCGGCGCGCGCCGGCGCGGCTTCACGCCCGGACGGCTTCCGGCTGTTCGCCGAGCGCATCGGCGTGTCGAAGTCGGACTCGTGGATCGACATGAGCGTGCTCGAGGACGCGATGCGCGACGACCTCAACGCGAGCGCGCCGCGGCGCATCGCGGTGCTCGATCCGGTCAGGCTCGTCATCGACAACTATCCGGCAGGGCGCGAGCGAGGACGTGCGCGGCGCCCAATCATCCGCAGCAGCCGGAACTCGGCCGGCGCGCGCTGCCGTTCACGCGCGAGCTGTGGATCGAGCGCGACGACTTCGCCGAGACGCCGCCGAAGGGCTATTTCCGGCTGACGCCGGGCGCCGAGGTGCGGCTGCGCTACGCGTACATCGTCCGCTGCACCGGCGTCGGAAAGGACGCGCGACGGCAACGTCACGCGTCGTCCATTGCACGTACGACTCCGGCCACGCGCAGCGGCACGCCCGGCGCCGACGCGCGCAAGGTCAAGGGCAACATCCACTGGCTGTCGGCCGCGCACGCGGTGCCGGCCGAGGTGCGGCTCTACGATCGGCTGTTCCGCGTGCCGTTTCCCGGCGCGCGCAAGCCCGGCGGCGTCGCGCGGCGAGACGTCCGGCAGCGCGGAGCCGCGCGCCGACGCATGCGATCGTCGTCGCCGGCGACGACGACGAGGCGGGCGACGAACGTCGAGCGCAACTATCTCGACGATCTCAATCCCGGCATCGAAGCGCGTGATCACCGCGTACGTCGAGCCGGCGCTGGCGCAGGCCGCGCCGGAGGAGCGCGTTCCAGTTCGAGCGGCACGGCTACTTCGTCGCCGACCTCGTCGATCACGCGCCCGGGCGGCCGGTGTTCAACCGCACCGTCACGCTGCGGGATTCCTGGTCGAAGCCGAAATCCGCCTGATCGACGGGTGGCGCGAGGCGACGGCGTTCGCGCTGCTTCCGCTGCGGCTTGCGCCTTGTTTTAGCGCGTCGGCGCGCTAATATTCAGACGACGATCCCGACGCGGCGCCCCCATGAAACGCATCGTCCTGTTCCTCGCCACCAATCTCGCCGTCGTCGCTCGTGCTGTCGGTCGTGCTGAAGCTGTTCGGGCTCGACCGGGCGCTGGCGGCGCACGGACTCCAGTACGGCCAGCTGCTCGTCGTATCTCGCTCGTCGTCGGCTTCACCGGCGCGATCATCTCGCTGCTGATGTCGAAGTCGATCGCGAAGTGGATCGACCGGCGCGCAGGTGATCGACACGCCGGCCAACGACGCCGAGGCATGGCTGCTCGAGACCGTGCGCAAGCTCGCGCACGACGGCCGGCGTCGGCGATGCCCGAGGTCGCGATCTACGAAGGCGAGCCGAACGCGTTCGCCACCGGCGCGTTCAAGAATTCGGCGCTCGTCGCCGTCTCGACGGGCCTGCTGCAGTCGATGAACCAGGAAGAGGTCGAGGCGGTGCTCGGCCACGAGCTCTCGCACGTCGCCAACGGCGACATGGTGACGCTCACGCTGATCCAGGGCGTCGTCAACACGTTCGTCATCTTCCTCGTCGCGCATCGTCGGCTCGATCGTCGATCGCACCGTGTTCCGCACCGAGCGCGGCATCGGGCCCGGCTACTTCATCACCGTGATCGTCTGCCAGATCGTGTTCGGCATCCTCGCGTCGATGATCGTCGCGTGGTTCTCGCGCCGGCGCGAGTTCCGCGCCGACGCCGGCAGCGCGCGGCTCCTCGGCCGCCGCAGCCGATGATCCATGCGCTGCGCGCGCCTCGGCGGCCTCGAGGCCGGCCAGCTGCCCGCAGGCGCTGCAGGCGTTCGGCATCACCGGGCGGCGGCGGCATGATGGCGCTCTTCGCGATCGCATCCGCCGATCGAGGAACGCATCGCGGCGCTGCAAGATCCGGCGCGACTGATGCGCGCCGCTCGCTCGCGCAGCTGACGCATGCATGCGCTACAAGATCGAGGTGCAGGACGAGACGGGCATCTGGACCGACGTGCGCGGCCCGGACGGCGCAGTCCTCGTGTTCGACGACGAAGCGGCCGCGCGCGCGGCGCTCGCGGAGCAGTTTCCCGATCCTCGTGCAGATGGAACAGTACGCGGGCGGCAAGCGCACGCGCGTGATCCGCATCCTCGAGGACGAGGACGACTGGCGCGCCGGAGCTCACGGACGAAGTGACGGCGTGCGCCGATCGGACGGACCTCGCGCACAACGGGAGCATCGCCAGGCACGGCCGTAGTCAGCAAAACGGCCGGTCCTCCTGCGTGAGAGGCACCGGCCGCCTGTATGCGCAAAACCTGACGCGCGAAAAGTGTTCCGCGTTACTTGAGGTGATTCGAGACGAGCTTCGTCATCTCGAACATCGACACCTTGCTCTTGCCGCCGAACACGGCGCGCAGCTTGTCGTCGGCATTGATGAGCCGGCGGTTCACCGCATCCTGCAGCTTGTTCTTCTTGATGTAGTCCCAGATCTTCTTCGTCACTTCGGTGCGCGGCATCGGCGTGCCGCCGACAACGGCAGCAAGCGCCGTCGAAGGCTGCATCGCCTTCATGAACGCCGCATTCGGCTTGCGCTTGACGGCGGTCTTCTTCGCGGCGGCCTTCTTCGCCGCGGACTTCTTCGCGGCAGGCTTTCTTGGCTGCGCTCTTCTTGGCGGCGGGCTTCTTGGCAGCAGTCTTCTTCGCAGCCGGCTTCTTGGCGGTGGTCTTTTTCGCAGCTTTCTTGGCAGTAGCCATGTTTCTCCTTCCTGTCAGTTGTGCGGGCGGACTACGCTGTAGCGTCCTCGAGCGCGCCATCCGTCCGAGGCACGACGCTCCATCGGCGGCGACTATACCGCATTTTCCTCTGGGAGGAAGGGGTGCCAGAGGGAAATTTCGCTCTGGGGAAGTCGATGTTGCAACGATGCGAACGATCGCCCGTTGCGCGCGGTTCCGACGGCGATTCCGCTCGGCGGGCTTTGGGGCGAATCCCGCGCTACGCGCGGTAGAATGCCGCGTCTCTTCGCCACGATGCCCACTTCCGCCACCGATCTTGCGCAGCTTCGCATCGACTACAAGCGCGCCGCACTTGAGCGAGCGCCAGGCCGCGGCCGATCCATACGACCAGTTCGCGCGCTGGTTCGACGAGGCGGTCGCCGCCGCGGTTCCCGAACCGAATGCGATGACGCTCGCGACCGTCGATGCCGTCGGGACGCCCGGCGACGCGCATCGTGCTGCTCAAGGCCGTCGACGCGCGCGGCCTCGTTTTCTATACGAACTACGACAGCCGAAAGGGCCGCGAGCTTGCGGCCAACCCGCGGGTCGCATTGCTGTTCTTCTGGGCCGAGCTCGAGCGGCAGGTTCGCGTCGAGGGTGCCGCTACGAAGGTCGAGTGCGACGGAGTCGGACGCCTATTTCGCGCTTCGCCCGCACGGAGCGCAGCTCGGCGCGTGGGCGTCCCCGCAGAGCGCGCCGATCGCCGACCGCGCCTGGCTCGAAGGCGCAATTCGCCGCGGCCGACGCGCGCTTTGCCGCGGCGGTCCCGCGCCCGCCGAACTGGGGCGGCGTGCGCGTCATCCCCGATCGATTCGAATTCTGGCAGGGCCGCGCATCGCGGCTGCACGATCGGCTCGTCTGGTCGCGCGCGGATTCGGGGTGGACGATCGCGCGCCTCGCGCCATGAGCGCGCAGGGCCGTCCCAAGCGCGAATTAGCGCCGAAGCGCGAAGCGCGGAGGATAGTCCAGTGAGCGCCGCTTGGCAGCGCCGAGTCTCGCCGTTCGGCGTACTGATCGCGCTCGGCGTCGCGAACCACGTCGTGCTGACGGGCTCGCGCGTGGCCGTGTCGCTCAACGCATTGGCGTTGGGCGCCAACGCGGCAACCGTCGGCGCGCTGATGGCCCTGTTCGCGCTCCTGCCGATGTTCTTTGCGATCCCCGCGGGGCGGCTGGCCGATCGGCTCGGCGTGCGCAAGCCGATGCTCGCCGGCTCGATCGGGATGATGGCGAGCGTTGTCATGGTCACGCTGCTGCCCGGCTTGCCGGCGCTCTTCGCGACGGCGGTGCTCATCGGCGTGTCGTTCATGCTGTTCCAGGTCGCGGTGCAGTACGCGACCGGCGAGATGGGCGGACCCGGTGCGCGCACGCGCAATTTCGGATTGCTGGCGCTGGGGCTTTCGACGTCGTCGATCGCCGGGCCGCTGATCGCCGGGTTCATGATCGATCACGCCGGCTATCACGCGACGTTCGCGCTGCTGGCGCTGTTCCCGCTGATTCCGATCGCGGTGCTCGGTACCAACCGCATCCCGCTTCCCGGCCCGCATCCGGCGCATGCCATGCATCCGCAGTCGAGTGCGTTCGATCTCGTCGCGCACCGCGAGCTGCGGCGCGTATTCATCATCAACGGCCTGACTTCGATGGCGTGGGAGCTGCACACGCTGTTCGTGCCGATCTACGGCCATGCGATCGGCCTTTCCGCGTTCCGGATCGGCCTCATCCTCGCCGCGTTCGCGGCCGCCACGTTCGTCGTGCGCCTCGCGATGCCGGCGATCGCGCGCCGCGTCTCGCGAGCACGGCGTGTTGACCTGCGCGCTTTACATCGGCGCGATCGTCTATCTCGCGTTTCCCTTTTCGCGCAACGTCGGCACGCTGATGACGCTGTCGTTCTGCCTCGGGCTGGGGCTTGGCGCCAGCCAGCCGATGGTGATGTCGCTGCTGCACAGCCACGCGCCCCCGGGACGCATGGGCGAGGCCGCCGGCGTGCGCATGTCGCTTGTCAACTCGATGGCCGTCGCCGTGCCGCTGGTGTTCGGCGCGGTGGGAGGATCGGTCGGTCTTTCGCCCGTGCTGTGGTCGGTTGGCGTATTCCTCGCCACCGGCGGCTGGCTTACGCGAGGCCCCAGGTCGCAGGTCAGCGCGCGCTAGCGTCGTCCTTGCGCTTGAGGCGCTCCGCAAACGTCTTGCGGAACTTCGCGACTTTCGGCGCGACGACGTACGTGCAATACGGCTGCCCGCCGTTGTGCGCGAAATAATCCTGATGGTAAGTCTCGGCAGGATGGAACGGGGCCGGGCCGGCGATTTCGGTGACGATCGGATCCTGAAAGATGTGGTCACGGGTAAGCTCGGCGACGACCGCTTCGGCGTCCGCGCGCTGCCCGGGCGTCTGAGCGAAAACGACTGATCGGTATTGCGTGCCGACGTCGTTGCCCTGGCGGTCGCGCGTCGTCGGATCGTGAATCGTGAAGAACACGCGCAGCAGATCGCGAAACGAGAGCACGGCCGGGTCGAACGTCAGTCGCACGGCCTCGGCGTGGCCCGTGTCGCCCGCGCATACTGCTTCGTACGTCGGGTTGGCCGTGCGACCGCCCGCATAGCCCGATTCGACGGAGTGAACGCCGTTCAACTCGCGGAACACGGCATCGAGACACCAGAAGCAGCCGCCGCCGAGGACGGCGGTTTCGAGCGTCGAAGCAGCAGGCATGGCGAAAATCCTGAAGGTGATGAACGATAAGTGGGGTCGGAGACGACTTTCCCGTAGTGCTGGCGGCTATCGCAAAGCTGTTTCCTGTCCCGCTTATCGACGATGGTCGCTGCGGACTTCGGGAAGCTTACGCCGGTGTGCCACTGCCTGCGATAATCGGCCGCTTTGCGCTGGAGTCCGACTGCGACGTGACGGCCAATCCTTTCCGTTTCCTGTCCCGCGTCATCGCGCGTCTTCGCGACATCGACCTCGCACGCACGGCGAGCAGCCTGTCGTTCACGACGCTGCTCGCGATCGTTCCCCTCGTGACCGTTGCGTTTTCGTTCGTCGCGCGCTTTCCGATCTTCGAGGACTGGCTCAAGGTGCTCGAGCAATTCCTGTTGCGGCATCTGCTGCCGTTCGCCGCTGCCGCAGAGATTCGCGGCCACATCGTTCGTTTCGCCGAGCAGGCGACGCGCCTGACCGGCATATCGATCCTGGTCATTGCGATCAGCGCCGCGCTCGCCGTCGCCACCGTCGAGCGCGAGATCAACGCGATCTGGGGGATACGGCGCGCGCGCCCGCTGCCGCGGCGCATCGTCGTCTATGCAATCGCGCTGACCGCGGGACCGGTCCTGCTTGGCGCCAGCATTTCGATCACGACGTGGCTCGTCGTACACTCGCTTGCCGTCGTCCCGATCCGCAGGACGCTCGGCGCGCAAATCGTGCAGGCGCTGCCATTCATTTTCGCGACGGCCGGCCTCGCACTGCTCTACAAGGCGGTGCCGGCGCGCCGCGTAGCACTCGTGCCCGCGCTCTTCGCCGCGATCCTCGGCGCTGCGGCGCTCGAGGGCGCGAAGCACGCGTTCGGCTGGTACCTCACGCGCGTATCGACGTACGAGGCGGTCTACGGCGCGCTCGCGGCATTGCCGATCTTCCTGCTCTGGATCTATCTGTGCTGGATCATCATTCTCGCCGGCGCCGCGGTCAGCGCGACCATCGCCGAGCCGGCCGGGCGGCGTGCGCGCAGAAGGAACGGCGAAGCCGCGAAGACGCACGCGCCGGTTGCCTGATACGGCAGAGCCCGTTACATTTCGCCGCAGTCATCCAAAGGAGCAGCGTGCCGTGTGGTCAATGATTCAAGCCGCGGGCTGGCCGATCTGGCCCCTCATCGTCGCGTCGATCGTGGCGCTCGCGCTCATTCTCGAGCGGCTGTGGTCGCTGCGGCAAAGCATCGTCGCGCCCGTCGGCATGGTCGATCACGTGCTGGTCGAATTCCGCCACACCGGCACGACGCAGGACCTGCTCGCGCGCACCGCCGAGCAGGGACCGCTCGGCCGAATACTCGCCGCCGGCCTTGCGAACGTCAAAAGTCCGCGCCCGGTGATGAAGGAAGCGATCGAGGAGGTCGGGCGGATCGTGACGCACGATCTCGAGCGCTTCCTCACGACGCTCGGCACGATCGCGTCGATGGCGCCGCTGCTCGGACTTTTCGGCACCGTCATCGGCATGATCGAGATCTTCGGCTCGCAGGGATCGGCCGCGTCGAATCCGATCCAGCTCGCGCACGGCATTTCGGTCGCGCTGTACAACACGGCGATGGGACTGATCGTCGCGATTCCGAGCATGATGTTCTACCGGTATTTTCGCGCGAAGGTCGATGCGCTCGTCGTCGAGATGGAGCAGCAGGCGATCAAGCTCGTGGATTTCGCGCACAACGAGCGGAAATGACGAGCGTCGGGGAACATACGGGCGCACGGGCATGAACCTGCGCGGCAACCGGACACGCGAGGATCCGGAGATCAATTTCATCCCGCTGATCGACGTGCTGCTCGTCATCCTGATTTTCCTGATGGTGACGACGACGTACCAGCGCATCGCCGAATTGCAGATCACGCTGCCCGAGGCGAACGCCGACCAGGCGAAGGAGCGGCCGCGCGAGATCAACGTCGGTCTCGATGCGCAGGGCCGCTACAAGATCGATCGCGAGCCGACGTTCGCGTTCTCGAGCGTCGATGCCATGGCCGGCATGCTGAAACGCGCAGCCGGCGACGCGAAGGAGCCCGTCGTCGTCATCAACGCCGATGCGCAGGCGACGCATCAGTCGGTCGTGCACATCATGGAAGCCGCGCGCTCGGCGGGGCTCACGCACATCACGTTCGCGACCCAGTCGTCGCCGGCCGCACCGTCGAAGTGAGCCGCGCCGCGGCCGGTCTGCAGCGCGTCTGGTATTCGCGCAAGCCGACGCTGACCGCCACGCTGCTGCGACCGCTGGCGTGGGTCTACGGCGCCGGCGCGGCGACGCGTCGCGCCGCATTCCGCAGGGGGATTCTCCGACGTACGCGCGTGCCGGTGCCGGTGGTCGTCGTCGGCAACATCACCGTTGGCGGCTCCGGCAAGACGCCGCTTGTCGCCGCCCTCGTCGAGGCGCTGTCGCGGCGCGGACGCCATCCGGGCATCGTGAGCCGCGGCCATGGGCGACGCACGAGCGATACGCGCGCCGTTGCAGCCGGGGACGACGCGCGCGATGTGGGCGACGAGCCGCTGCTGCTCGCGGCATCCGGCGCGCCCGTGTTCGTCGGGAAGGATCGCGCGGCGGCGGCGCGCGCGCTCATCGCCGCGCATCCGGAGGTGGACGTCATCGTCGCCGACGATGGGCTGCAGCATTACGCGCTCGAGCGCAACGTCGAGATCGCCGTCATCGACGCCGCGCGCGAATTGGGCAACGGGCTGCTGCTGCCGGCGGGTCCGTTGCGCGAACCGCCTGCGCGGCTCGATTCGGTCGACGCAATCGTATGGCGCAGCCACGACGGCGTTCCTCGTCGAGGCGCCCGGCACGCACGCGCCTATGCGATGACGCTCGAAGCGCTGCCGTGGATCAACCTGCGCGAGCCGACGCGACTTCTCGATGCGAACGCGCTGGCCGATCCGTCGAGTGTTGCGATCGCGGGCATCGCCAATCCGGCGTCATTCTTCGATGCGCTGCGGGCGCTCGGTTTCAACGGAGCGGTGCGCGCATTTCCCGACCATTACCGATATGCACGCGACGATGTGGCGTTTGCCGAGGCGCGAGCGATCCTGATGACGGAAAAGGACGCGGTAAAATGCCGCGCATTCGCCGACGCGCGCATGTGGATGCTCCCGATCCGCGCCCGCGTCGATCCGGCGCTGATCGATTTCGTCCTGGAGAAGATCGATGGACCCGAAGCTTCTCGAAATGCTCGTCTGCCCGGTCACCAAGGGGCCGCTCCTCTATGACCGCCAGCGCGGCGAGCTGATTTCGCGCTCGGCGCGGCTCGCCTACCCGGTGCGTGACGGCATTCCCGTCATGCTCGAGGAAGAGGCGCGCAAGCTTTCGCCCGAGGAATGGGAAGCGCTCGGGAAGTGAGGGCGACAGCCGCAAGCGTGGGGGTTCACTTTACGGTCCTGATTCCGGCGCGCTACGCTTCGTCGCGGCTGCCGGGCAAGGCGCTCGCCGACCTCGGGGGCAAGCCGATGGTCGTGCGCGTCGCCGAGCGCGCGCGCGAAAGCGGCGCGCGTCGCGTCGTGATCGCGACCGACGACCGACGAATCGCCGATGCGGCGCGCGTCCACGGCGTCGATTCGATCATGACGCGCGCAGACCACGCGACCGGCACCGATCGGCTCGCCGAGGCCGCTTCGCTGCTCGCCCTCGCGCGATGATGAAATCGTCGTCAACGTTCAGGGCGACGAGCCGTTGCTCGATCCCGCCCTGATGCGCCGCGTTGCCGCGACGCTCGCCGCGCACGACGACGCGTCGATGGCCACCGCCTGCCATCCGATCGACTCGATCGACGAGGCGTTCAATCCGAACATCGTCAAGGTGGTTCTCGATGCGCGGGGCAACGCGCTGTACTTCAGCCGCGCGACGATCCCCTGGGCGCGCGCCGATTTTGCGTCGGCGCCGCGCGCGCTCCCCGCCGGATTGCCGATCTATCGCCATTACGGCTTGTATGCCTATCGCGTGTCGTTCCTGCGCGCGATCCCGACGCTGGCCGTCGCGCCGATCGAGACATTCGAGGCGCTCGAGCAGTTGCGCGTCCTCTGGCACGGTTACCGAGTCGTCGTCGATGTCGCGGCGGGCACGCCTGCGCCGGGCGTGGACACGCCCGACGATCTCGCGCGCGTGCGCCGGTTGCCCGGATTCGCCGAAACCGTGAAGCGCGATTGACCGCGCGCATCCGATGCGGCGAGAATCG
This sequence comes from uncultured Pseudomonadota bacterium, assembly GCA_963706225.1. GTDB lineage: Bacteria > Pseudomonadota > Gammaproteobacteria > Burkholderiales > Casimicrobiaceae > VBCG01. Next base: position 32,460 of record CAVPMH010000021.1, read on the forward strand.
GTGCGGAGTCAACGGGGTAACCGATGCGACTGATCCTGCTCGGACCGCCGGGCGCCGGCAAAGGCACCCAGGCGGCGTTCATCCGCGATGCGTACGGCATTCCGCAGATTTCCACCGGCGACATGCTGCGCACGGCGATCGCCGCTGGAACGCCGCTCGGGCTGGCGGCGAAGCGGGTGATGAACGGCGGCGCGCTCGTATCCGACGACATCATCATCGGCCTCGTCAAGGATCGGCTTCGCGAGCCCGATTGCGCGAACGGCTACCTGTTCGACGGCTTCCCGCGCACGATCCCGCAGGCCGACGCGATGAAGGACGCCGCGGTTGCGCTCGATTACGTGATCGAGATCGACGTCCCCGACGCGGCGATCGTCGAGCGGATGAGCGGCCGGCGCGTGCATGTCGCGTCGGGACGCACCTACCACGTGATATTCAATCCGCCGAAGGTCACCGGCCGGGACGACGTCACCGGCGAGCCGCTGATCCAGCGCGAAGACGACCACGAGGAAACGGTCATGAATCGCCTCGCCATCTATCACGCGCAAACCGAGCCGCTGACGACGTACTACGCAGAATGGGAAGCGAGCGCGGACCCGCGGGCGCCGCGCTACCGCAAGGTGAACGGACTCGGCACCGTCGAAGGCGTCCGCGACGCGTGCATGGCGGCATTGCGCAGTTGACGGCGCGCGGCGGAGGGTATTGCGCGTGACCGGTACATCGACGAAAAGCGCTCGAACGATGGCGAAATCCAACGCGTTCTACGCGCAGTCCGGCGGCGTCACCGCCGTCATCAACGCCAGTGCCGCCGGCGTCATCGAGACCGCGCGCGCGCACCGCACGCGCATCGGCACGCGTCTACGCCGGACGCAACGGCATCATCGGCGCGCTGACCGAGGACCTGATCGACACGAGCAGGGAACCGGCGCGCGCGATCGCGCGCTCATGCACACGCCGGCCGGCGCGTTCGGCTCGTGTCGCTACAAGCTCAAGGGCCTCGACGAAAATCGCGCGCAGTACGAGCGGCTGATCGACGTGTTCCGCGCGCACGACATCGGCTACTTCTTCTACAACGGCGGCAACGATTCGGCCGACACCTGCCTCAAGGTGTCGCAGATCGCCGGAATGCTCGGCTACCCGCTCACCGCGGTGCACGTGCCGAAGACGGTCGACAACGATCTGGCGGTCACCGACAACTGCCCGGGCTTCGGCTCGGTGGCGAAGTATGTCGCGACGTCGATGCGCGAGGCGGCGTTCGACGTGGCATCGATGGCGAGGACGTCGACGAAGGTGTTCGTGCTCGAGGTGATGGGCCGCCATGCCGGGCTGGATCACCGCCGCCGTCGGCCTCGCCGACGACGCTGGCGACACCGGTCCCGCTCATGCTGCTGTTTCCCGAAATCGCGTTCGACGAAGCGAAGTTTCTGCGCATCGTCGATGAGCGGACGAAGCGTTTCGGCTATTGCTGCATCGGCGTTTCGGAAGGACTGAAGAATGCCGAGGGCCAATTGATGGCCGAGGCCGGGACGACGGATGCCTTCGGTCATGCGCAACTGGGCGGCGTCGGTCCGCGGATCGCGAAGCTCGTGAAGGATCGGCTCGAGTTACAAGTATCACTGGGCCGTCGCCGATTACCTGCAGCGCGCCGCGCGGCATCTCGCGTCGAAGACCGACCTCGACCAGTCGTATGCAGTGGGCAAGGCGGCCGTCGAGATGGCGCTCGCGGGACACAACGCGGTGATGCCGTCGATCGTGCGCGTCTCCGACAAGCCGTATCGCTGGAAGATCGGTGTTGCGCGACTCGGCGATGTCGCGAACAAGGAGAAGATGCTGCCGCGCGATTTCATCACGCCGGACGGCTATCGGCATTACCGAAAAGGCGCGCGCCTATCTCGTGCCGCTGATCAGGGGTGAGTCGCCCCCGCCGTATCGCGACGGTCTGCCGCAGTACGTCCGGCTGAAGAATGTCGCGGTGCCGAAAAAGCTGGCGACGAAGTTCACGATCTGATCTCGCGACGTACGTTTGCGCCGGCGAGCGCTTCCGGCATAGACAGGGCCGGCTGGCTCGACTTTCCCGACCGCGAACTGGCAAAATAGCGCGTTTTGCGGCCCGGGCTCATCAAAGGGCCCTGCCGCGCGAGAGGAACGGCCCGGCGTTCGACGTTCGAGCGCCACACGCCACGCGCCCCCAGAATGGCGCTCGAGGCAGCCGTTTCGTCATCACGTTCGTTGAGGGAGTGCTTCCATGTCGAATCCGCTGGTCTTCGCGCTCGTCTGCGCGGTGGCGGCAATTGTCTACGGCGCGGTGTCCATTCGCTGGATCCTCGCCAAGCCCGCGGGCAACGCCCGCATGCAGGAAATCGCGGCCGCGATCCAGGCCGGCGCCAAGGCGTACCTGAACCGGCAGTACACGACGATCGGCATCGTCGGCGTCATTCTCTTCGTCATCATCGGCATCTTCCTCGGCTGGCGCACCGCCGGCGGATTCGCCATCGGCGCGATCCTGTCGGGCCTCGCCGGCTACATCGGCATGAACGTGTCGGTGCGCTCGAACGTGCGCACGGCGGAGGCGGCGCGCACCGGATTGAACGAAGCGCTCGCCGTTGCGTTTCGGGGCGGCGCGATCACCGGCATGCTGGTCGTCGGCCTGGGTCTTCTCGGCGTCACCGGCTTCTACTGGTTCCTCGTCGAATCGGCGAGCTACGCGCCGAACCTGCTGAACGAGGGCCTGCAGCACGTGATCGAGCCGCTCGTCGGTCTCGCGTTCGGCGGATCGCTGATCTCGATCTTCGCGCGGCTCGGCGGCGGCATCTTCACCAAGGGCGCCGACGTCGGCGCGGATCTCGTCGGCAAGGTGGAGGCCGGCATTCCCGAAGACGATCCGCGCAATCCCGCGGTCATCGCGGACAACGTCGGCGACAACGTGGGCGATTGCGCCGGCATGGCGGCCGACCTGTTCGAGACCTACGCGGTGACGATCGTCGCGACGATGCTGCTCGGCGCGCTGCTGCTGCCCGCGATGGCGTCGACGGCCGTCGCGTACCCGCTGGTGCTCGGCGGCTTCTCGATCCTCGCGTCGATCGTCGGCTGCTACTTCGTCAAGGCGACGGACCGGCGGCAAGATCATGAACGCGCTCTACCGCGGACTCATCGTCGCGGGCGTGCATCTCCGCGATCGGCTTCTACTTCATCACGCAGTGGATGATGCGCGACATCGGCAGCGTCAGCGCCGCGCTCACGCCGCTGCGGCTGTGGGGCGCGTCGCTCGTCGGCCTCGTGCTCACCGCGGCGATGGTGGTGATCACCGAGTACTACACCGGCACCGACTTCAAGCCGGTCAAGCACGTCGCGCAGGCGTCGACGACCGGGCACGCGACGAACATCATCGCCGGCCTCGGCGTGTCGATGAAGTCCACCGCGTGGCCGGTGATCGCCGTCTGCCTCGCGATCCTCGCTTCGTTCCTGTGCGCCGGGCTGTACGGCATCGCGATCGCCGCGACGTCGATGCTGTCGATGGCCGGCATCATCGTCGCGCTCGACGCGTACGGTCCGATCACCGACAACGCGGGCGGCATCGCGGAAATGGCCGACCTGCCCGACTCGGTGCGCGCGATCACCGATCCGCTCGATGCGGTCGGCAACACGACCAAGGCGGTGACCAAGGGCTACGCGATCGGCTCCGCGGGCCTCGCGGCGCTGGTGCTGTTCGCCGACTACACGCACGCGCTCGATACGGCGGGGCTGTCGACGTCGTTCGACCTGTCGAACCACATGGTGATCATCGGGCTCTTCCTCGGCGGTCTCATTCCCTATCTGTTCGGCGCGATGGCGATGGAAGCCGTCGGCCGCGCGGCCGGCGCGGTCGTCGTCGAGGTGCGCCGGCAGTTCCGCGAGATCAAGGGCATCATGGAAGGCACGGCGAAGCCCGAGTACGGCGTCGCCGTCGACATGCTGACCACGGCCGCGATCCGCGAGATGATCGTGCCGTCGCTGCTGCCGGTGCTCGTTCCCGTGGTCGTCGGCCTCGTGCTCGGCCCGCAGGCGCTCGGCGGCCTGCTGATGGGAACGATCGTCACCGGCCTCTTCGTCGCGATCTCGATGACGACCGGCGGCGGCGCGTGGGACAACGCGAAGAAGTACATCGAGGACGGCCATTTCGGCGGCAAGGGCTCCGACGCGCACAAGGCGGCGGTCACCGGCGATACCGTCGGCGATCCGTACAAGGACACGGCGGGTCCCGCGGTGAATCCGCTGATCAAGATCATCAACATCGTCGCGCTGCTGATCGTGCCGCTGCTCGCATTGCATGCCGCCCAGCCGACGACGAGCGCCACGACGACGGTGACAGTGACGACTGTCGCGGCACCGGCCGCGCCCGCGCCGGCGAAATAGCGCGCGCATCATCGGCAACGGGATGGAAGCCTGCGCATACGATCACGCTTGCGCGCAGTCGGCGGCCGTCTAATCGCTGAAGGACCACGCGTAAGCCGCGATCGCCACACGATGCGGGGGCTGGCGCGCCGGCGCATCGCGCGGGTCGTCGGCTGCGTGCTCGCGCTGCGCAGCCGGCGTGGCCTGCGCGCAGGCCACACCCGGCGCACCGGAGGTGTCGTCGGGCTGGACGAGCAAGTCGCCGGTATCGAGCCGGCATTTCATGGTGGCCGCAGCGAATCCGCTCGCGACGCGCGCCGGCTACGACATCCTGCGCGCGGGCGGCAACGCAATCGACGCCGCCGTCGCCGTGCAACTCGTGCTCGGACTGGTCGAGCCGCAATCATCGGGCCTGGGCGGCGGCGCCTTCCTGCTCTATCACGATGCACGCACGAAACGGCTCGTCGCCTACGACGGCCGTGAAACCGCTCCCGCGGCTGCGAAGCCCGATCGTTTTCTCGGCGCTGACGGCCAGCCGCTGGCGTTCTACGATGCGGTCATCGGCGGGCGCTCGGTCGGCGTGCCCGGAACCGTCGCGCTGCTGGAGATGGTTCACCGACGCCATGGACGCTTGCCCTGGCCGCGGCTTTTTCGCCGCGCGATCGCGCTCGCCGAACGCGGCTTTCCGATCTCACCGCGGCTGCATGCGCTCATCAATGCGGAAACGCACTGGTCGCAGGCGCGCGCCCGCGACTATTTCGTAGCGTCCGATGGCAACGCGCGTCCGATCGGCTTCCCATTGCGTAATCCGGCGTACGCGCGCACGTTGCGCGTCCTCGCGGCGCGCGGCGCGAGCGCGTTCTACACGGGCGCGATCGCCGACGACATCGTGCGCACCGTGCGACGGCGCGATCCGCAATCCCGGCGACCTGACGCGCGCCGATCTCGCGCGCTACCGCGTCAAGGTGCGTGCGCCGGTCTGCGATCGGTATCGCGCGTTTCGTGTCTGCGGCATGCCGCTGCCGTCCTCGGGCGGGCTCACGGTCCTGCAGGCGCTGAAGATCCTCGAACCGTACGACCTCGCGTCGATGGGGCCGGCGTCGTTCTGGAGCGTGCATTTCGTCAGCGAGGCGGAGCGGCTCGCGTTTGCCGATCGCGATGTCTACATGGCGGACCCCGATTTCTTCCGGCCGCCCGAAGGGCTGCTCGACGACGAATACCTGCATCGACGCTCGTTGCTGATCTCGACGACGCAAAGCCTCGGCGTCGCGCCGCCGGGCGATCCCGCGCGGCGCGAGGCGCGTGCGCGCGAGCTCGCATGGGGCCGGGATGCCGCGGCCGAGTTTCCGTCCACGTCGGACATCGCGATCGTCGACGGCGACGGCAATGCGGTGTCGATGACGACGACGATCGAGGACGGATTCGGCAGCCGGCTGATGACCGAAAGCGGCTTCCTGCTCAACAACGAGCTGACCGATTTCTCGTTCGTCCCGGTCGAGAACGGCAAGCCCGTCGCCAATCGCGTCGAGCCGGGCAAGCGGCCCCGTTCGTCGATGGCGCCGACGATCGTGTACGACCGGGAACGGCGCGTTCACGCACTCGCGGGCTCCGCCGGCGGCAGCCTGATCATCGATCACGTCGTCAAGACGCTGATCGGCATGATCGACTGGAACCTCGATCCGCAGGCGGCGATCGCGTTGCCGAATTTCGGCAGCCGCAACGGCCCGACGGAGCTCGAGCAAGGCACGTCGGTCGTCGCCTTGCAGCCGAAACTGCGACGCGCTCGGACACGAGACGCGCGTGATGATCGACCCGAGCGGCGCGCAGGCGATCGCGCGAGCGCCGACCGGCTGGATCGGCGGCGCCGACCCCCGGCGCGAAGGCGTCGTCATGGGGCAGTGAATGCCGATCGCCGAAATCTTTTCCGCTGCCGTTCTGCTGCTGCTCGTCATCGACCCGTTCGGCAACGTGCCGATCGTCGTGGCCGCGCTTTCGAACGTCGCGCCGGCTCGCCGCGCGCGCGTGGTGCTGCGCGAATGCCTGGCAGCCTACGTGATCCTGCTCGCCTTCATGTTCGGCGGCCAGACGTTCCTCGCCTGGCTGCAGCTTTCCGAAGTGTCGCTGGCGATCGCCGGCGGCATCATCCTGTTCCTGATCGCGCTGCGGATGGTGTTCCGGCATCCGGAAGGCGTGTTCGGCGATCCGCCGGGTAGCGAACCGTTTCTCGTTCCGCTTGCCATACCGTCGATCGCCGGACCGTCCGCGCTCGCCACCGTCATGCTGATGGTCTCGCGCGACCCGTCGCATCGGGTCGCGTGGGTGATCGCGCTGACCGCCGCGATGGTCGTCGCGACGATCGTGCTCGTCGCCGCCTATCGCTTGCAGCGCGTGCTCGGCGAGCGCGGAATGATCGCGGTGGAGCGGCTGATGGGGCTCGTCCTGACGGCGCTCGCCGTGCAGATGCTGCTCGACGGCGTGCGCGCGTTCATCGCGACGGTCGGACATCCGTCGTGAAGACCCCATGCTGCGGAATAGGTCGTCCGGCGATGCTGTTTAGATATTCTGGCGTGCCGGGCCTTAGCACCACCTTCAAGGCAACCACGAAGCAGACGCTGGACGTAACGTGAGCGAACACTACAACCGCGGGGCGATCACGCTGCACTGGGTGACGGCGGCGCTGATCGTTGCCAACCTGCTGCTCGGGCTGTCGATGGTCGCGCTGCCCATCTCGCCCGCGCAAGCTGCACTGGTACCTGTTCCACAAGTCGATCGGCATCACGATCTTCCTGCTCACGTCGCTGCGCATCGCGTGGCGCGCCATTCGCCCGCATCCTGCGCCGGTGCCGATGCCGCCGTGGCAGCGGCAGCGCGGCCCGCGCGTCGCATGCGTTGCTGTACGTCCTGCTGTTCGTCATCCCGCTGAGCGGCTGGCTCTACAGCTCGGCGACCGGCGTTCAGGTGCTCTATCTCGGCGTCGTTCCGCTCCCCGATCTCGTCGGAAAGGACAGCGCGCTCGGCGATGCGCTGCGCATCGTGCACGTCAGCCTCAACGCGTGCCTGTTCGCCGTGGTCGTGCGTGCATGTCGCCGCCGCGATCAAGCATCATTTCATCGATCGCGATGCCGCGCTCGTCCGGATGCTGCCGATCGTCAAACCCCCGGGAATCGTGCGTTCATGAGCCGGTCGCGGATACTGCCATGGGCGCTAGGCGCGCTGACCTTTCTCGCGGCAGGCATCGCGCTTGCCGATTCTGTCGTCGTCGACAAGAGCGAGATCGGCTTTACGATCGAAGCAGATGGGCGTCAAGTTCGACGGCCGCTTCCGGAAATGGAAGGCCGACGTCGTCTTCCAGCCGAACGCGCTCGCGACATTCCAAGGCCGACATCGACGTCGATCTCGGCAGCGTCGATCTCGCCAGCAGCGAATCGGAAACCGAAGCGAAGGGCGCCGCTGTGGTTCGACACGGCGAAGTTCCCGGTCGCGCACTTCACGTCCACGTCGATCCGGATCTCGGCGGCGACCGCGTACGAGGTCGCCGGCAAGCTGACGCTGAAGGGCATCACGCGCGACTGCGTCGTGCCCCTCACGCTCAGGACGGATGCCGCGGGCAACCGCGTCGCCGAGGGCACGTTCTCGCTGAAGCGGCTCGACTACCGGATCGGCGAAGGCGAATGGGCGGATACGGAGACGGTCGACAACGACATACTCGTGCATGTCCGCATGGTGCTTGCGCGCCCGGTCCACATGACAACCCGTGGAATGCCGCATCGAGAGCGCCGTTTGCTCGCGCGGATGCGCGCCGGATGGCGCAGTCACGAAACAACCCGATAAGGAGCAGTGCCATGGAAGTCCGCATATGCCATAGCCGCTCTCGCTGCGCTGACCGCGTTGCCGGTCGCTCGCCGAGGAAACCTACGTGCTCGATCCCGTCCACTCTCAACCCGCGTTCCAGGTCCGGCATCTCGGTTTCACGCAATCAGCTCGGAAGCTTCGTCAAATCGACGGCCAAGGTCACGCTCGACCGCGCCGCGAAGAAAGGCAGCGTCGACGTGACGATCGATGCCGCGTCCGTCCGGACGTTCGATTCGACGCGGCTCGATCCCGATCGTCAAGGGCGAGAACTTCTTCAACGTCGAGAAGTATCCGACGATCACGTTCAAGTCCGACGACGTGAAGTTCGACGGCGACGCGTGGTCGGCGTCAACGGCGAGCTCACGATGCTCGGCGTCACGAAGCCCGTGACGCTCACGGTCGATGACTTCAGGTGCGCGCCGAATCCGTTCGAACAAGAAACCGATGTGCGGTGGTCAGGCGACGGCGACCATCAAGCGCTCCGACTGGGGCATGACCGCGAACCTTCCGCTGGCGCCCGCCGACGAAGTGAAGCTCATCATCCCCATCGAGGCGTATCAGGCGCAGCCGTAAATCCCATTACGCGGGCATCAGATACCCGGCGTCGCGCCGCACGGCGCCGGCGCGCTCGAGATCGTCGACGAGCTGCTCGGCGAGCGACGCCGGCGCGAGGCCGAAAAAGCGCGCGTTGAAATCGCGGTAGATGCCGATCCGCGCGACGTACTCCGGCATCGACGCGAGCGGCAGGCGCTCCTGGTCGAGCAGCGCAAACACGAGCACGACCTTCAGCGCGTGTCGCGCGAGTGCGCTACGTATCGGCTTCGAACGCACCCGTGCGGCGAAATGCGCGCTCGAGCGCGGCATCGACGTCGGTGAACGGCTCGCCGTGACCCGGGAATCACGCAGCGGACGTCGAGGCCCGCGATCATCTCCAGCGTCGCGCGCGTCGCCGGCAATGCCGATGCATCGATCTCGGGCGGCATCACGAAGCCGTAGCCGTTGCTGCCACAGCGCATCGCCGGAGATCAGGATGCGGTGCTCGGGGTTGAAGAACACGAGCGCGGCCATGTCGTGGCCGGGTGCTGCGAGCGCGCGCCATTCGAGATCGCCCCAGACGTGCGTCGAGCCGGGCTGCAGGACTTCGTCGACGTCGAATCGCTCGGCCCGCTGGTCCGCGTAGTCGAGCAGCAGCGTTCGCTCGTCCCACGCGGCGATCGACGGCGCCTCGCCGGCGGGTACGGCGATCGGGCATCCGTACGCGCGTCGCAACGCGGCGTTGCCGCCCATGTGGTCGGAATGGCAATGGGTATTGACGAGCTTCGCAAGCGGCGCGCCGTCGAGTCCCATCCGCGACGCGACGAGCGCCAGCGTGAGCGGCGCGTGCTTGCCATAACCGGAGTCGATCACGACGCCGCCCTCGCGCGCCTTTCAGCACGATCTGATTGGACGAAAGCCAGTCGCGCACGAACACGTGCATCTGGGGCGGCAGCGGGGGCATCATCGGTCGCGGTAATGCCTTCAGACCAGCTTGGCAAGGAAATCGCGGATCAGCGCAATGCGTTCGGCGAGTGTCGGCGCGCCGCGCTCGATGCGGAGCCGGTCGGGCCCTGCGAAGCGGATGCGACCGTCCTTCTGCACGAGCACGATCAGCTTGCCGGCGTCGAACGGCGGCTCCTTGACGAACTGCAGCGTCGAGCGCTCCGGTCCCGCGTCGATCTTCGTCACGCCGAGCGGACGCGCGATCAGGCGCAGCCGATGGCACGCGATCAGCGCCTGCGCCGGTTCGGGCGTCGGACCGAAACGGTCGACCAGTTCCTCGCGAAGCAGGTCGAGCTCGTCGATCGCCTCGCAGCTCGCGAGCCGCTTGTAGAGCACGAGCCGCTCGTGGACGTCGTTGCAATACTCCTGCGGCAGGCGCGCCGGCGTGTGCAGGTTGATCTCGGTCGTCACGCCGAGCGGCTGCGAAAGGTCCGGCTCGCGGCCCGCCTTCAACGCCGACACGGCCGCCTTCAGCATGTCCGCATAGAGCTGGAAGCCGATCTGCTGCATCTCGCCCGACTGCTCATCGCCGAGCACCTCGCCCGCGCCGCGGATCTCGAGGTCGTGCATCGCGAGAAAGAAGCCCGAGCCCAGGTCTTCCATCATCTGGATCGCTTCCAGCCGCTTCTTCGCCTGCGCCGACAGCGCCTCGTGCGGCGGCGTCAGCAGGTACGCGTACGCCTGGTGGTGCGAGCGGCCGACGCGCCCGCGCAGTTGATGGAGTTGCGCGAGGCCGAAGCGATCGGCGCGATCGATGATGATCGTGTTGGCCGTCGGCACGTCGATGCCCGACTCGATGATGGTCGAGCAGACGAGCAGGTTCACGCGCTGCGCATAGAACTCGCGCATCACGTGCTCGAGCTCGCGCTCGCCCATCTGGCCATGCGCCACGGCGATGCGCGCTTCGGGCAGCAGTTGCGCGAGCCGCTCCGCCGTCGTGCGGATCGTGTCGATGTCGTTGTGCAGGAAATAGATCTGGCCGCCGCGCTTCAGCTCGCGCAATGCCGCTTCGCGGACGATGCCGGTTGAATAGCCTGCGACGAACGTCTTGATCGCCAGCCGGCGCTGCGGCGCGGTCGCGATGACCGAGAAATCGCGGATGCCTTCGAGCGAAATCGCCAGCGTGCGCGGGATCGGCGTTGCGGTGAGCGTCAGCACGTCCACCTCCGCGCGCAACCGCTTCAGCTGCTCCTTCTGCCGCACGCCGAAGCGATGCTCCTCGTCGATGATGACGAGGCCGAGGTTCCTGAACTTGACGTCGGGCTGGATCAGCTTGTGGGTGCCGATGACAAGGTCGACGCGACCGCTTGCAAGGCCTTCGAGCACCGCCTTGACCTCCTTGCGCCGAGCGGAAGCGCGACAGCTCGGCGAGCTTCACCGGCCAGTCGGCGAAGCGGTCCGAAAACACCTGGAAGTGCTGCTCGGCGAGGAGCGTCGTCGGGCACCAGCAGCGCAACCTGCTTGCCGTCGGTGATTGCAATGAATGCGGCGCGCAGCGCGACTTCGGTCTTGCCGAATCCGACGTCGCCGCACACGAGGCGATCCATCGGCCGCCCGGCGGACAGATCGGCGATCACCGCATCGATCGCCGCCTGTTGGTCGGGCGTTTCCTCGAAGCCGAAACCCTCGGCGAACGCCTCGTAGTCATGCGGCTTGAACGAGAACGCGTGGCCGTTGCGCGCCGCGCGCTGCGCATAGAGGTTCAGCAGCTCCGCAGCGGTGTCGTGCGCCTGCTGCGCCGCCTTGCGCTTCGCTTTTTCCCACTGACCGCTGCCGAGCTCGTGCAGCGGCGCCGCGTCGGGCGACGCGCCGCTGTAACGGCCGATGACGTGCAGGTTCGACACCGGCACGTACAGCTTCGCGTCGTTCGCGTAGAGGAGCTCGAGGAATTCCGTCGCGCCGTCGCCCACGTCGAGCGTGACGAGCCCGAGGTAGCGGCCGATGCCATGCTCCTCGTGCACGACCGGGTCACCGATGCGCATCTCGGACAGGTCGCGCACCATGGCGTCGACGTTCGAGCGGCGACCGGTGTCGCGCTTGCCGCGGCGCACGACATTCGCGTACAGCTCCGCTTCGGTGACGAACGCGAGGCGTGCCCGCGGCCACGCGAAGCCCGCCTGCAGCGGTGCGGCCGTCAGCGCGATCTTCGCGTCTCCTGCGACGAATTCCGAGAAGCTCTGGACCGTTGCCGGCCGCACGCCGTATTCGGCGAAATACTGCTGCATCGTTTCGCGGCGCCCGGCACTTTCCGCGGCGACGAGCATGCGGCCATCCAGCATCGCAACGACGCCCTTCAAGCGCAGCGAGCGGATCGTCGGCGCGCCGGTCGACCTGCACGGACGGCAGGCGGCGGATTGGCGCGTCGGGTGCTGGCGCGGCATCGGCTTTCGCGACGGGAAGCTCGATGCGCGCAAGCGGCTTGATCGCGCCGCGCAACTCGTCTGCGGAAGGAAAAGCTGCGGCGGCGACAACAGCGGGCGCGCCTTGTCGCCGCGCATCAGGCGGTAGCGCGATTCGGTGTCCTCCCAGAAGCGGTCGACGGCGGCATCGACATCGCCATGCAGCGCAACGATCGAATCGCGTGGAAAGTAATCGACCAGCGTCGCGGTCGCGTCGAAGAAGAGCGGCAGGTAGTACTCGATGCCGCCGGGCACGATGCCTGCGGAAATGTCCTTGTACAGCGGCGAGCGTCGACGGATCGCCCTCGAAGACTTCGCGAAAGCGGCCGCGAAAGCGCGTCCGCCCGGCGTCGTCGAGCGGAAATTCGCGCGCAGGCAGAAGGCGCACGTCGCGCATCGGATAAAGCGTGCGCTGGGAATCGACGTCGAACGTCTTGATGCTCTCGATTTCGTCGCCGAAGAGATCGAGGCGATACGGCAGCGGCGCGCCCATCGGGTAGAGGTCGATCAGGCCGCCGCGGATGCTGAACTCGCCCGGCGAGACGACCTGCGTGACATGCGTGTAGCCGGCGAGCGCCAACTGCGAACGCAGCGCGTCGACGTTCGAGCCTTTCGCCTTGCGTCAGGAAGAAGGTGTGCGCGGCGAGAAACGACTGCGGTGCGAGGCGATAGAGCGCCGTCTGCGCCGCCACGAGCGCGACGTCACATTCGCCGCGCGTGATCCGGTAGAGCGTCGCGAGGCGCTCGGAAACGAGATCCTGGTGCGGCGAGAAATGATCGTACGGAAGCGTCTCCCAATCGGGAAACGCGCCGATGGCAAGCGTGGGCGCGAACCACGCCATTTCCTGCGCGAGACGGGTGGCGGCCAGCGCGTCGGAACAGACGACGGCGAGCATTCGATGCTGGCCCCGTGCGGCGAGTCCGATTTGCGCGAGGGCGAGCGCGTCGGCGGATCCCGCAAGGGGCGGAAGCACCAGCCGCCGGCCGCTCTCCGGCAGGACGGGCGCGAGCGAAGGCAGCGTCGCAAACGGATTTGCGAGCGGGTTGTTCGTCGGCGACGGATACGCAGGTTACCGGGAGAGGTGCTGCGGCGGCCGTCGCAGGATCGGTCGAGGCCGTCGGCATGCGAAAAGCGCGAACGCGATGATTCGCGAACGGCAATTATACGTAAATGGGGTCAGAGCGAATACGCGGGTCGACTCACGACAACGGCGGCTCGCGCGCGCCCGTATTCGCTCTGACCCCATTTACGCCGGCGTACGCCCGTAGCGATCCTCGAAGCGCACGATGTCGTCCTCGCCGAGGTAATCGCCGCACTGCACCTCGATGATCACGAGCGGGTCGGCGCCGCGATTTTCGAGCCGATGGCGCGTTTCGACCGGAATGAACGTCGACTCGTCGGCGATGCACGTCGAACACGCGCTCGCCGCTGCGTGACGCGCGCGATGCCGCGCACGACCACCCAGTGCTCGCTGCGCCGGTGATGCAGCTGCAGCGACAGCGCGGCGCCGGGCTCACCTCGATGCGCTTGATCTTGAAGCCCGGCGCCTTCCTCGAGCACGCGTGTAAGCGCCCCACGGCCGCGCTCACCGTCCGGTGCAGCTTGTACGCCTCGTGTCCGCGCGCCTTGAGCTCGCCCGACCACTTCCTTCACGCGCTGCAGATGATCGCGGTGCGCGACCAGCACGGCGTCGGGCGTGTCGACGATCACGAGATTCTCCACGCCGACCGTGGCGACGATCGCGATCCTCGGCGTGCACGTACGTGCCGCGCGTGGCGATCGCTACGCGCTCGCCGCTGGCCGCGGTTGCCGTCGCCGTCGGCGTCGGTCAGGTCGGCGACCGCCTGCCAGGAGCCGACGTCGCTCCAGTCGAAGTCGCCGCGCACGACGGCGACCTCGCCCGCTGCCGCCGCGCGCTCCATGATCGCGTAGTCGATCGAGATGTCCGGCACCGCGGCGAAGAGCGCGGCGTCGATCTCGAGCATCTGCGCGTATCGAGCGCCATCATCGACTGCGCGACGCGATGCACGCGTCGAGCACGCCGGGCGCATGACGCGCGAACGCGTCGAGGATCGCATCCGCCGTGAACGCGAACATGCCGGAGTTCCAGACGTAGCGGCCGGCGGCGAGGTACTCGCGCGCCAGCGCGAGCGCGCGGCTTTTCGACGAAGCGCCGCGCGCGATAAGCGGCGGGCAGCGGCCCATCGGCGGCGTCAGCATCTCGCCGCACTCGATGTAGCCGAAGCCCGTCTCCGGATGCGTCGGCGTGATGCCGAACGTCACGAGCGTGCCGGTCGCCGCCAGCGCTCGCCGCGCGCTCGACGGCGGCGGCGAACGCGCGCTGGTCGCGGATCAGGTGATCGGCGGGCAGGACGAGCAGCACGCGCTCGCCCGACCCTGCGCGCCTGCGCGCACAACGCGCCGAGCGCGACGGCCGGCGCGGTGTTGCGCCCGAACGGCTCGAGCAGGTACGACGCGACTGCAGCCGGGCTCTGCCAGCGCCGGCGTACACGTCCTTGGTGTGGAAGTAGTAGTCGCGATTGGTGACGGTGAGCAGCGTGTCGACGCCGTCGAGCGCCAGTGCGCGGCGCGCCGTCTTGCCGAGCAGCGTTTCGCCGTCGGGCAGCGGCATGAACGGCTTGGGCGCCGCTTCGCGCGACAGCGGCCACAGGCGCGTGCCGGCGCCGCCGGAAAGAATGATCGGAAGCAGAGAGGCGTGCGTCATGACGTTCAATCGGATGCGGGGACGCAACTGTAGCGCAGCGCGCGGCTGTAGGACAAACCGCGACAGCAGCTTCCGCGAGGCGCCGATACGGAGCGTGCAAGGTTTTCCCTACGATGCGTCTGTTCCGAACAAACCCCCCATGAGGATCTCAATGCCGCTCCGACGAAACGTCTGCCGCTGAATCGACCAACGACATCGTCGTCTCGCTGCCGTTCGTCGCCGCCGCGCGTGCCGCGTCCGCACCGGCGCTCGGACGTTTCGGTCGCCTGTACGGCAGCTCGACCGTCATGCAGGACGTCTACCGGATGATCGAGAAGGTGGCGCCGACCGAGGCGACGGTGTTCGTCACCGGCGAGTCCGGCTGCGGCAAGGAGCTCGTCGCACGCACGATCCACGAGCGCAGCCCGCGCGCGCACGGCCCGTTCGTCGCGATCAACTGCGGCGCCATTCCGCAGAACCTGATCGAGGCCGAGCTGTTCGGCCACGAGCGCGGCGCGTTCACCGGCGCCAACCGCCAGCATCGCGGCTGCTTCGAGCGCGCCGAAGGCGGCACGCTGTTCCTCGACGAGATCACCGAGATGCCGCCCGAGATGCAGGTGCGCCTGCTGCGCGTGCTCGAGACCGGCCGCTTCATGCGCGTCGGCGGCGACGGCGAGATCCGGACCAACGTGCGCGTGCTCGCGGCGACCAACCGCGACGCGCTCGACGCCGTCCGCGACGGGCGCCTGCGCGAGGACCTGATGTATCGGCTCGCCGTGTTTCCGATCGCGCTGCCGCCGCTGCGCGACCGCGAGGGCGACACCGAGCTTCTCGCCGAGCATTTCCTGCAGCAGCTGAACGCCGAGAGCGGCACCGCGAAGCGCTTCTCGCGCGCCGCGCTCACGACGATCCGCACGTATCACTGGCCGGGCAACGTGCGCGAGCTGAAGAATGCCGTGCATCGCGCGTTCATCATGGCCGAGGACGTCGTCGAGCTCGACCTCGCGGGTCTTGCATGCCCGGCCGTCGAAGGCGAATGCCTGCGGGTGCCGGTCGGAACGTCGCTCGCCGAGATGGAGCGCCAGGCGATCTTCGCCACGCTCGACCATTGCCGCGGCAACAAGCGGCGCGCGCCGAGATGCTCGGCGTCAGCCTGAAGACGCTCTACAACCGGCTCACTGCGTACCAGGCCGATGGTGCTCGACTCGCTTCGCATGTAAGGCTAGAATCACGCGATTCGCGGGATCTACGGGCATTCGATGATCCGAATCCTGATCGCGGACGATCACGCCATCGTCCGGGCCGGGCTGAAGCAGTTCATCGCCGACCAGGTCGACATGGAGGTCGCCGCCGAGGCCGCCAGCGGCGCGGAGACGGTCGCGGCCGTGCGCGCGGCCGACTTCGACGTCGTGCTGCTCGACATCTCGATGCCCGACAAGAACGGCATCGACACGCTGAAGACGCTGCGCCACGTCAAGCCCGAGCTGCCCGGTGCTGATGCTCTCGGCGTACGGCGAGGACCAGTACGCGGTGAACCTGCTGCGCGCCGGCGCGTCGGGCTATCTCAACAAGGAAGCCGCGTCGACGCAGCTCGTCGGCGCCATTCGCACCGTCGTGCAGGGACGCAAGTACGTGAGCCCGTCGCTCGCGCAGATCCTGGCCGACGGCGTGTCCGGCGACGGCGAACAAGCCGCTGCACGCCGAGCTGTCGCAGCGCGAGTTCCAGATCTTCTGCAAGCTCGCGGCCGGCGCGGCGGTGTCGAAGATCGCCGACGAGCTGAACCTGTCGGTGAAGACGGTCAGCACGTACCGCACGCGCATCCTCGAGAAGATGGCGATGAAGTCGAACGCCGACCTCACGTATTACGCCATCAAGAACGGGCTGATCGAATAGGAATCGCCGGCTCGCGCGCTTGCGTCGCCAAGCGCCGCGCGACCGGTGAGCGCCGGGCATCATGCGACTCACGGGGGTACATTCCACTGATGAAGATCCGGCGCGCGTCGCAGGGTCGGTCAATCATGCAGGACGTCGAACCGGGTTCTCCTCTGCGCGTCCTGCTCGTCGAGGATTCGCCGCTCATCCGCGAGCGGCTCGCCGAGTCGATCGCCGAGCCCGGACGCATCGAGATCATCGGCCAGGCCGACAGCGAGCAGGCGGCGATCGGCATGCTCGCGGCAGCACCGTGGGACGCGATGGTGCTCGACCTGCAGTTGCGCCACGGGACCGGGCTCGGCGTGCTGCGCGCGCTGATCTCGCGCCGTCCGCCGAACACGAAGGTGATCGTGCTCACGAACTACGCGTTCCCGCAATATCGCGCGAAGAGCCTGGCGCTCGGCGCCGACTATTTCTTCGACAAGGCGCGCGAATATCACCGCGTGCGCGAAGTGCTCGACGATCTCGCATCGGATCGGGCACCGACATGCACTGAGCCGTCCGGCGTCGGCAGCGCACTGACGCGGGATGTAAGAATTTCCGGCGGCCGATTGCGACGTTGCAAGGCGCGCGGAAATGCAGCACCGAAGTTCCTGATGCATAACGCTTTGTGCCATGGCACGCGGGCTGCATGACCACGATGCGGCTCACCGCCGACGCGGTTCACGCGTAACCCGTCACTCCACGAAAGGGGACATCATGAAACGCTTTATCGCCCTCGCGCTCGCCGCGACGTTTGCACTTCCCTCGTTTGCACTGCTTTCCGGCTGCAACACGATGGAAGGCGCCGGCAAGGACGTCCAGACGGGTGGCGAAAAGATCAAGGAAGAGGCTAAAGAGAACAAGAAGTACTGATCGCAACGCGGCCTGACCGCGACGGCGTCTGGAGTCGATATCCCGGCTCCCGGCGCCGTTTTCTCATGGACAAGCCTTCCGAACCGCCGCTGCCGCGACGACAGCGCTCCACCGTCACCGCGCTCGATCGTGCTGGCGGTGCTCGCCGTGTGCGCGGCGGCGAAGATCGCCGAGCCGTTCCTCGTTCCCGTCGTCGTCGGCATGCTCGCGAGCTATTCGCTGAAGCCGCTCGTCGGCACACTCGAGCGCGTGCACATCCATCGGGCGCTCGGCGCCGCCGTGGTGCTGCTGGTGCTGACGTGCGTTCGTGATCGGCGGCGTCTTTCTGCTGCGCGACGACGCGACGTCCGCACTCGCCGAACTGCCCGACGCCGCGCGCAAGATCCGTATCGCGGCGCACGAGACGGCGCGCCAGCCGCGAAGGGCCGATGGGTCACGTGCGCGCCGCCGCCGCGGAGCTGAACCGGGCGGCCGCCGAAGCGACGAGCGGCGGCGGCCCCGGTGCCGTACAGCCGCCGCCGGCGGCGCCGAACTCGACTCGCAGAAATGGCTGAGCGATCAGTCGGCGAAGGCGCTCGACGTCATCGTCGACATCGGCATCGCGGGCCTGCGTCGCCTATTTCCTGCTCGCCGCCGGCGACACGTTCCGCCGCAAGCTCGTGCACGTCGCCGGCCCGACGCTCGCGGCGCGGCGCATCACCGTCGAGATCCTCGACGAAATCGACACGCAGGTGCAGCGCTACCTGCTGACGATGCTGATCGTCAACACGCTGATCGGCATCGCGACCTGGGGCATCCTGCTCGCGTTCGGCGTCGAGCACGCGGGGCTGTGGGGCGTCGTCGCCGCGATCGTGCACATCATTCCGTACGCCGGCTCCGCGTTGACGATCGTCGCGACCGGCATCGCCGCGTTCGTCCAGTTCGAGGACATCGGGCGCGCCTTGCTCGTCGCCGGGTTGGTCGGTGTCGCGGCGACGCTGATCGGCATGGGGTTGAGCGCATGGATGCAGGGCCGCGCATTCCGCATGAACGCGGTGGCCGTGTTCGTCTCGCTGCTGTTCTTCGGCTGGCTGTGGGGCGGTTGGGGCCTGCTCGTCGGCGTGCCGCTCCTCGCGATCGTGAAGACGACCGCGGACAGCATTCCGTCGCTCGAGCGGTTGGCGACGCTGCTCGCCGATGAGCCGGCGTCCCGGTAACGAGAAGGCCTGACGTGTCCTACAGCGACCTGACTTGTCACTGCGCAGTTGGCAATGCCGGATCTTGCGTCGGCCTGCGGCAACTCATTGAATCACATGTTTTCACATGGCACGTCGGTTGCAACTCCTGGGTACGATTGGGCCATCGGTCCATGGCGAAGGAGCACAATGAATTGGGATCGCATCAAGGCAACTGGAAGCAGCTGACGGGCAAGGTCAAGGAACAATGGGGCAAGCTCACCGACGATCAGATCGATCACGATCGCGGCAAGCGTGACCAACTCGCCGGCAAGATGCAGGAGTCGTACGGAATCACGAAGGACGAGGCCGAGCGGCAGATCGTCGTTCGCAGACCGCTACGGCGATACGACGCCGATGCGTGACGTCACGCGCGCCACTAAAGGAGGACACCATGTCGAAACTGATGATCAGCCTGCTGGCCGCCGCCGGCATCGCGTTCGCGGGTGCCGCGAACGCGGCGACGTCGACGATGTCGCGCGACGCGTACAAGGCGGACAAGGACAAGATCGAAGCGCAGTACAAGGCCGACAAGGACCAGTGCGCGTCGATGTCCGGCAACGCCAAGGACATCTGCAAGGCGGAAGCCAAGGGCAAGGAAAAGGTCGCCAAGGCCGAGCTCGAGGCGAACTACAAGAACACCGACAAGGCGCGCTACGACGCGCGCGTCGCGCAAGGCCGACGCCGACTACGACGTCGCGAAGGAAAAGTGCGACGACATGTCGGGCAACCAGAAGGACGTCTGCGTGAAGGAAGCGAAGGCCGCGCATACGAAGGCGAAGGCCGACGCCAAGGTCGCGAAGGTCGACAGCAGCACGAGCCACGGTGGCCGCCAACAAGCGAGCCGACGCGCGGCAGGACGCGCGCGAAGACACGCGCGACGCGCAATACAAGGTCGCGGTCGAGAAGTGCGACGCGATGAGCGGCGCCGCGAAGGATCAATGCGTCAAGGACGCGAAGGTGCGCTACGGCCAGTCGTAAGCGCTTCAGCGCGGGAACGGAAAACGGCCGGGTCGTTCCCGGCCGTTTTCTATCGATGCGGCCGGAGCGCGGGCTGCGGCAGAGCCTGCGCAGGTGTCGCCGCGACGAGCGCTCCGGCGCGACGCGCTCTGCGCAGCGGCCGCTGGACAGCGGAATGAACACCTCGATCGTCGTGCCGCTGCCGGGCCGGCTGCTGATCTTGAACGTGCCGTTCAGCGCCCGCACGCGCTGACGCATGCCGATGATGCCATGCGACAGCCGGCTCGATTCGACGCCGGCGGGCAGGCCCGCGCCGTCGTCGTGGACGATCAGCGAGACGCCTTCGTCGTCACCGAGCAGCTCGACTTCGACGTTGCGCGCGCTCGCGTACTTGACGATGTTCGTCAGCGCCTCCTGCACGATCCGGTAGAGCGCGATCGACACTTCGGGCGGCAGCTCGAGGTCGGCGAGGTTCAGCTCGCATTGCAGGCCGGCACGCTCGCACGTCTGCCGCACCTGCCAGTCGAGCGCCGATGAGATGCCGAGATTGTCGAGCAGCGTCGGGCGCAGTTCCTCGATGATGCGGCGCTTCATTTCGACGCCTTCGTCGAGGACGGTAAGCGCGCGGTTGAGCTTCTCCGCGGCCTCGGGCAGCGCGGTCTTGCACCGCTGCGCCGCCCAGGCGACGTCCATCTTGGCGCCGACGAGGATGCCGCCGAGCTCGTCGTGGATGTCGCGCGCGAGCCGCGATTTTTCCTCTTCGCGCACCGTCTGCAGGTAGGTCGACAGCTCGGACAGCTCTTCCGTGCGCGCCGCGACTTCCTGCTCGAGCCGGCGCTGTTCCTCGATGAGCGTGCGCCGCTTCGCTTCGCGCGCGCTGATCTCGCGTCGCGCGAGCGCCCAGACGACGAACAGCAGCGCGATGGTGAACGCCGTCATCGTCAGCATGCCGACGCGGCCGAATTCGATGTCCTGCGCCCAGCGCGTGCCGCCGCTTGCGCGACGACTCGCGCAGCTCGTCGAGGATGCTTTGCGCCTGGCTGCGAATCTCCTCCATCAGGCGCTGGCCGAGGCCGGTGTCGATCAGCTGGAACGCCGCCTCGCGGCCGTTGCGCTCGTTCAGCGCGAGCGTGGATTCGAGCTCGTTCAGCTTCTTGCCGATCAGCACGTTCAGCTGGCCGGTGTGATCGATCATCACCGCGGTGCCGTTGGCGTTGACGAGCTCGCGCAGGCGCGCGAACGTCTGGTCGATCTTCGGCAGCGCCGCCTTGTACGGCTTGAGATACGTCGGATCGCCGGTGAGCAGGAATCCGCGTTGGCCCGATTCGGCTTCGCCGATGAGCGCGAGCGTTTCGTTGACCGCGGTTTCCATCTCGAGCGCCGCCGACATCGCCTGTTGGCGAATTCGAGCCGCCGGTAGCCGATTTCCGCGAAGCCCAGCACGCCGAGCGAAACGATGACGCCGAGCGCCAGCGGCAGCAGTACACGCAGAGGAAGGAGTCGTTTCATCGGGAACGTCTTGCCGTGCTGCTCGTGCTCGGCGAACGCGAGCTTGTCACTATACGTTGGCTGGGTATCCATCTCAAGGCAGGCTCCGCGGCGGGGTCGGCATTTGTCTTACATCCGTATCGGGTGCTCGCCGATGGGACGTTGGACCGCGCTTCGTTACCATTTGCTCATCTTTGGTGCTGTGCGTGCGGGCCAGCGAGGGCGCAATGTTGAAATGGGGGCTCGTGTTTTTTCTCCTTGCCGTTCCGAGCGGCGTGCTCGGCGTCGTGGACACGAACGTCACGACCGCCGTGCTCGCGCAGATCCTGTTCTTCGGCAACATGGTGTTGTTCGTCGTGTTCACGTTGCTCGGCGCCATGATGCTGCAACCCTTTGACGTGCCGTCCGCGGACCCCGCACATCGCCACGAGCATTAGCTGCATCGTCTCCCTCCCCCTCGCGCCCAAACGAGGGGCCCTCGACGCCGCTCCCACATAGCGGCGTCTTTTTTATCCGGAGTTCGCCGAAGCGACGGCCCGCTGCGCGAAGCGGCTCGCTATTGCGCCGGCGTGCTGCCGTCGGACGGGCGTCCGCTGCTCTTTTCGAGCGCCGGGCTCGAGTAGTTGTTGGCCTGGCCGGCCTTCGGCATCTCGGTCGATTCCTGCTGCCGCGTCAGCGCGCCGTGCCGCGGATTGTTGGTCGACGTATCGCTCGCCGTCGGCGATGTCTGCGATCCGCCGGTCGTCCCGGATTTCTTCGCGGCATCCGCCGCGGCGGTGTTCGCGGCCGCGGCAGCCGCTTCCTGTGCCTTCACGTGCTCCGCCTGACTCTCGGGAGGCCCGCCCTTGCTCGGCGGCGCCGCCGACGCGAGCTGCTCGGTGGGCTGCGCGAACGCGACCGACGCATTGGTTCCGGGCGCCTGCGCATTCGCGTTCGGCGGGATCGGTCCTCGCTCGGCGGGTGCGGCGGGCGCGCTTCGGCGTGACGAGCGGCTCGGTGAGCGCGGTCGGGCTCGTGACCCCGCGCGGCGTGGACGTGGTCCGATTTTGATCGGGATTGTTGCAGGCGGCGAGCGCGAGGGTCACGCCGGCGAGCACGAATGCGGTCGATGGTTTCATGCGAACTCCGTAGATGGAATGGGTTCGATGCCGTGCATCGGGAATGCCCGGACGGAAGGAGCTTCCGGGCGTCAGCGCCCACCGTAGCGCGCGCGGCGTCGCCAACGTAGCGGCAGAAAACGCATTCCCCTGTAGGAGCCTCCCGACGGTCGCGCAGCAATTGCAGGGCGGTCGCAAAAACGGGTATGCGTCGCGCACGGCTGCGTCGCGTTAAGCGTTTGGTTCTGGCGGCAATTTCGAGTTCCATCGCATGGCATGAATGGTGCGAGCAGAACACGCGATGGAACCGCGTCCGCGCGCTCCGCCACAATCGTTCAAGGAGGTCGAAATGCTTTACTACGCCGTCGTTTTTTTCATCATTGCGTTGATCGCCGCGCTCTTCGGCTTCGGCGGCATTGCCGCCGGCGCGGCGGGGATCGCGAAGATACTGTTCGTGGTTTTCCTGATCGTCGCGCTGGTGACGTTCCTGCTGTCGCTGGTGCGGCGCTGAATAGGAGTCGACCATGGAAGAGAACGCTCAAGCACTACCCGGCCGCGGGAACGGAAACATTTCGCAGATGCCCAAGCCCCATGTCGCGCCGACGTCGAACAACTGACGCGCGATTTCCGGGCGTTCATCGCCGATTGCGAGACGCTGTTCAGGAATGCGACGACGTTGTCCGGCTCGGGCGCAACGATCGCGCGCGCGCAGCTTTCCGAAAAGCATGGCGGCGGCGAAGATCAAGCTCGACGCGATGCGGATGACGGCGAGCGACCGCGCCGCGCAAACGCGCGCGGCAACGGAGGAGTACGTGCGGCGTGAACCGATGAAGGCGATCGCCTGGGCCGCCGTGGCGGGCGCCGTCATGGGACTGCTGATGTCCCGACGCTAAGGATCGACACCATGCCGGATGACAGGAAGGCGGGGAGCCAGACGCCGTTTCTCACGGATGTCGCCACGCTGCGGAAGCGCGCGCGGCAACAGATGCAGGCGGGCGCCGTGACGCAGAACTACGGCGCCGACCCGAAGGTCGTGATCGAGTTGCTCAACGCGGCGCTCGCCACCGAAATCGTCTGCGTTCTCCGCTACAAGCGGCACTACTTCATGGCACAGGGGATTGCCTCGGAGTCGGTCAAGACGGAGTTCGCCGAGCACGCCACGCAGGAGCAGGAACACGCCGACCGCATCGCCGAGCGGATCGTGCAACTGGGTGGCGAGCCGGATCTCAACCCCGATACGCCTCACGAAGCGCAGCCATTCCGAATACGAGGAGGGCACCTCGCTGGTCGACATGCTGCGCGAGGATCTCGTGGCCGAGCGGGTGGCGATCGAAAGCTACCGCGAGATCGATCGACTGGCTGCACGGCAAGGATTCCACCACCAAACGGATGCTGGAAGAGATCCTCGCCATGGAGGAAGAGCACGCGGAGGACATCAATTCCCTGCTGTCCGGCATGAAGGATTGAAATCGCGCCGCGCGCCGCAATGTGGAGTTGCGTGGCGAACGCACGGCTCGCCGGCCGGTCTGCCGAGCGAGTATCATTGAAGGTTCCAGCGCTCGCCGGGTTTCCGGCGCGCCCGCATCGTTACCGGGGGTGTACTGGTTTCGACGGGGGTATCGAAGCAGCGCGGGGCATGCCGAGGCGCTTGTCCTCGTAAAACTCGAGCAATCGCAAACTTAACTGCGAACGACGAAAACTACGCTCTGGCGGCTTAATCCCGCCGGACCTCGCACCGGGCGGCGCTCAGCTCGGGTGACAAGCGGGTAACCGCAAGTCACGGCGAGGACATTTCGGGCGATCGCGCCCATCCGGGTCACTTGGATGAAGCGCTAAAGCAAGGTGACTGGTTTTCCCGCAGCCTGTCCGCCGGCGGCGGGGAGACGAGAGCCAAACGACGAGACTAAGCATGTAGTCCCGACTGTAGAGGTGCTTCCGGACGCGAGTTCGATTCTCGCCACCTCCACCATCACGCACCATGACGGCCGCCGCGAGCGGCCGTTTTTCCAGTTATTGCAGGAACCTGGTCAATTCAATCAGCCTTCCTCCGGCGCGATCGCAGATGGGAAATCCCCAGTGCGCCGAGCAGCATCGACAGCAAGATCATGCCCAACTCGGAAAGCGTCGGAATCGGCTGGCTCGCTTGAGGCGGGGGAACGACCGAGGCATCGACCGTCTGCACGACAGCAGGCGACGCGCTCGCGGCGTTGTTGACATCGCCGCTGTACACCGCCGTGATCGAATGCGTTCCAACCGCCAGCGAGGCCGTGGTGAACGAGGCGCTGCCGCCGCTCAACGTCACTGGAGCGCCGAGATTGCCGGCTCCATCCTTGAATTGTACGGTGCCGGAGGGGCTGTTGCCCGTCACCGTTGCGGTGAACGTTACCGATTGACCGACAAGCGATGGGTTGAGCGATGACACCACCGCCGAAGTCGTCGGCGCAGGGCCACCGCCGCTGCCGCTCGTGGTGATCCGCCCGATCCGGTTGCCGGTTAATTCCGTGAACCACAGGTTGCCATCGGGGCCGGCCGTGATGTCGAACAGGCCGGCACCGGCGCTGATGCCAGCGCTGAACTCGGTGACGACGCCGAGCGGCGTAATTCGACCGATGCGGTCGATGCCGAATTCCGTGAACCACAGGTTGCCGTCGGGGCCCAGCGTGATGTGATCAGGGAATGCGCCCGCAGTTATACCGGCGCTGAACTCGGTGACGACGCCGAGCGGGGTAATCCGCCCGATCCGGTTCCCGCTTCCTTCCGTAAACCACAGATTGCCATCGGGGCCGGTCACGATGCTGAAGGGGAAC
Organism: uncultured Pseudomonadota bacterium; assembly: GCA_963706225.1. Taxonomy (GTDB): domain Bacteria; phylum Pseudomonadota; class Gammaproteobacteria; order Burkholderiales; family Casimicrobiaceae; genus VBCG01. The sequence goes on from CAVPMH010000021.1 coordinate 57,677, forward strand.
GCGCCCGCGGTGATGCCGGCGCTGAACTCGGTAACGACACCGGCCGTCGTAATCCGCCCGATTCGGTCGATGGTTCGTTCCGTGAACCAGACGTTGCCATCGGGTCCGGCTGCAATGCCTTCAAGACCGGCGCCCGCGGTGATACCGGCGCTGAACTCGGTGACAACACCAAGCGGGGTAATGCGCCCGATCCGGTTGCCGGTCAATTCCGTGAACCACAGGTTGCCGTCGGGGCCGGCGGTGATGCGGTTCGTTTGCGCGTTGACGCTGATGCCGGCAGTGAACTCGGTGACGATGCCAAGCGGCGTTATCCGGCCGATCCGGTCGAAGTTGTTTTCCGTGAACCACAGGTTGCCATCGGGGCCGGCCGCGATGTCGACAGGTTGCGCACCCGCGGTGATGCCGGCGCCGAACTCGGTGACGGTGCCCAAAGGCGTAATCCGCCCGATTCGGTTGGCGTTGGGTTCCGCGAACCACAAATTGCCATCCGGGCCGGCCGTTATGCCGTCGGGCGCGGCACCGGCGGTGATGCCGGCGCTGAACTCGGTGACGACCTGACCCCATGCGCCGCCGGACAGCAAGCCCAATGAGGCAAGCACGCAAGCAAGAAGAGCGCGACAACGCTTCATGAACAGATCTCCCTTAACCTTTTGTTCGTTTTGTTGCCGATTGCACGGCCGGAAACGCATTCAAGACAGGTGCAAGAATGCTGGCGCGTGTCCGTTCATTAGCTGTTCCGCACAGGCGCGCGTCCATTACGAGACGGCGAAGTGTGGGCGTGGGGTCGAGTCCAGTCAAGCAACCCGCTTTTCGCGTCACGACACGTTAAACTTGCATCCCATGCCGACCGCCCGATCGATGCCGCAAGGCATTTCGATGACCGCCATGCCCCCTGCTGGATCAGTCGACCCGCGCGAGGTAGCGGAGGCGTCGATCTACGAAGCGCTGCTGCCGCTCGCGCACGCCCGTATTCTGGAATTGGGATGCGGCCGCGCCGAGTTCACGCGCGCGATCGCGACGCACTATCCGGATGCTCGAATCACGGCGACCGAGGTCGACACGATTCAGCATCGCCTCAATTGCGACAATGGCGGGCAGCCGAACGTCCGATACGTCGAGGCCGGCGCGCAGGCCATCCCGGCAGACGACGCGAGCGTCGACATCGTGCTGATGTTCAAGTCACTGCATCACGTTCCGGTCGATCTGCTCGATACGGCGCTCGCGGAAATACGACGCGTGCTCGTGCCGGGCGGGCTCGCCTACGTTTCCGAGCCGGTGTTTGCAGGTGCCTATAACGACATCATTCGGATTTTTCACGACGAGCAGCAGGTGCGGCTCTCCGCGTTCGATGCGTTGTGTCGGGCGGTCGCCGAAGCGCGCTTCGACCTGGTGACCGAGCAGTTCTTCCTGGCGCCGGTCGCCTTCGCGTCGTTCGAGGAGTTCGAGCGACGCGTCATCGGTGTCACGCATACCCGGCATTGCCTGACCGCCGAGCAGTACGAGGCCACGCGCGCGGCCTTTGCCGCGCATCTTCGTCCGGATGGCGCGCATTTCCGCCAGCCGATGCGCGTCGATGTGCTGCGCAAGCCGTCAAGCGACTGACATTCGCTCGTGCCGGCGAAAACGCGGATATCGCCGCGACCCGCTGAACGCTGCTGGTGGGCGGGCGAGGACCCGCTCTACATCGACTACCACGACCGCGAATGGGGTTTTCCGGTCGCCGATGATCGGCGGCTCTTCGAAAAGATCTGCCTCGAAGGATTCCAGGCAGGCTTGAGCTGGCGCACCATTCTCGGCAAGCGCGACGCGTTTCGCGCGGGATTCGCCGGTTTCGATTTCGCGCGCATCGCGCGCTTCGGCGAGCGCGACATCGAGCGCCTCGTCGCCGACGCAGGCATCGTTCGCCATCGCGGAAAGATCGAGTCGGTGCGCAACAACGCGCAGCGCGCCGGGGATCTCGTGCAGGAGTTCGGCTCGCTTGCCGCTTACTTCTGGCGCTTCGAGCCGGCTGCCACGAGCCGTCCGAAAGCGATCACCCGCGACGTGCTCGCGGCGATGCCGGCGTCGGCCGAAGCGGCTGCGCTATCGAAGGATCTGAAGCGGCGTGGCTTTACGTTCGTCGGGCCGACGACGATCTATGCGTTCATGCAGGCAATGGGCCTCGTCAACGACCATGTCGATCGTTGCCCGGTCCGGGCGAAGGCGGAAAGCGCCCGCGCAGCATTTGCGCGCCCGCGTACGGGCGCATGATCAGACGCGGCGGCGATACTCGCCGGTGCGGGTGTCAACCTCGATCCTGTCGCCGGTATTGACGAACAGCGGCACCGGCACCTCGAAGCCGCTTGCGAGTTTCGCAGGCTTCAACACCTTGCCCGACGTATCGCCCTTCACCGCGGGTTCGGTGTAGATCACTTCGCGCACGACCGATGTCGGAAGCTCGACCGAAATCGTCTTGCCCTCGTAGAACGTGAGCTGGCAGGCAAGGCCGTCCTCGAGATACGGAAGTGCATCCTCCATGTTTTCCTTCTCGACGTCGTACTGGTTGAACTCCTCGTCCATGAACACGTACATCGGATCGGCGAAGTACGAGTACGTGACGTCCTTGCGCTCGAGCTGAATGACGTCGAACTTCTCGTCGGCGCGATAGATCGTTTCCGTTCCGCCGCCGGAGAGCAGGTTGCGAAGCTTCATCTTCACGACGGACGCGTTACGGCCCGATTTGCTGAATTCGGCCTTCTGCACGACCATCGGATTGCTGCCGATCATGATGACGTTGCCGGCGCGGACTTCCTGGGCGAGTTTCATGGGGATTCCTGAAGGCGGCCGGCGGTTCAAACGCGGTCGCGAAGCGATTTCGGGGAACCGGTAATTATAGCCGACGGTGAGCGAAATCGACCAGTCCGGCGGCAAGCTCCGGCAGCGCAGCGAGCTCGTCGGACCAGCGATGCCCGTGCGCCTCGATGCCATCTATCGCATCGCGATACGCGGGCCACGCGGCGGCGGCTGACGCATCCTCGTCGTTGAACGCGCGCCAGAAGTCGGTCAACGGCTCGCGCAGCGTGGGCGACAGCGCGGCCGCATACCGGGTGAGGAACGCGTCGAGCTTCAGACGATGTGCATTTTCCTCCTGCGGGTACGGCTGCCACACGAACGCGCGCGCCGCCCATTGCGCGCGCACGAACGAATCCTCGCCGCGCACGAAATTGACGTCCGAGCGCCAGAGCAGGCGGTCGAAAGCGTCCTGCGTCATGAACGGGATCACGTCGAGCGTGAGGCGGCCGCGTGCCACCGATTGGCCGGCGTGCGGCACGTCGCCGTGCAGCCACGCATCGAGTGCTGCGGTGGCGACGCCTTCGGGGACCGCGCACGCGACAGACTCGTCCGATTCGGCCCATGCATCGAAGAGCGCGGGCAGTGCACGATTCGGATAGCAGAACAGCGCGATGCGCAGCGGCTCGCCGGCGCCATGTGATGAGGGTACTTGCGCGCGATCGCGCGCCTCGCGCAATCCCGTCTCGCGAATCAGGCCGCCTGTGCGCGGCGTGAAACCCGGAATCCAGAAATGGCGCGTCAAACCGAGTTGCGGATGCACCGACGCGAGGCCATGCGCGGAATCGACCCACGGCTCGGCGGACAGGTATTCGAGATTGATCCACAACGGTGGCGCTGCCGCAGCCGCCATTGCTTCGAGGTAGCGCGGCGGAAGTCCGCACCCGAAGGCTTCGATGACGACGTCGGACAACGGGGGCGCGGGTGCCGAATCGTCGAGGCAGCGCACGGTGACCTGCGCACACGACTGAACGCGATGTTCTTCGCGAATCGACGGCTCGAAGCGCGCGAGCGTCGAGATGCGATCGATCCAGAGCGTGACGTCGATGCCGTGCTCGGCGGCGAGTTGCCGCGCCAGCCGCCAGCAGACACCGGCGTCGCCGTAGTTGTCGACGACGCGACAGAAGACATCCCATCGCCGGCCGTTCATCGGCACAGTTTATCGCCTGGGTCGATCACCGATCGGTGCGCATCTCGCTTTCGTGCCACCGCGACAGCGCGATGCGCGACAAACCTGCCGTCGCGACGAAAAGCGCCACGCCGGCCGCCGCTATCAGCACGAGCGCCGCAAAAAGCCGCGGAATGTTGAGCTGGATGCCCGCGAGCAGGATCTGGTACGCGAGGCCGGCGCCCTGGCCACCGGTCCCCGCGACGAATTCGGCGACGACAGCGCCGATCAGCGCCAGACCGCTTGCGATGCGCAAGCCGCCGAAGAAGTACGGCAACGCGCTCGGCACGCGCAATCGCCACAGCGTCTGCCAGCGGGTGGCGCGGGCGAGCCGGAAAAGGTCGAGCAGGCCGCGATCGACGCTGCGCAGACCGAGCGTCGTGTTGGAGATGATCGGGAAGATCGCCACGACGACCGCGCACAGCACCAGGGCCTCGCGCGTATCGTGGACCCAGATGATGATGAGCGGTGCGATCGAGACGATCGGCGTTACCTGCAGCAGGATCGCGTAGGGGAAGAGGCTCATCTCGATCCAGCGGCTTTGCACGAACAGCAGCGCGGTCGCAACGCCGAGGAGCGTCGCGAGCGCCAGCGCGGTCAGCGCGATGCCGAGCGTGACGGACAGCGAATGGAAGAGCAGCACGCGATCCGCATAAAGCGTGTGCGCCACGAGCAGCGGCGACGGCACGAGATACGGCGGAATCCGGTTGATCGTCACCAGTGCCTGCCATGCGGCAAGTGCTATGACCGCGACCGCGAACGGCGCGCCGATGCGCAGCAGCGTCGAATGCCGCGCAGTGAATTTCATTCCGGCTTGTGGTCGGGCAGCACGTCGGCGCTCGCCTGCGCGACGCTCGCCGACAAGTGCTGCGCGTACGCGGCGAACGCCGGCGACAGGCGAAACGCGTCCCCGCGCGGAAACGACTCGTCGATGCGCGAGGAACCGACAAGGCGGCCGGGATGCGCGGCCATGACGGCGACGCGCGTCGACAGGAACACGGCTTCCTGGATGCTGTGCGTGACGAAGACGACGGTGAATCGCTGCGCCGTCCAGAGCGAGAGCAGCTCGCTGTCGAGACGCTGGCGCGTGAACTCGTCGAGCGCGCCGAACGGCTCGTCCATCAGGAGCAAATCGGGCTCGGTGACGAGCGCACGCGCGATCGATGCGCGCATCTGCATGCCGCCCGACAATTCGCGCGGCAAATGATTGGCCGCGGCCGCCAGACCGACGCGCGAGAGCGCACCGGCCACCGCGGCATTCGCGGCCGCTCGCGGCGCGCCGGCGAGATCGAGCGGCAGGCGGACGTTCGTCGCAAGCGTCGCCCAGGGCATCAACGTCGGCGACTGGAACACGAATGCGATGCGCCGGCCTTCGCCGCCGGTCGCCTCGAATGCCGCGTCGCCCCACCATGTCATTCGACCGGTCGACGGCCGCGCAAGCCCCGCGATCAGATGGAGCAGCGTGGACTTGCCGCAACCCGACGGTCCGACGAGCGTCAGAAATTCGCCGCGGCGTACGTCGAGGTCGACGGCCGCCAGCGCGCGCGTGCCGTTTTCATAGGTCTTCGAAACGCCGCGCAGCGCGACGATCGGCGACGCCGATGCCGCGTTTGTCGCGTGGCCGGGCGCCACCGCCGGCTCAGGGAACGACGCGCACGGCCTTGACGAGATCGAGCGTGTACGCGCGTCGATAGTCGACTCCGGGCTTGGCGAGTCCGGCCGAACGCAGAAAGTCGATCGTGGCCTGCCATCTTTGCTCGGTCATCGTCAGCAAGCCGAACCGATGCGCGTCGCCGCCCGTCACGATTTCGTATTCCTTGAGCTTGCGCAAGCCGTACGCGAGCAACTCGTCGCTCATCTGCGGATTGGCCCGCTTGATCAACGCATTCCCCGGCGCCGGATTCGCGAGATAGCTTCTCCAGCCTTCCGCGGATGCGCGGATGAATCGCTCGAGCGCATCGCGGCGTTCCGCAAGCGTTTTTCGCGTCACGGACAGCGTCTCCGAATACGGCGGGTAACCAAAGTCCGCGAGCAGGAACACCGCCGGATGCACGCCGCCCTTCTCGATCGAGAACGGCTCCGATGTCGCGAACCCCTGCTGCGACAGTGAGGGGTCCGCGAGAAACGGCAGGACGGAGAATCCGTACGGGCGCTTCTGCTCGTCGGTGAAATGGTATTGCTGCCGCAGCCACGGCCAGAACGTCGTGTTGCTCGCCGCACCGATCGCGATCGGCTTGCCCTTGAGATCCTCGAGGCGCTTCACGCCGGGATGCGCGATGATGACCGTCGGATTCTTCTGGAATGTCGCGGCGATGGCGACGATCGGCACGCTCTGCTCGATGGCCGACATCACCTGAAGCGCGTCGGCCATCGCGATGTCGAGTTGTCCGGCCGCGAGGAGCTGCAAGCCGTTTACCTGCGGCCCGCCCATCCGGATTTCCACGTCGAGTCCGTATTTCCGGTACGTTCCCTCGGCAACCGCCTGGTAGAAGCCGCCGTGCTCCGCTTCGGCGAGCCAGTCCGTCGAAAATACGATTCTTTGCAGCGGCTGCGCCTGCACGACCTGGCCGGCCGCTGCGATGAAAAGGAGCGTGGCGATCGCCATGCGCTTCAGGTGTCGAATCATCGCCGTACTCCGAATGAGGCGGCCGAATGGGCGTCGCGCCGTCGCGCGCGATGTTGCGCGCGAGCGGCATTATGCGTCAGCGCCGCGGATCCGTGGCCGCGATCGCGCGCGGGACCGCGTCGCACGCGCCTTTTCCGGAATGGCGGTGTCGGCACGCGCGGGGCCGGTGGCCGTCGTATTTCGATGTCCGGAAATGGCGAGTGGTCGCGTGCTTCGACGCGCATAATGCAGCCATGACGCTCGATTCCGATAGCTGCTATCGCGCCCTCGCGGCGCACGACGCGCGCTTCGACGGCCGCTTTTTCGTCGGCGTGCGCTCGACGCGCATCTATTGCCGTCCGGTCTGCACGGTGCGACTGCCCCGGCGCGAGAACTGCCGCTTTTTCCGCAGCGCCGCGGCGGCCGAAGTCGACGGCTTTCGCCCATGTCTGCGCTGCCGCCCCGAACTGGCACCCGGGCTGTCGAGCGTCGATGCGTCCGCGCGCCTGGCGCAGGCGGCGGTCCAGCTCATCGAGGACGGCGTGCTCGAGAACGGCGGCATCGAAGCGCTCGCGTCGCGCATCGGCATCACGAGTCGCCATGTTCGGCGCGTGTTCGATACGGAATTCGGCGTGTCGCCGATCGAATATGCGCAAACGCAGCGGCTGTTGCTCGCCAAGCGCCTGCTTACCGACACATCGTTGCCGGTTATCGACGTCGCGCTGGCGAGCGGCTTTGGCAGCCTGCGCCGCTTCAACGCGCTGATCCGTGCGCGCTATCGGATGCCGCCGTCGCGTCTGCGCCGCGACGCGGCACCCGCCGCGCTGCCGTCGGCGATGCGCTTCGAGCTTGCCTATCGGCCTCCCTACGATTGGGACGCGCTGCTTGCATTTCTTTCGGTGCGGGCGATCGCCGGTGTCGAGCGGATCGATGCGTCGGTCTACTACCGTACGCTTGCCGTGACCAATCGCTCCGGACGCGCGAGCGGCTGGCTTTCCGTCGCGCATTCGCCGCGCCGGCGGACAGTCGTCGTCCACGTATCGCCCTCGCTCGCGCGCGCGATTCCGCTCGTGCTCTCGCGCGTGCGTCACACGTTCGATCTCGCCTGCGATCCGGCGCCGGTCGTCGCGGCACTCGGCGCGCTCGCGCACGCGCGGCCCGGCTTGCGCGTGCCGGGAACCTGCGACGGCTTCGAGCTCGCGGTGCGGGCAGTGATCGGCCAGCAAGTCAGCGTCGCCGGCGCGCGAACGCTCCTGGGTCGGCTGGTGAAGGCGTTCGGGACGCCGCTCGATGCGCAGTCCGCGAACGGTCTCGCGTTCCTGTTTCCGTCCGCGCAGGCGCTGGCGGAACGCACGAGCGACGAGCTGCGCGCGATCGGCCTGACCACGGCCCGCGCGCGGACACTGAGCGGGCTTGCGCAAGCGGTCGCGCGCGGCGGGATCGACTTGTCTCCCGGCGCCGACGTCGAGCGCACGCGCGAAGCGCTCGAGGCGATTCCCGGCATCGGTCCGTGGACGTCGAGCTACATCGCGATGCGCGCGCTCGGCTGGCCGGATGCATTTCCGGACAACGACCTTATCGTGTTGCGGGCGATGGGCGAGACACGCGCGGCGCGCGCGCGGGCGCGCAGCGAAGCATGGCGCCCATGGCGCGCCTACGCGGTCATGCACCTGTGGCAACACTGAAAGTCAACCTGGAGAATCAAGCAATGGAATCGACGTTATCGACCTGTCGCATGGAAAGCCCGCTCGGCGAGATCCTCCTCGTCGCCGATTCGCGAGGGGATGCGCTCTGCGGCGTGTATCTCGAGCGCCAGAAGTATTTTCCCGTCGACGCCAATGGCTGGCGAGCGGCGCCGACGTTGCCGGTGCTGCGCGACGCCGCCGTGCAATTGCGCGAGTATTTCGCCGGCGCGCGCACGCGGTTCGACATCCCGCTCGCGCCCGACCGGAACGCCGTTTCAGCGCAAGGTGTGGCGAGCCATCGGCGAAGTGCCGTTCGGCGAAACGATCACGTACGCCGAGCTCGCACGCCGCTGCGACCGCCCTTCCGCAGTGCGCGCGGCCGGTGCGGCGACCGGCCGCAACCCGATCACCGTGATCATCCCCTGCCATCGCATCATCGGCAGCGGCGGAGCGCTGACCGGCTATGCGGGCGGTGTCGATCGCAAGCGGGCGCTGCTGGAGCTCGAGGCGCGCAACGCGGCAAGGACGGTGCGCAAGGTGGCGTGAGCGCAGTGGGCCGCCCAGGCGCGGCACAGCAGCGGAGCCGCAAGCGTGGGGGATTCTGCAATTGATTCGCATGCGATCCGCCGACATCGTCCGGCTGCTTGCGCTCGCGATGATCTGGAGCGCGTCGTTCGTCTTCATCCGTGTGCTCGCGCCGGTCCTCGGTCCGGTATGGGTTGCAACGGCGCGCCTGCTGCTCGGGGGCGGCGTGCTTGCGCTGGCGTTCGTTGCGATGCGCCGCCACATGGACGTCAGGCAGCACTGGCGTGCGTACCTCTTCATCGGCGTCGTCAATTCTTCGTTGCCGTTCCTGCTGTTCGCTTACGCGGCGCTCACGCTGCCCGCGTCGTACCTCGTCATCCTGAATGCGGTGTTGCCGCTGTTCGGTGCGGTTGCCTCAGCCGTCGCGCTCGACGAGTCGCTTACCCCGCGCCAGATGGCCGCCCTCACCGCCGGCGTTGCCGGTGTTCTGCTGGTCAGCCAGGCGGGCCCGGTCGTCCCGGACAGCTCGTTCGCGCTGGCGATCTGCGCGAGCCTCGCCGCGGTGTCGTGTTACGCCGTTGCAGGCGTCTGGCTGAAGCGCCGCGGTGCAGCGTTGCAGTCGATTGCCGTTGCCGGATGGAGCCAGCTCCTGGGCGGTCTCGCGTTGTTGCCGATCGCCGCATTCGTTCCGGTTCACGGCGATATCACGTCCACGATCGTGATCGATGTCCTGCTGCTCGCGCTGGTGTGCAGCGCGCTTGCCTATCTGTTGTATTTCCGGCTGATCGCCGACATTGGCCCGACACGAGCCATGACCGTCACGTTCCTGATGCCGGCATTCGGCGTGCTCTGGGGCCGATTCTTTCTCGACGAGACGATTACGTTGCCCATGCTCGCTGGAGCGGCGCTGATCGTTGGCGGGACAATGGGCGTCTTGCGCCCGCGCCGCGCTCGCCTGCAGGCGCCGCGTGGGACGTGATTGCCGAGTTCTGCGCCGCTATCGGTGCGATGAACCGATTCACGTCGCGCCGCCGGGCAGCATCCGCTGCAGCACGCGGTCCCGCCGCACGAAGTGGTGGTAGAGCGCAGCGGCGACATGCAGGCCGATCAGTACCAGCAATGTCCACCCCAGCCACGTGTGCACGTCGCCCGCGCGCATGCCGAGTGCGGATTTGGGCGGTACGACGTGCGGCAGCGAGGCGATGCCGAACAGGGTGATCGTCCAGTCGCGCGCCGACGCATTCGCCCAGCCGAGGATCGGATCGATCACGAGGAACAGATAGAGCAGCGCGTGTGTCGCGCGCGCGAACCGCTGCTCCCACGCCGGCATGTCGGCGATCGCCGGCAAAACGCGATGATCCACGCGCCACAGCCAGCGCACGACGATGACGAGCAGGATCGTCACGCCGATCGACATGTGCAGGTTGATCAGCGTCCCCGGCACCGTTCCCCGGCCGATGTCCGGCATCATGATCGCGACGATGTACTGCGCGAACACCAGCGCGAACACGAGCCAGTGGAGCGCCTTGGCGACCCCGCCGTACCCGCGCTGCGCCGTGCTCACGCTACCTGGCGGCCGGCAGGTTGCCCTGCACCCCTTCGACGTAGTAATCCATCTTCGACAACGCCTCGTCGGTGATCGTCGCGCCAGCCGCGAGCCGTTCCTTGCCGGCGCCGTCCTTCATCGGCCCGGTGAACGGCGCGAGCTTTCCGGACGCGATGTCGGCTTCGGCCTTCTTCATCTGGTCCTGTGCGTCCTTCGGCACGGTCTTGCCGAACGGGCCCATCGCGATCATGCCGTCCCGGATACCGCCCCAGACGTGATCCGGCGACCACTTGCCGTCGAGCACCGCCTGCGCGCGGCCCGTGTAGTACTTGTCCCAGACATGCGTCACCGCGGTTATCTGCGCGTTCGGACCGTATTTCGACATGTCGGAATGGTAGGCAACCGCGTAGACCTTCTTCGCTTCGGCAGCCTGCACGACGGCGGTCGAATCGGTGTGGTGCGTGAGCACATCGGCGCCCTGCGCGACCAGCGTATTCGCCGCTTCGCTCTCGCGGCCCGGGTCGAACCAGGTGCTGACCCAGACGACCTTGGTTTCCGCCTTCGGGTTGACGCTGCGCATGCCGCGTGTGAACGCGTTGATGCCCATGACGACTTCGGGAATCGGGAATGCGGCGACGTAGCCCGCGACGTTGCTCTTCGTCATCCGGCCCGCGACGATGCCGGCCAGGTAGCGGCCCTCGTAGAAGCGCGCGTTGTACGTGCCGAGATTCTTCGCCGTCTTGTAGCCCGTCGCGTGTTCGAAAAAAGTGTTCGGAAACTGCTGCGCGACCTTGACCGTCGGATTCATGTAACCGAACGACGTCGTGAAGATCAGCTTGTGCCCGGATTGCGCGAGATCGCGGATCACGCGTTCGGCATCGGCGCCTTCGGGAACGTTCTCGACGTACTTCGTCGTGACCTTCGGCGCGAGCGCCTTTTCCATCGCGATTCGCGCGATGTCGTGCTGGTGCGTCCAGCCGGCGTCGCCGATCGGGCTCACGTAGATGAAGCCGATCTTGAGCGGCTCCTTCGCCTGCGCGCGCGCGGGCAGCGCAAGCGCGATCGGGTACGCGGCGAGCGTCGCGAGCGCCGTTCTGCGGGTAACGCGGGACATGATCTTCTCCTCGACGGGGGTTAAACGTGCGGCGGGATTGTACGCCGGCCCCTCACCCCAGCCCCTCTCCCCGCGGGCGGGGAGAGGGTGCCGAGCGCAGCGAGGCGGGTGAGGGGCTGCGATGTCGCAAGGATCATTCGGGATGGTATGTCTTGCCGAGCGACGCAGGGGCATTGAGCCGGATCGCGGTCTCGTCGTGCGAGATGGCGGCGAGGACGATGATCGTGGCGAGATACGGCAGCGTCGCGAGCAACTGCGACGGCAGCTCGATGCCGGCCGCCTGCGCCTGGAATTGCGCGAGCGTGACGCTGCCGAACAGGTACGCGCCAAGCATGACGCGCCAGGGCTTCCACGTCGCGAACACGACGAGCGCCAGCGCGATCCATCCGCGCCCGGCCGTCATGCCTTCGACCCAGGACGGCGTATAGGCCACCGCGAGAAAAGCGCCGCCGATACCTGCGCATGCGCCGCCGAACAGCACCGCCGCGTAACGGATGGTCATTACCGGATAACCGATGGCGCGCGCCGATTGCGGGGCTTCTCCCACGGCTCTCAGGACAAGTCCCGCGCGCGTTCGATACAGAAACACATGCACGGCGATGAAGAGCGCGATCGACACGTAGACGAGCGGGTTGTGGCCGAAGATCAGCTTGCCGAAAACAGGAAAATCGGTGATTCCGCGCACCGCCAGCGGCCTGATCCCCTCGATGACGACGCTCATGTAAGGGCGTCCGACGAACGCGGAGAGCCCGATCCCGAACAGCGAAAGCGCCAGGCCCGTTGCAACCTGGTTGGCGCGAAGCGTCAGCGCGATCACCGCGAAGATGAGCGACAGCGCCGCGGCCGCGAGCGCGCCGGCGCACAGGCCGAGCCAGGGCGCCCCGGTCTTCGCGGCGACGATGAACGATGCGATCGCGCCGACCAGCATCATGCCTTCGACGCCGAGGTTCAGCACGCCGGATTTTTCGACGATCAGCTCGCCGAGCGCCGCGAATACGAGCGGTGTACCGGCGGCAAGCGTCAGGACGACGATTTGCGCGAATGTGTCCACGCTTACCGCGCTCGCGCCGCGCGCGCGATTCTCGGTCGGAAGTTGACGAGCACGTCGGCCGCGAGCAGGAAGAACAGCAGCGTTCCCTGAAACAGTCCCGTCACTGCCGACGGCAGCGCGAGATGCATTTGCGCCGATTCGCCGCCGAGGTACAGCAGCGACATCAGCAAGCTCGCGAGCGCGATTCCGGCGGGATGCAGGCGGCCGACGAACGCGACGATGATCGCCGCGAAGCCGTAACCGGGCGACATCGACGGCACGAGTTGACCGATGGGCCCCGCGGCTTCGCCGACTCCCGCGAGACCGGCGCATGCGCCGCCCGCGAGCATGCCGAGCCAGATGCTCCGGCGCGCGGAAATGCCGGCGTAGCGCGCCGCTGCGGGTGCCAGGCCCGACACGCGCATCTCGAAGCCGACGATGTGCCTGTTCACGAACAGCCACGCGAGCGCCACGACCGCGAGCGCCACGAGGAAGCCGACGTTGAGCCGCGTCTCCGGGATCAGGTTCGGCAGCAGCGCGTTCGCCGTAAAGAGTTTCGATTGCGGGAAGTTATAGCCTTCGGGGTCGCGCCACGGGCCATGCACGAGCCATGACAGGAGCAGCGTCGCGATGTAGACCAGCATCAGGGATGTGAGAATCTCGTTCGCATGGAAGCGCGTGCGCAGGAACGCCGGAATGGCCGCCCACAGCATGCCGCCGAGCGCGCCGACGATGAACATCACGGGCAGCAGCAGCGCAGCGGGCCACCCCGCATCACCCAGCGCGAGCGCGACCGCGCCACCGGCCAGCGCACCGAGCGTCAACTGACCTTCGGCGCCGATGTTCCAGACGTTCGCGCGATAGCCGATGGCGAGGCCCGTGGCGATCAGCATCAGCGGACTCGCTTTCAGCAGCAGTTCGGCGATGCCGTAGCGCGTCGCGACCGGTTCGATGAAAAACGCCGTGAACGCGGTGACCGGGTCGAGTCCGAACGCCTCGAACACGATGAATCCGACGAGCAGCGTCGCCAGTGCCGCGAGCACCGGCGCAGCCCACATCGCCACGCGCGACGGCTGCGCGCGCAACTCGAGACGCGCGCTCACGAAACGACCTTGTCGCGCCGATGGAGCGGCGCCCGCCATCAGCAGTCCTATCTCCTCGGCGCTCGTTTCGCGAATCGGCTTCGCCGGCGACAGCCGGCCCTGTGCGATGACCGCGAGCCGGTCGCAGATCTCGACAAGCTCATCGAGCTCCTCCGAAATCACGAGCACGGCCACGCCGCGGTCGCGAAGGTCGATCAGCGCCTGGCGAATCTGCGTGGATGCGCCGACGTCCACCCCCCACGTCGGCTGCGCGGCGATCAGCACCTTCGGGCGTTGTCCGATCTCGCGGCCGACGATGTATTTCTGCAGATTGCCGCCCGAGAGGCTGCGCGCGGCGGCGTCGGGACCGCTCGCCTTGACTCCAAACGCCGCGATCGTGCGCGACGCGCACGCGCGCACGGCGCTCACGCGGATGAATCCGTGCGAGACGAGCGCTCCGCCGCGCGCGGTCAGCAGCGCATTGTCGGCGAGCGACATTTCCGGCACGGCGCCGTGTCCCAGCCGATCTTCCGGGATGAACGCAAGCCCGAGCCTGCGCCGCGCAAAGGCATCGCGCGTTCCGACCGGCGTCCCGCACAACGTAACGGCGCCGTCGCGCGCCAGCGTCCGCTCGCCGGACAGCGCCGCGAGCAATTCCTTCTGCCCGTTGCCCGATACGCCCGCAATGCCGACGATTTCACCGGCGCGCACTTCGAACGAGATCGATCGCAGCGTCGTGCCGAACGGATCGCCGGCGCGCACGTCGAGCGAATCGACGATCAGCGCGGGCGCTCCCGCATGCGCGGTGCGATGCACCGGATGCGGCAGGTTGCCGCCGATCATCATCCGCGCGAGCGACGCCGATGTTTCCAGCCGTGGATCGCACTCGCCGGTCACGCGGCCCGCGCGAAGCACCGTCGCGCGGTGACACAGCGCGCGAATCTCGTCGAGCTTGTGACTGATGTAGAGGATGCTGCAACCCTCGCCGGCAAGCGTGCGCAGCGTTTCGAAGAGCCGCAGCACCGCCTGCGGCGTCAGCACCGACGTCGGCTCGTCCATGATCAGGAGGCGCGGGTTCTGCAACAGGCAGCGGACGATCTCGACCCGCTGCCGTTCGCCGACCGACATCGTATGCACGTGACGCGCCGGGTCGAGCGTCAGGCCGTAGCGCGCCGACACGTCGCGGATGCGCTGCGGCAAGCCGGAAGCGCTCGATGCGTCGAGCGCAAGCCGGATGTTGTCCTCGACGGTGAGCGTTTCGAACAGCGAGAAATGCTGGAACACCATGCCGATGCCGAGCTTTCGCGCGCGCGCCGGACTGCGGACGCGCACCGGCACGCCTTCCCAGCGGATCGTGCCGGCATCCGGCCTGACGACGCCGTAGATCACCTTCATCAACGTGGATTTGCCGGCGCCGTTTTCGCCGAGGACCGCGTGAATTTCGCCGGGCGACACGTCGAGGTCGACGTGGTCGTTCGCGAGCACGCCCGGGTAACGCTTGGTGATGCCGCGCAATGCGAGGCGCGGAACTGGCGCGGCCGTGATCGCGCTGCCTGCCGGGAAGGAATCCGCCATGCCGCGGATTATCCGCGTCGGCGCTCCTTTTACGAAACGGGTGGTGCGTCCGCCGTCACCGCATGCGCGACGTGCCGCCTTTCGTCTGCGGCTCCGCGTCCGCCGGATTCGACCGATCGTATTCCGGACTGCGTTCGACGGCGTCCCGGGTTATTTTTACGTCGACCTGGCGGTCTTCCCAGCTCACATGGTCGATTTGCTCGGGCGCGAGGCGAACGTGCTTGCCTGGCAGCCATTTGCGCGTATCGACGACCAGAAACCGGATCGCCCAGGCCTCATCGTCGAAGATGAAGTCATCGAGCGCTCCGATCGAACCGTCGGTTGCCAGGATTTCATAGCCGGTGACTTCGTCACAACTGCGCAGGTGAATATCGGCCGTGTCGCGCTCCTCGTCGACGCGTCCCTCGATTTCGCGCGCGACCGCGGGATCGATCGGCTGCTGCGACGCAATGAGCGGCTCGGCCGATGCACCGACCCATGGGTACGGCAGCATTGTGGGTCCCCACAGTCCGTTGCCCTGCCAATAGTACGGGTATCCGTAATAGTTGTAGTAGTTGATCTCGTGCTGGCGGGAAACCGGCTTGTCGGTGTCGATGCCCGGGCTGTCACGGACCTGCTGCTGCGTCAGGTCGACGTTGACGATTTCGTCGCGCCAGTCGATCCCGCGCACCGATCGCGGGGAGATCAGCACGTCGCGTCCGCTCAACCAGCCGCCGGTGGCGACGATCAGGTGACGGACCGCCCAACGCTCGTCGTCGAAATAGACATCCTTCACCTTGCCCAATTCGCCGTCGCGCGCGCCGACACGCAAGCCCGACAATTCCCTGACGCTATGAAGCATGATCGCCCCTTCCGCTCGATGGAGCGGTCATTGATCGAAATGACAATGGCCGCATCGTTTCCGTTGCGGCCATTCCGACAAGCTTCAGGAAACCGTGGGCGCCTTGTGTCGCCAGTCGCGGTTCATCGCCATTGCCCAGGCGGCGAACAGGATGACCAGCAAGCCGACGATCACCGCGTTCGTTTCCACCGCCCGGTTCGTGATGCCGATGACCCATGACGAGATCACCATCCAGATGCCGAGCAGGATGTTGATGACTTCTTCCCACGCCTGCGGTATCGACACGGCAATGGCCGAGAACACGACGATCGCAACACCCAGTATCCACGCGTTCCATGACGCGGAGAACTCGGAGCCTGCGAAGCCCAGTACCCACGGCGATATGAATAACCATATCCCGATCAGCAGATTGAGCCAGTCTTGCCAACGCTTTTCCTTCATGACGTTATCTCCTGTTACCAAGTACTCGATTGGACGCGCTGCATGATCCAGGATTCCCCCGCCAGCGCCCATTGGCCACAAAAAATTGGCAGGATTTACAACGGGAGGACCGTCAGCGGTTGCGCACGAGTCCGACGCTGCGCGGAGCATCGGCGCGGTGTGCCGACGCTTCGCGGACGACGAGCAGTTCGGCTGCGATCGCGACGGCAATGGCCCCCGGGTGCTTGGCCTTGACGGCGACCCCTTCCACGCCGATCGGACACCGGATGCGCGCGCAGGCTTCGGCTGCAAATCCGCGCGCCGCGAGGCGGCGCTCGAACTGCGCGCGCTTCGATTTCGATCCGATCAGGCCGAGGTAGCGCCAGTCGTCGCGAGCCAGCGCCGCTTCGATCAGCACCAGGTCCAGCGCGTGGCTATGCGTCGTGACGACGACGAAGGCGCCCGGCGGCGCGTCCTGCAACTCGTCCTCGGGCGCATCGGTCACGACGATCTCCACGTTGGCCGGTACGTCTTGCGGAAAGTCGGCCGCGCGCGCATCGACCCATCGGACCCGCGCGGGAACGACGCCGAGAACGCGCACGAGCGCGCGCCCGACATGACCATTGCCGAACAGCCAGACGGGAAACGCATCC
Organism: uncultured Pseudomonadota bacterium; assembly: GCA_963706225.1. Lineage (GTDB taxonomy): Bacteria > Pseudomonadota > Gammaproteobacteria > Burkholderiales > Casimicrobiaceae > VBCG01. Next base: position 74,750 of record CAVPMH010000021.1, read on the forward strand.
GGGCGCTCGACGTGGATCAGCAGCGATGCCGGGCCGTCCCTGGCATGGCGCACGAGCGCTGCTCCGTCGCCGGCGCCGGCGAGCCGGGTGCGGGCAAGCGCGATCGCGCCGGAATCGAGGCTCACATCGCCGAGCGTGCCCCGCACGTCGTCCTTCGTGACGACGAGGCGCATGGCCGCTTCGCTTGCGCCGGCAACGCGCGAGACGAGGGCGAACGGGGAACCGGTTCGTGCGCACGCGATCGCCGGCTCGAGCCACGCGCTCGCGAGCCGGTCGAGCTTCGAAAACGCGAGGGTCGCGACGCCGCCGCAGCATTGGCCGAGCCGTGCGGCCAGCGGGTAGCGGACGATCCACGTCCCGGTGACGCCGCCATCATGCAGCGCTTCGCGCGCGATGCGCGTCGCTTCGTATTCGAGATGGCCGCCGCCGATCGTTCCTGCGCAGTGCCCGGAGGACACGATCATCGCCGCGCCGGTTTCGCGCGGCGTCGAGCCCTGCGCGGTCGCGACGACGACGAGCACGGCCTGTCCGTCGCGTGCGAGCGCTGCGGCGAGTGCATCGAGCCAGTTGTCGGTCATCGTGCGTCGCGCGCCCTGACGTCGTCGACGGCGGCGAGCACGCGCTCCGGCGTCGCGGGCGCGGACAGCCGCGGGACGACGCGATAGTCGGCGACGCTGGCGATCGCATCGCGCAATGCGTGAAATCCGGAAAGCGCAAGCATCAGCGGCGGCTCGCCAACCGCCTTCGAGCGATGGATCGTTTCTTCGCGGTTCGGTTCCTCGAAGAAGCGGACGTTGAAGTGGTCGGGAACGTCGCGCGACGTCGGGATCTTGTACGTCGACGGCGCGTGCGTCGTGAGATCGCCGCGCGCATTCCAGGCGAGCTCCTCCATCGTCAGCCAGCCGAAGCCCTGAATGAAGCCGCCTTCGATCTGCCCCTGGTCGATCGCCGGATTGAGCGACCTGCCGACATCGTGGAGGATATCGACGGCCAGCAACCGGTGCTCGCCGGTGAGCGTGTCGATCGCGACTTCGCTCACCGCCGCGCCGTACGCGAAATAGAAGAATGGCCGACCGGTCAGCGTGCGGCGGTCGTAATGAATCTTCGGCGTCGCGTAAAAGCCTGTCGCCGACAGCGGAATGCGCGCGTGATACGCCTTGTCGATCAACGCTGCGAACGGCAGCTGGTCGTCGCCGATGCGCACGAGACCGCCGCCGAAATGCACACGGTCCGGCGCGCAGCGATATTCGCGCGCGGCGAACGCCGCGAGCCGCTCGCGCAATTCGCGCGCCGCAGCCCGCGCCGCCATGCCGTTGATGTCGCTCCCTGACGATGCGGCGGTCGGCGACGCATTGGGCACCTTGCTCGTGTCGGATGCGGAAACGCGAACCGACGCGAGCGGCACGCCGAGCTCCTGCGCGACGACCTGCTGCACCTTGACGAACAATCCCTGGCCCATCTCCGTGCCGCCGTGGTTGAGCAGCACCGTTGCGTCGCGGTAGACGTGGATGAGCGCGCCCGCCTGGTTGTAATGCGTGGCGGTGAACGAAATGCCGAACTTCACCGGCGTCAACGCGATGCCGCGCTTGATCACCGCGCTTGCGCGATTCCACTTCGCGATGTCGCGCCGGCGTGCGCGGTACCCGGCCTGCGCTTCCAGCGCGTCGATCAGCGCCGGCGCGATGTTGTCGCTCGATCGTCATGCCGTACGGCGTGACGTTGCGTTCCGTCGTCCCGTACAGGTTGGCCTTGCGCACGTCGAGCGGATCGAGTGCGAGCGTGCGCGCGATGTCGTCGAGAATCGTCTCGATCGCGAACATGCCCTGCGGACCGCCGAAGCCGCGAAACGCCGTGTCCGACACGGTGTTCGTCCGGCAGCGGTAGGAATGGATCGCGACGTTGGGCAGCCAGTACGCGTTGTCGACGTGGAACACGGCGCGATCGTTGACGGGTCCGGAGAGATCGGCCGAGAACCCGCAGCGCGACGCCAGCGTGACGTCCAGCGCGAGGATGCGCCCCGCGTCGTCGAAGCCGACATCGTAGCGGTACGAGAACGCGTGCCGCTTGCCGGTCGAGCGCATGTCGTCGTCGCGGTCCAGCCGAAGCTTCACCGCCCGCCCGGTCTTTCGCGCGAGGAGCGCCGCGACGCACGCGAAGAGCGACATCTGCGTTTCCTTGCCGCCGAATCCGCCGCCCATGCGCCGGCATTCGACGACGACGTCGTGATCGGCGAGGCCGAGCGCGCGCGCGACGAGCATCTGCACCTCGCCCGGATGCTGCGTCGACACGTGGACGTGCAGGCCGCCGCGCTCGCGGGGGATCGCAAGCGCGACCTGGCCTTCGAGATAGAAGTGGTCCTGTCCGCCACAGGCGAACGCGCCGGCGAGTCGATGCGGTGCGCGCGCGAGCGCGTGCGGCACGTCGCCGCGCACGACGTGTACCGGCGGCAGCACGTACGATTGCGCAGCCAGCGCCGCGTCGATCGTCAGGATCGCCGGCAGCGGCGCGATGTCCAGGCTGGCGAGGGTCGCCGCCCGCCGCGCCGCGTTGACGCTGGTCGCCGCGACGGCGAAAACCGGCTGCCCGGCGAAATGAACGATGCGCGTCGCGAAGATCGGGTCGTCGGCTTCGATCGGACCGACATCGTTGACACCCGGGATATCGGCGGCAGTGACGACGGCGACCACTCCCGGAGCGTCCCGGACACGATCGAGATCGAGGCGCTCGATCGTGCCGTGCGCATGCGTGCTTACGCCGAGCGCGGCGTAGAGGGTGCCGCGCGGCTCCGGCAGGTCGTCGGTGTAATCCGCTTCACCCGCGACGTGGAGCGCCGCCGAATCGTGCGGCGCGGGCGTGCCGACGATGGCTGCCGCGGCCGCCCAACGGCGGATGCGGGCGCGTTCATGATGACGCGTGGTCGCGAGCGCGTCGACGCGCATCGGCGCGTCCGACGCGCCGGTCGTTTCCAGCCAGAAGCGCCGCAGCAGGTTGCCGAGCACGATGCGCCGATAGCCGGCGCTCGCGCGCATGTCGTCGATCGGCGCGAACTCGCCGGCGAGCACCTGCGCGGCGCGCTCGACGGCCGCGCGCATCCCACTGCTGGCCCGTGAGCAGGGCTTCCGTTCGACGCGCGCGCACCGGCGTCGCGGCGACGCCGCCGCAGCCGATGCGCACGCGACGGACGACATCGTTCGCGAGCGTCATTGCCACGCACGCGAAGACGGCCGAGATGTCCTGGTCGCGGCGCTTGCTGATCTTGTACGCGCGAAGCGCCAGATCGGAAGGACGCCGGGGTATGCGCACCGCGGCGACGAATTCGCCGGGCGCGCGTACCGTCTGTCGATAATCGGGATAGAACGCGTCGAGGGCGACTTCCCGTTCGCCGGCCGCGCTGCGCAGCACCACGATCGCGTCGAGGGCCAGCAGCGCCGGCATCGCATCGCCGATCGGCGAGCCGTTCGCGACGTTGCCGGCGAGCGTCGCGCTATTGCGGATGGGCACCGACGCGAAGCGCTGCCACGCTTCGTGCAGCTCGGGCCAGACGCGATCGAGCGCGGCCATCGCGTCGCGTCAGCGAGACGGCGGCGCCGATCTCGACGCCTGCCGCAGTTTCGCGAACGGCCGCGAGCTCGGCGACATCGCCGACGTAGATGATGTCGTCGAGCTCGCGGTGCTGCTTCGTGACCCACAGGGCGACGTCGGTCATCCCGGCGACGACGTGCGCGTTCGGCCGAGCGCTGCACGCGTGCGCGAGCGCCTCGACGCGTGCGCGGCGCCGACCAGCGGCGGCCGGCATGCGCGTATTCGAATCCGTCGTCGCGCGCCAGCATGGCTAATCGTGCGGCGAGCTGCGCGTCTTCCGCCGTGACGATCGGGCTGCCGTCGGCCGCGACGCCGGGACCTCGCCATCCGGAGGCAGGCGGCAGCGCGTACATCCGCTGCGCGGCATCGACGATCGGCCGATAACCGGTGCAGCGGCAGAGGTTGCCCGACAGCGCGTCGTGGATCGCGTCGCGCGACGGCGCGTTCGCCGTCTTGTAGAGGCCGAACAGGCTCATCGCGAAGCCGGGCGTGCAGAATCCGCATTGCGACGCATGACACTCGACGAGCGCCTGCTGCACCGGATGCAATTCGCCGCGGTCGGACTTCAGGCTCTCGACGGTGAAGACCGCCTTGCCGTCGACGCGACGGCAACAGCCGGATGCAGGCGTTGATCGGCTTCCACGCGAGCGCCTCGCCGGCGCGCTCGGCGAGCACGACCGTGCACGCGCCGCAGTCGCCCTCGGCGCAGCCTTCCTTCGTGCCGGTCAGCCGCCGTTCGTCGCGCAGGTACTCGAGCAGCGTCGTCTGCGGCGAAAGGCCGGCGACCTCGACGCGTTCGCCGTTCAGCAGGAAGCGGACGGGCTCGCTCATATCCGGACGGACCTCGTTCGGCCACGATAGCACAGCGCAAACGGGCCGGGCGCGCACCCCGCGAAGCGGTGCAATCGCATGCTAAGCTTGCCCGCATGCTGACGCTGTGGCATTCGCGCTACGCGGCATTCGCTGCGCTCCGCTGATGGCGGCGCTCGCGATTTCGGACACCCCGGACGGCCGGCGCGTGCTGTCGCTCTCCGGCCGGCTCGACGCAACGACGATCCGGCGCGTGTGGGCCGAAGGCCGGCAGGCGATCGCCGCCGCTCCCGGACGGCGCGTCGTCGTCGATGCGTCGAACGTCGACTACTGCGATGGCGCCGGCATCGCGCTGCTGGTCGATCTCATCGCGCAGCGCAAGGCCGGTGAGGTGCAGGTCGCGCATCTCACGCCGGCGTTCGAGACATTGCTCGAGCAGTTCGACGTCCACGAGCTCGCGCAGGACCTGGATCCGCCGCCGCCGCGCCGGTCGGCCATCGAGGAAGTGGGCGTGCATCGCCGCGGGCATCGGCCAGGACCTGCGCGAGCAGATCGTCTTCATCGGCGAGGTGGTCGCGGCGCTGGTCTACGCGATCCGGCATCCCATGTCGATTCGCTGGAAGGACGTCTGGCGCATCTGCGAGCGCGTCGGCGCCGATGCGTTGCCGATCGTCGCGCTGATCTCGTTCCTGCTCGGCGTCATCCTCGCGTTCCAGTCCGCGATACCGATGCGCCGGTTCGGCGCGGAGATCTTCGTCGCGGACCTCATCGGCCTCGCGATGCTGCGCGAGCTCGGGCCGCTGATGACGGCGATCCTGCTCGCCGGGCGCTCGGGCGCCGCGTTCGCGGCCGAGATCGGCACGATGACGGTCAACCAGGAAGTCGACGCGCTGACGACGATGGGCCTCGATCCGGTGCGCTTCCTGGTCACACCGCGTATCATCGCCGCGCTGCTGATGACGCCGCTGCTGACGTTGTTCGCCGACCTCATCAGCCTCGTCGGCGGCGCGATCACGCTGCAGAGCTTCTCGATCCCTTACGTCACGTTCATCCACGAGGTCGAAGGCATCGTCGACTATTCGGATTTCATGGCCGGTTTCGTCAAGTCGTTCGTCTTCGCGGTGCTGATCGCGGGAATCGGGTGCCTGCGCGGTCTGCAGACGAGCGCCGGCGCATCGGCGGTCGGCGATGCCGCGACGCGCGCCGTCGTGTCGGGCATCGTGCTGCTCGTCGTCGTCGACGGCATCTTCGCCGTGATCTACTTCGTGCTCGATATCTGACGATGGATGAGGTGCGAGCCGATCATCCGCGTGCGCGACCTCACCGTCGGCTACGGCGACGTCGCGCTGCTCGAGCACATGACCTTCGACGTGCGGCGCGGCGAGATCTTCGTCATCCTCGGCGGATCGGGCAGCGGCAAGAGCACGCTGCTGAAGCACATGATCGGCCTCTACGAGCCGATGGCCGGCAGCGTCGTCATCGACGGCGACGACATCGTGACGGCGAGCGGCGATGCGCGACGCGCGATCCTGCGCAAGATCGGCGTGATGTACCAGTCGGGCGCGCTGTTCGGCTCGATGACGCTCGCCGAGAACGTGCGGTTGCCGCTCGAGGAATACACGGACCTCGAGTCCGGACGAAATCGAGCTGATCGCCCGGATGAAGCTCTCGCTCGTCGGGCTCGGGCTGTTCACCGGGCACCTGCCGGCCGAAATATCGGGCGGCATGCAGAAGCGCGCGGCGATCGCGCGCGCGATGGCGCTCGATCCGATGATCCTGTTCCTCGACGAGCCGTCCGCCGGCCTCGATCCGATCACGTCGGCCGAGCTCGACGCGCTGATCCTGCGGCTGTCGCGCAACCTCGGCGTGACGTTCGTCGTCGTCACGCACGAGCTGCCGAGCATCTTCGCGATCGCCGATCGCGTGATCATGCTCGATCGCCGCGTGAAGGGTATCGTCGCCGAGGGCGACCCGCGCAAGCTGCGCGACGAAAGCGACGATCGCTGGGTGCGCCAGTTCTTCAACCGCGAGCCCGAGCCGGCGCCGGTGCCCGCATGAGCGCTGTAATTCGGTGTCGGAGGTGTAATTATCGGAAGTGTGGTCCGATAATTACACCTCCGACACCGAATTACAGCGCAGCGGCGACAGCCGCAAGCGTGGGGGGCCCATGAGCCAGAAGGCCAACTACTTCAAGCTCGGGCTCTTCGTCATCGGCGCGATCGCCGCGGGCATCGCCGTGCTGCTCGTCATCGGCACCGGGCGCTGGCTCAAGCCGCGCACGACGATCGAGACGTATTTCAACGAGTCGGTGCAGGGTCTCGACATCGGCTCGAAGATGAAGTATCGCGGCGTCGTGATCGGCGAAGTGACGCGCATCAGCTTCACGTACGTCAAGTACGAGCAGGACAAGCCGATGAACCAGCGCAAGCGCTACGTGCTCGTCGAGGCGCAGATCGAGCCGCGTCTCGTCGGCGGCAAGGCGGCGAACGACATCGCGAGCCCCGAGTCGAGCAAGATCGAGGTCGAGCGCGGCTTGCGCGTCCATCTCGCGCCGCAAGGCATCACCGGCACGAACTATCTCGAGCTCGATTACGTCGACACGCTGCCGGCGCCGGTGCTCCCGATCGACTGGGTTCCCGAGAACATCTACATCCCGAGCACGCCGTCGACGATTACGACGTTCGTGACCGCCGCGTCCGAAATCCTCGACCGGCTGCACCGGCTCGACATCGAGACGACGATCGCCAACCTCAACAAGCTGCTCGCCACGACGAACGAGCGCGTGGCGAGCCTCGACACCGCCGCGATTTCGCAGCGCGCGGAGCGCACGATGTCGAAGATCGAAACCACGCTCGACGGCATCAAGAGCAAGAAGATTTCCGACGAGGCGGTCGGGCTGCTCGCCGAATTGCGGCAGACGAACGGCGAGCTCAAGTCGTTTCTCGCGAATCCGGCGCTCGCCAAGCTGCCGGACGACACGACGGCCACGCTCGCGAGCGTGCGCCAGCTCGTGAGCGATCCGAAGCTGCCGCAGTCGATCGCGCATATGGAGCGGACGCTCTCGCGGCTCGACCGGATCTTCGGCGCCGGCGAAGCGGATCTCGGCACGACGTTCCAGAACCTGCGCCAGATCACCGACAACCTGCGCGATCTCACCGAAGACGCGAAGCGGTATCCGTCCAACGTGCTGTTCGGCGCGCCGCCGCGACCGCTGGAGCCTGCAAAATGAAAAATGGGGTCAGAGCGAATTTCCGCGAGCGCCTGTCGTCGATGCGTACCGCCTGTGCCTGGAAATCGCTCTGACCCCATTTTTCGTGGTTCTGGCGCTCGCCGGCTGCTCCGCCATCACGCGGCCCTCGCCGGTTCGACAGACGTTCCTGCTCGATCCGCCGGCGCCGCCCGCGGTCGCGCATTCGCAGCCGGGCGCGTTGCGCGTGGGCACGATCAACGTCGCGGCGCCGTTTCGCGGCAAGACGTTCGTCTACCGCGTCAGCGACCTGCGCTTCGATACGGATTACTACGTCGAATTCCTCGTACCGCCGGCCACGATGCTGACCGAGCAGACGACGCGCGCGCTCGATCACGCCAAACCGTTCGCGCGCGATCGCAGGTCCCGGCGCGCGCGCGACCGATGCCGACTGGGTGCTGGACGGATTCGCGACCGCGCTCTATGCCGACACGCGCGAAGCCGCCAAGCCGGCGGCGGAGCTCGACATCACGTATTACCTGACACCGACTGCCGGATCGCAGGAGACGCCGGTGTGGACGCGCGAGTACCGGCAGCACGTTCCGATGCGCGATGCGACGCCGGTCGCGTACGCCGAGGCGCTCAACAAGGCGTTCGGCGAAATCGTCGCCGAGCTTGCGCGCGATCTCGCGAGCGCGCAGTTACCCAAGTAGGGTCAGATGACGACTTTTGCCGCGATCGCTCTGCCAGCGCCACGGCAAAAGTCGTCTGACCCTACTTTCTCGCGTGCAGGTCGTGCGCGTCCGCCGCCGTGACGCGCACGCGCGCGAACTGACCCGGCGCGAGCGCCGCGCCGCCGGCAATCCGGACGAGGCCGTCGATTTCCGGCGCGTCCGCCGTCGAGCGCGCGAGCGGCGACGCCGCCGTCGACCGCGTCGACGAGCACGTCGAGCGTCTGTCCGACCTTGGCGCGTAGCCGCGCCGCGCTGATCCCGGCTTGCACTGCCATGAAGCGCGCGCGCCGTTCCTCCTTCACCGCTTCGGGCACCGGATCGGGCAACGCGTTGGCGGCCGCGCCGTCCACCGGCGAATAGGCGAAGCAGCCGACGCGATCGAGCTGCGCCTCGCGAAGAAACGCGAGCAGCTCGTCGAACTCGGCCTCGGTTTCGCCGGGGAACCCGACGATGAACGTGCTGCGCAGCGTGATGTCGGGCCGCGCGACGCGCCACGCGCGCACGCGGTCGAGCACTTTCTCGGGCGCTGCGGGTCGCTTCATCAGGCGCAGGATGCGCGGGCTCGCGTGCTGGAACGGAATGTCGAGATACGCGCAGCAGGCCGCCTGCGGCCGGTGTCGAGCGTCATCAGCGGCACGATGTCGTCGACGTGCGGATAGGGATAGACGTAATGCAGCCGGACCCAGGCGCGATGCGCCTTCGCCAGCGCGTCGAGCTCGCGCGCGAGCTCGAGCATGCGCGTCTTCATCGGCCGTCCCTGCCAGAAGCCGGTGCGATAACGCATATCGACGCCGTACGCGCTCGTGTCCTGCGAGACGATCAGCAGTTCGCGCACACCGGCGCGCAGCAGCCGCTCGGCTTCGGCGAGCACGTCGCCGATCGGCCGCGACACGAGATCGCCGCGCATCGACGGGATGATGCAGAACGTGCAGCGATGGTTGCAGCCTTCGCTGATCTTGAGGTACGCGTAATGCCGCGGCGTCAGCTTGATGCCCTGCGGTGGCACGAGATCGACGAACGGGTCGTGCGGCTTCGGCAGATGCGCGTGAACGGCCGCCATCACTTCGTGCGTCGCGTGCGGCCCGGTGACGGCGAGCACCTTCGGATGCGCTTCGCGGACGAAGCCGCCGCCTTCCCTCGCGCCCAGGCAACCGGTGACGATGACCTTGCCGTTCTCGTGCAGCGCTTCGCCGATCGCGTCGAGCGATTCGGCGACGGCCGCATCGATGAACCCGCAGGTATTGACGACGACGAGATCGGCGCCGTCGTACGAGGGCGCGATCGCGTAGCCTTCGGCGCGAAGCTGCGTCAGGATCTGCTCGGAATCGACGAGCGCCTTCGGACACCCGAGCGAGACGAAGCCGACGCGGGGCGCATTCGGCGCGCGGCGATTGGCGTGCCGAGGTCATGTGGAGTCTGCTGCCGTACTTAGCGCAGCGCAGCAATTGCGGCGCGGGAACGGACAGATTGCGGCGTGCGCGACCAGCACCGACCCGTCATCGCTTCTTGTCGTCTTCCGGCGGATTTTGCGGCGGCGCGGCAAACGTCGGGAACGGGAACGCCGAGAACATGCCGCGCGTCTGGTCCTGCATCCGCTGCTGCATGTCGATGAAGAGCTTCGCGCTCTGCTCGAGGTAGTTGCCGAGCATGCCCTGCATCGCGGGCGCCTGCATCTGCATGAACTGCTTCCACAGCTCGGGCGTCAGCATCATCTTGTCGCCGTAGACCTGCTTCGCCTGGTCCTGCAGCTTCTTCTGGATGGCGAGGAACGCCTGCACGTTCTGCTCGATGTACTGGCCGATGATCGTCTGCTGCGCGCTGCCGTAGAAGCGGATCATCTGCGCCAGCATTTCCGAGCTGAACATCGGCACGCCGGCCGATTCCTCGTCGAGAATGATCTGCAGCAGGATCGCGCGGGTCAGGTCGTCGCCGCTCTTCGCGTCGACGACCTGGAACTCGATGCCTTCGAGCACCATCTGCTTGACGTCGGCGAGCGTGATGTAGCCGCTGTTGGCCGTGTCGTACAGCCGGCGGTTCGGGTACTTCTTGATCGTGCGGATGTCCGACGCCATCGATGCGATGCCTCCGAGAGGTCGATATTATAACTCCCTGATTTGTCTAAACTTTGAAAACGGCTTGCGGCGGGTGCCAGAAAGTCAATGGTGCACTGCACAAAAAACGCTTGACTTGCCTTGCGGCCATCCCTACAATGGGTTTTGTGCGGTGCAGCAATCGCTCGTCGGATCGGGCGGACTCGGCCGGCACCGATTCGAGGCGGGAAGGGCGAATGTACCGGTCCTGCCAAAGGCCAATGGGTCGATGGACCCGCCATTGAAAGGGCAAGCAATGTACAACGCATCGGAACAATTCACGGAATTCAACCAGGCCAACGTATCGAACGCGATCAAGCTCGCGTCGTTCTCGATCGAGAACGCCGAGAAGCTCGTCAGCCTGAACATCAACGCCGCCAAGCTCGCGATCGCGCAAGCGGTCGAAGGCGCGCAAGCCGCCGCGTCGGTCAAGGACGTGCAGGAACTGCTGTCGCTTCGCGCGAAGCTCGCCGAAGTCGGCGTGCAAAGCGCGACGGGTTACTCGCGCACGCTGTACGAGCTGTCGACGGAAGCGCAAGCCGGATTCTCGGCGCTCGCCGAGGAAACGTGGAACGCCTACACGAAGGGCGTCGCGTCGTGGGTCGAGAAGGCCAGCCAATCGGCGCCGGCCGGCTCGGATGTCGCCGTCAACGCGCTGAAGTCGACGTTCGCCGCGTCGACCGCCGCGTTCGACCAGTTCCAGAAGGCGACGAAGCAAGTCGTCGACTTCGCGGATGCGAGCGTTCGCGCCGCCACCGCGTCGGCCACCAAGGCCGCAGCGAACGCAGCGAACGTATCGAAGTCGAAGCGCGCTTAAGCTGCCGGGCGGCCGGTTCGCGCCGGCCCTTGCGATCCGCGCGGCCTTGAATCCGCGCGGGGCGATCCCCAGTTCAGAGTTGGTGGTGTCTCCTCTGTATCAATTCTCTCCTCCTGATTGATACAGTCTTCAACCCCGCGGGCTTGCGCCTGCGGGGTTTTTTTCGCGCGCATGGTCGACAGCGCCCTGACGCGGGTTCAACGCATGTGATGCATCATCGCGGGCATCGTCGGTGGCTCGGGAAGCTCGCTCACGGCCGCCAGGATCTCCGCATCGCGGTCGCTGCCACGGGCCGGTGGTCCGATCCAGCGCGCGCGCAGAACGCCCGCGCCGTCGACCAGCAATTCGACATGCGAGGGTTGCGAGCCGTCGGTAGTGCGCGCGAACATCGCATAGACCGAGGCGACTTCAGGATCGACGCGCGTCTGCATCGGCGCGTTCGTCTCCGCGGTGGGTTGTGGTTGCGATGAGGCGAACGGAATCGCGACGACGCGAAGGTTGCCGTGCAACACGCGATGATCGGACGCGAGCTCGTCGAGGCGCGCACGCGACTGCGGCAGCGAATACAGGACGATCAGCGCCGGCGCGTGTTCGCCCGACAATGTGCGCTGCCCCTGCCCGGGCCGTTCGTAGCTGAAATCCGGCACCGTACTCATCGAAGCGACATCGGCGCGGGGTCCGAGCGACGTGGCAGCTTCAGCGCTTGCTCGCGCCACCAGGAATTGCACGACTTCCCAGATCCGCGTCTCGGAGAGCGCCGGCGAGAACGCCGGCATCGGCGTATCCGGAATCCCGTGCGCAATCCACCAGAACAGGTTGCCCTGCGGATGATGCAACGCGTGCTCGGCGAGGTTGACGGGCTTCATCGGCAGCGACGCTGCCCTGGCGCCATCGCCGCGCGCATCGGCGCCGTGGCATCCGCTGCAATCATGCGCAAACGTCGAAGCCCCGCGTGCGACCGCGTCCACGGTGTACGGCACCGGCGAAGTCGCGTATGTCGTCGGAAATGCAGGCACCGCCAGCACCCAGCCGGATGTGACCGCGGAAAGCAGCAGCGCAATCGATCCGGGAATCCATAACCGTGCAAAGCGGCGGCGCACGCCCGTGATGATAAGGATCAGCGCCGCCAGCGCAATCCCCGCGAGCGCGATGATCGCCGGCCTCGCGGGATTCGAGAGATCGAGTGCGAACGTGAACGGCCAGACCGGCGACTGATGCGCGCCGGGAATCATCGTGCCGAGCGCGCCGACGATGGCGACGATCGCAACGCCGCCGATGACTTCCACCAGCGCGCTCCGGCGAAGCGATTGCCGTGCGGCGGCATCGCCGTGCGCAAGCTGCGGCGTCAGGTGCCACCGATTGTGCGCTGCCAGCGCGAGCATTGCCGCGAACACCGCGAGCTTGACGATCAGCACGCGGCCATACGGCGTGCCGAAGAGCGCGGCGAACGAGCCCACGAGGAAGCAGGCGTTCACGATGCCGGTTACGAGCAGCACGCAAACGCTGATGATGCCCAGTATCGAAAAGCGCCGCGTGACGCCCCCTATCGCGGTGCTCGTCTGGGCGCTCCCCAGGCAGTAGACGAGTGCCGGAAGCGCGCCGAGCCATGCCCCGGCGGCGAGCGCATGCGACATGTCGGAGGCGAGATGCAATGCGCGCAGCGCCCCCTGCATCGTGGCCGCGGCGTGGCCCGCCCATGCCAGCGTCGCGAGATAGAGCGCCGCAAGCAACAGCGCGACGCGCGCACGTCGCAGTCGTGTCCCATCACTCGTCGCGCGTCGTATCGCGGCCAGCGACAGCGCCAGCACGACGAGCACGAACGTCCGCAGCAGCCACACATGGCCGAATTCCGTTTCGCGCAGCACGAGCCCGAGCGTGCGGGCGTCGATCGCGCGCGCGAGCGTCGTCCCTGCCATGCTGACTGCCTCGATCGCAAGCCATACGGCGCCCGATACCGCGCTCACGACGAGCGCCCACGCGGTGACGACTTGCAAGTGGCGATCGAGGGCGCCGCCTTTGCCCGGTTGCGCGGCAACTGCGCGTTGCCAGGCCGAGGACGCAACGACCGAGACGAACAGCAGCTCGCCGAAAACCAGCATCGCCGAGCCGAAATGCAATGCGCGCGCGGCGACGAATGCCGCATTCATGGGCAAAAGCCCCGCACGCGGACGATCACCGGGCGATGTCGAACGTGAAGTCGCCTTCGGTCACGTGCGTGTCGACGGAGACGACGCGCCAGACGACACGATACGTGCCCGGCGCGAGTGCCGGCACCGACGCAGCAAGGACCATCGGTTCGGCGGAGTCGACGTGCGAATCGCCGGCGTCCACCTCCTTGCCGCTCTTGTCGAGCACGCGGACGCTGCTGAACGCCGGCTCGAGCTGCTCGGTGAACCATAACCGCACCGCGCGCGGCGATTCGTGCACGGTGCTGCCGACCGCGGGCAGCGCGTGGTCCAGGAACGCATGGGCCGCCGCCGGCACGCTTGCGATGCACATGGCGGCGGCGAGCAGCAGAATCGCGAAGCGCACCGGAGCGATCATCGGATGAGGGGCCGGCCGATCGTTTGCGGAAACAGGTCGTCGAGGAAGAAATGCAGTTGCGCGAGTACGCCGACGCTGTTGCCGCTGCGATGGTTGACCGGTATTACGGCCTCCATTGCCAATTGGATGTCCTGACCGGCCCAGATGATCCCGGGGTTGACGGTGCCGGTCGTTCCGCTGGCGCCGCGGTCGAGCGCGGTCGACATCGCGAATTCCACGACCGGGATCATCCGGTTGAACGGCGCCTTCAGTCCGACATCCTGCACGAACGACTGCAGATACGGCAGGCTGTACTGGATCGAGAAGCCCCATTCGAGCGTGTGCGGATTGCGCTCGATGTCGACGTCGCCTTCGTCGCTGATCGTCGTCGTGCTGCTTCGCGAAGGTATCCCGACGCCGACGAGGCCGGTGATCGCGAGCGGGCGAAGGAACTTCATGTCGGTCGGGTAGATCGCCGAATCCCTTGCCGAAGAATATGCCGGGTGTAATCGTGCTGAACGATTCGGCGCCGACCCGGCGCGCACCGGTGCCGCCGATGTCCCAGTCGACGCCGGCGGACATGATTGCTTCGTGCGCGTCGTTTTCATAGAACTTGTACTTGATGCTCGCCGCGAGGTTGTCGAACCCGCGTTGCGAATCGGCGCCCTCGGGTCGGATCGTCTTGTAAGTGGCGCCAAGGCCGATGCCGAAGTTCTCGGTGATCCGCTTCGACACGTCGATCGCGAAATCGGTCTCGCGCGACGCCGGCTCTCCGCCGCTCGCCGGCGACTTCTGATAGAAGATCGTGGGCAGCGACAACTCGTCGGCGACGAAGGGATCGTCGGTGGCGAGCGTCGCCGGGAAAAATCGCTTGCCGGCAAAACCGTGCGCGTGAACGGGGGTCGCGGCCATCCAGCAAAGCGCGACGAGCATGGCGCCTGAAATCGACGCAACTTTCATGATGAATCCTCCAGAAGATCGACTGGGACGGCGATGCGCCGTCGCGCGCCGTGCGCCCGACGACCGCGCGACGCGACAGGGCGACGCTCGGTCGTCCGGCGAAAACGGCTCAGGCGGTTGCTTCGGGAGGCGCGCGGACGGGCGGAAGGTGTGCGGTTACATGCGTCGGCGGTAATGCGACAGGAACGCGCGGCGACACGTCGCAGATAAACGGCGGCGGTATGACGCTGACTGCGAATGCGGGAAGGATGCACCGCGACAAGTGCTTGAGCACCTGGCACTCGGGGCAGTCGTGATCGATCGGATGCGTCGGGCTGCCGGGGATCGATGATCCATCGAAGTGATCATCGTGATGGCGTGCTTCACCAGGATGGTGATGTCCTGCCGCCGCGTGGTGATGGCCATCGAAATCGACGATGACCCAAGGCAGCGGACCGAGCGACGGCCATGCAAGGGCCACGAGCGCGCACGACG
>CAVPMH010000022.1:0-94840 GCA_963706225.1 uncultured Pseudomonadota bacterium
TGAGCAGCACCATCGTCAGCGCCGCCGCGTACGACGAGTCCCAGAACCGGAAGCCGATCTCGAAGATGTCGTAGAGCAGGAGCGCCGTCGCGTTGTCAGGGCCGCCGCGCGTCATCACCACGATGTGATCGACGACGCGAAACGCGTTGATCACCGCGTTGACGAGCACGAAGAGCGTCGTCGGCATCAGCAGCGGAAGCGTCACTCGGCGGAAGAAGTAGCTGCGCGACGCGCCTTCGATGGCCGCCACGTCGGCCAGATGCGGCGACATCGATTGCAGCGCCGCGAGGTAGAAGATCATGAAAAAGCCCGCTTCCTTCCACACGGTGACGACCATCAGCGCCGGCAACGCCGTGCTTCGGCTGCCGAGCCAGTTGTGGCTCGGCAATCCGAACAGCCCGGTGACCTGCTCGAGCAGCCCGTATCCCGGCGTATAGAAGAAGAGCCAGATGTTCGCGACGGCGATCATCGGCGGCACCGTCGGCGTGAAGTAGGCGAGCCGCAGGAACCCGCGCCCCGGAAGATGTCCATTCACCCATACCGCCATCAGCAGCGCGAGCGCGATCGACAGCGGGATCGTGCCGAGCGCGTACCAGAGGTTGTTCGACAACGCCTGCCAGAAGATCGGGTCGTCGATCAGCGCGCGATAATTGTCGAGGCCGATGAACGTCACCGGACGCGAGCCCCTCGGCGTCGAATAGAAACTGTGCCAGAGGTTCGCGATCGCCGGATAGTGCGTGAACAGCGCGAGCAGCGTCGCGGCCGGCAGCAACAGCAGCCAGGCGTAGAGCCACTCGCGCGTTCGCGTCATCGCTCGTCCATTCTCCCTCTCCCGGCGCGCGGGGAGAAGCGCGCGGGGAGAGGGAGCGTGGACGGGGGCTCCGACGGCTATTTGTAGCTGCGCAGCAGCCGATCGGCTTCGCGTTGCGCGTCCTTCATCGCCTGCTCCGGCGTCTTGGTGCCGGTCAGCGCCGCCTGCAGGCCGTCGTTCAGCGCCTTGGTCACGCGCTGGTTGTCGTGCGTCGACAACTCGGCCTTCGCGAACGGCAACTGGTCGCGCGCGACCGCAGCCGCGGGAAAGCCCGCGACGTACTGCTTCATCACCGGCGTATCCCAGGCGTCGGCGCGCACCGCGACGTAGCCGGTGTCGATGCCCCATTGCGCCGCGCGTTCCGGCGCCGTTACCCACTTGATGAACCTGAACGCCGCTTCGCGCTGCGCCGGCGTCGACTTCTTGAAGATGTAGAAGTTGCCGCCGCCGGTCGGACTGCCGCGTTGCTTGTTGGCGGGCAGCATCCCGACGCCGAAATCGAACTTCGCGTTGCTGCGCACGTTCGTCAGGTTGCCGGTCGTCGTCCACATCATCGCGACCTTGCGCTCGAAGAAATCCTTCGGCGTCGTGCCCCACTCGACGATGCCCGGCGGATGCACCTTGTACTTGTTGACGAGGTCGAGCCAGTATTGAAGCGCGCCGATCACTTCGGGCTTGTCGTAGTAAACCGCGGTTCCGGCCTGGTTCATCAGGTTCACGCCGTTCTCGATCGTCAGTCCCTGGAAAAGCCAATAGGGAAAGCCCGACGACGGAATCTGCACGCCCCAGCGCGTGACGTTGCCCGATGCGTCGCGCTTCGTGAGCTTCTGCGCGTACTCGGTCATCTCCTTCCACGTCGCCGGGGGATGATTCGGATCGAGCCCCGCTTCCCTGAATGCGTCCTTGTCGTAATAGAGCACGATCGTCGAGCGCTGGAACGGAATGCCCCATGTCTTGCCGCCGGTCTGGCTGTTCTCCATGAACGCCGGATAGAAGCTCGCAAACCACGCCTTGTCGTCGGCGGTCTTGATGAGGTCGTCGAACGGCACGATCGCATCCTCGTCGATCAGCGTGAACATGTCCGTCGACAGCAGGATCGACGTCACGGGCGGATCGCCGCTCTTGACGGCAGTGAGCGCCTTCGCAATCGATTCCTGGTAGCTCCCCGAATAGATCGGATGCAGCTTGATGCCGGGGTTTTCCTTCTCGAAGTCGGCGGCGAAACGGTCGATGATCTTCGTGATCGGCCCACCGACGGCGACCGGATAGAAAAACGGCACGTCGACCGGCGCCTGCGCGAGCGCACTGCCCGCGACGACGGCCACCACCGCCGCGGCAAGCCAACTCCACATCCACATGAACAGCTTCATCGTTCCTCCCTGTGAAAACGAACGTCCATCAAGCAATCTGCGTGGTCGGCAGCGCGTACGGATGGCTCACGCCGCGCAAGCCGTCGGCATCGAAATAATGCTGCGCACCGGGCGCCCAGCGCACCCCGATCGCATCGCCGCGCGCAAGGCCGACGCTGCCGGCAACGCGCAGTGCGACGGCCTGGCCGCCGATGCGGCAACCGACGAGCGAATCGCCGCCGAGGTATTCGACGCTGTCGACACCCGCGCGGATACCGGTTTCGAACGCGAGCTGCATATGCTCCGGGCGCACGCCGAGGACACCCGCCGCGAATTGTCCGTCGAGCACGACAGGACCGTCGGTGCCGGCGATCACCGCACCGCCGCGGCCGGCCGCAAGGCGCAGCAGGTTCATCGGCGGCGTGCCGATGAACCGCGCGACGAACGTATTCGCCGGGTCTTCGTAAAGATCGACCGGCGCACCGTTCTGCTCGATCCTCCCCGCGCGCATCAGCACGACGCGATCCGCCATCGACATCGCCTCGACCTGGTCGTGCGTGACATACACCATCGTGATGCCGAGCTTGCGCTGCAGCGCGCGGATCTCGAGGCGCATCTCCGCGCGCAACTGCGCGTCGAGGTTGGAAAGCGGCTCGTCCATCAGGCAGACAGGCGCCTGTGCAATGATCGCGCGGCCAAGCGCCACGCGCTGCTGCTGTCCTCCCGACAATTGCGACGGCTTGCGCGCAAGGAGCGACGTCAGTCCGAGCAGGTCGGCCACGCGATCGAGACGCTCACGCCGCTCGCCGGCGGGTACCTTGCGCACGCGCAATCCGAACAGGATGTTCTCCGCGACGGTGAGATGCGGAAACAGCGCGTAGCTCTGGAACACCATCGCGATCGAGCGCGACGCCGGCGGCAGCTTCGTCACGTCGCGGTTGCCGATGAGAATGCGGCCGCCATCGTTGACTTCGAGACCCGCGATGAGCCGCAGCGTCGTCGACTTGCCGCAGCCGGACGGTCCGAGCAATACGTTGAGCGTTCCGGCATCGAACGCGAAGCTGACGTCATCGACGGCGCGAACGGCGCCCTCGGCGGTCGCCCACACCTTGCTGACGCGCTCAGCGGCGATCGCCGACATCGGCAAGCAAGCCAGACAGGCCGGATTTCATCCTGCGCGCCGCGTCAGGAGCCGAACAATGCCGTGAGCGCCGCACCCGGATCGGGCGCGCGCATGAACGCCTCGCCGACGAGGAACGCATTGACGCCGTGACGGCGCATCTGCGCGACATCGCGCTGCGCGAGGATCCCGCTTTCGGTGACCACGATCCGGTCGGGCGGCACGCGCGGCAGCAGCTCGATCGTCGCGTGCAGCGAGACGTGAAACGTGCGCAGATTGCGGTTGTTGATGCCGATCAGCGGCGTCGCGAGGCGCAGCGCACGGTCGAGCTCGCCCGCATCGTGCACCTCGACCAGCACGTCCATGCCGTACGCCGCCGCGCACGCTTCGAGCGCGCCGAGGCGAGCATCGTCCAGTGCCGCGACGATCAGCAGCACCGCGTCGGCGCCAAGCGCCCGCGACTCGGCGATCTGATGCTCGTCGATGATGAATTCCTTGCGGAGCACCGGCAGCGAGCACGCGGCCCGCGCGGCGGCGAGATGCTCGGGTGCGCCCTGGAAGAAGGGACGATCGGTGAGAATCGACAGGCACGTGGCGCCGGCGCGATCAAAGGACGCCGCGATGGATGGCGGGTCGAATTGCGCGCGCAGAACGCCCTTGCTCGGGCTCGCGCGCTTGATTTCCGCGATGATCGCCGGGCGCCCGCGCTCGACGCGCCTGCGGATCGCGTCGGCGAACCCGCGGGGCGGCGCCGCGGCACGGGCCTCGCGGTCCAGCAAGTCGAAAGGACGCGCAATCTGCGCGGCGATCACCTCCTCGGCCTTCGCCGTCATGATTCGCGCGAGGATATCGCTGTCGCCCATCGCTTTCACCGCGAATCGTCAGGCGCGACGCGCGATCGCTTGCGTCGCGGCGACGAACTGCTCGAGCTTGGCGCTGGCGGCGCCACTCGCGATCGTGCGGCGGGCGCGCGCGATGCCGTCGACGATCGAGTCGGCGATGCCGGCGGCGTAGAGCGCCGTCCCGGCGTTGAGCACGACGATCTCGCGCGGCGTGCCGTCGACGTCGCGCAGCGCCTCCTGCACCATCTCCTTCGATTCGCGCGCGTCGGCCACCTTGAGCCCGCGGTTCGACTTCATGTGCAGTCCGAAATCTTCCGGATGGATCTCGTATTCGGTGACTGCGCCATCCTTGAGCTCGCCGACCATCGTCGCGGCGCCAAGCGACACCTCATCCATGCCGTCCTTGCCGTAGACGACCATCGCGCGCCGGCTGCCGAGCCGCTGCAGCACGCGAACGTGGATGCCGACCAGGTCCGGGTGGAACACGCCGATCAGGTGATTGCGCGCGCCGGCCGGATTGGTGAGCGGGCCCAGGATATTGAAGATCGTCCGCACGCCCAGTTCCTTGCGCACGCTCGCCGCATGCTTCATCGCGCCATGATGGCTCGGCGCGAACATGAACCCCACGCCGGTCTCGTCGATGCACCGGGCGACCTCGCCGGGCGACAGCATGATGTTGGCGCCGAGCGCCTCGAGCACGTCGGCGCTGCCCGACTTCGACGACACCGAGCGGTTGCCGTGCTTGGCGACCCTCGCGCCGGCCGCCGCGGCGACGAACATCGACGCCGTCGAGATGTTGAACGTGTGCGACGCATCGCCGCCGGTGCCGACGATGTCGAGCAGCGTATCGGCATCGGTGACGTCGACTCGCGTCGCGAACTCGCGCATCACCTGCGCCGCCGCGGCAATCTCGCCGATCGTCTCCTTCTTGACGCGAAGGCCCACCGTCAGCGCGGCGATCATCACCGGCGTCACTTCGCCGCTCATGATCCGCCGCATCAGCGACAGCATTTCGTCGTGGAAGATCTCGCGATGCTCGATCGTGCGCTGCAACGCGTCCTGAAGCGTGATGGACATGATGGTGGTGCGCTTAAACGGTCGCGGCGAGGAAATTCTCGAGCACCTTCCTGCCGTGCTCCGTCAGGATCGCCTCGGGGTGGAACTGTACGCCTTCCACCGGCAACTCCCGATGCCGGACCGCCATGATTTCACCGTCATCGGCCGTCGCGGTCACGTCGAGCACGCCGGGCAGGCTTGCGCGCTCGATCGCGAGCGAGTGATAGCGCGTGGCATTGAACGGGGACGGCACGCCGGCGAACACGCCGCGCTGATCATGAACGATCGACGACAGCTTGCCGTGCATGACCCGCTGCGCACGGATGATCCTGCCGCCGAACGCCTGGCCAATGGCCTGGTGCCCGAGACAAACGCCGAGGATCGGGATCCTGCCGGCGAAACGGCGGATCAGCGGCACCGCAATGCCGGCTTCGCTCGGCGTGCAGGGACCGGGGGAAATCACGATCTGATCCGGATGCATCGCGTCGATCTCGTCGAGCGTGATCGCATCATTGCGCATGACCTTGACCGCGGCACCGAGCTCGCCCAGATACTGGACGAGATTCCAGGTGAAGCTGTCGTAATTGTCGAGCATCAACAGCATGACGGGCGGGGCCGCGGGCGGCGAACGCCGATGGCGGCCGCGTGCAAGTGCGTGAATGCCCGATTCTAGCCCGTCACCCGCAATCGCACCTGAATCGCCCGACTCAGCGAAAAAAGGCCCCGCGAACTCGCCGTTCGCGGGGCTTCGAGGTAAGCGTGTGTGCTCTGGTCAGGCGTGGGGCTTTGTGGCGTTGCGCGAAACGCGCGTCGAAGCCGCTTTGCGCCCGACGCGCAACCCCCGACCCCAAGTTACGGCGATCGCCGGAACATGCCAACGAGCAGCGAAATCACGAACAGCGCCAGGAAGATGAAGAACAGTACCTTGGCGATTTCGGCGGCGCCGACTGCGATGCCGGTGAAGCCGAATACCGCCGCTATCAACGCAATCACGAAGAACACCGCAGCGTATTGCAGCATGGAGAACCTCCCGAACGGGTTGCACTCAACAAACCCGCGAACGTCCGCTGCGAACGGACGATCGCGGCCTTACTCGTCGTACGCGGCGCTCAGTCGAATGCGCCCGAAGCGATCGAAATCGGGTTCGAAATCGGTCGCCGTATCCGTGTACGCGTTGATCGATTCGATCAACGCCCAGTCATCGGCCGATGGCAGCGAGCTCGCGTCCAGCAGGGGAATGGAGTTGACCTGCACCGCGACCGGGCCGTAGAGATGCGCAGCCATCGCTCATTCCTCCTCTTGTCCCGGTCGCGGCGTGTCCGGCGACTCGGGCGCTTTTTGCGAGGCCTTGCGATTCAGCGCGGGGTCCTCGCCCTTCGAGTGACGTTTGCCCTCGGCTTCGGCGGCGGCCATTTCGCGCGCGTCGGCGCCCGAGCGAGGCGCCGCGGCGCGTGCGGCCGGCTCGACGCGGCCCGACTCGGTGAATTTTTTCGTCGCGTCGTCATACTGCCGGGACGCCGCGTAGTTGCCCTCGCCATGAACGTTCTGCTGGCTCTGCTGGCGGCTCGGGTCGCCGCCTTGCTGGTGCTGGCCGCGGTCGCTCTCTTTGTTACGCTGCAGATCGCGCTCCTGCTCAGGACGCCGGTCGCTCTGCTGGCCCTGCTGACGACTGCCTTGCCGGCCGTGTCCTTGCCGGCTTTGCTGTGTGCCCATGGAGCCTCCTCGACTTGTCACCTCCCCGCGGCCATCTGCCGATCGCACGGGGCCCAGGCTGCGCCGATCGCGGCGCCAATGTGAGCGCATTGTGCGGCGGCCGGTTCGCCGGCGCAGTCGGTGCAGCGCGGTTCGTGAAGTCGGCGCGACAGCAGGCCGCTGTCGCCCGCCGTCCTACGCGAGTGCTTGGGAAGATGCCGCGCGGAGAGCGCCGCTAACGGGCGGCGGTGGAGACCGCGAGCGTCGTCGGTTGCGGCATCACCACGTTGGCCGCCGGATCGTCCATGGCCGTGAACGCCACTTTCGGCATGGCGCCGCGCACATCGCCGAACATCGTCGCGAAGGCGACGTCCGCCGCGTCGCGGCCGGTGCCGATCCGGATCAGGCCGGTGACCGGCGTGATGCCGGTCGGGTCGAACAGCCACCAGCGCTCGCCGATATACGCTTCGACATAGGAATGAAAGTCGGGCGGCCCGAGCGCCGCGGGGGCGCCGTAATCGACGCCGCTCACGAAGCGCGCCGGATAGTTGAGGCCACGCAGCAACGCGATCGTCAGGTGCACGAAGTCGCGGCAAACGCCGGCGCCCTCTTCGAGCGTCTCGAGCGCCGAAGTCGCGATCGTGGACGTGCCGACGCGAAAGTCGATGCGCGAACGTACCCATCGGCACACGGCGTCGACCTGAGCGTGCCCCGGCGACATCTGGCCGAATTCGCGCCACGCGAGTTCCTGCAGGCGATCGGCCTGGCAATAGCGGCTCGGCCGGAGAAAGCCGAGCGCATCGACGGGCAATGCATCGATCGCGCCGGCGATCACCTGCGCGGGCTCCGCCATGTAGTGCCGGACCTCGACGTCGCCGACATAGCGGACATCGAGCGGACCCGCGCCGGCGCGTAGCCTCAGCAGCCGGTTGCAAAGCGGCGGCTCGGTGTCGACTCGCCATGCGACCGGCGGATCGACGACGAGCGCTTCGCTTCGCACGCGCTGCTGATCGGTGCGCGCCGCGTGGATGTTGAAAACGAAATCCGCGGCGCCGAGGACCTCGTAGTGCAAATCGAGCGTATATCGGATGCGGATCCGGTTATCCGCGATCCCGGCGGCTTCGTGATGCATCAGCAACGGGCCGCACGGCGATTCAGCCGGCGGGCAGATCGAAATACGGATTGAACCCGTGCGGCATCGGCGAGGCATCTTGAGCGCTTACGGCCGGATCGAAGTCGACCAGCGCGATGGGGCGCATCGCCTCGGCGTCGACCAGCACCTTGCAGCCCGGCGTGAGGTCGAGACCCGCCGCCGAGTATTGCGCCGCCACGGCGGGATCGGGATCGATGATGTACCACGTGCGCCTGCGCTTGCGGACATCGACGGTGACGACGATCGAGTGCAGCGTGCCCATCGGCAAGCACGCCTGGCGCGCGCGGGCCTTGTCGAGCGGAGGTGGGTGGCGGCCGCGGATCGGATGCGGCGCGACTTCATCGGCGGGTACGGCCGCGCGCTCGCGCGTCGTGCGCGGCAGCGTCTGGTCGAGCGGGGGCAAGGGAGGCTGCGACGACCGCATGAATGCACGCGCAGCGGCACGTAATTGAATTTTGTCCATTGGGGACTCGTGAACGGGTGAGTTGTTCGATCGAGCAGCGTGCGTGCCAGCTCCGGCAGGCGCAAATGTCACGTCAAATCAATGCCGCGGCAAATGCCGCATCGGGCATTCGCCGGCATGGATTACCTGGACATGTAAAACCTGCGGACGCGCCGCGTCAAGTCGACGTCGACGCTTTACGGTTCGGCGTCGAGCCCCAGCTGCACGAGCTCCGCCGCCCGCAATACCGCCCGCGCCTTGTTCAGCGTTTCCTGCCACTCGGCTTCCGGCACCGAATCGTGGACGATGCCGGCACCGACCTGGACGTACAGCATGCCGTCGCGCACGACGCCGGTGCGAATCGCGATCGCGAGGTCCATGTCGTCCTGAAAGCTGATGTAGCCCGCGGCACCCGCATAGATGCCGCGCGCCGAAGGCTCGAGCTCGTCGATGATCTCCATCGCGCGGACCTTCGGTGCGCCGCTCACCGTCCCCGCAGGGAAGCTCGCGGCGAGCACGTCGAAGCTCGTCGTTCCCGGCGCGAGGCGGCCTTCGACGTTCGACACGATGTGCATCACGTGCGAATAGCGCTCGATGGCCATCTGCTCGGTGACGCGCACGCTGCCGGTGGTTGCGACGTGGCCGACGTCGTTGCGCCCGAGGTCGAGCAGCATCACGTGCTCCGCGATCTCCTTCGGATCGCTCGCAAGCTCGTGCGCGAGCTGCTCGTCGGCCTCGCGCGTCGCGCCGCGCGGGCGCGTGCCGGCGATCGGCCGCAGCGTGACGGTCGAGCCTTCCTTGCGCACGAGAATCTCGGGCGACGCGCCGACGACGTGAAAGTCGCCGAAGTCATAGTAGAACATGTACGGCGACGGATTGAGCGAACGCAATGCCCGGTACAGCGACAGCGGCGATGCCGCGAACGGCAGGTGCATCCGCTGCGACAGCACCACCTGCATGACGTCACCCGCCGCGATGTAGTCCTTCGCGCGCCTGACCGCGTTCTGGAACGCCTCGGGGCCCGTTTCACTCTCCGCGCGCGTCACGGCACCGGCGGTCTGATACGGGATCGTGACCTGCGCGCGCGATGCCCGGCGCAGCTGCTGCAGCCGCTCCTGCGCACGCGCGTAGGCGTCCGCTTCGCCGGGGTCCGCATAGACGATCAGATAGATCTTGCCGGCCAGGTTGTCGATGACGGCGAGCTCATCGGTCAGGAGCAGCAGCATGTCGGGAAGGTCGTCGAGCGCATCGGTCTGCGAGGGCTTGCGCGCACCGAGTTTCGGCTCGATATGCCGCACGGTGTCGTAGCCGAAATACCCGGCGAGACCGCCGCAGAAGCGCGGCAGTCCCGGCTGCGGCGCCGCGCGAAACCGGCCCAGAAATTCGCGCAGGAAGAGGAGGGGATCGCCCTCGTGGCGCTCGATCACGCCGCCCGCGTCTTCCACTTCGATATGCGCACCCTTGACGCGAATGCGCACCTTCGCCGGCAGGCCGATGAACGAATAGCGCCCGAACCGCTCGCCGCCGACGACCGACTCGAGCAGGAACGTATAGCGTTGCTGCGCGAGCTTGAGGTACAGCGACAGCGGCGTGTCGAGGTCGGCGAACGATTCGAGGACGAGCGGGATCCGGTTGTAGCCTTGCGCCGCGAGCGCGCGAAACTCGGAGTCGGTGATCATGGCCGCGTCGAATCGACGGCGCGCGCCAGCGCAGCGCGCATCGACGCGATCGTCCCGCGATAATCCGGATGCTCGAAGATCGCGCTGCCGGCGACGAAGGTATCGGCGCCCGCGATCGCGATGCTCTCGATGTTGTCGACCTTGACCCCGCCATCGATCTCGAGCAGGATTTCGCGCCCCGTGCGCGCGATCGCCGCATCGACGAGCTTGCGCGCCGCCTTCAGCTTGTCGAGCGCGTGCGCGATGAACGACTGCCCGCCGAACCCCGGGTTGACCGACATGATCAGCACGAGATCCAGCTTGTCGAGCGTGTGCATCAGCCAGTCGAGGGGCGTCGCGGGATTGAATACGAGCCCGGCTTTGCAGCCGTGCTCGTGAATGAGCTCGATCGTGCGGTCGACATGTTCCGTCGCTTCGGGGTGAAAGCTGATGAACGACGCGCCCGCCGTCGCGAAGTCGGGCACGATGCGGTCGACGGGCTTCACCATCAGGTGCACGTCGATCGGCACGCTCGCGTACGGCTTGATCGCCGCGCACACGAGCGGACCCACCGTCAGGTTCGGCACATAATGGTTGTCCATCGCGTCGAGATGGATCATGTCGGCGCCCGCGTCGACGACGGCGCGCACTTCCTCGCCGAGCCGCGCGAAATCGGCCGACAGCAGCGAGGGTGCAATCCGGTAGCGGCGCGTCATCGGACTATAATCGCAGAAAAGATCGGGCCGTGCTGCCATGACGGAGCTTAAACGTTACGAACTCACCGTATCGCCGAAAGTCGCGTTTCTTCCGGAGCAGTCTGATCCGGACAAGAACCACTTCGTGTTCGCCTACACCATCACCGTCACCAACACGGGCACCGTCGCCGCGCAATTGGTGAGTCGTCACTGGATCATCACCGACGCCGAAAACCGGGTCCAGGAAGTGAAGGGGCAGGGCGTCGTCGGCAAGCAGCCCGTGCTGCGGCCGGGCGAGAGCTTCGAATACACGAGCGGCACGAGCATTCCCACCGCGGTCGGGACGATGCGCGGGTCGTATCACATGGTGGCCGAAGACGGGCTCGCCTTCGACGTGCCGATTCCGCCGTTCACGCTGTCGATTCCGCGCACGCTGCATTGAGCCGGCCGCAGGCGCGCCCGGCGCCCCGCGCGCGCCGATCGTCAATCCTCGTCCCCCGATGGCTTCCCGCGACGTTTGCGTAGCGGCGCCATCGTCCAGGCGACGATCGCCACCAGAATCAGCAATGCGACGCCCGATTCGAACAGCAGCCAACCCATCGATGTCACTCCTCGGCGAGCGCCTTCATTCGGCGCTCGCGCTGATCAGGCGCGCGACGCTCGCCGGACTGACCGCGCTCGCCGGCTGCCAGGTCGTGCCGACAGTTCCGCCTGCCATCGCGCCGTCCGTACCGGCGTACGCGGTATTCACGCCGACCACGTATGCCGATCTGCCCGGCTGGAACGATGATCGCGTCGAAGCGGCGTGGCCGGCATTTCGCGTCGGGTGCGCAGCGCTCGTGGCACGGCCGCGCACGCAAGCGGTGTGGCAAGCGCCTTGCGCCGCCGCGGATGTGATCGACGAACGCGATGCGGCTGCGGTTCGGCACTTCTTCGAGGCGAATTTTACGCCGTACCGGGTGACGGCCAATGACGGCAGCGCGAGCGGACTCATCACCGGCTATTACGAACCGCTCCTCTTCGGCTCGCGCACGCCGAGCGCCGCGTTTGCCGCGCCGTTGTACGCGCCGCCCGACGACCTCCTGGTGGTGGAGCTTGCCGATCTCTATCCCGAGCTCAAGGGCAAGCGCGTGCGCGGACGACTCGACGGCCGCCGCGTCGTGCCGTACTGGGCGCGCGCCGACATCGACGCCGGCAAAGCCGATACGAACGGCAAGGCGCTCGTGTACGTGAGCGATCCGGTCGATGCCTTCTTCCTGCAGATCCAGGGCTCGGGCCGCGTCAAGCTCGACGACGGCGGCATCATGCGCGTCGGCTACGCCGATCAGAACGGGCAGCCGTTTCGCTCGGTCGCCCGCGTGCTGATCGATCGCGGCGAGCTCACGATGGGCGAGGCATCCATGCAGGGCATTCGCGAATGGGGCCGCCGGCACCCCGAGCAATTGCCGGAGCTGCTCGACGAGAACCCGAGCTACGTTTTTTTCCGCGAGGTGCCGCCTCCGGTGCCGGGCTCGCTCGAAGCGCAAATCGACGGACCGATCGGCAGCCTCGGCGTGCCGCTCCTCGCAACACGCACGATCGCCGTCGATCCGCGCTCGATCCCGCTCGGCGCACCGGTGTTCCTCGCCACGACCGAGCCGCTTTCGGATGCGCCGATTCGACGCCTCGTGATGGCGCAGGACACCGGCGGGGCGATACGCGGTCCGATTCGCGCCGATTATTTCTGGGGCTTCGGCGACGACGCCGGCCAGCAGGCGGGCCGGATGCGCCAACAGGGCGAGGAGTGGCTGCTGTGGCCCAATGGCGCCGTGCCGCCGGCCTCGCGCGGCGACTGACGGCTCGCCTGTCGCTTCAGCTCCCTTGCGCCGACTGTATCGGCGCGAAGAACAGATCCTTCCACGACGCCGGCTTCGCCTTGATCGTGCCGATGCGTGACATGAATTCGGCGTAGCGCATCGTTCCCTCGGGCACCGCGCTGAATTGCGAGTTCGGATCCTCGAGAATCTTCAGCGTTTCCTCGATCGGCTGCTTGCTCTTGCGCACGTCGTTGTAGATTTGCGCCGCCTTGCGCTTGTCGGCCGCGATCGCCGCGCAGGCCTCCTGCATCGCCGAAACGAAGGCCGCGGCGAGCTTCGGGTTCGCCTCGACGAAGCGACGCGTCGAGAACGTCATGTCGAGCGTGATGTTGCCGAGCAGATCGACCGAATCGAAGACGCGGTGCAGCGCGGGCGACTCGGCTTCGATGTAGGAGAAAGGCGGCGACGCCATGTGCGAGTCGATCTCGCCCTTGCCCGAGAGCATCACGGCCAGCGCGTCCGGATGCGGAAGGCCGACGGTGATCGGGTCGAGCTTCGCGTAGTTCGCATCGCCGAACTCCTTCGCGGCCGCCATGTGCAGCAGCACCGCCGGCAGCGACGTCTTGATGCCCGGAACCGCGATGCGATCCTTGTCGGTGAAGTCGCCGAGCTTCTTCACGGCGGGATTGCGCGTCATCAGGAACATCGACGAGCTGCTCATTCCCGTCAGGCCGCGCACCTCGATGCGCGGATTGTCCTTCGCTTTCGCCCACAGCGTGAGAAACCCGGGGACGCCGATGCCGGCGATGTCGAGCGCACCCGACAGCATCGCGTCGTTGATCACGTTGCCGCCATCGAACGTCTTCCATTCGACCTTGACATCCGACAGTCCCGCCGCTTTCGCATGCTTCTCGAGCAGGTGCTCGCGGTCCATCACCATCAGCGGCAGGTAGAGGATGCCGAAGCCGTACGAAATGCGCACGACGGATGCCTCGGCGCGCGCGAGCGGCGCCGCGACGCACAGCGCAACAACGACGGCCGAAGCGAGGAGACGCACGACGTGTGCGAAGGCGTTATGCATGAGTGAGCACTTCCTCCGCCTGCTTGTCCGCGTGATACGACGAGCGCACGAGTGCGCCCACCGCCGCGTGCCGGAAGCCCATCGCATACGCTTCGCGCTCGAAACCGGCGAACGCGTCCGGGTGCACGTAGCGCAGAACAGGCAGGTGTTGCGGCGACGGCTGCAGGTACTGGCCGATCGTCAGCATGTCGATGCCGTGCGCGCGCATGTCGCGCATCGCCTGGAGAATCTCGTCGTCGGTTTCGCCGAGGCCCACCATCAGGCCAGACTTGGTCGGCACCGCCGGGTAGCGCTCCTTGAACGCCTGCAGCAGGCGCAGCGAATGCGCGTAATCGGATCCCGGACGCGCCTGCCGGTAGAGTCGCGGCACCGTTTCCAGGTTGTGGTTCATCACATCGGGAGGGGCTGCGCACAGGATGTCGAGCGCACGGTCGAGCCGGCCGCGAAAATCGGGCACGAGCACCTCGATCTGCGTACCCGGCGAATGCTCGCGCACGGCCCGGATGCAGTCGACGAAATGCTGCGCGCCGCCGTCGCGAAGATCGTCGCGGTCGACACTCGTGATCACCACGTAGCGCAGCCGCAGCGCGGCAATCGTCCTGGCGAGATTGATCGGCTCCTCGCCATCCAGCG
This sequence comes from uncultured Pseudomonadota bacterium, assembly GCA_963706225.1. Lineage (GTDB taxonomy): Bacteria > Pseudomonadota > Gammaproteobacteria > Burkholderiales > Casimicrobiaceae > VBCG01. The sequence goes on from CAVPMH010000022.1 coordinate 14,329, forward strand.
CGAGCGGACGGCCATGCCCGACGTCGCAGAACGGGCAGCGCCGCGTGCAGATGTCGCCCATGATCATGAACGTGGCCGTGCCCTTGCCGAAGCATTCGCCGATGTTCGGGCACGACGCTTCCTCGCACACCGTGTGCAGCCGATGCTCGCGAAGGATCTGCTTGATCTCGTAGAAGCGCGGCGACGACGGCGCGCGTACGCGGATCCATTCCGGCTTGCGCAGGCGCTCTGCCTCGACGATCCTGATCGGGATGCGCGACGTTTTCGCGCCGCCCTTGTGCTTGACGCCCGCCGCGTTGGACGCGGTGACGGCATCGCCCCCAACGGCCGATTCGTCGCCGGTCATACGTCAACCTCGGCTGGCCGCTCCGGCACGTGCGGCTCTTCCCGTCGCGTTTCCTGCAAGTGGCGGACCAGAATCGGCGCAAGCTCGCGCCCGGCCTGCTCGACCGTGCGCGCGACGCCGAGATCCGCGAGTTGCGTGACGGCAAGTCCCGGGTAGCCGCAGGGATCGATATCGGAGAACGGGGAGAGGTCCATGTCGATGTTCACGGCGACGCCGTGATACGTGCAGCCGTTGCGCACCCTGAGCCCGAGCGCGGCGATTTTCGCTTCGACGCCGTTGCGCAGGACATAGATGCCGGGCGCCGACACTTTGCCGTGCGCCGGGATGCCGGCCGTTTCGAGCCATGTTATCACCGCGGCCTCGATGCGCCTCACCATGTCGCGCACGCCGATCTTCGCGCGCCGAAGATCGAACAGCAGGTACGCGACGAGCTGCCCCGGGCCGTGATACGTGACCTGGCCGCCGCGATCGACCTTGATGACCGGAATGCCGTTGTCGCGCAGCACGTGCTCGCGACGGCCGGCGAGGCCGAGCGTGTAGATCGGCGGATGCTCGGTCAGCCAGATTTCGTCGGGTGTCGCGAGCGTGCGCGCATTCGTGAATGCCTGCATCGCGCGCCAGGTCGATTCGTAGTCGGTGCACGCGAGCGTGCGAATGATCGTATTCATCGAGGATGGCCGCGGCGGCGATGCGTGGAAGCGCGCGATCTACGGCAGCGCATACGCAATCAGCGAATCGCCGAGTCTCGTGCCGAGGAAGGCGCGCGGCACGCGTCTGCCGGCGCCGGACAGCCGATCAAAGCACCATGGCCACCATCTCGTTCGCGACGAGCGCGCGGTAAAGCTCGTCGAGCTGCTCGCGCGACGTCGCGTTGACGGTCGCGGTCATCGACAGGTAGTTGCCGGCGCTCGACGTGCGCATTTCGAGCGTCGACGGCTCGAAGTCGGGCGCGTGCCTGCGCACGATCTCGACGATCGCCTGCGCGAAGCCGTCCCGCGTTCGACCCATGATCTTGATCGGGAACGTGCAGGGGAATTCGAGCGCGCTCACTTGCGCGGCGACCGGGGCGGGGGCGGGTGTGTTCATGTCGATGCTCCGGCCGGGCGGATTTGCCCGGCGATGAATTCAGCGAATATGCGGCCGCGCTTCCCGCGATGCAACCGCCATCGCAAAGGCCCGCCGCCGCCTCAACGGTAGACGTGCGCCCGCGTCAGCGGATGCGGCAGGCGGCCGTCGGCAAGCGGCTTGCCCGCGAGCAATTGCCAGAGCGACAGCCAGCCGCGATCGAATGCATGCGCCGAGCCCGCCATGTAGATCCGCCAGATGCGGTATTTTTCCTCGCCGACGTCGGCGCGCGCCGCATCGGAATGCGCCTCGAGCCGGTCGACCCAGTGCCACAACGTCCGGGCGTAGTGCTCGCGCAGCGCCTCGCCGTCGACCACCTCGAGACCCTGGGCCGCAAGGCCTTCGACGACGCGGGAGACGTGCGCGAGCTCGCCGCCCGGAAACACGTATTCCTCGACGAATTCCCCGATGCCGCTGCCGAGGCTCCGCCGGGAAAGCGCGTTATGCGTAATGCCGTGGTTCAGCACGAATCCGCCGGGCACGAGGATGCGCTGGATTTTCCCGAAATAGCGATCGTAGTTCCGCGGCCCGACATGCTCGAACATGCCCACGCTCGCGATCTTGTCGAACGCCTCCTCGTCGGGAAGCTTCGCGTAATCGCGCAATTCGACGCGCACGCGATCGCCGAGTCCCCGCACCGCGATCTGCTCGCGCACGTGCTCGTACTGGTTCCGGGACAGCGTGATGCCCGTCGCATTCGACGCCGTAGTTTTCGGCGGCCCAGAAGATCAGCGCGCCCCAGCCGCAGCCGATGTCGAGGAAGCGCTCGCCCTTGGCGAGTCGAAGCTTGCGGCAGATATGGTCGAGCTTCTGCGCCTGCGCGTCATCGAGCGAATCGTCCGGCTTGTGGAAATACGCGCACGAATAGACCATCCGCGAATCGAGCCACATCCGGTAGAAGGCGTTCGAGACGTCGTAGTGGTGCGAAATGTTGCGCTGGTTGCCGCGGCGCCGATGCACGAACGACAGCACGCGGCTGCGCGCGCCTTCATGCCCGTGCGCGATGTCGCCGACCATGCGCTCGGCAATCGCGAGCACGCGCCGGGCGCTGCCGGTGAAGTCGACATCGTTGTGCACGTACGCCCGTGCGAGCGCGCCCATCGCAGGCGCCGCCAGTGTCCGGAGTCCCGCGAGCGTGCGCGCGAACACGTCGACTTCCGGCTTCGGCGACAACGGCACGCGCGCCCCGTCGGGAAGAATGACCGCCACCGGCAGGTCGCGCCCGGCGTAGCGGTTCGCTATGGCTTTCTGCAAGGTGGCCGGCATCTCGGTTGAAGGGGTGCGGGGCAGGCAGGAATCCCCAGTTTAGCAAGAGGCGGGAACCGTCCTAAGTTACATTGCCGGCATGGCAGGCTCCGGGCGCGACAAGGCCAGCGGCATTGCGGCGTTCAACGAGCGGCAATTGCGCGATGCGCTCGGGCAGTTCGCGACCGGCGTCGCCATCGTGTGCGCGCGCGCGCCCGACGACCGGTACGTCGGCTTTACCGCCAACTCGTTCAACTCGGTCTCGCTCGCTCCGCCGCTGATCATGTGGACACTTTCGCAGCGCTCGACGAGCCTGGCGGCATTCGATGCGGCGCCGCGCTACGCAGTCAACGTGCTCTCCACCCGCCAGGTGGAACTCGCACGGCGGTTCTCCCGCCCTCATGTAGACCGCTTCGCGAGCGTGTCGTTTCGGCTTGGCTGGTCGGATGCGCCGCTGGTGGACGACTGCGTCGCCTGGTTCGAGTGCCGCCACCACGCGCGCCACCGCGCGGGCGATCACGTCGTCTTCATCGGTGAAGTCGTGACGGTCGAGCGCGCACGGGGCAGGGGCCTCGTGTTCCAGCATGGCCAGTTCGGCGCGACGACGCCGTTGCCCGGCGAGTCGGGAAGGGCCGTCCCGACCGACTGACCAGCCCCCCGGGGGCAGCGAGCGGAGCGAGCGTGGGGGGATGTTCATCCTAGCCTTTCTTGCGCTCCTGGAACGCGGCCCACACTCGGCGGAACACCGGGCCGGGCGCGCCGCCGGCGAACGGCTTGTCGTCGACCCTCGTCACCGCGAGCACCTCCTTGGTCGACGACGACAGCCACATCTCGTCGGCACCGAGCGTTTCGGCATGCGTGACCGCGCGCACGTCGAGCGCCACGCCGGAATCGTGCGCGATCTCGAGCGTCGCATCGTAGGTGATGCCGGGGAGAATCAGGTTGTCCTTCGGCGGTGCGATGATCGTGCCATCGCGCACGATGAGCACGTTCGACGCCGACGCCTCGGTCAGGTGCCCGTCGCGGAACATCACGGTCTCGACGGCATCGTGATCCACCGCGAGCTGGCGCATCAGCACGTTGCCGACGAGCGACGTCGTCTTGAGATCGCAGCGGAGCCACCGGTTGTCCTGTGCGGTGATCACCGCGACCCCGCGTTCGACCTGCTCGCGCGTCGGCAGCACGAGCGGATTGCTCATCATGAACACCGTCGGTGCGACGCCGTGCGGAAACGCATGATCACGCTTGGCGACGCCGCGCGTAACTTGCAGATAAACCGCCTGGTCGTCGAACGGCTGGCGCGCGATGAGCTCGGCGATCAGCGCATCCCAGCGCTGCGCATGCGGGTTGGCGAGGCGAATGCCGTCGAGGCTGTGCTGAAGACGCGTCAGATGCTGCGGCATCCGGAACGGCTTTCTCGCATATACCGGCACGACTTCGTAGACGCCGTCGCCGTAGATGAAGCCCCGGTCGAGCACCGACACCTTCGCATCGGCGAGCGGAAGGAAATTCCCGTTCAGGTAAACCACGCGGTCGGCATCGGCCATCGCTATCCTTTGGCGCTCGTGAACCAGAGCTTGACGGTATCGACCGCGCGCCCGAAGAGATTCGCGAGCGGCACTTCCTCGAGTGCGATCAACGGGAACTCGGCGATCGGCTTGCCCTCCAGCGCGACTTTCACCACGCCGACCGGTTGCCCGTTCAGCACGGGCGCCACGAGCGGCTCCTTCGATTCGAGCGTAAGGCCGAGCTTGTCAGCCTTGCCCTTCGGCAACGTCACGTAGCGGTCGGCGACGAATCCGGCATTTACGTCGCGCTTCGCACCCTTCCATACCCGCAACGCCGTCACCGGCTTGCCGGATTGATAAAGCGAGACCGTATCGAACGCCTGGAAGCCCCAGTTCAGCAGCTTCTGGCTTTCGCTCGCGCGCCCGGAGTCGGAGTCGGCACCCAGCACGACGGAAACAAGGCGGCGATCGCCGCGCTTGGCCGATGCGACGAGGCACCATCCCGCGGCGTCGGTATGCCCGGTCTTGACGCCGTCGACGTACGGATCGGTCCACAGCAGCCGGTTGCGGTTCGACTGCGTGATGTTGTTGTAGCGGAATTCCTTCTGCGCATAGAGCGAGTAGTACTCGGGGAAATCGCGGACGAGCGCGACGGTGAGCTTCGCCATGTCGGCCGCCGTCGAATAATGCTGCGGATCGGGCAGCCCGGTTGCATTGACGAAATGCGTCGACGCCATCTTGAGCCGCGCCGCCTCCTGATTCATTCGGTCGACGAAGACCTCCTCGGTGCCGGCGACGGCCTCGGCGATCGCGATCGATGCGTCGTTTCCGGACTGGATGATGACGCCGTGCAGCAGCTCGTCGACGCTCACCGCCTTGCGCGGCTCGATGAACATCCGCGAGCCTCCGGCTTTCCACGCGCGCGGCGACACCGTCACCATCTGCGACGGAACGATCGTCTTCGCGTGAAGCGCCGCGAATGCGACGTACGCGGTCATCAGCTTGGTGAGCGACGCCGGATCGCGACGCTCATCGGCATTCGATGCGCCGAGCGTCTGACCGGATAGCGTGTCGACCAGCTCCCATGCGGCGGCTGCGATCATCGGCGCGGCAGGTGCGCCCGGCTCCTGCAGGACGACGGCGGGGTTGGCCGGAGGTACGGGCGCCGGAGGCGGGGGCGTCTTCGCGGCGGAATGCGATCTCGCCGCGACGATCAGCGGAGACTGTGCAGTGGCGGGAATCGAAACGGCGAGGACCGCGGCGAAGAGCGCGCAGGGAAACGTGAACGGACGCATGACAGCCAAGCGAAAGCGTCTGATTATACTGAAACGGTTGCGGGAAAAGGGACGCGTGTCCGGTGAATCGCGCGCGCGACCTCATTTCGAGATCGAGGAGATCGACGTGCGCTTCACTGATCGGCGTCAATGGTCCGTCCTCGGGGCGCTTGCGGCATTCGCGATCGCCGCGAGCGTCGCCTGTGCGCCCGCCGCTTGTGCGCACGAGCCGGACGCGGAGGAGATCGCGCTCGGGTCGCTCGTCGATGCCGAGATCGCGTTCGCGCGGATGGGATGGGAGCGCGGCGTGCACGCGGCGTTCCTCGCCAATTTCGCTCCCGACGGCGTCGTGTTCGAGCCGAAGCCTGCGCGCCTGCGCGAAACGTGGGGGGCGCGTCCGGCGCCCGAAGACCCGCTGGCGCTGCGGCTCGAATGGAAGCCAGCGCAGGCCGGTGTCGCGCGCAGTCACGATTTCGGCTACACCACCGGGCCCTATACCGCGTGGAACACCGCGCAGCCGGACCGCAAGCGCCACGGCGTCTTCTTCTCGGTGTGGCAGCGCAATGCCGCCGGCAAGTGGCAGGTGATTCTCGACGCCGGCATCACGACGCCGCTCGCGGTCGATTTCGCTTCGCTCGGCGCATCGCCGCGCCCGCGCTTCGAGGGCCGCTCGAACCCCGCCTCCGAGCGGCAGCGGCTGCTCGCGCGGGAAGCGAGCGGCTTCGGAGCGAAAGCGGCCGCGATTACGCCGACCCGCTACGCGGAACTGCTCGCCGACGATGCACGATTGCACCGGAATGGCGCGCCGCCGCTCGCGTCGCGCGCGGCCGTAGCGCCGGAGATGGCACATCGCATGCGGGATGTCACCTGGACGCCGATCAATGCGCGCATTGCAGCGTCCGGCGACATGGCCGTTACCTACGGCGAGTACCGCGAGACCGATCGTGCATCGATGGTCCGCCGCGGCTATTACGCGCATTTGTGGCTGCGCGAGCGCGCCGGTCGCTGGCGTCTCGCGTACGACGTCGCGCTGCCGGAATCATGACGGTGGAATAGCGGCGCTCGCAACGTTGTTTGCCGGCCATGGCTTCGCCGAAAGGATCGTCATGAAGCGGACACTGGCCTTGCTGCTGGCATTGACCTTCGCCGCCTGCGTCGCGCCGGCTCAGGCGGCCTTCCATCTTTTCCGCATCGATCAGGTGTACTCGAATGCGGATGGCACGGTGCAATACGTCGTGATGCGCGAGGTCACCGGCAGCGACGGCGAGAGTTTCTGGCAAGGCAATCTGCTGACGACGACGGGTGCGGCGAGCGGCCCGCAGCAATTCCAGTTCCCGACAAATCTGCCGTCGCAGTCGACGGCGAGCCGCAGCGTGCTGATCGCGACGAGCGGTTTCGCGGCGCTCGGACTCGTCGCTCCCGATTACACGGTTCCCGATCACTTTCTTCCCACCGCCGGCGGAACGCTGAATTACGCGAGCGGCGTCGAACAGATCGCGCTGCCGGCGCTGCCGAGCGATGGCGCCACCGCGATCGACGGCAACGGGATGCACGTGCCGGCAACGCCGAAGAATTTCGCGGGCGCCACGGCGACATTGACCGCAGCTCCACCGCCGACAGCGTCTGCCCTCGATCTCGATCAGCACGGACTCACCGGATCGTGGTTCGAGCCGGCGACGAGCGGACAAGGCATCGAAGTCGAGTTCTTTCCCGACCTCGTAGCGCCCGGGACCGCGTTCGTCCAGGGCGCGTGGTTCACATTCGACGGCGCCCCGAGCGGCGGTGCGGACCGGCAGCGCTGGTATACGTTCAGCGGCAATGCGCAGCGCGGCAACGCTAACGTTCCCGTTACGATCTTCCAGAACGTCGGCGGCAATTTCGATGCGCCACCGATGACCAGCGCGATGTCCGTGGGCTCGGGCAAGCTGTCGTTCAGCCAATGCACTGCCGGAACGCTCGACTACACGTTCACCGATGGAAGCGGTCGCATGGGGACGATACCGCTGACGCGAATTACGCCGAACGTCACGTGTACCGTCGGAACGGCGCCGGGGACCAACGGCGACTTCGGCCTTTCGGGCAACTGGTTCGATCCGGCGACGTCGGGCCAGGGCTTCGTATTCGAAGTCAACCCGAACGTACCGGTTTTCTTCTTCGCGTGGTACACATATGCACCAAGCGGCCAGGCCGCGGGCGCTGCGGGCCAGCGCTGGTACACCGGCCAGGCGAGCTATACCGTCGGCAGCCGCGTCATGGCGCTCACGCTGTTCGAGACGACTCGCGGAGTGTTCGATCAACCGACGAACCCGGCGCCCTCCACCATGCCGGTCGGGACCGCGATGGTGACATTTGCAAGCTGCACGTCGGCGCAGCTTCAATTCAACTTCACCGGCGGCAGCAGCGCCGGAAAGTCGGGGATCATCAGCCTGGTGCGTGTCGGTCCCGTCCCGCCGGGCTGCGCCAGCACTTCGGCCGCCATGGCGATGCCTCCTGGCATGGGATATCCCGGCGGCTACGGAATGCCGTAAACCGCTCGCGAGTTGCGCGCAGCAATGCAACGCGGGATCCCGCTCGCCCCCGCCGAGGACGAGCACGCGCATCAGGCCAGGGCTGGCGTCAGCGGTATCGGCGGGTCGGTTGCAACCTCGCTGACCGGCACGCAACTGCAGAACAGGTTGCGGTCGCCGTAGACGTTGTCGACGCGCGCCACCGGGCACCAGTACTTGTCGTCGGTCAGTGTCGCCACCGGATAGGCCGCCTGCTGGCGCGTGTACGCGTGCGTCCAGGCGTCGGCGGCGACGGCAGCGGCGCAATGCGGCGCGTGCTTCAGCGGGTTGTCGTCGCGGTCGAGTGCGCCCTGCTCGATCGCGCGCACCTCGTCGCGAATTGCGATCATTGCCGCAATGAAACGATCGAGCTCGCCCTTCGACTCGCTTTCGGTCGGCTCGACCATCAGCGTGCCGGCGACCGGGAAACTCATGGTCGGCGCATGGAAGCCGTAATCGATGAGGCGTTTCGCGACGTCCTCGACCTCGATGCCGGCAAGCGCCTTCAGCGGGCGCAGGTCGAGAATGCATTCGTGCGCGACGAGGCCGTCGGCGCCGCTGTAGAGGACGGGATAGTGTGGCGCCAGCCGCTTTGCGACGTAATTCGCGGCGAGTATCGCGCTCTCGCTCGCCGCGCGAAGCCCGCTGCCGCCCATCATCGTGATGTACATCCACGAGATCGGCAGGATCGACGCCGAGCCGTAGGGCGCGGCGGCGACGGCACCGATTGCGCCACCGCTTGCCGTCGCACCCAGCCCTTCACCGCCGACAAGGTAGCGATGCCCCGGCAGGAATCGCGCGAGATGTGCCTTGCACGCGACAGGTCCGACACCCGGGCCGCCGCCGCCATGCGGAATGCAGAATGTCTTGTGCAGATTGAGGTGCGACAAGTCGGCGCCGAACCGACCCGGCGCGGCGAGGCCGACGAGGGCATTCAGATTCGCGCCGTCGACGTACACCTGTCCGCCGTGCGCGTGCACGATGTCGCAGACGTGGACGATTCCCGGCTCGAAGACGCCGTGCGTCGACGGATAGGTGACCATGATCGCCGCCAGCCGGCCGCGATGCTGCGTCGCTTTCGCCTCGAGATCGACGAGGTCGACGTTGCCATCCCGATCGCACGCGACGACGACGACCTTCATTCCCGCGAGGTGCGCGGACGCCGGGTTCGTTCCGTGCGCAGAGGCGGGAATCAGGCATACGTCGCGATGGGATTCGCCGCGGCTTGCGTGATACGCGTGAATCATGAGCAGTCCCGCGTATTCGCCCTGCGAGCCGGCGTTCGGCTGCAGCGAGATGGCGTCGTAGCCCGTCACGGCGCACAGCATCCTCCCGAGGTCGGCGATGATTTCCGCGTACCCCTGCGCCTGTTCGGCGGGGGCGAACGGATGCAGCGCGCCGAATTCGGGCCACGTCACCGGCAGCATTTCGGACGTCGCGTTGAGCTTCATCGTGCACGACCCGAGCGGGATCATCGCGCGGTCCAGCGCCAGGTCACGGTCGGCGAGACGGCGCAGATAACGCAGCATCTGCGTCTCCGAACGGTGCCGGTGAAAGACCGGATGCGTGAGAAACGACGATGTGCGCGCGAGTTCGGCCGGATACGCGTCGTCGACGACGGCGTCGATCGCGTCGACGTCGAACGGAGCGTCGCGTCCGGTGAACACGCGCCAGAGCATCGCAACGTCCTCGCGCGTGCTCGTCTCGTCGAGCGAGACGCCGAGCGATCCGGCATCGCGCCGGCGCAGGTTGCAGCCGGCCGCGAGCGCGCGTGACACGATCTCCTCCGTCGCGGCGCCGGTGACGATTGTCAGCGTATCGAAGAACGCTTGCGTGGCGACATCGATGCCGAGTTGGGCGAGACCTTCCTTGAGGATCGCCGTCAGCCGATGCACGCGCCGGCCGATCACCGTCAAGCCATCCGCGCCGTGGTAGACGGCGTACATGCTCGCGACGACGGCAAGCAGCACCTGCGCCGTGCAGATGTTCGACGTCGCCTTTTCACGCCGGATGTGCTGCTCGCGCGTCTGCAGCGCAAGCCGGTACGCGGGACTGCCCCGCGCGTCGACGGTGACGCCGACAAGCCGGCCGGGAAGGGCTCGCTTGTACGCGTCGCGCGTCGCCATGAAGGCCGCGTGCGGGCCGCCATAGCCCATCGGCACGCCGAAGCGCTGCGACGAACCGACGACGACGTCGGCGCCCCACTCGCCCGGCGGCGTGAGCAGCGTGAGCGCCAGCAGGTCGGCCGCGACGACGACGAGCGTTCCTTTCGCATGCGCGGCTGCAACGAGCGCGCGATCATCGCGAACGTCGCCGTCGGCGCCCGGATATTGCAGCAGCGCCGCGAACGCGCCGCTCGCTGCCGCTTCGGCGGCGGGGCCGACGACGACTTCGAATCCGAGCGGCGCCGCGCGCGTGCGCACGACGTCGATCGTCTGCGCGAACACATCGTCGGCGACGAAGAACCGACGGGACTTCGATGCGGCGACGCGCTGGCACAGCGCCATCGCCTCGGCGGCCGCGGTCGCTTCGTCGAGCATCGACGCGTTGGCGATCGCCATGCCGGTGAGATCGCAGACCATCGTCTGGAAATTGACGAGCGCCTCGAGCCGCCCTTGCGATATCTCCGGCTGGTAGGGCGTATAGGCCGTGTACCAGGCGGGGCTCTCGAACACGTTGCGCTGGATGACGCCCGGCATGTGCGTGCCGTAATAACCCTGCCCGATGAAGGACTTCAGCACGCGATTGCGCGATGCGATGTCGCGCAGCCGCGCAAGCGCCTCCGTCTCGCCGATCGGTTCCGGCAGCGCAAGCGGTTCCGGCATGCGGATCGCCGCGGGCACGATCGCATGCATCAGCGCGCCGCGCGACGCGAACCCGATCTCGCGCAACATCGCATCCTGCGCTGACGCCGGCGTGCCGATATGCCGCGCGACGAAATCGCCGTGGCGCTCGAGCGTCGACAGGCGGAAGGCGGACGGCGCTTTCATGTTCATCGGGAACCGGTCACGCTTCGGCGATCAGGCGCTTGTAGGCATCGGCATCCATGAACGCCGATAACGCCTCCGGATCGCTTGGACGCAGGCGGAAGAGCCACGCGGCATACGCGTCCTCGTTCACGGCCTCGGGCGCGCCGGCCAGCGCATCGTTGCCGGCAACGACTTCGCCGGCGAGCGGCGCGTACACGTCGCTCGCGGCTTTCACCGACTCGACCACGGCGCACGCCTCGCCGGCCTCGACCCGCCTGCCGGCCTTCGGCAGGTCGATGTACACGAGGTCGCCGAGCGCAGCCTGCGCGTGATCCGTGATGCCGATCGTCACGGTGCCGTCGCTTTCGGCGCGCAGCCACTCGTGCGTATCCGCGTATTTGAGGCCAGTCGGTACGTTCATGGAATGCTCCTTCATACGAGAACCTTGCCGTGACGCACGAACGGCGGCTTCACGACGCGCGCCTTCAGCGCCCGCCCGCGCACGTCGACGTGAACGATTTCGCCTTCGGCGATGCCGATGGGCAACCGCGCGAGCGCGATCGACGCCTTCATCGTCGGCGCAAAGGTGCCGCTCGTGATTTCGCCGTCACCGCGCCCGGTATGGACTATCTGATGCGCGCGCAACACGCCGCCCGCATCCTGCAGCAGCAGTCCGACCAGCTGGCGGGTCGCGGGATGCTCGAGCAAGGCGCGCCTGCCGACGAAATCGCGCCCGCTCGCGAGATCGATTGTCCATGCGAGACCCGACTCCAGCGGCGACACCGCGTCGTTCATGTCCTGGCCGTAGAGATTCATGCCGGCTTCGAGGCGCAGCGTGTCGCGGGCGCCAAGGCCGCAGGCGGCAACGCCCGCATCGCGCAGCGCCTGCCACAATGCCTCGGCGTGTGCGGCAGGCACGACGATCTCGAACCCGTCCTCGCCGGTATAGCCGGTGCGCGCGACGAAGAGCTCGCCCCACGGGCTCGCAAGCGACACGGCATTGAACGGCGCGAGATCCCTGGTGGCCGGTTCGCTGCCGACCACGGCGCGCCACACTTTCTCGCGCGCGTGCGGACCCTGCACGGCGATCATCGCGAGATCGTCGCGCGGGATGATGGACAGGCCCGGCGCGCGCCGCGCCGCCAGCCGGGAAAGCCAGGCGACGTCGTTTTCCGCGGTTGCCGCATTGACGACGAGCCGGAAGCAGTTCTCCCGCAGGAAATAGACGATCAGGTCGTCGAGAACGAAACCGTCATCGCGCAGCAGGCACGAATAGAGCGCCTTGCCGGGCGTCTTCAGCTTGTCGACATTGTTGGCCAGCGCGTAGCGCAGGAACGCGCGCGGCGAGTCGGCACCGCTGCCCGAAGGTCGACGACGCGCATGTGCGAGACGTCGAACATCCCGGCGTCGCGGCGCACGGCGTGATGCTCGTCGATCTGCGAGCCGTAATGCAGCGGCATGTCCCATCCGCCGAAATCGACCATGCGCGCGCCCGCGGCACGGTGTACGGCGTTGAGGGGAGTGGTCTTCGGCACCTGCGAGCCCCGGATTCGAACGAACGAAGGGCGGCGCGGATATCCGCGTCGCCCCATCTGTCCTTTTACCTGAGAGATTGCGGCGAACGTCTCGCCGGTGCCCCTTCGGTGGGTTGCGTCGCTGTCGACGCAACCGCTCTCCAGATCGTGCCTGCTTTGCGTGCAGCCCTTTTGCCTGAGCGGTTTCGGGATTACGCCTTCGGCGGCGCCCGTTGAAACGGCGCTCTCTCCTCCACGCGGGGACTAGCTTACCTCATTTCTTCAACGAGAGGATGTACGCGACATCGGCCTTGATGTCCGCGTCGCTCACCGCCGTGTTCGGCGGCATCGGAATCTGGCCCCACACGCCCGATCCGCCCTTCTTCACCTTGTCCTGCAGCTTCGCGGCGGCTGTCGAATCGCCGCGATACTTTTCGGCGACATCCTTGTATGCGGGACCGATGATCTTCTTGTCCATCGCATGGCAGGCGAGGCAGCCGTCCGTTCTTCAGCCGGTCTTCGCCGGCATCGGCGAGCGCGACCGTTGCGGTCGTCATCGTGGCGGCAAGGAGCAATGCGGTTGCTTTTTTCATCTTGACTCCGTCGTCGGACAGGAAAGGGCGATGGTACCGCGGACGCAGAAATGGCCGACTGCGCTGGGCATCACGTCGCGAGCAATTCCGCGATCCGGTCGCAGGCGAACACCGGCGGCAGGCATTGCAGGCCCCGGCACACCCAGGCAGCGGCGCCGCGTTGTGGAATCTCGCCCTTGCGAAGCGCCGCGGGCGCATCGATGCCGGCCACGTCGATCACAGAGACACCGGGGCGAAATTCACGCTCGAGCGACTTCTGCCATCCACGTGCTTCCGCGGGATCGCCGGCGAGCACGATCGTCGCCGGCGGCGCGAGCAGGCGCTCGAGCGCTACGAGCAGCGTCGATTGCGCGCTTCCCGATTCGGCAAGCCCTGCGGCAAAGAGCCTGACGGCGCGTTCGGCCGCGTCGATGTAGCGCGGTTCGGCGGCAAGATGGCCGAGCGTGATCAGCGCCTGCGCCGCGATGCCGTTACCCGACGGCGTCGCGTTGTCGTGCACGGGCTTCGTGCGGTGGTAAAGGCGCTCGTGATCGTGGCTCGTGAACCAGAATCCGCCGCGCTCGCGATCTTCGAAACGATCGAGCAAACCTTCGGCGAGCGCAAGCGCAAGCGTCCAGTCCTGTGGCCGGAAGCGCGTTTGCATCGCTTCGAGCAACGCGTCGAGCAGGAACGCGTAATCGTCGAGGTAGGCATCGAAGGCGACCTGGCTGCCGTGACGCGACGCGTACAGGCGGCCGTCGCGCCATGCCGTCGCCACGAGCGTGTCGAGCCCCTCGAGCGCGAGATCGGCCCATGCAGGCTTGTCGAGCGCGCGCGACGCACGGGCGAGCGCTCCGATCATCAGCGCGTTCCACGACGTCAGGATCTTGTCGTCGCGGCCGGGGCGCACGCGCGTCTCGCGAACGGCGAACAGCGCGGCGCGTGCGCGAGCGAGACGCGCCTCTACGTCGGCGGGCGTCGTCGCAAGGCGCGACGCCACGTCGCCCGCGGAAGCGACGACGCGCAGATTCCACGCGTGGCCCTCGAAGTTCGGCGGACCGTCGAGCCCGTAATGCGGCGCCATGGCCGCCCATTCATCGTCGGACAGGGCCGCACGCGCCTGTTCTCTCGTCCATACGTAGAACTTGCCTTCGCTGCCCTCGCTGTCGGCGTCGAGACTCGAGTAGAAAGCGCCGTCCGGCGAGCGCATCTCGCGCACGAGCCAGTCGACGATGTCGTGCGCGACGCGCGCGAACATCGGCTCGCCGCGCGCGCGCGACGCATCCGCGTACAGCGCAAGCAGCGCCGCATTGTCGTAGAGCATCTTCTCGAAATGCGGGATCGACCACTGCGCGTCGACGCTGTACCGGCAGAAGCCGCCGCCGAGCTGATCGAAAATACCGCCTTGCGCCATCTTCACGAGTGACGTGTGCACGACGGCCGATGCGTCGTCGTCGCGTCGCAACTTCGATTCGCGCAGGCAGAACGCGAGCTCCGCGGCGTGCGGAAACTTCGGCGCGCCGCCAAACCCGCCGTCGACGCGATCGAACCGTTGCATGAGCGCAGCAAGCTCCCGGGATGGCGCCTGCGCCGGAAGTTCCGCCGCGATTTCCGCAGGCTCCAACGCTTCGAGCGCGCGCGCAAGGCGCTCGCTCTGCTCCGAAATTGCCGGGCCCTGCTCGTGGTAAGCGGCCGCGATGCGCGGCAGGATCTCGAGGAATCCCGGCATGCCGTAGCGCGGCGTTTTCGGGAAGTAGGTGCCGGCGAAATACGGCGCGCCGCCGGGGGTGAGGAACATCGTCAGCGGCCAACCGCCGGAGCGCCGCGTCATCAGCGCGTGCGCGGTCTGGTAAATCTGGTCGAGGTCGGGGCGCTCCTCGCGGTCGACCTTGATGTTCACGAAGCGCTCGTTCATGACCGCTGCGACGGCGGGATCCTCGAACGACTCGTGTGCCATCACGTGGCACCAGTGGCAGGCGGAGTAGCCGATCGAAAGCAGAATCGGCTTGTTCTCGGTTCTCGCGAGAGTAAGCGCTTCCTCACCCCACGGATGCCACGCGACCGGATTGTCTGCGTGCTGGCGCAGATACGGGCTGGTGGTCCCGGCGAGTCGGTTGGACATGAACGCGAATCCGGTGTCCGGCACCGGATTCGCTCAGGATACGCGCCCGATAGACGAAGCCTGACTGTGACGCTAGAAGTCGGGATCCACCGGCTCGAACGCCACGCGCTCGAAATCGGCGCCGCGCTGCACGATGCGCGTCAGCTTGAACTTGCGGACCGGGCCGGGCTCGTCGCAGCGCATGATCCGGTTCGGAATGAATGCGCGAGGCGACAGGACCAGCGTCGCCGGCTCCTCGGGCGTTTCCGTCAATATCAATGCCGGCACCGGCGGCTCTTCGCTGCGGTTCGGGTTGACGAGACGCACCGCGTAGACCTTGGGCTCTCCCGGCCACAGCTTGAGCGATAGCGCGATGCCGTCGTCAGCCTCGACGGCGACCCGCGAAACGTGTCCGAGGCGCGTCTCACCTTCGTCACGAACGACGACGAGCTCATCCAGGAACCAGTGATACGCGCCGCCGCACGGGTGCTTGATCGACGCTTCGCGCCACTCGCATGCGCCGTACCCTTTTTCCCAGGGCCAGTTGCGCTCGGCCTCGTCCTTGCGGCGATCGAAGTCCGAAATGCCGCCCACCGTCTGCAGGTATTTCGTCGTATCGGTGTCGCGCCCGAGCGGGTCGACGCGCCGAAACGAGCGGCTGCCGACGCGGAAATAGGCTGACTCGATGCCGCCCGCCGCGATCTCCACGGCCGTCGACCGCTTGCGCTGCCCGCTCGCCGGTACCTGATGCCAGTGCGCATCGAGATGGGTGAGCAGCGCTGCCGCGGCCTCGCCGGACACGTCGTCGCCGAGTTGCAGCTCGCCTGGCGTCGTTCCGCTCGCCAGACGCTTCAGACGTCCGCGCACGCTCGTCGAGAGCTTCGCCGGGTAGCCGAAGCGAACCGAGGCGCCCTGTGCGCCAGCCGTCGTGCCGGCGACCACCGCGCCATGCACGCCTTCGAGATCGACGATCAGCACCGGGCCTTCGCTCTCGCGCTGCTTCGCATACGGAAACACCTTGCGCGCCCATTGGCCGAGCCACCGGTCGGTGAGCTCGATCTGGCGCACCGTCAGCGCGTACGGATCGGCGAGCGCCAGCAATAACGCGTGGCTATACGTCGAGTAGCACGACAATCCTTCGGCGTCGGGCATCAGATGGTCGGACACGCCGGCCATCGTGCAGTCGAGCATTTCGGCGAGCCGGTAATACGCGTGGAGCTCCTGCCACAGGTCGGCGGAGGGAACGCGGCGCGCCAGTGCGTGCACGACGATCAGCTGCTTGCCGACATACAGCGCGCGCTGCAGCAGCTTTGCCTTGACGCCCTTCAGCTCGGTGCTGCCCTCGAGCAGCGGCCGCAGGCAGACCGAATACTGGATCCAGAGCGCCTGCCACAGCGCAACCGCCTGGTCGGCCGCCTCTGCCTCGCGCTCGTCGAGCGGCTGCGGCCGGCCCGCGTAGCGGCGGGCAAGCTCGGTGTGCAGATGGGCGACCGGCTCGCGCGCGAGCTCGGCGATCGTCGCGCGATCGCGCGGGCCGATGTCGGAGGCAGTGAGCGCCTGCAACTGCCCGAGCAGCGCGTCGTAGGCTTGCGCGACGGACGACAGCGGGAGCGACTTCATCCATTGCGCCGCACCCAGCGCATCGGTGAATGCGAGCGACGGCGATTCGTCAGGCGGGGGCTCCGGCTGCGCGGCGTCTTCGGTCGCTGCAACCGGTTCGGCGGCGAGATCCTGCATGGGCGATTCTCCGGCGGACGTTCCTGGCGCTCCGGCTCGTGTCCCGGATGAAAGCATGTCGAGAGACGGCAATTGCCGCTGTACAGGCATACACCCGGCCGACCGGCGCACTTTCATGCTTATAGCATAGGCAGGCGACCGGCAGCGATGCGAGGCCGGGAACAAGCCGACCGACGGCGGAATAGCGCGCGCGAAAGCAGGCGTTTTCCCAACAACGGCCGTCGCCGCGACTGAATTGCCGCGCGTCCTTCGCGACTATTCGACATCCCGCTTATGGATTACTCGGCTGCGGTATCCGCCTGCGCGGCTTACGCTGCAACGCATGGGTACCGACCGACATTTTTCCTCCACCCGCGGCAACCGGTTCGAAGTGCTCCAACCGGATTACGGCGAATGGTTTCCGCGGGCGTTTTTTCAGGGAGAGGCAGCCATGACGACACGTAGTCCGGGTTACGAACCCGTGATCCCGTCCGGCGAGCAGCCGGATTTCGGTTATTCGCACGCCGAGGAGCGATCGACGCGCGTGTCGAGGTGGACATCGATCCTCTATCTCGTGATCGCGCTGGCGACGCCGGTGCTTCTCTATTCCGGCCCCGACGTCATGTCGCCAGCCACGCCGGCATTCGCCAATGCCGCGATCGACGGACATCTCACCTTGCACCGTCTTGCGCCGTGCGCGCCGGCGTCATCGTGCCCGGCAACCTCCCTCGCCGTCGCGCCGAGGTAGCCCGCTATACCAGCACGCGCTCGATGCCGCCGTGGTTGGCGTTGGCGACGTAGTCGGCCATCCAGTTCGCCCAGCACGTGCTTCGCGATCTCGACGACGATGTAGTCGGCCTCGGTGCCCGCATCGTCGTCGAAGCGCGACAGGCCCTGCAGGCACGACGGGCACGACGTCAGCACCTTCACCTCGCCCGTCGAAGCCGTCGGCGCGCAACGCATCGGCGCCCTCGCGCATTTCCTCTTCCTTGCGAAAGCGCACCTGCGTCGAGATGTCGGGCCGCGTCGTCGCGAGCGTGCCCGACTCGCCGCAGCAGCGATCGTTGAGCGCGACCGTCGCTGCCCATCAGCTCGTTCACCACCGCAAGCGGCTCGTACGTCTTCATCGGCGTGTGGCAGGGGTCGTGATACATGTAGCGCACGCCCGTCACGCCCTCGAGCCGCACGCCCTTCTCCAGCAGGTACTCGTGGATGTCGAGCAGCCGGCAGCCGGGGAAGATCTTCTCGAACTCGTATTTCTGCAGCTGGTCCATGCAGGTGCCGCACGACACGATCACCGTCTTGATGTCGAGGTAGTTGAGCGTGTTGGCCACGCGGTGGAACAGCACGCGGTTGTCGGTGATGATCTCCTGGCCCTTGTCGTGATTGCCGGCGGCCGTCTGCGGATAGCCGCAGCACAGGTAGCCGGGCGGCAGCACGCATTGCGCGCCGACGTGATAGAGCATCGCCTGCGTCGCGAGCCCCACCTGCGAGAACAGCCGCTCCGAGCCGCAGCCGGGGAAATAGAACACCGCGTCCGAATCCTCGTTCACCTTGCGCCGGGTCGCGGATGATCGGGACGATCGTCGGGTCCTCGATGTCGAGCAGCGCGCGCGCCGTGCGCTTCGGCAGCCCGCCCGGCATCGGCTTGTTGATGAAGTGGATCACCTGCGCCTTGATCGGCGTGCGGCCGGTCGTCGACGGCGGATGCGCGCGTCTGCGCGCGCGCGAGCCCGAGCTTCTTCACCGACCGCGTACGCGAGCCGCTGCACGCGATAGCCGATGTCGATCATCATCGTCTTGGCGAGCTTGATCGTCGCCGGATCGGTCGCGTTGAGGAAGAACATCGACGCCGCCGTGCCGGGGTTGAACTTCCGCTTGCCTTCGCGGCGCAGCAGGTTGCGCATCGCGATCGACACGTCGCCGAAGTCGATGTCGACCGGGCAGGGATTCGAGACACTTGTGGCAGACCGTGCAGTGGTCGGCGACGTCGCCGAATTCGTCGAAGTGGCGCAGCGACACGCCGCGCCGCGTCTGCTCCTCGTACAGGAACGCCTCGGTCAGCAGCGACGTCGCGAGGATCTTGTTGCGCGGGCTGTAGAGCAGGTTCGCGCGCGGCGACGTGCGTCGCGCACACCGGCTTGCACTTGCCGCAGCGCAGGCAGTCCTTGATCGAGTCGGCGATCTCGCCGATCGCGCTCTGCTCGAGGATCAGGCTCTCGTGGCCGATCAGCGAGAAGCGACGGCGTGTACGCGTTGGTCAGGTCCGCCGGCAAGCGCCTGCTGCCGCGCAGAGCTTGCCGCGGTTGAAGCGGCCCTCGCGGATCGACGCGGCGCTTGTAGTCGGCGAACGGCGCGAGCTCCTCGTCGGTCAGGAACTCGAGCTTGGTGATGCCGATGCCGTGCTCGCCGGAGATCACGCCGTCGAGCGCGCGCGCGAGCGCCATGATGCGCGCGACCGCCGCGTTCGCCTCCTGCAGCATCGCGTAGTCGTCGGAATTGACCGGGATGTTCGTGTGCACGTTGCCGTCGCCGGCGTGCATGTGCAGCGCGACGAACACGCGGCTGCGCAGCACTTCGCGGTGGATGCGCGTTGCACTGCGCGAGCACCGGCTCGAACGCGCGGCCCGCGAAGATCGTCGCTCGAGCGGCGCCTTGAGCTCGCGTCTTCCACGACACGACGATCGAGTGGCTCTGCAGCGTCGCGGAACGTCGTCGTCGATGCGGTCGAGCAGGTCCTGCCAGCGCGCGCGCGACCGCGCGCGACGAGCGCGCGCGCCTCGTCGAGCGCTCGCCGCGAGCTCTCGTCGCTCGGGCCGCGCTTCGCTGTCCGGTCCGCCACAGGTGCGCGGCATCGGGCTGCGCGAAGAACGCCGCGAGCGCGTCGGCGAGCGTCAGCTTGTTGCGGATCGACAGCTCGATGTTGATGCGCTCGATGCCGTCGGTGTAGTCGCCGAGGCGCTCGAGCGGGATGACGACGTCCTCGTTGATCTTGAACGCGTTGGTGTGCTTCGCGATCGCCGCCGTGCGCGAGCGGTCGAGCCAGAATTTCTTGCGCGCTTCGGCGCGACACCGCGACGAAGCCTTCGCCGCCGCGCGCGTTCGCGATGCGGACCACTTCGGACGCGGCCTTCGCGACGGCGTCGTCGCTCTCGCCGACGATGTCGCCGATCAGCACCATCTTCGGCCGGCCGTGCCGCTTCGCCTTGGTCGCGTAGCCGACGGCCTTCACGTAGCGCTCGTCGAGATGCTCGAGGCCGGCGAGGATGACGCGCCGTCGGCGGGCGCATTGGCCGCGCGTCGAGGAAGCGCTTGATCTCGACGATCGCCGGCGTCGAGTCGCGCACCTGGCCGAAGAACTCGAGGCACACCGTGCGGATCGCCGGCGGCATCCGGTGCAGGATGAAGCGCGCGCTGACGACGATGCCGTCGCAGCCTTCCTTCTGCACGCCGGGCAGGCCCGCGAGGAACTTGTCGGTGACGTCCTTGCCGAGGCCCGCCTTGCGGAACTGCGCCGCCGGGAATCGTCGAGCGTCTCGCGTCGCGCGACGCGTCGTCGCCGTCGTCGCCGAGCCAGCGCAGCTCGAACGTCGCCTGCGCGGCGTCGTGGATCTTGCCGAGGTTGTGGTCGATGCGCGTCACCTCGAGCCACTCGCGCATCGGGCGTCACCATGCGCCACGACGCGAGGTTGTCGAGCGCGGTGCCCCACAGCACCGCCTTCTTGCCGCCGGCGTTCATCGCGACGTTGCCGCCGATGCACGACGCATCGGCCGACGTCGGATCGCACGCGAACACGAGGCCCGTTCGCTTCGGCGGCATCCATCGCGCGCTGCGTGACGACGCCGGCGCCGCAGTCGATCGTCGGCGTCGGGCTCGCGTGTGCCCCGGCAGCACGATCGCGCTCGATCGCCGACAGCCGCTCGAGCTTCTCGGTGTTGATCACCGCCGAGCGCGCGATCGAGCGGAATCGCGCCGCCGGTGTAGCCGGTGCCGCCGCCGCGCGGAATGATCGTGAGGCCGAGCTCGATGCAGCCCTCGCACGAGGCCGCGCACCTCGTCCTCGGTGTCCGGGATGCAGCACGACGAACGGATACTCGACGCGCCAGTCGGTCGCATCGGTCACGTGCGACACGCGCGCGAGGCCGTCGAACGCGATGTTGTCGCTTGCGCGTGTAGCGCGCCGAGCGTGCGCTGCACGCGCTTGCGCAGCGCGGCGGTTTGCGGGAACGCACGCGGCGAAGCGGTCGACCGCGCGCGCGCGCGGCCGCGATGCAGCTGCGCGACCTTCGCGTCGCGCTCGGCGATCCGCGTCGGCGTTGGCCGCGCGGCGCTTGTCGATTTCGTTCAGCCGGTGATGCAGCGCGTCGACCAGCAGCTTGCTGCCGGCGCGGATTGTCGAGCAGGTCGTCCTGCAGGTACGGATTGCGCTCGACGACCCAGATGTCGCCCAGCACCTCGAACAGCATCCGCGCCGAGCGGCCGGTGCGCCGCTCGCCGCGCAATGTCCTCGAGCAGCGCCCACATCGGCGCGCCGAGCAGCCGGATCACGATCTCGCGATCGGAGAACGACGTGTAGTTGTAGGGGATCTCGCGCAGACGGGACGATTCCGTGCGCGAGTCCTGCCTCGCGGCGACCGGTTCGGTGAGCGCATTCATCTTCGACGATGATAGCGCAGCGCACTGCACCTTCCGGGCGCGAGTGTCGACGCGCCGAACCGGCGAAGCGCGTAGTCCGGGTTGCGGACGCGGAGGCTTATGCCGCGGCGGAGTGACGCGGCGAACGCTTTCCGGTAGTCACTGAATCGCCGGCGCGTTCCTGCGCGCGGCTCGTGCCGCGCTGCGTGACCACGACGGCCGGTGCGCTCACCAGCCGGTCGCGACCGCCCGTTTTCGCGTTGTACAGCGCCGCGTCGGCCTGCTGCACCCAGTCCTCGACATCCGCCATCTCGGCGTGCGCCTCCGCGGCACCGAGACTCACGGTGCAGCGCAGGCCGGGCGCGCGCTCGAACACCTCCGCCGCGAGACATTCGCGAAACCGGTTCGTCATCTCGATCGCGCCCTGCATCGTGGTGTCCGGCAATACGAGCACGAATTCGTCACCGGCGTAGCGCGCCGGCGTATCGGTGACGCGGCAGCACTGCCGCAACGTCGTCGCCACGCGTCGCAGGATCTGATCGCCGGCCGGATGGCCATAGCGATCGTTGACCTGCTTGAAGCGGTCGACGTCGAGAACGACCAATACCGCAGCCCCGCCGTGGCGACGGTGGCGTGCGAGCGCCTGTTCGGCCGCCGAAAACCCCTGGCGGCGATTGGCGAGCCCGGTGAGCTCGTCGGTCGTGCTGATCCGGGTAAGCCAGCGGTTCTGCTGGGCGACCTTCCGCGACATGCCGTGCATGACGGCGCTGATCGCGATCGGATAGGCGATCAGGAACGGGATGCACGCGACCACGACCGACATCGGCGTCGCGATGGCGATGGCCCATCCCGCGCACGCCACTGTCAACGCACACGCCGCCACGAGGAAGAGGCTCGTACGCAGCACCAGCCGCATGCCGCCGACGGCGATCTTGTCCACCGAGAGCATCGTGACCAGCAGCACGCTGGGCAGAAGATTGAAATGCATCAGTGCAACCCACATGCCCCCGAGAGCCGAGTCGATCGCCAGATGCCGGAATTCCGCGCGCGCCGGCGCCGCACTTCGACGCGCAAGCATCCATGCCGCGTGCGGCCAGATGAAGCCGTCCACGGCGAGCGCGACCCAGATGAAGGGCGGCGCGCCGTGAAGCCGGAACACGGAGGCAACGCAGAAAAAGCCGAGCCCGAGGCCGAGCGTCCGCATGAGATGGATGCGGTCGACGAAGCGCAAATCCCGCTCGCGGGATTTGATCTCGCTGCACACGACAGCTCCGGCGACATCGGATCGCGCGGACGACTGTACGGCGGCATCGGACATCGAAGGCGATCGAAAAGTGTGAGGAGCTAGGACGGCTGCGGCGATGCAAGCGTTTCGGAACTGCAGGCGAACGGTCTTCGGCCATCTATGACTGCGTACGGCATCGCCGGACCACTCGTCGTCGTGACGACGACCACCACAAGCGCCTCGCAATTAGCTTGCCAATCGCCAGCCGCCCCGTAAGTCCGCGCATCGCCGCACGCGGGGATCGGCCCGATACCGGCCGCGATTTATGTGTCAAATCGGCACCCAATTGCGCTTGCCAGCGCGATCGGCCGAGCCCACTATCCCGCAGTTCCTCTATAAAAAATAACGGGAAAACATGCAGTTATTCGCCGCGTTGCGAAAAATCAGGCAGTTCGAACGATTGAAATTGCCCTTCATCAAGGCGCTCATCGATTTCGATATCATCATCGAGATCGGATATGCGGCGGAGCAGGGGCAGCCGCTCACGCCGAAACAGCTCTTTCTCCTGGACATCGGCTCGCTGACGACGGTACGCCGCCGACTGGCGAAGCTTGTCGACGCAGGAATCGTCATACGGCGCCCCAATGCGGAGGATCGTTCCGCGTTTCTGGCGCTCTCGCCTCCGAGCCTCAAGCTGTTCGGCAAATACGGCAGCGCGCTGACTGCCATTTCCGCGACCATCACCTGAGAGTCGGTCCACGGCGCCATCGTGGGCGAACGCACCGTGGGCCACTTACCGGACGCTGATCGGCGAGCCCCGGACCCGACGCTGGTCGAATTGCGGGAGGCCAATGAACGTCTGGTAATCGCGGGCCTTCGCATGCAGCAGACGGCTTACCTGGCCGAGCGCCGCCAACGTGAAGCGGAAGCCGCGACGGCGGAAGCGATGGCGCTGCAGCGACTCGGCCGCTGCTTTAGCCAGGAACTCGATCATCGCAAGCTGGTGCAGCTCATCGCCGATGAAGCGACCGCATCGTGCGGAGCGAATTTCGGTGCCTTGTTTTTCAACGTCACCGACGCAGGAAACGACGCCTTTGCGCGCTATGCGCTCTCCGGCGCCCCGAAAGAGGCTTTCGCGGATTTTCCGATGCCGCGGGCAACGCCCATCTTTGCGCCGACTTTCAGGGGTGAGCGCGTGGTGCGCATCGCGGACGTGCGCAACCATCCCCGTTACGGTGCGTGGGGACCGCAGCCCGAAGGCCATCTTCCGGTAGTCAGCTATCTGGCCGTACCGATCATCTCGTGGAACGGGAGCGTATTGGGCGGCTTGTTCTTCGCGCATCGAGAGCCCGATCAATTCAGCTTGCGTCACGAGCGCGTCCTCGTCGGGCTCGCCGCGCTCGCAGCGATTGCGCTCGACAACGCGCGGGTCTACGAGGCGTTGACGCAAACCAATCGAATCAAGGATGAGTTTCTCGCGACGCTCTCGCACGAACTGCGCACGCCGCTCAGCGCGATCCTCGGCTGGGCGCACCTGCTGGGGGCCGGTGTGCAACTACCCGCGGCGCGGCGGCTGCAAGCAGTCGACGCCATCAAACGGAATGCTCGCGCACAGGCGCAGCTCATCGACGACCTGCTCGATGTCTCGCGGATCATATCGGGCAAGCTTCCAATCAACGCGCAGCCCACTTCGCTTGGGCCGGTCGTCGAAGCCGCGCTGGATACCGTTCGCCCGTCGGCGGCAGCCAAAGGCGTCGAATTGGGTGCTGCGATCGATCCGCACATGTCGTTCGTCGTCAACGCGGATGCCGGACGCCTGCAGCAGATCGTCTGGAACCTGTTGTCGAACGCGGTGAAGTTCACGGGTGCGGGCGGGCGCGTCGACGTGGAACTTCGTCAGGCGAACGACGCCGTGGAAATCGTGGTGAGCGATACCGGCGTCGGGATCACCGCGAGCGTGCTGCCGCACGTGTTCGAGCGCTTTTGGCAGAGCGATAGCCGGCCGGCACGGCGGCCTGGTGGACTGGGGTTGGGGTTGGCGATCGTGCGGCACCTGTGCGAAGTCCAGGGCGCGACGGTGACCGCGGCGAGCGCAGGCGCGGACCGGGGAGCCGTCTTCACGGTTCGGCTCCCGCTCGAATCGTCCGGTCCGCGCGACGCACAATCGCCGGGCGCGCTGCGCACGGATGTGGCCGCGTTGACGAACCGGCACGTGCTCGTCGTCGACGACGATGCGGATGCGCGCTTCCTGACGGGTCAGATCCTCGCCGCGCAGGGCGCCGAAGTCGCATCGGCGGGATCCACCCGCGACGCGCTTCATGCGATGCGGGTGCGACGATTCGACGCCATCGTCGCCGACATCGGAATGCCGGGCGAAGACGGGTACGAATTGATCAAGGCGGTTCGTTCCTTACCTGCAGAAGCAGGCGGTCAGATTCCGGCGGTCGCATTGACTGCGTACGCGAGCTTGGCCGACCGTGATCAAGCGCTTGCTGCCGGTTTCACCAGCCATGTCCCGAAGCCGGTCGAGCCGAAAGAACTGGCGGCCGCGATTTCCGGCGTAATCCCGTCCCGCGGTATAGACTAGCGCCCGCGCAAGTCACGCCGCGCCGCGCGACGACCACGACGCGCACACATGGCAGTGGAAAGCGTGGCAGTTCCGCCGGGATGCGGGCAAGGCGCCTGTTTGCGACCGAATACACCTAACAACGAGGGGAGAATTCAAATGTGTGATGTCTGTGGCGATGCGCAGCACGAACCTCAAGTATCGCGCCGGGATTTTCTGAGGACCGGCGCACTCGCGACGCTCGTACCGTGGAGCATGGGCGTCGCCATCGCGGCCGACCCGCCGGCGCCGGGCGCACCGCCACCCGCGAACGCGATCGCGCCTGCGGACGCGCTGAAGCGGCTGATGGAGGGCAACGCGCGCTACGCGGCCAACGCGCCGAACGAGCGCGACTTTTCATCGGGCCGCGCCGCCCGCGTGCAGGGGCAGTATCCGTTCGCACAGATCCTGAGCTGCTCCGATTCGCGCGTAGCACCGGAGCTCGCGTTCGACCAGGGGCCGGGCGATCTCTTCGTCATGCGCGTCGCGGGCAACGTCGTGAACCCGGAGTTGCTGGCATCGATCGAATATGGCGCCCAGTTCCTGGGCGCGCCGCTCATCATGGTGCTGGGCCACTCCGGATGCGGCGCCGTCGACGCCGCCATCAAGGTGCTGAAGTCCAAGGCCGTTCTTCCGGGCCATTTGCCGCAGCTCATCGCCGCGATCAAACCGGCCGTCATCGTCGCCGAGAAGACGAAGACCGGCGACTTGCTCGCCAACGCGGTCACCGCAAACGTGCGACGGCAGGTGGCTCAATTGAAGCGCTCGCCGCCAGTCGTCCAGAAGCTTTACGCGGCGAAGAAAATCGATATCGTCGGCGGCGTGTATGACCTCGCCACCGGCAAGATCGCACTCGTCTAGACGCCTGGACTGCGCGTGTCGGCGCGCCCGCAACCGGCCAGGTCGAGGCCGCGCCGGTAACCGATTGCCTCCGCGATGTGCGCGGCGTCGATGCTCGTGGAATCGGCGAGATCCGCGATCGTGCGCGCGATCTTGAGCACGCGGTGATAGCCGCGCGCCGACAGCGACATGCGTGACATCGCCTGCGCGAGCAGCCTTTCCGTGGCGGTGGAGCGCTTGCAATGGCGCTCGACTTCCGCCGGAGCGAGTCTCGCGTTGGGCTTGCCCTGCCGCTCGACCTGCCGGTCGCGCGCGCTCGCAACGCGCTCGCGCACGACCGAGCTTCGGTCCGCCGCGGAGCCGGTACACGGTTGCGCAACCATGTCCGCTGCGCCAACCGCAGGCACTTCGATCGCCATATCGATCCGGTCGTACAACGCGCCGGACACGCGCGTTCGATATCGGTAGACCAGTTCAGGCGCGCAGCGGCAGCGTCCGCTTTCGTGTCCGAGCCAGCCGCACGGACAGGGATTCATCGCCGCGATGAGCTGGAACTGTGCGGGAAAGACGGTTTGCCGCGCCGCACGCGACACGAGGATCGAGCCGGATTCGAGCGGCTCGCGCAGCACTTCGAGCACGCGCCGATCCCATTCGGGCAGTTCATCGAGAAACAGCACGCCGTGATGCGCCAGTGAAATCTCGCCGGGGCGCGGCACGCCGCCGCCGCCGACGAGCGCAACGCCGCTTGCCGTGTGATGCGGCGCGCGGAACGGGCGCACGCGCCAGCGCTCGATCGTGAAGCGTCCGGTGAGCGACGCGATTGCCGCCGATTCGAGCGCCTCCGCTTCGGTCATTTCCGGCAGCAGCGCCGGAAGGCGGTGCGCGAGCATCGACTTCCCGGTGCCGGGCGGACCCACCAGCAACAGCGAATGAAATCCGGCGGCGGCGATCTCCAGCACGCGCTTGCCGTTCGACTGGCCCCGGACATCCGCGAGGTCGAGCGCGTCGGGCGGCTGCGACGATGGCGGCGGCTGCGACACGACCGCGGCCAACGGCGCGACGCCGGTCAGATGCGCGCAGACCGCGAGCAACGTCGCGGCCGGCAGCACCGTCGCGCCACGAACGAGCGACGCTTCGGCGGCGCTCGCCTGCGGCAAGACGAACGCCCGCCCGTCGTGACGCGCCGATAGCACCATGGCAAGCGCGCCGCGAATCGCGCGGAGCTCGCCCGTCAGCGCCAGTTCGCCGGCGAATTCGTGCTCGGACAAAGGTGCATGGGGCAGTTGTCCGCTTGCGACGAGAATGCCGATGGCGATCGGCAAATCGAAGCGCCCCGACTCCTTCGGCAAATCGGCCGGCGCGAGGCTGACGGTGACTTTGCGCGCGGGAAATTCGAACTGCGCGTTCTGCAACGCCGCGCGCACGCGATCGCGCGCCTCGCGAACTTCGGTTTCCGCAAGACCGACGATATGCACGCCGGGCAATCCACCGGCAAGATGGACCTCGACGCTGACGCGCGGCGCGCTGACGCCGGACAGCGCGCGGCTGTGAACGATCGCGACGGCCACGACGCACCTCCGCGGCCAGCGATGCGCCGTGCAAGCGCACATGCGGCCGGAACGGCGAACGTTACCGGTGGTCGATCGCGATCGCCTTCATCCGTTCGGCTTATCCAACCCGCCTCGGGGTGCGCCAAGCGCCGCGACTTCAGGGTTCCGGCGCTATCTACAGCGCGCGCAAATTCTTCGAGGAACAAGGCCAACGCGCGTGATCGACCGCAGCGTCGTAGATCAGCCAATCAGGTGCAGGAGGCAGTCGCCTTTGTCACGCTGCGTTGGCATATCGCCTGACTCTGCCGCGTATGCACGGCTTCTGGGCCTGCGAAGCAAAGCCGTTATGCGGGCGCCTGCAAGCCCACTGCATCAACGACCTTACACGGCAGGCGCGCGTCCCGGTAGCGATTCGGAACGCGAGCTCCGATCGTCCTACGTTTTCGCGGCGTCGCCGCCAAAGGGCGAGACCGCCGATGCCCGATCCCAGCAGCACGAGCGTGCCAGGCTCCGGGACGACATCAACGGTGATCGGCGTCTGCGTGCCGGTGAATGTGCCGTCGCTCACAAACGTGAGTCCCGTGACGAACGCCGTCGTATTCAACGGACTGAGGCCGAGCGATGAATCAATCCCGGTCACTCTGAACGCGCTGACGCCCCCATCCGGGAAGCTGAATAGCGCATTCGGATTCAACAGGACAGATTCGAGCACACCGTTGTCGAGAAATGACAAGTCGTAGGGATCGATTTGGATCGCAGGGAGAATCACCGACGCGAAATTCGGATCACCGAGTCCGATTGCGAAGTCGTAGCCGATGGCAATCTCGGGGTCGATGTAATACGTCTGACCCGCATGCACGGTCATGTTGTATTGAAAGCTGCCGTTGATTTTGACAACCGGCAAGTTGACCACCGGGCCGCCGATGTCGAGCGGCGTGAAATCGGCATAGACCCGAGATATCGCGTACACGTTCGAATTGCTAAGATTGGTCGACGAACCGTCGGTGGTCTGCAGTACGCTTATCTCGATCGAATACGGCGTTCCCAACGAAAACTGGAACCCGGGAACTGTGAAATCCGAGGCGCGAACCGTGTACGTGGTGACGTTCGGTTGCAAATTTCGTGTAACAACCGTCCCGGAGTTGATAGGCCCTTGCGTCGGGTCGAAATTGATCAATGTTCGGTCGTAGATGTTGATGCCGGTATACCATTCACCGTGGCTCCGGGTGGAGGCGTCCAGGAAAAGGTCGGGTTGATTGCCGTGCCACTAAGCGTGATGGAGTTGACAAAGGGTGTTTCGACGGCGCCCGCCGGAAACATAAGGGGACTTGGAGATGTGTAGGTGTCGGTACCATTCTGAAAATGAAGCGTCCATGGGCCGAGCAAATTGCTGTTGAACCCAATGGCCCGTCCAAAGAAATTCGGATCGGCCGGACCCGGGGTAAAGTTAATGGTTCGGGTAACTCCGACGCCAGTACTCGTGTTCGTTGTCGTCGCGAAGCCAGTTGTTCCACTGTTGCCATTGGTGTCGGTGACCGATGATGCGCCGAAGCGAATCAACTGTCCCGTTGCGAAGCCATCGGAATTTGGCGCCACGTTATCAGAGCTGGAGAAAGGGATCGCTGACTATCAGCGTCGCCGCAACTTGGCTGGATCGGATCGATGAAAATCGGGACGCCACCGATCACCGCAACATCGAACGTGTAAGCGCCGCTCGCCGTGGTGCCCGTTGGCAGCGACACCGGTGTAGCGATGAAGCCGTGCTCGTTTCCAGCCGCATCGTCATAGAAGCCGCTGACTTGGCCCGCGTTGTTCAAGCCCTCACCAACCGTATCGACAGCTCCGGGGACATTCAGCAGTTGGAAACCGGAGGAGTTGCCGATGAATCCCTGCGTGCCAGTCGGCGTTTGTATCCAACCCGCGATCAACTCGTTGTCGTTGATGCCACGCGCGGCGGTCCCGAAACCGTCGACCCGGAACGTACTGATGGTTCCGTCCGGCTGACGTAAAAAAGACGTGGGGCCGGATAACGCCCCTTGGCCATAGCTCCCCACGATCTGTCCTGCCGCATTGATCCCCTGGGCGAGCGTGAGTCCAGCGGAACCGGGCGCGGGATCGATGAAAGTGAACGCGCCGGTCGCCGGGTTATAGATGAATCCAGTCGCTTGTCACGCCCGACCATAGAGAAGGTGAGGGGACGCGTTACAGCATGCTGGAGACGATCCGCGAGTTCGCTCACGAGTTGCTGCGGGGAGATGCCGATGGACCCCAGCGTTCGCCATCGGGCGCAACTGGCACGTTCACCCCTAAAAGGCGTCTTCCCGATACTGATCTTGCAACAACCGCCGCAAGACACTGCGACTATTTCCTTGGAATGGCAAAGACCGGTCGCACACAAATGGAGGGGCCGGACCAAGCCGCTTGGACTCGGCGACTTGAAGCGGACCTCGATAACTTGCGATCGGCCATCGCGTTATCGCTCGCAGCCAGCGTTGACCCTGTTCTCGCCGTGAAATTCGAGGTCGCACTCATGCGCTTTCGAATCCTGCGTGGTTATACGCGTGAGGCCCGCGACAATATGCGAGTTGCGCTTGGGCTCGCGCTAATGCAGGCGCCCACGACGGCGCGTGCTCACGCCCTTTACACGGGTGCCGTCCTCGCGACAAGCCAAGGCGATCATGCGGATGCCACGCGACTGCTCGGCGAATGCCTTACGCTACGACGGGCATTGAAAAACCCGACTGAAATTGCCGCAACGTTGTCTACGCTCGCCGCAGTCCGACTACAGGAAGGCGACGTGACGGATGCGGCGGCCTACGAGGAAGAGGCGCTTGGCGTCTTCCGGCAGGTCGGGGAACGCATCGGCGAGGGCATCAGTTTGCTACATCTCGGCGAAATCGCCATGCAGGCCGGGGAAGACACGCAGGCGGCGTCGAGGATCGAGCAGTGTCTCGCCATCGCACGCGATATCAAACATCAGGAACTTGAAGCGGAATGCGAACGCAATCTGGGTGAGTTGGCTCTCGGGAGAGCCGACCTTCCGAGTGCGCGAATCCGATTCGAACGCTCACTCAATATTTGTCGAAATGCGGCGGACAAGCGCAATGAAGCCCTTGCATTGCAATGGCTTGGCAAATTGGAGGTTATGAGTGGCAACGCCGACAAGGCGCGTAAACTCCTTGCCGAAGCCCTGCGCGCGTTCGCGGCGTTCGAAATGAACGCGGAGGTGCTCGCATGCCTGGAAGATCATGCGGATTTATTGGATACAGCGGCGCAGCCTAGGGACGCCTCACGGCTGCGCTTCCTAACTGCGGGAATCCGCAGACGGCTCGGGCTTCCTCGCGCAAGGCGCGATAAAGCACCCGACGAATCGGGCTCCGTTCAGGCGCATGGGGTGGTCGGCGCGGACGACGAGATTTGGTCGCTGGCGCAGGCGATCGATTTTGCGCGAGCGTGCGTTGCCGCATCCCCGATGGCGGCGTGAGTAGGCCCGCTTCGACATCGCACCGCGAAAGGTCTATGTCGATGCGAACGCCCGGCCGGCGGCTTTGCGCCTGCGCATCAACCATAACGCACTCAAGCCCGCAATAAGGAGCGCGAACGAGCCGGCTTCGGGCACGGGCGACGCGACGGACACCACTTGGTAGCCATCAGTAAGTGTGTCGCCGTTGGCGTTTGTCAGCGTCGCGCTCGGCGCAAGGCAAACATCGCCGTCGCAGGATCCAATAAAAAACTGCAGTTGGCCGGAGCACTCGATGCCGCATTGAAGCGTTATGGATTGCGTCGAGAATTGGTCGACCTCGTTCGCCAGAATGGTAACAAGGATACCGATATTGCTTTGCGTCCCGCTGGTATACGGGGAACTGAGCGGGTTCGTGAGGTCGGAGAGGTTCGCACTGATCAGATCGATCTGGCAGCTTCCGAAACTTGGATACGTTGCGTCAGCTTGGCCAAGGCAGGCATCGCCGATCTCGAACAACACGTTGCCGTCAAATTGGGGATCGAAGTGCGGACTGAAAAATGCGCCGCGGGCGGTCGAGCCGAGCGCCATGACCAACAGCGCGGCGCAAAGAACTGTCTTAACGATTCGGCCAGACATGCGCGCTCTCCCATTTCTCGGAATGGGATGAAAGCAAGCGATGTACCGATACGCGCGCCCACGGCAATCCCTTGAATTAACGCCGCATTCGCGCTTCTCGCGTTGCACACCAAGTCCCCTTGTAAAAAAAATCGACGGCCGCCGAGTGGACTTGCAGAGCCCGCGCAACCGACGGGCAGCAGTTCACCGGATACCGCGATCAACGCCGCGCGCGGCTGACCGGCTGATCGAAGGATTGTCGTCACACCATCGGCTGCGCCGGTGGCGGCGCGCCCGCCTCGAGCGCTGCCACGCGCGCCTCGAGCCGCTCCACCTTTTCACGCGTCTTGCGCAGCACCTCGGCCTGGATATCGAACTCCTGCCGCGTCACGAGATCGAGGCGCGTGAGTCCGCTTTGCAGCATCGCCTTGATGTTCTTCTCGATGTCCTTCGCGGGCGAGGCTTCGAACGCCTTGCCGATCCGGGCGGCGAGCTCGTCGAGCGTCTTTGAATTCAGCATGGATGTCCTCCTTCCGGTCGACCAGCGCGCGCGCCAACACCGTGCATCGGCACGGTCGCGCTGCCCGGCAATGGTGCGGCAACCGATGATCGCACGTGCCGCACATCGCGTCGAATTGCACACAACTGTTTGATCCCTCATGAGTTTCGGTCCCCGGCACGCGACGTGCAATGCGTACGCCGGGAGGTCAGCCTTGTTACCCGAGGGACGCGAACAATGAGACTTGATTGTGCCACCTGCATCGCCACGCTGTGCGCACTCGCAGCGCTCGCGCCGCCGGCTCATGCGCAGACGGCCGCAGCGCCG
The DNA here is from genome assembly GCA_963706225.1 of uncultured Pseudomonadota bacterium. GTDB lineage: Bacteria > Pseudomonadota > Gammaproteobacteria > Burkholderiales > Casimicrobiaceae > VBCG01. The sequence goes on from CAVPMH010000022.1 coordinate 47,005, forward strand.
GCGGACGCCAAGCCAGCGGAACCGCTCACCGTCACCGGCAACTTCGGCATCTACAGCCAGTACGTCTTCCGGGGACTCACGCAAACCGATCGCAAGCCGGCGTTTCAGGGCGGCTTCGATCTCGCGCACACGAGCGGCTTCTACGCCGGCACGTGGGGATCGAACATCAGCTGGCTTCACGACGCGGGCGTCGTCGCGCACGGCGGGAGCCTCGAGTGGGACTTCTACGGCGGCTACAAGTACGCGATCAACGAAGACTGGGGACTCGACGTCGGCGTCCTCTATTACTACTACCCGGGCAGCTACCTTGCAGGCGTGACGAACCCGGACACGACGGAGCTCTACGTCGCGGGATCGTGGAAATGGGTGTCGCTCAAGTACTCGCACGCGGTCAGCAATACGTTCGGCGTGCCCGATTCGCACAATAGCTGGTACCTCGATCTGTCGGCGAACTATCCGATCACCGACGCGCTGACGCTGAACGCGCACGTCGGCCGCCAGCAATACAACGGCGGCAACAACGGCTTCGCCAACGCCGACACGCTGAACTACACCGACTGGAAGCTCGGGCTCACGTGGGCCGTCAGCGGCTGGAATCTCGGCGCGTATTACACCGACACGAACGCGAAGGATGCGGGCTACACGCTCGCCGGCCGCAACATCGGCAAGGCCACCGGCACCGTGTTCGTGCAAAAGACTTTCTGATGGCGCGACATTCCCGCTGCGCGTCTCCGAGGCTCATCTTCATATCAGGGAAGGCAACATGAAACTGGTCATCGCCATCATCAAGCCGTTCAAGCTCGACGAAGTCCGCGAAGCGCTGTCGGCGATCGGCGTGCAGGGCATCACCGTCACCGAGGTCAAGGGATTCGGCCGCCAGAAGGGGCATACCGAGCTTTATCGCGGCGCCGAATACGTCGTCGACTTCCTGCCGAAGGTGAAGATCGAGGCGGCGATGAAGGAGGATCTCGTCGACCGCGCGATCGAGGCCATCGAGAAGGCGGCGAAGACCGGGAAGATCGGCGACGGCAAGATTTTCGTGTTCGACCTGTTGCAGGTCGTGCGCATTCGCACCGGCGAAACCGGCGCGGCTGCGCTTTAGAGGGAGCCTCCCCATGAAAAAAATACTGATCGCGCTCGCGCTCCTCGGCGCATTCGGCCTGGCGGCGCCGCTGTCGGCACAGGACAAGGCCGCATCGCCGCCGGCTTCCGAAGCGAAGGCGCCCGACGCCAAGGCCGAATCGGCGCCGGCTGCCAACGCCAAGGCCGAAGCAGCTCCGGGCGCACCTGCCGCACCGGCAGCCGCGCCATCGGCACCCACCAGCCCGCAACTCGTGAGCGCGGACAAGATCAGCAGCGGCGACACGGCGTGGATGCTGACGTCGACCGCGCTGGTGCTGATGATGACGATCCCCGGCCTGGCGCTTTTCTACGGCGGCATGGTGCGCAAGAAAAACGTGCTCGCGACGCTGATGCAAAGCTTCGCGATCACCTGCCTCGTGACCGTGCTCTGGGTCGTCATCGGCTACAGCTTCGCGTTCATGCCGGGCAACGCGTTCATCGGCGGCTTCGACCGCGTCTTCCTCAACGGCATGCTGTTCCAGAACGAAGCCGGCAAGCTGACCGTGTCGCATCTCGGGCTGACGATCCCCGAGTCCGTCTACATGATGTTCCAGATGACGTTTGCGATCATCACGCCGGCGCTCATCGCCGGTGCTTTCGCCGACCGGATGAAGTTCTCGGCGATGCTCTGGTTCATGGGCCTGTGGTCGGTGCTGATCTACGCGCCGATCGCGCACATGATGTGGGAGCCTTCAGGCTACTGGGCGACGGCGGGCGTGCTCGACTTCGCGGGCGGCACCGTCGTGCACATCAACGCCGGTATCGCGGGGTTCGTCTGTGCGCTCGTGCTGGGCAAGCGGCTCGGTTACGGGCGCGAAGCGATGGCGCCGCACAACCTGACGCTGACGCTGATCGGCGCGTCGCTGCTATGGGTGGGCTGGTTCGGATTCAACGCAGGCTCCGCCGTCGCGTCGAACGGCCGCGCGGGCATGGCGATGTTCGTGACGCAGTTCGCCACCGCGGTCGCGGCGCTCGCCTGGATGTTCACCGAGTGGATCGCCAAGGGCAAGCCCTCGGTGCTCGGCATCGCGTCGGGCGCCGTCGCGGGCCTTGTCGCCATCACGCCCGCTTCGGGGTTCGTCGGCGCGGCCGGCGCGCTGGTCATCGGCATCGCGGCGGGCGTCGGCTGCTTCTTCGCCGCGACGACGGTCAAGGGCTGGTTCCGATACGACGATTCGCTGGATGCGTTCGGCGTGCACTGCATCGGCGGCATCATCGGCGCAATCCTCACCGGCGTGTTCAACGTCCGCGAGATCAGCGGGGTGGACGGCAGCGTGCTCACGCAGTGCGGCGCGGTGTTGACGACGCTCGTGTACAGCGGCGTGGGCAGCTTCATCCTCCTGAAGGTCATCGACATGGTGATCGGCCTGCGCGTCACCGAGGAGCAGGAGCGCGAAGGACTCGACCTGAGCCTGCACGGCGAAACGGTGCAATGAGTCGTTGAACCAGCGGATCACGATCCGCGGCTGCCGTCGTTCGCCTTCGGCAGCGTCGTCGCGATCAGCGGCGCGGCTTGCGCTTCGCGCGCGGATGCGCGGCGTCGTACACCTTGGCGAGCGCCTGGAAATCGAGGTGCGTGTACACCTGCGTGCTGGCGATCGACGCGTGTCCCAGCATCTCCTGCACGGCGCGCAGGTCGCCCGACGACTGCAGCACGTGCGACGCGAACGAATGCCGCAGCATGTGCGGATGCACGTGGCGCGTGAGTCCCTGGCGAACCGCCCATTCGGCGAGCCGCTGCTGAATCGCGCGCGGCGAAAGCGCGGCGTCCGCGGCGTCCGGTGAACATCGCGGTCTCACCCGAGCCAGCCTGCGTTGCGCGGACAATCAGCCAGCGCGTCAGCGCGCCGCGCGCCTTGGCGCCCCACCGGCACGATGCGCTCCTTGCGCCCCCTTGCCGAAGACGCGCACTTCGCCGGTGGCAAGATCGCAGCCATCGACGTCAAGTTGCGCGAGCTCGGAAAGCCGCAGGCCGGACGAATACGCAAGCTCGAAGAGCGCGCAATCGCGCAGCGACAGCGGATCGTCGCCGCTGATCGTCACGAGACGCCCCGCTTCCTCGGGCGAGAGCGCCGACGGCAATCGCCGCGGCGATTTCGGCGCCTTGATGCCCGCGCAGGGATCGTCGGCAAGCGATCGATCCCGCTCGATCAGGAACCGGTAGAAGGCGCGCCACGCGGAGAGCGTGCGCGCCAGGCTGCGTCCGGACAGTCCGCGCCCGTGCAATGTCGCGATGAATCGCATGATCTGCGCACGGGCGAGCCGCGCGACCGGCGTGTCGCCCGCCATTTCGAGGAGTTGCGTGACATCGCGCAGGTAAGCGCTGCGCGTATGCGGCGGCCGAATCGCGAGATGCAGTGCGAATGCGTCGAGCAGCGCCGCGTGTCCGGCCGACAGTTCGACGGGCGCGCGCGTCGCGGTCATCGTCACCGGCTAACGATTGGGCAGGAAGCGCGCGATGGCCACGCTCGCGAGCTCGGCGAGCCGCAACAGGTAAACGGTGCCCATGCCGGCGTGGAAGCGACGCGCGTCATCGCTGGCGAGCGCCAGGATGCCGAACGTCGTGTCGGTGCGCAGCGGCAGATAGGCGAACGACACTGCAGCGTACGTGGCATCGAACCATTCGCGCGATTGCGCGACGGGTTCGGGTCCGCAATACGGCGCGCGCAAGCGGTCGGCGTATTCGCGTATCTCCGCCGGCGTGTCGGCGAGCTCGGGAAGCGCTGCGCCGGCGCCGCCTTCCGGCCAGAGCCGCGTCGCGACCTGCGGCACGCCGAAATCCTCCTTCAGGCTGTGCGACAGGACGGCGAGCGTCGTTTCGAGATCGCGCGCCGCGAAGAGCGCGAGCGTTGCCCGATGGAGCTTTTCGCCGATCAGGTCATTTTCAGCGCCGTGCGCGATCAGCTCGCGCAGTTTCTGCTCGAGATCGTAGACCTTGTCGCGCAACGCGAGCATCTGGCGCTCGGCGATCGGGATCGCGTGGCCGCCATGCGGGTGCGGCACGAAAATCTGCGCGACGACATCCGCGTAATCCTCGAAGAACGCCGGGTTCTTCTTCAGATACTCGGCAACTGCGCTTGCGTCCATCGACATCCTTTGTCTCGTCCCTTCGTTGGCGGTGTCAGTCGGGAAGGGCCGCCCCGACCGACTGACCAGCCCCCCGGGGGGCAGCGAGCGGAGCGAGCGTGGGGGGATGTTCCATCCTAATCGACGCCGTAACGCCATTCGCCTTCGAACACCGTGCGCGCCGGGCCCTTCATTGCTACCGGAGCGCCTTCGCCGAGCCACGCAACGGTCAGCTCGCCGCCGCGCATCTGCACACGGACGCGTTCGTCGAGCAATCCAAGGCGCCTGCCCGCGACGACTGCGGCGCATGCGCCCGTGCCGCACGCCAGCGTTTCGCCTGCGCCGCGCTCGTACACGCGCAGCCGAATGGTAGCGCGATCGACGATCTGCATGAATCCGGCATTGACGCGTTGCGGAAAGCGCGGATGGCGCTCGATCAACGGTCCCAATATTCGCCACCGGCGCGCGGTCGACGTCGTCGACGCGCTGCACCGCATGCGGATTGCCGATCGATACGGCCGAGATCGCGACGCGCGTGCCATCGACGTCGAGCGACTCGACGAGTGCGCCGGTGCCATCGATGAACGGAATATCGGACGGCGCGAATCGCGGCACGCCCATGTCGACGACCACTTCACCGTCGTCCTCGAGACGCGGCACGATGATGCCGCCGGCCGTTTCGACGCGGATTTCACGCCGATCGGTGAGACCGTGCTCGCGGACGTAGACGACGAAGCAGCGCGCGCCGTTGCCGCATTGCTCGACCTCGCCGCCATCGGCGTTGAATATCCGGTAGCGGAAATCGGCATCTTCGCGTCCCGCCTCGACGACGAGCACCTGGTCGCATCCGACGCCGAAGCGCCGGTCGGCGAGCAACCGGATCTGCGCGGTCGTCAATACGAACGGCGCGCGCGTGGCGTCGATGACGACGAAGTCGTTGCCGAGCCCCTCCATTTTCGTGAAGCGCAGCGTGTTCGCGCGCGATTGCGCGCGCCCGGGCGAGCCATCCGTCATGGCCGGCCCTCGCCGAGCTCGCCGCTGCGCGTGAACGGCAATCGGGCGCCCCCGGCGAGCGTCGCGCTGCCTTCGAGCGTGTAATGCAGTACCGGTCGTGCGCCCGGCGTGCCGGCCATGGCGCCGTGCCGCATCGCCTCCGCAGCGGCCCGCAATACGGCGTCCATCCCGGTGTGCGCCGTCATTTCCGCGTGCGCGCTCCCGTTGGCGGGAATGCGCACGGGCGCGGCGAGCGCCGCCTGCGCGACATTGACCCCTTCGATCGAAAGCCTTCCCTGCAGCGCATCGATCACGACATCGTCGGCGACCTGGTTCGTCAGCATCACGTCGACGCGGAAATAGGCGTCGGCGCCTTCGACGCGATCGAGCGACACGCCGACGACGTCGATTCGCGGCGGATTGCGCAATGCCAGCGATGCGCATGCCGAGAGCGTCAGCGCGAAGGCGAGAAGGGCGAGGCGAACGTGAGCCGGGCTCATCGGTGGGCCGGTTCGTTCAGACATTGAACCTGAAATGCATGACGTCGCCGTCGCGCACGATGTAGTCCTTGCCTTCGAGCCGCATCTTCCCGGCTTCCTTTGCGCCCTGCTCGCCCTTGCACGCGACGTAATCGGCGTAGGCGATCACCTCGGCGCGAATGAAGCCCTTCTCGAAATCCGTGTGGATCACGCCCGCCGCCTGCGCCGCGGTCGCATGAAACGGAATGGTCCAGGCGCGCACTTCCTTCGGACCGGCGGTGAAATACGTATGCAGGCCGAGGCGCTCATAGCCCGCGCGAATCAGGCGGTCGAGACCGGGCTCCGTCATCCCCATGTCGGCGAGGAACAACGCCTTGTCGCCGGCGTCGAGATCGGCGATCTGCGACTCCATGGCTGCGCTGATGGCGACGACCGGCGCCTGCTCTTCCGCAGCGCGCTCGCGCAGGCGCTCGAGCATCGGGTTGTTCTCGAAGCCGTGCTCGGCGACGTTCGCGACGTAGAGTGTCGGCTTCATCGTCAGCAGGAAGTACGGCCGGAGCAGCGCGCGCTCCTCGTCGTACAGGTCGACGGTGCGGGCCGGCTTCGCCTGGTTCAGCGCAACGCGGACCTTGGCGAGCACGGCGAACGTGCGCTGCGCCTCCTTGTCACCGCCGGCGCGCGCGGCTTTCTCGACCTTCGCGATCTGCTTGTCGACCGTCGCGAGATCGGCGAGCGCCAGCTCGGTGTTGATCGTCTCGACGTCGTCGATCGGATCGACGCGCCCGGCGACGTGCACGACATTGGGATCCTCGAAGCAGCGGACGACGTGCGCGATCGCGTCGGTCTCGCGAATGGTTGCGAGAAACTGGTTGCCCAGGCCTTCGCCTTTCGAGGCGCCGGCCACCAGCCCCGCGATATCGACGAACTCCACCGTCGCGGGAATCACCTTCTGCGGTTTTGCGATCGCGGCGAGCGCATCGAGGCGCGCGTCGGGCACCTCGACGATGCCGACGTTCGGCTCGATCGTGCAGAACGGATAATTCTCGGCCGCGATGCCGGCTTTCGTGAGCGCATTGAACAGCGTCGACTTGCCGACGTTCGGCAGTCCGACGATCCCGCATCTGAGGCTCATGTCGTGGGTTCGTCGGGCGAGACGCCGCGCGGGCGCGTGTGCAGCGACATCATCGCGCGCTCCATGTCGCCCGCCGCGATGTCGCGCCAGGCGAGAAGCGCGCGCTCGATCGCCGCGTCGATCGACGCGCGATCTTCGCCGTCCGGCGGCTTCAGCACGTAATCGATGACCTCGCGATCGGGAAACGCTGAATCGCGCGGATGGCCGATGCCCAACCGCAGGCGCCAGAAATCGGCGGTGCCGAGCAGCATCTGGATGTCGCGAAGGCCGTTGTGACCCGCGACGCCGCCGCCCTGCTTGAGCTTCGCGTCGCCTGGCTTGAGGTCGAGCTCATCGTGCACGACGAGGATTGCGTCGGGCGCGATGCCGAAGAATCGGGCAACCCCCGCGACGGAACGCCCGGAGAGATTCATGAACGTCATCGGCTTGCAGATCCGGATCTCGCCGGCTTTCGCGACGTCGGCAGAAAATTTCGCTTCGTGCGTGAAGCTCGAGCCGAGCTTGGCGGCAAGGCCGTCGGCGAACCAGAAGCCCGCGTTGTGGCGCGTCGCTGCGTACCCTCGGCCGGGATTGCCGAGGCCCGCGACGAGGCGTATCGGCGTTGGCATATCGGGGTGAGCGCGCTATTTCTTCTTGTCTTCCTTGCCGGATTCCTTCTTGCCGCCTTTTTCGCTCTTTTCCTCGGGCTTCGCTTCCGCAGGCTTCGCTTCGGCTGCCGGCGCCGCAGCAGCAGCCTCGCCTTCGGCCTCGGCCGTCGTTTCTTCGGTTTCGGCAGCCGCCTTGGGAACGACCGCGGTCGCGACGACCGGATCGCCCGTGCGGCGGGAGACGACCGTCACGCCGGGCGGCATCGTGACGCCCGAGACGTGAAGCGAATGCGCGGTATCGAGGCCGGACAGGTCGACTTCGATGAACTCGGGAAGATCTTTCGGAAGGCACGCGATGTCGATTTCCGTCATCACGTGGCTGATGATCGCGCCCTGCGTCTTGACGGCCGCCGACTGATCGGCATTGGCGAAGTGCAAGGGCACCTTCATGTGGATTTTGCGCGCCGCATCGATCCGCTGGAAATCGACGTGCAGCACTTCGTCCCTGAACGGATGCATCTGCACGTCGCGCAGCAATACCTGCGTCGAGGCGCCATCGACCTTCATCGTCAGGATCGACGCATGGAATGCCTCGTTGCGCAGCGCGTGCATCAGTGCGTTGTGATCGAGCTCGATCGGCTGCGGCGCGGCCGTGCCGCCGTAGACGATGCCGGGGGCCTTGCCGGTACGGCGCATGCGCCGCGAGGCGGCGCGTCCTTCGGTGGCGCGGGGAAATGCGGTGAATTCGATCGTGGCCACGTTTGGCGACTCCTTCACGAGGTCTGCGGCCTTCCGGGTGTCGATGCCGGTCGTCCGCGATGGTCACGTCAGCGCCACGTTCGCGCGACGCGAAAAGCCTTGGATTATAACAAAATCCGCGCGTCAGCCGCGATGCCGCCGCGTCTCGGCCCAGCCATGCCGTGCGTGCAGCGCGTCCGCTTCATTGACGCGCTTCGGGTCCGGCAGGCGGTCGATCGCCTGGCGAACCGCGCCGTGGGCGATGGCGACGTGCGGCTCGTCGTGCACGTACGGCCAGTAGCGCAGCGTGAACTCGCTACCGCCGCCGGCGGGCGGTGGCGGCGCCAACAATCGCTCGATTTCCGCGCGAATCGCCGCCGCATCGTCGTCGGCAGGCGCGGGATCTGCCTCGAGGAACACGTCGACGTCGACCATCAGCTCCGACAGCGAGCGCAGCCACGCAAATTGCGCGTCGCCGGTCAGCCGTTGCAACCATTCGCCCGGCGTGACGACCGTGCCTTGCTGCGCTTCGTAATCGCGCCGCGCGCGCTCGGCAAGCGCCCGGTGCAACGACCGCAGCGCACTCGCAACCGCGACAAGCCGCTCCTTCATGCGCGCTGCCCCTGCCCCTTCTGATACCTGTCACCTGATACCTGATCCCTGATCACGGCATCATCTGCCCGCCATTCACCTCGAGGATCTGTCCGGTAACGAAGCCGGACAGCGCGTCTGAGGCGAGGTACAGGAACGCTCCCGCGCATTCATCCGCGGTTCCCAGCCGGTTCATCGGAATCGCCGCCTTGAACGACTCGAGCATCGCCGGCGTCGAGTAGCGATCGTGGAACGGCGTTTCGATGACGCCGGGCGACACGGCATTCACGCGGATGTTGTCCCGGACGACTTCCTTGGCGAGCCCATGCGTGAACGTCGAAACGAAGCCCTTCGCCGACGCGTACATCACCGCGCCGCCGCCGCCGCCCGAGCGCGCCGCGATCGATGTCACGTTGACGATATTGCCGCGTCCGGCGCGGCGCATGTGCGGAACCGCCGCCGAGCAACAGGCGACGAGCGAGCGCACGTTGAGGTCGATCACCGCGTCGAAGAATGCGTCGTCGATTTCGGCGATCGGCACCCGCTGCACGAGACCGCCCGCGTTGTTGATCAGGATGTCGATGCCGCCGAAGTGCGCGGCCGCGGCATCGACGACCTCGCGCGCCTTCGCGGAGGTTCGCAGGTCGCCGCCGACGAGGAACGCCTCGGCGCCGGCAAAGCGCACGTCGGCCGCCACTTCCTCCGCGCGATTGAGGCTGGCGTTGTAATGGATTGCCACGCGGCATCCGGCGTGCGCGAACGCGCGCGCCGTGGCGGCGCCGATGCCCGTCGATGCGCCGGTGACGAGCACCGACTTGCCTGCGAGGTCCGGGGCAATTGTTTCAGCCATCATCCTATTCCATGAAGAGCGAGGAAACCGATTCCTCGTTGGAAATCCGCGTCATCGTCTCCGCCAGGAGCTGCGCGCAGGAAAGCTGGCGGATCTTCGGGCAGGACCGTGCTTCCGTCGACAGCGGAATCGTGTCGGTCACGACGATCTCGTCCATGTCGGAAGCCGCGATCCGCGGCACCGCGCCACCGGAGAGTACCGGATGCGTGCAATAGGCGACGACGGTCTGCGCGCCGGCCTCCTTGAGCGCGGTCGCCGCCTTGCACAGCGTGTTCGCCGTATCGACGATGTCGTCCATGATCACGCAGGTACGGCCGTTGACGTCGCCGATGATGTTCATCACTTCGGCGACGTTCGCCTTCGGCCGCCGCTTGTCGATGATCGCGAGATCGGAGTCGAGCCGCTTCGCGATCGCCCGCGCGCGGACGACGCCGCCGACGTCGGGCGACACGACGAGCAGGTTGTCGTAGTTGCGCTTCCAAAGGTCGCCGAGCAATACCGGCGTCGCGTAGATGTTGTCGACCGGAATGTTGAAAAAACCCTGGATCTGGTCGGCGTGGAGATCCATCACCATGATGCGGTCGACGCCCACTCCCGTCAGCATGTCGGCGACGACCTTCGCCGAGATCGGCATGCGCGCCGAGCGCGGCCGGCGATCCTGCCGCGCGTAGCCGAAATACGGAATGGCGGCCGTCACGCGCGCGACCGACGCGCGCTTCAACGCGTCGATCATGATCAGCAGCTCCATCAGGTTGTCGTTCGTCGGCGCGCACGTCGACTGGAGGATGAACGCGTCGCGTCCGCGCACGTTTTCCAGCAGCTCGACCATCACTTCACCGTCGGAAAAACGTCCGACGACGGCTCGTCCGAGGCTTATGTTGAGGTGCTTGCAGACCGCTTCCGCGAGTTTCGGGTTGGCGTTGCCGGTGAAGATGCGCATTCGCTCGAAGGCCATCGGTCGACGTATCGGTAACGGGAAGGTTTCAGCGGAATCGCGAAGCGCGCACGCGCGTCCCGTGAGGTCGCTCGACGGCGCACGGGCAGGCTGCCATCGCGACAGTGTGCCCGACGCTCAACAAGGGAAATGGCTGGGGAGGAAGGATTCGAACCTTCGAATGCCGGAATCAAAATCCGGTGCCTTAACCAACTTGGCGACTCCCCAGCGGAAACCTGCGCGACGAACCGACTTCGCGACGGGCCGGTTTCATCATGACGCGAACGATGCCAAAGGGTGCCTCGCGACCGTACGAACGACCCGGCCCGGCGTGCCCGCCGGCAGCCGTTCCAGCGCATTTGCGCGCGTCGCGCTCGGCGATGAATGGCGCAAACACGCACGCTCCCGAGCCGCTCATGCGCGCCAACGGCGATGCCCGCCGCAACGCCAGCAAGGCCTCGCGCACCTGCGGAAACTGCGCGTCCGCGGCGCCTTCGAGGTCATTGTGTCCGTAACCTTCGGAAAAGACGTCTATTTTCGCCGACGGCTCCGATCGTGTCAATTCGGCGGACGCGAAAGCGGCAGCCGTCGATACGTGCACGGGCGGCATCGCGAGCGCCATCCAGTACGCCGGGACCGACATCGGCTGCAACACGTCGCCGACGCCGCGTGCAAGCGCCGCGCCGTCGCCGAGAAAGAACGGAACGTCGGCGCCAAGACGAGCGCCGATGCGCATCAACGCCGCGCGCGACAGGCCAAGCGACCACAACCGGTTCAGTCCGAGAAGAACGCTCGCGGCGTCGGAGCTGCCGCCGCCGAGCCCGGCGCCCTGCGGGATGCGCTTCGTGACGCGGATGGATGCGCCGTGCGCGCTGCCGCCAGCCTCGCGCAGTGCGTGCGCGGCGCGCAGCGCCAGATCGTCGCTTTCGCTGACGCCGGCGACCTCGGCCATGCGCACGATCGTCCCGTCGTCGCGGTCGGCGAGCTCGATCGTGTCCGCGAGATCGATCAGGACGACCAGCGATTCGAGCATGTGGTATCCATCCGCACGGCGGTCTGTGACGTGCAGGAACAGGTTGAGCTTCGCGGGTGCCGCGACGGTGATCTCGATCATGTCCGCATCATTGCCAGCGGTCGACGACGACGCGCACCTCGACCGGCTCGGCGCCGGGGTAGCGCAGCGTGACGCGAAACGGTCGCGGCGCCGCATTGTCGGCGTACGCGTAGACGACTTCCCAGCCGTCCTGGCGCAGCAGCGACACGCGGCCCGAGTCGTCGCGCTCGACGCTGTACTGCGCGATCGGTCGCGGCAGCGCGCGAATCCACGAGGCGAGGCCATCGACGGGAATCGTGACGCCGAACGCCTTCTCGGTCAGCGCGCTCCAGGTCGGTCCGCTTTCGACGCGTCCATCCGACAGATGCACGGTGACGTCGTGCGCGTCGCCGTCCAGCTTGGCGAGCATTTGTCCGAGCGGTGTCGACAGCTCGATCGAATCGTGTTGGCCGTCGTGCGTCCACGTGAATGCCCCGGCCACGGCCGCGTCGCCGCGCCGCGCGGATATGCGGCCGCCGATCGAGAACGGTGCCTCGACGGCGGTGACCGGCGCTTGCGGGGTCGCCGGCGGCGGCAGCGACGCGCAGGCTGCGAGGACGCCGGCGCACACCGCCACACGCAAAGCGCTTCGCGGTTTCCCTGTCGCGCGCGAATCGCATCACGGCGTCGCGATCGCGCGGGCGGTCAAGGCGCGAATCGCTTCACGGTCTCCTTCAGTACGGCGTTATCCGGGTCGGAGCCGAGTTGCGCTTTCCAGAGCGACATGGCCTTGTCGCGATCCCCCTTGCGCCACAGGACTTCGCCAAGATGCGCGGCGATTTCGGCATCGGGACGTCCGTCGAGCGCCTTCTGCAGATAGCGCTGCGCCTCATCGAGATGGCCCATCCGATAGAACGCCCAGCCGAGGCTGTCGAGAATGAACGGGTCCTGCGGCGCGATCCGGTGCGCGCGCTCGATGAAGGCCAGCCCTTCGTCGGTGCGCGGCGTGCGGTCGACGAGCGTATAGCCGAGCGCATTGAGCGCCTGCGCGTCGTCGGGCCGAAGCTCGACCAGATGCTTCAGCTTGGTCTCGGCTTCGTCGACCTTGTCGAGCTTCTCCGCGACCATGGCGAGATCGTAGATGAGATCGGGCGTGTCCGGATTGTCGACGAGACTCTTCTCGAGGACGCGATACGCGCCGGCGTCGTCGCCCGCTTCGCGCAGCAGTTGCGCCTCGGCCTGCTTCAACTGGACCTTCTGGTCCTTCGTCACCGCATTGAGTCCGGCGAGCCAATGCTGCCCTTCGGCGACGTTCCCCTGCTTGCCGTACAGCGCGCCGATCCGCAATTTCGCGAGCCACGCGCGGTCGCCGTCGGTCACCGCGCGGTAATGCTCGATCGCCTTCGACCATTGCCGCGTTTCCTCGTAGGCCTGCGCAAGATAAAGATCGATGACGCCCGGCTCTCCATAGCCGGCGGCCTTCAACTCCTGCAACAGCCGCTCGGCCTCGGGATAATCCTTCATCGACAGCGCGATCGTCGCGACGGCGAACTCGAGATCGCGCGAAGCCGGCTCGCGGTCCCACAGCTTCTGCATGAGCGCGCGCGCATCGGCGTAGCGCTTGTGGTCGACGTATTGCTGCGCGAGCGCGCCCGCCGCGCTTTTCGCGGTCGGATGCGCCTCGATGAACGACGCGAGGCCCTTCATCGCGGCGTCCGGCGATTCCTGGCCGACGATCTCCGCTTTCAGGATCGCCGCGCGCTCCCATGCGGGCCGCAGCTCGAGCGCACGGTCGATTTCGTCGCGCGCCTCCTTGGCGATCGCGGCGTCGTCTTCGCCGACGCTGTACGCGGCAACGGCCACCGCGTAGTGCGCCTCGGGCGTTTTCGGATAGGGCCTCGCCACGTCGCGGACGAGCGACAGCACGGCGCGCTTGTCGGACTGCTGCGAGAAGAGCTGGTTGATCTGCAGGAAGACGTCGCCCACGCCCGGTCCGGACAATGCGGCGTCGGCGAGCACGCGCTCGATGCGCGAGCGCAATTCATCGTTCGCCGCGGTGCTCGGGATCGGTCCGGTGTCGTTGTTCGCCGCGAGCGACGCCAACACGCGTTTCGGCCGATCCGCCGACGGGTCGAGGCGCGTCCACAATTCGGCTGCGTCGTGCACCAGCGATCGCTCGCGGCTTGCGATCGCGACTTCCGTTGCGCGCTCGGCAAGCCGCACATCGTCGCTCGAGCGGGCCGCTGCAAGGTAGGCGCGCGCCGAAACGGCGAGATCGCCGCGTTGCAGCGCGACGTCGCCGAGCAGCAGGCGATAGAAGAGGTCGGCGGTAAGCTCGGGCTCGCTTGCCGGTTGCGCGGCCGCCACGTTAGCAGCCGGCGAAGACGCCGTCTGGGCGGCTTGTGCATGCGCCGTGGCGGCCATGGCGATGCACACGGCGGCGAAAACGGCTTGTACGGGAAAGCGGGAAATCATCGGTCGATTCTCGGTGATGCGACGCGTCGTCGCGGGTAATCGGGGTCAGCGCCGACTCCGATTACAAGACCCCAGATTAAGCTATAGTCGCAGCGCTCACAAACGCCACCTGCAACGCTTCATTGCCGCCAGCGGCGCATGCCGTCGATCGCGGGTTCCCCAGGATGCCTGAACTCCCCGAAGTCGAAACGACCCGGCGTGGAATCGCGCCGCATGTCACGGGCCGGCGCGTGGTTCGGATCGACGTATACGACTCGCGTTTGCGCTGGCCGGTTCCCTCGGACCTCGACGCCCGCATGCGCGGACGCACGATCGAACGCGTCGATCGCCGCAGCAAGTACCTGCTGTTCCACGCAGGAGGCGCGGCATTGCTCGTTCACCTCGGCATGACGGGATCGCTTCGCGTCTTCCGCGACCCGCCGCCCCGCCGGACGCACGATCATGTCGACATCGTACTCGACGACGGCACGCTGCTGCGCTATCACGATCCGCGGCGATTCGGCGCGATGCTGTGGATCGGTGCGCCGTCGCCCGCTGCGCTCGTCGAAACCGATCGGCGTCGAGCCGTAATTGCAAGCGCGGCGCTCGCGCGACAAGGGCGCGGGCAGCGTCGACGCTTCGCGATTACGTCGGCTCCGACGGCTCGGCCGGTTATTTCCAGCTCGACTATTTCGTCTACGGGCGAGCCGGCGAAGCTTGTCGCGTCTGCGGCACGCCGATACGCCAATCCCGCATCGGCGCGCGCTCGTCGTTCCATTGCCCGCACTGCCAGCGGGCGTGACACCGCAAGCGATCGGGACGCCCGCGCGGGTGCCATTGCACGTCAGGAGCCGACGGCGCGCGGCGTGATGGAAGGCCGCGTGGCCGACGCCCGGGCGAATGGACCCGATGAACGTCTGGCGAATGGCACCCACGACGCCACGACCTGCCTTCGCCGATCTGCCGCCTGTGGCGGCCGGCGCCGCCATAGGGCATGAGTTGTGCTTTCCGGGTGTTGATTGACGCGGTAACCGATTGAAGAATCACACTCACACCCCGGAAAGAGGGGCGGCATGAATCCTTCACGCGATCTCGCCGCCCGCTTCGAGGCGTACGCCGATTGGCGGCGCCGGCTTTCGGCCGGCATCTCGTCGCTGTTCGAATGGCTGCAGCAACAGGACCTCGCCGACGCGCAGGTCGAGGTGAAGGTTCAGCAGATCCTCGAACGGCTGCAGCAGGACAAGCTTGTCGTCGCGTTCGTCGCCGAGTTCTCGCGCGGCAAGTCCGAGTTGATCAATGCGATCTTCTTCGCCGATTTCGGGCAGCGTCTCCTGCCGTCCTCCGCAGGACGCACGACGATGTGTCCGACCGAGTTGCTGCACGATCCGTCGCGTCCGCCGTCGATTCGGCTGCTGCCGATCGAAACCCGCCTCAACGACGCGACGGTGACCGAGTTCAAGAACTACGCCGACGAATGGGTCACGTTTCCGCTTGATCTTGGCGCTGCCGAGCGAATGGCGGAGGCGCTCGCGCGCGTGTCGCAGGTCAAGCGCGTGCCGATCGCACTCGCGCGAAAGTACGGTTTGTTCAGCGAAGGCGACGAGGACATCCTGTCGGCGCTCGAGAAGGGCGACGAAGGCAGCCTCGATATTCCGTGCTGGCGCCACGCGATCATCAACTTTCCGCACCCGCTGCTGCAGCAGGGACTGGTCATTCTCGACACGCCGGGCCTCAACGCGATCGGCACCGAGCCCGAGCTCACGCTGAACCTGCTGCCGAACGCGCACGCGATCCTCTTCCTGCTCGCCGCCGATGCCGGCGTCACGAAAACCGATCTCGACGTGTGGAACGACCACCTGGCCGGCGAGGATGCCGCCACGAAGTCGGCGCGCCTCGTCATCCTGAACAAGATCGACGGCCTGTGGGACGATCTCAAGGAAGAAGTCGAGATCAACGCCGAGATCGACCGCCAGGTCGGCGCGAGCGCTTCGATGCTCGGCATCTCGCCCGCGCAGGTATTTGCCGTCTCCGCGCAAAAGGCACTGCTCGCCAAGGTGAACGGCGACGACGCGCTGCTCGCGCGAAGCCGCCTGCCGGTGCTGGAGCACTCGCTGTCGCGCAAGCTCATCCCCGCCAAGCGCGAGCTCGTCGGCGCGGCGACGCAGGCGGAGATGCGCAGCCTCACGTCGTCGATCCGCACGATCCTCGACGCGCGCGCGTCGGGGATCGGCGAGCAACTCGCGGAGCTGATCGCGCTGCGCGGCAAGAACCAGGACGTCGTCGAGCACATGATGGCGCGCGTCAAGGAGGAAAAGGAGCTGTTCGAGCGCGGGCTCGCGCGCTACACGGCGTTGCGCACGGTCTTCACCCAGCACACGAACGACCTTTTCGACGTGATCGGCCTCTCTGCGCTGCGGCACAACGCCGCGAAGACGCGCCAGCGCATCGAGGACAGTCCGTTCACGAAGGGCGTGCGCGACGCGATGGGCGAATTCTTCGCGCGACTGCGCACCGATTTCGACCAGGCCGGCCGGCAGGCCGCGGAGATACACGACCTGATGCGCGCGATGTACATGCGCTTCGCACACGAGCACCAAATCGAGATCTACGTGCCGCCGCAGTTCTCGGTGCTGAAGTACCTGAAGGAAATCGAGCGCATGGAGCGCGCGTACAACACGCACTTCAACACGCTGTGGAACATGGTCAGCAAGGCGAAATACCCGCTGATGAAGCAATTCTTCGAGACCGTCGCGTCGCGCGCGCGCCACATCTACAAGGTCGCCAATCGCGACGTCGAGGGATGGTTGAAGGCGGTGATGTCACCGCTCGAGACGCAGGTGCGCGAGCATCACCTCCAGCTTCGACGCCGTCTCGACAGCATCAAGCGCATTCACCGTGCGAGCGACGAGCTCGAGAACCGCATCCTGGAGCTCGAGCAGGCGCGCGAGGCGCTCGACGCGCAGCGTCACGGGCTGCGGCAGCAGGCAGGCTCGATGGACTTGCTGATCGAAGCGCCCGAGGCCATGCCGCTCGCCGCGAACGGCTAGAGAAACGGTGTCGGAGGTGTAATTATTCCGCCTTCACGCGTCCGGAATAATTACACCTCCGACACCGGTTTCGCGTGCGCCATCAGCGCTTCGTACTTCCGCTGCAGCTGCTCGCGCGTCTCGACGAAATCCGGGTTGACCGGAATGCAGTCGACCGGGCACACCTCGCGGCATTGCGGCTTGTCGAAATGGCCGACGCACTCGGTGCATTTCAACGGGTCGATCTCATAAATCTCCGCGCCCTGCGAAATAGCCTGATTCGGGCATTCGGGCTCGCAGACGTCGCAGTTGATGCATTCGTCGGTGATGATCAGTGCCATGGGATCCCGGTGTCGGCGCAAGCCGTCATCCGTCAGCGTCCGACCTTGCGCCGAAGGCACTGCGCGACATGCGGGTGCACGAACTTCGTCACGTCGCCGCCGAAGCGCGCGATTTCACGAACGATCGTCGCCGAGATGAACATGTATTTCTCGTCGGGCGTCAGGAATAGCGTTTCGACGTCCGGATAGAGATTTCGGTTCATTCCCGCCATCTGGAACTCGTACTCGAAGTCGGACACCGCGCGCAATCCGCGAAGGATCGCCTGCGCGCCTTGCGCGTGGACGAAATCCATCAGAAGCGACGAAAAGCCGATCACCTCGACATTCGGGAACGCGCTTAGCACCTCGCGCGCCATCCCGATGCGCTCGCTCGACGTGAAGTACGGCTTTTTCGACGCGCTGTCGGCGACCGCGACGATGACGGCGTCGAATAGCCGCGCCGCGCGCCGCACGAGATCTTCGTGCCCGCGCGTGAATGGATCGAACGTACCCGGATAAACGACCTTCATCGCGTGGCGCCCGGCTTCGAAGCCGATGGCGAGCAGATGATAATGCACGTGCCCTGCCCTCGCGTGCCGCAGCAGTTGCCACGGAGGCGACGGCGCGAGTCGCCGCCCCGCTTCCGCATAGACGCGGCCGCCTGGCGCGACGCGGGCCGGCAGCGCCGAAAACAGCGCGTCCCACGGGTCGTCGGCGAACGGCGGATCGACGAAGACCACGTCGAAGACACGCGATTCGCGCGCGAGGTAGCGTAGCGCTTCGTCGACATGCGTCTCGACGTCGGCAATGCCGATCGTCCTGGTGGCTTCGGCCAGCGCACGAATCAGCGCGGCGTTCCGATCGACCGCGACCGACAGCGCGGCGCCGCGCGAACGCGCTTCGAGCGTCAGCACGCCGGTACCGGCGTAAAGGTCGAGCGTCAAGGCACCGGACAGGTCCTGGCCGAGCCAGTTGAACAGCGTCTCCCGCACGCGATCGGGTGTGGGACGCACGCCGGGCACGTCCGGAACGCGGATCTGCCGGCCGCGGTGTCGGCCGCCGATGATGCGGATGCGATGCGAAGCCACGGGCATTCAGCGTTGGGGGTTGGGCGGTATGATGGCATCCGATGTTCGATCTCTTCCGACGCAAGCCGGCGGGTCAGCCCGCAGCGCCGGCCGAAACGCCTGCCGAGCCCCGCGAAACCGAAGCCGCGCCCACGGCAGCCGCGTCGGCACGCGTACAAGCCCCCGACGCTGCAACGCCCGAGGTCGAGCGGCGCTCCTGGCGGGATCGTCTCACGGCGGGTCTCGGGCTATCGCGCGACAAGCTCTCCGGCGCGCTGTCCGGCGTGTTCCGCAACCGGGTGCTCGATGACGAAGCGCTCATGGAGCTCGAAGCGGCGCTGCTCCTTGCAGACGTCGGCGTGGATGCGACCCGCTACCTGCTGGATGACTTGCGTGACCGCTATCGGCGCGCGGGCGGCAAAGCGGACCCGCGCGCGCTGCTTCGCACCGCGTTCGCCGATCTGATACGGACGCTGGAAGCGCCCGTCGTCATCGGTGCGTCGCGTCCGTTTGTCATCATGCTCACCGGCGTCAACGGCGCAGGCAAGACGACCTCGATCGGCAAGCTCGCGAAATGGCTGCAGCAGCGGAAGCTTTCCGTACTTCTGGCGGCGGGCGACACGTTTCGGGCGGCCGCGCGCGAGCAGCTTTCGGTCTGGGGAGCGCGAAACAACGTCTCGGTCATCCAGCAGGCGGGCGGCGATCCGGCCGCCGTCATGTTCGATGCGCTCGCCGCCGCCAGCGGGCGGGCGATCGACGTGGTGCTGGCCGACACCGCGGGTCGGCTGGCAACGCAGACGCACCTGATGGATGAGCTGCGCAAGATCAAGCGGGTGCTCGGCAAGGCGCGGGAAGGCGCACCGGACGAAGCGTGGCTCGTTCTCGACGCGAATACCGGCCAGAACGCGCTCGCACAGGTCAAGGCATTCGACGCGGCGATCGGTCTCACGGGTCTCATTCTGACCAAGCTGGACGGCAGTGCCAAGGGCGGGATCGTCGCGGCGATTGCGCGACAGCACCCAATTCCCCTGCGTTTCATAGGGGTTGGCGAGGGACTGGACGACCTGCGACCGTTCAATGCAAACGAGTTCGTCGATGCGCTGTTGCCGGCGGAAGGCGATCCAGGACTTACCCGCTAGGTCGCCTGCTCGCGTGTGAGCGTCGATAGCGAGCGCTCGCTGACCTGCCGCGGACGACCGGGCTCCGAACTGCGCCGGAAGCTGGCGGTCCACCTTATAGCCGCGTCGCTGTTCGCGTTGTCGACGATACCTGAGTAAATCAGTCGGGAACTTTCCCGGCGGTTAGCACTCTGATTATACGAGTGCTAAAATGGCGTCCCGGTGGCACTCCGAATGGTTTCGCGGGCCGCCCTGGAAAGGAGAATTGAATGTCCGGTAGTGCGCTCACGTTTCCGACCCCGGCCTCCCTGGGGAGCCTCGACCACTATATTCAGGCGGTCAACCGGTTCCCGCTGCTCACCGCCGAGCAGGAGACCGCGCTCGGTCGGCGTTGGCGGGAGCACGAGGACGTGGACGCCGCGCGCCAGCTCGTTCTGTCGCACTTGCGTCTCGTCGTCGCGGTGTCCCGCAATTACCTGGGCTACGGCCTGCCGCAGGCGGACCTGATCCAGGAAGGCAACATCGGCTTGATGAAGGCCGTGCGCCGCTTCGACCCGGAACGGAAGGTCCGGCTGGTTTCGTTCGCGCTGCACTGGATCCGGGCCGAGATCCACGAGCATGTGTT
Organism: uncultured Pseudomonadota bacterium; assembly: GCA_963706225.1. Lineage (GTDB taxonomy): Bacteria > Pseudomonadota > Gammaproteobacteria > Burkholderiales > Casimicrobiaceae > VBCG01. Next base: position 67,140 of record CAVPMH010000022.1, read on the forward strand.
GCGCAACTGGCGGCTCGTCAAGATCGCGACGACCAAGGCGCAGCGAAAGCTGTTCTTCAACCTGCGCAGCATGAAGCGCTCTTCGGCTGCGCTGACCCCGGCCGAGGCGGGCAAGATCGCGGCCGACCTGGGTGTCAAGCCCGAGGAAGTGTTCGAGATGGAAAAGCGCATCTCGGGCGGCGATGTCGCGCTCGATCCGACGCCCGGCGACGAGGACTCGGTGTCTCCGATCGCTTATCTGACCGACGCCGAAGACGAGCCGGCGCAGATTCTCGAGCGGCTGGAAACGGCGGCCAATCGAAGCGCGGGGCTGCACACCGCGATGTCGAAGCTCGATGCGCGCAGCCGGCGAATCATCGAGGCGCGCTGGCTGCGCGAGGACGACGACTCCGCGACGCTGCAGCAGCTCGCCGACGAGTATGGCGTTTCCGCCGAGCGGATCCGCCAGATCGAGAGCAAGGCGCTGAAGACAATGCGCTCGCAGATGGTGACGCTGCAGTAAGGTAAATGGGGTCAGAGCGAATTATTCGGCAACTTCGCGCAATAATTCGCTCTGACCCCATTTACCGACCTCGTTTTTTCGCCTACAGCTCCACCTGCGTCCCCAGCTCGACGACGCGGTTGGTCGGCACCTGGAAGAACTCCGACGCCTTCGTCGCGTTCTTCGACATCGACACGAACAGCTTCTCGCGCCACAGCGCCATCCCGGGCGTGACGGTGGCGATCAGCGTCTCGCGCGACACGAAGAACGATGTCTCCATCATGTCGAACGCGAATCCGCGCCGCCCGCAATCCTCGAGGAGCTCCGGCACGTCGGGGTCGTCCTTGAAGCCGTAGTTCGCGATCATGCGGAAGAAATTGCAGCCGAGCGCCTCGATCTCGTAACGCTCTTCGCCGGGAACGTACGGAATGTCCTCGGTCACGACGGTCAGGAACACGACGCGCTCGTGCAGCACCTTGTTGTGCTTCAGGTTGTGCAGCAGCGCGTGCGGTACGCGGTTCCGGGTCGACGTGAGAAACACGGCGGTCCCGGGCACCCGCGTCGGCGGCGACGCCTCGATGCTCTGGATGAACAGCTCGAGCGGCATCGCGTCTTCGGCAAGCCGCTGCATCAGCAGCGACGCGGCCGCGCTTCCACGTCGTCAGCAGCGTGAAGACGACCCCGCCGATCAAAAGCGGGAACCAGCCGCCGTCGGGAATCTTGAGCGAGTTCGACGCGAGGAACGTGAGGTCGATCAGCAGCAGCGGCGTCGCGATCAGCGCCGCGACCCATACGGGCCAGTTCCAGAGGCGCCGCATGACGACGAAGATCAGGATCGAATCGATCAGCATCGCCATCGTCACCGCGATGCCGTAGGCGCCCGCGAGATTGTCCGAGTTGCGGAAGCCGACGACGAGGCCGACGATCGCCGCCAGCAGCATCCAGTTGATGAACGGGATGTAGATCTGGCCGATCGCGCGCTCCGACGTGTGCAGGATCGTGAGACGCGGGCAATAGCCCATCTGGATCGCCGCGCGCGTCAGCGAGAACGCGCCCGAGATCACCGCCTGCGACGCGATGATCGCCGCCGCCGTCGCGAGCACCAGCAGCGGCACGCGACGCCCACTCGGGCGCCAGCAGATAGAACGGATTCTGGATCGCCGCCGGGTCGCGCAGGATCAGCGCGCCCTGGCCGAAATAGTTGAGCAGCAGCGCCGGCATCACGAACAAGAGCCAGGCGCGCCGGATCGGGGCTCTTGCCGAAATGCCCCATGTCGGCGTACAGCGCCTCGACGCCGGTCACCGCCAGCACGACGGCGCCGAACGCCACGAACGCCACATCGGGTTGTCGACGATGAAGCGCACGGCGTACATCGGATCGAGCGCGACGAGCACCGCCGGGCCGCGCATGATCTCGAACGCGCCGAGCACGCCGAGCGTCAGGAACCACAGCAGCATCACGGGCCCGAACACTGCGCCGAGCTTCGCCGTGCCGCCGCTCTGGATCGGCGAACAGCGCGACGAGGATCACGACGCGCGATCGGCACGATGAACGGGTGCAGCGCCGGCGCGATCACGCTCGAGGCCCTCGACCGCGCCGAGCACCGAGATCGCCGGCGTGATCATGCCGTCGCCGTAGAACATCGCCGCGCCGAAGATGCCGAGGCCGACCAGCCACCAGCGCAGCCTGCGCGCGATTCTCGATGCCGCGCGATACGAGCGCAGTCAGCGCCAGGATGCCGCCTTCGCCGCGGTTGTCGGCGCGCATGATCAGCGTGATGTACTTCAGCGTGACGACGATCACCAGCGCCCAGAAGATCACCGACAGCACGCCGAGCACGTTGCCGCGCGTGAGCGACAGGCCATACTTGTCCGGTGAACGCCGTGCGCAGCGTGTACAGCGGGCTCGTGCCGATGTCGCCGTAGACGACGCCGATCGCGCCGACGATCAGCGCCAGCATCGGCGTCGCCGGCCGAAAGGATGACGTTGGCGAACTCAAGCTCGGGTCACCTGCGACACGACCGGGTTACCCCACGGCGCTGTCGTCGCTGCGGCGCGAGAAGCGAATGTTCAGCTGCTTGAGCTTCCGGTAGAGGTGCGTGCGCTCGAGGCCGGCCTTCTCGGCGACCTTGCTCATGTTGCTCTGCTCGCGCCCCAGCAGCTGCTCGAAGTAGATGCGCTCGAACGCCTCGCGCGCCTCGCGCAGCGGCAGCTCGAAGAAGCGCGTCGTGATCTCGGGCGCGATCACCTGGTTCGGCGCTGCCGCTTCGCCGAGCAGCCGCTTCACGTGCTCGGCGGTGACCTCGCCGCGCACGACCTGCATGTTGGCGACGACGCTTTGCAGGTGGTCGAGGTTGCCGGGCCAGTAGCGCGCTCGACAGCGCGGTCAGCGCCGCGGGCGACAGTGCCGCGAGGAGCGGCGTTACGCGCTCGTCGGCACCCGTCGCGCGCCAGAAGCGCTCGATCAGCGCGGGGATGTCGTCGCGGCGCGAGCGCAGCGGCGGCAGCATCACCGCTCCCGGCGACAGCTGCGACAGCAGCGCCGCGTCGAAGCGCCCTTCCGCGGCGAGGTTGCCGAGCGGCTCGGCGCTGGTCGCGACCAGCACGATGTTGTGCTTGTCGAGCTTCGGCAGCAGGAACGCGAGGCCCTTCTGCTCGGCCGCGCGAATACTGCCCGATCTCCGCGCAGTAGAGCACGCCTTCGCGCGCTTCCTCGATCAGCGCGAGCGGATTGTTCGCGAGGCGCGCACCGTCGCCGAGCACCACGAACGGTGCGCCGGCAAGCTGCAGCGCGCGCGCCGCGACATCGTGCCCGGTGCCCGCCTCGCCGAGGATCAGCACCGGCCGCCGCGCGGCGATCAGCGCCTCGAGCGCCTTTTCGGTCTCGCGAATCGCCGGCCCGGTGCCGAGGGCTGCGAGCGATACGCGACGCGGCTCCTTCGTCGCCGCCGTCTTCAAGCGCGCGCGCGATCGTCGTCAGCAGCTTCGACAGGCCGATCGGCTTTTCGAGGAAATCGAACGCGCCGATGCTGGTCGCCTCGACGGCCGTCTCGATCGTGCCGTGGCCGGACATCATGACCACCGGCATCGTGAGCAGCGCGCTCGATCCCCATTCGCGCAGCAGCGTCACGCCGTCGGTGTCCGGCATCCAGATGTCGAGCAGCACGAGCGCCGGCTGCTGGCGCTGCCGGTACGCGCGCGCCTCGCCCGCGTTCTCGGCGAGCGCTACGCGATAGCCCTCGTCCTGCAGGATCTCGGACAGCAGCTCGCGGATGCCGACTTCGTCGTCGACGATCAGGATTTCCCGCGCCTGCGCCGCATGCACGTTGCTTCACGGATCGCGCGCGCGCTCATGCGGCCGCCGCGGATTTGAGCGCGCGGAAATGCAGCGTGACGCGGGCGCCGTGCGGCGCGACGTTCTCGAGCGTCACGCGCCCGCGCGTGCTCGTCGACGATCTTCTTCACGATCGCGAGCCCCAGGCCGGTGCCCTTCGCCTTCGTCGTCACGTACGGCTCGAACGGATGCTCGAGCACGTTCTCGGCGAACCCCGGGCCGCGGTCGCCGAACCGCGAGCATGGCCTCTCCGCCGCGCACCGACAGCGTGATGTCGATTCGCGGGTCGTCCGGCCCCGACTGCGCATCGACGGCATTCTGGAGCAGGTTGTGGAACACCTGGCGCAGGCGGGTCGGTTCGCCCTGGACGACGACGGGCGCGTCGGGAAGCGACAAGCGCGACGTGCGGGCGCAGATTGTCGTACAGAGCCAGCACGTCGAGCAAGAGGGCTGCGAGGTCGACTGCCCTGCATCTGGCCCGGACGCGGCTGGCGCGCGTAGATCGCGAAGTCGTCGACCATGTGCTTCATCGCGGCGACCTGCGAGACGATCGTCTGCGTGCCGCGGCGCAGCGTTTCCTGGTCGGCGCCGTCGAGGCGGGACGCGAGCTTGATGCGCCAGCCGCTCGGCGGAAAGCTGGATCGGCGTCAGCGGATTCTTGATCTCGTGCGCGAGGCGGCGCGCCACTTCCGCCCACGCCGCGTCGCGCTGCGCCTGCAGCAGCTCCGAGACGTCGTCGAACACGACCACGTAGCCGGGCACCGGCGCGCCCGGCAGCCGCGTGCCGCGCAGCAGCAGCGTGCGCGTGTGGCCGGCGACGGTCAGCGCCGCCTCGCGCTGCCACTGGCCATCCCGCGACGCGCGAAAGCCCTCGGCGACGAGCTCGCGCGAACGGCGCCAGCGCCGGCAAGCTGCCGCCCCATTCGGCCAGCGGCATCGCCGGAAAGCTCCGCGAACGGCTGCTGCAGGATCACCGCGGCGCTCGGATTGGCGGTTCGCAGGCGGTAGCGATCGTCGAACGCGAGCACGCCCGACGACAGGTTGCCGAGGACGCTCTCGAGGTAGGCGCGCGTCGTCTCGATCGCGCGTCGCGATTCCTCGGTCTTCGCCTTGCGCCTCGGCGAGCTGCGCGGTCATCGTGTTGAACGATTCGGTGAGCACGCCGAGCTCGTCGCGCGACGTCACCGGCTGGCGGCGCGTGAAGTCGCCCTGCGCGACGGCGCGCGTGCCTTCGGCGAGCAGGCCGAGCGGCGACGGCGAAGCGCTCGGACAGCACGACGCGCGAGGCCGAGCGCGGAGGTGAGCGCGAGCAGCAGCGTCAGCGTCAGCGTCAGCGTGTAGAGGCGCTTCAGCGCCGCGCGCGAGAACGAGATCTCCTGGTAGTCGCGCGCGCCCGCCTGCACCTTTTCGATGTCCTGCGCGAGCGTCCGCGGCACCGGCTCGATCACCTGCAGCACGCGCAGCGGATCGAGGCGGTCGCCGCTGTTGACCGGCACGACGACGCGCAGCATCAGGCCCCGTCCTGCGTCTGCTCGACCTTCGCGTACGTCTGCTGCAGGCGCGCGCGGCGCAGCGCGTCGCCGGGCGGCGGCTCGGGCGTCGCATGCGCGCCGCCGATGCCGCGCGACGGCGAGCACGCTGCCCGACGGCGAGAACAGCGCCGCCTCGTACACGCCCACCTGCTCGGCCGCGCGGCTCAACGCCGGGCCGGACGCGCCCTGCGCGTCGGCGAGCGCGCCCGCGATCTGCGTCGCGCGATTCGTCGTCTCCTTCAGCAGGTAGTCGAGCGAGCTGCGGCCGAGGTTGATGCCGCCTTCGAGCGCGCGATCGACGCGCACGTCGAACCAGCTCTCGATGCTGCGCGCCGAGGAACTGCACCGACACCGCGTAGACGAGCGCGCCCGGCAGCACCGCGACGAGCGCGAACAGCAGCACGAGGCGCAGCGCGAGCCGCGAGCCGAACACGCCGGCGCGGAGGTTGCGCCACAGCTGCAGGAGCTGCCCGCCGACGACGAGCATCAGCAGGCCGACCAGCGCGCCGTTGATCACCAGCAGCGTGTCGTAGTGGCCGGCGAAGAGCTCGGTGTTGGCGGTCGCCGTCGCGAGCAGGAACAGCGCGATCGCCGCGACGCACGCGAAGCACCAGCGTCACCCAGCGCAGCGTCGCGAGGCGAGAAGACTCGTCATTGGTGCAGTCGCGCCGCTGCGCGACGTTCGGTGCGGACTGCGCACGCGTTCGCGCTCATGGCGTGAACTCAACCGATACCAGTCGGAGCGCAAGCTGCCACTCGCGCGACGCGAGCGCGTTGACCTGGAACGGCTTCGGCAGCTGGTTGACGTCGAGCCTCAGGCGCACCGCCGCTTCGTAGCGCACGCCCTTGCGACAGCGTCCTCCGCGCGCGCGACCGGCCGCGACGCGACGCGTCCGATGAAGCGCTCGCACCTCGTCGAGCGACTTCGAACGCCTGGCCGAGCGGGCCGCTCGACACGCGGTACTGGCGCGTCAGCGCGTTGTACGAGACGCGGTAGGTGATCGACCATTCAGCGACCTTCTCGTCGAACCAGTACCAGCGCGCGTGCGCGAGAGCTCGAACTCGATCGTGAAATAGAGCGGGATGCCCTTCTCGAGCGCCTCCTCGAGCGCCGGTGTCAGCGCGAAGTCGAACTCCGCGGACAGGAGCACCTCGCCTTCCTCGACCCGCAGCGCCGCCGAAGTCGACCGGGATGTCGGCGGCGCAGCGCGGGCGCCGCAGCAGCGTCACCGCGAGCACGGCCAGCAGCGACCGCAGCGACGCGACGGCGTAGCGAAGCGGGCGCGCGATCGGTGCGGGGGTTGGGCAGCATGCCGGCGGAACGCGCTCTCGGCCGGATCCCGACGGCACGGCGTGGCGATGCGCCGCGCACAAGTGCGGTGTGGCGTGCTGCCCACATCAGCGCTTGCGAAGCAGCGCGTAGAAGAACCCGTCCTGATTGTGGCGCGCGCCTTCCGACGAAGGCAAGAGTTGGCCGTCGCGATGCGGTACGCCGTCCGGAAGGGTGAGGGTTTCGCGCAACGCATCGGGCATGACTCGCCACGAAATCGTCGATGCGCTCCTCGTTCTCCGCGGCGAACACCGAGCACGTCGCGTAGAGCAGCTTGCCGCCCTGCGCGAGGAGCGGCCACGCCGCGGCGAGGAGGCGCGACTGCTCGCGCGCGAAGCGCTCGACGTCGCCCGCGCGGCGCCGCCATTTGCCGTCCGGATGGCGGCGCACGACGCCCGACGCCGTGCACGGCACGTCGAGCAGGATGCGGTCGAACGCGCGGCCGTCCCACCACCCGTCCGGCGTCGCCGGCATCGCCCTGCGACGAGGCGGACACGGCGGTCGGCAAGCTTCAGGCGCACGAGATTCTCGTCGATGCGCGCGAGCCGCGCAGGATCGACGTCGAGCGCCAGCAGGTCGACGTCCGCGCATTCGAGGATATGCGTCGTCTTGCCGCCGGGTGCGGCGCACGCGTCGAGCACGCGCATGCCGTCGTGAACGTCGAGCAGCGGCGCCGCGAGCTGCGCCGCCAGGTCCTGCACGGCGAACGCACCCTCGGCAAAGCCCGGCAGCTCGGTCACCGGCCGCGGCGCGGCGACGATCACGCCGGCCGCACCCGCCGCTTCCGCCGCCACGCCGGCTGCCGCGAAGCGCTGCAACAGCTCGTCGCGTCCGACGACGCGGCGATTGACGCGCAGCGTGAGCGGCGGCCGCGCGTTGCCCGCTTCGAGGATCGCCTGCCAGTCGGCCGGATGGTCGCGCCGCACGCGATCGATCCACCAGCGCGGGTACGACCAGCGCGCGACGTCGTTCGTCGCGCACCGACCGGCGCACGTCGTCCCGCTCACGCAGGTAGCGGCGCAGCAGCGCGTTCACCAACGACTTGGCCGCAGGGCGGACGGCTTCGCCGGCCGCGGCCACCGCACGATCGACGACGGCGAACGCCGGCGCGCGCGTGTGATCGAGCTGGTAGAGCGCGACGGCGATCAGCGCGCGGAGCAGCGGATCGGCGATCGGCTTTCGCGCGAGGACCGCAGCGATCGCGTCGAGCGTGCCCCAATGCCGCAGCGTGCCGTAGGCGAGCTCCTGCACCAGCGTGCGGCCGCGCAACGGGCTCCGTCGTCGACGGCTGCCAGCGCTTCGCGCAGATTGGCGCCATCGAAAACGCGCGTGACGGCCAGCGCCGCCAGTATCTGCTCATGCTGCATCGGGGGCTTATCGGCCGGCCTCGAAGGAATGTCCAGGTGCCATGCCGCGCCCGGCCGCGAACGCGTGCGCGGACATCGTTCGGCCGCCCGCCGGCTGCAAGGCCGTCAGACGCAGCACGCCCGGATTCGTCTCGGGACCGCAGACGACGTCGATGCCTTCGCGGCTCACCGCGATGATCGTGCCCGGCGCATGCCGCGCGCGATGTCGTTGCCGTTCGACCCGCGGCGCGCGGCGCCCCGATTCGTCGCGCGCAGACACGTCGAGCGGAACAGCGGCGCGAATCTTCACGGGGCGGCCCTGCCACCCGGCGAGGGCCCCCGGCGCTGGCGACAGCGCGCGGATGCGCCGGTCGAGTACCGCCGCCTCGCTGCGACCAGTCGATCAGCGCATCGGCGCGCCCGATCTTGGCCGCGTAGGTGACGCCCGCGGCCGGTTGCGGCGCGCGACTGCAGCCGCCCGTCGCGCGCGAGGCGCTCGAGCGCGTCGACGATCATGCCGGCGCCGAGTGTCGCCAGCCTGTCGTGCAGCGTGCCGGCCGTATCGCCGCGCGTCGATCGCGATCGCGCGGGCCGCGATCATCGGATCCGGTGTCGAGACCGGCGTCCATCTGCATGATCGTGATGCCGGTCGTCGCGTCGCCGGCCTCGATCGCGCGCGCGATCGGCGCGGCGCCGCGCCAGCGCGGCAGCAGCGAGGCATGGATGTTGAGACAGCCGTAGCGCGGCCAGGCGAGGACCGCGGGCGGCAGCATCAGGCCATACGCGGCAACGACGAGCACGTCGAGTGCCGTTTCGGCGAGCGCCGCTTGGACCGCTTCGGCGCTGAGGCTCGCCAGCGTCCCGGACGGCCAGCCCGCGCTCGACGGCGTAGCGCTTGACCGCGGAGGGCGCCGGCGCCAGACCTCGGCCGAATGGACGATCGGGCTGCGTGAGCACGAGCGGTATCGTGCACCCGCGTCGATCGATGGCGGCTAGCGCGCAGGCGGCGAACGGCGGCGTGCCGGCAAACCCGACGCGCATGGATGGGTGGCTCAGCCGGCGAGCCGCTGCTTCTTGCGCAGCTTGGCGGCGAGGCGCGCACGCTTCAACGGCGACAGGTATTCGACGAAGACCTTGCCCCAGCAAATGGTCCATTTCGTGCTGGATGCACACGGCGAGCAAGCCGTCGGCGTCGAGCTCGAAGGTTGCGCCCTGCTCGTCCTGCGCCCGCACGCGGATCCGGGCTGCCCGGGTCACCTTGTCGTAATAGCCGGGAACGGACAGGCAGCCTTCCTCGCATTCCGCCTCGCCTTCGGCCGACAACGAGTTCCGGATTGATGAACACGCTGCAGGTCGTCCTTATGCTCGGAGATGTCGATGACGATCACCCGCTTGTGAACGTCCACCTGCGTCGCGGCCAGGCCCACGCCGGGAGCCGCGTACATCGTCTCGGCCATGTCGCGAACGAGTTTTCGGACGTCCGGCGTGACGGCGGCCACCGGAGTTGCAACCTTTTTGAGACGCGGATCGGGATATTCGAGGATCGGAAGGAGGGCCATTGCGATATCGGCTTGCCAAATGCAAGCTGTCGGATGCAGAATCCGTCGTTAAGTCCTTATTTTGCGGCGGTTTAGGACGTTAGCAAGTCCGCCCGACCGGAAAGAGGCCATATGCTTCAACAGTTTACCACTGCAATCTGCGTCGCCGTGCTGTGCGGCGTCCTCTGCATTCCGGTGTCGGCGCAGCCCGCCGGCGCGCAGAGCGTGCGCATCGCCGATAATGCCCCATCCCACTACACGGTGCAAAAGGGCGACACGCTCTGGGGCATCTCCGGCAAGTTCCTGAAGGATCCCTGGCGCTGGCCGGACGTCTGGCGGATGAACCGCGAGCAGATCCGCAATCCGCACCGGATCTACCCCGGCGACGTGATCAAGCTCACCGTCGTCAACGGCCAGCCGCAACTCGACCTCGCGCGCAATACGGTAAGACTGTCGCCCGAAGTACGGGTTTCGCCGCTCGAAGCGCAGGCTATTCCCGCGATCCCGCCCGGCGACATCGAGCCGTTCCTCACGCGGCCGCTGATCACCGGGCCCGAAGGGCCTCGCGGACGCGGCCGAGATCGTCGCCGGCCGCGACGATCGCGTCGTTCGCGGCGAGGGCGACGTCGTCTACGCGGTCGGCATCGATCCGAAGGCCGGCGATCTCTGGTTCATTTACCGCCCGGGCGAGCGGCTCGTCAACAGCGCCGGCGAAACGCTCGGCTACGAAAACCGGTTCCTCGGCACCGCGCGCGTCGAGCGCTTCGCCGACGTGTCCACGGTGCGGATCGAGTCCGCGACCGAGGAGATCGTGATCGGCGACCGCCTGTTGCCCGCGCCGCGCGAAGTCGTTCAGAACTACGTGCCGCACGCGCCCGACCATGCGATCGACGGGCGCATCCTGAAGCTTGCGCGCGACGGCCTGGAAACCGGCCGCGGCTACGTCGTCACGCTCGACAAGGGGGCGCAGGACGGCCTCGAGGTCGGCAACGTGCTCGCGATCTACCGCGTCGTGCCGCCGATCCGCGATCCGTCGCGACAACAACAACGTCGCCATCCAGTTTCCCAATCTCGACCAGACGACGTTCTACACGCCGCCCCGATACCTGCACGTTCCCGACGAGCGCACGGGCCTCCTGATGGTGTTCCGCGTGTTCGATCGCGTGTCGTACGCGCTGGTATTCAATTCCACCGACGCGATCCGCACCGGCGATTACGTGCGCACGCCATGAGTGCAGTTACGGGCGTCGCGATCGCGCGCGATCCGATCCGGCCCTCGGCGTAACCGTAGCGCGTCCCGACCCGCAGGCGCCCGCCGATGGCGCTCGATTCGCGCTCGCTCGCCTGGGCGATGCTCGCGCACAAGGCGTTGCCGCAACGCGCGCTCGTGGCGCTGCTGCGCGAATTCGGCGATCCGGAACGCGTGCTCGCCGCGTCGCGTGCGCAACTCGCGCGCGCAACCGTCACCGGCCGTCGCCGACCTGGCGCTGGCAAACGGTCGACGCCGAAGCGCTCGGCGTCACGTCGCGCTGGCTCGACGACCCGCGCATCGACCTGATCGCCTGGGACGATCCCGATTATCCGCAGGCGCTGCTGGAGCTCGGCCATGCGCCGCCGGCGCTGTTCTAGATCGGCCGCGCGCGAATTGCTGGCGCGTCCGGCGCTCGCGATCGTCGGCAGCCGCCACGCGCACGCCGCAGGGTCTCGAGACGGCGCGCGCGTTCGCGCACGCGCTCGCCGCGGCGGGCTTCACCATCGTGTCGGGCTGGCGCTCGGCATCGACGCCGCGGCGCATGAAGGCGCGCTCGGAACCGCCGGATCGACGCTCGCGGTCGTCGGCACCGGCCTCGATCGCGTCTATCCGGCACGCAATCGCGATCTCGCGCATGCGATCGCCGCGCGACGGCGTTCTCCTTTCCGAATATCTGCCCGGCACGCCGCCGCGCAAGGAGAACTTTCCCCGGCGCAATCGCCTGATCAGCGGGCTCGCGCGCGGCGTGCTGGTCGTCGAGGCGAGCGCTTTCGTCCGGCTCGCTCATCACCGCGCGGCTCGCCGGCGAGCAGGGCCGCGAGGTCTTCGCGATTCCCGGCTCGATTCATTCGCCGTTCGCGAAAGGCTGCCACAAGCTGATCCGCGAAGGCGCGAAGCTCGTCGAAACCGCGCAGGACGTGCTCGGCGTGCTTCGACCCGGTGCAGCGGAGCCGCGCGCGCCGGATCAACGTGCGGCCGCCGAATCGCCGTCCGATGCGACGCGGCTGCTCGCCGCGATGGGTTATGATCCGGTCAGCATCGACACGCTCGTCGCGCGGACCGGCGCTTCGGCGCAATCGATCACGGCCGAACTGGTCACGCTCGAGCTCGACGGCAGCATTGCCGCGTTGCCGGGCGGTTATTGGCAACGGCTCGGCCCGCGAGAACGCGCGGGCGACTGATCGCGGACGAAGCGCCGCGGCGATTGCCCGGCGGCCGATTCGCAATCGGCGCACAATCGCTCGCACGCCGGCTCGGCCAACCGGATGGTTGCGCGGGCCGACGGACCTTCTGTAGTATCCGTCCCCCGACGTTGCCGTCGTCGGCGCACGTCTTGCCAATCCGATGTGCGAGCCGCATGTTGCATCAATCGTAGAGCGTTGCCGTCCCGGCAGCGCTCGCCCTCCCGGACCCGGATGACCTTGGCGAAACAACTGATCATCGCCGAGAAGCCGTCCGTCGCCGCCGACATCGCGCGCGCGCTCGGCGGCTTCGCCAGGCACGACGACTATTTCGAGAGCGACGAGTACGTCCTGTCGTCCGCCGTCGGCCACCTGCTCGAAATCGGCATGCCGGAGGACGAGGAGGTCAAGCGCGGCAAGTGGACGTTCGCGCACCTGCCGGCGATTCCGTCGAAGTTCGCGCTGAAGCCGATCGAGAAGAACGAGACCCGCCTGCGCACGCTGCTGCAAGCTGATCAAGCGCAAGGACGTCACGCGCCTCATCAATGCGTGCGACGCGGGCCGCGAAGGCGAGCTCATCTTCCGCTACATCGCTCAGTACGCCAGAAGCCGACAAGCCGATCGAGCGGCTGTGGCTGCAGTCGATGACGCCGGCGTCGATTCGCGACGGCTTCGCGCGCCTGCGCAGCGGACGAGGCGATGCGTCCGCTCGCCGACGCCGCCGTGTGCCGCTCCGAATCCGACTGGCTCGTCGGCATCAACGGCACGCGCGCGATGACCGCGTTCAACTCGAAGTCCGGCGGCTTCCAGCTCACGACGGTCGGCCGCGTGCAGACGCCGACGCTCGCGATCCTCGTCGAGCGCGAGGAGAAGATCCGCGCGTTCGTGCCGCGCAACTACTGGGAGTGATCGGCACGTTTCGCGCCGAAGCGGGCGAATACACCGGACGCTGGTTCGACGAGACGTTTCGCAAGCGCGACGGAGCGACCGACGCCGCGGCGTCACCGTCGACGATGCCGATCTGCGCGCCGAACGCCTGTGGGACGAAGCGGCCGCGCGCGCGATCGCCGCCGCATGCGATGGCAAGCCCGGCATCGTCACCGAGGAGGCGAAGCCGACCACGCAGATCGCGCCGCTGCTCTACGATCTGACGAGCCTGCAGCGCGAGGCCAACGGCCGCTTCGGCTTTTCCGCGCGCACGACGCTGTCGCTCGCGCAGGCGCTGTACGAAAAGCACAAGGCGCTCACGTATCCGCGTACCGATTCGCGCGCGCTGCCCGAGGATTACCTCGACACCGTCAAGGCGACGCTCGGCGAGCTCGCGGATACGAACGGCTACGGCAAGTTCGCGCGCACGATCCTCGCCAAGGGTGGGTGCGGCCGAACAAGCGCATCTTCGACAACTCGAAGATCTCCGATCACTTCGCGATCATCCCGACGCTCGTGCGGCCGCAGCCACCTGAACGAGCTCGAGGCGAAGCTGTACGATCTCGTCGTCAAGCGCTTTCTCGCCGTGTTTCACCCGAGCGCCGAATTTCTCGTCACGACGCGGATCACGCGCGTGGCAGAACATCCGTTCAAGTCCGAAGGCAAGGTGCTCGTCCAGCCGGGCTGGCTCGCCGTGTACGGCAAGGAAGCCGCCGGCGACGAGCCGACGCTGACGCCCGTGAAGGTGCGCGAAATCGTCGAGGCGGAGGCCAAGGCTTCGTCGACGGAGGCGCGCGCGAGTACCACGCGCCGGTACGAGGGCCAGGAAGAGGTCGCTACCGAAAAGGTCGACGTCGTCGCGCAGACGACGCGCCCGCCGCCGCGCTTCAACGAAGCGACGCTGCTCTCCGCGATGGAAGGCGCCGGCAAGTCGATCGAGGACGACGAGTTGCGCGAGGCGATGCGCGAAAAGGGACTCGGCACGCCGGCGACGCGCGCGCAGATCATCGAAGGCCTGATCACCGAGCGCTACATCCTGCGCGAAGGCAAGGACCTCATCGCGACGGCGAAGGCCGCGTCGCTGATGACGCTCCTGCACGGGCTCGGCATTCCGGAGCTCTTTTCGCCGGAGCTCACCGCCGAGTGGGAATTCAAGCTCGCGCAAATGGAGCACGGGGCGTTGAAGCGCAGCGAATTCATGCGCGAGATCGTCGGGATGACGAAGCACATCGTCGAGCAGGCGAAAAATTACGAGAGCGATACCATCCCCGGCGATTTCGCGACACTGACGACGCCTTGTCCGAAATGCGGCGGCGAAGTGCACGAGCGGTACAAGAAATTCCAGTGCATCGCCTGCGATTTCGCTTTCTGGAAGATCATGGGCGGCCGCCAGATCGAGCCGTCGGAAGCCGAGACGCTGCTATCCGAGCGCAGCGTCGGGCCGCTCGAGGGATTTCGCAGCCGCATCGGCAGGCCGTTTTCGGCGAAGCTCAAGTTGAACGACGCGAACGAAGTCGAGTTCGATTTCGGACCGCGCGTCGACGATGATGACGGCGTACCACCCGATTTCTCGGCGCAGACGCCGCTCGGTCCCTGCCCCAAATGCGGCAACCGCGTGTTCGAAACGCCGAACGCCTACGTCTGCGAGCGCGCCGTCGGCGAAGACCGCACCTGCGATTTCCGCTCGGGCCGGACGATTCTCCAGCGGTCGATCGAGCCGGCGCAAATGACGAAGCTTCTCGAAACCGGCAAGACCGACCTGCTCCAATTCGTTTCGGCGCGCACGCGCCGGCCGTTTTCCGCGTATCTCGTCAAGCAGGCTGACGGCAAGGTCGGCTTCGAGTTCGAGGCCAAGGAGCCGGGACGTCGCGGGGCACGGCCGATGCGAAGCGCGCCGCTGCGCGTGCTCGGCACGCATCCGCGCGACCGGCAGCCGGTCGAGTTGCATGCGGGCCGCTACGGTCCGTACGTGAAGCACGGCGCGACGAACGCGACGCTGCCCGACCGCGGGGCGGTCGATTCATTATCGCTCGAGCAGGCGGTTGCGCTCGTCGACGAAAAGGCCGGCCGCGCTCCATCTGTAACGACGCGCCGTACCGTCAAGACCCGCGCGCCGCGCAAGCCGCGCGTGGTTATCGCCGAAGCGCCCGAAGCCGCGAAGCCGGGTACGCGGCGCGTGGCGGCCACGCGCGGCGCGCGAATCGCAAAACCGTCCGAAGAAGCGGCGAAGTCGTCGGCAACCCGGGCGAGCGCCTCGAAGACGTCGCGCACCCGGCGCGCGCCCGCCGGCAAGGGCGCGCCGTCATCGGCACGCGGATCGGGCAGGACCGCCCCCACGACAAAACCGGCGACGCCGCGCGCGGCGGTCGCGAAATCGACGGCTGCCAGCCGCAAGCGCGGTGGAACGCCGAAGGCGGCGGCCACGCCTGCCGGCGCGCGCAAGCGCGTTGCGCGGACCGCGGCGCGAAAGACGAAGCGCCGGTAATAAATGGGGTCAGACTCGACTTATTTACCGAACGTGATCCCCTGCGCGAGCGGGAGATCGCGGCTCCAGTTGATCGTGTTGGTCTGGCGGCGCATATAGGCCTGCCAGGCGTCGGATCCCGATTCGCGGCCGCCGCCGGTTTCCTTTTCACCGCCGAACGCGCCGCCGATCTCGGCGCCCGACGTGCCGATGTTGACGTTCGCGATGCCGCAGTCGCTTCCCGACGCGGCGAGAAATGCCTCGGCGGTGCGGACGCTTTGCGTGAAGAGCGCCGATGAAAGGCCCTGGCGCACGGCGTTGTTCTGCGCGATCGCGTCATCGATGGTGTCGTATGCGGTGACGTAGAGGATCGGCGCGAATGTCTCGCGCTGCACCAGCGGATGCGCATGGTCGATGCCCGTGACGATCGTCGGCTCGACGAACGTGCCCTCGCGCGCGAGCGTGCGTCCGCCGTGGACGATTGTTCCGCCCGCGCTGCGCGCCTCGTCGACCGCGTGCTCGAAGGCCTCGACGGCGCCCGCGTCGATCAGCGGTCCCATCAGCGTTTCGCCTTCCAGCGGATCGCCGATGCGCACTTGCCGGTACGCATCCACGAGCCGCGACACGACCTCGCCGATGCGCGCGCGCTGCACGATCAGGCGACGCGTGCTCGTGCAGCGCTGACCCGCCGTCCCGACCGCGCCGAACACGACCGCCGGGACGACGAGATCGATGTCCGCATCGTCGGCAACGATGACCGCGTTGTTGCCGCCGCATTCGAGCAACACCTTGCCGAAGCGGGCGCTCACGGTTGCGGCTACCGCCTTGCCGACGCGTGACGACCCGGTGAACGACACGAGCGCCACGCGCGCGTCTTCGGCAAGCGCCCGGCCGAGCTCATCGCCGCCGGCGGCGAGCGCAAAGATCCGCGGCAACCCGAGCTCGTCGACGACGGTATCGGCGAGATGCGATGCGGCGAGCGCCGTCAGCGGCGTCTTCGGCGACGGCTTCCAGACGATCGCGTTGCCGCAGATGCACGCGAGCATCGCGTTCCACGCCCAGACGGCGACAGGGAAATTGAACGCGGTGACGACACCGATGACGCCGAGCGGATGCCACTGCTCGTACATCCGGTGCGCGGGTCGCTCCGAATGCAGCGTCTTGCCGTAGAGCATTCGCGACTGACCGACGGCGAAGTCCGCGATGTCGATCATCTCCTGCACTTCGCCGTCGCCTTCCGCCTTGATCTTGCCGGTTTCGAGCGACACCAGCGTGCCGAGCGCATCCTTGTTTTCGCGCAGCCGCTCGGCGTAGCGCCGCACGGCGTTGCCCCGTCTCGGCGCCGGCGTGTCGCGCCATGCGCGCGCCGCCTCGCTTGCTCCCGCGAGGAGCGCATCGAGATCGGCCGGCGTCGCCGTCGTTACGCTGCCGAGCGCGCGGCCGTTCGCCGGATTGAACGATGCGAGCGCTGCACCGTGCAGCGGCACCGCGAGCGGGCTCGTCACGCAGCCTCGCGCGTCGATGCAAAGGCCGATCTTCTGCAGTATCGGCGCCGCGCGGCGGTCGGCATTCGTCACCGCATCGTTCATGGTTGTCGCCAGCTCACTGGAAACGGGGGACCTGCAGCATTCGCAAACGCGTCCAGGTCGCGATTATCCTATGTCGCGCGATTGTAATTATTACAACATTGCGCGGCTACGGCTCACGGCTTAGACTGCGGGCCGATCGTCATCCGACACGATCGTTTTCGATATCGCGGACCACGGCTCGGCGCATCAGCGGCCGAACGCGCAGGAGTTCCGTCAGGTCGAATCGAATTGCCGGTGCACTCATGTCCATGCCGCATGACGCAACGGAACTCCATCCGAAAGGCATGCTTGGGAGATTGCGAATGAACGTCAGAACAGCTCTGGTTTCAACCGGCGTCGGCTTTGCCCTTGCGTTTGCAGGCATCGCGTTTGCGCAAGCGCCCGCCGGATCGACCGGTGAGTGCAAGGACGGCAGCTACACGACCAACGCAACGAAGCGCGGCGCCTGCGCCGGACACAAAGGCGTCAAGGAATGGTACGGCAGCAAGGACGAGTCAAAGGCGGAAAAGGCGCCAAAAACCGCGAAGACAACGAAAGCCGAAAAGGCCGCTGCTGAAAAGGCCGCTACCGAATCGACGGCGCCATCAAAATCGTCACACGCGGCGGGTGCCGGCGCCATGGGCGCTGCCGGCGCGTCATCGACGATGAGCGCCGCGCCTTCGACGTCGATGGCAACATCGAATGCCTCGAAGAATTCCGCGATGCGCACGACGGCCGCCGCCGGAGGCGGCGCGGGCAAAGTATGGGTCAACTCGTCGTCGAACGTGTACCACTGCATGAATGACGAGTGGTACGGCAAGACCAAGCAGGGCGAGTACATGTCGGAAGCCGATGCCAAGGCAAAAGGCGCCCATGCGGCGCATGGCAAAGCCTGTAGCTGATCGGTAACCTGCCCGGGCAAGTCTATCCGGCGGAAGTGGTCCGCCATTCGCGTTCCGTCGACAAAGACGGAATGATCCGGGGCCGCGCGCCTCACCACCGTCAGGAGTTAAGCATGGACGAGATCATTCAGCGACTGATCGACAAAACCGGCCTGCCCGAGGATAAAGCCCGCGCCGCCGTAGATACCGTCATCGGCTTTCTCAAGGAAAAGTTGCCCGCTCCGATGGCCTCGCAAATTGATAATCTGTTGGCTGGCGGGACGAGCCTGGGTGAGAAGTTCGGCGGTATGGCGAAGGGCTTGGGTGGTATGTTCAGCAAGAAAGAATAGCGTCAGCGGGTAGACCCGCTGCATCTTGCCGGCAGAAACACGCTGCCGCACCTTCGCTCTTCTTGCCGACCAGCGGACCCGGCTTCCGGCGCGCAATCGAGCGCCGCGGCAATGCCTCAGACGTCGAGGTTGCGTACGCCGAGCGCGTTCGATTCGATGAATGCGCGCCGCGGCTCGACTTGCTCGCCCATCAGCGTCGAGAAGATTTCCTCGGAGCTGACGACGTCGTCGATCTGCACCTTCAGCAGGCGCCGCACGGCCGGGTCCATCGTCGTCTCCCACAACTGCCCGGGATTCATTTCGCCCAGGCCCTTGTAGCGCTGGATGGCGACGCTGCCGCGCGCTTCGCCGAGCAGCCAGTCGAGCGCTTCCTTGAACGACTTCACCGCCAGTTGCTTCTCGCCGCGCCTCACGACCGCGCCGGGATGGATGAGGTCGTGCAGCACTTCGGCGGCATGGCGAATCTGCTCGGCGTCGCCGCTCGCGAGGAAATCGGTGTCGATCGCCGACGCATGCGGCGTGCCGTGATGCGTGCGCACCACGATGATCCGGTGGACTTCGTTCGCCGCGTCGTAGCGCGCTTCGACGACGACTTCCGGATTGGCGATCGCCGCCTGCAAGCGCAACGGCGCTGCGGCGCGCCGACGCTTCGCTCGCGAGGTCGAGGCGCACGCCATTGAGGATCGCGCGCAGCGCCGCGGTGTCGACCACGCGCGCAAGGCGCTCGATCACGGCTTCGGCGAGCAGGTACTCGCGCGCGACGTCGCCGAGCGATTCGGCGGACAGCGCGCGGCCGTCCCTCGCCCGGCACGAGCTCGGCGCCCTTCAGCGCCACGCGCAGCAGATGCTGCTTGAGCTCGTGGTCGTCCTTGAGATAGACGTCCTCGCCGCGGCCCTGCTTCGCCTTGTAGAGCGGCGGCTGCGCGATGTAGATGTGGCCGCGCTCGACGAGCTCGGGCATCTGGCGATAGAAGAACGTCAGCAGCAGCGTGCGGATGTGCGAGCCGTCGACGTCGGCGTCGGTCATGATGATGATGCGGTGATAGCGCAGCTTGTCGACGTTGTACTCGTCCTTGCCGAAGCCGGTGCCGAGCGCGGTGATCAGCGTGACGATTTCCTGCGAGGAGACGAGCTTTTCGAACCGCGCGCGCTCGACGTTGAGGATCTTGCCGCGCAACGGAAGGATCGCCTGGAACTTGCGGTCGCGTCCCTGCTTGGCCGAGCCGCCGGCGGAATCGCCCTCGACCAGGTAGATTTCGCACAGCGCAGGATCGCGCTCCTGGCAGTCGGCGAGCTTGCCCGGCAGCCCCATGCCGTCGAGCACGCCCTTGCGCCGCGTGAGCTCGCGCGCCTTGCGCGCGGCTTCGCGCGCCCGCGCGGCATCGACGATCTTCGAGCAGATGATCTTCGCGTCGGCCGGCTGCTCGAGCAGGAATTCGGCGAGCTTCGCGCTGACGACTTCCTGGACGATCGGCTGCACTTCGGAGCTGACGAGCTTGTCCTTCGTCTGCGACGAGAACTTGGGCTCGGGCACCTTGACCGACAGCACGCAGGTCAGGCCTTCGCGCATGTCGTCGCCGGTGGTCTCGACCTTCGCCTTCTTCGCGACCTCTTCCTTGTCGATGTAGTTGTTGAGCGTGCGCGTCATCGCCTGGCGCAAGCCCGGTGAGATGCGTGCCGCCGTCGCGCTGCGGAATGTTGTTCGTGAAGCACTGCACCGACTCGGCGTACGAGTCGTTCCATTGCATCGCGACCTCGACGGTGACGCCGTCCTTCTCGCCGATCGAATGGAAGATCTTCGGATGCAGCACGCTCTTGCTGCGGTTCATGTATTCGACGAAGCCCTTGATGCCGCCCGAGTACGCGAAGTTCTCGCTCTTGCCGTCGCGCTGGTCGACGAGCTCGATCTTGACGCCGTTGTTCAGGAACGACAGCTCGCGAATCCGCTTCGCGAGGATCTCGTAGTGGTATTCGATGCGACTGAACGTGCCGAGCGACGCCATGAAGTGCACTTCGGTGCCGCGGCGGTCGGTCGTGCCGACGACCGCGAGCGGCGCCACCGGCACGCCATGGCGGAATTCCATCTGGTGGATTTCGCCGTTGCGCCAGATCCGCAGCTTGAGCCAGTCGGACAGCGCGTTGACGACCGACACGCCGACGCCGTGCAGGCCGCCCGACACCTTGTAGCTGTTCTGGTCGAACTTGCCGCCCGCGTGCAGCTCGGTCATCACGATCTCGGCGGCGGAGCGATGCTCGTCGTCGTCGTACTTGATGTCCGTCGGAATGCCGCGGCCGTTGTCGACGACCGATATCGAGTTGTCGGCGTGGATCACGACCTTGATGTCGTCGCAATAACCGGCGAGCGCCTCGTCGATCGCGTTGTCGAGGACTTCGAACACCATGTGGTGAAGACCGGTGCCGTCGGACGTGTCGCCGATGTACATGCCGGGACGCTTGCGGACGGCGTCGAGGCCTTTGAGGATCTTGATGCTCGAGGAATCGTAGTCGTCGCCGTGTTGCCGCGGCTTCGCTTGTGCGGGGGTCATCGCGCCTTTCGGGGGAATCAAATCCGCATCGGCATGACGACGTACTTGTAATCGTCACGCTCGGGAAGCGTCACCAGCGCGCTCGAGTTGGCGTCGCCGAACGCGAAGTGCACGCTTGTCGGCGCCGACAGTTCGACAGCACGTCGAGCAGGTAGGTGATGTTGAAGCCGATGTCGAGCGCGTCGCCCGCGTAGTCGACCGGCAGCTCTTCCTCGGCCTCTTCCTGCTCGCTGTTCGTGCAGATGATCCTGAGCTGGCCGTCGGCCAGCACGAGCCGCACGCCGCGGAATTTCTCGTTGGACAGGATCGCCGCGCGCTGCAGCGCCGACAGCAGCGTGACGCGATCGAGCTCGATGCGCTTGCCGTGGCCGGTGGGAATCACGCGGTTGTAGTCGGGAAACTTGCCGTCGACGACCTTCGACACGAGCTCGACGTTGCCGAAGCGAAAGCGCGCCTGGTTGGCGAGAATGTCGATCGTCACCGGCGTGTCGCTGTCCTCGAGGAGCTTCGCGAGCTCGAGCACCGTCTTGCGCGGCAGGATCACTTCCTGGCGCGCGTGAAGTCGCCGGCGATCGCGAGGCTCGCCCATGACAGCCGGTGGCCGTCGGTGGCGACCGCCTGCAGCGAGCCCTTGTCGACGACGAGCAGCATGCCGTTCAGGTAATAGCGGATGTCCTGCTGCGCCATCGCGAACTCGGCGAGCCTCAGCAGCGACGCGGAAATCGCGCTGCGGCAGCGTGAGCGTCTGCAGCTGCTCCTGCCCGACGCTGATGCGCGGGTAGTCGGTTGCCGCGAGCGTTTGCAGGTTGAAGCGCGAGCGCCCCGCGCGCACCGTCATCTTGCTGCCGGTTGCGTCGACGTTGATCTGCGCATCGTCGGGCAATGCGCGCAGCAGATCCTGCAGCTTGCGTGCGCCGACGGTGGTCGCCTGGCCGTCCTTGCCCTCGAGGTCGCGATCGCGGTGATCTGCATCTCGAGATCGGTGGCGGTGACGTGCAGCTTGCCGTCCTTCTGCTCGAGCAGGACGTTGGCGAGAATCGGCAGCGTGTGCCGGCGTTCGACGATGCCCGAAACGGCCTGCAGCGGTTTGAGCAGCGCATCACGGGCTATTTGTTTTAATTGCATTGTCGAACAATAAGAACGTTAATAGGAGATCGCCGAAAAACGCCGGCAACGACCGATTTAGGCCATCGCATCAGGCGCTTAGACGCTGGAGCGATCGACGGTATAACTGCTGTTCGGGCTGTGGATGGTTTGGGGGCTTTTTTAGGGTTCTACCGCCCGGCCGCTTAATCCCCAAATTATAACCGTTTCACACCGTCTTTTCCAGTACGTCGAAGGCCCCGCAACCGGGCCGATGGAGTGGAAATCCGTGCGCTAGCTGCGCAGGACCTGCAGCAGGAAATTGACGTCGTGATTGAGGTCCGGCAGCGATTCGCGCAATTTCGCGATCTGCCGGCATGCGTGCAGCACGGTCGTGTGGTCGCGGCCGCCGAAGTTGCTGCCGATTTCCGGCAGCGACAGCTGCGTGAGCTCCTTCGCGAGCGCCATCGCCACCTGGCGCGGGCGCGCCACCGCGCGCGAGCGCTTCTTCGAATGCATGTCCGTCACGCGGACCTTGTAGTAGTCGGCGACCGTCTTCTGGATGTTGTCGACCGAGATCTGGCGGTTCTGCACCGCGAGCAGGTCGCGCAGCGCTTCCTTGGCCATCGGCAGCGTGATCTCCTGGCCGTGGAAATTGGCGTACGCCAGGATGCGCTTCAGCGCGCCTTCGAGCTCGCGCACGTTGCTGCGGATGTGCTTGGCGATGAAGAACGCGACCTGCTCGTCGATGCGCATGCCGACGGAGCGCCGCCTTCGCGAGCAGGATCGCGACGCGCATCTCGAGCTCGGGCGGCTCGAGCGCCACGGTGAGGCCCCAGCCGAAGCGCGAGATGAGGCGCTCCTCGATGCCGGCGATTTCCTTCGGGTACGTGTCGCAGGTGATGACGACCTGCTTGTGCGCCTCGATCAGCGTGTTGAACAGGTAGAAGAACTCTTCCTGCGTGCGGCTCTTGCCGCCGAAGAACTGGATGTCGTCGATCAGCAGCAGGTCGAGCGAGCGGTAGTGGCGCTTGAAGTCGTCGAACGCCTTGTGCTGGTACGCGCGCACGACGTCGGACACGTAGGTCTCGGCGTGGATGTAGCGGATCTTCGCGGCCGGGTTGTGCTGCAGGATCTGGTTGCCGATCGCCTGGATCAGGTGCGTCTTGCCGAGCCCGACGCCGCCGTAGACGAACAGCGGGTTGTACGACGTCGGATGGTCGGCCACCTGCAGGCCGGCGGCGCGCGCGAGCTGGTTCGCCTTGCCGGCGACGAACGAGGCGAACGTGAACGTCGGATTGAGGCTGCCCGGCTCGCTTGCGACGCGTCGGGTTCGGTGCCGAGCGGCGTGCTGCGCCGCGGCGGCGCTTTGCACGGCGAACTCGGCTGCGCCGTTGACGGCGCCACCGACGGCCGGCGGTGCGCGGGAGCCTGTCGCGCGGGCTGCCGGGACGCTCGCCGCATCGGCGACGGCAAATTCGACCGGCGACGGCCGCGCCGGCGACTTCGCGCGCCAGCGTCTCGATGCGGTCGCCGAAGCGGTCCTTGACCCACTGGAGCACGAACCGGTTGGGTGCCGTCAGGCGCAGGCGACCGGACGTCGTCCGGCGCAGGCGAGCGGGCGGATCCAGGTGGCGAATTGCTGGGGGGTGAGCTCGCGCTCGAACGCGGCAAGACAGGCGGCCCAGGCGGGCGGATGCGATACGGGATGCACGGAAACGGCCAGTGGATGAAGGAACGGGTTTGCGGCGTGACGCGAGGACTTTTGCGACTGGCCGGGGAGGCATTGTAGCCGCGCGATTTCGGGTTATCCACAGCGCGTCATCGATGCGTGAACGCCGAGCCGGCCGGGCGTGGTCCGGCGTGAAAGTGACCACTCGCGTTGCGCGGGATGACGCCGGCAACGGCGCGTAAGGTTTGACAGTGCGCGCGTAACGCGCTCTAATGTAAGGCTTTTTCAGAAGGCTCGTCCAATGAAACGCACTTACCAGCCCTCGAAGCTCCGCCGCGCGCGGACGCACGGCTTTCGCGCCCGCATGAAAACGGTCGGTGGTCGCAAGGTGCTGTCGGCCCGCCGCGCCAAGGGCCGCGCGCGCCTCGCCGTCTGACGCGCGTCGCAATGCCGGCACCCGCCCGGCGCGCTGCGCGTTACCGGCTGCGCGGCACGGGTGCCTTCGAAGCGGTGTTCAGGAGCGGCGCCCGGCACGATGCGCATTTCCTGCAGTTGATCGCCGCGCCCGCCGCGCAGATCCCCCGGCCGCGTCGGCTACGTCATCGGACGCAAAATGATGCGGCGCGCGGTCGATCGCAATCGCTTGCGCCGGCGGCTGCGCGAAAGCGTACGCGCGCGCGCGCCCGTCGATCGAGGCGTTCGACATCATCCTGCGCGTCAAGCGCGTCGTGCGCAGCGCCGACGTCGCGGCGGCGAACGCCGAGTCGCGACAGTTGCTCGCGCGTCTTTGCGCATCGCGATGAAACGCCTGCTGCTCGCGGCGCTGTCGCGCCTACCAGTACCTGTTTCGCCCGCTGCTCGGCGCCAATTGCCGCTTCTACCCGAGCTGCTCGGATTACGCGCGCGAGGCGATCGAGCGCCATGGCGCAGCGCGCGGCGCGTGGCTCGCGGTGCGGCGCATCGGCCGCTGCCATCCGTATCATCCGGGCGGCTACGATCCCGTCCCCTGACGGCCGCAGCCGTCGCTCCCGCGCACCCCGACATTTCGCCGCCATCGCATTCTCCAAAGCCGAGCCCGCATGGACACGCAACGCCTGATTCTCTGGCTGGTTTTCTCCTTCTCCGGGCTGATGCTCTGGCAGGCGTGGGAACGCGAGCACAATCCGCCGCCGGTGCCGACAAGCTCGCGCGCGGCGCAGCCGGCGACGCCGGCCGCAAGCGCGCCCATCCCTTCGATTCCGGCGGCGACGCCGCGCAGGCGCCCCGCCCGCGACCGCATCGGCGCCGACGGGACAGACGATCGAAGTCCATACCGATCTCTACACGGCGGACATCGACACCGTCGGCGGCACGATCGACGCGGGTCGCGCTCGCACAAGCATCGCGATGCGCAGGACCCGTCGAAGCCCTATCTCGCGCTGCAGCGCAACGCGGAGCGCACGTTCGTCGCGCAGGCCGGCCTCATCGGCGAAGGATTTCCGAATCACCGCACCGTCTACGAAGCCGCTGCCGGGCCCGCGAACGCTTGCACCCGGACAGGACCAGTTGCAGGTGAAGCTGCAGGCAACGGCGGCGAACGGCGACAAGGTCGTGCAGGTGCTGACGTTCCACCGCGGCAGCTACGTGATCGACGTCACGTTCGACGTGACGAACAACGGCGCGGCGCCGATCACGCCGGAAGCGTATTTCCAGCTGATGCGCGACACGAAAAAGGTCGGCGTGCAGAGCTCGATGGCGCCGGCGTCGTTCGTCGGGCCCGTCGTCTACGACGACCAGGACAAGTTCAAGAAGGTCGACTTCGGCGAGATCGACAAGGAAGCGGCCGACCCGACGCGCAAGCCCGCGTACACGCACGCGACCGACAACGGCTGGATCGGCATGATCGAGCATTACTTCGTCGCCGCGTGGCTGCCGCCCGACAAGACGCCGCGGCAGTTCTACACGACGAAGCTCGACAACGGCCTCTACACGGCCGGCGTGCGCTACGCCGACGGCGCGATTCGCGCCGGGCGGCACCGGCGCCGTCTCGTCGCGGCCTCTACGTCGGCCCGCAGGACCAGGACGTGCTCGCCAAGCTCGCGAAGGGCCTCGACCTCGTCGTCGACTACGGCATCTTCACGATCATCGCCGCGCCGCTGTTCGCGCTGCTCAAGTGGCTGCATGCGCTGATCGGCAACTGGGGCTGGGCGATCATCGTCATGACCATCCTGATCAAGGGCGCGTTCTTTCCGCTGAACGCGGCGTCGGCGCGGTCGATGGCGAAGATGAAGATCGTCGCGCCGAAGATGAAGTCGCTGCAGGAGCAGTACGCGAACGACAAGCAGCAGCTCCAGGTGAAGATGATGGAGCTCTACAAGCAGGAGAAGATCAATCCGCTCGGCGGCTGCCTGCCGATCGTCGTGCAGATACCGGTGTTCATCGCGCTGTACTGGGTGCTGCTGTCGGCGGTGCGAGCTGCGCCATGCGCCGTGGATCGGCTGGATCCACGATCTTTCCGCGCCCGACCCGTGGTTCATCCTGCCGGTCGTCTACGCGATCACCGCGTACCTGCAGGTGCGAGCTGTCGCCCACGCCGATCTCCGATCCGGTGCAGGCGAAGGTGATGCAGTTCATGCCGGTCGCGTTTTCGATCATGTTCCTGTTCTTCCCGTCGGGCCTCGTGCTCTACTGGCTCGTGAACAACTCGCTGCAGATCGCGCAGCAGTGGCACGTGAACCGGATGCTGCAGAAAGAGGCGGCGACGGCCGCGGCGAAGCGCCGGTAAGCGTCGCCGCAGATCGGCGCGGGCAGCGAGGCGCTAAGCTTTCGCGCATGTCGCCGTCGCGCCCGCCAACCGCGCCCATCGCCGCCATCGCGACGCCGCCCGGCCGCGGCGGCATCGGCATCGTTCGCGTTTCCGGCGAGCATCTCGACGAATTGATCCTGGCGATCGCCGGACGCGAGCTGCCGCCGCGCGTCGCGACGCGCGTGTCTGTTTCGCGACGCGCACGGCGCGCGCGATCGACAGCGGCCTCGCGCTGTACTTTCCGCGGCCGCATTCCTACACCGGCGAGGACGTCGTCGAGTGGCACGGGCACGGCGGACCGGCCGTCATGCGGCTCCTGCTCGCGCGCTGCGTCGAGCTCGGCGCGCGGCTCGCCGAGCCCGGCGAGTTCACGAAGCGCGCGTTTCTCAACGGCAAGCTCGATCTCGCGCAGGCGGAGAGCGTCGCCGACGTGATCGAGGCGTCGACGGCGACCGCGGTGCGCGCCGCGGCGCGCAGCCTCACCGGGGAATTCTCGCGCGAAGTGCATGCGTTGCGCGATGCGCTGATCGACTTGCGCATGTATACGGAAGCGACGCTCGACTTTCCCGAGGAGGACCTCGACCTGCTGCGCGAAGGCGACGTCGCGGCGCGGGTTGCCGCCATTCGCGAACGCCTTTCGAACGTGCTGACGCGCGCGCGAAGCGGCGCGATCCTGCGCAACGGCCTGACCGTCGTGCTCGTCGGCGCGCCGAACGTCGGCAAATCGAGCCTGTTGAATCGCCTCGTCGGCGACGAAGCCGCGATCGTCACGCCGGTTCCCGGCACGACGCGCGACACCGTCGAGCGGCAGATCGAGATCGGCGGCATTCCGCTCAACGTGATCGATACGGCGGGCCTGCGCGACACGGACGATCCGGTCGAGCGTCTCGGCATCGCGCGCACGCGCGCGGCGATCGAGCGGGCCGACGTGGCGCTCGTGCTTGTCGATGCGACCGAGGATAGCGATGCGGTGCGCGCGGCCGCCGCGCGAACGGCGCTCGTCGCCGAGCTTCCGGCATCGCTGCCGCGCATCATCGTGCACAACAAGTGCGACCTCGCCTTCGCCGCGCCGCACGTCGAGCGCTATCCCGCGATGCTGGACGGCCCTTCACCGTTGGCTGAAACGGCAACCGAAGCGGTGGCGACGCATGTCTGGCTGTGCGCGTTGACCGGCGACGGCGTGCCGCTGCTCGAAGCGGAAGTGATGCGGATCGCCGGCGTCGAGCACGCGGTCGAGGACGCGTTCTTCGCGCGCGAACGCCAGCTCGCGGCGCTCGCCGATGCGAGACGCCATCTCGACGCCGCGGCGGTGCATGTCGCCGGCGACGCGCCACCGCTCGAGCTCTTGGCCGAGGAACTGCGCGGCGCGCAGCAGGCGTTCTCGTCGATCACCGGCGAGTTCACCGCCGACGATCTGCTGGGCGAGATCT
>CAVPMH010000023.1:0-66786 GCA_963706225.1 uncultured Pseudomonadota bacterium
AGACCGTCATCGTTCCAGGCCTCGGCAGCATCGGCCGATTTGCGTTCCTCGGGAATGACCGGGAACAGCGCGATCGCCGGCACGCCGGCGGCTGCGCAGCGTTCGGCATCGCCAAGCAGCAGGTCGATCGACTTGCGCGTCACCGCGGGCATCGATGCGACGGGCGACTCGCGCCGCTCGCCGTCCTGGACGAAGACCGGATAGATGAAATCTTCGGCGCCAAGTCGCGTTTCGCGCATGAGACGGCGCGAGAAGTCATCGCGGCGCATTCGCCGCGGTCGCTTCCCGGGAAAACGGCCGGTGTAGTTGAGGGTCATCGCGACGTCATCCTTTTTGTCCAACGATGGAACTTACCAAAATAGGCCGCGGTCAGATTCGACGGACGGTCAACGTCTCCCGCTTTCCTCCCTGAGCGGGTGCCCGCGCCGGTTTCGTGCCGGCGTGGGCGTTTCGAGGCCCCGCGTCATTCCCCTTGATCGCGGGGCCTTTTCTTGTCCGCAATGTTTTTCTATCCGATTACGATATAACCGTCACGGCGCGAACCATTGCGCCAGCATCCGATCGGCCGCTTCGACGCCCTCCCTCGACGTGGCCGAGAATCCGATCACCGACGCGGTGCGTGAATGATCGGGGAACGCCTGCTGCAAGCCGCCACGGATGTCGGCGACGGCGCGCCGGCGGGCGGCCACATTGAGCTTGTCGACCTTCGTCGCGAGAATCAGCACCGGCCGCCCGGACGGCAGGAAGACCGCAAGCAGATCGC
The DNA here is from genome assembly GCA_963706225.1 of uncultured Pseudomonadota bacterium. Taxonomy (GTDB): domain Bacteria; phylum Pseudomonadota; class Gammaproteobacteria; order Burkholderiales; family Casimicrobiaceae; genus VBCG01. The sequence continues at coordinate 764 of CAVPMH010000023.1, forward strand.
GATCTTGCGCCTTCAATCCATGCCGCGCGTCGACGATGAGCACGAGGCCGATCAGCGTCGAGCGCGTTGTCACGTATGACCACAGGAATTCCTGCCAGGCTTGCTTGAGCGCGCGCGGAACGGCCGCGTAGCCGTAGCCCGGCAGATCGGTGATCGTGGCGCCGTTACGCAACTGGAAGAAATTGATCTGCTGCGTGCGGCCGGGCGTGCGGCTCGCATGCGCGAGGCGGGTCTGGCGCGCGAGCGCGTTGATCGCGCTCGACTTGCCGGCGTTCGAGCGCCCCGCGAACGCGATCTCCGGGGGACCCGCGGCCGGCAATTGCCAGGCTTCAGCGGCGCCGGTAACGAACGTTGCGCCCTCGATCGGCCCCGATACGCGAGACGCCGCGCCGGCTTTGGCCGACCGCGGAGACTCCGCTACAATGGCTTGTTTTTTCATCAGCAACATCGCTTCGTCATCGCACGCGGCACGGTGCGCGCGCCAGGGTGACGGCAGCGAATCCCTTGGAGCCTTACGTCATGACCCGCCCCTGGCGCTACGCTTTGGTCGCCGCGACCGCCGTGATGTCCATCACCGCCGTAGCGCAGGAAGCGACGCAAGCCGCAGTGGCAAAGCCCGATCTGGCGAAGGCCGGACAGATTGCGGCGCAGGTATGTGCGGCCTGCCATGGCGCCGACGGCAACAGCGCCGCCGCAGCGAATCCGAATCTCGCGGCCCAGGGCGCCGACTATATCACCCTGCAACTGATGCATTTCAAGGCGGGCGTGCGCGTCAACGCGACGATGCAGGCGATGGCCGCAACGCTGTCCGACGCCGACATGAAGGCGCTGGGGATCTATTTTTCGCAGCAGAAGCCGAAGGGTCTCGGCGCGAAGGATCCGGCGCTCGTCAAAGCGGGACAGAAGCTGTGGCGGGGCGGCGACGAAGCAACTGACGTTCCGGCGTGCGCCGCGTGTCACTCGCCAACGGGTGTCGGCATTCCCCGCAACTATCCGCGTCTCGCAGGTCAGTACGCCGATTACGTCGACGCGCAGCTCAAGGCGTTCAAATCGGGCGCGCGCGGCGCCGATCCGGGTGGCAAGGACGTCAACGGCCGCATCATGGCCTCGATCGCGCACGACATGACCGATGAACAGATGAAAGCCGTCGCCGACTACGCCGCCGGCCTGCGCTGAACAAATGGGGTCAGAGCTGTAATATTTCGCGCGCGCTGTTGCGCGAAATATTACAGCTCTGACCCCATTTGCGCGGGTTCCGGCGCGGAGCGCAGGCATTGCTGTAACAAAGTTTGCCAATCGGGTAAGGCAAGTCCGAACGTGCCTGCGAAGCGGGTCGAATCCAGGACCGCATAGGCAGGCCGCTTCGCCGGCGTCGCATACTCGGCCGTCGTGATCGGCGTCACGCGCACGCGCGCGTGATCGCCGATGATCGCGCGCGCGAATTCGTACCAGGTGGCGCGCCCTTGCGCGCTCAGATGATAAAGACCCGCGCGCTCGGCCATGTAGTTCGTTCCTTTCGCGATGAGCCGCGCCGTGGCGCCGGCCAAGGCACGACTCCAGTTCGGAACGCCCGTTTGATCGGCGACCACGCGCAACTCGCTTCGCGTGGCCGCCAGTTGCTGCATCGTCACCAGGAAATTCCGTCCGTGGCGCGCATAGACCCAGCTCGTCCGGAGCGTCAACGCGCGAGCGCCCGATGCGCCGATCGCGCGCTCGCCCGCGAGCTTGCTTGCCCCGTAGACGGAAAGCGGATGCGGCGGCGCCGATTCGTCGTAGGGCGTGGTCCGCGTGCCGTCGAACACGTAATCCGTCGAGTAATGAATCAGAACCGCGCCCGCGCGTTTCGCCTCGTCGGCGAGTACGCCAGGTGCGCGCCCGTTGATGGCGAACGCCGCATCGCGATCCGTCTCCGCGCGGTCGACGCCGGTATAGGCCGCGGCATTGACGATGAGACCGGGTGCTACTTCGCGCACGCATCTGACAATGGCCGATGGATCGGCGAGATCGAGCTTCGCGCGATCGCATGCGACGACGTCGCCCTGTGCCGGCAGCACCGCGGCAAGTTCCCGTCCGAGCTGACCGCCTGCGCCGATCAGCAGGATCGTCGGGCGCGCATCAGGCACGCGTCATTCGCTCACGGATAGACATCGGCCGCCGCGAGCGGAATGCCGGCCGCATCCTTCGCGGCGAGCGCCGGCGCGATTCCGGAGGGCCACGCGATTCCCAGCGCGGGATCGTTCCACTGCAGCGTGCGCTCGTGCGCCGGATACCAGTAATCGGTCGTCTTGTAGAGAAATTCGGCGGCGTCCGAAACAACGAGAAAGCCGTGCGCGAAACCCGGCGGAATGAACAGCATGCGCCGATTGGCGGCGGACAGCGTCATTGCAACGTGGCGTCCGAACGTCGGCGAAGAGCGTCGCAAGTCGACGGCCACGTCGAACACTTCGCCCACGGTCACGCGAACGAGCTTGCCCTGCGCATGCTCGACCTGGTAATGCAGGCCGCGCAGGACGCCGCGGCGCGAGCGCGAATGGTTGTCCTGCACGAAATCCGCGTCGATGCCCGCTTCGGCAAACGCGCGGCGGTTCCAGCTTTCGAAAAAAAACCCGCGCACGTCCTCGAACACCCTGGGCTCGACGACCAGCACGTCCGGAATCGCCGTCGGCAGCGCTCGCATCACGGCGCCGGCGGCTCGTCGAGGAGGCGCAGCAGGTATCGGCCGTACCCGTTCTTCGCCATCGTCGCGCCGAGCTTCTGGAGTTGCGCCGCGTCGATGTAGCGCAGGCGATACGCGATCTCTTCGGGACACGCGATCTTGAGTCCCTGCCTGCGCTCGATCGTCTCGATGTACTGCGATGCCTCGAGCAGCGATTCGTGCGTGCCGGTATCGAGCCACGCCATCCCCCGTCCCATCACCTCGCAGGCGAGCTCGCCCCACGCGAGGTACTGCCGGTTGACGTCGGTGATCTCGAGCTCGCCGCGCGCGGAGGGCTTGAGCCCGCCGGCGATATCGAGCACGCGGTTGTCGTAGAAGTAGAGGCCCGTCACCGCGTAGCGCGACTTCGGCGCCTGCGGCTTTTCCTCGAGACTCGTCACGCGGCCGGCCGTGTCGAATTCGGCGACGCCGTAACGTTCGGGATCGGCGACCGGATACGCGAAGATCGTCGCGCCCGAAGCACTGACCCGCGCCCGCTCGAGTTGCGGCTGCAGGTCGTGCCCGTAGAAGATGTTGTCACCGAGCACGAGCGCCGATGCATCGCGTCCGACGAACTGGCGACCGATGATGAACGCCTGCGCGAGCCCGTCCGGCGACGGCTGCACCGCGTACGAGAGCGCGAGGCCCCATCGCGCGCCGTCGCCCAGGAGCTGGGCGAAGCGCGGCGTGTCTTCCGGCGTCGAGATGAGCAGGATGTCCCGGATGCCGGCGAGCATCAGCGTCGACAGCGGGTAATAGATCATCGGCTTGTCGTAGACCGGCAGAAGCTGCTTCGACACCACCTGCGTCACCGGATAAAGCCGCGTGCCGGAGCCGCCCGCGAGAATGATGCCCTTGCGTGTCATGCTGCCGTCTTCACCGCGGCTGCGCGTACTGCGTGTCGAGGCGTGGCCGAACCGTTTTCACCACCGTCACGCATACTGCATGTCGACCCATTGCCGGTATTCGGCGTTCTGCACCTTCGCGAGCCAATCGCCGTTCGCGAGATACCAGTCCACCGTCCTCTGCATGCCCGACTCGAACGTTTCCGCGGGTGCCCATCCGAGCTCGCGCCGGATCTTCGTGGCGTCGATCGCATAGCGACGATCGTGCCCCGGCCGATCCCTGACGAACGTGACGAGCCGTTCGCAATCGAGTTGCGGATGATGCGCGCGCACGCACCGGCTGATCGTCTGCACGACGTCGACGTTCGTCATCTCCGCGCTGCCGCCGACGTTGTACGTCTCGCCCGGACGTCCGCGCGCGAGCACGGCTCGGATCGCGCTGCAATGGTCGGCGACGTAGAGCCAGTCGCGCACGTTCATGCCGTCGCCATAGACGGGCAGCGGCCTGCCGGCCAGCGCGTTGACGATCATCAGCGGAACGAGCTTCTCGGGAAACTGGCGCGGTCCGTAATTGTTCGAGCAGTTGGTGACAAGCGTGGGCAGGCCGTACGTGTGCCGGTACGCACGCACCAGGTGATCGGACGACGCTTTCGACGCGGCATACGGACTGTTCGGCGCAAATGCCGACGTTTCCGAGAACGGGGGATCGTCCGGATCGAGCGATCCGTATACCTCGTCGGTCGACACGTGCAGAAAGCGGAACGCGTCGCGCTCGGCGTCCGCCAGTTCGGCCCACCACGCGCGCACGCAGTCGAGCAGCGCGAACGTGCCGACGACGTTCGTCTGAATGAAAGCGGCCGGGCCGAGGATCGAGCGATCGACATGCGTTTCGGCCGCGAAGTTGACGATTGCGCGAGGGCGATGCCGGTCGAGCAGCGTGCGCACCAGATTCGCATCGCCGATGTCGCCGCGAACGAAGACATGGCGCGGATCGGCCGCGAGCGGCATGAGGCTTCGCAGGTTGCCGGCGTACGTCAGGTTGTCGAGATTGACGACGGGCTCGCCATCGTCGTCGAGCCAGTCGAGAATGAAGTTGGCGCCGATGAAGCCGGCGCCTCCGGTAACCAGGATCATGGGACGGCGCACACCGCGGTTGACGTTCGTGGGCGCGGCGAGTTTAGCATCCGATTTACCCGTAGTAGCTGCGATACCAGCCGACGAACCGCGCCAGACCCTCCGCGAGCGGCGTGCGCGGCGCGAAGCCGGTGGCGCTTTGCAGCCGCTCGATCGACGCATACGTCGCGCGCACGTCGCCCGGCTGCAGCGGCCGCTCATTCCGGATCGCCGCGCGTCCGAGCAGGCGCTCGAGCAGCGCGATGAAGGCGTCGAGGTCGATCGCCTCGTGATTGCCGATGTTGTAGATCGCATGCGGCGCCTCGTCCGCATCGGGCTGCGGCGGCTGCGCGAGGATGCGCGCCACACCTTCGACGATGTCGTCCACGTAAGTGAAGTCGCGTTGCATCCGCCCGCCGTTGAAGACGTCGATCGCGCGTCCTTCGAGAATCGCCTTCGTGAACAGCATCGGCGCCTGGTCGGGGCGGCCCCATGGACCATAGACGGTGAAGAAGCGCAGCCCCGTCGTCGGCAACCGGTACAGGTGGCTGTAGCTGTGGGCCATCAGCTCGTTCGCCTTCTTGGTCGCCGCGTAGAGGCTGACCGGATGGTCGACGCACTGGTCCTCGGAAAATGGCAGCACGTGATTCGCGCCGTACACCGACGACGACGACGCGTAGACGAGATGGCCCACCTCGGCGTGCCGGCATCCTTCGAGGATATTTCCGAACGCGACGAGATTGTTGCGAACGTACGCTTGCGGATTGACGAGCGAGTAGCGCACTCCCGGCTGCGCGGCGAGATGAACGACCGAATCGAAGCTTCGCGCGAAGAGCGCCGCGCATGCCGACGCGTCTGCGAGGTCGGCGCGCTCGAACGAGAAGCGTGGATCCGGCCGCAGCGTGTCGATGCGCGCTTCCTTCAGCGCGACGTCGTAATAGGGATCGAGGTTGTCGACGCCGGTCACGCTCGCGCCGGCGTCGAGCAACGCGCGCGCGACGTGCATCCCGATGAACCCGGCCGCACCGGTGACGAGGATACGGTCGGCGGCAGTGTGCCCCCCGGTGCTCATGTCAGTGGTATGGCCCACGCTCCGCGCGATCGAGCGCGCGGAGCTTCGCGTGCTTCAGGAAGCTCGCGAACGCGCCGATCGCGATGTGCGCGAAGCCCGCGCCGCCGTCGAGAAAGCCGAGCTTCAGCACATAAAACCGCACGAACCGGGCCAGCGGCGCGGTCGCCATCGCCCATGCCGAGCTCCGCTTGCCGCTTGCGTGAAGCGCATCCGCCTGGAGCGTCGTATAGCGATTCTGCTTGGCGACGTAGCGCTCGAGGGATTCGGCCGAAGCGTGGAGCAGATCGCCTTCGAGCCGCCCGACTACGTCGGCTACGACATGCTCGTGCACCGGATCGTCGCTCCAGTGCGCGCGGCGGCGATCGAAAAGCCGCGTCGTCCAGTCCGGATAGCCTTCACCGTGGGCGAGCCAGCGGCCGAGAAAGCGGTTGCGCCGCGCGAGCGCATAAGCCGCGTGCGCGGGATCGCCGCGCGCGAAGAGCGCGCAGATCGATTCGCGCAGTTGCGGCGATAGTCGCTCGTCGGCGTCCAGGCACAGCACCCAGTCGTGCACGGCCTCGCTCACCGCGAACTGTTTTTGCCGGCCGAAGCCCTCCCATGCGTGCAGAACCACCCGCGCGCCGGAGCGCCGCGCGGCATCTACGGTATGATCGCCGCTGCCGGAATCGACAACCAGCGCGTCGGCGCAAAAAGGCGCCGACAGCACGCATTGCGCGATATCGGCCGCAGCATCGCGCGTGATGACGACCAGCGAAACAGGAAGCGGCCCGTTCACGCGCGTTTCGATCCGCGGATTCGGGGAGGCCCTCGCCGACTCGATGATTCTCTCGTCCCCTAAGCAAATGGCGCGATTTTACGTTGTTTGAGAGTCCGCATCCGCGATGAGCGCCGCAGAGCCGTCGCAAAGCGTCGGGGATCATGCAAATGCGGTTCTCGTCGTGCGACCGTCCTCGCTGGGAGACATCGTGTACGCGCTGGCCATTGCGACGGACATCCGTCGCGCGCGGCCCGAGCTTGCCATCGACTGGGTGAGCGAGCCGGGCTTCGCGCCGCTCATCGCGATGTGCGCGGATGTGCGCAACGTGATTCCGTTCGGGCTGCGGCGCTGGCGGCGCGCTCCGCTGCAGCTCGCCACGTGGCGCGACATGAGCGTGTTTCGCCGCGCGCTGCGAAGCACGCGCTACGCGGCGATCCTCGATCTGCAGGAGCAGGTGAAAGGCGCGCTGATCGCCCGGCTCGCGCGCGGGCGACGGCACGGCTTCGATCGCGCGAGCATCCGCGAGCCGCTGGCAACGCTTGGCGACGACGTCCACCATCGCGTGCCGCGCAATCTGCATTTCCTTGCGCGCTGTCGTCGACTCGCGGGCGCCGCGCTCGATTATGCCGTCGACGATGCACCGCGCTGGAACCTGCGTCCCCCGCAGTCAGGCCTCGCGATACCGGATCGACCGTATGTCGTCGTGCTGCACGCGACGAGCCGCGACGACAAGCTGTGGCCGGAAGCGCACTGGCGCGCCGTGATCGGCGCGAGCGAGCGCACCGGGTTTGCCACGGTACTGCCGTGGGGCAGCGCCACCGAGGAAGCGCGCAGCCGCCGTCTCGCGGCGGGTTTCGGCAACGCCGTCGTACCCAAGTGGCTGTCGCTTCCGGATGTCGCCGCACTGCTCGCCAAGAGCAGCCTTGCCGTCGGCGTCGACACCGGATTCACGCATCTCGCGGCCGCGCTCGGCACGCCGACGATCGCGATCTTCAGCGCGACCGATCCCGCGCGCCACGGCGTCGCCTGCGCCGGTTCGCATGCCCGCGATGTCGGCGACGCCGGATCGTCGCCGACGCCGGAAGCGGTCCTCGCGGCGGCGGGTGAGCGTTTATGCCGGGGACCGCTCGTGCCAAACGGATGATCGTGCGCTTCGCCTACACCCTCCTTTGGTGGATCGCGCTGCCGTTCCTGCCGCTGCGCCTGTGGTGGCGCGGACGTCGCGAGCCGCAGTACCGCTCACGCATCGGCGAGCGCTTCGGACGCTACGCGGGCGCCGCGCGCGCCGTCGGCAATGACGTGCTGTGGATCCACGCGGTGTCGGTCGGCGAAACGCGCGCGGTTGCGCCGCTCGTCGAGCGTCTTGCGCGGGAGCGTCCCCGATGCACGGTTCTGCTGACGCACATGACGGCGACCGGACGCGAAACCGGACGCGCGCTGTTCGGCAACCGCGTCGTGCAGGCGTGGCTTCCGTACGATGTTCCATTCGCCGTACGCCGCTTTCTCGCCCATTTTCACCCGCGAGCCGGTCTGCTCGTCGAAACGGAGCTGTGGCCGAACCTGACCGCGGCGGCCGCGCGCATCGGCATGCCGCTGCTGCTGATCAATGCGCGGCTTTCGAGTCGCTCTGCGCGCGGTTATTCGAGAATCGGCGCGCTCGCCCGGCCGCTCGTGCGTGCGCTCGCCGGGATCGCTGCGCAAACGCCGGAAGACGCCGAGCGACTGCGCGCGCTCGGCGCACGCGAAATCGTCGTCACGGGCAATCTCAAGTTCGACGTCGAGATTCCCTCCGGCATGCGCGATCGCGGACGCGCGCTGCGCGAACGGTTCGGAGTCGGCCGGCGCGTACTCGTGCTCGCTTCGACGCGCGACGGCGAGGAGGCGCTGCTGCTCGACGCGCTCGCGCGCGCAACCTTGCCGGCCGAAGCCCTGGTCGTGATCGTTCCCCGGCATCCGCAACGCTTCGACGCCGTCGCGGCACTGCTGGCCGAGCACGGCCAGGCGTTCGCTCGCCGCAGCGGCGACGGTCCCGTTCCCGCCGATGTGGCGATCGTACTGGGCGATTCGATGGGCGAGATGTTCGCCTACTACACGGCGGCCGACGTCGCGTTCGTCGGCGGCAGCCTGTTGCCGCTCGGCGGGCAGAACCTCATCGAGCCGATTGCAGCCGGCGTGCCGACGCTGGTCGGCGCGCACACGCTCAATTTCGCGCAGGCGAGCGCTGCCGCGGTGGCGGCAGGTGCGGCCCTTCGCGTGCAGGACGCCGACGAATTGTTCGCCGTTGCGAACGACCTGCTCGCGGACGCGCCGGCGCGCGAGCGCATGCGCGCGAACGCCGAGGCGTTCATCGCGGTTCATCGCGGCGCGGTCGACAGGCTATGGGCGTGGCTCGAGCCGCAGATCGTCAATGCCGAACGCACCGCCGGTAAAGCAGGGGCAGAGACGACTTTCGCGCGCTGATCCCGGTTGCCCACCGCCGGCGTCGCGAAACTCCTTTTCTGACCGCGCTAGCCGCGCAACCGGCGATTCACGTCCTCGAGATCCTGCTCGTCCAGCGAGCCGACCGCCGACTTGAGCCGCAGCACGCCGAGCAGGTAGTTGAAATACGCCTGCGCGAGGTCATGCCGCGCCTGGAAAACGTTCTGCTGCGTGTTCAGCACGTCGAGGTTCGTCCGCACGCCCACTTCCTGGCCCGTCTTGTTCGACTCATAGGCCGTTTGCGCGGACACGAGCGCTTGCTCGAGCGCCTTCACCGAAGCCGCCGCGCCGGTCACGCCGGTGAATCCCGTTTGCGCGCTGAACAGCGCGTTGCGCCGCGCGACTTCGAGGTTCTGCCGCGCCGCGTCCTGCAACGCGAGCGCTTCGCGCACCTTCGAATCGACGAAGCCGCCTTGATACAGCGGGACCGTCAGCGCGAGACCGATGGCGGCCTGGCGCTGGTCGCCGGCGGCGTTGACGCTGAGCGACGCCGATCCGGTGAACGCCTGCGCATTGACGCTCGCGACGAGATCGATCGTGGGCAGTCGTCCGGCGCGCTGGCGCTCGATTTCGAGCGTCGCGATGTCGGCGTTGTACTGCGCGATCCTGACCGACAGATTGTCGGACAGCGCGCGATCGACCCAGACATCGGGCGAGTCCGGCGACGGCAACGTCGGCTCGAACCCGGGGCCGAGCCGCTTCAGGTCCTGCGGGTAGCGGCCGATGATCGCGCGTAGCGCCGTGCGCTTGTTCTCCAGATCGTTGGCCGCGCTGATCTCCTGCGCGACGATCGAGTCGTATTTCGCCTGCGCTTCGTTCGTGTCCGTGATCGTCGCGACGCCAACCTCGAAGTTGCGCTTCGCTTGCGCAAGCTGTTCGGAAACGGCCGCCTTCTGGCTTTCGGTGAGCTCGACGTTGAACTGCGCGAGCAGCACGTCGAAATAGGCGCTCGCGACCCGGAGCATCAAATCCTGGCGCGCCGACGTGAGCGTGTAATCGGCCTGCCGAACCTGCTCGACCGCCTGGCTGTACGCGACCGTGTTCGCATAGCGGTACAGCGGCTGCGCCGCGGAAACGGTGAGCCCGCCGGCGCCGAAGCTTCGGTTGATCGCGATGTGCGGATCGCTGTCGATATTGGTGCCGAAGTAATTGGCGTTCGCATTGACCGACAGCGAGACGTTGGGCAACAATCCGGCGCGCGCCTGCGGCACGCGCTCCTGCGTCGCTTCCCAGTTCGCGCGCGCGGCGGCAACCGTCGGGTCGTTTTGCTGCGCCGCGCGGTAGATATCCATCAGGTCCTCCGCAGCGCAGGAAGCCGACACGGCGAGCGCTACGGCGAGGCATGCGAGAACGGCGGGCGGGAAGCGCATCATGGTCGGCGGGTCCGGTGGAGGCGCGTCGCATGGCGCGGACAACGGTTCATCGCTCGCTTCACCGCGTCGGCATGCATCTCTTGCTCGATGATCAGAATTCGAACCGCGCCGGCGCCGCCGCGTTGACGAGCGGCGCGACGACCGTTTCGAAGAGATCGGTCGCCACCCGGCCGCCAGGCGCTTCCCAGCGGATCAGGCGCGCCTTCATGGCCGGCGCCACCCCGACGACCGCGAAGACCCGTCCACCCGGAACGAGTTGCTCGAAGAAGCGATCGGGGAGGAGCGGCGTCGAGCCGGTCAGCACGATCGCGTCGTATGTTTCGCGGCCGTAGCCGCGCGCGCCGTCGGCCACGTCGACGCGTACATTGGAAAAGCCGTGCCGGGTCAGTTTTGCGCGGGCGTCCGCCGCGATCGAGGCGTCGATCTCGACGCTCATGACGTCACCTGCCTCGCTCGCAAGCAGCGCCGTGAAATACCCGCTGCCGGTGCCGATCTCGAGCACCCGGTCGCTGTCGGCCAGCATCAGCTCCTGCAGCACCCGCGCCTCCATCTTCGGCGTCCACATCCTGGCGCCATTCGGCAGCGGCAATTCGAGGTCCGCGAAGGCGAGCGCCCGGTACGCCGGCGGGACGAAGTCCTCACGCTTGACGGCGAACAGAAGGTCGAGCACGCGCTGGTCGAGCACCTCCCATGTCCGGATTTGCTGCTCGACCATGTTGAATCGCGCCTGCTCGTAATCGAAAGGAGTCATTGCGGTGGGTTGCGCATCGCGCGCACGGGAGCCGATCGATGCACGCGGGAATGCAGCCGCGAGCGACGACGAAATGCGCAAGCCGCGCATTATAGCCGCGATCAATCGACCCAAATCAATCGAGCGTTTGCCGATAGCGCCACATCCCGATCGCCGCCATCGCGACCATGAACAACGCAATCGGCCACACATGCGTCGCGATATCGTGCGCGCCATTTCCCTTGAGCAGGATGCCGCGCACGATGCGCAGGAAATGCGTCGCTGGAAAAAGCTCGCCAAGAACCTGCGCCCATCCCGGCATGCCGCGAAACGGGAACATGAACCCCGACAGCAGCATTGTCGGCAGGAAGAAGAAGAACGTCATCTGCATCGCCTGAAGCTGGTTCGAAGCCATCGTCGAGATCGCGTAACCCAGGCCGAGCAGCGACGCGATATAGAGCATCATCGTGGCACCCAGCAGCGTGAGGCTGCCGACCATCGGCACGTCGAAAAGATACCGCGCCGCGAGCAGGATGATCACCGACTGGACGAGACCGACGACGATGTACGGCGCGATCTTGCCCGCCATCACTTCGAGCGGCAGCACCGGCGTCGCGAGCAAGCCTTCGTACGTGCCGCGCTCGCGCTCGCGCGTGATCGCGAATGCCGTCATCATCACCATCGTCAACTGCAGGATCACCGCAAGCAGGCCCGGGACGATGTTGTACTGCGTGGCGCCCTCGGGATTGTAGCGGCGCTGCACATCGAGCGTGAACGGCGGCGCCTGCGGCGCGAGGCTCGCGAGCGAGCCGGTGAGGTCGTGCGCGAGCGCGTTCGTCCCCGCCTGCGACAACGCGGCAAGCGCGTTGCCGGTCGCCGCGGGATCGGTTGCGTCGGCGGCAAGCAGCACCGACGGCCGCTCGCCGCGCAAAAGCTGCCGCGAGAATCCGGCGGGAAACACGATCGCGAACTGGATCTCGCCGCGCGCGAGCATCGCGTCGGCCGCCGCTGCGCTCGACGGCGCCGGCACGAGCGAAAAATAGCCGGTGTTCCGCAGCGTGCTGACGATGCTGCGCGTGAATTGCGTGCGGTCGTAATCGACGACGGCCGTGGGCAATGCCTTCGGATCGGTATTGATGACGAAGCCGAACAGGAGCACCTGCGCGATCGGGATGCCGACGATCATCGCGAACGTCAGGCGGTCGCGTCGCATCTGCACGAATTCCTTCAGCGCGATCGCGTACGCGCGCGCAAGCGAAAAGTGCGTGCCCGTTGCGGCGCTCGCGTCAGCGGACATCATCGGGCGCGCGCTGCATCAGGTCGACGAAGACGTCCTCGAGCGACGTTGCCGTGCGCTCGACGGTGAATTCGCCGCGCGAGCGCACCGGCGCGAGCGCGGCTTCGAGCGCGGCCGGCTCGCGCCCGGAGATCCGCAGCGTGGTCCCGAACGGAATCACCGTGTCGACGCCGTGCGCGTCACCCAGTTGCTGCGCCAGCAACGCGAGCGCGCGCTCGTCGCCGCTGGCGCGTAACGCAACGCTCCAGGTCGCGAGTCGCGAATGCGCGATGACATCATCGGGCGTGCCTTCGACGAGCAGCTTTCCGGCGCTGATGTAGGCAAGCCGATGGCAGCGCTCGGCCTCGTCCATGTAATGCGTGCTGACCAGAACGGTGATGCCGCCGGCCGCGAGCTCGTGGATCCTCTCCCAGAAATCGCGACGCGCCTTCGGGTCGACACCCGCCGTCGGCTCGTCGAGCAGCAGCAGTTGCGGCGAATGCAGCATGCACGCGGCCAGCGCCAGCCGCTGCTTCCAGCCGCCGGAGAGCGTGCCGGCGAGTTGCGCGCGCCGCGCGGCAAGGCCGAGGCGTTCGAGCGTCGTTTCGATCGCGCGCTTTCGGCCGGCGACGCCATACATCCGCGCTACGAAGTCGAGATTCTCCGCGATCGACAGGTCCTCGTACAGGCTGAAGCGCTGCGTCATGTAGCCGACCTCGCGCTTGACCGCGGCCGCCTCGGTGCGAAGGTCGTGGCCAAGGCACGTACCTTCGCCTTCGTCCGGCGTTAGCAGTCCGCAGAGCATCCGGATGGTCGTCGTCTTGCCGCTGCCGTTCGGCCCGAGAAAGCCGAAGATCAGGCCCCGCTCGACGCGGATCGAAAGATGATCGACGACCGCGCGTCCGTTGTAGCGCTTCGTGAGCTCGCGCGCGTCGATCGCGAGCTCGCGCACGGTCGGCGGCGATGTCACCGCGCGCGGCCAATCGGCGACACCTCGACCGGCAGCCCGGGATGAAGCGCCGGATTCGGCGAATCCGGCCACGCTTCGACGAGGAACACGAGATTCGCCCGATTTTCCCGGCTGTAGATCACGGGCGGCGTGAATTCGGCCTGCGTTGCGATGAAGCGAACTTTTGCCGGGATGTCCGCGCCGCAACCGTCGCAGCGGACAGTCACGGCGTCGCCGATGCGCAGGCTGCCGACGAGCGTTTCCGGAATGTAGAACCGCAGCTTCACGTTGGCCGGCGGAAGGAGCGCCACCACCGGCGCGCCGGCGGCAACCCATTCCCCGGCGCGGTAGAGCGTGTCGGCGACAAGACCCGCGACCGGCGCCGTTTGCGATTTCTGTTCGACGCGCCATTGCGCCTGCGCGAGCGCGTCGCTGGCCGCTTTCACTTCCGCGTTCGCGGCGGCGATTTCGTCGCTGCGCGCCGGCAGGTTGGCAACCTGCAGCTGCTGCGTCAGTTCGGCGACGCGACCCCGATCGCGATCGCGCGCCGCCAGCGCCTGGTCGCGTTGCTGCGGCGGCAGGAACTTGTCAGCGACGAGCTTCTGTGTGCGCACGAGGTCTGCTTCGCTTTGCCGCAACGATGCCTGCGCCTGCGCGAGTTGTGCGCGCGCGGCCGCGATTTCCGGTGGACGGCGCGCCTTTTCGAGGTTCGCGAGCGTCGCCTGCGCCTGCCGCACGCGAGCCTGCGCTTCGGCGCGTGCCGCGCGCTCCTGCTCGCTTTCGAGCGTGAACAATGGCGCGTCCTTCGCGACCTCCGTCCCGCGCTGCACGGCGAGCTCCAGCAGCGTTCCCGACAAAGGCGCGGCGACACGGACGAACTCGCCCTCGACATAACCCGGATAGCCGGCCGGCGGCGCCGGGTTGCAACCCGCCAGCGCGAGCGCGCAAAACAGCGCGGCGAGGTTCTTGCTCCCCATAGCGCAATACTATCAACCGCGCGCCGCGCGGGGGCCCGGGCGGAGCGCCCGGGGTGTTGCGGGTACCGCGATTGACACCCGAATCGCGCGCGAATCATAATGCTTCGTTATTCTTTTCCACCGTCTTTCCCCCGGAGAATTTCGATGCGCTTTACACACAGAATCGGCCTGACGCTCGTCGCCGCGGCGATCGTCGGCGTTTATGGCTGCAGCAAGGAAGAACCCAAGCAGGCGGCAGTGGCGCCGACGGCCGCACCCGCGGCGCCCGCCGAGGAAACAATGACGGTCACGATCGCCCATGCGGGCCCGCTGACCGGCAGCATCGCCCACCTCGGCAAGGACGACGAGAACGGCGTCCACCTCGCGGTGGACGAAGCCAACGCCAAGAAGATCAAGATCGGTGGCAAGACGGTCAACTTCGTCATGATGAGCGAAGACGACCAGGCCGATCCGAAGCTCGGTCCGACGATCGCCCAGAAACTCGTCGACGCAAAGGTGGCCGGCGTCGTCGGGCACCTGAATTCCGGTGTGTCGATACCCGCGTCCGCCGTTTACAACCAGGCCGGCATCCCGATGATTTCCGGCTCGGCGACCAATCCCAAGCTGACCGAGCAGGGATTCAAGACGATCTTCCGCACCGTCGCGCGCGACGATCAGCAAGGCCCGGCGATCGCGGCGTACATCGCGAACGAGCTGAAGCTGAAGAAGGTCGCGATCGCCGACGACGCCACCGCGTACGGCGAAGGTCTCGCGAACGAAGTCGAGAAGACGCTGAAAGCCGCCGGCGTGCAGATCGTCACGCGCGAGAAGACGAACGACAAGGCCACCGACTTCAAGGCGATCCTCACCAAGATCAAGGGGCGCAATCCCGACGCCGTGTTCTACGGCGGGATGGACGCGACCGGCGGGCCGATGCTGAAGCAGGCACGCGAGCTCGGCATCAAGGCGAAGTTCGCGTATGGCGACGGCGCTTGCACGGCCGAGATGAACAAGCTTGCCGGCGAGAAGGCGGCCGAAGGGATGATCTGCTCGCAGGCCGGCATTCCGACGCAGATGGCGTCGAAGGCGTTCGTCGACGCTTTCAACGCCAAGTACGGCGAAATCAAGCAGTACGCGCCCTACTACTACGACGGCGCGAACCTGCTGATCGCCGCCATGCAGAAGGCCGACTCGGCCGATCCGGCGAAGTACCTGCCGGAGCTGCACAAGATCAGCTATGACGGCGCAACCGGGCACGTCGAATTCGACGACAAGGGCGACCGCAAGGACGCCGAAATCACGATCTTCCAGATGAAGGACGGCAAGGTCGACCCGGTCGCGATCGTCAAGGCGGGCAAGACGACCAAGATCGGCGCCGAAGTGGCATCGGCCGGGGCGTCCGCAACACCGGCGGCGCCCGCCATGGCGCCCGCCATGGCGCCGGCACCGAAGAAGTAACCGGCTGCGATGCACGCGAAACGGCGCCCGCGGGCGCCGTTTTCGCATCCGGGATTGCCCGAAGACATCCGCTACCCGCACAATCCGCTCGGTTCCTCTCTCGGCGCGCACAGGATTCCTTGGACATTTTCCTGCAGCAGCTCGTGAACGGGCTGACGCTCGGCAGCGTGTACGCGATCGTCGCGCTCGGCTACACGATGGTGTACGGCATCATCCAGCTCATCAATTTCGCCCACGGCGAAGTCGTGATGATCGGCGCGATGGTGTCGCTTTCGGTCATCAATGCCCTTGTCGGCGCGCACGTCGGGTGGCCGCCGCTCGCGATCGTGCTCTGCGGCGGCATCATCGCCATTCCGGTCTGCATGGGCGTGGGCTACGCGCTCGAGCGCGTCGCGTATCGGCCGCTGCGCCGCGCGCCGCGCCTTGCGCCACTCATCACCGCGATCGGCCTGTCGATCGTCCTGCAGCACGTGGCGCTGATCATCTGGACGCGCAATCCGCTCGCGTTCCCGCAGATCATCGACGTCGTCTCGTATCACGTGACGAGCAATCCGGACGGCGCGCGCATTACCAATGTGCAGGTGGCGATCATCGGTATCTCGATTGCGATGATGGGCGGCCTGGTCGCGCTCATCTACCGGACGAAGCTCGGCGTCGCCATGCGCGCGACGTCGCAAAGCCAGGAGATCGCCGGGCTCATGGGCATCGACATCAATCGCGTGATCGCATTGACGTTCGCGATCGGCGCGGGGCTCGCGGCCGTTGCGGGTGTCATGGTCGGCACGTATTACGGCATCGCGACGTACCAGATGGGCTTCATTCTCGGCCTCAAGGCATTCTCGGCCGCCGTCCTGGGCGGCATCGGCAACATCGGCGGCGCGATGCTCGGCGGCTTGCTGCTCGGCATCATCGAGGCGCTCGGCGCCGGCTACGTCGGCGATCTCACGAACCTGTGCCAGCTTTCGAACTGGTCGACGGCGATCGCCGAGCGCTGCGCGAGCGACCCGAACCTGACGCTCTTCGGCAGCAACTACCAGGACGTTTTCGCGTTCTTCGTGCTGATCGGGGTCCTCGTCTTCCGGCCGTCGGGGCTTCTCGGCGAGCGCGTGTCGGATCGCGCCTGATGCGTGCGCTGATCGACGTGAAGCATCCGGCGGTCGCGAAGATCGGCGTCGTGCTGATCGCGGTCGCGCTCGCCGTGCTGCCGTTCGTCCTCGTGAGCATCGGCACGGCGTGGGTGCGGATCACGAACCTCGCGATCCTGTACGTGCTGCTGTCGCTCGGGCTCAACATCGTCGTCGGCTTCGCCGGCCTGCTCGACCTCGGCTATATCGCGTTCTATGCGGTCGGCGCGTACACATACGCCCTGCTCGCGAGCCCGCAATTCGGCCTGCACTTGCCGTTCTGGGTGATCCTGCCGATCGGCGCGCTCGTCGCCTGCTTTTTCGGCGTGCTGCTCGGCACGCCGACGCTCAAGCTGCGCGGCGATTACCTTGCGATCGTCACGCTCGGCTTCGGCGAGATCGTGCGCATCTTCCTCAACAACCTGTCGCTGCCGGTCAACATCACGAACGGCGCGCAAGGGATTGCCGGGATCGACCCGTTCCGCTTCGGCACGTTCAGCTTCGCGACGACGCAAACAGTGGCGGGCGTCACGTTCAGCGGTCCGGTCAAGTACTACTACCTGCTGCTCATCGTCGTGCTCGTCGTGATCGTCATCAACCTGCGGCTGCAGGACTCGCGGATCGGGCGCGCGTGGGAGGCGATCCGCGAGGACGAGATCGCCGCGCGCGCGATGGGGATCAACACGCGCAACATGAAGCTGCTGGCCTTTGCGATGGGCGCGTCGTTCGGCGGCGTCGCCGGCGGCATGTTTTCCGCGATCCAGGGTTTCATCAGCCCCGAAAGCTTCGTGCTGGTCGAGTCCGTCAACATCCTCGCCATGGTCGTCCTGGGCGGCATGGGCAACATCTGGGGCGTCATCCTCGGTGCGCTGCTGCTGTCGTTCGTGCCCGAAGTGCTTCGCTATACGGTGGGACCGGTGCAGCGGTCGCTGTTCGGCCGTACGCTGATCGACCCGGAAGTCATCCGCATGCTGCTCTTCGGCATCACGCTCGTCGCGATGATGCTGTTCCGTCCGGCGGGCATCCTGCCGTCGGCGCTGCGCAAGCGCGAGCTCGAATCCGGGCGGGCCAACGTGAGTACCGCCGGGCCGCCCCAAGGTGCGAATAGCGCCCCCACCGGGGGCAGCGCAGCGGCGACAGCCGCAAGCGTGGGGGTCCACACCAGCGGAAATGAACTGCTCGTCGCGCAAGGGATCACGAAGCGCTTCGGCGGCGTGCAGGCGCTCTCGGAAGTCGGCTTCACGATCCGGGAGCGCGAGATCTACGGCCTGATCGGCCCGAATGGCGCCGGCAAAACGTCGCTGTTCAACGTTCTGACCGGAATCTATCCGGCCGATGCGGGGCAGTTCACGTTCGATGGCCGCGTGCTCATCGGGCTCAAACCGAACGAGGTGGCGGCGCGCGGCATCGCGCGCACGTTCCAGAACATCCGGCTCTTCGGCAATCTGTCGGCGCTCGAGAACGTCATGGTCGGGCGACACGTGCGCACGCATGCGACGGTCTTCGGCGCGATCTTTCGCACTGCCGGCACGCGCGCCGAGGAACGCGCGATCGAGAAGCGCGGCTACGAGCTGCTCGACTACGTCGGTGTTGCGCGCCGCGCGAACGACCTCGCGAAACACCTTGCGTACGGCGATCAGCGCCGGCTCGAGATCGCGCGCGCCCTCGCGACCGATCCGCGACTGCTGGCGCTCGATGAACCGGCTGCCGGCATGAATGCAACCGAAACCGCGGCGCTGCGCGCGCTGCTCGAGCGCATTCGCCAGGACGGCACGACGATTCTTCTGATCGAGCACGACATGAAGCTCGTGATGAGCATCTGCGATCGCGTCCTCGTGCTCGATTACGGGAAGAAGATCGCCGAAGGCATCGCGTCGACGGTGCAGAAGGACGAAAAGGTCGTCGCGGCGTATCTGGGCGGCGACATCGAGCTCGATCTCAAGCGGGCGTGACATGAGCGTCACTCGGCCGAGCGTGGAGGATCCCGTGAGCAGTGCGACGTCCGAACCGCTGCTCGCACTCGACCGCCTCGCGGTGAGCTACGGCGGCATTCAGGCGGTCAAGGGCATCGATGTCACCGTGGACAGCGGCGAGCTCGTATGCCTCATCGGCGCCAACGGCGCCGGGAAGACGACGACGCTGAAGGGCATCTGCGGTCTGTTGCCGGTGAAAAGCGGCAGGATCCGCTATGCGGGCGAGCAGGTCACCGGGCGGCCGTCGTACGTGCTCGTGCGCCGCGGGTTGGCGCTCGTTCCCGAAGGGCGCGGCATGTTCGGCGCGCTGACGATCGAGGAAAACCTCGCGATGGGCGCGTACGCCCGGCGCGATCGCGACGGTATTCGCAACGACGTCGAGCGCGTCTTCTCGCTCTTTCCGCGCCTCAAGGAACGCCGCCGGCAAACCGCCGGCACGCTGTCGGGCGGAGAGCAGCAGATGCTCGCGATCGCGCGCGCGATGATGTCGCGGCCGCGGCTTTTGCTGCTCGACGAGCCGTCGATGGGACTCGCGCCGCTGATGGTGCAGAAGGTGTTCGAGACGATCCTCGGAATCGCGAAGGAAGGCGTGACGATTCTCCTCGTCGAGCAGAACGCCAAGCTCGCGCTCGAGGTGAGCGATCGCGGCTACGTGATGGAGTCGGGCGAGATTACACTCGCGGGCAAAGCCGCCGAATTGCTTCACGATCCGAAGGTGCGCGCCGCCTATCTCGGCGAGGCGGCCTGAAAGCGCCGGCTCTCCGCCACTGACCCGAGGCAACTCGCATTCCCGGCAATGCCAATCCGTCTCCGGAGGCGACGCCGCCCGCCGACGGCTCGCGTCCGCCGCGGCGCGCGATCCGCGCGGTGGGCGTCCAGCACGCGCTCGCCTGGTACGCGGATGCGATGCGGCTGTGGAAGCGGGGACCGGCGACGTTCTGCGGCATCGCGTTCGTCGTCCTCGTCGCGAACATCGCATTGAACTTCGTGCCGGTCGTCGGCATCGTCATCGCGCAAGTGCTGGTGCCGCTCGCCGAATGCGGTCTGCTGTTCGCGAGCCTCGCCGCCGATCGCGGCGATCGCCCGCGCCTTCGCCATATCATCGCCGTGGCAGCGGCGCCGCCGCGCGCGCTGGCGGCCATCATCAGCGCCGCGCTGGTCATATTCGCCGCCGAAGCGCTCGTCGCGAACCTGTTGGGCGGCTTCAACATGCTGGCACCCGGCAGCAGCCTGGACTCGATCTCCGGAACGACGCTCGTGGCGACGTACGCCGCCGGCATGGCGGTTTCGCTACCGGTCACGTTCGTGCCGTTCGCGGCGTTGTTCGACGGCGCCGATTTCCGCCATGCATTCGCGCAAAGCGGCGCCGCTTTCGCCCGCAACGCGATGCCGCTCGCGCTGTACGGCGGCCTGTCGTTCGCACTGCTGCTTCTCGGTCTTGCGACGAGCGGCATCGGATTGCTGCTGGCGCTGCCGTGGTCGGCCGCCGCGTCGTACGCCGCGTGGAAGGATATCTTCGGCGTGTCGTAATCGAACGACACCGATCTGCCGGGCAACTGTCGGCGCAGTCCTACACCAATCTGATCGTCCGTCCTCTGTGGCGTACGGGCGCCCGTGGCTACGATTAGCCCGAACTGATTGTGTACGAAACACGTTCGGGACCCGCCGCCATGCCCCTCGATCATGCACTCGGCTCGATTGGAACGGAAACACCTCAGCGCAGCGAGCGTCGCCGCGGCGACGATACTCGCGGCCGTCTCCTCGATGCTGTCGAGGGACTGATCGCCGATCACGGCTTCAAGCCGCTCACGCACCGGACGATCGCGTCGCGCGCCGAGGCGCACGTCGCGCTGCTGAACTATCATTTCGGCAGCAAGGAGCAGCTGATCGAGGAAGCACTCGCGCGGCGTGCAGCGCAGCTCCTCGGGGTCCAGCACGACGCCCTCGCGGCGTTGCGCGCGCGGGGCGACTGGACGGTCGAGGACGTTCTATGGGCATACGGCCGCCCGTTCGCGACGCTCGATGACGGCGAACCGTCCGCCTGGCGCAATTACCTTTGCCTGGTGGCGCGGCTCGCCGGCCACGATCCCAGCGACTCGATCATGCTGCGCCATTTCGGCAGCGTCTACCGCGAATGCCTCTCCGCGCTGCGGCACGCATTGCCCGGCGTGGATGACGCCGCGCTGGCTTCCGGCTTTCGCAATTGCCGGCTGCTGATCGAGCACGATGCGCGGGCGCGCTGCAAGGCAGGCGGCAGCGCACCGACGTTTACGCCGAGCGCCGAACAATTGATGGCGTTCCTCGCCGGCGGCATGCGCGCGCTGGCGGCGCAGGCGAGGGAAGCGCCGGCCAGGTCCGAAGAAACCGCGCACTGATTCTCCGCACTGATTTGAGCGTCGCGCGTTGCGCGCAGCGGTATGCGCCGGCGCGATGGTAACGCCGAACGCTCAACCGGTCGGCCGCTTCAGTCCGAGTGCGCCAGCTCGAAACCGGCAAGCGCCGCCTGCCATGGGCTGCGCGTTATCTCGATCCGTTCGACGCGTGCCGCGCGCGGGCCGCGCCGGCAGTTCTCCGTGAAGCGCTCGCAGGCGGCGGTGTCGCCCTGCACCTGCGCTTCCACCGAGCCATCATCGCGATTGCGCACCCAACCGGCAACGCCCGCGTCGCGCGCCGCACGCATCGCAAAATCGCGGTAGCCCACGCCCTGCACGGCGCCGCGGATGCGCATGCGCATGCTGCGCGACGGCGCGCCCGTCCATCGCGAGTACATCAGGAGCGCCGCGATGGTTTTCGCATCCGTCACGCGCGCTTCGTCGATCGCGGCATACAACTCTGCCTCGGTGCATTCGATGATCTCGAGAAACTCGCCATGGTCGAGTCTGGCGCCGACATGCGCAAGAGCGCGCGCCGCATAAAGCTCGATCGCCTCGGTCGAATACGAAATCACCGGATGAATGATGCCGAGCCGGGTCCAGACCGACGCGGTATAGCCGCTTTCCTCGATCAGTTCCCGCATGCCCGTGGCCAGCGCCGATTCGCCGGGATCGAGCTTGCCGGCGGGAAATTCGAGAAATGTGCGATTGTGCGGATAGCGGAACTGGCGCTCGATGACGAAGCGCCCATCGTCCTTCACGGGCACGATCAGCACGGCGCCCGGATGCACGATGTATTCGCGCACCGCTTCACCGCCATCGGGCAGCCGCGCGCGGTCGCGGCGCACGTCGAGCAGCGCGCCCGCGTACACCTGCTCGCCGCCGATGCGCTTCTCGGCAAGCGCGTCACTGGCGCCGTCGTGCGCCGGCCGCGGATCGTCGTCGGATCATACGACCCCCACGCTTGCGGCTGACGCCGCTGCGCTGCCCCGGGGGAGCAGTTCGCGCCTGGGGCGGCCGGCGGCGCTCACGCTCATGCGAGCCAGTCCCGGACCGGCAGAAAATCGGCATACAGCGCGGCTTCGGGGGTGCCGGCTTCGGGCGTCCACTCGTAGCGCCAGCGCGCCAGCGGCGGCATCGACAGCAGGATCGCTTCGGTACGCCCGTTCGATTGCAGTCCGAACAGCGTTCCGCGATCCCACACGAGGTTGAATTCCACGTAGCGGCCGCGCCGGTACGCCTGGAAATCGCGCTCGCGCTCGCCGTACGGCATGCTCTTGCGGCGCTCGAGTATCGGCGCGTAGGCATCGATGAAATGGTCGCCGACGCTGCGCGTCGTCGCGAACGCGCGCGCGAATCCGCCCTCGTCCCAGTCGTCGTAGAAAATGCCGCCGATGCCGCGCGCCTCGTCGCGGTGCTTGAGGTAGAAATAGGCATCGCACGCGCGCTTGAACCGCGGGTAGAGCTCGGCGCCATGCGGTACGAGCGCATCGCGGCACACCGCGTGGAAATGACGCGCGTCTTCGACGAAACCATAGACCGGCGTCAGGTCCATCCCGCCGCCAAACCACCACACCGGTGCTGCGCCGCTCGCACGATGCGACAGGGCGCAAAAAAACCGCACGTTGAGATGAACGGTCGGTACGTACGGATTGCGCGGATGCAGCACCAGCGAAACGCCGAGCGCTTCCCATGCGCGGCCGGCGAGCTCTGGCCGGTGCGCCGTTGCCGACGCCGGCAGCGCGCTGCCCCCGACGTGCGAAAAGAGAATGCCCGCGCGCTCGAGCACTTCGCCGTCCTCGAGCGACATCGACACGCCGCCGCCACCTTCCGCCCTGCGCCATTCGTCGCGGCGAAACGGCCTTTCGCCGTAGCCTTCGAGCGCGCCGGCGATGCGAACCTGCAATGCGCTCATGTAGTCGCGGACCGCGGCCAGGTCCGATGCGTCGTGCGCCGGCTGCACGATGGTCATGGCGTCGGCGTGCGGCGCGCAAGCGCGCGGTGCGCGATGTCGGATCGATATTGCATGCCGTCAAACGTGATGACGCCGACCGCGCCATACGCGGCACGCTGCGCCTGACGCAGCGTATCGCCGAGTGCGGTGACGCCCAGCACGCGCCCGCCGTTCACGACGATGCCACCGCGCTCGAGCACCGTGCCGGCGTGAAAGATCGTCACGTCGGGATGGCTTTGCGGCGTCACGCGGTCCAGCCCCGCGATGACATCCCCGCGCCGCGGATTGTCGGGATAGCCGGCGGCTGCGAGCACCACGGTGAGCGCCGCGCGCCGGTCCCATTCGATCTCCACCTGATCGAGCGTGCCGTCGATCGCGTGCTCGATCAGCACGACGAGATCCGAGCGCAGCCGCGCCATGATCGGCTGCGTCTCGGGATCGCCGAGGCGACAGTTGAATTCGAGCACGCGCGGCGTGCCGGCCGCGTCGATCATCACGCCGGCGTAGAGAAATCCGGTGTACGGCACGCCTTCGCTCGCCATGCCGGCGATCGTCGGTGCGATGACGTCGCGCATGATCCGCGCATGGACGGTGGGCGTCACGACCGGCGCCGGCGAATACGCGCCCATGCCGCCGGTATTCGGCCCGACATCGCCCTCGCCAAGGCGCTTGTGATCCTGGCTCGAAGCGAGCGCCAAGGCGTGCGCACCGTCGGCCATCACGATGAAGCTCGCCTCCTCGCCGTCGAGAAAATCCTCGACCACGATGCGCGCACCCGCAGCGCCGCTCGCATTGTCGCTCAACATGGCGTCGATCGCCGCGTGCGCTTCAGCCTCGTCCTGCGCGACGACGACGCCCTTGCCCGCCGCGAGGCCATCGGCCTTGACGACGATCGGCGCGCCCCGTCGCTGCCACGTAGGCATGCGCTTCCGCCGCATCCGCGAAGGTTCGATACGCCGCCGTCGGAATGCCGTGTCGCGCCATGAACGCCTTCGCGAAGTCCTTCGAGCTCTCGAGCCTCGCGGCCGCGCGCGTCGGACCGTAAATCGGCAAGCCCGCCACGCGAAACGCATCGACGATGCCGGCCGCGAGCGGAGCCTCGGGACCGACGATCGTGAGACCGACCGACTCGCGGCGCGCAAACGCGACAAGGGTGGGAATG
Organism: uncultured Pseudomonadota bacterium; assembly: GCA_963706225.1. Classification (GTDB taxonomy): domain Bacteria; phylum Pseudomonadota; class Gammaproteobacteria; order Burkholderiales; family Casimicrobiaceae; genus VBCG01. Next base: position 25,051 of record CAVPMH010000023.1, read on the forward strand.
GCGTCGATGGGTACGTTGACGAGACCGTGATCGCGCGCCGTGCCGGCATTGCCCGGCGCAACGTACACGCTCGCGACGCGCGGCGACTGCGCGATTTTCCACGCGAGCGCGTGCTCGCGGCCGCCGCCGCCGACGACGAGGACGTTCATCGACATGTCAGTCGGGAAGGGCCGCCGCGACTGACCAGCCGGCGACAGTCTCATCTAATGGCGGAAGTGGCGCACGCCGGTGAACACCATCGCGATCCCGCGCTCGTTCGCGGCGGCGATCACTTCGTCGTCGCGGATGCTGCCGCCCGGCTGGATCACTGCGACGGCGCCGTTATCCGCGATGACGTCCACGCCGTCGCGGAACGGGAAGAACGCGTCGGAAGCGACGACCGAGCCTGCCAGCGACAGGCCCGCCTCGGCGGCCTTGATGGCGGCGATGCGCGTCGAATCGACGCGGCTCATCTGCCCGGCGCCGACGCCGAGCGTTTTCAGCTCGGCGCAATAGACGATCGCATTCGACTTGACGAAGCATGCGACCCGCCATGCAAACATCAAATCCGCCATTTGCGCAGCGCTCGGAACCCTCGTCGTCACGACGCGAAGGTCGGCCGCTTCGATACGCGCATCATCCGCGGTTTGCACGAGCAGGCCGCCGCCGACGCGCTGGAAATCCCATTCGTCGCGACCCGCATCGGCAGGCGGCAACGGCAGCTCGAGTACGCGCACGTTCTTCTTTCGCGCGATGACGGGAAGCGCGTCCGATGCGTAGCTCGGCGCGATGACGACCTCGACGAACTGGGCTGCGACCGCGGCAAGCGTCACCGCATCGACCGGTCGATTGAACGCAACGATGCCGCCGAACGCCGAAACCGGGTCGGTGGCGAGCGCCGCGCGGTAGGCGCCGTGCGGCGCATCGGCCGTCGCGACGCCGCAAGGATTGGCGTGCTTGACGATCACGCACGTCGGATCGGCGAAGGCGGTGACGCAGCGCCATGCGGCGTCGGCATCCGCGACGTTGTTGAACGACAGCTCCTTGCCCTGCAATTGGCGGTACGACGCGATGGCCGACGGCAAGGCGGCGGGCTCGCGATACAGCGCGCGCCCGCTGATGCGGATTCTCGCCGTAGCGCAGGTCAAGCCGTTTGGCGCCCATGTAGTGGAACGACTGCGGGAAACCCGTCGATCGGCCGTCGATGTCGCGCGCGGTCAGCCAGTTCGCGATGGCGCCGTCGTAGGCCGCGGTGTGCGCGAACGCCCGCTGCATGAGCCTGAAGCGCAGCGCGGCAGAAAGCTTTCCGCCGTTTTCGTCGAGATCGGCGAGCACCGCATCGTAGTCGCGCGCGTCGACGACAACGCCGACATGCATCCAGTTCTTCGCCGCCGACCGCACCATCGCCGGGCCGCCGATGTCGATGTTCTCGACCGCGTCGTCCAGCGTGCAGCCGGGGTTCGCGACAGTTTCGCGAAACGGATAAAGGTTGACGACGACGAGATCGATCGTCGGGATTGCATGCTGCGCAAGCGCTTCGCGGTGCGCTGCGATGTCGCGCCGCCCGAGGATTCCCGCGTGGATTTTCGGATGCAGCGTCTTGACTCGGCCGTCGAGCATTTCGGGAAATCCCGTGTAGCGGCCGACGTCGGTCACGTCGACGCCTTGCGCGGCCAGGAGTTGCGCCGTGCCGCCCGTCGAGAGCAGCGCTATGCCGCGCGCCGCGAGGCCGCGCGCGAATTCCACAATGCCGGTCTTGTCTGAAACTGACAGCAGCGCCTGCGTCACGGTCGCCGTCATGAGAAAGTGGGGTCAGACTCGACTTTTAGCAGGCAATAACGCGCAAGCCAATGTCGCGGACAAAAGTCGAGTCTGACCCCATTCTCTCGTTCGTCATATCAGTTTGTACTTGGCGAGCTTCGCGCGCAGCGTGTTGCGATTGAGCCCAAGCATCTCGGCAGCCTGCGTCTGGTTGCCGTTCGACCGATCGAGCATCGACGTCAGCAAAGCCCGCTCGACGTGCGCGATCACCATGTCGTAGATGCCATGCGGCGGCTCGCCGTCGAGCCGGCGGAAATATTCGTCGAGCGACCGTTCGACGCTGCGCCCGATCTCGTTGCTGCCGTTGAGGCGAACATTTTTTTTCACGCCGCGAGTGCCTCCCCCATCCACGCCGGCGATGCGGCCGGGCGCGCCGGCGCCGAACGCGCTTCGCGCAGATCGCCGGCCGCGTACGGCAATCGCTCGCATTCGCCGGCAAGCCGGTCGAAGAAACGCGCAACCGCCTGCCGCTGTCCCGCGGCCGACTCCGCGACGTTCACCTCGCCTCGCAGCGCTCCCGCATCCGGAAGCGCCGCCGTATACCAGTGCAGGTGCTTGCGGGCGATGCGAACCCCGAGCGCCTCGCCGTAGAACGCGTAATGGTCGTCGAGGTGATCGAGGATCGCGCTGCCCGCCTCCTGCGCGGTCGGCGGCGGCAACGCCTGACCCGTCGCAAGATAATGCGCGATTTCGCGAAATATCCAGGGTCGCCCCTGCGCCGCGCGTCCGATCATCAATCCATCGGCGCCGGTATGCGCGAGCACTGCGCGCGCGCGTTGCGGCGTCGTGATGTCGCCGTTGGCGAATACCGGCATGCGCACGCTTCGCTTGACCGCGCGTACCGACTCGAATTCGACGGCGCCGACGAAGAGGCAGGCGCGCGTGCGCCCGTGCACCGCGAGGGCCGCGATGCCCGCATCTTCGGCGATGCGGGCGATGCGCAGCGCATTGCGCGCGTGCGGCGCCGGGCCGGTTCGGATTTTCAGCGTGACGGGAACGTCGACGGCGCGCACGACGGCATCGAGAATCGCGCCGACCAGCGCTTCGTTCGCGAGCAGCGCGGAGCCTGCCGCCGTGTTGCACACTTTCTTGGCCGGGCAGCCCATGTTGATGTCGATGATCTGCGCACCGCGATCGACATTGTAGCGAGCGGCATCCGCCATCAGCGCCGGATCGGCGCCTGCGATTTGCACGGCGATCGGCGCAACTTCGCCCGCATGATCCGTGCGTCGCCGCGATTGGTCCGTGGCCCACAGCCTGGGATTGGCCGCTACCATCTCCGAAACGGCGTAGCCCGCGCCCATCCGCTTGCAAAGCATCCGAAAGGGACGATCGGTGACGCCCGCCATCGGCGCGACCGCGAGATTGTTTGGCAGTAGGCAGCCACCGATTTGCACGACTCGGAGGGAAGATTCGTTTCGGAAGGGCTGAAATTATACCCATTCGACTCGTTGCGTCGAGCGCTCGGCGACGAGCGCGCGCGTGCAAGCGTCTCCATCCAAAAAAAGGCGACGTCGAAACGCCGCCGCAATACCGCCGAGTGGATCACGCGGGCATCATGCCGCGTCGATGCGCATCAATCGCCGCGCGCGCTTCCCGGTCCCATGTCGCCAGCCTGCGCGTCCGATCCTGTCCGGGGAGGCGCTGCGGTTTCGCCCGGCGTGGCGATGAAGAACTCCTGCATCTCCTGCGGCGTCAGATAGCCGCGGTGCTGAGCGTCGAGAAGATCCCAGCGGTTGCCCATCTGGTCGAGAAATTCCTGCCGCGTGATGCGCCCATTGTGTTGCGCAGCGTAATCGCTCGCCCACTGGTCGAAATTCTCGGAGTTCGTGCTGCCGAGCCGATCGGTACCGCCGATCGACGTCGCGCTCGAGCCGCTGCCATAGCGCGCGCCACCCGACGGCGCCGCGGCCGTATCCGACTTCGGCGATACCATCGTGCTGCCCTGCGTGGTCGAAGGCGCGCCGTTGTCGATCGTCGACGTATCACCGTTCGGGTTCGACGTGCCGGAGTTGTCGTTCATCATCGCCCCCGTTGTCGTTCGACTGCGTGGTGCCAAGGTCGGGCGCCGTGACGGTGTTGTCCGGTAGCGCGCTCGTCGCCGGATTCGTTGCGTCATTGTCGGGCTGCGCCGGATTGCCGTTGATGGTCGTGGCCGTGTCAGGGCTCGACGTCGACGTTCGATCCAGGTCGTTGGCGATCGCAGCGCCGGTCAGGCTCGCGGCGGACGCCACTGCGGCGATCTGCCGTCCCGATAGCCGTGTAGGGCGATGTGAGGATGCGAACGCCTACAGCGAAACACGCGCGCCCGAACGCGTTGACGGCCGAAACGACTTCCTTCCCGGCCGCTACCGCATCCCGAACAGCATGGCGCGGCCGAATGCCCGTTTGGCGAGCGGGACCGTATCGAGCAGCATCATGCCGATGCCGCGCGGCACGCGCAGCCACGGCCAGTCGTTGCCGAACAGTTGCACAAGTCCGTGCGTGATGGCGATCCCCGCGCGCCGGTCGCGGCTGCGGCTCTGGCGATAGCGCTCGAGCATCGGTGCCGATCCGATCGCATCACGCGGCGAGTCGATGATCGTCCGGGCCAGATCGTAAGCATCGCGCAGGCCGAGATTGAATCCCTGTCCTGCAATCGGATGCAGCGCCTGCGCGGCGTTGCCGATGACCGCGATGCGTTCCGCGGTCGTGTTCCGCGCGACTTCCAGCGTCAACGGAAACGAGCGGCGCTCGCTCGCCTTTGTGAACCCGCGCACGCGGCTGCCGAAATGCCCGGCGAGCGCTGCGAGGAACGCCGGCTCGCGCAGCGCGATCGTCTGCGGCGCATCGGCGGGCCTGCGGGTCCAGACGAGCGCGTAATGATCGCGCTCGGGCAGCAGCGCAACCGGCCCGTCGGCGGTGAAGCGCTCGTAGGCGACGCCGCCATGCGGGCGATCGAGCGCAATTTTCGCGACGATCGCGACTTGCCCGTAATCATGCCGGCGTCGCGCGATGCCCGGCACCGACGACGCGGCGCCATCGGCGACAACGGCGAGGCGCGCCTCTACCTGCGCATCAGGATGTCCGTCGATGTCGATCGCCGCGGCGTCGCGCGTGCCGCGCACCGCGGACACCGCCACGCCAAAATCGACGCGAATTCCGGCGCGCGGCAATGCATCGTCGAGAACACCCTGCAGCGCGCGGTACGACACGACGTAGCCGAGCGCCGGCAAGCCCTGCTCGGCCGCGTTGAGCTGCACGGCGCCGAATCCGCGCGCCTGCGAAACGTCGATCGTGACGATGGGCGTTACGGCGCCGCGCGTCGCTGCAAGCGGCGTCCAGACGCCAAGGCGCTCGAAGATCAGCCGCGCGCCGTGCGACAGCGCCAGCGTGCGATCGCCGCGTGTCGTTTCGCCTGCGGACCGTGAATCGACGATGACGACATCGAGGCTCGCATCGGCGAGCGCCAGTGCGAGCGTCGCGCCGACCGGCCCTGCCCCGACGATGGCCACGTCATGCACCGGGCGCTACTTCCGGGCAGCAGCTTCGATGTCGGCGATCGATTTCGGCGCCGCGGCGGTGAGGTTCTCGATACCGTCCGCCGTCACGAGCACGTCGTCCTCGATGCGCACGCCGATGTTCCAGAATGCTTCCGGCACGTTGTCGGCGGGACGAATATAAGCACCCGGCTCGACGGTCAGCACCATGCCCGGAACGAGTTGCATCGATTCGCCGCGAAGCTGGTAGAGGCCGGCGTCGTGCACGTCCATGCCAAGCCAATGACCCGCGCGATGCATGTAGAACTGCTTGTAGCTGCCGCTTTCCAGCGCGGCGTCGAGCGTGCCCGACAGGAAACCGAGATCGATGAAGCCTTGCGCGAGCACGCGCTCCGCGACCTTGTGATAGTCGTGAAACGGCGCTCCGGGCTTGATGGCAGCGATGCACGCGAGCTGTGCGGCGAGCACGAGCTCATAAACGGCCCTTTGCGGTCCGCTGAACGTGCCGCTCACCGGAAACGTCCGGGTGATGTCGGACGCGTAGCCCTGGAATTCGCAGCCGGCGTCGATCAGCAGCAGGTCGCCGTCGTTCATCTGCCGGTTGTTCTCGCGATAATGCAGCACACAGGCATTCGGGCCCGACGCGACGATCGAGTTGTAGGCGACCGCCTGCGCGCCCTCGCGCAGGAACTCGTGGATCAGCTCGGCCTCGACCTGATATTCGTGCATGCCCGGACGCGCGATCGCCATCGCGCGCCGATGCGCTGCACTCGAAATCGCGCACGCCCGGCGCATGAGCGCCAACTCGTGCGCGTCCTTGACGAGACGCATCGTGTCGAGCGTGGCGCGAACGTCGACGATCTCGTCGGGTGCCGATACGCCGCTGCGCGCGCGACTGCGCACTTCGTTGAGAAGCTCGGTGACCTGCCGGTCCCATGTTTCGAACAGCCCGAGCGGCGTGAACAGCACCGGCCGGTCCGACGCGATGTCGGGCAGCTTCCCGGCAAGCGCCGAAATCGGGTGCGCCTCGTCGAAGCCGAAAATCTCGCGCGCCGCATCCGGACCGTAGCGAAAGCCGTCCCAGATTTCACGCTCCTCGTTGCGTTCCCGGCAGAACAGCACGTGTCGATCACCGTCCGGTCCGGCGACGAGCGCCACGACGGCTTCGGGTTCGGGGAAGCCCGTCAGATAATAGAAATAACTGTCGTGGCGAAACGGATAGAGCGAATCGCGATTGCGCGCGACCTCCGGCGCGGTCGGCACGAGCGCCAGGCCGCCGCCGCTGCGCGCGCGCATCGACTTCAGGACCGCGTCGCGACGCGCGCGGTAGATCTGGTGGGCATGGTTCATCGTGGCTCTGCGAACGGCACCGACCTCGGAATGAGCCATTATAGGTGGATGGACAATCGCCGCCGACAAGGGGGATGAGATGAACGACAGGCAAGCCGCGCCATCCGCGCATTCGCGTTCCGCAGCCGTCACGCGACTGTCGCTCGCCGAGTACGGCGCGGGCCTGCGCGATGGCTCGCACGAGTGCGGAAGCGACGCTGCGGGGTCTTCTCGTGCGCATCGACGCCGCCAATCCGACGCTCGACGCATTCACCTTCGTCGATGCCGAGGCGTCCATCGCCGCGGCGCGCGCGGTTGACGCCCATCTTCGCGCGCGCACGGATCTCGGCCCGCTGATGGGCGTACCGATCGCGCTCAAGGATTTGTACGCGGCAACCGGACTGCCGATGACGGCCGGATCGCGCGTCGACATTGCCGATCTCGCGCCAGCCGAAGGGCCGATCGTGCGCGCGCTGAAGCGCGGCGGCGCGATCATCCTCGGCAAGACGCGCACGACCGAGTTCGCGTTCGGGGCCTTCAATCCCACGCATCCGACGCCGCGCAATCCCTGCGACGAGACGGTGCGAAGGATGCCGGGCGGGTCGTCGGCCGGATCGGCGGTCGCGCAGGCCGCGGGCCTTTGCGCCGTCGCCTTCGGTACGGACACCGGCGGCTCGGTTCGCCTGCCGGCGGCGCTCTGCGGCGTTGCCGGGTTCAAGGCGACGGCAGGCCGCCTGTCGATGGAGGGCGTGTTCCCGCTGTCACCGACGTTCGACAGCCCCGGCTGGTTCGGCCATCGTGTCGCCGACCTCGCGTGCGTATGGCAAGTGCTGTCGGCTGAGACGCCGGCGCGGACACGACCGCTCGACACGCTGATCTTCGGCCGGCCGGATGCGCATTTCTTCGACGATCTCGACGCCGACGTCGCGCGCGCGATGGACGCCGCGCAGCGCCGGCTCGTCGACGCCGGCGCGCGCATCGTTGCCGTCACGTTGCCGCCGCTCGACGACCTTGGCGCCGCATTCGGCGCATTCCTTTCCGCGGAACTCGTGGCGCATCTCGGCCGCGAACGCGTCACTGCCAACCTGTCGCGGATGGACCCGGTCGTTGCCGCGCGAATCGCGCCGGGGCTGACACTCGAGGCCGACACCTTCATCGCGCTCAAGCGCCGCTTTGCGACGCTCGCGAACGACGCGCGCGTGGCGATCGACGGTGTCGATGCGTTGCTGACGCCCACGTGTCCGCGCATCGCCGCCGACGTCAGCGACTACCAGGCGACCGACGCCGCCGCCGCGTGGAGCCGGGATGCGCTGCGCCTGACGCGGCCGGGTAATCTCTTCGGCCTCTGCGGCGTTTCGCTCCCGATCGGCCACCTTGCCGGTACGCTCCCGGTCGGCCTGCAACTCCTGGCGCGCGGGGGCGATGATGCGCAACTGCTGGCGATCGCGGGCGCGGTCGAAGCGGTCGTCGGACACGCAATCCTGCGATGACGCTGCGCGACGCCAAGCAGGCGCTGCGCGAAGCGGTCGTCGCTGCGCGCGAAGCGCTGGCGCCCGCGTGGCGCGCGCAGGCGTCGGCGGCGATCGCCACGCGCATCGCGGACATCGATTCGTTTTCGCGGGCGCGGGTGGTCCTGCTCACGCTGCCGTACCGCAGCGAATGGGACGCGACGCTCCTCGTCGATCGCGCGCTCGCGGCGGGCAAGGTCGTCGCGGCGCCGCGCGTCGATCCATCGGCACGCATGCTGCGCGCGTACCGGATCGACGATGTGGCGCGGGACGTCGAGGCCGGGTTTCGCGGTATCCCGGAGCCGCGCGCTGCGTGTCCCGAGATCGCGCTCGACCGCATCGATTGGGTACTCGTCCCGGGCACAGCCTTCGACGCCACCGGACGACGCCTCGGGTACGGCGGCGGCTATTACGATCGCCTGCTGCCTTTTCTGCCGACAGCGACGCCGCGCGTCGCCGGCGCATTCGAAGCGCAGGTCGTCGACAGCGTGCCGACGGCGCCGCACGACGTCACCGTGGACTGCATCGTCACCGAGCAGCGCACGCTGCACGTCGTTCGCCGCCCGCAATGACATCCGCGCGCACGGCGGCGATCGCGCTCGCGGCGACGCTGACGATTCAGGTTTACGCGTCGTTCGCGGCGACGGCCACCGCGGTACTCGCCCCCGCCATCGCGCGCGACTTCGGTGTCGAGGCGCGCTGGATCGGCGTTTTCGTCGGCATGGTCTACGCGGGCGGCATGTTCGCGAGCCTCGCAAGCGGCGGCTTCATCGAGCGCTACGGGCCGATTCGCGTGTCGCAGGGCTGCGTCGTGCTGTGCGCGATCGGCGTCGCCGCGATCGCGCTCGCGCCGGTGCACGCCGTGGCGTTGCTCGGGCTGGCCGCGATCGTGATCGGGCTCGGCTATGGACCGATCACGCCGGCGTCGTCGCAACTGCTGCAGCGTACGGCGTCGCCGTCGCGCATGGCATTGACGTTCTCGATCAAGCAGACCGGCGTGCCGGCGGGCGCCGCACTGTCCGGCGCGCTGCTGCCGGCGCTGACGCTCGCCATCGGATGGCGCGCGGCGTTTGCGCTGACGGCGCTGGCCGGCATCGCCGTCACCGCCGCGGCGCAGCCCGTCCGGCTGCGCCTCGACGTGGAGACGAAGCTGCGCGGCCGATTCACCTTCGCGGGGATCTTCGGTCCGCTCGCGCTGCTGCGCCAATCACGCGCGCTTCGTGATCTCGCGCTCGTTTCACTGGCGTACTCCGCAACGCAGGTGTGCCTGACGAGCTTTCTCGTCGTTCACCTCACCGAGACGCTGCAGTGGACGCTCGTCGGCGCAGGACTCGCGCTGACTGCGGCCACGGTGGCCGGCGTCGCGGGACGGATCGGCTGGGGATATGCCGCGGACCGGCTGCTTTCGCCGCGCCGCGTGCTGGTGCTGATCGGCTTGATCGCCGGCGCGTGCGGCGCCGGCATGGCGATGGCGACGCCGGCGTGGCCGTCGCTTGCCATCATTGCGCTGGCCGCGGCGTACGGCGGCACCGCGATCGGGTGGAATGGCGTCCAGCTTTCGGAAGTTGCGCGCCTCGCGGCACCCGGAACGGCCGGCAAGGTGACCGGCGCGACCGGCTTCGTCACGTTCGCCGGCGTCGTGATCGGGCCGCCGTCGTTCGCCTTGCTGTCGACGCTGACCGGCAGCTACCGCGCCGGCTTCGCGGCGTTCGCGGCGCTCAGCGCGGCAGCGGCGCTCGCGCTCCTCGGCCGCCGGGACCGAATACAATGAGGTCCATGAAGACGTAATGGAGTCGACCATGGACCGCATTCCCGACATCGATCCGCAGGAAACCCGCGAATGGCTCGACGCGCTCGACGGCGTCCTCGACGGCCGAAGGGCCGGACCGCGCGCATTTCCTGATCGAGAAGCTCATCGACAAGGCACGCCGCTCCGGCGCGTTCCTGCCGTTCTCGGCGAACACCGAGTACATCAACACGATCCCGCTCGAGCAGCAGGTGCGGATTCCCGGCGACCAGGCGATCGAGCACAGGATTCGCTCGTACACGCGCTGGAACGCGATGGCGATGGTCGTGCGCGCCAACAAGCACACGAACGTCGGCGGCCATATCGCGAGCTACGCGTCGGCGGCCACGCTCTACGACGTGGGATTCAACCACTTCTGGCACGGGATGTCGGACAAGCATGCCGGCGATCTCGTGTTCGTGCAGGGCCATTCGTCGCCCGGCATCTACTCGCGCGCCTTCCTGCTCGGGCGCCTGACCGAAACGCAGCTCGACAACTTCCGGCAGGAGGTCGACGGCCACGGCATTGCGTCGTATCCGCATCCGTGGCTGATGCCCGATTTCTGGCAATTCCCGACCGTCTCGATGGGTCTCGGGCCGCTGATGGCGATCTACCAGGCGCGGTTCATGAAATACATGCGCGATCGCGGCCTTGCCGACACCGAGGGACGCAAGGTCTGGTGCTTCTGCGGCGACGGCGAGATGGACGAGCCCGAATCGATGGGCGCCATCGGCATGGCATCGCGGGAGTGCCTCGACAACCTGATCTTTGTCGTGAACTGCAACCTGCAGCGGCTCGACGGACCCGTGCGCGGCAACGGCAAGATCATCCAGGAGCTCGAAAGCGATTTTCGCGGCGCCGGCTGGAACGTGATCAAGGTGATCTGGGGCTCGCGCTGGGATTCGCTGCTCGCGCGCGACAGCAAGGGCATCCTGATGCGCCGGATGATGGAATGCGTCGACGGCGAATACCAGACGTTCAAATCGCGCGACGGCGCGTACGTCCGCGAATATTTCTTCAACACGCCCGAGCTGAAGGAAATGGTGGCCGACTACTCCGATGTCGACATCTGGAACCTGAACCGCGGCGGCCACGATCCGCACAAGGTGTTCGCGGCCTATCACGCGGCGGTGAACCATGCCGGCCAGCCGACGGTGATCCTCGCGAAGACGATCAAGGGTTACGGCATGGGCGTAGCGGGCGAAGCGCAGAACATCACGCACCAGCAGAAGAAGATGAACGTCGACGCGATACGCCCGTTTCGCGACCGCTTCGACATACCGGTCCCCGAGGACAAGATCGAGGAGGTGCCGTACGTCAAGTTCGAGGAAGGCTCGAAGGAGCTCGACTACATGCGCGCGCGCCGCATGGAGCTCGGCGGTTACCTGCCGGCGCGCAGGCAGAAGGCCGAGCCGCTGGCGGTGCCCGAGCTCGGCGCATTCGACCGCTTCCTGAAAAGCACCGGCGAGCGCGAGATCTCCTCGACGATGGCGTTCGTGCAGATTCTGCAGATGCTGCTTCGCGACAAGAACCTCGGCAAGCACATCGTGCCGATCGTGCCCGACGAGTCGCGCACGTTCGGCATGGAAGGCATGTTCCGGCAGCTCGCGATCTGGAACCAGCTCGGCCAGCTCTACACGCCGGAAGACCGCGATCAGCTCATGTTCTACAAGGAGGACAAGCACGGCCAGATCCTCCAGGAAGGCATCAACGAAGCCGGCGCGATGTGCGACTGGATGGCGGCCGCGACGAGCTATTCGACGCACGGCGTGCCGATGATTCCGTTCTACATCTTCTACTCGATGTTCGGCTTCCAGCGCGTCGGCGATCTCGCGTGGGCCGCCGGCGACATGCGCTGCCGCGGATTCCTGCTCGGCGGCACCGCGGGCCGCACGACGCTCAACGGCGAAGGCCTGCAGCACGAGGACGGGCAGTCGCAGGTGTACGCGGCGACCGTTCCGAACTGCGTGTCCTACGATCCGACGTTCTCGTACGAAGTCGCGGTAATCGTCCAGGACGGACTGCGGCGCATGTACGCCGAGCAGCAGGACGTCTACTACTATCTGACGGTGATGAACGAGAACTACCGTCATCCCGAGATGCCCGCAGGCGCCGCGCCTTCGATCATCAAGGGCATGCACCTGTTTGCCGCCGGCGACACGAAGCCCAAGGCACCGCGCGTGCAGTTGCTGGGCTCGGGCACGATCTTCCGCGAAGTGATCGCCGCGGCCGATCTGCTGCGTGCCGACTGGGGTGTGGAGTCCGATCTGTGGAGCTGCCCGTCGTTCAACGAGCTCGCGCGCGACGGTCGCGCGGTCGGAGCGGCTCAACCTGCTGAACCCGACGCAGAAACGCCGCACGTCGCACGTCGAGGATTGCCTCGGCGCCACGACCGGGCCGGTGATTGCCGCGACCGATTACGTGCGCGCGTTCGCCGAGCAGATCCGCGCGTACGTGCCGCGACGCTATTGCGTGCTCGGCACCGACGGCTTCGGCCGCTCGGACACGCGCGAGAAGCTGCGCCATTTCTTCGAGGTCGACCGCTGGTACGTGACGGTGGCCGCCTTGAAGGCGCTCGCCGATGAAGGTGCGGTGCCGGTGGCCAACGTCGCGGAGGCCGTGAAGAAGTACGGACTCGATCCGGCGAAGCCCGCGCCGTGGACGGTGTAGAACGATCTTCAACAACGAACGCGCCGCGCGCGCCACTTCACCATGAGCACCATCGAAGTCAAGGTCCCCGACATCGGGGACTTCAAGGACGTCCCGGTCATCGACGTGCTCGTCAAGCCGGGCGATCGCGTCGCCGTCGATGACTCGCTCGTCACGCTCGAGTCCGACAAGGCGACGATGGATGTGCCGTCGCCGGCAGCGGGCACGGTGAAGAATCTCGGCGTCAAGGTCGGCGACAAGGTGAGCGAAGGCAGCGTGGTGTTGACGCTGGACACGGAGGCTGGCGCACCTGCACGTGAAACACCACAAGGCTCATCGCAGCGCTCTCCCGCGCGCGGGACGGAAGCCACGCAACCCTCACCCCAGCCCTCTCCCGCACGCGGGAGAGGGAGCGGCGTAGCCGCGGGTGAGGGTGCAGCGGCGGCCACGCAACCGAGCGTTGCGCCGCGTCGTGGCACCGCATCGGCGCCGCCCGCTGCGGAGCTCATCACCCCGCCGCCGCGCGGCGAAAAGGGGCGTGCCGACATGCCGGGCGAAGGCGCGAGCGCGACGCCGCCCGCGGGACCGACGATCGAAGTCCGCGTTCCCGACATCGGCGATTTCAAGGATGTGCCGGTCATCGAGGTGTTCGTGAAGCCGGGCGACATCGTGCAGCGCGGACGATCCGCTGGTCACGATCGAATCCGACAAGGCGACGATGGACGTGCCGGCGCCGATCGGCGGAACGGTCGAAGGCGTTCGCATCTCGGTCGGCGAGCACGTCAGCGAGGGAACGCCGCTGCTCACGCTCAAGACGTCGCAGACCGGCGCCGAGCCCGCGAGCCGAAGCACGCCGCCGACGCAGCCGGCGAATGCCGATCGCGCGGTGCCGCCGATCGAAAACGGCGCCCTCACCCCAACCCTCTCCCGCGAGCGGGAGAGGGCGCGACGAAGCACGCGAACGCCCGGACGAGACGCAACGAACGACTCCCGGCGGCGCAGAGATCTCGGCTCCCCTCTCCCGCCCGCGGGAGAGGGGCCGGGGGTAAGGGCCGCGCATGCGTCACCCTCGGTGCGCAAGTTCGCGCGCGAGCTCGGCGTCGATCTCGGTCGCGTGACGGGCAGCGGGCCGAAGGGCCGGATCCTGCACGAGGATGTGCAGCAGTTCGTCAAGCGCGCGCTCACCGCGCCCGCATCCGGCGCTGCGGCCACGGGCGGCGTCACCGGCGGCGGCGCACTGAACCTGCTGCCGTGGCCCAGCGTGGATTTCGCGAAGTTCGGTCCGATCGAGTCGAAGCCGAGGTCGCGCATCGGGAAGATCTCCGGCGCGAACCTCGCGCGCAACTGGGTGATGATCCCGCACGTCACGCAGTTCGACGATGCCGACATTACCGATCTCGAGGCGCTGCGCGTCACGGTCAACAAGGAGAACGAAAAGGCCGGCGTCAAGGTGACGATGCTCGCGTTCCTGATCAAGGCGTCGGTCGCAGCGTTGAAGAAGTTCCCGGACTTCAACGCGTCGCTCGATTCCGGCGGCGAGAACCTCGTCTACAAGCGCTATTTCAATGTCGGCTTCGCCGCCGACACGCCGAACGGCCTCGTCGTACCGGTGGTCAAGGCCGCCGATCAGAAGGGCGTGCTGCAGATCGCGAAGGAGATGGGCGAGCTGTCCGCGAAGGCGCGCGACGGAAAGCTCGGTCCGGCCGACATGCAGGGCGGATGCTTTTCGATCAGCTCGCTCGGCGGCATCGGCGGCACCGCGTTCACGCCGATCATCAACGCGCCGGAAGTGGCGATCCTCGGCGTATCGAGAAGCGCGATGTTCCCGGTATGGGACGGCAAGACTTTCGTGCCGCGGCTGATGCTGCCGCTGTCGCTGTCGTACGACCACCGCGTGATCGACGGCGCGCAGGCGGCGCGCTTCATCACGTACTTTGCGAGCGTGCTGGCGGACTTCCGGCGTGTCCTGCTGTGACGGAGCCGGTTGCGCGCGATGCGTTGAAGCAACTCGTCGCGCGCGAAGCGCTGCGTTACGTCATCGATGACGCGTGGCTCGGCGTCGGCTCGGGGTCGACCGCGAACTTGTTCATCGACGAGCTCGCGAAGATCAGGTGGCGCATCAAGGGCGCGATCGCGAGCTCGGTGAAGACGGCCGAGCGACTGAAATCGCACGGCATCGACGTCGAGGAGCTGAACAACGTCAGCGACATTCCCGTCTACGTCGACGGCGCCGACGAAGTCACCGCGGATGGCGCGATGATCAAGGGCGGCGGCGGGGCGCTCACGCGCGAGAAGATCGTCGCGGCCGTGGCGCAGAAGTTCGTCTGCATCGCCGATCAGTCGAAGAAGGTCGACGTGCTGGGGAGGTTTCCGCTGCCGGTCGAGGTGATCCCGATGGCGCGCAGCTACGTCGCGCGCGAGCTGGTGCGCCTCGGCGGCTATCCGCAATGGCGGATGGGCTTCACCACCGACAACGGCAACGTGATCCTCGACGTGTCCGATCTCGCGATTCGCGATCCGGCGGCGCTCGAAGATCGCATCAACGCGATCGCGGGCGTGGTCACCGTCGGACTGTTCGCGCGTCGCGGCGCCGACGTGATCCTGCTCGGCACGGCGCAGGGCGTGGAAACCATTACGCCACACCGCTGACTACGGACCCTCCCGCGAGTGGAAGCGGGCGTCGTTCACCGCGCTAGAATGGCGCCATGAACGATATCGTCGCGCCCGGCGTCGCCGACGTTGCCGCCTACATGCAGCAGGTCGGCGAAGCGGCGCGCGCGGCCGCCCGCGATCTCGCGCGCACCGGCACGCAGGCGAAGAACCGCGCACTCGTCGCAATCGCCGCCGCGCTGCGGCACGGCAGCGCAGCACTGCTCGATGCGAACGCGCGCGACATCGAAGTTGCGCGCACAGCGCACCACGACGCGGCGTTCGTCGATCGGCTGACGCTCGATGCGCGCGGCGTCGAAGCGATGGCGCGCGGCATCGAGGAAATCGCGGCGCTCCCGGATCCCGTCGGAGAAATATCGGACCTTCAGTATCGGCCGTCCGGCATCCAGGTCGGCATGATGCGCGTGCCGCTCGGCGTCATCGGCATCATCTACGAGTCGCGGCCCAACGTCACGGCGGACGCCGCGGGCCTGTGCCTCAAGTCGGGCAACGCGACGATCCTGCGCGGCGGCTCCGAGGCAATCCACAGCAACCGCGCGATCGCGCATTGCGTCCATGAAGGCCTGCGCGAAGCGGGACTGCCCGAGCACGCCGTGCAACTGATCGATACGACCGATCGCGCCGCGGTCGGCTACCTGATCGCCGACGAAGCGCACGTCGATGTCGTCGTTCCGCGCGGCGGCAAGTCGCTGATCGCGCGCGTCGCGCGCGAGGCACGCGTGCCGGTGCTGAAGCACCTCGACGGCGTGTGCCATGTCTTTATCGATGCCAGCGCGAACATCGCGCAGGCTATCCGCATCGCCGACAACGCGAAGACGCAGCGTTACTCGCCGTGCAACACGATGGAAACGCTGCTGGTGCACGCCGACGTTGCGGCGCGGGTGCTGCCGCCGCTCGCCGCGATCTATGCGTCGAAGAGCGTGGAGATGCGCGGCGACGACCGCGCCCGCGCGCTGGTTCCGTCGATGAAGCCGGCCACCGAGGACGACTGGTACGCCGAATACCTGGCGCCGATCATCGCGATCCGGATCGTCGATTCGCTCGACGCGGCGATGGAGCACATCGCGCGCTACGGCTCGCAGCACACCGACGCGATCGTGACCGAGGATCACACGAACGCGATGCGCTTCCTGCGCGAAGTCGATTCGAGCTCGGTGATGGTCAACGCGTCGACGCGCTTCGCCGACGGTTACGAATACGGCCTCGGCGCCGAAATCGGCATCTCGACGAACAAGCTGCATGCGCGCGGTCCGGTCGGCCTCGAGGGCCTGACGAGCCGCAAGTGGATCGTGCTCGGCAGCGGCCAGGTCCGCACGTAGCGTCCGGAAATCGGATCAGGCGGCGGCAGGCGCCTGGCGCCGCGCCCGCATCAGCCACAGCACGCCGAGCGCGATGACGCCGAGGAGCGGCAGCGCGACGCGATTCATCGTTTCCCATCCGCCCGTCGTGACGAGCGCGCCCGACGCGAGCGACGAGACGCCCATCGTCGCGAAGACGACGAAATCGTTCAGGCCCTGCGTGCGCGCCTTCTCGTTCGGCGCGTAGGTTTCCGTCAGCAGCGATGTGCCGCCGGTGTACATGAAGTTCCAGCCGATGCCGACGAGGACGAGCGCCGCGACGAAATGCGCCACCGAATTGCCGTCGAGTGCGACGAACGTCGCGAACGCCGTGAGCGCGACGCCGGCGAGAATGATGCGCAGCGTGCCGAAGCGGCGGATCAGCGAGCCGGTCAGGAATCCGGGTGCGAACATCGCGACGACGTGCCATTCGATGACGAGCGCCATCGCGCTGAACGGATGGCCGCAGAAGCTCATCGCGATCGGCGTCGCCGTCATCAGCAGGTTCATCAGGCCATAACCGAGCGCACCGGCGAGCACGGCGACGACAAATGCGGGCTGGCGCGCAATCTCGCTCAGGGGACGACCTTTGCCGGTGCGCTCGGCATGCGACGGCGGCGGGACGTGGACGCGCGATTGCACGGCAAGTGCGAGCAGCGCGAAGGCAGCCAGCACGACGAACGAGCCCTGGAACGGCGTCGCGAACAAGTCGCGCGCGACGCGCACCGATTGCGGGCCGATCAGTCCACCGACGACGCCGCCGGCGAGCACGAGCGAAATCGCCTTCGCGCGGTCGGCGGGCGATGCGACTTCGGCGGCGGCGAAACGATATTGCAGGCCCACCGCGTTGTAGATGCCGATGAGACCCGTCGCGACGCAGAACAGCGGAAAGCTCCTGATCGACAGCGCGTAGGCGCCGATGCCGCAGCCGGCGATGTTGATGAGCGCGCCGGCCATGAATCCGGCGCGCCGGCCGACCCGGCCCATCCACAGCGACATCGGCATCGTCGACAGCGCCGAGCCGAGCACGTACGTCGTCACGCCGAAGGTCGCCAGCGCCTTCGTCTGCGCCAGCGAGAAAGCCGATGAGGCCGTTCATCGAGATCAGGCCCGACGCGTTGACGAGCAGCAGCGCCTGGCAGCAGGCGAGCAGAAAGATGTCGCGTCGGGATGTCTGCACGAAGGGCGCGGTCGCGCGCGGGCGATGCACGCAAAAGGCCGTATGATAATCGGCGTGATGGCGCTGGCTCCGCTCGCTTCCGAAATCCTCGATTTCTGGTTCGTTCCGCGCGCCGGCGAGACGGTCGCGAACGAACAACATCTCACCCTCATCCGACCCTCCCCGCAAGCGGGACAGGGTGCGGCGAAGCCGCGGGTAAGGGTGACGCGCGACGTCTGGTTCCGCAAGGACGATGCGTTCGACGAGGAAATTCGTGCGCGCTTCGGCGCAGCGCTCGCTGCCGGCATCGCGGGCGCTTTCGGCGACTGGTGCACGACGCCGGCCGGATATCTCGCGCGCGTCGTGCTGCTCGACCAGTTCACGCGCAATGCCTTTCGCGGCACGCCCGATGCCTTCGCCGGCGACGCCGGCGCGCTCGCGACGGCCGAGGATGCCGTCGAGCGCGGATTCGACCGATCGCTCGAACCTCTCGAGCGCTGGTTCCTGTACATGCCGTTCGAGCACAGCGAATTGCCTGCGCAGCAGGACCGCGCCGTCGCGCTCTTCGCAGCGCTCGCGGCGGAAACCGGCCTCGACGAACCGCTCCCGTGGGCCGAGCGTCATCGCGACGTGATCCGCCGATTCGGCCGCTTCCCCCACCGCAACGAGATACTGGGACGCGCGTCGACGCCCGAGGAAGTCGCGTTCCTCCAGCAGCCCGGCTCGCGCTTTTAGCTGGCGCGTGAATGACATAACGTCCCCGCTTGCCATTCTCGGCGGCACCTTCGATCCCGTTCACTACGGTCATCTGCGGCTCGCCGACGACGTGCGCACCGCGTTGGCGTTACCCGAAGTGCGGCTCGTGCCGGCGGGCAAGCCGCCGCACCGAGTCGCGCCGCAGGCATCCGCGCGCGATCGGATCGCGATGCTCGAGCTTGGCGTACGCGAATTTCCGGGGCTCGTCGTCGATGCGCGGGAGATCAACCGCGGCGGCAAGAGTTATACGGTCGACACGCTAGGCGAGCTTCGCGGCGAGATGCCGCATACGCCGCTGGCGCTGCTCATCGGAGCGGACGCGTTCCGCGGCTTGTCGTCGTGGCACCGCTGGAAGGACCTTTTCGTGCTCGCGCACCTGATCGTCGTGCCGCGTCCCGGCATCGCAACCGGCACCGATCTGCCGGACTGTCCTGGCCCGGGAGTGGAATGCGCGACGCATCGACGACCCGCAGGTCTTGCGCGCCCGTCTGGCCGGCTCCATCTATCTGCAGCCGGTCGCCGCGCAGCCGATCTCGTCGACGGCGATACGCGCGGCACTCGCGCGCGGCGGTCCCGGATCGGTCGAAATTGCCGGTTTGCTTCCGGCCGCCGTTTTGGCCTATATTGAAGCGAACGCACTCTACACACACCCCCTACCGCATGCGTCTTGAAAAGCTGCAGCAGATCGCCGTCGCGGCGCTCGAGGACATCAAGGCCCGCGACATCGAAGTTCTCGATGTCCGCCCGCAAACCAGCCTTTACGACACGATGATCATCGCCTCGGCCGATTCCAATCGGCAGGTGAAGGCGCTGGCGAACCATGTCCGCGACAAGCTCAAGGACGCCGGCGCCACGATCCTCGGCGTCGAGGGTGCTGCGGTCGGCGAATGGATCCTCGTCGATGCGGGCGACATCATCGTGCACGTGATGCAGCCCGCCGTCCGCGCGTATTACAACCTCGAGGAGCTGTGGGCGCCGCAAGCACCGGTTCGACGCGCCCGCGCCGCATCGGCCGCCTGATCTTGTCTCCACCGCGCACTTGAAACTGCGCGTCGTAGCACTCGGGCACCGGATGCCGGGCTGGGTTGCCGCCGGATTCGACGACTACGCGAAACGTCTTCCCCGCGATTGGATGCTCGAGCTCGTCGAACTGAAGCCCGAGCGGCGCGAGCGCGCCAGGACCGTTCCCGGGATGCTCGCTGCCGAAGCGTCGCGCATCGCCGCCGCGTGCAGCGGCTTTCGCGTCATCGCACTCGACGAGCGCGGCGCTGCCTGGTCGACGCGCGATCTCGCAACGCACCTGCGCGCGTGGCGGGACGCCGGGCACGACATCGCCTTCGTCGTCGGCAGCGCCGACGGTCTGCACGCGGACATCAAGACGCACGCCGCGGCGGTCGTCGCGCTGTCCGCGATGACGCTTCCGCACGGGCTCGTGCGCGTGCTGCTGGCCGAGCAGATCTATCGCGCGTACAGCCTGCTGGCGGGGCACCCGTATCATCGCGACTGATCCCGGTCCGTTCGACGAGGGCTTACGAGGAAACCGAGGATGAGCGCTCCCGTGCTTTATCTCGCGTCGAAGAGCCCGCGGCGGCAACAACTGTTGCGACAGCTCGACGTCGAGTTCGAAACGCTGCTGCTGCGCGAAGCGGTCGGCCGCGAGCGCGATGTCGTCGAGGAAGCGCGCGACGCGGAGCCTGCGCTTCACTACGTCGAGCGGATCGCGCGCACGAAAGCGCAGGTCGGCTGGGACCGGATGCACAACCGCAGGCTCGCGGAGCGCCCGGTGCTCGGTGCCGATACCGAAGTGGTCCTCGACGGCGACGTATTCGGCAAGCCGCGCGATGCCGGTGATGCGATCGCGATGATCAGGCGACTGTCGGGACGCACGCATCAGGTGCTGACCGCCGTCGCGTTGCGCTATCGCGATCGCACCGAAGTGGAAGTGTCGACGTCGAAGGTCACGCTGCGGCGCCTCGGCGCGACGGAAATCGAACGCTACGCCGCAACGGGCGAGCCGCTCGACAAGGCCGGCGCTTACGCCGTGCAGGGCCGCGCGGCGGCGTTCATCTCGCGGCTGGAAGGCAGCTACAGCGGCGTCGTCGGACTGCCGTTGTACGAGACGGCCGCGCTGCTCGCCCGGATCGGCATGCGCGTGCTATAAGCGACGCTCCGCCCTCCCGGTGTCGCGAATCGCGCCGATCCCGAGCACCCGATGCCGCACGAGATCCTGATCAACGTAACGCCGCAGGAAACGCGCGTTGCGATGCTCGAGCAGGGCGTCGTTCAGGAACTGCATATCGAGCGGGCGAGCGCGCGCGGACTGGTCGGCAACATCTGCCTCGGCCGCGTCGCGCGCGTGCTGCCCGGCATGCAGAGCGCGTTCGTCGAAATCGGCCTCGAACGGGCGGCGTTCCTGCACATCGCCGACATCTGGGAGCATCGCCAGGACGCCCACGGCGAGCATCGGCCGATCGAGCGCATCCTGCACGAAGGCCAGACGCTGCTCGTGCAGGTGATCAAGGACTCGATCGGCACGAAGGGCGCGCGGCTTTCCACCCAGCTCTCGCTCGCCGGACGGCTGCTCGTTTACCTGCCGCAGGATTCGCACATCGGCATCTCGCAGCGGATCGAAAACGAGCAGGAGCGCGAAAGCCTTCGCGGCAAGCTGCAGACGCTGCTGCCCGAGGGTTCCGCGGGCGGCTTCATCATCCGCACGATGGCGGAAGCGGCGTCGGAGCGCGAGCTTTCGACCGACATCGAATACCTGACCAAGCTGTGGCGCGACTTGAACGAGCGCGCGGCGCTCGTCCCGGCGCCGACGTTGCTCTACCAGGATTTGAACCTCGCGCAGCGCGTGTTGCGCGACATGTCCACCGAGGAGACCGCGCATGTCGTCGTCGATTCGCGCGAGACGTTCGTGCGGATGCAGGACTTCGCGCGCGAATACACGCCGGCGCTCTCCGAGCGCATCGAGCACTACGCCGGCGAGCGGCCGCTGTTCGACCTGCACGGCGTCGAAGACGAGATCGAGAAGGCGCTCGCGCGGCGCGTCGATCTCAAGTCCGGCGGCTACCTGATATTCGACCAGACGGAGGCGATGACGACGATCGACGTGAACACCGGCGGCTTCGTCGGCGGCCGCAGCTTCGACGAAACGATCTTCAAGACCAATCTCGAGGCCGCGCAGGTGATCGCCCGGCAGCTCCGCATGCGCAACCTCGGCGGCATCATCGTCATCGATTTCATCGACATGGAGAATGTCGACCACCGCAACGCGGTGCTCGCCGAGCTCGACAAGGCGCTCGAAAAGGATCGCACGCGGCTGACGGTGAACGGGTTCACGCAGCTCGGCCTGGTCGAGATGACGCGCAAGCGCACGCGCGAGTCGCTCGCGCACGTGCTGTGCGAAACGTGCCCCACCTGCGGCGGGCGCGGCGAGTTCAAGACCGCGCAGACGATCTGCTACGAGATCCTGCGCGAGATCCTGCGCGAGGCGAAGCAGTTCAACGCGCGCGAGTTCCGCATCCTGGCCGCGCAGTCCGTGATCGACATGTTCCTCGACGAAGAGTCGCAAAGCCTTGCGCAGCTCGGCGATTTCATCGGCAAGCCGATCTCGCTGCAGGTCGAGACCGTCTATACGCAGGAGCAGTACGACGTCGTGCTCATGTGATGGAGCGCCGTATCGCGCAAGGCGCCCGCACGCTTTATCACCGGTGACATGAAGCGGCAGTGGCTCAGGGTATTCGCGCTCCTCGCGCGCCTGCTCGAATTCGTATCGACGCGGCTCTTCCGGCGCGAGGTGGCGCCGGGCCGCTTCGAAACCGGATGGGTCGCGTCCCCGCGCGGGCGCGTGACGATCGCGCCGATGGCCGAGCCCGCGCGCGACTACCTCGTCTACGTGCCGCGCGGGTGGAGTCGCTGGCGACGCGCGCCGCTGTTGGTGCTCTGCCACGGGTGCCGGCAGACGCCGGAGGAGCTGGCGACGCTGTCGCGCATCGTCGAGCACGCCGACCGCGACGGATGGCTCGTGCTGCTGCCTCGACAATCGGCGTCCGCAAACCAATGGGGCTGCTGGAACTGGTTCGAGACGAACACCGAGCACGGCGCGGGCGAAGCGGCCATTGTCGCCGCGCAGATCGTCAGCGCACGGCGCCGTTATCGCGCGAAACGCGAGCGCGTCTGGGTCGCGGGATTGTCGGCGGGCGGCGCGCTTGCCGCGGTGCTCGGCCTGCGCTATCCGCGCCTGGTGCGCGGCGTGTTCGTCCATTCAGGCCTCGCGTGCGGCGCGGCGTCCGCGGCGGCAGCGGCGTTGTCCGTGATGCGAAACGGGCCGGACACGGATGTCGCGCGCATCGGCGATGCCGCGCGGAATGCGCAGCGCCATGTTCCGCCATTGTCGGTCGCGCTGCTCGTCATTCACGGCGACCGCGATGATGTCGTCGCACCGAGCAACGGCATAGCGCTCGTCGAGCAGTACCTGCGCTTCAACGCCTATCCGGCGGACCGCGCGCAACATCCGGCGGGCGCGCTGCTCCCCGCCAGCGACGCGTCGTCGCGCGAGTCCGCCGGCGAGCGCTACCCGATGCGCACGGACGACTGGACCAGCGACGGGCGCGTCGTCGTGCGCCACGTGCTGATCGAAGGGCTGGGCCACGCCTGGAGCGGCGGCGATGGCCGGTTCGCCTACGCCGATTCGCGCGGCGCCGACGCGCTCGACCTCTTCGCACGCTTCATCGTCGACGCGGCATAATCGCTAGGCCACTTCCTCAACGACTGCGCCGAGGATGCGATGCCGGCAACCGCCATGAATCACTTCACGATCCTGACCGACGATGTGCCGGGGACCGTGCGTTTTTATCGGGAGCTCCTCGGTCTCGCCGACGGGCCGCGTCCGCCGCTTCAGTTTCCCGGCGCGTGGCTATACGCGGGAGGCAGTCCGATACTTCATGTCGTCGGCGGGCGCCCGGCCGACGAGCTCAAGGCCGGCGTGATCGACCACATGGCCTTTTCGGCCACCGACCTGTCGGACACGCTCGCCATGCTGACGTCGCGCAACATCGAGCACACGTGTCGGCGCCAGGCGGGCTCGGGCACGTGGCAGGTGTTCTTTCACGATCCGAACGGCGCGCGCGTCGAGCTCGATTTCGCGGCCGACGAGCCGCACCACGCCAGGGAAGCCGCGACGCGATGACGTCGCGGCATCGCGTGCCGCCCATCCTCGCGATCGATCATCTCGTCGTCGCCGCATCGACGCTTGCCGCCGGCACCGAGTGGGTCGAGGAGCGGCTCGGCGCGAGAGCGACGCCGGGCGGCCGGCACACCGCGATGGGCACGCACAACGCGCTCGTCGGACTCGGTCCGCGGCTCTTTCTCGAAATCATCGCGGTCGATCCGGCGGGAACGCCGCCCGCGCGGCCGCGCTGGTTCGATCTCGACGAGCCGCGCATGCGCGCGCAGCTGGCCGAGACGCCGATGCTGATCCACTGGGCCGCGCGAACGGCGGACATCGACGCCGACGCTACGCGCAGCCCGGTCGACCTCGGCGCGATCACGCCGATGCATCGCGGCGACTTCGAATGGCGGATCACGGTTCCCGACGATGGCCACCTGCCGCAGCGCGGCCTCGTGCCGACGCTGATCCAATGGTCGGACGAGCGACACCCCGCCGATGCGCTGAAGGACGTCGGCATGCGCGTCGTGGCACTGGCGGGCGAGCACCCCGATCCGGCGCCCGTGCGCGCAGCCCTCGCAGCACTCGGCCTGTCCGAAACGCTCAAGGTGACGTATGGGCGCTCGCCGCGCCTCGCCGCGATGCTGCGCACGCCGCGCGGCATCGTGACGCTGTAAATGGGGGCGAATTGCACCGGTGTCGGAGGTGTAATTATTCGCGCACCACCAAGCGAATAATTACACCTCCGACACCGGTGCAATTCGCTTAATTCGCTCGACCCCATTTACCCCAGCGCGCCGCGCGCTTCGATCGGCCACACGCCTTCGACCACACCGCTGCGAACGGCGACGATCCAGTCATAGAGGTTGACGGTCGGATCGCAATGCCCGGGGATGAGCCAGACGCGCTCGCCCTGCGCCACCGGCGGCGCATCGGCACGAACACGCAGCACGCCGTGCTCGTCGGACGCTTTCACATATTCGGCGCCCGCGCGCCCGTGAACGAGCGGCAGTCCCGAGTCGAACGCGAACGCCTTCAGCCCTGCATCGACGATCGCGCGCTCGGCAGCGGGCACGCTCATGACGCTCGCCAGCACGTAGAGGCTCTGCTCGAAGCGCAACTCGGACGGCGCCGCGGTGTTGCGTCCGTAATCGGCGTCCATGAACACGTACGAGCCCGGCTGCAGCTCGTCGTAGACGCCCGAATCGCGCTCGAGCTGCCAGGTCCCGGTGCCGGCGCCGGTCACGAGATCACAGGCGATGCCGGCAGCGACGATCGATTCGCGCGTGCGCCGCGCGTCGGCCGCAGCGCCGGCGATCGCCGCGCGGCGCGCTTCCGGCTCGCGCAGATGCTGCGCGGCGCCCTGATAGGCCTGCATGCCGCGAAAACGCAAGCCGGGTGCGCGGACGATCGCCTGCGCGAGCGCCAGCGCGGCCGCGCCCGGCGCGACGCCGCAGCGATGCGCGCCGACGTCGACTTCGACATAGACGTCGATCACCGTGCGCGCCTGCGACGCCGCCTCGGAGAGCGCCGCGATACCCGGCGGTGCATCGACCAGCACGCCGATCGTCGCGCGTCGCGCGAGCTCGGCGAGCCGCGCGGTCTTCGACGGCGCAACGACTTCGTTGGTCACCAGCACGTCGCGCAGGCCGGCGTCGACGAACGCCGCCGCCTCGTCCGTCTTCTGGCAGCAGATGCCGACGGCGCCGCGCGCCAGTTGCGCCTTCGCGATCGTCGCGCATTTGTGCGACTTGGCATGCGGACGCAGGCGAATGCCTTTCGTCGCATCCGCCATCCGGTCGAGGTTGCGCTCGAACGCGTCGAGGTCGACGACGAGCGCCGGCGTCTCGATCGCAGCGAGAAGGTCGCCGGCGTGCGCGGGAAGCCGCTGCATGCGAAGGTTGAAGCCGGATGCGGAAGAGGCCGTAAAGCGCGTGTATCGCCCTGCGAGATCGGCCTCAGTAGATGAAGATCCAGTACGCCAGCGCGGCGATCAGCGCGTATTTGACGGCACGAAACGCCGTGCGGTTACGCCGCTTGAGCCGCCCGAGCACGTCGCTGCCCTTGCCGAGCAGCGCGTAGACGCGATTCGCCGCGCCGATCGGCTCGGCCTCCGTGTTCTGCGTCGCCCCGGCGCGGATGAACGTGCGGCTGACGAACCGATTCACCGCCTTCATCACGCGCGTGCGGAGCGGCCGCTCGACATCGCAGAACAGGATGATGCGCGTCGTGTCGGTCGCGTTCTCGGCGGAGTGGATGAACGTCTCGTCGAACAGCAGGTCCTGCCCGTCGCGCCACGAATACGGCTCGCCGTCGACGTAAATGCGGCACGCGTCGGAGTTCGGCGTGACGAGCCCCAGGTGATAGCGCAGCGACCCTGCGAACGGATCGCGATGGCGATTGAGCTTGCCGCCCGGCGGCAGCAGCGCGAACATCGCCGCGTTCACCGTCGGCAACGATTCGACGAGCGCCACCGTCTTCGGGCATGCGGCCTGCGCCGAGGGCAGCGGCGCGCCGTACCACTTCACGTAGAAGCGCTTCCAGCCGTTCTTGAAGAACGAATTGAAGCCGAGATCGTTGTGTCCGGTCGCCGCGCGGATGTGCCCCTCGCCGACGAGCGCCAGCGCTTCGTCGCGGATCGATCTGCCAGTTGGCGCGCAACACGTCGAGCTCCGGCAGGCTGCGCGGGTCGAGGATCGGCTTCGCGGGAACCGCGGAAAAGAGATACATCAGCGCGTTGTACGGCGCCATGATCGTCGAGTGATCGGCGAGCTGCTTCGAGAGCTTGTGGCGCACGCGACCGCGGAAATGGACGAACAGCGCCGACGCCACGAAGACGTACAGCACGAGAAACTTGGGTGCGAGCAGCGGGGCGATCATCGAGGGTCGGCGCGGCGCACGGGCGGCCGCGCACGACGGCTCGCATTGTACGCCGACCTACTTCGGCGCTTCGGGCGTGCTGAGCTGCGCGTAGACGAGGCGGCCGATCTGCAGCAACTGGGCGCGATCGAGATTGCCGGACAACGCGTACGCGCACTGGTCATCGATCCAGTAGAAGACGCCGATGCCGTTCTCGACCGCATAGCGGAAGGCGGTTTCGTCGGTACCCGGCGCCTGCTTGCGCGCCTGCAGCGTCAGGCGCTGCTTCGCCGCGTTCTCGTACATGAAGAGCGCCGTCGGCTTTTCGTTCCCCGCAACGAGACGGCCGCCGACCAGCGCGTAACCGGCGCTGTTCAGATCGGGCGCACGCAGCGGGTAATCGAGCCGCTTGGACAGCCAGGCCACCAGGCGCTTTTCCTCGGGCGCCCAGACTTCGACCGGCCGATTGACATCGCCCGCATAAAGCGCATGCGTGAACGCGGCCTGCTGCGCGAAGCGTGGTCGGCGTTCCGGCCAGCTCGAGCGTCGCATCGCGCAAGTACCACCCGCCCCCGAGGCCGACCAGCAGCGACGCCGCGGAAACGGCCGCGGTCGCGAGCCAACGCCACGAGCGTGGGCGCTCTGCGGGCACGCGGGCCGCGTCGACCAGCCGCGGCGGCAGCGGCTCGTGCAACAGCTCGTCGAGGCCATCGCGCAGCCAGGCGTTCTGGCGCTCGATCTCGGCGGCCTTTGCGGCGAGCGCCGGCTCGCGCGCCATCGCCTGCTCGAACGCCGCCCGCCGATCGGGCGGCAATTGCCGGTCGGCCCAGGCATGGACGTCGTCGTCGCTGATCGGCGGCTTGCTCATGCGAACGAGGTGGCGTTCACCGGACGATTTTCAAAGGGGTTACCGGATCGCTTCCGGCGTCCGACACCGAACGGCGCAGCTTGGCGCGCGCGCGGGAAAGGCGCGACATGACGGTACCGACCGGAATCGAAAGCACGGCTGCAATCTCCTCGTAGCGCATTTCCTCGACGGCGGCGAGCACGAGCACCTCGCGCTGCTCGGGCGGCAATCGCGACATCTCGCGGAACACTTCGAGCAGCTCGACGTGCGCCTGCTGCGGTGCGCGTACCGGTACCTGCCACGCGGCGCCACCCTCCCCGTCGCCGTCGAGCGAAACGTTCTGCGCGTCCCGCATTGCTACCGCGCGCTGGTTGACGAAAACGTTGTGCATGATCGTAAACAGCCACGCGCGAAGATCGGTGCCCGCCGCCCACAACCGGCGCTTCTCCCATCCGCGCGCGAGCGTTTCCTGCACGAGGTCGTCCGCGCGCGTCGCATCCCCGGTCAGCACGCGCGCATAGCGGCGTAACCGCGGAATGGCGGCGAGCAGATCGGGATGCGGCAGGGGAGCGTCGACGCTCATGACGAGGATGCCCGCATGGCGGGCTTCGGCAGCCGGCGCAAACGCGCCGTTCACCGCCTGCAGCATGTTACGCCGACCTGCCCGGACGCGTCACTCCCTGGCCGCGCCTGAAAGGAACAGGGTAATCGGACAATTCACGAGCAAACAACCGGTGACGCCGCCTTATTCCAATCGCGCAAGCGCCTCGCGGGGTCGGCGCCGGCCTACACCAGGAACAGCGTCGCCAGGCCCAGGAAGATGAAGAAGCCGCCCGAATCGGTGACCGCGGTGATCATCACCGACGAGCCGACGGCGGGATCGCGGCCGAACCTGATCATCGTCATCGGAATCAGCACGCCCATCATCGCGGCGAGCAGGAGGTTGAGCGTCATCGCGAGCACCATCACGAGGCCAAGCGGCACCTGCCGATACAGCATGACCGCGACGACGCCCATGACGCCGCCCCAGATGATTCCGTTCAGCAGCGCGACCGTCACCTCTTTCCGGATCAGCTGGCGCGACTGCTCGCGCGTCACCTGTCCGAGCGCCACCGCGCGCACGATCATCGTGATCGTCTGGTTGCCGGAGTTGCCGCCGATGCCGGCGACGATCGGCATCAGCGCGGCGAGTGCGACGAGACGCTGGATCGACCCTTCGAAAATTCCGATGACGCGCGATGCGATGAACGCGGTCACGAGGTTCACCGCGAGCCACGCCCAGCGGTTGCGAAACGATTTCCACACCGAAGCGAAAACGTCCTCTTCCTCGCGCAAGCCTGCCTGCGCAAGCATCTCCTCCTCGCCGTGCTCGCGGACGAAATCGAGCACCTCGTCGACGGTCACGCGGCCGACCAGCTTGCCATTGGTATCGACGACCGGCGCCGATACGAGGTCGTAGCGCTCGAATGCGCTGGCGGCCGTCTCCATTTCCTCGTGCTGCAGCAGCCTGACCACGGGCCGCTCCATCACGGCGGCGACTTCGGTGTCCGGCTCGCTGACGATGACGCGGTTGAGCGGCAACACGCCGAGCAGGCGCTCGTCTGCATCGACGACGAACAATTGATCCGTCTGCGACGGCAATTCGTGGAAGCTCCGCAGATAGCGCAGCACGGCTTCGAGCGTGATGTCCGGGCGCACCTGCACGTCGTCGAAATCCATCCAGGCGCCGACCATGGCCTCGTCGAACGACATCGCGGCGCGCAGGTGCTCGCGCTCCTCGATGGGCAGGCTCTGGAACACATCGTCCATCACCTCCTGCGGCAAATCGGGGGCGAGCGCCGCAATCTCGTCGGCGGGCAACGCCTCGGTCGCCGCGACGAGCTCCTGCGTATCCATCGACGAGATCAGCGATTCGCGGACGGCATCGGAAACCTCGACGAGGATCTCGCCGTCGCGGTCGGCCTTGACCAGGTCCCAGATGTAGAGCCGCTCGACGAGCGGCAGCGCCTCCAGCACGTACGCGAGGTCGGCGGGATAGAGCCGCGCGAGCGTCTGCTCGAGCGCGGCCTTGTTCTGGCGGGCGACGGCGCTTTGCTCGACCGCGCCACGCGCGAGCTCGTGCGCGTCGCCGAGCTGCTCGTGGATCAGGCCCTCGACGAGCCGGTGCTTGCGCAGCAGCGCGGTAACCGCGGCGAGCGCGTCCTGCACGCGCTCACGCGGCTCGGGGCGCTCGGCCACCGGGGCGTCGATGCTGTCGGCCATGTCGGGAATTCTAAAGGCGTCGGAGGACGAGCGTTCGGCGTTCGGCGGGAAGCGAGCATTCCGCCGCCGGTGGCCGAAAGCAGGGTCAGAGACGACTTTCGCGCGCTACTTTGAAGAGTTGGCAGGGCGGCGTTGCGAAAGTCGTCTCCGACCCTATGGCAAATCGGCGGCCGGCATGCGCGCGAGGATGATGCGGATCTTGCGGTTCAGTCCGGGCGCGCCCTGGTTGTGCTCATAGAAGCGCGGATTGGGCGCCATCGCGGCAAGACGCGCCGCCTGTACGGCGTCGAGATGGGCGGCCGATTCGCCGAAATAGCGCTCCGCCGCCGCTTCCGCGCCGAACACGCCGTTGCCCCATTCGATGACGTTGAGGTACAGCTCGAAGATGCGACGCTTGTCGAGCAGCGCCTCCAGCATCAGCGTGATGACGGCTTCTTCACCCTTGCGCAACCACGTGCGCGAGCCGGACAGGAACAGGTTTTTCGCGAGCTGCTGCGTGATTGTCGACCCGCCGGCGACGATCCGGCCGCGCCGCTGATTTTTCTCGAGCGCGAGCTCGATGCCGTCCCAGTCGAAACCTTCGTGCTCGACGAATTTCGCGTCTTCGGCGGCGATCATCGCGCGCTTCAGCGGCGCGGCGATGCGCTCATAGGGCACGAATCGATAGCGGATTTGCGCGCGGGGATTCTTCCTGCGCAATTCCTGCATCCGCTCCGCCATGAACGACGTTTGCCGCGGCGGATGCGCACCCCACCAGACGATCATCAGCGCGAAGTACGCGTGCAGCAGGATGATGGCCAGCACGCAAAGACCGGCGCCGAGCGCCAACGCGCGCCCCGGCCGGATTCGCGTCACCCCGTCACTCGCTGCGCAGTTCGTCGCCCCGGGCGAACGTCCACGTACGCGTGATGCTCAGGATGTCGGTATCGCGGCGAATGTCGTCGGAAAACGGCGCATAGGGCCCCGCCATCTCGACGATCTTCACCGCCGCCGCGTCGAGGATCCGCTGCCCCGACTTGCGGTTGACTTCGACCTTTTCGACGCTGCCGTCGGCACGGATGAACACGGTCAGGATAAGGCTGCCGTAGAGCTTCTTCTGCCGCGCCGCCTCCGGATAGTTGAGATTGCCCACCCGCTCGACCTTCATGCGCCAGTCTTCCACGTAGCGCGCGAAGCGATACTCGCGCGCCTGCGCGCCGATGTGCTTGCGCCGCGGAATCTTCTGATACGCCTCCATGTCGCGCGCGATCGTGGCCTCGAGCCGAACGGCTTCGAGCGTCTTTTGCATGATCTCGTTCGCGGTGGGCGATTCCGTCGGCTCGGTCGGCTCCGCGGGCTTCGGCTCCGGCGTCGCGATCGCGGTCGTCGAGCGCAACTGCGTGAGCATTTCGTGCGTCGGGTTGTCCGGGACTTCCTGGCGCGACGATGCGACTGCGACGTTGCGACGCGCTTCCCGCGGCAGCACGGGCAGCGGCGTCTTCGCGCGCCGGCTCTGCTCGGTGTTGCCGCCGCCGTCGAGGTTCGCCTGCGCGAGCAGGTCGGCTTTCGTCGGCTTCGACGCCGACTTCGCGTTGACGAGTGCCACTTCGAGCGGCGGATTCGGATCGTGATCGCGCGTTGCGCCGACGGTGAAGTGCAGCGTCAAGGCGAGCGCGTGCAACACGACCGAGACGCCGATCGCGACGCCGATGATCGACACGCGGCGCGGTGTGACGAGCGATTCGGGTGGTATGCGCGCGGGCGGCAGCGTGCCCGCGAGCGCGAGCCTGGACGTGCGCATCGCCGCGGGCTTCGGCCGCTGCGGCGGCGGTCGGGGTGCCTGCGCGGACGGCGGAAGCGCTGCGCCGACCCTTCGCGGGACGGCGGCGACGTCTTTCAACGCTTTCGGTTGGGCGACGCGGGGCAAGGGCGCGATCGGATCGGTGTGCTCGTGGCGTGCAGCCATTGTAGCGTGCGCATGCCGTCGTCATAGCATTCTTCGTGCCCCGCCAATCGGTTGGCGGACTCCGCGTGGCGGCGATCCAACGCTTTTCAGGCGTTCGCGGCGGCCGCGTCGGGGCCGGCGTAGCGACATTCCAGCGTGCACTCGAGAAGGTCGATGCGGCCGATCGCGACGCGCACGCGCGTGTCGGCCGCGCTCGCCGGCATGTCGGGCAGGCGCACGACGAGCGGCAGCCGATCGAAGCGCACCAGCGTGTCGCGAATGACGCTCGCCGTGCATTCGCTGATCCGCTCCTGCAGCAGCCAGCGCAGGCACCAGTAATGCTCCATCCGGTCCTGCATCTCGGCGTACTGCGAATAGGTCGCCTCGAAATCGGCCAGCGTGGCGAAAAGCTCCGCGTCGCTGTCGCCGTACGGCGCTCGCTCGCCGCGTACCGTCGCCATCAACTGACGCTGATTGACGAGATCGCTGTAGCGGCGAAGCGGCGAGCTCGCCCAGAGATAGTGCGTGACGCCGAGCCCCTGGTGCTCGCCCGGCCGCGTGCTCATCTTGACCTTGCCGCCCGATTGCACGCGATAGAGTCCGGGAACGGCCGCCTCCGCGATGCGGCGACCCCACGTGTGGTTCACATGGATCATCAGCTCGGAGACGAGCTTGTCGAGCGGATTGCCGCGCGGTCGCGGCGTGATCGTCACGCGCCCCGGCTCCGTATCGCCGGCGGCGCTCCAGTCCACGTCGAAGTTGTAATCGATCCGCGCAATGTCGGATTTCCCGCGCATCCCGGAAAGTCGCGTCGCGAGCGTCCAGAGCGCGCGCAGCTCGCGCGTCCACGCCGGCTCGCCGGTCGACGGCGCGCCCGCGAAGGCTTCGGTCAGCGCGTCGTGGCGCAGGTTCGCCGCGATGGGCACGCGCTCGACCACGGTGCGCTCGCCGCGCGGCGTTCCGGCCGCATCGGTCGCGATGTAGAGCGAAAGCGCGGGCGGGCTGCGCATCTCGGCGAGCGTGAAGGCGTCGACGACCTCGTCCGGCAGCATCGTCACCTTGCGCCCCGGCATGTAGACGGTGGACAGGCGCGCCCGCGCGATCGCGTCGAGCGGCGTTCCGCGCGGGATCGCCAGCGCCGGGCACGCGATGTGGATGCCGATCTCCTGCGTTCCGTCGGCAAGCTCGCGCACCGAGAATGCGTCGTCGATTTCGGTCGTCGACGCATCGTCGATCGAAAACGCCCGCACCGGCGCCAACGGCAGCTCCGGCACCTCGGGCAGCGTGCCCCAGGGCGGGAAAGCGGTGCCGCGCGGGAACGCATCGACGATGAAGCGCCGGAAATGGTAGTCGTGCGACGATGCGATCGCACCGCAGGCGTGCAGCAACTGCACGGGATTCGTTCGTGCCGCATCGCATGCGGCGGCGAGCGCCTTCCATTCCGGCGCATTCTTGTCGGGCCGGTAGAGGAGCATGTCGAGCTTCGCAGCGAGCGGCTGCGGCAGCCGGTGCGCCGTGAGCTCGGCGACCCATTGCCCGATGTCGCGCGCCTCGCGTTCCTTGCGCGCGACCGACGCCAGCGCGGCCTTCAGCGCATCCGGCGGCGCCCTGCGGTAGCGGCCGCGGCCCTTCCGATAGAAGTACATCGGCGCGCGCGCGAGTGCGAGCGCAACCGCCGCCGATTCGGCCGGCGCCGGTGTCGCCCCGTAGTATTCGCGCGCGAGCTCGTCGAAGCCGAATTCGTCGTCGGGCACGACTTCCCACAGGAAATTCGGGTCGAGCTCCGGCACGAGCTCGTGCGCGCGCGCGAGCGTTTCCGCCGGTGACGGCGCGGCAAAGCGCAGCAGCACGTGCGCCGCCTTGATCTTCTGCCGCTTGCCCGAGACGGCCTCGACCGAAAGCGACGCGTCGTGATCGGCGAGCAGCGTCCCGGCCTTGAGCTGGCCGTCTTCCTCGAACAGCACGTGCATGGGAATCGCGGTGGCGGATCCGCGATCGACCGGCCGCCGGGCCCCGGTCGATCGTTGCCGCGCCGCGGCGTTGACGAGAGGGCGAAATTATAGCGGGGACGATCGGGTATCAGGGATCAGGTATCGGGTATCAGAAACGATGGATTGCCGGCGGCTGGGTCGGGTAGGATCGAGGGATCAGGGATCAGAGGTCAGAGGACAGAAACGCATGGAATACCGGCGGTTGGGTAGAAGCGGGCTCGAAGTGTCGATCGTCTGCCTTGGCACGATGACGTTCGGCGATCGCACCGGCGAGAGCGAAGCGAACGAGATCGTCGCCCGCGCGTTCGCCGCGGGCGTCAACTTCATCGACACGGCAGACGTGTACGTCAACGGCGCGTCGGAGACGATCACCGGCGCGGCGATCAAGGCGCAACGCGCGCGCTGGATCCTCGCGACGAAGGTCGGCAACGTCATCGGCGGCGACGAAAACAGGCGCCCGCATACCGGGGGATCGTCGCGCCGCTGGATTTTCCAGGCCTGCGATGCAAGCCTCGCGCGCCTTGGCACCGACTGGATCGACATCTATTACCTGCATCGCGACGACCCGGGGACGCCGCTCGAGGAAACGGTGGCCGCGATGGGCGCGCTCGTCGACGCCGGGAAGATCCGCTATTTCGGCATATCGAACCTGCGCGGCTGGCGAATCGCCGAAGTGATGCGCTGCTGCGAGCGGCAGGGCGTTGCGCCGCCGGTCGTCTGCCAGCCGTACTACAACCTGCTGAACCGGATGCCCGAAGTGGAGGTTCTCGCCGCCTGCGATCACTACGGCATCGGCGTCGCGTCGTATTCGCCGATCGCGCGCGGGGTGCTGACCGCGAAATATGCGACGGGCGCCGTTCCCGAGGATTCGCGCGCTGCGCACAACGACCGGCGGCTGATGCAGACGGAGTTTCGCGAAGAGTCGTTCGCGATTGCGCGGCAACTGAAAGACCACGCAGCCAAAACCGGCCGCACGCCGGTGCAGTTCGCGCTCGCCTGGTTGTGGGCGAATCGCATCGTCACGTCCGTCATCGCGGGTCCGCGCACGCTGGCGCAATGGCTCGATTACGTCGCGGCGATCGGCACGCCGTGGAGTGCCGCAGACGAGGCGCTCGTCGATTCGCTCGTACGGCCGGGGCATCCGTCGACGCCCGGCTACAGCGATCCGGCGTATCCGCTCTACGGCCGCCGCCTCGCTTAGGGTCGGATTCGACTTTTCGCCTGCGCAGCGCGGAAAGTCGAGTCTGACCCTGCTTGATGGCACTGATCGCGCGGTTTCTGACTATTTCGCTTCGAGCGCCTTGATCACGTCGTCGGTGATGTCGACCGATCGCCCGACGTAGAGCGCGTCCTGCAGGATCAGGTCGAAATGGTTGTCCTTCGCGTACTGCGTAAGCACGCTGTCGAGGCGGGCCTTCAGCTTGTCGAGCTCCTCGAACTGGCGCGCGCGCAGATCCTCGGTGAATTGCTGGCGCAGCCGCTGAACGTCCCGTGTACGCAATTCGAGCGCGCGCTCGCGGCTCGTGGCGGCTTCCGGCGAAAGCGCCGCGCGGTCCTTCGCGAGTTGGGCGGTGGCGGCCTGCACGTCCTGCTCCTTGCGCGCGATGTCGGCGTCGCGCCCCTTGAACTCCTGCTCGATGCGGTCGTGCGCCGCCTTGGCCTCCTTCGATTGCTGCAGGAGGCGCTCGACGTGGAGCACGCCGATCTTGTAATCATCGGCCAGCGCCGGCAGCGCGAACAGCGCGGCGACGATGGCGACGCCGGCAAGGCGGATGAACGGCGAACGGTTTCGGTGTTTGCGCATGGCGCTTCGAGCTCCCGGTGTGATCCTGAAAAATGGGGTCAGAGCGAATTAACCGGTGTCGGAGGTGTAATTCGCTCTGACCCCATTTTTCAGGCGACGCTGACCCCTTGATCTTCGTGTGCTTCATTCGTTGGCGATCCCGTGCGGGACGTGCCCGGCCGACACATGCTGCGCCGCGGATTCGACGTGGCGGGCCTGGTCGTCGAAAAAGATGTCCGCTCCGAACGCCCGCAGGAATTCGCCCTTGTCGAGCCCGCCGAGGAACAACGCCTCGTCGATCCGGATGTTCCATGCGCGCAGCGTCCGGATGACGCGCTCGTGCGCGGGCGCGCTTCGCGCGGTGACGAGCGCCGTGCGGATCGGGCTCCGGTCCTCGGGAAAATCGGCCTGGATCCGGTGCAGCGCGGCGAGAAACTCCTTGAACGGGCCGCCCATCAGCGGCGTCGACGCCGCGTCGCGCTCGCTCTGCGCGAACGCCGCGAGGCCGCTCGTCTGATACACGCGCTCGGCCTCGTCGGAAAACAGCACCGCGTCGCCGTCGAACGCGATGCGCAGCTCGTCGGTCTCGTTGCGGAAGACGCTCGGGAAAATCGTTGCCGCCGCATAGCCATCCTCGAGCGCGCGTCGCACGTCTTCGGTATCGGCGGACAGGAACAGGTGCGCCCCGAACGCCGGTACGTAGCGCGACGTCGGCTCGCCCTTCGTGAACGCGGCGCGCGTGATGTCGAGGCCGTAATGCTTGATCGCGTTGAATACGCGCAGGCCGGTGTCGGCGCTGTTTCGCGACAGCAGGATCACCTCGACGTACTGCTTCGACAGCCGATTGAGCCGCAGCAGCTTCGTCGCCAGCGCGAACGCCGGACCCGGCGCGAGCAGCTCGTCCTCGTGCTCGATCTGGTAGCGGTGATAGCTCTCGACGCCAAGATCGGTATAGACGCGGTGGCTCTCGGTCAGGTCGAAGAGCGCGCGCGAGCTGATCGCGACGACGAGCTTGCCGGCAAGCGTGGGTGCACGATCAGGCTCGACATGGATCCGCTCACTGCCCCCGGGCTGGTCAGTCGGTCGGGGCGGCCACACGGTCGGCGCGACAGCATACTCGCGCCAGGCGGCGCGACTTTATGCCGCGCGCTTCAGGTCGCGCTCGAGCTCGCGGAACACCGAGCGAATCTCGCCGATCGCCCATTCGAGATCGTCGCGCGGGATGTTGAGCGGCGGCGCGATGCGTACGACGGTGCCGTGCGTATCCTTCGACAGGATGCCGCGCGCCAGCAGACGGTCGACGACGGGCCGCGCCGTCGTGTAGCGCGCGTCGACCTCGATGCCGATGAAAAGGCCGACCCCGCGCACATCGCACACGATATGACTGCGCAAGTCCTGCAGCTCCGACAAGAGCCAGGCGCCGAGCGAAGCCGAGCGCTCGATCAGCTTTTCCTCGAACAGCACGTCGAGCGATGCCATCGCGACGGCGGCGGCGAGCGGATTGCCGCCGAACGTGCTGCCATGGTCGCCCGGGTGGAACACCTGCATGACGTCGTCGGTCGCGACGAACGCCGACACCGGCAACAGGCCCCCGCCGAGCGCCTTGCCGAGAATCACGCCGTCCGGCTTGACGCCCTCGTATTCCGACGCGAGGAAGCGCCCGGTGCGGCCGAGGCCGGTCTGGATTTCGTCGCAGATCATCAGCACGTGATGATCGCGGCAAATCTGCCGGCAACGCGCGAGATAGCCCGGCGGCGGCACGACGATGCCGCCTTCGCCCTGGATCGGCCTCGACGAGGAATGCCGCGGTGCGCGGCGTGATCGCCTTCGCGAGCGCGTCGGCGTCGCCGTAGGGAATGGTCAGCAGGCCGGGTGGAAACGGCCCGAATCCGTCCCGGTATTGCGGCTCGGTCGACAGGCCGGTCACCGTGATCGTCCGACCGTGGAAATTGCCGTGGCAGCCGATGATCTCGGCGCGGCCCTCGGCGATGCCCTTGATCCTGTAGCCCCACTTGCGCGCCGCCTTGATCGCCGTCTCGACCGCTTCGGCCCCGCCGTTCGCCGGCAGCGCGCGGTCGAGGCCCGTCAGTTGCGCAAGGCGCTCGAGCAGGAACGGAAGCTCATCGTTGTGATAGGCGCGCGACGTCACGCCGAGCTGCTGCGCCTGCGCGATCAGCGCCGCCACGATGCGCGGGTGCGCGTGCCCGAAGCTGACCGCCGAATACGCGCTCATCAGGTCCAGGTAGCGGTTGCCGTCGACGTCGGCGAGCCAGCTCCCCTCGCCGCGCGCGAGCACGACCGGCAGCGGGTCGTAGTTGCGGGCGCCGAAGGTCTTCTCGCGACTGATCAGGTCGAGGGCGGCATTGGAAAGCGGCTGGGACGCGGGATCACGACCCACGCGCGAGCCACGAAGGTCGTCGTTTCCTCGGTTTGCCATCGCAAGCTCCTGTCAAGCGAGCCGGCCGCACCAGGAGGCCGGTCGGGCCTGACGTCATGCGCGGGCGGCGGGACGCCCGGGTTCGTGGCCCTGGCGAGCCTTTAAGCATAACGCGTGCAAGCGTTCTTCGGCTAGTTGCAGTGCAGCAAGCGCAGTGCGGCAGCGCTCAGATCGCAGCCCTGGCCGCGAGTGCGTCGAGGAGCCGTTCGTGAATGCCGCCGAAGCCGCCATTGCTCATCACGAGGACGTGGTCGCCGGGGCGGGCGGCGCGAACGATCGCAGCGACGAGCGCCGCGAGGTCGTCGTGGACCTCGACACGCGGACCGAGCGGCGCGAGCGCCGCCGCCGCGTCCCAGCCGAGGTTCGCCGCGTAGCAGAACACGCGGTCGGCCGCAGCGAGGCTTTCAGGCAGCGCCCCGCGCATCGTCCCGAGCTTCATCGTATTCGAGCGCGGCTCGAGCACCGCGAGAATGCGGCCGTCTCGCTCGCGGCTGCGCAGGCCGTCGAGCGTCGTCGCGATCGCCGTCGGGTGGTGGGCGAAGTCGTCGTACACGGCGATCCCGTTGACGCGGCCGCGAAGCTCCATCCGCCGCCGGACGCCCTGAAACGATCGCAACGCGGACAAGGCGTCGGCCGGGCCGACGCCCGCATGCCGCGCCGCAGCGATGGCTGCCAGGGCGTTCAGTCGGTTATGCCGGCCGGTCTCGCCGAACGCGAGCCTGCCGGCGAGCGTGCCGCCAAGCGTCATCCGGCCGTCGGCTGCGACGGTCCAATCGGCGCGCGCATCGCCATCCGGCTCCGCGGCGTCGAAGCGCTCGATCTCGCTCCATGCGCCGCGCGCGAGCACGCGCGCGAGGCCTCGTCTCGCTTCCGTTGACGATGATGCGCCCGTTGCCGGGGATCGTGCGCACCAGATGATGGAACTGCGTCTCGATCGCACCGAGGTCGGGAAAGATGTCGGCATGATCGAACTCGAGGTTGTTCAGGATCGCGGTGCGCGGCCGGTAGTGGACGAATTTCGACCGCTTGTCGAAGAACGCCGTATCGTATTCGTCGGCTTCGATCACGAAGAACGCGCTGTCGGTCAGGCGCGCCGACACGCCGAAGTCGACCGGCACGCCGCCGATCAGGAAGCCCGGGGTCGAGTCCCGCGCGGTCGAGGATTTGCGCCAGCATCGCCGACGTCGTCGTCTTGCCGTGCGTGCCGGCGACCGCGAGCACCCACTTGTCGCGCAGTACGTGCTCGAACAGCCATTGCGGTCCCGAAACGTAATGCAGGCCGCGATTCATCACCGCCTCGATCAGCGGATTGCCGCGCGAGACGACGTTGCCGACGACGAACACGTCGGCCGCTTTCGCGACGAGTGTCGAGCTGGCCCGGATCGAAGCCGTCGGTCAGCGCGATGCCGAGCGCCGCCAGTTGCGTCGACATCGGCGGATAGACGTTCGCGTCGCAGCCGCTGACGGCGTGGCCGGCGCGCCGCGCGATCGCCGCAAGGCCGCCCATGAACGTGCCGCAGATGCCGAGGATGTGCAGGTGCATGGCGTTGCGCGAGCCTGCGTGCCGCGCAGGTTACGTCCGGAAGATGAAGTAGACGGCGCCCATCATGCAAAACGCGGCCCACAGATAGTCGAGCTTCAGCGTCGCGCCCATGAAGAGCATCGCGAACGGCACGAACACCGTCAGCGTGATCACCTCCTGCATGATCTTCAGCTGCGCGAGCGACATCACCGTGAAGCCGATCCGGTTCGCCGGCACCTGCAGCAGGTACTCGAACAGCGCGATCCCCCAGGAAATGAGCGCCGCGACCCACCAGGCGCGGTTGCCGAGCAGCTTCAGGTGCCCGTACCAGGCGAACGTCATGAACAGGTTCGAGCACGAGAGGAGCGCCGCGCAGACGATGGCGGGGTGGAGCGCAGGCGAGGCGGGATTCATGGCGGCGGGGATCGGTTGACCGGCGGCGGGCGAGCGCACGCGGCAAGCCGCGCATTATGCCGAAATGACATCGGCATGCTCCTTGCGCGATGGGCTGATCGCGACCCGTTCCGGTCCAGGAACGCCGCTCGCACGCCATGCCCGACGACAATTCGACGCAAAGCGTCACCACGCCAGTGCTCCGCACGGGGCTGCGCACGCCCCGGTGGTCGCGGCTGCTGCCGCGGTCGCTGCGTGGTCGCGGCCGCGTGCGGCTGCGCTCGAGCATCGGACTACGGCTCGCCCTGCTGGCGCTGGCCCTCGGCCTGCCGTTCATTGTCTACGTCGGCTTCAATGCGGTGCGCCAGGCGTCGGCGGAGCGCGACGAGGCGCAGCAGCGCACCCTTTCGCTGGCGAAGCTCTTCGCCGCACGCGTCGACGATTACGTCGGCGACATGGTGAGCGCACTGGCGCTGGTGGGCCATGGCGTAGCGCTCGACCCCTCGAGTGCGCTCGCGAACGACGCATTCCTGCAACGGATTCGCGACGACCTGCCGCGATCGGTGAACAACGTCGGCGTATGGACGGTGGACGGCCACAACATCGGCGCGCTGGACCGGACGAAGCTGCGCGACAACGGGTCCGTGAGTGATCGCGACTACTTCAGGACGGCGCTTCGCACGCGCAAGCTCACGATCGAAGGCCCGGTTGTTTCGTGGATGAACGACGTGCCGGTCGTCATATTCGGGCGCCCGGTGCTCGGAGCGGCCGGGAACGTCCTCGGCGTGGTCACCGTGTCGGCGAACCTGCGCGAGCTTGGCTGGCTGCTCGACCTCAAGGGCGCGGCACCGCCCGAAACCGTCGTATCGCTCGTCAATGCGCAAGGCATGGTGCTCGCACGCTCCATCGATTCCGCAGCGCTGGATCGGCACGAGCGTGCTGAACGTCGGCAAGGCGCGCGAGCACATCGCCCGGCGCGAGGGCGTCGACGTGACTTCCGGCGCCGACCACATCGCCCGCATCGCCGGCTACACGCAGGCGACGCGCGTTCCATGGCACATTTTCGTCGGCATGCCCGCCGATGCGGCGCTTTCGCCCGCGCGAACGAAGCTCTTCGAGACGCTGGGATTCGGCGCCCTTTCGCTGTTGATCGGCGCGGCGCTCGCGTTCCGGCTCGGCGCGCGGATCGCGCGGCCGCTGCGCCGGCTCGCGCACGACGCGACGCTCCTCGCGCGGGGACAGCTCGCGCACCGCACGTCGGTCGCCGGCGACGACGAAACGGGCGTACTCGCCAGCACGCTGAACCGGCTCGCACAGACCGTCGAGGAGCGCACGCGCGCGCTCGAGGAAAAGACCGGCGCGCTGGAGGAAAAGACGGCGGCGCTCGAACGCAGCACCGCCGAGCTCGCGACGATCACCGCCAGCGTGCCGGTGCTGATCGCGTACGTCGACACCGACGAGCACTTCCGCTTCGTCAACCAGTATTTCCAGGATGTCTTCGGCGTTGCGCCCGACAAGGTGGTCGGCC
Organism: uncultured Pseudomonadota bacterium; assembly: GCA_963706225.1. Taxonomy (GTDB): domain Bacteria; phylum Pseudomonadota; class Gammaproteobacteria; order Burkholderiales; family Casimicrobiaceae; genus VBCG01. Next base: position 66,240 of record CAVPMH010000023.1, read on the forward strand.
GTACGCTGCGCGCGCTCGTTGGCGAGACGGTCTACGCGCGGCTCGAGGGCCGGATGCGCGAGGTGCGCGCGGGCCTGCCGCAGACCTTCGAAGCGAGCTTTTCGCCGGACGGCAAGGCGCCGATCTTCATCGTGACGTGCTTCCCCGATTACGGCGACGCGCAGGAAGTCCGCGGCGCGTACGTCGTGTGCCAGGACATCACGCGGCGCAAGGATGCCGAGGAAGCGCTCGCCGCGCGCGAGCGCTTCGTGCGCCTGATCGCCGACGGCATTCCGGCGCGCATCACCTACGTCGGTACCGACGACCGGCTGCTGTTCGGCAACCGGCGCTTCACCGAATACTGGGGAACCGATCCGGCGAACGTCGTCGGGCGGCGCCTCGACGAGGTCGTGTCACCGGCCGCGTACGGCCAGATCAAGCCCGAGCTCGACCGCAGTTACGCCGGCGAGGCGCGACACTTCGATCTTGTCGTCGAGCGCCAGGACGGCGCGCAGTACTACCAGGTGGATCACGTGCCCGACGTCGATGCGGATGGCAAGGTGCAAGG
>CAVPMH010000024.1:0-55701 GCA_963706225.1 uncultured Pseudomonadota bacterium
GCCGTCGAACGATGGCAGCACCTTGCCCTCCGCCTCGAGGGTGGGCGCATACGCATCCGCGGCGCCGATCGCGAGGTCCGCGCGCGCGAGGAAGCGGTGGCCGGCGCTGATCCGCCCGGCGGCAAGGCCGAGTGCGGTCACAGGGACGACATCGCGGCCGTGGAGCGCGACGAGCCGATGCGCGGGCCGGACGAATTCGACATCGTTGTAGTAGCTGCCGGCCGCGGGATAGCGCATCAGCTTCGGAACCGGCAATCTCGCGATCGCGACGTCGAGCGACTCCCGTAACGCGCGCTCGAGCGGCATTCCCTGCACGAGGCGCCGCAGATAGGCGTATTCGCCCTTGCCGTCCGACGAAACGTAGAGCCGGTCCTCGCGTCCGCGGCGTCCACATCGAACGCGGCAATGTGGCCGCGACCAAGCGACGACAACTTTCGGCGCAATGCCTCGGAAGGCGCGCCGTGCGCGTCGCGAGCAATCGTAGCCGGCATCAGCCGGTCGATCGCCACCGCGTCGGCCGCGGCCGCCCGCACGCCGGTGACGGCGACCGCCAGACGCCGCGGCGTCGCGTACGGCGTTGCAACGCTCGCCTCGGTCAGCACATTGCGCCGCCGCAGCTCGGCAACGAGCGTATCGGCGAACGCTGTCCCGAGCGACTTCAGCGCCTTCGGCGGCAACTCCTCGACGACGATCTCGACGACGAGCGTGGCTTGCCGCTCGCCCCGCTCTTCACCCGCCTCGCTCGCGCTCGGGTTGGGGTGAGGGAATTTCGCTGCGACGCTCAAGCCGTGGCCTCGCCCTGCGGCGGTCGCGTACGCAGATGGGCGGCCAGCATCGGAAAGCCCAGCGCTTCGCGGGACTCGTCGTAGGCCTGCGCGACCTGCCGCGACAGCGCGCGGATGCGGCCGATGTACGCGGCGCGCTCGGTCACCGAGATCGCGCCGCGCGCGTCGAGGAGGTTGAACGTGTGCGCCGCCTTCAGGACCATCTCGTAGGCGGGCAGCGCGCAGCGCACGCGTCGATCAGGCGCGCCGCCTCGCGCTCGTAGACGCGCGAACTGGCCGGTCAGCTCGCGGCGCGTTGGACTGCTCGAAGTTGTACGTCGACTGCTCGACCTCGTTCTGGTGATACACGTCGCCGTAGTCAGCGTCCGCTGCGACTGTGCCGCCTGTCGCGCATCGTCGTCCACACCAGGTCGAAGACGTTCTCCTTGCCCTGCAGGTACATCGCGAGGCGCTCGAGGCCGTAGGTGATTTCGCCGGTGATCGGCTTGCAGTCGAGGCCGCCGACCTGCTGGAAGTAGGTGAACTGCGTGACCTCCATGCCGTTCAGCCACACTTCCCAGCCGAGGCCCCACGCGCCGAGCGTCGGGTTCTCCCAGTCGTCCTCGACGAAGCGGACGTCGTTCTTGCGCGAGATCGAAGCCGAGCGCCGCGAGCGAGCCGAGGTAGAGGTCGAGGATGTCCGGCGGCGAGGGCTTCAGCACGACCTGATACTGGTAGTAGTGCTGCAGCCGGTTCGGGTTCTCGCCGTAGCGGCCGTCCTTCGGCCGGCGCGACGGCTGCACGTACGCCGCGCGCCACGGCTCCGGGCCGAGCGCGCGCAGGAACGTCGCCGTGTGGGACGTGCCCGCGCCGACTTCCATGTCGTAGGGCTGCAGCAGCGCGCAGCCGTTGTCGGCCCAGTAGCGCTGAGAGCTCAGGACGAGCTGCTGGAAGGTGGCATGCGGCGCGATCGATCGGTCACGAGGGAGAAGTCGCCGCGATTCTACCGGCGCCGCGACGACGCGATCGCCGCAGCGAGCAGCACGGCGCGCGAGGCAGCGAGAGCCGCGAGATGTCGCCGATCGCACGTACGGCGTGTCGCCGTGCGGCCGCGACGGCGACTGTCGAGCAGCGCCGCGTCGTGAACGGCCGGCAGGCGCGCGACCGCGGCCGTCGATCGATCGCCGCGGTGATGCCGGTGTTCGTCGCGCGCAGCATCGGCAGCGCCGGTCTCGAGCGCGCGCATCGCGAGATCTGCAGGTGCTGCGGCGCGGCGAGCGAATCGGCCGAACCAGGCGACGTTGCTCACGTTGACGAGCACGTTCGCGTCGCGCGCGCCGTGGCGATGATCTCCTCGCCGAACAGCGTCCTCGTAGCAGATGTCGACGCGCGACGCGCTCGCCGGCGACGGCGAGCGGCGGCTGCGTCGCCGCCGCCGCGGAGAAGTCGGCGAGCGGAATGCTGAGCACGGATCGGATGAACCAGCCGAAGATCGGCTCAGCGGTATGAACTCGCCGAACGGCACCAGGTGGCGCTTGCGGTAGGACTGCAGTCGCCGAGCCGAGCACGACCACGCTGTTGAAGTAGCGCGGCGATCGCGTTCCCGGCTCCGGCGGGAGCGCCGTGACACGATGTCCGAGCAGCACATCGCCGCCGCGCGCGCTCGCCGTGCGCGATCAGCGACAGCAGGACCGCGTCGGGAATCTCGTCGAGGAAGACCGGGAACGCGGTTTCGGGCAGCACGATCAGCCGGCCGCGGCTCGTCCTCGACGATGACGCAGATAGCGGTCGAACGTGCTGGTACGAAGCTGCGGCATCGAACTTCATCTCCTGCGACGACGTTGCCCTGCAGCGAGCGACACCGGCAGCGGCGGGCCCGACGGGCTGCGTCCATTCCACGCGCGACAGCGCTGCGCTCGCGACGACGAGCGCGAGCGCGCCGGCCACCGCAGCGCAGAGCCGCCGGCGCGCGTTCGCGCGATGCGCATCGATCGCGTGCGCGAGCGAGCGCCGCGACGCAGCGCGACCGCCAGCGTGACAGCCGTAGACGCCGCCGAGCGGCGCGTAACCGTGCGAGCGAGCTCGTCGGGCACTTGCGAAGTAGCCGACGCCGAGCCACGGGAAGCCGGTGAACAGATCAGCCGCGCACCCATTCCAGCGGCCACGAACGCGGCCGCGGCGCGAGCAGCGCGCCCGACGATGCCGGCCGCGCGAAGCGCGCAGCGAGCGCAGCCGGCGAGCGCCGGCGCAGCGAGCGCCAGATAGACGCGAGAATCGCGATCGCGAGCAGCGCGAGCGCCGCCGGCATCCCGCCGAACGTGCAGGCTCACGTAGACCCACGAGACGCCGGCGGGAAGTACCCGAGGCCGAAGCGCGAAGCCGAGCCATGCGCCGCACGCGCGCGCTTCGGCGTGCTGCCGACTAGCGCAGAAGAGCAGCGCCAGCGCGACGATCGCGAACGCCTGAGACGCCGAAGGGCGCGAACGCGACGCCGTGCACGCGCCGCCGCAGCCGCGAGCGCCAGCGACAACGCAGCGGGAGCGGGCCGAGCGGCGAAGGCGAGCGTGCGACGGACGCGCGCGACGTGCGTCGCTGCTTGCGATAACTCGCCGCAAGATCAGCTTCGCCTTCGTCGCCGGCGGCGGCGCGATTCGTTCGACCTGCAGCGCGTGCAGCCGCCGGCTGTCGGCGCGCAGCACCTGGAAGCGGAAGCCGTCGACGCGACATCGTCTCGCCGCGCTTCGGCAGGCGCCCGAAGCGCCTGAGCACCAGCCCGCCGACCGTGTCGAAGTCCTCGTCGGCGAACGTCGGTGCCGAAGTGCGTCGTTGAAGTCGCGCGATCTCGGTCAGCGCCTTGACGCGGTAGCGGCCGCTCGCGCTCGAGGATGATGTTGTCCTCGGTCTCGTCGAAGTCGTACTCGTCCTCGATGTCGCCGACGATCTGCTCGAGCACGTCCTCGATCGTGACGAGGCCCGACACGCCGCCGTACTCGTCGACGACGATGGCGATGTGGTTGCGGTTCGCGCGGAATTCGCTCAGCAGCACGTTCAGGCGCTTCGACTCCGGCACGAACACCGCCGGGCGCAGCATCTCGCGCACGTTGAAGTCCTCGTCGCTTCGCGTAGATAGCGCAGCAGGTCCTTCGCGAGCAGGATGCCGATCACGTCGTCGCGGTTGTCGCTCGATCACCGGGAAGCGCGAGTGCGCGGTCTCGATCACGAACGGGATGAAGTTCGGGCGGCGCTCGTCGATCGACAGTCCATCTGCGAGCGCGGGATCATGATGTCGCGCACCTGGGTCTCGGAGACCTGCAGCACGCCCTCGATCATCGACAGCGCGTCGGCGTCGAGCAGGCGTCGCTCGAACGCGGATGCAGCAGCGCGATCAGCTGCTCGCGGTCTTCCGGCTCGCGCGGTCAGGCAATGCCGACAGCCGCTCGAGGAGGGTCGGCTTTTCGTCGGGGTGAATCGAACGGCGTCGCAATCAGGCGTCGCCGCGTAGGGATCGCCGAAACCGAGGCCGCGCAACGAACGTGCATCTCGCGCGCCTCCATGCGGCGCGGCGTCGGCGTCGCGCTCGTGGTCGTAGCCCTGCAGGTGCAGCATCCCGTGCATCACCAGGTGCGCGTAATGCGCTGCCTCGCGTCTTGCCCTGCGCGCGCGCCTCGCTCGACGACCGGCGCGCACAGCACGATGTCACCTTCGAGCGGCACGCTGTCATCGTACACGAAGGTCAGCACGTTGGTCGCGTAGTCCTTGCCGCGGTAACGTCGCGGTTGAGCGTGCGGCCTTCGCGGCGTCGACGAGACGCAGCGTGACGTTGGCGTCCCGGTCGAGCGCGGCGAGCGCCCATCGGCGCAATGTCGGGCGCCGGCAAGTCGATCGCATCGACGGTCGACTGCACCGTCAGCGTGAGTCGGGGTGGTTCGACATGCGCTGCCGGCGCCTTGACGTGCTCTGCCCGCTTGTGAGCAACGGCTCGCTCTGCGCGGGAAGATCGCGCCGCTTACCTGGCACTGTTCGGTCGGGGTGAGGGGTTGCTGTCGGTGTCGCGCTCGTACGCATCGATGATCTTCTGCACCAGCGGGTGGCGCACGACGTCGCGCTCGTGAAGCGCACGAACGCGATGCCGCGCACGCCTTTCAGTATGCGTTCGCGCTTCGATGAGGCCGCTCTTCTGGCCGCGGGCGAGGTCGATCTGCGTGACGTCGCCGGTGACGACGGCTTTGGTGCCGAAGCCGATGCGAGTGAGGAACATCTTCATCTGCTCGGGCGTCGTGTTCTGCGCCTCGTCGAGGATGATGAACGAGTGGTTGAGCGTGCGTCCGCGCATGTACGCGAGCGGCGCGAGCTCGATCGTCTGCCGCTCGAGAAGCTTCGCCGCCTTGTCGAAGCCCATCAGGTCGTAGAGGGCGTCGAAGAGCGGGCGCAGGTACGGATCGACCTTCTGCGCGAGGTCGCCGGGCAGGAAGCCGAGCCGCTCGCCCGCTTCGACGGCGGGACGCACGAGCACGATGCGCTTGACCGCGTCGCGCTCGAGCGCGTCGACCGCGCACGCGACGGCGAGGATACGTCTTGCCGGTGCCCGCCGGACCGATGCCGAAGGTGATGTCGTGCGACAGGATCGCTTCGAGATAGGCGACCTGGTTCGGGGTTCGCCCGTGAAGGTCGGCGCGCCGCGTGCGCAGCAGTGGACCGCCTTCGACGAACGCCTGTCCCTCACCTGTTCGATGTTGCGCATCTCGCTCCCTCTCCCGCGAGCGGGACGAGGGGCGAGTGCCGCGATTTCCACGAGCCCGAGCTGGATATCGTCGACGGACAGCGGCTTTTCCGCTTCCGCATAGAACCGCTGCAGCGCGCGCTCGCCGTGCTCGACCTGCGCCGGCGCCCCCGTGACGTTGAACGCGGCGCCGCGCCGCGCGATCGTCACGTCGAGCGCCGCTTCGATCTGGCGCAGGTTCGCGTCGAGCGCCCCGCACAGGTTGGCGAGCGCTCGGTTGTCGATCGGCGCGAGCGTGAGCGTTCCGGTGACGCGCTGATCCTCGGACGCCACCGATCTGCGGTCGGCGGCGGCGCGCCCGTGAGCCGGCACGCGCCGCACGGGCGCCGTCAAACCGCCTGACGGACGAGCGGTGCTTTTTGCGCTTCCTCCAGCATCGTCGCCATCTCCGAAACGTGCGCTCTCGCTTCCGCCGACATGCGCCGCGTCGGCGCCGCGAGGAGCTCGGCGCGCAGTCGCGTGGCATCGACGCGCAGCAGCGCACGCGCGTCGGCCGGCATCGAGTCGGACGGGCGCACGAGCGCATTGGCGACGCGCAGCGCATATTCGCGCTGCAGGTTGCGGCGAAAGAGCGTGATGTCGTTGCCGCTCCTGAGCTCGCTCCACACGGCGTTGTGCAGCGTCGCATAGAGATCGGACAGCTTCAGCGCGCTACGCGGGTCGTCGACCTTCGCCGCGTTGTTCAGCAAGCGCTGCGCGATCGGCGGACTCATCAGCGTGTCGAGAACGCCCCGCTGCAGGCCGAGCACCTGCTGGTCGATCGACAGGTCGAGCGGCGGCGCCGGGCGGCCGAGCTCCTGCGCGTCCTCGATGTCGAACGTCGAGATCGTCATCTTGCGCAGGAAGGACGGCGAAAACCTGAAACTGTCGGCGGACAATACCTCGCGGGTCAGCAGGTCGAGCGCGGCGCGTTGCTTGGCGGCGTCGATCGGCGTGAACGGCTGGCGCCCGCTCCCGACGTGATCGCGCAGCGTCGTCAGCCCGCCGATGTACTTCGATGCGTAGAGCGCGCCCTGGCCGGCCTCGTTCAGGCCGCGCGTGAAATTGCGCCGCAGGACCGAGTAGCTTTCACCGGGCGCCAGATCGAGATGCTCGGTGCGTTGCCACAGCTCGTGAACGAGCGCCAGGCGCTTCTTCGCATACGCGAGCGGATCGCTGCCGAGATCGAGCTCGTTCACGGCCGGATCGACGGCGAAGTAGGCGACGTCTTCGTCGGTCGAGTAGGCAAGCCACGGCTCGCTCGATCGCGCTGCGATCTTCCCGAGCTCGGCCGCTTCCTTGCCGGGCGCGATCGGCTTGTACGCGTATTCGATCGCCCAGTAATCGTACGGGCCGAGGGTGGACATCGTGTATTCGCCCTGCTTCTCGCCCGTCACGGCGAGGTTCCACGGGTTGTATTCCATTACCGAGCCCGAGATGCCATGCGCGGCCGTGAACGCCGGGTCGGACAGCTCCGCCTCGGTGTACACCGTCGACGCGCGGAAGTTGTGCCGCAGCCCGAGCGTATGGCCGACCTCGTGCATCACCACGCTCTTGAGGTACATGTCGACGAACTTGTCGATGTCGGGGCCATCGGGGGCGAGGTCGCCGCGCGCTTCCAGCAGCGACAGGCCGAACGCGGTTTCCTGCGTCGCCGCGTCGTCGTAATCGCAGCTTTGCGCGTCCGAGAGCGCGGGCGCGTTGCCGCTCGCCGCTTCGGCAAACGCGGCGAACGCGTCCTTGCGCGGCGGCAGGTACTCGTGCCGAAGGTTGCGCACGACGCGGATGTTGTTGGCATCGATGCCGATGTCGGCGTCGAGAATTTCGCCGGTGCGCGGATCGACGATCGACGGTCCGATCGCGCCATAGGACGTCTTCGCGACCGTCTGCCACCGCACGGAGGCATGGCGGATGTCGGCGGTGTCGAAATCGGCGTTGTCCGGCTGGACCTCGACATGGATCGCGTCCTTGAAGCCGATGCGCTCGAACGCCTTGTTCCACTCGAGGATGCCTTCCCTGATCGGCTCGCGATAGCGGACCGGGATGTTGCGGTCGAGCCAGTAGACGATCGGCTTCTTCGGCTCGGACAGCGCGGCGGCCGGGTCCTTCTTTTCGAGGCGCCAGTGATTCGCGTACCGTTCGACCGGCACGCGCGGAACGTCGGACGTGAAGTCGAGCACCTCGGTGGTGAAGTAGCCGATGCGCTCGTCGGCGAGGCGCGGATGCATCGGCACGTCGGGGAGCTTCGCGAACGTGTAGTGGTAGCCGATGAACAGGCTGCGCACGTCGGGGAGGGTGATCGGCGTCGACGGCTGTGTGGGCGACTTCGAGCCGGGTGTCGGCACCATGACGTGCGACAGCGCGTAATGCGCGGACACTTCGAGCGTGACGTCGTCGGCTTCCGCGTGCGTCGTGCCGATCGACGAGTTGCGCGCATCGAAGCCGTACGGCTGGTGATAGACGCGATCGAGCAGCGACGCGCCGGCCGGGATGTCGGACAGGAGCAACGCGTTCGCGTCGATCAGCACCGACTTGCGCTCGGGGTGCGCCTGCGACGAAATCGGCGCGACGGCGAGCAGGCTGTCCGAAAAGCCGGCGGCAACGGCGCGCGCCTCGGGCGTGCCGGCCTTCGCCGTGTACTTCACGTTCTTCGCGATCAACTGGACCGTTTGCCCATGCTTGTGGAACACGACGATCTGCGCCACGCCGATCGGGTCGTTCATCGCGCCGCCGAAGATGCGGTGTTCGCCGATGCCTTGTATCACGCCTGATTTGAAGAAGTAAGGATGGTCGAACTGATCGGGCGCCAACTCGAGCCAGACCTTGTCATCCTTGTGCCAGAGGTTGAAGAGCCCTTGCGACTCCTGCGCGTCTTTCACGACCACTGCGAACGGCTTCGCGAACTCCGCGGCTTGCGCGGCGGCCGCCGCCGCGACCGCGGCTGCTGCGGCATTCGAGTGTCGGGCACCCGGCGCGCCGTTGGCGGGCGCGTTGGCGTGTTGCGCTTCATCGGTGGCGGCGGTGGCGGCGGCTGCGGCGATCGCGGCGGTGTCCGCGGACCTGTCGTCATCGGCGGGCTGAAGGCTCGCGCAACCGGACATCGCGAGCGAGGCGAGCGCGCCAAGCAGGAGCGCCGTGCGGGTAGGACGAAGATGCAACATGAACGAGATGTCTCCTGAATCGGGCAAGGGGGCCTTCCGGACCGTCGCAAGGGCGACGTGCCGAAGACCGGTCACGCGGGCGAAAGTTCGCCGCGCAACGAGTGCGGCAGCGCCGCCGTAATGTCGACGTCGACGTAACGGTCGATCGACGCCCTGTCGCCCGCGAAATTGACGACGCGGTTGTTGTCGGTGCGCGCGGCCAGCTCGCGCGGATTCCTGCTTGCCGGACCGGTGACGAGCACGCGCTGGCGCGTGCCGACCATCCGCTCGCTATAGGCGCGGTACTGGCTGTCGAGCAGCGCCTGCAATCGCAGCAGCCGCTGCTGTTTCACGTCGGGTGGAACCTGGTCCGCCAATTCGGCGGCCGGCGTGCCGGGGCGCGCGCTGTACGCGAAGCTGAACGCGCCGTCGAAGCGTACGTCGGCCACGAGCCGCAGCGTACGCTCGAAATCGTCGTCCGTCTCGCCCGGGAACCCGACGATGAAATCGGACGTGAGCGCCAGATCGGCCCGGCGCGCGCGAAGCTTGCGGACGATCGATTTGTACTCGAGCGTCGTGTACCCGCGCTTCATCGCGGCGAGCACGCGATCCGATCCCGATTGCACCGGCAGGTGAAGGTGCGAGACGAGCTTTTCAACCGAGGCGTAGGCGTCGATCAGGCGCGCGCTCATCTCCTTCGGATGCGACGTCGTGTAGCGCAGCCGCTCGATGCCCGGGATCTCCGCCGCGTATTCGAGCAGCAGCGCGAGATCGGCGGTTCGCTCCTTCGATTCCATCGGCCCGCGATACGCGTTCACGTTCTGGCCGAGCAGCGTCACTTCCTTGACGCCCTGATCGGCGAGGTCGGCGAGCTCGGTCAGCACGTCGTCGAAAGGCCGCGACACTTCCTCGCCGCGCGTGTAGGGAACGACGCAGAACGAGCAGTACTTGCTGCAGCCCTCCATGATCGACACGAATGCCGTCGCGCGCTCGACGCGCGGCGGCGGCAGATGATCGAACTTCTCGATTTCCGGGAACGAAATGTCGACCTGCGGCACGCCCGACGCGCGGCGCGCACGAATCATCGCGGGCAGGCGATGCAGCGTTTGCGGACCGAACACCAGGTCGACATAGGGCGCGCGATCGACGATCGCAGCGCCTTCCTGCGACGCGACGCAGCCGCCGACGCCGATCAGCACGTCAGGGCGCGCCACCTTGATCCCGCGTACGCGGCCGAGATCGTGGAAGACGCGCTCCTGTGCCTTCTCGCGCACCGAGCAGGTATTGAACAGGATGAGGTCGGCGTCGTCGGCGCGATCGGTCGACGTGAAACCTTGAGAGGCGAGCACGTCGGCCATGCGGTCCGAGTCGTACTCGTTCATCTGGCAGCCGAACGTGCGAATGAAGAGCTTGCGTGCCACTGGCGACGTTTCGAAAAGGGTCAGGAGTATAGCAAAGCGAGGTAGAATCCGCAGCGCAGGTGTCCGCCGGACGGTCGCATTTCGCTGTCCGGCGGGTGAAACGGGAACGCGGTGCGCGCCGACAGGCGCAATGCCGCGGCTGCCCCCGCAACGGTAGGCCGGTGGATCCGCAGCCGGCAAGCCCGGAGACCGGCCTGCAAGCGAGTGCCATGCGTCATTCGGCATTCGTCGCCGATCAACGGCCGTGCGGGGTCCCCACGGCATGACGCGGACGGTCGATCATGTCCCTTGCCTTTGCCTCGCGCACAGCGCTGCTGCGCGCGCGCTTGCTCGTGCCTGTCGTTGCACTGCTCGTTGCCGATGCGGCCGCGCAGTCGCCGCCCGCCCCGGCGGTGCTCGATCCGATCGTCGTGACCGCGTCGCGAACGCCGCAGCGGCTGATCGATCTCGTCGCCGACGTCACGGTGATCGACGCGCAGGCGATCGCGCAAAGCGGCGCGCAAGGCATCGTCGCGCTGCTCCAGCGACAACCCGGCGTCGAAATCATCCAGAACGGCGGTCCCGGCTCGACATCCGGCGTCTTCCTGCGCGGCGCGAATACGACGCAGACGCTGGTGCTGATCGACGGCATGCGCGTCGCGTCGGCGTCGAGCGGCGCGACGGCGCTCGAGGCCATTCCGCTCGAGCAGATCGAGCGCATCGAGATTCTGCGCGGTCCCGCATCGAGCCTGTACGGCGCGGATGCGATCGGCGGCGTGATCCAGGTATTCACGCGCCGGGGCGCGCAGGGCGTCCACGCCGATGCATCGGTCGGGTATGGAAACTCGGATACGTGGGCCGGGTCTGCGGGAGTCTCCGGAGGCGCCGGCCCCGCACGGGGCAGCGTGCAGATCGCCGGCCGGCGCAGCGACGGCTTCAATGCAATCGTGAATCCCGCGAATTTCAGTTACGACCCCGACCGCGATGGCTACCGGAACGCAAGCGTCAGCGCGCAGGGCGCGCTCGAATTCGCGCCCGATCAGGCGCTGTCGCTGCAGTATTTCAGGAGCCGCCTCGACAGCCAGTTCGATGCCGGCGACAGCTTCGACGACCGGACGATCACGACGCTGACGATGTGGCAGGCCGCTTCGACCAACCGGCTGGCGACGAACTGGAATTCCCGGCTTTCGCTCGGCGACGGAGAGCGATCGCTCGGTCTCGAAGACCGGCTCGGGCGATTTCCCGTTCGAGACGCATCAGCGGCAATACGCGTGGCAGAACGACGTGACGCTGCCGGCGGGCGCGTTGACCGTTGCGCTCGAGCGGCGCGAGGAGCGCGTACTTTCGGATGCCGGATTCCCGGTGACGTCGCGCGACACGAATGCCGTCACCGGCGGTTTACCGGCTCGACGCGGGTGCTACTGCGTTGCAGGCGAACGTGCGCCACGACGATTCGAGCCAGTTCGGCGGAAAGACGACCGGCGCGCTCGCGTGGGGCTATCGCCTCGACGCGGCGTGGCGCGTGACGGCGAGCGCCGGCACCGCGTTTCGGGTGCCCACGTTCAACGATCTCTATTTCCCCGGCTTCGCGAATCCGGACCTGCGTCCCGAGACGTCGCGCAATTTCGAAGCCGGCGTGCACGGGATGTCGCATGCCGGCGAGGTCGCGTGGCAGGCGCACGCCATCGTCTTTCACAACCGCGTCGACGATCTCATCGTGTTCGAGTGCGATGCGAACTTCGTCTGTGCGCCGAACAATGTCGCCGACGCGACGCTCGAGGGCATCACGCTCGTCGGCGACGCGCAATGGCGCGCAACGGCCCTGCACGCGTCGGTCGATCTGCAGTCGCCGACGGATGCGGCAAGCGGGCTGCTCCTGCCGCGGCGCGCGCGCCGGCACGGCGTCGTGTCGCTGTCGCAGACGATCGGGCGCGTGCTCGTGACGGCGGAGCTCGTCGGCTCGTCGGCGCGCTTCGACGATGCGGAGAATCGGCGCCGGCTCGGCGGCTACGGCCTCGTCAATCTCGCCATCGAGTGGACGGTCGCGCCGTCGACGACGTTCTTCATCCGCGCGGACAACGTGCTCGATCACGACTACGCGCTCGCGGCGGATTTCGCGACGGGCGGCACGCGCGTGTTCGGCGGCGTTCGATGGCAGCTCTGACGACGCGGTTGCTGCTGAGCGCGCTGCTGGTCGCGATGCCGGCGCGCGCGGCAGTCCGCGTCGTCGACGACACCGGCGCGACCGTCGCACTCGCTGCGCCGGCGACGAGAATCATCACGCTCGCGCCGCACGCGCGGAGCTCGTCTACGCCGCCGGCGCGGGCGCGCGCGTCGTCGGCGTCATGAAGGGCAGCGACTACCCGCCCGCGGTGGCCGAACTGCCGGTCATCGGCGACGTGGCGGCGCTCGATCTCGAGAAAATCGTCATGCTCGCGCCCGACCTGATCGTCACGTGGCCGTGGACGACGCCGGCGCAGGTCGCATGGCTGCGCGCGCGCGGCGTCGCCGTGTTCGAGGCGGATGCGCATACGATCGACGGCATCGCGACCGACATCGAGCGCATCGGCACGCTGAGCGGGACCGACGCGGCCGCGCGCGCGGCCGCCACGCGATTTCGCATGCGCGTCGCGCAGCTCGCGCGCGATGCGCCGGGACGGCGCCCCGTTGCGCGTCTTCTACCAGATCTCCGGCGTCCCGCTGTTCACGCTCGGCGGGCGGCATCTCGTGAGCCAGGCGATCGCCCGCTGCGGCGGCGAAAACGTCTTTGCCGGGCTTACGATTCCCGCGCCGCAGGTCAGCGTCGAAGCGGTGCTCGCAGCCAACCCGCAGGCGATCATCGCCGGCACCGACGATGCCCGCCGACCCGCCTGGCTCGACGACTGGTCGCGATGGCCGGCACTCGATGCGGTGCGCCATCACGCGCTGTTCGTCGTCGATGCCAACCTGCTGCATCGTCCCGGGCCGCGGTTCGTCGACGGCATCGCGCAACTCTGCGGGACGCTTGCGCGATGCGCGGCGCGCGATGGCGGCGGACGCCTATAATGTTCGCTCGAGCAGCAGACAGCAGCAGCAAATGAGCAAGGCCTTCGTAAGCGACGACGCGCCGGCGGACGACGAGACCGACGTCCCGGAAGCCGTCCCGCTCCCCGCAGGCGCGCGCAATTACATGACGCCGGGCGGGTTTGCGCGGCTGCGGCGCGAGCTGGATGCGCTGGTGTCGCAGGAGCGTCCCGAGCTCGTCGCCACCGTGGCGTGGGCCGCGGGCAACGGCGATCGATCCGAGAACGGCGATTACATCTATGGCAAGAAGCGATTGCGCGAAATCGATCGTCGCATCCGCTTCCTCGTCCGCCGGCTCGACAACGCCGAAGTCGTCGATCCCGCGATGCCGCGCGACGACGACGCCGAGTCGCGCGTGTTTTTCGGGGCAACGGTCACCGTGGCGAACGGCGCGGGCGACGAGCGCACGATCAGCATCGTGGGCATCGACGAGATCGACACCGGGCGCGGCTACATAAGCTGGATTTCGCCGATGGCGCGCGCACTGCTCAGGGCGCGCGAAGGCGACAGCGTCACCGTGCGAACGCCGGGCGGCATCGAGGAGCTCGACGTCGTCGCCGTTCGCTACGTTGCGCTCGACACCGATCCCGCGCCAGGCTGATCATCCGTTCGTCAGGCGCAACCGGTCCCGCGCCGACATTGGGTTGACGCGTCGATTGCGCGCCTTCTATAGTGCGGGCAGCCCGTTACCCGAACCTCGATGGACATCGAACTCGCCGCGCTGGAAGAACGCGTTGAACTGCTGATCGGATATGCGCGCGAGCTGCGTTCCGCAAACGAGTTGCTGCGCCACGAGCTGCTCGCGTCGCAGGAGCGCAACCGCGACCTTTCCGCGCGCGTCGCGCAGGCGGGCGCTCGCCTCGATGCGCTGATTTCGCGGATTCCCGCCGAATGAAGCGTGAGACGACCTCGGCGTGAGCGGCCAATGAGCGCTGCAGAGCCGCCTCAAGGCGCGAATTCCGCTCCCCGGGGGGCAGCGCAGCGGCGAAGCCGCAAGCGTGGGGGGACCATACAAGCGCGAATACCGTGCGCACGATCACGCTCGACGTGATGATCCTCGGCCGCGAGTTCAAGTTCGCCTGCAAGGAAAACGAGCGCGACGAATTGACGGAAGCCGTCGCGATGCTCGATCGCCGGATGCGCGAGATCCGCGATGGCGGCAAGGTGAGCGGCACCGATCGCATCGCGGTGATGGCGGCGCTCAACATCGCGCACGACTTGCTGCGCGAGCGGCGCGCGGCGACCGCTGCGGGCGGCGCGACGGCGCACATTCCACCGACGGGCGCGACGATTGACGGCGAAGCGGTCCAGCGTAGAATCGAGGCGATGCAAGCGGCGATCGACCAGACGCTCGCGGGACAGGAAAAGCTGTTCTAGCGGTCGCCGCGGTTCGTTGCGGAACGCGTGTTCCGTTTGCGTGTCATGGTTCCATCCCCTGCGGTGTTCGATCCGGCCATACGTTCTTTGAACCAATGCTCTCGTAGCGAGGTTGCCGCGCCAATGCGGACCGGTGTGCGCTCCTACGCGGAAGCGCCTGATGGTCCCGGCAGGCGACCGATCTTGAACCCAGGTTCAGGATGATCGGCCGGAACGGCACAGGCGGGGGACCTATTCGAAACATTCGCGCTGCACGCGATCGAAGAATCGCGCGGCGCTGACACCCGGAGGAAACATGCGAGGTTTTGCTTTCTGGACGCGCCCTGCGCTGACGTTTTGCGTTGCCGCGTGCGCGGCTTTCGCCGGCGGGGCACTTGCGCAGGATCGCTACCCGTCGCGTCCGATCGAATTCATCGTGCCGTGGGGTCCCGGCGGCGGCGCCGACCAGGTCGCGCGCAAACTCGGCCAGCTCCTCGAGCCGCAGCTCAAGGTGTCGCTGCCGGTGATCAACGTGGCCGGCGCCACCGGCCAGACCGGGCACGCGAAGCTGCTCGCCGCGAACGCGGACGGCTATACGATCGAGGTGATGACGGGCGACACCTTCGCGCTTCTCGCCGATCCGAACGCGAAGCTCAAGCTCGCCGACATCATTCCGCTCGGCGTCGTCATCCAGCAGGCGTCCGGATTTTTCGTCGCGCAGAACAGCCCGTTCAAGACCTGGGCCGACGTGGAGAAGGCCGCGAAGGAGCGCCCGCTCAAGGTCGCCGTCACCGGCTTCGGCAGCCCCGATGACATCACCGTCAATTATTTCGGCGCCAAGGGGCTGAAGCTCGATTCGGTCCCGTACGCGAAGCCCGGCGAGCGCTACACGTCCATTCTCGGCGGCCACGCGGACCTCCTGTACGAGCAGGCCGGCGACGTGCGCAACTTCGTCGACACGAAGCAGATCCGCCCGGTGATCTTCTTCTACGGCAGCAAGGTCGGCGATTTCTCGAACGTGCCGATCTCCAAGGCGCTCGGCTACGACATCACGCTGCCGCAGTTTCGCGTCGTGCTGATGAAGGCGGGCACGGATCCGGCGCGCGTCAAGCTCATCGCGGACGCGCTCGCGAAGGCGGCAGGCTCCAGCGAGTTCAAGACGTACCTCAAGGATCAGTACGCCGACGAGGCGAGCTTCGTGCCGGCCGACGAATCGATCAAGTACATGCAGGGCTGGCTCGAGGACGCGCGAAAGATCATCGCGTCGATTCCGAAGAAATAGCGCTTTGCGTGTAACGGTTCGTGGGCGGCGGCGCGTCGTGATGTCGGCGCGGTGGCTGCGCATGCGCGCAAGCGCGACCTGCATGTGAATCCACGCCTTCGCGCATTGCTGCCGTATCTGCTGGTGCTCGCCGCCGCGCGGTGCTGAGCTACAAGGCGATGCATTTCGGCTACACGCCGCGCGGCGATCGTCCCGGCCCCGACGTCTGGCCGCGTGCGATCCTGGCGCTGATGATCGTCGCCTGCGTCGTGCGCATCGTATCGTTGTCGCTCAAGGGCTCGGACGACACCGCCGGCGTGCTGGACAGCGTCATCGGCGATGCGCTGCCCGACGCCGAACGCGATGCCGCGCCGGTGAAGCGATTCCCGCTGCTGCTCGTCACCGGCATTGCGCTCACCATCGCGTACGTCGCGCTGCTCGGCACGCTCGGCTTCTTCTGCGACACCGTGCTCTATATCGCGGCGCTGATCCGCACCGGCCGCTATCGTCGCTGGCCGGTGATCGTCGCCGTCGCCTTCGCCGGCGCGCTCGCGTTCATGTTCGTGTTCATGAAGGTCGTCTACCTGTCGCTGCCGATCGGCACGCCGCCGTTCGAGGCGATTTCGCTTGCGCTGATGCGCCTGCTCGGCATCCGGTAATGCTCGAGGTTCTCCAGCATCTCGCCGGCGGTTTCGTCCACGTCCTGGCGCCAGTGAATTTCATGGCGCTCGTTGTGGGGCTGATCGTCGGGATGCTCGTCGCGGTGCTGCCGGGCCTGACGCTCGTGATGGGCGTCGTGCTCGCGCTGCCGTTCACGTACGGCATGTCGATCACGCCGTCGATCATCCTGCTGACGGCGATGTACGTTTCCGGCACGTACGGCGGCGCGATCACGTCGATCCTCTTTCGCATTCCCGGCGAGCCGATGGACGTTCCGCTGCTGTGGGACGGATTCGCGATGGCGCGCGCGGGCGACCCCGCGCAGGCGCTCGGCTGGACGCTCTTCGCCGCGCTGACCGGCGGCCTCATCACCGCGACGATCATGGTGGCGCTCGCCGTGCCGTTCGCGAAGGTCGCGCTGACGTTCGACTCGCCCGAATATTTTGCCGTCGTGCTGTTCGGGTTCACGAGTGTGGTCGCGCTCGGCGGCGGATCGCTCGGGAACGCGTTCATCAGCCTCTTCTTCGGCATGCTGGTGTCGACAGTCGGCGTCGACGAGATCTACGGCGTCGACCGGTTCACCTTCGGCAGCGAAGTCCTTCGCGACGGCATCGGCTATCTCCCGGTGATGGTCGGCGCGTACGGACTCGGCGAAGTGCTCGTGCGGCTCGAGCAGGGGTTCGCGTCGCCGCCGCTGTCGGGGGACGGGAAGATCGCGACGCGGATTCCCCGGCTCGCCGAGGCGTGGAAGCTGCGCGGCACGTTCGCGCGCGCGTCCTTCGTCGGCGTGCTGTGCGGCATCGTGCCGGGCGCCGGCGCGACGATCGCATCGTTCGTCGCGTACGGCGTCGAAGGCCAATACGGGAAGCGCCGCGCGCAACTGGGCAGCGGCATCGCCGAAGGCATCGTCGCGCCGCAGGTCGCGTCGACCGCATCGGTTGGCGGCCACATGGTGCCGCTCCTGACGCTCGGCATTCCGGGCAGCGGCGCCACCGCGGTCATCCTCGGCGCGTTCCTGCTGCACGGCGTGCAGCCGGGACCGCAGATCTTCCAGACCCAATCCGCGCTGGTCTATGCGATCTTCGCGTCGGTGTTCCTCGGCGTGATCGGCATGGGACTGCTCGGCTATTTCGCGATCCGGCCGCTGATCAAGGTGCTGTATCTCCCCGAGGCGATCGTGTCGGTGTTCGTCGTGCTGTTCTGCCTGATCGGCGCTTACTCCGAGCACAACAACGTCAGCGACCTGTGGATGATCGTCGTCTTCGGGATCGTCGGCTACCTGTTCGAGCGCTGGCGCTTTCCGATCGCGCCGATGGTGCTCGGCTGCATCCTCGGACCGGTGGCCGAGACGTCGTTCCTGACGACGATGATCAGCTATCGCAACGACTGGACCGTCTTTTTCACCCGTCCGGTGAGCGCCGCGGTGATGGCGCTGACCGCGATCGCGCTTTTCTATCCGCTGTTTCGCGGCGTGCGCCGGCGCCGCCGCGTGGCCCTCGCGCTCCTGTCGCACGCAATGCGGATCGAGCGCATCGACGTGCATCGTCTCGAGATTCCGCTCGAGCGGCCGTATCGGCTCGCGTTCGGTCCCGTGACGCACTACGACACCGTTGTTGTCACCGTCACCGGCAGCGAGGGCGAGATCGGATACGGCGAGGCGACGCTGCTCACCGGCTACACCGACGAGACGATCGACGCCGGGTATGCGCTTGCGCGCGACATCGCGCGACAACTGCCGGGCGTCGACAGCGCCGCGGCGTGCGCCCGGCTCGCATCGATCGGCGAAGAAGCGCCTTTCATCGCGACGGCATTCCACACGGCGCTCGACATGGCGCTGGGCCATCCGCTGCTGTCGCCGGCGGCGGGAACGCGCGTGCCGATTCTCGGACTGCTGCAGGGCGGCGATCGCGCCGAACTGCGCGACAACTTCGCGCGCCTCCTCGCCGACGGCTATCGAACGGTGAAGGTCAAAGTCGGCTTCGATGTGGCGCGCGACATCGCGGCGCTGGCGACGATCCAGTCGATCATCGGTGGCCGCGTACCGATTCGCGTCGACGCCAATCAGGGCTATTCGGGGGCGGAGGCGATCGCATTCATCGACGCCGTCGATCCGGCCGGGATCGAGCTCTTCGAGCAGCCGTGCGCGGCCGGCGATTGGGACGCACACCGCAGTGCCGTTGACGCCGCGGCGAAAACCGGCTTGCCATTGATGCTCGACGAGTCGATCTACGGACTCGTGGACATCGAGCGCGCCGCACGCGAAGCGGCGTGCCGCTTCATCAAGGTGAAGCTGATGAAGTTCGTCGGCATCGACGCACTGGTCGCAGCGATCGAGCGTATCCGCGCGCTCGGCATGACGCCCGTGCTCGGCAACGGCGTCGCCTGCGATCTTTCGTGCTGGATGGAAGCGTGCGTCGCTGCGCGCCAAATCGACAACGCCGGCGAGATGAACGGCTTCCTCAAAGCGCGGCGGATGCTCTTCGCCAACCCGCTCGTCTTCGACGACGGCGCCATCGTCCTCGACGCCGCGCCGCGCGTGCTCGACGCGCAGGCGCTTGCGCGGTATGCGCGCGCCACCGAGACCTTCCGCATCGAACGCATCGGATGCCACGCACCCTCGTCACCGGCGTAATCGGCGCCGACACGCACATCGTCGGCAACCGCATCCTGTCGATGGCGCTCGAGGATGCCGGCTATCGCGTCGTGTCGCTCGGCGCGCTGACGCCGGCTGGCGACTTCATCAAGGCCGCCGTCGAAACCGCGGCCGATGCGATCCTCGTCTCGTCGCTGTACGGCCAGGGCGAGCTCGATTGCCGCGGGTTTCGCGATCTTTGCGTCGAAGCGGGCCTCGACGACATCCTGCTCTACGTCGGCGGCAACCTCGTCGTCGGCAAGCAGCCGTGGGAAGCCGTCGAGCGCCGCTTTCTCGACATGGGTTTCGACCGCGTGTTTCCGCCGGGCACGCGCGTCGAAACGGCGCTCGCCGCATTGGCGGCTGATTTTGCACGCGCGCCGATGCGCGGCGCCAGACGAAGCCCGGGAGCGCAGCGATGACGCCGCAAGCGTGGGGGTTATGATCTGCGCTGTTGATCGATTTCGGCAGCACGTGGACGAAGCTGCGTGCGCTCGATCTCGATTCGCGCACCTTGATGGCGACTGCGCAGGGTCCGTCGACGGTCGCCTCCGACATCAATCTCGGTCTCGACGAAGCGCTCGCCCGCCTCGGCGATGCGCTCGGCGGCCTGCCGTCGTTCGCGTATCGACTGGCATCGAGCAGCGCCGCGGGCGGGTTGCGGATGGTGACGATCGGCCTCGTGCGCGAGCTTACCGCCGAGGCGGCGCGGCAAGCGGCGCTCGGCGCCGGCGCCAAGCTCTGCGGCAGCTTCGCGTACCGCCTGACCACCGCGGACGTGCGCGAGGTGGAAGCACTTGCGCCGGACATCGTGCTGCTGTGCGGCGGCACGGACGGCGGCAACCGCGACGTAATCCTGCACAACGCGCAGGCGCTGGCGCGAAGCGCGATCCGGTGCCCGGTCGTCGTCGCCGGCAATCGCGAAGTGACCGACGAGATCGTCGCGATGCTGTCGGAGGGCAGGCGTCTCGTCATGCCCACCGCCAACGTCCTCCCCGCGCTCGACACGCTCGACATCGAGCCCGCGCGCGCCGCGATACGCGACGTGTTCATGCGCCGGATCGTGTCGGCGAAGGGCATCGATCGCGCGAGCGCACGCATCGATCACGTGCTGATGCCGACACCGGCGGCCGTGCTCGAAGGCGCCCGCATTCTTGCCGATGGCGTCGAAGGGCGTGAGGGCCTGGGGCCGCTCGTCGTCGTCGACCCCGGCGGCGCCACGACCGACGTGCATTCGATCGGCGCCGGAGAGCCGTCCGAGCCCGGGCGTCATCCGCTACGGCTTGCCGGAGCCGCATGCAAAGCGTACGGTGGAAGGCGATCTCGGCATGCGGCACAACGTCGCGGCGATCGTTGCCGCCGTCGGGCTCGACACGCTCGCTGCCAATGCCGGACTCGGGATCGAGGAGGCCGGTGGCGCGCTGTCCCGCGTCGAGGCGAGCGTCGAGATGCTGCCGGCGACCGACATCGAACGGCAAATGGACGAGGCGCTCGTGCGCGCAGCGGTCGACATTGCGATGAAGCGCCACGCCGGTACGGTCGAGACCGTCTACACCGCGCAGGGTCCCGTGCAGGTACAGCGCGGCAAGGACCTTTCCGCCGTCGGCTGGGTGATCGGCACCGGTGGGGCGATCGTGCACGCGCGCGATCCGGCGTCGATCCTGGCGGTCGCGTGCACCGATACGCGCGATCCAGGGTCGCTGCGGCCGCGCGCACCGCGACTCGCCGTCGACGCCGATTACCTGCTGTACGCGGCGGGCCTGCTCGCGCAGGTCGATCCCGTCGCCGCCTTCGACTGCGCGCGCAATCACTTGCGCCTTCTCGATCCGGCATGCTCGTCACCGGAATCGATCCTTACGTCGGCACGAACACGATGAACGATTCATCGACTTCGCAAGCGCCGCAGGCAAAGCTGTCGGAACAGCCGATACCCGCCGACGAGTTCCGCCGACGCGCGCAAGGCGAATCTCGCGCGCTGGCCCACGGGCCGCGACATTGATTTCGACGCGGCCGTCGCGCGCCACAGGGCGTTGCCGCCGCACAAGCGATTGGCCGACGCGATGCGGCGCGCGCATCGCGAGCGCCGCTGCCTCACGCAGCCGCGCGGCGGCTTCGCGACGCTCGAGATGCAGAAGGCGCTGATGATCGCGCTCGACCGCGACGGCATGGCCGACATCGTGCCGACGACGACCGACAGCTACACGCGAAACGAGCAGTTTGCCGCCGCTGCGATCGGCGTCGACGAATCCGAGCGCCTCGGCCGGTCGCTGCTGAACGGCTTTCCGATCGTCAATTACGGCCTCGCCGCGTGCCGCGAGCTGATCGATGCGATCGACAAGCCGGCGATCATGCTCACCGGCACGTCGATGCCGAAGCTCACCTGCGAGATCGGCTTCGCCGCCGGCTACACCGGCTATCTCGGCAGCGGCATCGCGTACACGACGTCGTACATCAAGGAGCTGTCGATCGAGGACGGCATCCGCAATTACCAGTATCTCGATCGCCTCGCCGCGCTCTACGCCGAGCACGGCGTCGAACTGCACCGGCGGCAGCCGGGATTCCTCACCGGCACGAACATTCCGCCGTGCATCGCGATCGCCATCGCGATCCTCGACTGCCTGCTTGCCGCCGCGCAGGGCGTGACCCATTACGGCCTCGAGCTCGCGCAGACGATGCATCTCGTTCAGGACGCCGCGGCGATCGCCGCCTGCGAGTCGCTCGCGCAGGAATATCTCGCGAAGAAGGGTTTCCGCGATGTCTTCACGCCGATCACGTCGCTGCACTGGATGGGCGCGTGGCCGCAGGACGACATGCAGGCGACGACGTTGCTGAGCTACGGCGGCACGCTCGCCGCGATCGGCGGCGCGGCGAGCGTGACGACGAAGTCGACGCACGAGGCGCACGGCATCCCGACCCCGCAGGCGAACGTCGAGGGATTGCGCATCACGCGAATGGCGATCTACCTCGCGCGCGGCATCCGGCTCGACGGGCTGCCGGCGTACGAGCGCGAAAAAGTCCTGATCGCGCGCGAGGTGCGGGCGATCGTCGACAAGGTGCTCGAAATGGGCGACGGCGACACGGCCGTCGGGACCGTGCGCGCGTTCGCGGCCGGCGTGCTCGACGTGCCGTGGTCGCCGAACCGTCACGTCAAAAGCCGCGTCATGCCGGCGCGCGACGCCGACGGCTATCTGCGCATTCTCGATCCCGCGGGACTGCCGCTGCCCGCCGACGTGATGGAGGTGCACGAAGCGGGATTGCGTGCGCGCGCGGCGAAGGAGCGAGTGCCGTTCGGCCGCGACCTCGCGGTGCGCAGCGTCTACGAGCTCGCCGAGCCGCTCGAGCGCCTGATGCCCGATCGCGCACTCGCTGCGTCGGGTGCCTGATGCGCGCCGTCGTTATCGACCGCTTCGGCGGGCCCGAAGTCCTCGAAGCACGCGAGACCGACATCCCCGCGCTGCATCCCGGGCGACGCGCGTGTGCGCCTCGAGTTCGCCGGCGTCAACTACATCGACGTCTACATGCGCAACGGCGCATATGCACGCTCGGCGACGTACGAGACGCGCTTGCCGATGCTCCTCGGCATGGAGGGCTCGGGGATCGTCGATGCGGTGGGCGCGGGCGTCGAGGGCTTCAGGCCGGGCCAGCGCGTCGCGTGGTGCATCGTGCGCGGCGCGTACGCCGACTACGCGGTCGTGCCGGCATGGCGGCTCGTGCCCGTCCCCGATGCCGTTCCGCTCGACATCGCCTGCGCGCTGATGCTGCAGGGATCGACGGCGCACTATCTGACGCATTCCGCGTGGCGCCTGCATGCCGGTGACGTCTGTGTCGTGCACGCCGGCGCCGGTGGCGTCGGCCAGCTCCTGATCCAGCTTGCCAAGCTTCGCGGCGCAACGGTGATCGCGACCGTCGGCACGCCGGCGAAGGCCGCGATCGCGCGCGCCTGCGGCGCGGATCACACGGTTCTCTATCGCGACGTCGATTTTCGCGCCGAGGTGCTGCGCATCACCAATGGGCGCGGCGCCGACGTCGTCTATGATTCGGTGGGACACGATACCATTCATGCGAGCATCCGGTCGCTGCGCAAGCGCGGGCTGTGCGTGATGTTCGGCGCGAGCTCCGGCCAGGTCGAGGCGATTGCGCCGCTCGAGCTGGCGGAGGCGGGCTCGGTTTATTTCACCCGGCCGCATCTTGCCGATTACATGCGCGACGCGACCGAAATCCGCGCGCGCGCGCAGGACCTGTTCGGTGCCGTGACGGGCGGAAATCTGCGCGTGACCGTTCACCGCGTCTTCCCGTTGCGCGAGGCAGCGACGGCGCACCGGATGCTCGAGGCGCGCGAAAGCCGCGGAAAGCTGCTGCTCGCGCTGGATTGATGCGCCTGCTTGTTCCGGCGCGCCGCGCGCCGGACAATACAGCGCTCGAGCCATTGCAGGATCAGCGGAACGCGTGCGTCAATGGAACTGCGGTTGTTCCATCGCCTCCAACGTGCGCCGCCTGTCTTCAACTCGCAACCGGTTACCAGCATGTCGACTTCATCCTGCCGTTTTTGCGCCCACGCCAATCCCGAAGGAGCGAAATTCTGCAACGACTGCGGCTCCCCGCTGCATCTCAAGCCTTGCCCGCAGTGCGAGGCGATCACCGACGTGTCGGCGGAGAATTGCCACCAGTGCGGTGCGCCGTTTGTCGCGTCAGGTGCTGCCGATGCGCTGGCGAAATCGATTCCGGCCAGCCCCATCGCCGATGCGACGCGAGACGAGCCCGAGATTCGCGCGCATATCCCGGAGTCGCTCGCGGCATGCCTTGCAGCCGGGGGGGCCGACGTTCGCGCGCGCGATGATGTCGTGCATTATCTCGGGACGGCCGAGCCGGACGTGCGCGAACCGGATTCCGATGTCGTCCTGACCCGTGATCGTGTCGTGCCTCCGCGCAAAGGCGTTTTCTACCGCGCGTCCTTCGTTGTCGCGCCCGTCGTCCTCGCAGCCGTCGCTTACTACGCGTACATCCATGGCGGCCCGCCATGCGCTCGCTGGCCGACCTGATCGTCATTGCGAGAGGCACCGAGGAAGCGCCGGCACCGGCGACCGCGGCGCCCGCGGTGCCGCCGCCAGTCGCAACGACCGTTGATGCACCGCCCGCGCGTTGCAGCGCCCGCGCCACAACCGGTTCGTCCCGACGCAGCGCCGAGGCTCGAGCCGCCGAAGGATCCCGGTGGCGCAGTTCCGGATCGATCCGCCTTCTTCGAACGTGTCAGGCGATCGCGCGACCGTCGTCGGGCAGGCGCCCAGGACCCAGTCGCTGCCGGATAAGGAACCGCCGTCGGCGAAGCCGCGTCCCCCGGCGCCGAAGAGCGCTCGCGCGAAAAAGCACTGCCCGATCCCGACGGCAATCGCGACGCAGCGATTGGTCGCCCGCGAGCTCGGCGAATTCCTCCTCGCCCAATGCGAAGGATCGGACGAGCGACCCGGCATCCACGATGAATTAGCTGACGAATCGCCGCCACCGCGCCAGTGACGCGTGTGCACGCATCTCGTTTCAGTATCGCCTGCCTTGTCCCGGAACGGGCGCGCGCCGGATGCTCGCTTCGGGCTTGAGGTCCAACGTCCACGCGACTTCGGCGTGCGTCCCCGGCGTCACGTCGATCGTCTTGTGCGTTTTGTCCTCCGCGACCGTGATCTGCGGATGCCAGACACGCACGATGTAGGCACGCGGCGGCAGATTGGTGAGCGCCGCCTTTCCGTCGGCTCGCGTCTTCGCGAAGTAGGGCGATTCCGACACGTAGATGTAGCCGATCATCCAGTCGTGGATGTTGCAGCCGAGCACGACGACGCCCGGCTTCTCGAACACGATCGGCTTTGCCGGCACGCCAGCGTACAGCGGCAATTCGAAGCGCTTGGCCGGCGAGAACGAATACACCTGGTGGCGCACATGGTCGTTGTTCGGAAAGGTGACCGCCGTGCCGACGGCCACCACCTGCACCTTCGGCACGAATTGCTTGTCGACCTGATCGACGACATCATCGCGCGGCTTCGCGGGCAGGCGCACGTTCGGGTCCGAGGGGACTGCGACGACAACGGCGTCGGCGACCGGCCTTCCCTGCTGATCGATGACGGTCGCATCGATCTCCGCGGTCTGCGCACGCGCGTCGCACGCGATGGCGACGACCAGCGCGAACGCAGCAATTCTCCAGTGGTTTCGCATCAGGCTCTTTCGTCAGAAGTGGTACGCAAACAGCAGGTCCGCATTGTGGCTCCGATATTCGAGGTCCTGCGGCGAACGCGTCGACGCGTAGCTGTAGCGCAGGTCGAGCGACGAGTGCTCGTTCAACGCAAAGCTCAACGTCGCGCCCAGCGTCGTCGTCGTTCCGCGCAGGCGGTAGGCATACAGTCGGGAGTCGTGGAAGGCCGGATCCTCGGCGATGGCACTCGATGCCAGAAAAACGGCAGCGCCCTGCTGCGACGTGGACTCGACATCGCCGCGACGGATCGCGCCGTTGACACTGAATAGCCACCGTTCGCTGATCGCATAACCTGCCTGGAAATACGCGCTTTGCCCGATGAGCGCGAACACGTTTCCCGGAATGCCGGGGACCTCGGGCTCTCCGTTGGGCGCGTAGCGCCGGTCGTAGGCCATCCCGACGAGCGCGTCCACGCTTTCGGTGAACCGCCGACCGACCTCCGCGCGGACGTCGAATCGCGCACCGTCGCGAAGCTCGCTTCCGTATCGGTCGTACGAACCATTCACTGCGAGCGCGGCCCACGGCGCGCTCCACCCGAGCCCGAACTTGTGCCGGTAGACCGCCGATGCGCCAATGGCGGCGAGATCGAGCCCCCTGTAGCGGACGTAGCTTTCGCCGCGCGCGTTCGCGGTCAGCGTCACGCCGTCGTTGCCCGTCATCGCGAAGAACTGACCGGCGCTGGCGTCGAACGTCGCCGCGAAGTCTCGCCGAACATCGGGCGCGTCTGCAGCGTGCGTGAGGTTGCTGTCGTACGTGGCGCCGGCGGCGATATCGAGGAGCCACTCGGCTTGCGCCGGCGTGCCGAATGCGGCCAACAGAAACAGCGCAGACAAAGCGATCCTGGCGGGAACCGGATACGAGGCCCTCGGCAGATCGCCGGCGCCTCGCGCGCAATCCGCAGCAGGAGGGCAGGAATCTTGCTTTGTCATGCGGCGTGCTCCGCAAGATGCGTACCCACAGACTGATCGTTACAAAAGCAAGCGCGATCCGATCCTCACTTTCATCGACAACCTGCCGTTGATGCAGGCACCGGCGCGAGATGTCGCCACCGACCTTTCGATGTACAGCACAGGCTGTTCACTGCGCGCGCGGATGTGCAGGATGCCTCTTCGTGGCAGCCGTTGCCCTGCGCGGACACTGATCGTCCGCGGCGACTGAAACGCGGCGCTTGCCCATGTCCTTCCCACCGGTACCGATTCGCAGCCTCCAGGCGCGCATCTTTGCGCTGTTTCTGCTGCTGCTGATCGTCGTGCAAGGCGGCGGCTATCTGCTGATCAAGACGGCCGGCATCGCAGCCGCACGCAAATCGGTCAGCGCCGAAATCGTCGCAGGAACGCTCGTTTTCGACCGCTTCCTCGCGCAGGACACCGATCGCATGGTCCAGGGCGCACGCCTGCTCACTGCCGACTACGCGTTTCGCGAAGCGGTGGCGACAGGCGACAGCGAAACGGTAGCGTCGGTCCTCGCGAATCACGGCAAGCGGATCGACGCCGCGTTGATGATGCTGGTTGGACTCGATCAGCGAGTGATTGCGGACTCGATCGACAGTGCGACCGGCAAGCCGTTCGGATATCCGGAATTGCTCGAAAAGGCGGAGGTGTCGCAGCAGGCACCGGCGATGGTGTTGCTACGCGGGCAGCTCTATCAACTCGTGATCGTTCCGGTGCTTGCGCCGCTGCCAGTCGCGTGGCTCGTTGTCGGCTTCAGGGTCGACGACGCGCTCGCGCAGGATCTGCACCGCCTCACACGACTGCAGGTTTCCTTTCTGGCGCGGCAACACGATGAGCCGTGGCGCATCCAGGCAAGTACATTGCCGCAGGCGGAGCGCGCCGTTCTCATTGCCGGTGCAGCAGCCGGCCACCTCGGCAGCAACGCTGCCGAGGACACCGCGGGGTACGGCGACGAGGCGATCACCCGCGTGCTCGATCTCGCGGTACGCCCCAATGAAAGCGTTGTCGCCGTGCTGCAGGAGCCGCTGGCGGTCGCGCTCGAGCCGTTCTGGCAGATGCAACGACGGCTTACGCTGATCTCGCTGTTCGGCGTCGTCGTCTCGATCATCGCAAGCATTGCCATCGCGCGCAGCATCGGGCGGCCGGTGCGTGATCTCGCCGGGGTGGCTCGGCGCATTGCGGCCGGGGATTACTCGACGGTGCCCTCCGGCACGCGCAACGACGAGATCGGAGACCTCGCCGTGGCGTTTCGCGCGATGCAGGAGGGCATCGTGACGCGCGAATCGAGGATAACGGACCTCGCGTACCGCGATGCGCTGACCGGGCTGCCGAACCGCCTGTTGTTCGCGGATCGTCTCGATCAGGCGCTTGCCTCCGCCGCCCGCGCGGGCACGCCGCTGGCGGTGCTCTTGATGGATCTCGACCACTTCAAGTACGTCAACGACACGCTCGGCCATCGGATCGGCGACCTGTTGCTGAAGGAAGTTGCCGGACGTCTTCAGGCGGTGCTTCGGCGGGCCACCGATACCGTGGCGCGCCTCGGCGGAGACGAGTTCGCGATCCTGCTTGCGGGCGCCTCCGATCAGCGACGCGCAGCGCCTTGGCCAGGCGATCCTGCGGGCGCTCGAGGCGCCGATGACGCTCGAGGAGCAGGTCGTGGACATTGCCGCCAGCATCGGCATCGCCACGTGTCCCGATCATGGCGACGAATCGTCGAAGCTGCTTGCGGTGCGCGGACGTCGCGATGTACGAGGCCAAGCGAACCAACGCGGGTATCGCGATCTGGGACGACAACTACGATCAGCACAGCCTCGAACGGTTGTCGCTGCTGAGCGATCTGCGCAAGGCGGTCGACAACGACGAGCTCGTTCTCGTGTACCAGCCGAAAATCTCGTTGCGCCCCGACAGCGAGCTCTACGTCGAAGCGCTGGTGCGCTGGCAGCACCCGTCACGCGGTCTCGTGCCGCCGTCCGAATTCATTCCGTTCGCCGAGCAGACCGGTTATATACGCGTCATCACGCAGTGGGTTATCGGGCGCGCCGTCGCGCAGTGCGCGGCGTGGCGCCGCCAGGGACTGGCGACGAACGTCGCGATCAACATTTCGGCGCGCGACCTGATCGATGCGCAGTTGCCCGACCGGTTCGAGGCGCTGCTCGAGCGCGAGAACTGCGCGGCGAGCTGGATATCGCTCGAAATCACCGAGAGCGCAATCCTCGACGATCCGGGCCACGCGATCAGAAACCTCGAACGCATCGCCGCCCTGGGGTGCAGGATAGCGATCGACGACTACGGCACCGGATATTCGTCGCTGTCGTATCTGCGGCGCCTGCCTCTCCACGAGCTCAAGATCGACAGGTCGTTCGTGACGGCACTGGCGCACGATGCGAACGACGCGATCATCGTGCGCTCGACGATCGAGCTCGCGCACAACATGGGGCTCGTCGTCGTCGCCGAAGGCGTCGAGGACGAGGCCACCTTCGACGCGTTGCGTGCGCTCGGCTGCGACACCATGCAGGGTTACTGGATCAGCCGGCCCCTCGGAACCGCGGAAGCCGAGCAGTGGCTGCGCGAATCGGCGCGTTCGCAGTCGACCTTTGAAGCGAGGGGCTTGCGACACGTCCGCCAGGCGGCATCCTGATCGCGCGGTCGTCGTCGCACCTTCCGCCAGCAGCCGCTCGCGCTGCGCCGGTTTCAGATGCGCGTGCAGCAATTCATGCAACCGCTTACATGCGCGCGCTTCCGTTCGTCAGCCATCGAGCAAGGGAAGCGCGGGAAACGGCGCGATTGCCAGCTTGATCGCGCGGAAGTGGCGGCCGTCGGTCGTAAGGATTGCTTCGGCGCGATGGCGTTCGGCTTGAGCCATCACGACCGTATCGACGAGGCCCAGCGACAATCCACCGTATTTCTTCCTGAGCTCCGCTGCGCGCGCGAGATCCTTTTCAACATGCGCATCGACTCGAAAGGCGCCATCCCGGACATCTTCGAGAAAGGTGCGCGCCACATCCTCGCTCATGCATTTGGCGGCGAGGTAGTCGAGCTCCGGTAGCACGGCCCAGGGGACGATCCAACGGGCCCCGTCTTGCTCGAACGACATCCGGGCGACGCGGTGATGCCGATCCTGCCCGTTGAGCAGGGCGAGCAGGCCGCCCGTGTCTACAACGATCACCGTTCGCCAAAGCCTTCAAGAAGCTCCTCGACCCGGTCACTCAGATCACGCCCGCCCTTGCCGAGCCCGATCGATCGCGGCTTCTTGCGGCGGGTAAAGAATGCGTGAAGAGCGTCGCGAATGACATCCGCTTGCGAGCGTCCGGTCTCCTTCGCGACGCGCGCGATCCGTTCTCGAATCTCGTCGTCCAGATAGAGCGTCGTCTTGTGCATGCTAGTATGGTATGGTATATATGGCATCCGCGCAAGCGCGTCTCGATCAGCTTGCCATGGCTGGTCGGTCTGCCATGGTGATACCTTTGTCCCGGTCCCTAGCAACGGATAATCGATGCGCTACTGGCTGATGAAGTCGGAGCCCGACGAATTCTCGATCGACGATCTCGTGCGGGCGCCGAAGCAGACGACGCCGTGGGTCGGCGTGCGCAATTACCAGGCGCGCAATTTCATGCGTGACGGGATGCGCATCGGCGACCGCGCCTTCTTCTACCATTCGAGCTGTCCCGAGCCCGGCATCGCGGGCATCGTCGATATTTCGCGTCTCGCGTACCCCGACGCGACGCAATTCGATCCGAAGAGCGCGTATTTCGATCCCAAGTCGACACGCGCCGCGCCGCGCTGGCTGCACGTCGATGTGACGCTGGTACGCAAGACGCCGCTGATAACGCTGCCGATGCTGCGCGCAACGCCCGGGCTCGGCGACATGGTCGTCCTGCGGCGCGGCAACCGGCTGTCGATTACGCCGGTGACGCCGGCAGAATGGAAGATCGTCGAGAAGCTCGCGAAGGCGGTGTCGAAGGTGTAATTCGGGAAGCTACAGCGCGGCGAGCGCCGCTGCATACGCCACCGGAGCCTCCTTCGGATTCGTGACGGTAGCGCCGAGATCGCGCACAAGGCCGTCCTTCAGCCCGTAGACCCACCCGTGGACCGCCAGCGCCTGACCACGGTCCCACGCGTCGCGCACGATGGTC
This sequence comes from uncultured Pseudomonadota bacterium, assembly GCA_963706225.1. GTDB lineage: Bacteria > Pseudomonadota > Gammaproteobacteria > Burkholderiales > Casimicrobiaceae > VBCG01. The sequence continues at coordinate 30,354 of CAVPMH010000024.1, forward strand.
GTCTGGCACACGTTGGCGACCTGCTCGATCACGTTGAGCTCGCACAGGCGGTCGATGCGCTGCGGCAGTGTCGGCGATCGTCGCGACCCTCGCGTCGTGCTTCGAATGCACGTCCTGGACGTGACGCAGCCAGTTGTCCGCGAGGCCCACGCGCTGATTCTGAAGCGCGGCGGAGACGCCGCTGCAGCCGTAGTGGCCGCAGACGATGATGTGCTCGACGCTGCAGCACGTCCACGGCGAACTGCATCACCGACAGGCAGTTGAGGTCGCTGTGCACGACGACATTGGCGACGTTGCGGTGCACGAAGAGCTCGCCCGGGGCGAGGTCGACGATCTCGTTGGCCGGCACGCGGCTGTCCGCGCATCCGATCCAGAGGTAGCGCGGTCGCTGCTGCCGCGACAGTCGGGCGAAGAAATCGGGATCGCTTCGTCGGATGCGCTCGGACCACGCGCGGTTGTTTTCGAAGAGGTGCGAAAGCGAGCGCATGGGCAGCCTGGACTTCGTGAGCATTCTACCGCGGGCGCCCTGATCCCCACGAACACCAGCGCGGGCCTATGCAGGGCGCCGCATGGCCTTGAAAAACGCGGGCTCCCACGAGCGTACAGCTACGAGCAGTGTCACGTGATTGCGCTCTCCAAGCGGCAGCCGCGCGTCGACATCGTGCCGCTCGGCGTATCCGGCCACGAGTTGCTCGACGTCACGCAGCAGCACAACCTGGGATTCCGCGGACAAGCGCACGCTTACGAGGCGCATCGCCTCACCGGGTCTGTCGAACCTGTGCCGGAAAAAATCGGTCGCGTGCGCCTTCATGAAGCGCATGATCGGCCCATCCGGGATCCAGGCGAACGTCCGCGCGACACGAAGTCGAATGCGATTATTCTCATGCAGATCGAGCAATCCGATACGCTCCAAACGCAACAGCAGCCGAACGCATTGCGCCTCGTCGAGCGCGAAAAGCTCCACGATCTCGCTGACGCGAAGCTGCGTAACGCACAGATCGCACGGGCCATCAGCCTGCGCTTTTCGCGTCAACGCGTCGTTCGTCCTCGCATTCGGGCACGCGGTTGAACCCGGCGCTCATTCCGGTCTTCCTGCTCCTCGGGGCATTTGTCGGCTTCCTTGCCGGGCTGCTGGGCATCGGTGGCGGCTTTACGATGGTTCCGGTGCTGGCGGAGATCTTCGAGCGCGAGGGCATCGGTGTCGCGCACCTGCTGCCGCTCGCAATCGGCACGTCCGCGGCTTCGATCATCTTCTCGGCTGTTGCGTCGGCGCGCGCGCATCACCAGCGGGGCGCGGTCGTATGGTCGATCGTCATCGCGATGGCGCCGGGGCTCGTTGTGGGGTCCTTGCTGGGGCCACAGCTCGCGAGCGCGCTCCCAATGCCGGTGATGGCTGCAATCTTCGGAGCCTTGACCTGGCTCACCGCTGCACGGTTGATGTTGTCCAAGGCACCCAAAGCGACGCGCGACCTGCCTGGCAAGCCTGCAATGTTTGGCGTCGCTCTTCTTATCGGGCTTGCGGCAGGGATGGTGGGAACGGGGGGTGCCTTCCTGGCAGTGCCGTTCCTGGTCCGCTGCAACGTGAGAGTCCACTATGCCGTCGGAACTTCGGCGGCGATCGGACTGCCCGTTGCCGTGGCTTCGGCGGCGGGATACGTCCTTGCCGGGTGGTCTGAACCCGACCTCCCGGCGTATTCCATTGGCTATGTCTATCTGCCCGCTATGGCGGGGATCGTCGCGATGAGCATGTTGTTCGCTCCGCTCGGTGCCCGCGTGGCCCACGCGTGGCCCGTGGCGCGATTGCGGCAGGCATTCGCACTGATGATGTGGGTATTGGGGGCATGGATGTGGTGGAAGGCGCTCAAGCATTAACTGCGATTCAATCCGCCGCGAGCGTTTCCGCCGCGTGATAGCCGCGTGTTGCCACCGGCGTGCCGCCGCCCGTCACGCGCACCGCGCAGTACTTGAATTCGGGAATCTTGCCGAAGGGGTCGAGCACCGGATTCGTGAGCAGGTTCGCGGCGGCCTCGTAATAGCAGAACGGGATGAACACGCTGCCGCGCGGCGTGCCGTCGTCCGCGCGCGCGTACAGCGACACGCTGCCGCGGCGCGACGCCACGGTGATCGCCCCGCCCGGCGTGACGCCGAGGTCGGCGAGATCGTCGGGGTTGAGCGACGCGACCGGGAACGGCTCGATCGCGTCGAGCGCGCGGCTGCGCCGCGTCATGCTGCCGGTATGCCAGTGCTCGAGCTGGCGCCCGGTGATGAGGACGAACGGGAATTCGGCGTCGGGTTTTTCCGCCGCAGGGATGATCTGCGCCGGCACGAGCTGCGCCCTGCCGCTTTTCGTCGGGAAGTCATCGATGAACACCACCGGATCGCCGGGGTCGCCCACCTTTTCGCAAGGGTAAGTCACGCCGCTCTCGCGTTCGAGCCGATCCCAGGTGATGCCGGCGATCGACGGCATCGCCTGGCGCATTTCGTCGAACACTTCGCGCGGATGCGTGTAATGCCAGTCGAGTCCGAGCTCGCGCGCCATCGCAACGATGATGTCGAGGTCCTTCCGCGCGTCGCCCGGCAAGGGCAGCGCTTCGCGGCCAAGCTGCACGGCGCGGTCGGTGTTCGTGAACGTGCCGGTCTTCTCGGGGAATGCGGACGCCGGCAGGATCACGTCGGCGAGGTAGCCGGTTTCGGTGAGGAAGAGATCCTGCACGACAAGCATTTCGAGCTCGGCAAGCGCCTGGCGCGCATGCTCGACGTCGGGATCGGACATCGCGGGGTTTTCGCCCATGATGTACATGCCGCGGATCGTGCCCGCGTGCACGGCGTTCATGATCTCGACGACGGTGAGGCCCGGATTCGGATCGAGCTTCGCGTTCCACAGCGCTTCGAATTTCGCGCGCACTTCCGGGTCGCCCACCGGCTGGTAATCCGGGAACACCATCGGAATGAGCCCGACGTCGGACGCGCCCTGCACGTTGTTCTGGCCGCGCAACGGATGCAGTCCCGTGCCGGGGCGGCCGATCTGGCCGGTAATCATCGAGAGCGCGATCAGGCAGCGCGCGTTGTCGGTGCCGTGCACGTGCTGCGAGATGCCCATTCCCCACAGGATCATCGACGCGCGCGACTTCGCGAACATCCGCGCGACGGTGCGCAGCGTCGCGGCGTCGATGCCGCACACCGGCGCCATCGCTTCGGGGCTGAAGTTCGCGACGTTGTCGCGCAGCTCCGTCGTATCCGCTCGTGCGATCGTTGATGAAGCGCTCGTCGACCAGGCCTTCCTCGATGATCGTGTGCATCAGTCGCGTTCAGCATCGCGACGTCGCTGTCCGGCTTGAACTGCAGGTAGTGCGTCGCATGACGCGCGAGCTCCGAGCGCCGCGGATCGGCGAGGATCAGCTTCGTGCCGTTCTTCACGGCGTTCTTGAGCCATGTCGCCGCCACCGGATGGTTCGACACCGGGTTGGCGCCGATCAGCAGCACGACTTCGGCTTTCATCACGTCCATCACCGGGTTCGATACGGCGCCCGAGCCGATGCCTTCGAGCAGTGCCGCCACGCTCGACGCGTGGCAAAGCCGCGTGCAGTGATCGACGTTGTTCGTGCCGAAAGCCCGTGCGCACGAGCTTCTGGAACAGGTACGCTTCCTCGTTGCTGCCCTTCGCCGAGCCGAAGCCCGCGAGCGCGTTCGGCCCGCGCGTGTCGCGGATACGCTTCAGCGTCCCGCCGGCGCAGCGCCAGCGCTTCCTCCCACGTCGCTTCGCGGAACACTGCGAGCGGATTCGCGGGGTCGACGGTGAAATCGGCGGACTTCGGGAAGCCGGGCTTGCGGATCAGCGGCTTCGTCAGGCGATGCGGGTGATTCACGTAATCGAAGCCGAAGCGGCCCTTGACGCACAGCCGCTCGTGATTCGCGGGACCGTCGCGCCCTTCGACGTGAACGATGCGGTTGTCCTCGATGTTGTAGGTGATCTGGCAGCCGACGCCGCAGTACGGACACACCGAGGCGACCTTCCTGTCGATCGGTTGCAGGAACGCCTCGTGGGCCGGCGCGAGCGCGCCTGTCGGGCATGCCTGCACGCATTCGCCGCACGCCACGCACGTCGACAGCGCCCATCGGATCGTCGAGGTCGAACACGATCTTCGAGTGCGACGAGCGAAACGCGTAGCCGATGACGTCGTTCACCTGCTCCTCGCGGCACGCGCGCACGCAGCGCGTGCACTGGATGCAGGCGTCGAGGTTCACCGCCATCGCCGGGTGCGACACGTCGGCCGCGGGTTGCGCGCGGCGCGCGAAGCGCGGCTTGCCGATGCCGAGCTCACGCTGCCAGTAATCGAGCTCCGAGTCGGTCTTGTACGAGCGCTCCGGCATGTCGGACGCGCAGGAGCTCGACGATCATCTTCTGCGAATGCAGCGCGCGCGCGCTGTCGCTCGTCACTTCCATCCCGGCGGTCGGCTTGCGGCAGCACGACGGCGCCAGCACGCGCTCGCCCTTGATCTCGACCATGCACGCGCGGCAGTTGCCGTCGGGCCGATAGCCGGGCTTGTAGCACAGGCGCGGAATGGAGACGCCGAGGCGATCGGCGGCCTCGATGATCGTTTCGCCGGGCGCCGCGACGACGTCTTCGCCGTTCAGACGAAATGCGATCGGTGCCGCGTGCCGTTGCCGGGCGCATCTTCGGGCTTGCGTGCTGCGGGCCTCAATCCGACCTGCACATCGTTGGGCGCGTTCATTCGAGCTCCTGGGGGAAATACTTCATAGACACAAGCAATCGGATTCGGTGCCGCCTGGCCCAGGCCGCAGATCGACGCGTCGGCCATCGCCTGCGAAAGATCGTCGAGCAGCGGCTTGTCCCACGCGCGTTGCTCCATCAAGCCGACGCGCCTTCTCGGTGCCGACGCGGCACGGCGTGCACTGGCCGCACGATTCCTCGGCGAAGAACTGCATCAGGTTGAGCGCCGCATCGCGCGCGCGGTCGTGCTGCGAGAGCACGATGACCGCCGCCGAGCCGATGAAGCAGCCGTACGGCTGCAGCGTGTCGAAGTCGAGCGGAATGTCTGCCGAGCGACGCGGGCAGGATGCCGCCCGACGCGCCGCCGGGCAGGTAGCCGTAGAACGTGTGGCCTTCCTGCATGCCGCCGCAGTATTCGTCGATCAGCTCGCGCACGGTGATGCCCGCGGGCGCCAGATGCACGCCGGGCTTGGCAACGCGGCCGGAGACCGAGAACGAGCGCAATCCCTTGCGTCCGTGTCGTCCCTGGTCGGCGAACCAGGCGGCGCCGCGCTCGACGATGTCGCGCACCCAGTACAGCGTCTCCATGTTGTGCTCGAGCGTAGGCCGTCCGAAGAGGCCCACCTGCGCGACGTACGGCGGGCGCAGCCGCGGCATGCCGCGCTTGCCTTCGATCGACTCGATCATCGCGGATTCTTCGCCGCAGATGTACGCACCTGCGCCGCGGCGCAGGTGGATCGCGCGGCAGCGCGCATGGCGGGTCCTGCGCAAGCGCCTCGAGCTCGCGCGTCGAGAATCGCGCGGCACGCCGCGTATTCGTCGCGCAGGTAGATGTAGATCTCGTCGATGCCGACGGCCCATGCGGCGATCAGCATGCCTTCGAGGAAGCGGTGCGGATCGCGCTCGAGGTAGTAGCGATCCTTGAACGTGCCCGGCTCGCCTTCGTCGATGTTGACGGCCATCAGCCGCGGCGCAGGCTCGGCGCGAACGATCTTCCATTTGCGGCCGGCCGGAAATCCCGCGCCACCCAGGCCGCGCAGCGACGAGTTTTCCATTTCGGCGATCACCGCGTCGACGCTGCGCCTGCCGTCGATGCAGTCGACAAGCGTCCGGTAGCCGCCGTCGCGGCGATACGCGGCGAGATCGATGTACGGCGGCGGTGTCGCTTCGACCGCGCGCCTGCGATCGCCTCGAGGATGCGCGGCAGCGTCGCGCGGTCGATCGGATTGCGGCCGACGACCGCGGCCGGCGCCTGCTCGCAGCGGCCGATGCACGGCGCGCCGAGCACGCGCACGTTCGCGTCGCCGTGCGCGAGCAGCGCGTCGCGCAGCGCCGTCGGCGCCCGCCATCTTGCACGACAGCGTCTCGCAGACGCGCACGGTGATCGGCGGCGGCGGCGTTTCGTCGCCGTCGACGACGTCGAAGTGGTGATAGAACGTCGCGACCTCGTACACCTCGGTCATCGCGAGCTTCATTTCCTGCGCGAGCGCGACGAGGTGCGACGCCGGGCAGGTAGCCGCGCGCGTCCTGGATGCGGTGCAGGAACTCGATCAGCAGCGAGCGCTCGCGCGGCGTGTCGCCGAGGAGCGCTTGCACGTCCGCCAGCGCTTCGGCGATCGACGTGCCGGCCCTTGGGGCGGGCCTTGACGCCGCGGCCGCCGCGCAGCCGCGACGTATCGACGATGACGGCATCATTCATGGAGGTACTCACAGGGTTGCTTTCATTCCAGAAAGTCGCAGTTCTTCTCGACGAACGCCGCGAGGTCCAGCGAATGCTGGCGCACGAGCCGTTCGGCGAGCTCGGTGTCGCGGCGCTCGAGCGCCTCGATGATGCGCATGTGGTCGACGATCGAGCGCGCCGCGCGGTCGCTCTGCGAAATCGTCAGCCGGCGGATCGCGCGGACGTGGATGAAGAGGTTCTCGATCGTCTTGCCCATCAGGTGCGAGCCGGACAGTCGGATGATCGCCTGGTGGAACGCGATGTTCGCGTCGCGAATACTCGTCGATGTGCTCGGCGGGCGTCGAATTGCGGAACTCGTCGAACATCGTGCGCAGCGCCGCGATGTCCTCGTCGGACGCGTTGAGCGTTGCCAGTCGCGCGGCCATGCTTTCGAGCGCCGCCCACATCTCGATCATCTCGACGATCTGGCGCTTCGTCTTGCGGACGATGAAGATGCCGCGGCGCGGCACGGTGCGCAGGAACCCTTCCTGCTCGAGCAGCGTCATCGCCTCGCGGATCGGCGTGCGCGACACGCCGAGCGACCGCGAGAGCTGTCGCTCGTCGAGCCGCAGCTCGTGCGGGTGCGAATAGATGTCGGCGTCCATGATCGCCTGCTTCAGCGCGGCGTACGCCTGGTCGCGGAAGCTGACGTTGGCGGAAAGCGGACGCAGCGCGAGCGGGATCGCCGTCGTGCCGGCTGCTCCCGGGATCGTGGACACCGGTCTTCAGTCCTCTCTCGGCGGGCGCGTGAAGGGTCAACCCGATTCGAGTATGTTATATACCAAAAACCACGAGCCGGGTAGCGGCGGTCGCGCGGGAATCCCGGCTCGCCGGTCGAAACGGCTTCCGCCATCGGCGCTCGTCCGCGAAGACAGGTCCTGACGCCGAAGATTGACGGCGTCTGGTATATCACATACGTTACGGCTATGCTCGCGGAAGTCGTCTTTCTGCGAACCCGCATTTCTCGCGACGGCGGCACGACGGCGTGAAGCCCAAGTGGGCGCGAGACGCCGGTGGCCGCCTCGATTCAGGAGAATCCCCATGGAAAGCACCACCGCAGCGCGCAAGGGAACGGCATCCGCCGCGACCGTGGCTGCCCCCGACGTCACGAGCGGCGGCCAGTCCGATGTCCAACCCGAGCAGGAGACCGATGGCTTTCACCTGCTCATCGACGCCCTCAAGCTCAACGGCATCGATACGATCTTCGGTCTGCCCGGCATCCCGATCACCGATCTCACGCGCAAGGCGCAGGCGGCCGGCCTGCGCGTCATTTCGTTTCGCCATGAGCAGAACGCCGGTTACGCCGCGTCGATCGCCGGCTTCATGACGCAGAAGCCGGGCATCTGCCTGACGGTGTCGGCGCCCGGCTTCCTCAATGGGCTGACGGCGCTGGCGAACGCGACGACCAACTGCTTCCCGATGATCCTGATCAGCGGCTCGAGCGAGCGCGAGGTCGTCGACCTTCCGCAGGGCGACTACGAGGAGATGGACCAGCTGGCCATCGCCAAGCCGCTCGCCAAGGCGGCCTTCCGCGTGCTGCACGCCGAGGACATCGGCGTGGGCGTCGCGCGCGCGATCCGCGCCGCCGTTTCCGGCCGTCCGGGCGGCGTCTATCTCGACCTGCCGGCCAAGCTGTTCCCGCAGACGATGGACGCGGAAGCGGGCAGGCAGTCGCTGATCAAGGTCGTCGATCCGGCGCCGCGCCAGATCCCGTCGCCGGATGCCGTGCAGCGCGCGCTCGATCTGCTGAAGGGCGCCGCGAGGCCGCTGATCATTCTCGGCAAGGGCGCCGCCTACGCGCAGGCCGACGCGGACATTCGCGCGCTGGTCGAGAAGACCGGCATTCCCTACCTGCCGATGTCGATGGCGAAGGGCCTGCTGCCCGACACGCACGAGCAATCGGCGGCCGCGGCGCGCTCCTACGTGCTGCCCGAAGCGGACGTCGTCATGCTGATCGGCGCGCGGCTCAACTGGCTGCTGTCGCACGGCAAGGGCAAGACGTGGGGCGCCAAGAGTTCGAAGGCGTGGGGCGGCCAGAAATTCATTCAGGTCGACATCTCGCCGCAGGAGGCGGACAGCAACGTGCGCATCGACGCGCCGGTCGTCGGCGACATCGGCTCGTGCGTGACGGCGATGCTCGCCGGCATCGACGCGAAGTGGCCGAAGCCGCCCGCGGAGTGGCTGAACGCGATCGCCGAGCGCAAGAGCAGGAACATCGCGAAGATGGCGGAGACGCTCGCGAAGAATCCGACGCCGATGAACTTCCACAGCGCGCTCAACGTCGTGCGCGACATCGTCAAGGCGAATCCGGACGCGATGCTCGTCAACGAAGGCGCGAACGCGCTCGACTTCACGCGCAGCATCGTCGACATGTACAAGCCGCGCAAGCGCCTCGACGTCGGCACGTGGGGCGTCATGGGCATCGGCATGGGCTTTTCCATCGCGGCCGCCGTCGTGAGCGGCGAGCAGGTGATCGCGGTCGAGGGCGACAGCGCCTTCGGCTTCTCCGGCATGGAAGTCGAGACGATCTGCCGCTACAACCTGCCGGTGTGCGTCGTGATCCTGAACAACAACGGCGTCTATCGCGGCGACGAAGTCAATCCGACCGGCGGGGCGGATCCGTCGCCGCTGGTGTTCGTCAAGGATGCGCGCTACGAAAAGCTGATGGAGGCGTTCGGCGGCGTCGGCGTGCACGTGACGACGCCGGCCGAGTTGCGCAAGGCCATGGAAGACGCGATCCGCTCGCACAAGCCGACGCTCATCAATGCCGTCATCGATGAAAAGGCCGGAACGGAAAGCGGTCGCATCACGAGCCTCAATCCGACCGCGAAGAAAGCATGAATTAGCCGGCCGCAAGCCTTCCCGCCGTGTGCGGCGGATGCATTGACGAACCGTGGTATATCACATACCTTATTGGAAATATCGCAGGGGTTTTCGATGGCGAAGGCACTGGACGGAGTCAGGATTCTCGATTTCACGCACGTGCAGTCGGGTCCGACGTGCACGCAATTGCTGGCATGGTTCGGCGCCGACGTGATCAAGGTCGAGCGCGCGGGCGAGGGCGACATCACGCGCGGGCAGCTGCGCGACATCCCGGACGTGGACAGCCTCTATTTCACGATGCTGAACCACAACAAGCGCTCGATCACGATCGACGCGAAGAGTCCCAAGGGCAAGGAGGTTCTCGAAGCGCTGGTGAAGAAGTGCGACGTCCTCGTCGAGAACTTCGCGCCCGGCGCGCTCGATCGCATGGGCTTCACGTGGGAGCGCATCCAGGAGCTCAATCCGCGGATGATCGTCGCGTCGATCAAGGGCTTCGGCCCCGGCCCGTACGAGGACTGCAAGGTCTACGAGAACGTCGCGCAGTGCGCGGGCGGCTCCGCGTCGACGACCGGTTTCGACGATGGTCCGCCGCTCGTCACGGGCGCGCAGATCGGCGACAGCGGCACCGGGCTGCATCTGGCGCTCGGCATCGTCGCGGCGCTCTACCAGCGCAACACGACCGGACGCGGCCAGCGCGTGCTCGCCGCGATGCAGGACGGCGTGCTCAATCTGTGCCGCGTGAAGCTGCGCGACCAGCAGCGCCTCGCGCGCACCGGCGTCATGGAGGAGTACCCGCAATATCCGAACGGCACGTTCGGCGACGCGGTGCCGCGCGCCGGCAACGCGTCGGGCGGCGGCCAGCCGGGCTGGATCCTGAAGTGCAAGGGCTGGGAGACGGATCCGAACGCGTACATCTACTTCATCACGCAGGCGCCGGTGTGGAAGGACATCTGCAAGGTGATCGGGCGCGAGGAATGGCTGACCGATCCGCGCTACTCGACGCCCAAGGGACGCCTGCCGCACCTGATGGAGATCTTCGGCGAAATCGAGAAGTGGACGATGACGAAGACGAAGTTCGAGGCGATGGATCTCCTGAACGAGCTACGACATTCCGTGCGGCCCGATCCTGTCGATGAAGGAGATCGCCGAGGAGCCGTCGCTGCGCAAGACCGGCACCGTCGTCGAGGTCGATCATCCGAAGCGCGGCAAGTACCTGACCGTCGGCAATCCGATCAAGCTGTCCGACAGCCCGACCGAGGTGAAGCGCTCGCCGCTGCTGGGCGAGCACACCGACGAAGTGATGGCCGAGCTCGGCTATACGCGCGAGCAGATCGAGGCGCTGCGCGCCGAGAACGTGATTTGAACGGACGAAAGTGGAACCCCTACTTTCGCCCGAATCAGTTTCCGCTAAATCGCGGGCAAAGCCCGTCGATTTAACGCGGCAAAACAAGGAAAAGACGATGGCGCACGACAAGACGACGGTCCGCAGCATCATCGACAAGGTCAAGGCCGAGGGACGCACGTCGCTGACGGCGCCCGAAGGCAAGCTCGTCTGCGACGCGTACGGCATTCCGGTGCCGCAGGAAGGCGTCGCGAAGTCGGCGGCGGAAGCGGCGCGGCTCGCGGCCGAGATGGGCTTTCCCGTCGTGCTGAAGATCGTCTCGCCCGAAATCCTGCACAAGACCGAAGCCGGCGGCGTGCTCGTCGGCGTGAAGAGCGCGGCCGACGTCGAGCAGGGCTTCGCTACGATCATGGCCAACGCGCGCAAGTACAACGCCAAGGCGAACCTCGTCGGCGTGCAGGTGCAGCAGATGGTGCAGGGCGGCCAGGAAGTGATCATCGGCGCCGTCACCGATCCGTCGTTCGGCAAGCTCGTCGCGTTCGGCTTGGGCGGCGTCCTCGTCGAGGTGCTGAAGGACGTCACGTTCCGCCTGGCGCCCACGTCGCACGACGACGCGCTGTCGATGCTCGACAGCATCGCGGCGGCGCAGGTGCTGAAGGGCGTGCGCGGCGCCGAGGCCGTCAATCGCGACGCGCTCGCGCTGATGATCGAGCGCGTGTCGCGGCTCGTCTCCGATTTCCCGGAGATCGGGGAGCTCGACCTGAATCCGGTGTTTGCGTCGGCGAAGGGTGCCATCGCCGCCGACGTGCGCATCGTCATCGACTCGCATCCGCAGCCCGAACGCTACCGCCCGAGCCACGACGACATCGTGCGCGCGATGAACCGCATCATGAAGCCCGATTCGGTCGCGGTCATCGGCGCGTCGCCCGAGGCGGGCAAGATCGGCAACTCGGTGATGAAGAACCTGATCAACGGCGGCTACCAGGGCAAGATCTATCCGATCCACCCGAAGGCCGACGAGATCATGGGCGTCAAGGCGTACAAGAGCGTCAAGGACGTGCCGGGCGACATCGACGTCGCGGTGTTCGCGATCCCCGCCAAGTTCGTCGCGCAGGCGCTCGTCGAGGTCGGCGAAAAGGGCATCCCCGGCGCGGTGCTGATTCCGTCGGGCTTCGCCGAGACCGGCAACGTCGAAGGACAGCAGGAAATCCAGGAGATCGGCCGCAAGTACAACGTGCGCCTGATGGGGCCGAACATCTACGGCTTCTACTACACGTGGAAGAATCTCTGCGCGACGTTCTGCACCGCGTACGACATCAAGGGCGACGCCGCGCTGTCGTCGCAGTCGGGCGGCATCGGCATGGCGATCATCGGCTTCTCGCGCTCGGCGAAGATGGGCGTGTCGGCGATCGTCGGCCTCGGCAACAAGTCCGATCTCGACGAGGACGACCTGCTGACGTTCTTCGAGCAGGACGACAACACGAACATCATCGCGATGCACTGCGAGGACCTGAAGGACGGCCGCGCGTTCGCCGAAGTCGCGAAGCGCGTATCCAGGAAGAAGCCGGTCGTCGTGCTGAAGGCGGGACGGACGCGCTCGGCGCGCGTGCGGCGGCCTCGCATACCGCAGCGCTCGCCGGCAACGACAAGATCTACGACGACGTGCTGAAGCAGTCCGGCGTCATCCGCGCGATGGGGCTGCGCGACCTGCTCGAATACGCGCGCGCGATCCCGGTCATGCCGACGCCGACGGGCGAGAACGTCGTGATCATCACCGGCGCCGGCGGCTCCGGCGTGCTGCTGTCGGACGCCGTTGCTGACAACGGGCTGAAGCTGATGGCGATGCCGCCCGATCTCGACGCGGCGTTTCGCAAGTTCATCCCGCCGTTCGGCGCCGCCGGCAACCCGGTCGACATCACCGGCGGCGAGCCGCCGAAGACGTACCAGAACACGATTCGGCTCGGCCTCGAGGATCCGCGGATCCACGCGTTGATTCTCGGCTACTGGCATACGATCATCACGCCGCCGATGGTGTTCGCGAAGCTCGTCGTCGAGGTCGTCGAGGAAATGAAAGCCAAGGGCATCCACAAGCCGATCGTCGCCTCGCTCGCCGGCGACGTCGAGGTCGAGGAGGCCGCCGAATATCTTTTCCAGCACGGCATACCGGCGTATCCGTACACGACCGAAATGCCGGTCGCCGTGCTCGCTGCGAAGTACAAATGGGCGCGGGGCGCCGGTCTGCTTTGAACGCAGCATCGGCAACGCGATCCAAGCGGAGGAGAGGCTGGAGATGCAGGTGGCGTGAAGGAGCGTGGCGAACGCGCCGGCTGATGCGCCGGTGATTTGTCCGGGTAGTGCGTGCCGCGAGGAGGCGGCATGCATCGCCGATTTCAGAATCAGATGCGGTCGAATTTCAATCCTGGAGGAGTCATGAAGCCTATTCGTCGTCGCGATGTCCTGGGCGCCGCCCTCGCCGTCTGCGCATTTGCCGCCGTGCAATCCACCGCCGCAGCCGCGTGGGAACCCACGAAGCCCGTCCAGTTCATCGTTCCCGCCGGCACCGGCGGCGGCGCCGATCAGATGGCGCGCTTCATTCAGGGCGTTGCGACCAAGCACAAGCTGCTGAAGGAGCCGATCATCGTCGTCAACGAGTCGGGCGGCGCGGGCGCGCAGGGCTTCCTCGACGTCAAGGGCGCCAAGGGCGATCCGAACACGATCATCATCACCCTGTCGAACCTCTTCACGACGCCCATGGCCACCGGCGTGCCGTTCAGCTGGCACGACCTCACGCCGGTCGCGATGCTGGCGCTCGACGAATTCGTGCTGTGGGTCAACGCCGACACGCCGTACAAGACCGCGATGGACTACATCAACGCGGTCAAGGCGAAGCCGAACACGTTCAAGATGGGCGGCACCGGCTCGAAGCAGGAAGACCAGATCATCACCGCCGAGATCGAGCAGAGCGACCGGCGCCAAGTTCATCTACATCCCGTTCAAGGGCGGCGGCGACGTCGCGGTGCAGCTCGTCGGCAAGCACATCGACTCGACGGTCAACAATCCGATCGAGGCGGTTGCGCAGTGGCGCGCCGGCCAGTTGCGGCCGCTGTGCGTGTTCGATTCAGCAGCGCATGCCGTACAAGACGAAGGTCACGCAAGGACATGTCGTGGTACGACATTCCGACCTGCAAGGACTCGGGACTGCCGGTCGAATACCTGATGCTGCGCGGCATCTTCATGCCCGCCGGCGTCACGCAGGATCAGGTCGATTTCTACATCGACCTGTTCAAGAAGATGCGCGAGACGCCCGACTGGAAGGCGTTTACCGAGCAGGCCGCGTTCAACCAGTCGTTCATGACGGGCGCCGAGTACGTCAAGTGGCTGGAGCAGGCGGAAGCGCAGCACAAGACGCTCATGGAAAAAGCCGGCTTCATGGCGAAGAAATAGTCGCGGCGCGGAAGCTCGCGGGCAAGAGAGCGAGAACACGGAGGCGGCCGCCGGGCGAGGCGGCCGTCGACGTAAATCGAACCGCTTTTTTCAGGTTGCGTCGTTCTTGATCGACATCAGGAGCCCTTGCATTGGATGAGCCGATTAAAACCGGGAACGATGCCAGAAGCGTCGTCTCGACACGGCGAATGGAAGCGATCGTCGCGGCGGTGATATTTTTGTGCGGCGCGGTTTTCCTGTATCAGAGCTACAAGCTGGGGTTTCGCTGGGCGGTCGAAGGTCCGCAGTCCGGATTCTTCCCCTTCTACGTCTCGCTGATCATCTGCGTGGCGAGTGCGTCGGTCGTGTTCGGCGCGTTGCGCGGGCACATGGGCAGCGACGAAGAAAGTTTCGTCGAGCGTGGGCAGTTGAAGCAGGTGCTCGCGGTATTGATCCCGGCGGCCGTCTATATCCTGGGCATCCAGCTCATCGGCATCTACGTCGCGTCCGCGATCTACATTTCGCTGTTCATGCGGCTGATGGGCAAATATTCGTGGGTGAAGAGCGTCGCGCTCGGCGTCATCATTTGCGTGCTGTTCTTCTTCATGTTCGAAGTGTGGTTCCAGGTGCCGCTGTACAAGGGCAACTGGGACGTGACTAGCTGGACCGGGTATTAGCGTCGTTTCCCGCTACCTTTGCGCGAACGATGGCTCGATCAAGTCGATGAGTTCACCGCATCCGGCGAATTCGAAACGAATCGGGAGACCTGATTGCAAGACCTGAGCTTGCTCTTCCACGGCTTCGCCGTCGTGCTGTCGCCGTTCAACATCGGGCTGATGCTGCTCGGGATCGTGCTCGGCGTGATCATCGGCGTTCTCCCGGGCCTGGGCGCCGCGAACGGCATCGCGATCCTGCTGCCGCTGACGTTCACGATGCCGCCCACGTCGGCGATCATCATGTTGTCATGCATCTACTGGGGCGCGCTGTTCGGCGGCGCGATCGCGTCCATCCTGTTCAACATCCCCGGAGAGCCGTGGTCGGTCGCGACCACTTTCGATGGCTACCCACTCGCGCAGAAGGGCCGCGCGGGCGAGGCGCTCACCGCGTCGTTCACGTCGTCGTTCGTCGGCGCATTCGTGGCGGTCGTGATGATCACGTTCCTGGCGCCGATCATCGCGCGCTTCGCGCTCCAGTTCGGGCCGCCGGAATACTTCGCGGTTTATCTGCTGACGTTCTGCAGCTTCGTCGGCATGGGCAAGGGCTCGCCGGCGAAGATCCTCGTGTCGATGATGATCGGATTCGCGCTTTCGACGGTCGGAATCGACATCGTGACCGGACAATTGCGCCTGACGTTCGGGTTTACCAGCTCTGATGAAAGGCTTCGACTTCCTGATCGCGGTGATCGGGTTGTTCGGCATCGGCGAAATCCTGCTCTCCATGGAGGAAGGGCTCGCGTTCCACGGCACGAGTGCCAGGATCAATCCGAAGGTCGTGCTCGAAACGTGGAAGAAGCTGCCGCAATACTGGATGACGTTCGTCCGCAGCACGATCATCGGCTGCTGGATGGGCATCACGCCGGGCGGTGCGACGCCGGCCTCGTTCATGAGCTACGGCGCGGCCAAGAAATTCTCGAAGGATGGCGACAAGTTCGGCACCGGCGTCCTCGAAGGCGTCGTCGCGCCGGAAACCGCTGCGCACGCGGCCGGAACCAGCGCGCTGCTGCCGATGATCACGCTCGGCATACCCGGCTCGCCGACCGCCGCGGTGCTGCTCGGCGGTCTGCTGATCTGGGGCCTGCAGCCCGGGCCGCTGCTGTTCGCCGAAAAGCCGGACTTCGTCTGGGGCCTGATCGCCAGCATGTATCTCGGCAATGTGGTGGGGTTGATCGTCGTGCTCAGCCTGGTGCCGCTCTTCGCCGGAATACTGCGGATTCCGTTCTCGATCATCGCTCCGGTAATCGTCGTCATTTGCGCGATCGGCGCCTACACGGTCAACAATGCGATGCAGGACATCTGGTTCATGCTCGGCTTCGGCGTGATCGGCTATGTCTTCAAGAAACTCAATTACCCGCTGGCGCCGCTGGTGCTCGCACTCGTCCTCGGCAACAACGCCGAGAACGCGTTTCGCCAGGCGATGCTGATGTCGCAGGGCAGCTTATCGATCCTGTGGTCGAACGGGCTCGTCGGCGGCATCACGACGCTCGCGCTCATCATGCTGTTCTGGCCGCTGATCTCGAAACTGATCCACGCGGTGCGCCCGGCGCGGCCGGACAAGCTGGCCGAGCAGCAGCCGGTCGACTGACCCACTTTCGATCCACCGCGGCCAGCCGACGCTACGCCGAAGCGCTCGCGCAGCACGTTCTTCTGCACCTTGCCCATCGCGTTGCGCGGCAATTCGGCGACGACGTGCACGCGCTTCGGCACCTTGAACGCCGCGATCTCGCCCTTCAGTGCGCGAAGCACCGTCGCCTCCTCGACGGCACGCCCCGCCGCAGCGACGACGACCGCCGTCACCGCTTCTCCGAAATCGGGATCGGGCACGCCGATCACCGCCGATTCGACGATGCCGGGGAGCGCGTCGATGCGCTCCTCGATCTCCTTCGGGTAGACGTTGAGTCCGCCGCTGATGATCATGTCCTTGGCGCGCCCGACGAGGCGCAGGTAGTCTTTCGCCGCGCCGTCGGCGACCCATTGGCCGAGATCGCCGGTGCGAAACCACCCGTCGACGGTGAACTCTTCGCGCGTCTTCTCGGGCATTCGCCAGTAACCGGCAAACACGTTCGGACCGCGGACCTGGACGTCGCCGATCGCACCCGGCGCGCAAGGGTTCTGATCGGCATCGACGATGCGCACGCTGATGCCGGGAAGCGGGCGGCCGACGGTTCCCGCCGCGCGGATGCCGTCGAGCGGATTGGACGCGATCATGCCGGTTTCGGTCATCCCGTAGCGCTCGAGGATCGGCTGCCCCGTTCGCTCGCGAAACGCGTCGAACGTTTCCGGCAACAGCGGCGCCGATCCCGACACGAAGAGCCGGATGTTCCGTGTCGCCGCGCGCGTGAATCCCGGCTGCGCGAGCAATCGCGTATAGAACGTGGGCACGCCCATCATCACCGTCGCAGCCGGGAGGAACTCGACGACCTCGTGCGGCGTCGAATTTCGGCAGCCACAGCATCCGGGCGCCCGACAGCAGCGTGCAATGGATCGCGACGAACAGTCCGTGCACGTGGTAGATCGGCAATGCGTGCAGCAGCACGTCGCCGCGCGTGAACGCCCACGCCTCGACCAGCGCGAGCGCATTCGAGGCGAGATTGCGATGCGTAAGCGACGCGCCTTTCGACCGCCCCGTCGTGCCCGACGTGTAGACGATCGCCGCCAGGTCGTCCGGGTGCGAGTGGACGGTGTCGAATTGCGCCGGCTCCCCCGCGCGCACGGTCGGCGAGCTCGCCGCCGTGCGCGTCCATCGTGAGCACCGTGGCGCGGCGGGCGATCGTCTCGACCATGCCGAGCGTTTGCGGCCGGCAGACGATGATTTGCGGCGTCGCGTCGTCGAAGAAATACTGGAGCTCGCGCTTCTGGTAGCCGATGTTGAGCGGCAGGTACACGAGCCCGGCGCGAAGGCAGGCGAGATACAGCGCGACGACGTGCCAGTGCTTGTCGCATTGCACGGCGACGCGATCGCCGGCGCGGCAGCCCGCGCGCACGAGCGCGTTCGCGATCCGTGCCGACGCCTGCGCAAGCTCGTCATAATGGATGACGGGACCGTGCGGGATCAGCAGGCACGGCTGCTCGGGACCCGACGGAAGATGCGCCTCGATCAGCGCGTACAGATTCGCATTCATCTCCACTTCCGAAGGGCGCGGTCAGGCAGGAACCGCGCGCGGCGAAGCCATTCAGGGCATTATTTCATACCGATGACGAATCCACTGCCGCGGAAGACGCAGGATCCGGCGTTCGGGCTGCGCGGCGCAACCCCGGTTGCGCGCATTGCGGCGCTTGCCGATCCGGGCAGCGCGGAATACCTGCCGCCCATCGGCGCCAGCCCGCATCTCGCGCGTTTCGGCATCGCTGCGCACGACGACGACGGTGTCGTGATCGCCCGCGCGCGCGTGCATGGCGTGCCGATGCTCGTCGCGGCACAGGATGAGCGCTATCTCGCGGGAAGTGTGGGCGAGCGACACGGCGCCGCGCTGCAGGCGATGGTGGCGACCGCGCGCCGCGAGCGCGCGAGCGCCATCGTGCTGCTGCTCGCATCGGGCGGCGTGCGGCTGCATGAAGCGAATGCGGCGGAGCTCGCGCTGGCGCGCGCGCTGTCGGCGTTTCTCGACGCGCGTGCCGACGGAATCGGCGTCGTCGCCATCGGCGTTGCAAGCGTGTTCGGCGGCACTTCCGTCCTCGCGTGCGCGGCCGATCGGCTCGCGCTGCTTCCCGGTACGCGGTTCGGGCTTTCCGGTCCCAAGGTGCTCGAATCGGTGCATGGCAAATGGGAGCTCGACGCCGATGATGCGCGCGATGTCGATGCCGTCTTCGGTGCGCGGGCGCGAAATGCGAGCGGACTCGTCGAGCTTCTCGCCGACGATGCCGACGCGGTGCGCGCATGGGTCGCGCGCGCGGCGCGCGAACGCGAGGATTTCGCGAGCAGTGTCGTCGCGACGCAGGCACGGCTCGGCGCGCGCATTGCCGGCGAGCCGGCGCACGGGTCGGCTTTCGAGGCGTTGCCGTGCTTCGACACGGCGATCCCGGTCGACAACGCTGGCCGCCTCTGGCGCCGTCGCGAATGCTGGCTCACGCGGCCGAATCCCGGCGCGATGCTCGGTCCGGCGGATACGCATGCGCTCGACGCCGCGTTGCTCGCCGAGGTCGCCGGCACCGACGCCCGCGAGCGGACGCCCGTGGTGCTCGTCGAGGATTCGGCAGGCCACGTGGTTTCGCGCGCGGCCGAAATGAAGCTGATATCGCAGTTTCTCGCGCATCATGCCGCGGTGCTTGCGCTGCTCCGCGCGCAGGGGACGCGTCTTGTCGGGCTGCTGGCAGGCATCGGCCACAGCGCCGCGTTCTTCAGCAACGCGCTGCAGGCGCCCGTGCTGTATGCGCTCGCATCGTCGCGCGTCGTGACGATGGAACCGTCCGCCGTCGCACGCGTGACCGGTCTTGCGGCGGGAACGTTGATCGAGAGCGATCCGCTGCTCGGCCAGCCCGTCCGCCATTTCGCAGCGCAGGGTGGCGTTCGCGCCATCATCGCCGAAGCGTCGCTCGCCGCGCTGGGCATTCCGGAATGAGGCTGCTCGTCGGATTGCTCCTCGCGTTTTCGAGCGTCGCGACTGCCGCCGTGGCGCTCGACGAGGCGCGCGAGCGCGATGGGCCGCGGAGATCGTGCCGCAGCTCGTCGTCGGGGATGCGGTGTGGCTCGCCACCCCGCATCATCCGCAGGTGCTTGCGCTGTACACCGAGCCGATGCCGGCGACGCGCAATGCCGTCATCATCGTGCACGGCATGGGAGCCAATCCGGACTGGAACCTGATCGGCGTGCTTCGCATGGCGCTCGCCGATCTCGGGTTCGCGACACTTTCCGTGCAGATGCCCGTGCTTGCCGCCGATGCGCCGCGCGCCGACTACGCGGCGATTTTTCCCGACGCAGGAGAACGGCTCGACGCGGCGGTCGAGTGGCTGCGGGCCCGCGCCTATTCGCGGATCGCGGTCGTTTCGCACAGCATGGGCTCGGCGATGGTGAACGCCTGGCTTGCGAAACGCAACCCGCAGGTCGACGCGTGGGTTCCGGTCGGGCTGCTCGTCGAATTCGCGGCGCCGCCGCAGTTGCCGGTGCTCGACGTCGTCGCCGAGCACGACTTTCCCGACGCGCTGACGTTTGCGAAGGCGCGCGTACGCAAGCTGCGCGACGATGGCTGCTCGGCGCCCCTCGTCGTCGCCGGGACAGATCATTATTTCCGTAGCGCTGCGCCGCGCCTCGCGCGGGCGATCAAGCCGTTTCTCGATCGGGCGTTGGGCGACGGCTGCCGGAAGTAAGTAGGGTCAGACTCGACTTGTTGTGCGAGCACGGCGAATCGCCAAACTGTCCAGTAAGTCGAGTCTGACCCCCACCTAATCGCGATCGTCGTGCTCGTCCGACGTCGCGCGCGCGAGCCGGTCCCGGATCGCGGTCCATGCGTTGTCTTCGGGCACCTGTTCGATGAGGATCGTGTCGGCATTCGCGGCATCGAGCGCGCGCAGGTTTGCATAGAGCGCGTGCCCATACGCGACGGCGTCGCGCGGCGCGCCAAGCCATACGCCGTCGAAACCATCCGGCGGTTCGACACTCCAGGCGAGCACCGCGACGCGCTCGTCACGCCCCTCGAGCTGCGAGAGCTCCGCGCGCAGCGCGTCCCTGGCGACGAGCCCGGCCGGCGTTCGCGGCGCGTAGTGCGAACCGAGCGAGCCCGATGCGCGCGGCGCCGCGGCGTCCCGCGCCACCGGCATTCGGCCGAGCACTTTCGCAATCGCATCGATGTCGATGCCGCCGGGCCGCAACATCATCGGCGCGTGCCCCGTGAACGCGATGATCGTGCTTTCGATGCCGACGTCGCAGGCGCCGCCGTCGAGGATCAGGTCGACGGCGTCTCCGAGATCATCGGCGACATGCCGCGCGGTCGTCGGCGACACGAGACCGAATCGGTTCGCCGACGGCGCCGCGATGCCGTTGCCGAATTCCGCAAGCAACGCGCGGGCGACCGGATGCGCCGGCGCGCGCAGTCCGACGCTCGCCTGGCCGCCCGTCACGGCGTCCGAAACGTGCGCAGCGCGCGGGACGATCAGCGTGAGCGGGCCGGGCCAGAACGCGGCCGCCAGCGCGCGCGCGTCGTCGGGCATCGACAGCGACCATCGCTCCGCCGCCGCGATGTCCGCGACATGCACGATCACAGGATGGTCCTCGGGTCGTCCCTTCACTTCGAAGATTCGACGCACGGCGGCGGGATTGCCGGCGTCCGCGCCGAGCCCGTAGACCGTCTCGGTGGGGAATGCGACGAGCTTGCCATCGCGCAGCAATTGCGCCGCGCGCACGATCGACGCGCGGTCGGCGCGCACCATGCTCATTGAACGACCCTCGCCGCGGTCGCCCTGATTCGGCTCGCCAGGCGCGGAGTCCGCGGACAGCGTCTGCTAGAATTCACGCCTTTACGCCGCGCGCACGCGCGGGCCAAGAAAAACCAGCGAAGCGGAGCGGCAATGGGCGATTTCCTGTTCACATCCGAATCGGTGTCGGAAGGGCACCCGGACAAGGTCGCGGACCAGATTTCCGACGCGGTGCTCGACGCGATTCTAGAGCATGATCCGACAGGACGGGTGGCCGCCGAAACACTGGTGTCCACCGGTCTCGTCGTGATGGCGGGCGAGATCACGACCAGCGCGAATGTCGATTACGGCCGCGTCGCGCGCGACACGATCCGGCGCATCGGCTACAACGATCCCGAATTGCGCTTCGATGCCGACGGTTGCTCGGTGATGGTCTGCTACGGCAGGCAATCGCCGGACATCAAGCAGGGCGTCGACCGCGCGTCCGACGACTACCTCAATCAGGGTGCAGGCGACCAGGGGCTGATGTTCGGCTACGCCTGCGACGAAACGCCCGCGCTGATGCCGTTCCCGATCTATTACGCGCACCGGCTCGTCCAGCGGCAAAGCGAAGTGCGCCGCGACGGCCGCCTGCCGTGGCTGCGTCCGGACGCGAAATCGCAGGTCACCGTCCGCTACGTCGACGGCAAGCCGAAGAGCGTCGATACGGTCGTGCTGTCGACGCAGCATCACCCGAGCATGAACGAGCGTCAGAAGGAGCTTGCCGAAGCGGTCGTCGAGGAAATCGTGAAGCCGGTATTTCCCAGGGAAATGCTCGCCGGAACGCGCTTTCTCGTGAACCCGACCGGTCGCTTCGAGATCGGCGGACCGCACGGCGACGCCGGCGTCACCGGCCGCAAGATCATCGTCGACACGTATGGCGGCGCCGCGCCGCACGGCGGCGGCGCCTTCTCGGGCAAGGACCCGTCGAAGGTAGATCGGTCGGCGGCTTACGCGGCGCGTTACGTCGCGAAGAACATCGTCGCCTCGGGCATCGCCAGGCAATGCCAGGTGCAGCTCTCGTACGCGATCGGCGTCGCGAAGCCGATCAACGTGACGGTGTACACCGAAGGCACGGGCCGCATTCCGGATGCGCAGATCGTCGAGCTCGTGCACGCGCATTTCGACCTGCGCCCGAAGGGCATCATCCGGATGCTCGATCTCTTGCGTCCCATCTATCGCAAAACCGCGGCATACGGGCATTTCGGCCGCGACGAGCCCGAATTCACGTGGGAAGCCACCGACAAGGTCGAGGCGCTTCGCGAGGCCGCGGGACTGTGCGAGCCCGCGTTTGCCGCGGACTGATTGAACCTGTTCGATCCGATCCGGTTGCGCGGGGTAGCGCTCGCCAATCGCGTTGTCGTTTCGCCGATGTGCCAGTACTCGGCGATCGACGGCCGCGCGACGGACTGGCATCTCGTCCACTGGGCGCAGCTCATGATGTCCGGCGCCGGCATGTTCACGATCGAGGCGACGGCCGTGACCGCGCAGGGGCGCATCAGTCCGGGCGACTTCGGCCTGTACGACGACGCCTGCGAAAGCGCGCTGGCGGCAGACCGCTCGCACGGGCGCGGGCGCAGTGCCCGCCGATTCCGGTCGCCTTGCAGCTTGCGCATGCGGGCCGCAAAGGCTCGTCGCACGTGCCGTGGGAAGGCGGCCATCTGATCCCCGTCGGCGAAGGCGGCTGGATCACGGCGGCGCCGTCGCCTGTTCCGCACGCCAGCGGAGAGACTGCGCCGGCCGCACTGGATCACGACGGGCTCACCCGCATCCGCGACGCGTTCGCGAACAGTGCGCGCCGCGCCGAGCGTGCCGGCATCGACGCGCTCGAGTTGCACATGGCGCACGGCTACCTGCTGCACGAGTTTCTGTCGCCGCTCGCCAATCGCCGCAGCGACCGCTACGGCGGCAGCTTTCGAAGGACGAATCCGCTTCCCGCTGGAAGTATTCGACGCCGTGCGCGCCGCGTGGCCCGAACGGAAGCCGCTCGGCGTGCGCCTGTCGTGCACCGACTGGATCGAGGGCGGATGGACGCTCGACGAGTCGATCGAGTTTTCGCGGCGGCTCGCCCTGCGCGGCTGCGATTTCATCGACGCGTCGAGCGGCGGAATATCGCCGGCGCAGAAGATTCCGCTCGCTCCCGGCTATCAGGTCGACTTCGCCCGCGCGATCAAGCGCGCGGCCGGCGTGACGACGATCGCCGTGGGTCTCATCACGACACCCGTGCAGGCGCAGGCGATCGTCGCCGCCGGCGATGCGGACATGATCGCGATGGCGCGCGCGTTCCTGTGGGACCCGCGCTGGGTGTGGCATGCGGCCGCGGAGCTCGGCGCATCGGTGGTTCCGCCGCCGCAATATTCACGCGCGCCGCCGCGCGTCGCTGCCGGCGTGTTCGCGGGTGCTGCGATCGGCCAGCGGTGAGGCGAGTGTCGGTATAATCATCGGTTTTCCGCGAATCTTTTTCGCGGGCCGCCCATCGACTGGAGAAACGCATGGCTGAACGCAGCCGCACCCGCCGCAACACGCTCGAGCGCCGTTGCCTTCCGAAGACGTTCAAGCGCATGTTCGTCGGCGCGCCGAAGGGCATTTTCAAGATGCTGGAGAAGATCAAGAAGGCCTGAGACGCGGCACGATGTCGTCGATCGGGGCCGCGTTTGCGGCCCCGATAGTTTTCGGCGTTTGTCCGGCGGGCAACGTGCAAGCAAGCTGCCACCATGCGGTTCGCGTATTACGATCGCCTGTCGCCATCCCGCAAGCGCGTCTACCGCAAAAGTGACGGCATCGAAGCGCTTGCGCTGCCGCCCGGCGCCATGCCGGGCCCCGACATCCTCGGCCTTCGCGCCGCGCTGTCATCGGAAGATCGAACGGAAGCACAACGGCGCTGCCAGCGGATCGTCGATGCGCTGACGTCGGGCTATCACGTCCCGCCGATTCGCGTGCGCGTACTGGCGCAACGCCCCGCCGACGGCTATGGGGAGCTGCACGGCCTCTACGAGCCCGCCGAGACGCGGTACGCCGGCGCGCATCAGCGTGTGGATGCGTACTGCGCGCAAACGCCACGTCGTCGCGTTCAAAAGCTTTCTGCGCACGCTTTGCCACGAGCTGTGTCATCACCTCGACTACGAGCTCTTCGCCCTCGAGGAGACGTTCCACACCGAGGGCTTCTACAAGCGCGAATCGGGCCTTGCCAACGCACTGCTCGCCAGCGAAGCGGAACAGCCACCGATCCAGTGAAGTCGCCCCGGCGATATCGGCCATTCGGCCGAAGGAAGTGCAGCCCTTCCTCGGCTACGCTAGGACCGGGTTCGGTAGTCGGCGATGATCTGCCCGGCATGCACGATTCGCCTTGCAAACGTACAACCTATAGCAAACAATGACGCGTCAGCTCGAATATTAGTGATTTCCGGCGCGCAAGACACACCACGCGAGGATCGACACCCGTGAAACCAGGCAAGCCGCCAAGCATCGCACCGTCCGACGATTTGGCTCGGTTTCTCGCGGGCAAGCGGTTCGGAACAATACTGGCCGACCCACCGTGGCAATTTCAGAACCGAACGGGCAAGGTGGCGCCGGAGCACAAGCGCCTGCAACGGTACGATACGCTGGCGCTCGATCAGATAAAAAGACCTTCCGGTTGCGTCAGGGGCGGCCGATGTGTGCCACCTGTATCTATGGGTGCCGAACGCCCTCCTTGCCGAGGGATTGCACGTCATGCACGGATGGGGATTTCAATACAAGAGCAATCTCGTCTGGCACAAGGTAAGGAAGGATGGCGGCTCCGATGGGCGCGGTGTCGGTTTCTACTTTCGCAACGTTACCGAGCTGATTCTGTTCGGCGTGCGCGGCAAGAATGCGCGAACGTTGCCGCCCGGGCGCCGGCAGGTCAATTATCTTTGTAGCCGCAAGCGCGAACATTCACGCAAGCCCGACGAACAGTATGAAATTATCGAGACCTGCAGCCCGGGACCATTTCTCGAACTGTTTGCGCGCGGCGACCGCGAAAACTGGTCAAGCTGGGGCAAGCAGGCGGATGACAATTACTGCCCCACATGGGAGACGTACCCGCACCACTCGCGAGCGCACCGCTCGAAAAGCCAGCTGCGTCTGGATGTGGATTAGTCTTCCCCCGTACTAGCGACGCCGTGCGGGAAACCGCCAGCAACACCGTGCTGCTCGCGGCGTAAGTGTGGTTTTGTCGTCGTCG
>CAVPMH010000025.1:0-318480 GCA_963706225.1 uncultured Pseudomonadota bacterium
GGATGCATCCGCGCTTAGAAACCATGCCGCCGCCGAACCACGCATCCGACAGCACGATGACGCCGGCCTGCTCGATGTGCGCGCGAACGTCCTTCATGAACTGCGAGTCGTTGAGGCGCTTCGCTCGGTCGTAGCTTCGTACCAGGCCCGGCATCAGCGTGGCGCTGAACGCGCGCACCTGGCCGCTCGCGTAATCGAGCGGGAACAGCGTCATGTCGAGCTGGCCGTTCACCATCGCGTTCCATTGCTGCTCGGGCTTGAACAGCGACGCGCCCGGATAGACCTGGACATCGAGATCGACGTTCGCCGCTTTCGCGTCGCGCGCGATCATTTGCACCATGTCGTCGCGGACGTCGCCCTTGCCGCCGGGAAACTGGTGTGATGCGCGCAATACGACCGGCGCGGCGCAAAGCGCGCCGCTGACCATCGCGAGCGCGATGGCGCTCAACATGCCCACCGGCATCAATCGTTTCATTTCACTCCTCCAGTCAGGTCGATCAATCGGAACGCCGCACCGTGCGGTCGATTGACTTCATTGTGTGCTGCACTGCGGTGCTGCCCGGTGCACGGGTCACATTGTAATCGCGAACCTGAAAAAACCTCTCCCCGCTTTGGCTTGGGGCGCAAAGCGCTTGGCGTGACGTGACCGGTGCCGGACGGGCACGCCCGACAGGACTCGAACCTGTAACCGCCGGCTTAGAAGGCCGGTGCTCTATCCAATTGAGCTACGGGCGCACGGCCTGATCATACCGCTGGCACGGTCGCGGCCGCTGCCGTAGAGTAGCGTCGCGCGGTCATTCCCCAGGGGCTCCGGTCGTGCAAGAACATCCCGCCGTCACGACGTTCCTGTTCACCGACATCGAGGGCAGCACGCGCCTGTGGGAAGAGCAGCCCGAGCGCATGCGGCCCGCCCTCGCCCGCCATGACGCGCTCGCGCGGCGTGCTGTCGAGACGCGGCGCGGGCTCGTCGTCAAGACGACCGGCGATGGACTCCACGCAGCGTTCGGCGATCCCCTCGATGCGGTCGGCGCCGCCATCGCGCTGCAGCAGGCGCTCGGCGAGTCGCAGGCCGAAGACGCCGTCGCGTTGCAGGTCCGTTGCGGCTTGCACGCCGGCGTCGTCGAGCGCCGCGACAACGACTTCTTCGGCAGCGCCGTCAACCGTGCCGCGCGCATCATGAGCGCCGCCAATGGCGGACAGGTGCTGCTGTCGCAGTCGGTCGCCGATCTGGTCGAACCGCGATTGCCGGCCGGCGTAACGTTGCGCGACCTTGGTTCCGCACGCTTGCGCGACCTCGCGCGCCCGGAGCGGATCTACCAGGTGGTTCATCCGGCGCTGCGCGCGCATTTTCCGGCGCTGCGCACGCTCGAAGCGATACCGAACAACCTGCCGCAGCAGGTCACGTCGTTCATCGGCCGCGAGCGTGAGCTGCGCGAGATCCGGGAACTGCTGCGCCGAGCAAGGCTCGTCACCGTCGTCGGCACCGGCGGCCTCGGCAAGACCCGCCTGTCGCTCCAGGTCGCAGCCGACGCGCTCGATGATTTCCCCGACGGCGTGTGGTTGGTCGAACTGGCGCCGTTTGCAGATCCGAAACTGGTGCCGCAAGCGGTCGCCTCCGCGCTGGGGATCAAGGAGGAAGCGGGCAGTTCCGCGGCGCAGGCGCTGATCCGGCATTGCGCCGACCGCAGGCTGCTGCTCATCCTCGACAACTGCGAGCATTTGATCGACGCCTGCGCGAAACTCGCAGCGGAACTGCTGCAGTCGCTGCCGGGCATAAAGATTCTCGCGTCCAGCCGCGAGCGGCTGAACATTCGCGGCGAGACGACGTATTCGTTGCCGCCGTTCGTCGTTGCCGATCCGCAGCGCAAATCCACGCTTTCGGAAGTCGCCGAGTCGGACGCCGCACGGCTTTTCATCGAGCGCGCGGTCGCCGCGCAGCCGGCGTTTCACCTGACCGAGCACAACGCCCCGTACATCGCGCAAATCTGCTACCGGCTGGATGGCATCCCGCTGGCGATCGAGCTCGCCGCCGCGCGCGTGCGCGCGATCGGCATCGAGACCATTGCCGCCCGCCTGAACGACCGTTTCCGGCTGCTGACGAGCGGCGACCGCGCGGCGCTCCCGCGGCAGCAAACGCTGCGCGCGCTGATCGACTGGAGCCACGAATTGCTGACCGAGCCAGAGCGAGTGCTGTTCAGGCGGCTTCCTGTTTTTGCGGGCGACTTTACGCTCGAAGCCGCGGAGGCGGTCGCCGCCGGCGACGATCTCGACCGGTCGGACGTGCTCGACCTCATGGCGCGGCTGGTCGAAAAATCGCTGCTGCTGATGATGGACGTGGAGCGGGCGCATTACCGGATGCTGGAAACCGTGCGCGAATACGCGGCCGAGCGAATGGAATTGTCAGGCGATGCGCGCGCTGTCCGCGATCGGCACTTGCGTTACTACGTCGAGCTCGCCGAAGCAACCAACCCCGAGCTCTTCGGACCGGCGCAAGCAAAGGCGCTTGCGCGCCTCGACTTCGAGCGCGAAAACCTGCTCGCGGCGCACGCATGGTGCGACCGCGCCGACGACGGCAGCGGAGCTCGGCGTGCGGCTCGTGCATGCGCTCAAGCACTACTGGATCAATCGCGGGCTTGCCGAGCTGTTCCATCGGCTTGCCCTGGAAGCGCTTGCGCGGACCCGGCCGGGAGAGCGGACGATCACGCGTTGCCGCGCGCTGTTCAATGCCGGCCAGATCGAATGCTGGCTCGGCCGCTACGCGGAGGCGCACGCGCATCTCGACGAAAGCCTTGCCATCGCGCGGAAGCTAGGCGACAGCAAGCGAATCGCCGCAGCGCTGCAGCCGCTCGGCATGGCCTGCCTGGGACTGCGCAACTTCGCCGCCGCGCGCGCACACCTCGAAGAAGCGCTCGAGCTTGCCCGCAAGCAACAGGATCAGCACGACCTCGTCGCCGCGCTCAATGCAATGGCGCAGTTCCATCGCGCGCAGAACGATCTCGATGCAGCCGTGCCGCTTTACGAGCAGGTCGTCGAGCTCGCGCGAAGCATCGGCGATCGCGAAAGCATCGGGCTCGGGCTTCTCAATCTCGCGATGGCGATCCTCGCCCGGGACGGGCATCGGGTCCCCGGAATATTGCTCGAGGTCGTTGCGATCGCTGACGAAACGGGCTCGAAGCCCGCCATTCAGAGTGTGCTCGAAGTGTCGGCGGGGTTCGCAGCGTGGCGGGCCGAATGGGAGCGCGCGGCGCAACTCTTTGGCGCGGCCGAAACGCATGCGCAAACGACGGGCCTGCGTCGCGACCCCGCCGACGAGGCGTTTCTCGCGCCGCTGATGGAAAACGCGCGCCGCGCGCTGGGCGAATCGGCGTTTCGCGCCGCGGAAGCGGAGGGACGAGCCCTTGCTCCCGAGGACGCGACCGCCAGAGCGCGCGCCTGGCTCGCGGCGCTTGCCGCACTGCCCGCGACTACCCTTGATTGATGATGCCCGGATCGAACTGCGCGCACGCGACGCCGTTCTTCATCAGCTTGACGCCATAAGGGTAATACGTCGCCTTGCCCGCATTGGGCGGGTTCTTGTCGTGCCAGATGTACTTCCTGTTTTGCGCGGTGGGCATTCCGTTCGTGAACGGGCCGTCGTTGGTCTTGATAACGATGCCGTCGCTCGCGAACGTGTACACCGCGTCGGCCTCGAGGTCCCAGTGAATATTGACCTCTCTGTTGTACACGGCGAGGTACGGCGGCTTGACCGAGATGGCGCAATCGCCAGTCACGATGACCTTCGCCTGGCATTCGGCGCCGTGACAGTCCGCCGTAAGCTTGCCGGTCCTCTGCTCGGGCGCTGCGCAGCCAGCGACGACGATGGCGACCGCGACGACGATACTTCTTGCATTCATGTCGAATCTCCTCTCGGATTGTTATGGTGCGTCGGAAGAACTGCGTTCTATCAGTCGTTGACGATCCACGGATCGAGCGACGGCACGCCGCGCGGCCCGAACACGCTTTCGCGGCACCGTCACGTTGATCCGGTATTTGAATACGCCGAAGTCGGCGTGCTTGTCGGCGCAGGCGAACTCCTTCGTTTCCGGCTTGGCGCTGCACTGGAATTCGCCGCTGTCGAGCACGATGCCGTTGCTCGGAAAGCTGGCGCCGGCATCGCCGGTCAGGCGCCAGACGATGTTCGTGCTCTTGCCCCGGCCCTTGACGAGGACCAGGTCGTAGTCGACGGACAGTTCGCAGCCGTAAAACCGGGTGCATGCGACGTTGACCGCGATGACGCAGGCGTCGCCGCTGTCGCACTCCCGTTGCTTCGACACCGTTTCTGTCCGCGGATACAGGGCGGCGCAGCCGGCGAGCAACGCACACGCGACTACGGAGGACCACAGCGCTTTCGGCATTCTTGTTTTCCTTGTGGCGGTCGATTTGCAGCGCATTGTCAGCCAATCCGCGGGCAAATGGAATGCGAGCGTCGGCCCGTCGTCCGAACGCCTGCCGGTCTTTCGCCTACAGCGCAAGCACGCGCTACACGGCGTGCGGGCGGGCACGGCCGACATGGGCGCCGTAGGCATATGAAAATCATGGCGTTATTGCCGGCAGGCTCCTTGCATCAGCGAATGCATTGGTGGCGGCTGCATATCGCACCGCCTGGACCGAAAGGAATCCACATGAATGCTCGATTGCGGAATTTCGTCACCGCGCTCGGCGTTTGCGCCATTGCCGCAACCGGCGCCGCCTGCGCAACGACCTCGAACAACACTGCGGCGACATCGGCGATGACTGACAAGATGACGCTGGCAGACGCGACATCGCCTCCGGCGACCGCCACCCCGTCGACGACGACCTCCGGTGCGCCGACCGCGATGCCGCCGACGGCGCCTGCGACGCCATCGTCACCCGCCGCCACGGCGCCAGGCGCCTCCGGAACGAACATGGCGCCAGGAACTGCGGCTTCGACAACGGGCACCGGTACGTCGGAGAACGCCGAGGCGAAGAAGATCTTCGATGAGCTCGACACGAACCACGACGGCACGCTGACGTTCGAGGAATTCTCGCGCGCCACCATCCGGCCGAAGTGATTCGTCCGAATCCGCACCGCGGATGATGCGCTTCGACGCGCGCCGGGCATCGCTAGGCGCGAGCGGCATCGGCATCGCGCTGCCGATCGGTTTCGGCATCGCGCTTGCCATCGCCGCCGCGGGCGCCGAAGCCGGCGAACGCGACGCCGTTACCGATCTGCCGGCCGCATGGGCGGCGATGAGGGCCGAGGCGATCGAGTCGCACATCGCCGACGCACCTTCGCTCGACGTCCCGGAATCGGACCGCAGCGATGCGTCAGACAAGACACGTTCCGATTCGGCCGACGTGCGCTTCGGCGCGCGCAAGAGCTACGCGATTCCCGCGGCGGAAATTCTCGGCTTCGAATTCCTGCTGAACCAGTTCGACCGGCACGTGCTCGGCACCGATTTCGCGAGCAACGCATCGACGATCCGGCGCAACCTGCACAGCAGCTGGGTCGTCGACCGCGATCCGTTCGAGATCAATCAGCTCGGCCACCCGTACGCCGGGTCGATGTACCAGGCGTTCGCGCGTTCCGCCGGGTTGAATTACTGGGAATCGCTCGGCTACACGTTCGCCGGCAGCGCGCTCTGGGAGATCGCCGGCGAGCGCAGCCTGCCGTCGCGCAACGATCAGATCAACACCGGCATCGGCGGAAGCTTCCTCGGCGAAATCCTGTTTCGCCTGTCGAACCTGACGCTCGAGCACGAGAACGTGCCGCCGTTCTGGCGCGAAACGGCCGCCGCGCTGATATCGCCGTCGGTTGGCTTCAACCGCCTCGCGTTCGGCAATCGCTTTCGCACGATCTTCGCGAGCAACGATCCGATCTACTTCAGCCGCCTGCAGGTCGGCTTCAGCGGCACCGCGCAGAACTCGGCGGGAACATCGACGACGCAGCTGCGCCGCAACGAGGCGCTCGTCGATTATTCGATCGATTACGGCCTGCCCGGAAAGCCGGGCTACACGTACCAGCGCCCGTTCGACTACTTCAGCCTCCAGGCGACGGCATCGAGCGCGAACGGCTTCGAGAACCTGCTGACGCGCGGCCTGCTCATCGGCAAGGACTACGAGGCGGGCGACAATTACCGCGGCGTATGGGGACTCTACGGGCTCTACGACTACATCGCGCCGCAGACCTTCCGCGTATCGAGCACCGCGGCGGCACTCGGCACGACGGCGCAGTGGAAGCTTTCGGACGCGGTGGCGCTGCAGGGAACCGGGCTCGCTGGGCGCCGGCTACACGGCCGTTGGAACGACGCGCAGCACCGCCGACAACGATTATCACTACGGCGTGTCGCCGCAGGCGCTCGTCGCGTTGCGCCTGATCTTCGGCGAACGCGCAGCACTCGATCTGACCGCCCGCGAATACTTCGTGAGCAACATCGGCGCCGCGACGCGCGGGGGCCACGACAACATCGTGCGGCTCGACGCGTCGTTCACCGTTCGCGTCTACGGCCGGCACGGCATCTCGGTCCGTTACCTGCTGAATCGCCGCGATGCCTTCTACCCCGACGTCGGCGACAGCTCGCAGACGCGCGGCACGATCGGCTTGTTCTACACGTACCTCGGCCACCAGCACTTCGGCTTCGTGCCCTGGCATTAGCGAACGATTGTCAGTAGCGCGCGCTGCCGGGCGTCCTCGGAAAGGGAATCACGTCGCGCACGTTCGACAGCCCGGTCACGTACGCGATCGTGCGCTCGAAGCCCAGGCCGAATCCCGCGTGCGGCACCGTCCCGTAGCGGCGCAGATCGCGATACCAGGCGTAGTGCTCCTTGTCGAGCTTCGCCTCGTCCATCCGCGCATCGAGGACGTCGAGCCGCTCCTCGCGCTGGCTGCCGCCGATGATCTCGCCGATGCCGGGCGCCAGCACGTCCATCGCCGCGACGGTGTTCCCGTCGTCGTTCACGCGCATGTAGAACGCCTTGATCGCCTTCGGGTAGTTCATCACGACCACCGGCTTCTTCGCGTACACCTCCGACAGGTAGCGCTCGTGCTCGGACTGCAGGTCCATGCCCCAGGTGACGGGGAACTGGAACTTCTGTTTCGCCTGCTCCAGGACACGAATCGCTTCGGTGTATTCCATCCGGACGAATTCGGAGTCGACGATGCCCGCGAGCTTCGCGATGACGCCCTTCTCGATGCGCTCCTCGAAGAACGCCATGTCGTCGGCGCGTTCGGCGAGCACCGTGCGGAAGACGTGCTTCAGCAGCGCTTCCGCGAGCGACGCGTTGTCGGCGAGATCGGCGAACGCAATCTCCGGCTCGATCATCCAGAACTCGGCGAGATGGCGGCTCGTGTTCGAGTTCTCGGCGCGAAACGTCGGGCCGAACGTGTACACCTTCGACAGCGCCAGGCAATACGCCTCGACGTTGAGTTGCCCGGAAACGGTGAGGAACGTTTCGGTCCCGAAGAAATCCTGCGCGAAATCGATCGCGCCTTCCGGATTCCGCGGAAGGTTCGCGAGGTCGAGCGTCGACACGCGAAACAGCTCGCCGGCGCCTTCGGCGTCCGACGCCGTGATGATCGGCGTGCTGATCCAGAAGAACCCGTGGTCGTGGAAGAAGCGGTGAATCGAATGCGCGACGCAATCGCGAACGCGCGTCACCGCGCCGATGACGTTGGTCCGCGGGCGAAGATGCGCCACGTCGCGCAGGAACTCGAGCGTGTGCGGCTTCGGCTGGATCGGGTACGAATCGGCGTCTTCGACCCAGCCGATCACCTTGACCGCGCTCGCCTGCACTTCGAACGGCTGGCCCTTCGCGGGCGACGGCACGACCACCCCGGTGACCTCGACCGCGCAGCCCGCGGTGAGATGCAACACGTCGTCGGCGTAGTTGCCGAGCGTGCTCGGGACCACGGCCTGCACCGGGTTGAAGCACGAGCCGTCGGTGACGTGGACGAACGAAATCCCGGCCTTCGAATCGCGGCGCGTGCGCACCCAGCCCCGCAGCGTGATCGGCTCATCCTTCGGCGCGCGGCCGGCGAGGATTTCTGCGCAGGTGAATGAAGCCATCGCCAACAGTGTCGAGTGGGTTGAAGCGGACACTCTACCGGATCACGAAATGACGGCGCCGGCTTGCGACCGGCGCATACCTTCCGTGTCAGCGCCATTCCTCGATCGACGGCACGCGCAGCGTTTCCGCCTCCGGCAGGTCGAATCCGAAGTGCTCGACGAGGAGCGCGCGCAGCGCCTTGCGATCCGCGAGTTGCAGCGAGCGCGATTGCGTCCCCTGCCGAATGGTCACGTCACGGTTCATGACCGAAACGCGGCCGTCGTCGGTGAGCGCGCGCAGCATGATGCGGTTGACGAACGACGAGTCGGGATGCGTCGACGTGTAGTGATTGGCGACGACGAAATCGATCGGGTTGTCCGCTTCGAGCGTCGAGACCCAGCAATCGACGACCTTCTCGTCGGTTCGGGCGCGCAGCACCCAATACCGATCGTCGCGAGCCATCCAGTGCGTCTGCGGTTCGATTCGCGCGCCCGCGCCCTCGGCCAGCGCAACCGGCACGTCGGGGGCGAGACTGCCGAAGCCGGGATCGACGACAAACCTGCCCTCGGGAAGCGACAGCGTGAGAAACATATGCGTGCGCGGCGATTCGGTGCGCGCAGCGACCAGGACGACCCGCGCGGAATGACGCACCGGCGCAAACCCCAGCGCATCGAGCACGGCGGCAAACAGCGTCGCGTGCTCGAAGCAATAACCGCCACGGTGCGCGCGGACGAGCTTGTCCTGCAGCGCGTCGGGATCGAGGCGGACGCCTCGTCCGAGGAGCACGTCGAGATTCTCGAACGGAATCCGCCGCATGTGCGCGCGAAGAAGCCCGGCGAGCGTCTCGAGCGTCGGCACCGTCGCGCCGCCCCAGTGGATGCGCGCGAAATAGGCATCGAGATCGATCGAAGAGGACATCTCTCGTTATCGGCGGGTGCTCAGGTGGCCGCTTCCGAACCGTCGCGCGCGCTAGCGGCGCAGCGTCGCGACAATTCGACGCGGTGCGAGGAGCAG
Source organism: uncultured Pseudomonadota bacterium (assembly GCA_963706225.1). GTDB lineage: Bacteria > Pseudomonadota > Gammaproteobacteria > Burkholderiales > Casimicrobiaceae > VBCG01. Next base: position 9,061 of record CAVPMH010000025.1, read on the forward strand.
GTCGAGCGCGTCCACGATCGAAGCACAGACGATGTCCGCCCGGGCCAGCGACGCGGCTGCGCAACCCTCGCGACCGATGACGACGATCGATAGCGCGGCTTGCTCGAGCAAGCCCAGATCGTTGCGGCCATTGCCGACGACTACCGTGCGCGCCGCGTCGAAGCGCGCGAGCACTGCGCGTTTGGCGGTATCCTGATCCTCGGGCGGCATGAGATGCAATTGCACCGGCAGGCCGGCAAGCGCTTCGCGTGCCGTACCCGTCGTATCGCCGGTGACGACGTGCAATTCCAGCAACGCCGCCAGCGCGCGCAGGCGATCGGCGGTGCCTTCGATCAGCCACCCGTCGAACGCCAGCGTGCCGTTGAAATCCAGCAAAGCATTGACGAGCCGCAAATCGTCCCTGCCCGGAATCCCGATCTCGATCATCGCCTGCTGGCACGCACAATTTTCGATGACGCATTCTAGGTATCCTGCCGGAAACCGACAACCGCACCATCCACGTCTCGCCATGTCGCTGCGATCGCTATCGATACGTTGGCGCAATGCCAGGCGCGACCTGCGCCGGCGCATGGCGGCGCGTTTCGTCAGCGACCGGGCGTATGTCACGCGCCTGTACCGCAAGGCGTTCGGACGCTACCCCGACCTCGACCATCCGTCCGGATTCAACGAGAAGATCCTGGTCAAGATTCTCGGCGATCGGCGCCCGTATCTCGCCCTCTTCTCGGACAAGCTGCGCGTGCGCGAATACGTGCAGCGCGTCGCGCCGTTCGTCGCGCTGCCGGCACTGTACTGGTGGTCCGACCGCGCCGATGCGCTCGACGTCGCGACGCTGCCGGATTCGTTCGTCCTGAAACCGAACCACGGCAGCGGCTGGCTGCGCGTCGTGGACAATCCGCGGGCGGTCAAGCGCGACGAGCTGGTGCGTATTGCCCGCGAATGGCTCGCCTCGGATTTCACCATCGTCGGCCGCGAATGGGCTTACCGCGATATCGGCCGCGCCGTCTACGCGGAAGAGCTGCTGCACGGACCGGACGGCGGCTTGCCGGCGGACTACAAGCTGTTCGTCTTCGGCGGCAAGGTGCGGTTGATCCAGGTCGATCGCGATCGCTTCACCCGGCACACGCAGGTTCTCTACGATGAACGCTGGAACGCCATCGACGGGACAATCAAGGCGGCGCAGGGACCGCCATTGCCTGCGCCTGCATCGCTGCCCGCGATGATCGCGGCCGCGGAGGCGCTTTCGGCGGGCGTCGATTTCGTGCGCGTAGACCTGTACGACATCGGCGGCAAGCCATACTTCGGCGAGTTCACGCATTACCCGAACAAGGGGCTCAGCCGCTTTGAGCCCGCATCGCTCGACCAGCTTCTGGGAAGCTATCTGCGGCTCGATGATTATGCGCACGACGCGGTTTCCGGGATCGTCCAGCGCCGCGCCACCGGCGCATCGGGTTCATGATCGGGGCGACAGGGTTGACTTGCGTTGACATTTCGACTATATTGGAAGCGTGAAACAGCTTGCCCGCGAGCCAATGACCGGCGACAACGATTCCGGGCGCGCCGTCGCGTCCCTCGCGGCGCTGGCGCAGGCCACCCGCCTGTCGATCTTCCGGCTCCTGCTGGCACACGCGCCCGACGGTCTGACGCCCGGTGCGATCATGACGAAGCTCTCGCTCGCCCCCGCCACGCTGTCCTTTCATCTCAAGGAGCTCTCCAGTGCGGGCCTCATCGTCGATCGGCGCGAAAGCCGATTCATCTGGTATCAGGCCGATGTTTCGGCGATGCGGCGCCTGATCGCTTACCTCACCGAAAACTGCTGCCGCGCGACGCGCGGCACCCGCTGCGATCCGGCTTGCGCGCCGGACGCATGCGTGCCCTCGACGACGCGCAGAAGGAAGTCGAAATGAAGCGCTTTCACGTTCACGTCGGGGTCGAAGACCTCGAGCGCAGCATCCTGTTCTACAGCGGACTGTTCGGCGCCGAGCCGACGGTGCGCAAGCCCGATTACGCCAAGTGGATGATCGATGAGCCGCGCGTCAATTTCGCAATCTCGCAACGCGGATCGGGCAACGTCGGCGTCAATCACCTGGGGCTGCAGGCCGAGTCCGACGATGAGCTTGCGGCCCTGCGCGACCGGTTCGAGGCGGCCGATGCATCGTCGATCGTCGACGAGCCGGGGGTCCATTGCTGCTACGCGAAAGGGGACAAGCATTGGGTCACCGATCCCCAGGGCATTGCGTGGGAAGCGTTTCACACGCTCGATTCGATTCCGTTCTTCAACGCGGCTGTCGAGCCCGCCACGACGAAAAGCACCTGCTGCGCGCCCGGGCCATAACCGTTACCTATGTAACCGGGGTAGCCTTGACTTGATTGGTCGGGGTGAGAGGATTCGAACCTCCGACATCTTGCTCCCAAAGCAAGCGCGCTACCGGGCTGCGCTACACCCCGAACGTCGGATTATGACATCCGGCCACGCCGGGCGGTCGTCGCTGCGACGTCCAACAGGCGAGGTGCCAAGCGCCGGCCGCGATCGGAACTTCCCGCGCCTGCCGCCGCTCGAAATGATCGGCGCGCGGCCGAAGGATCGTCACGCCATTTCGCTGGCACAACCGGAAAGGATCGCCATGGACGCTCGATGGAACGTTGCAGTGCTGGTCGGAAGCCTGCGCAAGGAATCCTTCAACCGCAAGATGGCCAATGCGCTGATCGGCATGGCGCCGCCGTCGCTCGCGCTCGAGATTGTCGAGATTCGCAACCTGCCGCTCTACAATCAGGATGACGACGCCAATCCTGCCCGCTGCATCGGCTGCGTTCAAGGCCCGCATTCAGCAGGCGGACGCAGCCTTGTTCGTGACGCCCGAATACAACCGCTCGGTCCCCGGCGTGCTGAAAAACGCCATCGACATCGCGTCGCGGCCCTACGGCAAGAGCGCGTGGAACGGGAAGCCCGCCGCGGTGATCAGCGTATCGCCCGGCGCGATCGGCGCGTTCGGTGCGAACCACCATCTGCGGCAGTCGCTCGTCTTCCTGAACATGCCGGCGCTGCAGCAGCCGGAGGCGTATATCGGGGGCGCGGCGGGCCTTTTCGACGAGCAGGGCAAGCTCATCAACGATTCCACCCGCGATTTCCTGAAAAAATTCCTCGACGCGTTCGCTGCGTGGATCGAGCACAACGCCGTTCGCAAGTAGGCTTCGGGCGAAGCCGGATTGTCGATCAGCCCTCCGGCTTGAGCTGCGGAAAGAGGATCACGTCGCGGATCGATGCACTGTCGGTCAGCAGCATCACCAGCCGGTCGATGCCGATGCCCTCGCCCGCCGTGGGCGGCAGGCCATATTCCAGCGCCCGGATGTAGTCGGCGTCGTAGTACATCGCTTCCTCGTCGCCCGCTTCCTTGGCGTTGGCCTGCGCCGCGAAGCGCGCCGCCTGGTCCTCGGGGTCGTTCAGCTCCGAAAATCCGTTGGCAATTTCCCGGCGGGTGATGAAGAGCTCGAAGCGGTCGGTGAGCGTCGGATCGGCTTCGTTCGCGCGCGCGAGCGGCGATACGTCGGTCGGATGCGCGACGATGAAGGTCGGCTGCACGAGCTTGTCCTCGGTCGTCGCCTCGAACAGCTTGAGCTGCAGGATGCCTGCGCCATCGCTGTCGAACACTTCGACGGCAAAGGGCTGCAGCGCGCGCTTGAGCGTTGCGATGTCGGCAAGGTCGAGCGCCGCGTATTCGGGGTTGTGACGCTGGATGGCCTCGGCCATCGTCAGTCGCTCGAACGGCCGCGCGAGATCGATCGTCTCGCCCTGGTAGACGATCGTCGTCGTGCCGCACACGCGCTGCGCCACGTCGCGCAGCAACGTTTCCGTCAGGGCCATCAGGTCCTCGTAGTTCGCATACGCCTCGTAGAACTCGAGCATCGTGAACTCGGGGTTGTGACGCGTCGAGATGCCTTCGTTGCGGAAGTTGCGGTTGATCTCGAACACCTTCTCGAGGCCGCCGATCACGAGCCGCTTCAGGTACAGCTCGGGTGCTACGCGCAGGTAGAGCTCCATGTCGAGCGCGTTGTGATGCGTCGCGAACGGCCGCGCGGCCGCACCGCCCGGGATCGGATGCATCATCGGCGTCTCGACCTCGAGAAAGCCGCGCGCAACGAAGAACTCGCGGATCGCCTGCACCGTCAGCGAGCGCTTGACGAACACGTCGCGCGCCGCGGGATTGGTGATGAGGTCGACATGGCGCTGGCGGTAGCGCTGCTCCTGGTCGGCCATGCCGTGGAATTTTTCCGGCAACGGACGCAACGACTTCGACAGCAGGCGCACGCTGTCGCACCTGACCGACAGCTCGCCGGTCTTCGTCTTGAACAGCGTTCCCGCCGCGCCGACGATGTCGCCGAGATCCCAGTGCTTGAAAGCGTCGAGCACACCTTCGCCGACGCTGTCGAGCGTCACGTAGAGCTGAATGCGTCCCGACATGTCCTGCAACGTCGCGAAGCACGCCTTGCCCATGACGCGCTTGAGAAGCATCCGGCCGGCGACCGCGACCCGGATCGGCGCAGCCTCGAGCGCCGCATTGTCCCTGGCGTCATGCGCGGCGTGCAGGTCTGCCGCCAGCGCGGTGCGCCGGAAATCGTTCGGATACGCGTTCCCCGCTCGCCCGGAGCGCCGCGAGCTTGGCGCGGCGCTCCGCGATGATCGGTTCTCGTCCGGGGGAGCGGTGTCGGCGGTCGATTGGCGCGTCATGCGAGCTTCAGATGCGGAGCGTCTTGGCGATGCTGTCGAAATCGCGGTCGTCGTGAAGCAACGCGACGCGCTGCTCGATCGCGATCTGGGCAATGAGGCAATCGATTGCTCGATCGAATGCGCGAATCCTCGGCGGCGGCAGTCGAAATACAGCCTCGCCGCATTCGCATGCGAAGCGATCGGATCGCTCCGGATCGAGAAAGCGCTGACTCGAAAAGTACGAGCGATGAGCCGCGAAACGTCTTTTCATCGACGGCGCCCTGCAGAATTTCCTGGCACGATCACGCGGCGTGATAGCCGCCGACACGCCCCGGTCAAGTGCCAGTGCGCAGATCGCGTCCATCGGCGCTGCGTCGATCGTCCGCGGATGAAGTCGATCCAGACCGACGTGTCGACGAGGATCACCGATCACGTCGCCTCACGGAGCGCCTTGTAGTCGTAATCGCTCGCGAATTCGCCGCGGCCGACGAGCTCGCGCACATCGCGGCGCTTGCGCGCGGCGACGAACTCGCGAAGCGCGAGATCGACCAGCTCGCGCTTGGTCTTCACCGGCGCGTGGCGAAAGGCCTCTTTCACCAGGTTGTCGTCGAGAACGATGTTCGTACGCATCATACACCTCCATAGGTGTATCATAATGTGTATGCCGGTCGTGGTCAAGAACGGAAGCTCCGGCCCTGAACGGACTGTCCTGTAGCGCGTCCGTCTCTACACCCCCTGCTTCAGGCTCGCCGAAATGAATTCGTCGAGATCGCCGTCCAGCATCGCCTGCGTGTTGCCCACCTCGTAGCCGGTTCGCAGATCCTTGATGCGCGACTGGTCGAGCACGTAGGAGCGGATCTGGTGGCCCCAGCCGATGTCGGTCTTCGTATCCTCGAGCTTCGCCTGCGCTTCCTGGCGCTTGCGCAATTCGAGCTCGTAGAGCTTCGACTTCAGCATCGCGAACGCCTCGGCGCGATTGCGATGCTGCGAACGGTCCGTCTGGCACTGCACGACGACGTTGGTCGGCAGGTGCGTGATGCGGACCGCGGAATCGGTCTTGTTCACGTGCTGGCCGCCAGCACCCGAGGCGCGATACGTGTCGATGCGCAGGTCGGCGGGATTGATGTCGACCTCGATCGACTCGTCGACTTCGGGATAGACGAACACGCTCGCGAACGACGTGTGCCGGCGCGCGTTCGAGTCGAACGGGCTCTTGCGCACGAGCCGATGCACGCCGGTCTCGGTGCGCAGGTAGCCGTACGCGTAATCGCCGTCGACCTTGATCGATGCGCTCTTGATGCCGGCGACCTCGCCCGGCGATTCCTCGAGCACTTCGACGGAATACCCCTTGCGCTCGCCATAGCGAATGTACATGCGCAGCAGCATCGACGCCCAGTCCTGCGCCTCGGTGCCGCCGCTGCCCGCCTGAATGTCGACGAACGCATTGCCGGGGTCGAGCGGATTGTGAAACATCCGCCGGAACTCGAGATCCGCGACGCTTCGCTCGAGCTTGCCGACATCGGCCTCGACGGCGAGGAGCGTGCCGTCGTCCGACTTCCTCGCGCGCCAGCTCGTAGAGCTCGCTGCTGTCGTCGAGCGACTGACGCAGGCTCGCGAGCGTATGCACCACGCCGTCGAGCTGTTTCTTCTCCTTGCCGAGCTCCTGCGCGCGTTGCGGATTGTCCCAGACCTTCGGATCCTCGAGCTCGCGGTCTACCGCGGCGAGCCGCGCCGCCTTGACGTCGAAGTCAAAGATACCTCCGGAGCTTCGCGGTGCGGTCCTTGAGCCCCGCGAGCGCGTTGCCGATTGCGTTCAGGTGTTCGGCTTCCATGGCAGCATGCTTTCGTCGATGGATAACCGTGCATTATAGTCGCCGGATGATGATGCATACACCCGCAGAATTTGCGCCGTCGCACGTCGCGCCGGCGGTTGTCCTGGGCGCGGCGCTGGCATTCGCGTTCGCCGACTCGAAGCTGCTCGTGTGCGGCGACGAACACGCACCCGCCGTGCCACTCGTCGAGGCGCTCGAGCGCGCGGGCATTGCCGGCGAGCGCCACTATCTCGGCCGGCTCGACGGCGTCGACTGCTACGCGATCACATTGCCCGACAATACGCCGGCGCCTGCCGGTTGCCAGCTTGCCGGCCTGCGCTCGCTGTTCCTGCGCGTGCCGGAACCGATGCTCGCACTCGCCGCGCGCGCGTTCCAGGTCGTCGAATGGGACCGCACGCATCGCTTCTGCGGGCGCTGCGGCCATGCCGACGCGCGACAAGGACGGCGAGCGCGCGAAGCAATGTCCGGCGTGCGGCTACGTCGCCTATCCGCGCGTCTCGCCGGCGATGATGGTGCTCGTCACCCGCGCGCGCGAGGTGCTGCTCGCGCGCGCCAACCGCTTTCCCGGCGCGATGTACAGCGCGCTCGCGGGCTTCGTCGAGTCCGGCGAGACGATCGAGGACTGCATTCACCGCGAAGTGCGCGAGGAAGTCGGGATCGACGTGACCGATCTGCAGTACTTCGCGAGCCAGTCGTGGTCGTTTCCGCATTCGCTGATGATCGCGTACACCGCGCATTACGCCGGCGGCGAGCTGCGCCCCGATCCCGCCGAGATCGCCGACGCCCGCTGGTTCTCCATCGATGCGCTGCCCGATCTGCCGAGCACCGTCTCGATCGCGCGCCGCCTGATCGACACCACCGTTGCGCAACTCGCGCGCCGAATCCGGCGTGACGCCCGTAGGTTAGAATCGACCGAGCGCGAATCCGCGTTCGCGCATCCCTGCCATGTCCCGGTCATCGATTCCCCGATTCGCCGCGCTGCTCCTGTCGATGTCGGTCGCGCATCGGCGACGTGCGCGCAATCGCCGCCGGCCACGCAGGACCCGCGGCAGATGAGCGAAGCCGAGCGCAAGGTCTACGCGCAGACGCTGCATGAAGCGAAGGACCTGCTCGACCGCAAGCAATACGCCGATGCGATCACCAAGCTCGACAAGCTCTCCGCCGAGCGCCCGCGCGAGCCGCAGGCGCGGTTCCTGAAGGGCATCGCGCTGACCGACGAGGGCCGGAACGACGACGCGATCGCCACGTTTCGCGCGCTGCTCGCCGAATTCCCGGAATTGCCCGAGCCGCGCAACAATCTCGCCGTGCTCTATGCGCAGAAAGGCGAGTACGCGCTCGCCCGCGACGAGCTGGAGCGCGCGGTGCAGGCGGCGCCGGATTACGCGGTGGCGCACGAGAACCTCGGCGACGTCTACACGCGGCTGGCGGAAGTCGAATACGAGAAGACGATCGTCGCTCGACAAGCGCAATCGCAGCGCCGCCGCCAAGCTCAAGCTGTTCGCGAAATACCGTCCACCGCCAAGTAAGGAGGAGCCGTTCGATGTCACCTCGCCTGTTGTTCATTTCCGCCCTCGTGCTCGGCATGCTGACCGCGCCGGCGCACGCCGCGAAGCCGCAGGTCGAGCTCGACACCACGGCGGGAACGATCACGCTCGAGCTCTATCCCGATGCCGCGCCGAAGACGGTCGAGAATTTCCTCCGCTACGTGAAGGACGGCCATTACAGCGGCACGCAGTTTCATCGCGTGATCAAGGGCTTCATGGTCCAGGGCGGCGGCTTACGACGCCAATTTCTGGCAGAAGCCGACGCGCGCGCCGATACCGATCGAATCGGAGCAAAGTGCGAAGGCCGGCCTGTCGAACGCGCCGGGCACCGTGGCGATGGCGCGCACGGGCGATCCGAATTCCGCGACGTCGCAGTTCTTCATCAACGTCGGCGACAACAAGCGGCTCGATTTCCGCTCGCCGGATGCGCAAGGCTACGGTTACACGGTGTTCGGCAAGGTCGTCGCGCGGCATGGACGTCGTGAACAAGATCGCCAACGCGCCCACCGCTGCCGGCGGCCGCTTCCCGACGGACGTCCCCGTCGAGCGCGTGATCATCAAGTCGGCGCACGTGCTGCCGGGTGCGTGATTTTTCGTCGGTTGCGCGACACTCGCCGCAACCGAAACTGATCCCTGATACCTGATACCGACCATGGTCATCCTGCACACCAATCAAGGTGACATCACGCTCGATCTCGACGCGGAGAATTCGCCGGCGACCGTGGCGAACTTCCTGCAATACGTCCGCGACGGTCATTACGACAACACGCTTTTCCACCGCGTGATCCCCGGCTTCATGATCCAGGGCGGCGGCTTCGCGCCCGGCATGCAGCAGAAGCCGACGCGCGCGCCGGTTGCGAACGAAGCCGGCAACGGCGTGAAGAACACGCGCTATACGGTCGCGATGGCGCGCACGTCGGATCCGCATTCGGCGACGGCGCAGTTCTTCATCAACGTCGCCGACAACGCGTTCCTCGACTACAAGGGGCCGAGTCCGCAGGGCTACGGCTACTGCGTGTTCGGCAAGGTCGTCGGCGGCGCGGACGTCGTCGACCGGATCGCGGGCGTCGCCACGGGGCGCTCGGCGGGCCACGAAAACGTGCCGGCCCAGGATGTCGTGATCACGCGCGCCGAGGAAGTCGGCGTAGGCGTCTCTCAGGCTTTGTCGACGATGAAGCCGACGCTGCTGCTGTCGGACCTTCATCTCGCGCCCGAGCGGCCCGCCGCCGCCGCCGCGTTCCACGCGTTCGCCCGCGGGCCGGCGCGCGATGCTGCGGCGGTCTACATCATGGGCGATCTCTTCGACTGCGTGGGTCGGCGACGACCAGTGCCGCGAGCCGTTCGCCGCGCGCGATCGTCGACGTCGCTGCGCGGCATCAGCGACGCCGGCGTACCGGTTCATATCGCGCGCGGCAATCGCGACTTCCTGCTCGGCGAGCGATTTCGCGCGCGCGACCGGCGCGACGCTGCTGCGACGAGCACACGATCGTCGAGCTCGGCGGCACGCCGACGCTGCTCACGCACGGCGACGAGCTTTGCACCGACGACGTCGGCTACCAGCGCTATCGCACGCTGGTCGCGCGATCCGCGGCACCAGCGTCGTCTCCTTCGCTTGCCGTACCCGGTTCGCCGCTGGATCGCCGGCTGGCTGCGACGCGGAAGCCGCGCCGCGACCGCGCGCAAGCCGGAAGCGATCCTCGACGTCAACCCCGCCGCCGTCGAGGACGTCGTTTCGACGGCGCGACGTGACGCGCATCGATCCACGGCCATACGCATCGCCCTGCGCGCCATGCGAGCGTTGTCGACGGCACGCCGCGCGAGCGCGTCGTGCTCGCCGACTGGGACGATCGCGGTCATTACGTCGCCATCGACGCGACGGGCATTCACGAACGAGACATCGACGGGCGAGCGAACCGATGACGCCCGAATCCTGTTCTTCGGCCGCATGGTTTTCGGCGCTCGGCGTCGATCATCGTCATCGACCTGATTCTCGCCGGCGACAACGCGCTCGTCATCGGCCTTGCGGCGCGCAACGTTCCCGCCGAATCGCAGCGACGCGTCATCCTGTGGGGGACGGCCGGCGCGATCATCGTGCGCGCACTGTTGACGGCGATCGTCGTGTGGCTGCTGAAGATTCCCGGCTTCCTGCTGGTGGGCGGGCTCGCGCTCGTCTACATCGGCTGGAAGCTGACGCGCGATGCGCGGCAAGGATCCGCATGCGGTTCCCGCCAAGGCATCGGTGCGCGCGGCGGTGCAGACGATCGTCATCGCCGACGCCGTGATGGGCGTCGACAACGTGCTCGCGGTCGGCGGCGCCGCGCACGGATCGATGCTGCTCGTCGTGATCGGCCTCGCGGTCTCGGTGCCGATCGTGATCTGGGGCTCGACGCTGGTGCTGAAATGGGTCGAGCGCTTTCCGCCGATCCTGTGGCTCGGCGCGGCGGTGCTCGGCTGGACGGGTGCGAAGATGATCGCCAGCGAGCCGCTCGTCGCCGCCGCGCTCGACGGGCACCGGGGCGTGCGGATGTTGCTCTACGCGTTGATCGTCGGCGGGCTCGTCGCCGGTCCGGTGTGGCGTGCGCTACGCCCGTCGCACCGGTTCCAGCTCGTGGCGCTCATCGTCGTCGCCGCGTGGCTCACGGGCTTCGGCTGGCTGGACGAGCGACTGAGCGCAGCACTCGATCCGGCCGGCGCCTGGGAATGGGACGAGAGTCTCGTCGATTTCGTCCGCTGGCTCGGCTGGATCCCGCTCGTGATGGGACTTGCGCGCTGGCTCGTTCCCGGCGGGGCGCGCGCGAAGGCCACGCCGCGCTGACGCTTCGCGCGCGACGACGGAATCGCAAAGCCGCAGCGCCGAATCAGGTTTTCGGCGCCGGCTTCTTCGGTTGCTTGGGCTTTTTCGGTTCCTTGCGCTGCTTGTCGCGATTACCCATGGAGCGGCCCTCCTTCACGAAACGCGCAGTCTACGCTTTTTCGCCATCGCCTGAAGCAAGCGCCTGCCGGAAATCGGCGATCAGGTCGTCGCGGTCTTCGATGCCCACCGAGACGCGAACGAGCGAATCGGCGATGCCCATTTCCGCGCGCCGCGCGGCGCCCATTTCCCAGAAGATCGTTTGCGCGACCGGAATGGCGAGCGTCCGGTTGTCGCCGAGATTCGACGACAGCACGACGATCCGCAAGCGATTCAGGAAACCGATCACGTCGTGACCGGGTGCCAACTCGAATGACAGCAGCGCGCCCGGTCCGCGCGAACAACGCCTTTGCGCGGCGGTATTGCGGATGCGACGGCAAGCCCGGGAAAGTGCACGGCCGCGACGCGTGGATGGCTCGCGAGGAATTCCGCGAGCGCCTGCGCATTCGCGCATTGGCGCTCCATCCGCAACGCCAGCGTCTCCGCGCCGACCGCGAGGTGGTGCGCCTGTTCGGGCGCGAGCGTCGCGCCGCCGTCGCGCAACCCCTTCTTGCGGATTTGCGTAATGCCCCACATCGCCGGCTTCTGCGTCTTGTAGGGGTCGGCGATGTTCGGAAAGCGCGTCCAGTCGAACTGGCCGGTATCGGTCACTGCGCCGCCGAGCGCGTTGCCGTGGCCGCCGATGTATTTCGTCAGCGCGTTGACGACGAGGCTCGCGTGGACGGTCGCGGGACGAAAGAGCCATGGCGACGTCATCGTGTTGTCGACGACGTACATCAGGCCGCGCGCGCGGCACAGGTCGCCGATTCGCGCGAGGTCCGCAACCTGCGTACGCGGATTGGCGATCGTCTCGACGAAGACGAGCTTCGTCGCCGGCGTGAGCGCGCGCTCGACGTTCCCGGCTTCCGTCGCGTCGACGAACGTGACCGGCGTGCCGTGATCGGCCAGTGTCGCCAGAAGGCTGTTCGTGTTGCCGAAGACGAACGCGCTCGCGACGACGTGATCGCCGCCGCGAAGCAGCGCGAGCAACGTCGCCTCGATAGCCGCCATGCCGGTCGAAAAGCAGACGGTGGCGACGCCATCCTCCATGCCGGTGACCTTCGCCTCCAGCGCGGCCGTCGTCGGATTGCCCTGGCGGCCGTACGCGTAGCCCGATTGTCGGCCCTGGAAGACCGCGATCAGGTCGGCCGCATCCTGGTAGCCGTACGCCACCGAAACGTGCAGCGGCTTGTGCAGCGCGCCGTGCTCGATCGGCCGCATCGCGGTCGCTGTGGAGGATCGCGGTCGTGAAACCGCGGGCGTGCCTGTTCTCGCTCATCGCTCTATTCCTTCGTCACCTCCGGGTCGCACAAACAAAAAACCCGTCGGGCTTCCGCCAAACGGGTTTCGTGTGCTCCGCCCGATATCTTCGGGCTGGAGCGAACCTCGCTTTAGCGGTATTTGTTATGCGCCCGCAAGCTGAAGCTCAAATCGGCGCGCTTACACTATACCACGAATCGGATCGGTGTCGGAGGTGTAATTATTCGCGCAACGGTCGGCCGCGCAGCGGTCCCGAGTGAATAATTACACCTCCGACACCGATCAGGCCACGCCCGCATTCGCGTCCTCGATCAGATCGGCCTCCGCCTCGCCGCGCGCCTCGCCGCGCTCGACGGCGAGCTGCGACAGGTAATCGGGCGTGATGTCGCCGGTGATGTACTTGCCGTCGAAGCACGACGCCTCGAAATCCTCGAGCCGCGCATTGCCGTCGCGCACGGCCTCCTTCAGCGCCTCGAGCTCCTGGTACACGAGCAGGTCGGCGCCGATCTCGACCGCGATCTCGGCCTCGGTGCGGCCGGTCGCAACGAGCTCATCCTGATTCGGCATGTCGATGCCGTAGACGTTCGGAAAGCGCACCGGCGGACTGGCCGACGCGAAATACACTTTCCGCGCGCCGGCGTCGCGCGCCATCTGGACGATCTCGCGCGACGTGGTTCCACGCACGATCGAGTCGTCGACGAGCAGCACGACCTTGTCCCTGAACTCCATGCCGATCGGGTTGAGCTTCTGGCGCACGCTTTTCTTGCGCAGCGCCTGTCCCGGCATGATGAACGTCCGGCCGATGTAGCGGTTCTTCACGAAGCCTTCGCGGTACGTCTTGCCGAGCGTGTTCGCGAGCTCGAGCGCCGAGGGGCGGCTCGAATCGGGAATCGGGATCACGACGTCGATGTCCTGCGCGCGCGGAATGTTGCGGATCTTCCGGGCCAGCGCGCCGCCCATGCGCAGCCGCGCCTCGTAGACCGATGTGCCGTCCATCACCGAATCGGGCCGCGCGAGATACACGTACTCGAAGATGCACGGGTTGAGCGACGCATGGTCCGCGCACTGGCGCGCGTGGAAGCCGCCCGCCTGGTCGACGAAGATCGCTTCACCGGGCGCCACGTCGCGCAACACGGAAAAGCCGAGCGGCTCGAGCGCGACCGATTCGGACGCGACGAGGTACTCGGGGCCTCCCATTGCCTGGTTGGCACCGATGATCAACGGCCGGATGCCGAACGGATCGCGGAAAGCGAGCATGCCGTAACCGGCGATCATCGCGACGACCGCATACGCGCCGCGGCAGCGGCGATGCACGCCTGCGACGGCGCGAAAGATCGCGTCGGGATCGAGCCGATGATGCTGCGCCGCGCGCTCGAGCTCGAGGGCGAGCACGTTCAGCAGCACTTCGCTGTCGGAGTTCGTGTTGACGTGGCGAAAATCGAGCTCCCACAGCTCGTGCTTCAGCGCTTCGCTGTTCGTCAGGTTGCCGTTGTGACCGAGCGTCAGGCCGAACGGCGAGTTGACGTAGAAGGGCTGCGACTCGAGGTCGGAAAAGGCCGAGCCCGCGGTCGGATAGCGGCAATGCGCGATGCCCGTCGTCGCCTTGCAGCTCGCGCATGTTGCGCGTGCGGAAGACGTCGCGGACGTAACCGGGGCCCTTGTACGTGTGGAAGATCGGCCCCTCGCTCGTGACGATGCCGGCGGCGTCCTGCCCGCGATGCTGCAGCAGCAGCAGCCCGTCGTAGAGGAGCTGGTTGACCGGCGTATGCGCGACGGCGCCGAGGATTCCGCACATATCAGGTTGCCCTCACGCTTGCGACTGTCGCCGCGGCGCTAAAATCGGTGTGGATGTTGTCTCACGCTCATACCTGCTCGGCCGGCGCGACCTTCGGGGCGATGCCGCCGGGCGAATAATCGAGCCGACCGGCGAGCTCCGTGGGCAGATGCGGCCGCAGCACGAACACGCCGGCGACAAGCGGTGGAACGAGCGCTGCACTTTGCCACCACGGCGTGCGCGGCATCGGCGTCAGTCCCGCGACGAATACGAACGCGAGCATCAGCACGATGCCGCGTACCAATCCGAAGATCGAGCCCAGGAAGCGATCGACGAAACCGAGGCCGGCAGCGCGAACCGCCTTCGCGAGCGGCCATGCGATCAACGCGCCGATCAACAGCGCCGCGATGAGAATCAGCGCGAACGCAATCACGTAGCGGATGACCGGATGACCGGCGATTTCGGGAAGCATCGAACCGACGAGCGGCGCGAGGACGATGGCGCCGATCAATCCGACCACCCACGCAATCAGCGCGATCAGCTCGCGAATCACGCCGCGAAAGAATGCGAAGAGCGTCGACAGCCCGACGATGCATACGGCGACCCAGTCGAACAGCGTCATGATCACGGCCCGGCCGAAAGCCGCGGGATAGCCGCCGCGCGGCGACGTTATTTGATGGCGGCGACAATGCCGCTCTGGCCTTCGGACTTCAGTTTGTCCCGCGCGGCGACGGCCGCCTCGTGCGACGAATAGGGACCCACGCGCACGCGCCATAGCGTGCCCTTGCTGGTCTTCAGAGGCTCTGTATATGCGGCATATCCGCCCTTCTTCAAGCGGCCGGCCAGCGAATTGGCGCCCTTGTCGTCGGCGAATGCGGCGAGTTGCACGGCAAACCGCTCATGCGGTGTCGTCGTGGCGCCGTTGGCCTGCACCGCATTCGCGACGCTCGCCGTCGTACTCGTCGAAGGCGCCGGCTTCACCGTTTCGACCGGCGTCGCGGGCGTCGGCGGCGGTACGGGCGCTACCGATGCCGCTGGCGCATTCGTCACCCCTGCCGGAGCAGCGAGATCCGAAATGCGCGTGTCGTATTTCGGTGCGCGATCGGTTGCTGCAGTACGCGGTGGTGACTGGTTTGCAGACGCCGTGTTCGCCGCGTCGTCCGCGCGCGGCTGCGCTCGCCGGGCCGCCGGGAACATCCTTCGCGGCATCCGTGGCTTTCGCAGCGTCCACGGTTTTCGCGGCATCTTTCGACGCATTGTCGTTCAACCGGTTGACGAACTTGCTGTCGTCGACCGGCGGAATCCTGACCGACACGTTTTCGCCGAGCGGCTTCTGCTCGGTTTCGAGGAGCATCGGCACGACGACCGCGACGCCGAGCGCCAATACGACCGCGCCCACCAGGCGCCGGCGTGCGCGCCTTCGCAATTCGTCTACGTTGATGTCCGCCGGTTCCGCCATCGCTACGCCAAGCTCGGTTCACCGCCGCATGCCGGCCGCGACGAGCGCCGCTGCGACGGTGAGAAACGAACCAAAGGCCGCGATTCTATCAGTCTCGTTCGCATCGTTGCGCGCCGCGTCGAATGCCTGTCCGATATCGGCGAACGCGCGGATCGAGCGTTCCGCGACACCGCGGTCCGTGAGCGCGGCTTCGATGCGCGCCGACGACGCACCGCGCGGCCCCGGCAACGGCGCCACGTACCAGGCATCGATGCGCGGCGCGAGCGCGCTCACGACGGCATCGATATCCTTGTCGGCCAGCATGCCGAACACGCCCAGCGTGCGCGGAAAGTAACCCATCGTCGACAGCGTGTCGGCGAGCGCGCGTGCGGCCTGCGGATTGTGCGCGACGTCGAGAACGATCGCCGGACGCCCGGGCAGCACCTGGAAGCGTCCCGCGAGCTCGACGTGCACCAGTCCCTCGCGCACCGCGCCCGCCGATACCGGCAGGCGCTCGCGCAGCGCGTCGACGGCCGCGAGCGCGGTCGCGGCATTGCCGAGCTGATGCGCCCCGCGCAGCGCGGGAAACGGCAAGCCGTAGCGCGCGCCCCCCGGCCCCTCGTAGCGCCACTGCGCGCCTTCCGCGGTATACCCGTACTCGCGGCCGATGCGCCACAGCGGCGCGCCGATCGCGGCGGCGTGATCGAGCAGCGATTGCGGCGGATTCGGGTCTCCGCACACGGCGCGCTTCGCGGGACGGAAGATGCCCGCCTTCTCGCGCCCGATGTCTTCGCGCGTCGTGCCGAGATAGTCGACGTGATCGATGTCGATCGACGTTATCACGGCGACATCCGCGTCGATCAGGTTGACGGCGTCGAGCCGCCCGCCAAGCCCGACCTCGAGGATCAGCACGTCGAGGCGCGCCTCGCTGAACAGCAGAAGCGCCGCGAGCGTGCTGAACTCGAAATACGTGAGCGGCGTGGCGCTCTCCCCGCCCCGCTCACGCTCGGCTCCCTCTCCCCGCTCGCGGAGAGAGGGCTGGGGTGAGGGGCGCGCGCGGCCTCGACCGTTTCGAACGCTGCGACCAATGCCGCGTCGCTTGCCTCGCTTGCGTCGATGCGCACGCGCTCGTTGAATCGCATGAGATGCGGCGACGTGTACAGGCCCGTCCGGAACCCGGCGCGCCGATAGATCGTCTCGAGCATCGCGCACGTCGATCCCTTGCCGTTCGTCCCCGCGACGGTGATCACCGCGCAATCGATGCGAATCGACATTCGCTGCGCGACGGCGGCGATGCGATCGAGGCCCATCGCGATCGCTTTCGGATGGAGCGTTTCGAGGTAGGCCAGCCAGGCGTCCAGCGTTCGGGGACGCGTCACGTCGGTCTCGTTCGGAATGTCAGGCGCCGCCCGCGCGCGTGGCCGGCGCGGTTCGGCGGAAGGATCAGAGGGACGGGGCCGGCTGCCGCGTCAACATCGCGAGCAGGCGCGCGAGCTCGTCGCGCAGGCTTCGCCGGTCGACGATCATGTCGAGCGCGCCCTTCTCGACCAGGAATTCGGCGCGCTGGAAGCCTTCCGGCAGCTTTTCGCGCACCGTCTGCTCGATGACGCGCGGCCCCGCGAAGCCGATCAGCGCACCGGGCTCGGCGAGCACGAGATCGGCGACGAACGCGAACGATGCCGAAACGCCGCCCATCGTCGGATCGGTGAGGATCGAGACGAACGGCAGCTTCGCGCGCGTCAGCTCCTGGAGCACCGCGGTGGTCTTCGCCATCTGGAACAGCGAGTTGACGCCTTCCTGCATCCGCGCGCCGCCCGATGCGGACACGCAGACGAACGGCAGCTGGTTCTCGAAGGCGACGCGTACGCCGCGCACGAACCGCTCGCCGACGACCGAGCCCATCGACCCGCCCATGAAGTTGAATTCGAACACCGCCAGCACGAGCGGTACGCTGCGCACGCTTCCCTGCATGACGACGAGCGCGTCGGTTTCGCCGGTTTCCTCGAGCGCGATCTCGAGGCGCTCCGGGTACTTCTTCGTGTCCTTGAACTTGAGGCTGTCGACCGGCACCACCTCGAGGCCGATTTCGAAGCGTCCTTCGACGTCGAGGAGCTGCTCGATGCGCTCGCGCGACGTCACGCGATTGTGGTAATTGCATTTCGGACAGACGAGCAGGTTCTTCTCGAGGTCGGTGCGATAGAGCGTCGCCTCGCACGACTGGCACTTGACCCAGAGGCCTTCGGGAACGGGCGTCTTGCGCACGCCCGGCGTGCTCTTGATGCGCGGCGGAAGGAGTTTCTGCAGCCAACTCATCAGGCAATCACCTCGCGTCGCGCGTATCGAGCGCATGGCGGATCGTCGCGAGGAAAGCGCCCGCGCGCGATGCCGCTTCGCCCGGCGCGCCCTGCTCGATTTCGGTGATGATCCGGCTGCCGATCACGACGGCGTCCGCATGCGCGGCGATGGCGCGCGCACTGTCGGCGTCGCGAATGCCGAATCCGACGCCGACCGGCAGCGTGATGTGCCGCCGGATCTCGTCGAGCTTGCGCGCGACCGCCCGCGTGTCGAGATGGCCCGCGCCGGTCACCCCTTTGAGCGAGACGTAATAGACATATCCGGCCGCGAGCCGCGCGATTTGTGCAATGCGCGCTTCGGGCGTCGTCGGGGCCACCAGGAAGATCGGCGCGATGCCGCGGGCGCGCAAAAGCGCTGCGAACTCGGCGGCTTCCTCGGGTGGATAGTCGACGACGATGACGCCGTCCACACCCGCGTCGCGCGCGCGATCGGCGAAGCTCGCAACACCCATCGCCTCGACCGGGTTCGCGTAGCCCATCAGGACGATCGGCGTCTTCGCATTGCGACGGCGAAATTGCGCGACGAGATCGAGCACGTCGCCAAGGCCGACACCTTGCGCGAGCGCGCGCTCGGAAGCGCGCTGGATGATCGGCCCATCGGCCATCGGATCGGAAAACGGCACGCCGAGCTCGATGATGTCGGCGCCCGCCTGCACGAGGCTGTCGACAATCGTGCCCGTCACCGCCAGCGATGGATCACCTGCGGTCACGTACGGAATCAGCACCGTGCGGCCGGCGTCCCGCTGCTGCGCGAACACGGTGTCGATGCGGTTCAAGCGGCGGGCTTCGCGCGCTCGGCGACGGTGGCCATGTCCTTGTCGCCGCGCCCGGAAAGATTGACGAGGAGGATGCGATCGGGTGGCAGCGTGGGCGCGAGCTTCGTCGCGTACGCGAGCGCGTGCGCCGACTCGAGCGCCGGAATGATGCCCTCGATGCGGCAGCACGCATGAAACGCCGCCAGCGCCTCGTCGTCGGTGATCGACACGTATTGCGCCCGGCCGGTGTCCTTCAGCCACGCGTGCTCGGGGCCCACCCCCGGATAGTCGAGACCCGCGGAAATCGAATGCGTCTCGAGAATCTGCCCGTTCGCGTCCTGCAGCAGGTAGGTGCGATTGCCGTGCAGCACGCCGGGGCGTCCGGCGCAAAGCGATGCGGCGTGATGCCCCGTCGCGATGCCTTCGCCCGCCGCTTCCACGCCGACGAGCTTCACGGCGCGATCGGGAATGTACGCGTGGAAAATGCCCATCGCGTTGCTGCCGCCGCCCACACAGGCGATCACGACATCGGGGTCGCGGCCGGCCGCTTCCGGCATCTGCGTCAGGCATTCGCGGCCGATGATGCTCTGGAAATCGCGCACGAGCATCGGATACGGATGCGGGCCCGCAACGGTGCCGATGATGTAGAACGTCGTGTCGACATTCGTCACCCAGTCGCGCATCGCTTCGTTCAGCGCGTCCTTCAGCGTTTTCGATCCCGATTCGACGGGGACAACCGTTGCGCCGAGCAGATTCATCCGGTAGACGTTCTGCGCCTGGCGGCGCACGTCCTCCGAGCCCATGTAGACGACGCACTCCATCCCGAAGCGCGCCGCAACCGTCGCCGTCGCGACGCCGTGCTGCCCGGCGCCCGTTTCGGCGATCACGCGCCGCTTGCCCAGGCGCTTCGCAAGCAGCGCCTGGCCGATGCAATTGTTGATCTTGTGCGCGCCGGTGTGGTTGAGATCCTCGCGCTTCAACCAGATCTGGGCGCCGCCCAACTCTCGCGACCAGCGCTCGGCGTGGTAGACGGGCGATGGGCGGCCGACGTAATGGTGGAGCTCGCGCTCGAGCTCCGCGATGAATTCGGGATCGTCGCGATAGCGCGTGTATTGCGCCTTCAACTCGTCGAGCGCGGCCACCAGCGTCTCGGCGACGAACACGCCGCCGTACGGACCGAAGTGCCCGCGCTCGTCGGGGAGGTCACGCACTGTCGAAAGCTCGGCCATCTGCACTGCGCACTCCTTGCACGAACGCGCGGATGCGCGCCGGGTCCTTCAGGCCGCGGCGCGGCGCGCCGTTGCTGTCGCGTTCCTCGACACCGGACGATACGTCGACGGCCCAGGGATTCACATCGGCGATCGCCCGCGCGACGTTGCCGGCGTCGAGCCCGCCCGAAAGAATCAGCGGCTGCGCCAGCGCCGCACGTATCTTCGTCGTCAATCGCCGCCAGTCGAACGCCCGGCCGGTGCCTCCGGGAAGATCGCCTTCGCGAAAGGCATCGAACAGCAGCGCCGCGGCGTCGTCGTACGGAGACACCGATTCTAGCAAATCGACGTCGTCTTTCACCGGAATCGCCTTCACGTACCGGCGTCCGAAGGCGCGGCAGAAGTCGGCCGGCTCCGTTCCGTGGAACTGCAGGAGGTCGATCGGAACGGTAGCGAGCGCCTCCCGCACCGCCTGCGGCTCGGGATCGACGAAGAGCGCCACGACGGTGACGTAAGGCGGCAACGCGGCGACGATCGAGCGCGCCTGCGCATGCGTGACGACCCGCGGCGTACCCGGCCAGAAGACGAGCCCGATCGCATCGGCACCCGCATTCGCGGCGGCGTGCGCGTCCTCGGCGCGTGTAATGCCGCAAATCTTGACGCGGGTGCGGCGCATTGGCGGGTCGCTGCTCACGTTCGGGTACGAGTCATGACAACCTTCATGCGGGCTCCGGAATATCGCGCCGCGTCGCCGGCAGATCGAAACCCGGCATCGTAATCCGCGCCGACGAAGTAGAGGCCGTCCGCGGCAAATGTCGGCGCCGCCCGCGTGCGATCGCCCGCCTGCAACAGCTCGCCGATCCATGACGGCGGCCGTTTTCCCTTGCCGACTTCCACCAGCGCGCCGATGACGTTGCGCACCATGTGGTGCAGGAATGCGTCGGCTGTCAGATCGAGGCGAATCATGGTGCCGTAGCGCGCGACGCGGATGCGCGAGATTGTCTTCACCGGCGATTTCGCCTGGCATTCGGCGGCGCGAAACGACGAGAAGTCATGCCGGCCGGCAAGGTGCTGCGCGCCTTCCTGCATCGCCGCGGCATCGAGCGGCGCGTGGTGCCAGCCGACACGGCCTTGCCCGAGTCCGGGCCGCTCGGGGCGGTTCAGGAGCAGATACGTGTAGTGCCGCGCGATGGCGGCGAAGCGCGCGTGGAATTCGCCGGGAACGCTCACGCACCACAGCACCGCGGCGGCGCGCGGCAGATGCGCATTCACGCCGCGTATCCACGCGCCTTGCGGCCGCGCAACCGGCGCATCGAAGTGAACGATCTGCGATGTCGCATGCACGCCGGCGTCGGTGCGCCCCGCGGCGACGACGCGCACCGGGCTTCCCGCGATTGCGGCGAGCGCGCGCTCGAGCGCGTCCTGCACGCTGCATGCGGACGGCTGCGACTGGAAACCGCAGAAATCGCGGCCGTCGTACTCGAGTCCGAGTGCATGTCGCATCGCGCCCGTCCGCCGAAACGAAAAAAACGGCGGGGCTCGCAAGCACCCGCCGCCCCATCAAGCGATGGCGAGAATCGCGGCGGGCTCTACGCCGTGAGCTTCGTGAGCAGCGATTGCGCCTCGGACTTCTGCTGCTCGTCGCCTTCGTGCAGCACTTCCTGCAGTATTTCCCGCGCGCCGTCGACGTCGCCCATTTCCTGATACGCCTTGGCGAGGTCGAGCTTCGTCGCGGCGTCGTGCCACTGGCCGTCGAGGACCGACGGTGTCGGATCGTCCTGCGCCTGGCGCTCGGGATCGAACGACAGGTCGAGCTTGTCGAGATCGAGCGCGTTGGCCGAATGTCCCGATGCAGCCGGCGCAGAAGCCAATGCGGGTTCGGGCTTTGGTTCGGGCCGTTTGAGCGGTGCCGGGCGATCAGCGTCATCCAGGTGAAAATCGAGGTCGAAGTGCGGCTGCTCGGCGGGCGTGTCGACGCGCGTCGTCAGCTCGTTCGCCGCGTCCGCGAAATGCGGCTTGGCCGACGCGAGATCCTGCTCGGCACTGGCGCTTCCGGCGGCCGCCCCCGCGAGCGCCGCAGTTGCCGACGGGCTCCACTCGGTGGCAGCCGTCCTGGCGTTCTGCGCGGCCGCTGCGGCAACGGGCGTGCTCGAGCTTCGCGCGAGCGCATGTTCGGCGCCGGCCAGGATGTCCGCGGGCGATGTGGCGTGCGGGATCGTGTCAGGCGTAATCGAGATGTCGCCGTCGTTGAACGCCGGCGCCGCATGCAGCGATGAACGCGCAGGCGCAACGTTCGGCGACGCTGCCGCGACCGGCGCGGCGGGCGCTGGCGCCGGCGCGGCGTCCTGGAACATCGGATTGTTCGGATCGAGCTGACGGCCGAGCGTAACGGCCTTGTGCCAGACGTCGCCCTGGCCGTGACTCACGGCGAAGAGCTCCGACGCGACCGTCTCGAACGCTTGCGGCTTGTTGTGCTGCGAATGGATTTCCAGCAGCTTGAGATAGATCTCCTGGCGCTGCGGATCCTTCTTCAGCGCGTCCTTCAGGATCTCCTCGGCCTGCGCGTCGCGGCCGTACGCGAGATAGACCTCGGCTTCGGCGATCGGATCGACTTCGTCGGTATCGATGTTGCCGAGGCCCTCGCGGCTGAAGTCGCTGGCGAGCGAGTTGTCGCCGGTGTTGACCACGCCGCCACCCGTCGAGCCGAACACGGTATTGGTCTTGATGTCGGTGCCCGAGATGATGCTGTCCTCGAACTTCGTGCCCTTCCGCCGCCGCGCGGCGATGAGTGCCCGCGATGCCGCCGAGGAGCGCCAGCGCGGCGACGCCGAGCGCCCAGTTCGGCGTGCTCGAGAACAGGTCCGCGAAAAAGCCCGGCGGCTCGACCTTCGGTGCCGGTGCCGCCTTCGGCGCGGGCGCCTTGGCGGGCGGTGTCGGTGCTGCACCGGCGGGTGCGGTTTCGCCTGCCTTCGTCTCGGCTGCCGCCGGCGCGGGCGTCGCCGGCGCCGCTGTCGTTGCGGGCGCCGCGGTCGTTGCGGGCGTCGCTGCCGTTGCGGGCGCCGCGGTAGCGGTGGTAGGCGCTGACCCCGTCGTCGGCGCGCCAGCCGTCGATTCGGTGGCAGCGGGCGCCTTGCCGCCCTTGGCCATCTCGGCTTGCGCCTGAAGCTGCGCGAGCGTCTGGTTCTTGAGCTCGACCGCGCGCTGCATTTCGGCGATCGTCTTTTCGAGCGCCGAGATCCGCGACTGCGCGTCCTTCAATTGCTGGTCGCGCGCGATCGCATCCTCGGCCGCGCCGCCGCCCTTGCCGGTGCCCGCCTCGCGCGAAACCCGCAGCTTGTCCGAGCCCGGTGCAGCCGCGGGAGTACGGTCTTCGACAGCCGCGCCAATCCGGCCGGCGGATTCGCGCGTGGCGCCGCCCGCCGACGCCGGTGCGGCGGCGGCGAGGCGGTCGCGGTACGTGCGCCAGTCCGAGGCCTGCATGCGGACGATTTTCGTCGCTTCCGACGCGGGCGTTGCCTGCGTGTCGGCAGCGCTCGGGATGTCGAGAATCGCGCCGGCGCGCAACCGATTCATGTTGTCGCCTTCGAACGCCGACTGGTTGCGCGTGAAGAGCGCGGCGAGCATCTGGTCGAGCGTGACGTCGGCAGGCTTGTACTGCGTCGCGATCCTTTGCAAGCGTGTCGCCGCGGCGGACCGAGTATTGTCCTGCGGCCGCGCCGGTCGAACCGGCGCCGCCCGGCGATGCTGTCGACGCCGTCGCCGTCGGCGCGCGCTGCGCCGGGGCTGCGCTCGTGCGCGCCGGCGTGCCGGCGCGCGGCGGCGTGACGGGCTCGGTAGTGGCGGCGGCAGCGGGCATTCCCGGCGGATCGAGCAGGAACGTGTATTCGCGCACGACACGGCCGGAAGCCCAGTCGAGTTCGACGAGAAGATCGAGGAACGGCTCCTGCACCGACACCGGGGACGTGATCTTCAGATACGGCGTGCCGCCGGCCGATTCGACGGAGATCCGGGCGCGCGAAAGGGTGGATTGGTACGTCAGGTTGTTCTGGCGATACAGGCTCGGATCAGCAACCTTGGCGCGCAGCGAATCGAGATCTTCCTTCGTCACCGACTGGAGCTCGATCCGGGCCGACAGCGGCTGCCCGAGCGCCGAATCGAGGGTCAGCTTGCCGAGCCCCAGCGCCAGGGCGTGACCGGAAAGCGCCAGCGCGCCTGCCACGAGGCTGTATGTAAAGATGGGTTTTGCGCGCATGCCGACCTCTTCGGATTGGCTGTTTAGCTCGGGCTAACTTAACATCATGCCACTAGCCGTGCAAGCTAAACCCCGGTATTAGATAGAGTTTTCGTGCTGACGCGCCACGGCGCGCAACACAGGTTCATGCCGGTGTGCTAAGCCGGCGCTAGCTGTAGCGGGGCGGGAGCACGAAACGCACCAGCTATGGTAGCCCAACGGCATGGCGCGTGCGTGTTGCATTCGCATCGGTGACGACCAGGGAGCCCCGCCGCCGAGCTTGCATAAAGCTGTGCGAAATCCGCCGATGCCGTCGTATCGCTACGGCTCATCGCCAATCGTCAAGCCGCAGTCGCTTGGCATGGAGACGCATCGCGCAAACCGATACCGGCAAAACGTCATCGGCGCAATCAGGCCGGCACCGGTGTCGTCTGCAATATCCGCAGCATCCGGCGCAACGGCTCGGCGGCGCCCCACAGCAGCTGGTCGCCGCACGTGAACGCCCCGAGGTAATCCGGACCCATCGCGAGCTTGCGCAGCCGACCGACCGGAATCTCGAGCCGGCCGGTAACCGCCGCCGGCGTAAGGGCGCTGATGCTCGCGTCGCGATTATTCGGAATGACGCGCACCCATTCGTGCGCCGCGGCGAGCAGGTGCTCGATCTCGGCGAGCGGAATGTCACGCGTGAGCTTGATCGTCAGCGCCTGCGAATGGCAACGCATCGCGCCGATGCGCACGCAGATCGACTCGACCGGAATGGGATCGCTGCGGCGGCCGAGAATCCGGTTCGTTTCCGCGCCGCCCTTCCATTCCTCGCGGCTCGTGCCGTTGCCGAGGTCCTTGTCGATCCACGGGATCAGGCTGCCGGCGAGCGGCACGCCGATGTGCTCCGTGGGAAAGCGCTCGTCGCGAAGAATGCCGGCGACTTCGCGGTCGATGTCGAGAATCGACGATGCGGGATCGTCGAGGAGCGCCTTCGCGGCGAGGTGCGCTTCACCCATCTGCTGCAGCAATTCGCGCATGTTCTGCGCGCCCGCGCCGGACGCCGCCTGGTACGTCATGCACGTCATCCATTCGACGAGCCCGTGCCGGAACAATCCCGCGAGCGCCATCACCATCAGGCTCACCGTGCAATTGCCGCCGATGAAATTGCGCGTGCCATCGGCGACGGCGCGATCGATCAGCGCGCGATTGACCGGATCGAGGATGATGACGGCGTCGTCGCGCATGCGCAGCGTCGACGCCGCGTCGATCCAGTAGCCGGTGAATCCTTCCTCGCGCAACCGCGGGTACATCGCGCTCGTCCAGTCGCCGCCCTGGCAGGTGACGATGGCGTCGAGATCGCGGAACGCTTCCGGCGCATGCGCATCGCGCAGCGGACCGACCGCGCGCCCGATGTTGGGCGCGTTGCCGCCGGCGCGCGACGTCGAGAAGAAAACCGGCTCGAGCGTCTCGAAATCGCGCTCCGCCAGCATCCGCTGCATGAGCACGGAGCCGACCATTCCGCGCCAACCGACAAATCCGACGTGCATGTTCGTTTCCGTTTTCATTGATCGCGATGACCCGCGTCCGATTGCCTCACGCATTGCTTGTCTTCATTCGTATGGGTCACGGTCAGTGTTCCCGCAATGCGGCGACCACCGCGTCACCCATGGCCTGCGTTCCGACGATCGTGTCGCCCGCAGCGGCGATGTCCGCCGTGCGCAGTCCCCTGCGCAGCGCGGTACGAACCGCGGCCTCGATGCGCAGCGCGACGTCGGCACGCGAGAACGTATGCCTGAACATCATCGCGACCGACAGAATCGTCCCGAGCGGATTCGCGCGATCCTGGCCCGCGATGTCGGGCGCCGATCCGTGGATGGGCTCGTAGAGTCCCTTGCCGTTCGCGTCGAGCGAAGCGGACGGCAGCATGCCGATCGAGCCGGCGAGCATCGACGCCTCGTCGGACAGGATGTCGCCGAACAGGTTGCCGGTGACGATGACGTCGAAGCTGCGCGGGCTTCGTACGAGTTGCATCGCCGCGTTGTCGACGTACATGTGCGTGAGCGCCACGTCGGGATACTCGACTGCGACCTCGTTCACGACCTCGCGCCACAGGATCGACGTGTCCAGCACGTTCGCCTTGTCGACCGAGACGAGCTTGCTGCCGCGCTTTCGCGCCGTTTCGAAGCCGACGCGGGCGATTCGCGCGATCTCGCTTTCCGCATAGCGCATCGTATCGAAGCCCTCGCGCTCACCGGCCGGGTTCGTGCGCCGGCCCCGCGGCTCGCCGAAGTAGATGTCGCCGGTCAGCTCGCGCACGATGATGATGTCGAGGCCCGCGACGACGTCGGGCTTGAGCGTCGACGACGACGCAAGCTCGGGGTAGAGCAGCGCCGGCCGCAGGTTCGCGAACAAGGCGAGCGCCTTGCGAATGCCGAGAATGCCCTGCTCCGGCCGCAATTCGCGCGGCAGCGTGTCGTACTTCGGGCCGCCGACGGCGCCGAGCAGCACGGCGTCGGCCGCCTGCGCAAGCTCGAGCGTCGACGGCGGCAACGGGTGGCCCGCGGTGTCGTGGCCCGCGCCGCCGATCGCGCCGCGCGCCTTTTCGATCGGCAGCCCATCCGCTGCGAGCGACGTCGAGCACGCGGTCGGCTTCGCGCGACGATTTCGGGGCCGATGCCGTCACCGGCGAGGATCGCGATTTTCACGCGCCGCGCGCTACAGCCACGGCTGCTCGGCGAGATGCCGCGCCTCGAATGCGCGAATCTCGTCGGCGTGCTGGAGTGTCCGGCCGATGTCGTCCCACCCGTTCAGCAGGCAGCGCTTGCGGAACGGATCGACGTCGAAATGAAGCGACAGCGAGCCATCGGCGTTCCGTACGGTTTGCTGCTCGAGATCGACCGTCAGCGAGTAACCCGGGAACGCGGCGACGTCGGCGAACAGCCGGTCGACGCTCGCGTCGGACAGCACGACCGGCAGCAGCCCGTTCTTGAAGCAGTTGTTGAAAAAGATGTCCGCATACGAGGGCGCGATCAGCGCGCGGAAGCCGTAATCCGCGAGCGCCCACGGCGCGTGCTCGCGCGAGCTGCCGCAACCGAAATTGCGCCGGGCGAGCAGGATCGACGCGCCGCGATAGCGCGGCTGGTTCAGCACGAAGTCGGGATTCGGATGACGCGTCGACGTCATGCCCGGCTCGCCGTGATCGGTGTAGCGCCAGGCGTCGAACAGGTTGACGCCGAAGCCCGAGCGCCGGATCGATTTCAGGAACTGCTTCGGGATGATCGCGTCGGTGTCGACGTTGGCGCGGTCGAGCGGCGCGACGATTCCCGTGTGCGCG
Organism: uncultured Pseudomonadota bacterium; assembly: GCA_963706225.1. GTDB lineage: Bacteria > Pseudomonadota > Gammaproteobacteria > Burkholderiales > Casimicrobiaceae > VBCG01. Next base: position 36,428 of record CAVPMH010000025.1, read on the forward strand.
CGAAAGGGTTCCATCATGTCAGGTTTCATTTGAGGCGACGAACGTCGACGAAATGTCCGGCGAGGGCTGCCGCAGCGGCCATCGCGGGACTGACGAGATGCGTGCGGCCGCCCGCACCCTGGCGGCCCTCGAAATTGCGGTTCGATGTCGACGCGCAGCGCTCGCCCGGCAGGAGGCGGTCGTCGTTCATCGCGAGGCACATCGAGCAGCCCGGCTCGCGCCATTCGAAGCCCGCGTCGCGAAACGTGCGATCGAGTCCCTCCGCCTCGGCTTGCGCCTTCACGAGGCCCGATCCCGGTACGACCATCGCAAGCCGCACGCTGCTCGCCACGCGGCGACCGCGCACGATGCTCGCCGCCTCGCGCAGATCCTCGATCCTGGAGTTCGTGCACGAGCCGATGAACACCTTGTCGATGCGGATGTCGGCGATCGGCACGTTCGGCTCGAGCCCCATGTAATCGAGCGCGCGCGCCATGCCTTCGCGCCGCTCGCTGTCGCGCTCGCGGTCGGGATCGGGCACGCGGTCCTCGATCGATACGACCATTTCGGGCGACGTTCCCCACGTCACCTGCGGCTTCACCGACGCCGCGTCAAACGTGTGTGTCGTGTCGAATTTCGAACCCGGATCGCTCACCAGCGTGCGCCAGTATTCGACGGCCCGCGTCCATGTTTCACCGCTCGGCGCGTACGGCCGCCCCTTGAGATAGTCCAGCGTGCGCCCGTCCACCGCGACCATGCCGGCGCGCGCGCCCGCCTCGATCGACATGTTGCACATCGTCATCCGGCCCTCGATCGACAATGCGCGCACGGCTTCGCCGGCGAATTCGACCGCGTGCCCGGTGCCGCCCGCGGTGCCGAGCCGGCCGATGATCGACAGCACGAGGTCCTTGGCGGTGACGCCCGACGGCAATCGGCCGTCGACGCGGATCAGCATTGCCTTCGACTTCTTCGTGAGCAGACACTGGGTTGCCAGCACGTGCTCGACTTCCGAGGTGCCGATGCCGAAGGCGAGCGCTGCGAACGCGCCGTGCGTGCTGGTGTGCGAATCGCCGCAGACAACCGTCATGCCGGGCAGCGTCGCGCCGCTTTCGGGACCGATCACGTGGACGATGCCTTGCCGCCGGTCGCGAAACGGAAAATACGCCTTGGCGCCGAAAGCGCGGATGTTCTCGTCGAGCGCTTCGACTTGCGCGCGCGAGATCGGATCGCGAATGCCTTCGTCCCAGTGCGTCGTCGGCGTGTTGTGGTCGGCGGTGGCGACGATCGATTCGACGCGCCACGGCGAGCGGCCGGCGATGCGAAGTCCTTCGTATGCCTGTGGACTCGTCACCTCGTGCACCAGATGACGGTCGACGTACATCAGCGCGGTCCCGTCGCCCTCCTCGCGGACGAGGTGGCCATCCCAGAGCTTGTCGTACAGCGTGCGCGCGTGCATGAAGGCCTTGCAAGGAATCGCTTCCAGTCGCCGCCATTCTAAAACGTCCACGCCTTCTGGCCCGGAGGTTGCTTTATTCATGGCGTTCTCCTTCGCGCAACGCCTGCATGCCACTGCGATTTTCGGTCGAGTCTCGAATGGTCGCCGCCTTCCTGGCGAGTGCTGCGATACTGGGCATTGCCGCGTGGTTCGTGATTTCAAGCGCACGCGCGTACATCGCCGCAGACCAGCGTGTCGACGAACGATTGCAAGCCGAAGCTGTGCTATCCCGGCTGTCGTCGACAATCGACGCTGCGCCGCGCGACATCGACCACGCAGCGTTGACGAAGGACGTCCGTGGATGGCTCGCCGCGGCTGCCGCCGAGCGCGACGAGGCACGCCGCAAGCTGGAGGTCGTGGAGCGCGCGGCGGTCCTGCTTGGCGCGCTCGCCATCGGCGTCTACTGCTTCGCCTATTCGGCGTTGCTGCGGGCGCTCCGCGAGCGCAAGCAACTCGCCGCAGCGCCTGCAGACGGAACTCAACCACGATCCGCTGACCGGCCTTCCCAACCGGCGCTTTTTCGGCGAGTGGCTTTCGTTTGCGATCGCGCACGCACGCCGCGAAGGCGTCCACGTGGGCGTGCTGTTCATCGACATCAGCGGGTATGCAGCGGTTGCGAAGCTGCACGGCGGGCCGGCAGCCGAAGCGCTCCTCGTCGAGATCGCGCGCCGGTTTCGCGCGGCATCCCGCGAAGGCGACGTGTTCGCGCGCCTTTGCGCCACCGAGTTCGCCTTGGCCACGCCGAACGCGCGCGGCACGCGCGAGCTTGCGCAACTCGCGCAGCGCCTGCGCGACGCGCTCAACGATCCGGTGCAGCTTCCGCTCGCCGACACGCCGATCGGCACGTCGATCGGCATCGCGTTCTTCCCGGAAGATGCCGACGACTCGGCCGGCGTGATGGCCGCGGCCAACGCGGCGATGTACGCTGCGCGGCGCGCAGGCCGCGATCACGTGGCGTTCAACGCGCTCGCGGCAGCGTGAGATGCGCTGCACGAGTGGTTGCCTTCAGACGCGCGAGGAAAAATCCGGCAGTCCGACTCGTTCGAGCATCGAACGCCAGCGCGGGTCGTGGTGCAGGACCGCGAACGTCGGATCGATCACGATGCAGTGTGCGCCGTTGGCTTTGCGAAGGGCATGGCGCTCCAGACAATCGAGGGCACTCTCGAGGTTGCCGCGAGCAACGTGGAGCATCGCCTCTTCGTACTCGGTGATGGCAGTGTCATCGAAACGCGCGCGCGCCCGAATCACGATCGCTGCCGCTTCTTCCTCTCGCCCCAGCATCTGCAGGGCGCGCGCCTCGTAGACATACGAATTGGCATAATCCGGTGCGATTGCGACAAGCTGGCGCGAAGCCTCGAGGCTCTCCTCGGGACGCCCCGACTGCGCATAGGTGTCGGCTAACAGCAGCCGCGCGTACAGGTCGTGCGGGCTCATTTCGATCGCCTGCGTGAGAAGCGTCTCGGCACGATCGTAGCAACGCCCGTAGAAGTACAAAGCCCCTTTCTGGCAGCGAATGGCGGGGTCGAGCGGATCCAGCGCCTGGACCACGTCGTATTCGCGCAACGACTCGTCGAAGCGCGCGCTGTACATGAGGAACGTGGCGAAAGCGCAGCGCACGGTTGCGTCGCGTGGCGTAGCGGCGAGGGCGCGCTCGAACAGCCGAGCGGCGCCGGACCAGTCGAAATCAGACGCGTACGCGAGTTCGGCCAGGATTGCATAGGCAGACCCTGCCTCGGAATCGAGCGCGATGGCGCGCTCCGCGGCCTGCTTCGCCGGGCCTGGATCGCGTTGCGCGATGTCGAAGACGAGTTGACGTCGACGCACATAAGCGCTGGCCAGTTCCGCCCACGCGGCGCTGAAGCCGGAGTCCGCGCGAACCGCCGTCTCCAGGTGCTCGATCGCCTTTGCGAGCAGCGCGTGATTGCGCTGGCTCAACAGGTAGCGAGCGCGCTGGTAGAGATCGAAAGCCACCAGATCGCGCGTCGTCGCGACCGGCCGCAGGCGGCTCGCGGCGAGCGTATCTCCGCCGTCGCGCGTCGCAAGCAATGGAACGAAATAGTGCAGCATCTCGGTGCGTATGCGGTGATGAACCGCCAGTGCGTCGGCAACTGCAGTGTCGATGCGTAGCGCCAGCAGCGTATCGCCGCTCGCCGTACCGATGACTTCGAGCAAGAGCATTCGTGGCGCATCGTCGAGCCATCGTCCGCGCACGATCCACTCGACCTTGAACCGATCCCGCGCTCCCTCAGCCGAAGCCGCGACGTCCGCGGCAATCGGTGATTCCGGTCCAAAGACGCGTACCTGCGGCAAGCGCGACAGCGTCTGCGCTATCTCGTCGGCAAGACCGGCGGCGGAATGCGGATCAGCCGTTGCGCATGTCGCCGGGGCGAGTGGCAGGACAGCCACGGACGGCTGCGCGCCGATCGCCACCGCGGCGGCTGCGCGCACGCGGAACACCGGCACGTAACTTCCCTTGTCGAGCAGGATTTCGAACGGCGCGGCCGCCCCCGCACCGTGGTAGTAGCGGTCGAGGCGCTGACGCAAGCGACCAGCCTCGACACGCACGACGGGATCGCTCTTGGGATCGTACGTGCTTGCCGCGCGGTGAAAAAAGTCGATGCCGAGCGCGATTTCGCGTAATGCGCCAAACCTGCCCGCCGCCTTGCATGCGAGTAAATGGCGCAGGAACTGCTGGTGCCGCAGCGAGTGGCGGAATGCCGGACTCTCGCAGATCCGGTCGAGCTCGGCCGCGAGCGCCTCCCGCGTGATGTGGTCGCCGTCGCGCATTGGGCCATGCCCCCGGGACGCCGTTGCAACCCTTTGGATACCCCGCGCCCTCTTTTCGGAGCAGCGGCGGGGCATCAATAATAGTCCAGCACGCACCTATGACATTCGCCAGGACCGCATCGAACGCAAAAGTGCAATGGGCGCGCTGGACGGTTCCTTCGAGTCGCTACCGCGTGCCGAGACGTGCCGGCGCATCGACTTCGATTGGGTCGAAGTCCGTGAGGCGACACGACTCGGCGGCGGCCGATTGCTGTTGGTGTCAGGCATCAAGCCGTGGGCAGATCTTCGCGTGACGCTCGAACCTTTGTCCTGTCGCGAAATGCCTGACTTCCGGGTGATCGAAGTCGTCGGGCGCCTGGCGGCGTCCGGGTACGCCGCGCCCTCGGTTGGACTTCAGCGCGGCGCCACGGCATCAACTTCAGTAACGGCACCCGGCTCGCCGTCGAAGAGTGCGAGATCTACGGCATGCCGCAGGACGCGATCCACGGGACGCAGCAAGCTCCGGCCTCGTCGTCAAGAATACGTCGATGCGACAAAGTCGGGGGCAGCGGCGTCTTCCTCGCAGGAGGTGTGACCGCGGCCTCGAGCACGTCGCGCTGTTCTCCGTCAACATGGGTGTCGCGGCCGCGGGGAGCGTGAACGTCACCCTGAACGATTCCCTTGTCAACAACACCAATGTCGGCGTCGCCGCATCGGAATCCGGAGGTGTTGGAACGCGCGTGACGATCAACAACTCGGTCATCCGCGCAAGCACCACCGGGGTCAGCGTCTCGTCCCCCACGACGTCGGACACCGTGCGCGTGACGTTGAGCCGCACTACGCTGGCGCACAATCCGACCGGATTGGATGTTGAATCCGCTTCCGGCGATGCCAAAGTTACGCTCGACAACAACGTCATCCAGAACAACGCGACGGCGATCAACATGAACGGCGGCACCGTGTTCACGCTCGGCAACAACGTGCTGAACTTCTCCACCAACGGCGTGGTCGGGGGATCGCTCACGTCGATCGGCAGTGTGTAGGCGATGCACCATAGTCCTGACTGATAGTCCCGGGTCGCATCGACCGAACTCATTTCGGCAGGCGAAGGCGGCAAGAAGACCGGTTTGAATTTCAGTTCCACACGAGGGAGGCTGCCATGCTGAAACGGCTCGTTCTCATCGTATTGCTTCTGTTCGCTGCGGTGCGCGCCGAAGCGCTCGAATACACCGATGTCTACTTCAATCCTTCCGAACCGGGATGGGGTGTCTTCCTCGTCCAGAGCGACACGTTCCAGTTCCTGGCTTTCTTCATCTACGGCGCGGACGGGAAACCGACGTGGTACACCGCGCAGCTCGCCGATGACGGCACGGGAAACTACACCGGCTCGCTGTACGCGATCACCGGCACCTACTTTGCGAGCCCATGGCAGGGCTACAACATCAATGCGGCCGGGACAGCATCGTTCAGGCCGACCGACATCTATCACGCCACGCTGACCTATACCGTGAACGGCGTCGGCACAGTGACGAAGGCGATCCAGCGCGAGACGCTCACGCCGTACGTGCTGTCGGGCAACTACTCGGGATCCGTGTCCGGTTCGATCACCGGCTGCACCGATCCGACGCGCAACGACCCCGCCTTCCGCGGCAGCGTGCGACCTTGCGGTCACGCAGGTCGGCGACCAGTCGGCCACGCTGACCTTCACCTTCACCGACACCATTCACGGCGGCCTCGTCTGCACGCTGTCCGGGCCCCTTACGCACCTCGGCCGACTCTACCAGCTCAACGGCCAGACGACCTGCGGCGGCAATCCGCAAGGCGCGACGATCGATGGATTGCACCCGACCGGCCAGGGGATCGAAGGCCACTGGACAGGGGGTACCGGAGGTGGATGCACGGCATCGCTTCACTTCGCCGCGGTGCTCGACGTCAACAACTGACGCCAACATCGGCAAACGCGAATCAGGTCGCCTCTCTATGTCTCCTTCAACGCGCTCACCGCGTGCGCGGCAATCGGGATGCGGCGTTCCTCGATGCCGTGACAGGCGACGACGCCGCCGGTCGGCGCGCGCTTCAGCAGCGGCACCTCGCTGCGGCAACGCTCATTGGCGTACGGGCAGCGCGGATGGAACGTGCATCCCGGCGGCGGCGCGAGCGGGTTCGGCACTTCGCCGGCGACCGGCGTGCGCGCCTTGCCGCTCATCGCGATATCGGGAATCGCGTCGAGCAGCATCCGCGTGTACGGGTGCTGCGGCGTCGCGAACAGCGTCGCCTTGTCCGCGAGCTCGACAATGCGCCCGAGATACATGACGCCGACGCGGTCGGCGACGTGATGCACGACGGCGAGATTGTGCGAGATGAAAAGATACGTGAGCCCGAGCGCGCGCTGCAGGTCGCGCATCAGGTTCAGCACCTGCGCCTGCACGGAGACGTCGAGCGCGGACGTCGGCTCGTCGCAGACCAGGAACTCCGCTTCGCTCGCGAGCGCGCGCGCGATCGAAATCCGCTGGCGCTGCCCGCCGGAAAACTGATGCGGATACTTGTGGCCGTCCGCCGCGGCGAGGCCCGACCTGCGTCAGCAGCTCGTCGACGCGCGCCGCGATCGCGCGGCGACCGCGCAGCAGGCGCTGCGCGCGGATCGGCTCGGCAACGATATCGACGACGCGCCAGCGCGGATTCAGGCTCGCATACGGATCCTGGAAAATCATCTGCAGCTTGCGGCGCAGCGTGCGATTGCCGCCTGCCGTAGGCGAGCGTGCCGACATCCATGCCGGCGTACGTGATCGCGCCTGACGACAGCCGATAAAGACCGACGATCAGGCGCGCGACCGTCGACTTGCCGCAGCCGGATTCGCCGACGAGCCCGAGCGTCTCGCCGCGCCGGATGTCGAAGCTCACGTCGTCCACTGCGTGCAGCAGCAGCCGATGCTGCCGGCCCAGCACGCGCGTGAGCCACGGCGGCGACACGTCGAACGTCTTTCCCGCGTGCGCGACCTGCAGCAGCGTGTCGCGCGCCGGCGTCACGCGCGATCCCCGCCGGCATAGAGCCAGCACGCAGCGCGCGACGCGCCGGCGTCGAGCAGGTCGGGCCGCTCATGCAGGCAGCGATCGAACACGCGGTTGCAGCGCGGATGGAACGGGCAGCCCGCCGGAATCGCCGTGAGGCGCGGCATGCTGCCGTCGATCTGCACGAGATGCTCGCGCTCGCCGACGAGCGACGGAATCGAGCCCATCAGGCCGATCGTGTACGGATGCTTCGGCGCGCGGATCACGTCGGCCACGGGGCCGATCTCGACGATGCGTCCGGCGTACATGACGGCGACGCGGTCGGCCGTTTCGGCGATGACGCCCATGTCGTGCGTGATCAGCATGACGGCGGTCCCGTGGTCGCGGCACAGCCGCTTCAGCAGCGTGATGATCTGCGACTGGATCGACACGTCGAGTGCGGTCGTCGGCTCGTCGGCGATGATGAGCCGCGGCTGCGCGGCGAGCGCCAGCGCGATCACGACGCGCTGGCGCATGCCGCCCGAGAACTGGTGCGGATAGTGGCCGATGCGCCGCGCGGCGGCGGGAATGCCGACTTCCTGCAGCAGATCGATGGCGCGCGCGCGCGCCGCGGATTCGGAGAGCGGCAGGTGCGTTCGGATCGTCTCGACGAGCTGGTGGCCGATCGAATACAGCGGATCGAGCGACGCGAGCGGGTCCTGGAAGATTGCGCCGATCCGGCGGCCGCGAATCCGCCGCATCTCGTCGTGCGACAGCCGATCGATGCGCATGCCGTCGAGGAGAATCTCGCCGGCGGCGACATGACCCGGCGGCTCGAGCAGGCCGATGATCGCCGCGCCCGTCAGCGATTTGCCGGCGCCCGACTCGCCGACCACGCCGAGAACTTCGCCCGGCGCGATCTCGAACGACACGTCGTCGACGGCGGTCAGGATGCCGCGCCGGGTGGGAAACTCGATCGCGCAGATGACGCACGTCGAGCAGCGCTCGCGAACGTGCCTCGACGCGCGGCGTGGCCCACCGCTCGTGCCCCGGCGTCGCCATCACCCGCCCGTGTCCGGCATCGCTCATGTTCGCAGCCGCGGATTGAGCGCGTCGCGCAGCCAGTCGCCGAGCAGGTTGATCGCGAGCACCATGATGACGAGCGCCACGCCGGGAAACAGCGTCACCCACCATTCGCCCGAGAACAGAAAATCGTTGCCGATGCGGATCAGCGTGCCGAGCGATGGCTCCGTCGGCGGCACGCCGACGCCGAGGAACGACAGCGTCGCCTCGGTGATGATCGCGGTCGCGATGTGGATCGTCGCGATCACGAGCACGGGGCCGAGGACGTTCGGCAGCACGTGACGCCGCATGATCGCGAGCGGATGGATGCCGAAGAGCCGCGCCGCCTGCACGTATTCCTTGCTCTTCTCGACGAGCGTCGAGCCGCGCACGGTGCGCGCGTACTGCACCCAGCCGGACACGCCGATCGACAGCACCAATACGTAAAACGCCATGCTGTCGTGCTCTCCCGGCAGCAGCGCGCGCGCGACACCGTCGACGAGGAGCGCGATCAGGATCGCCGGAAACGAGAGCTGAACGTCGGCGACGCGCATGATGAACGCGTCGGTCTTGCCGCCGACGTAGCCGGCGAGAAGCCCCAGCGACACGCCGAGCACCATCGAGAACAGCACGGCGCAGATGCCGACGAGCAGCGAGATCCGCGCGCCGAACAGGATCGTCGACAGGATGTCGCGGCCCTGGTCGTCGGTCCCGAGCGGAAACACCGCTTCGCCGCCCGGCAGCCACGCCGGCGGCTTCAGCGAATTCGAAAGATCGAGCAGTCCCAGGTTGAACGGATTGTGCGGCGCGACCCACGGCGCGAACACCGCGCTGCCCACGCACAGCAGGAACACGACGGCCGCGACGATCGCGTACGGCGAATGCCGGAAGCTGTACGCGAGATCGCTGTCCCACGACTGGTGGAGCGCGGCCGCGAGGCGGTTCGCCATCGGTCAATGCCCGCCGCTGCCGGGACGATCGATGCGCAGCCGCGGATCGACGACGTAGTACAGGAGGTCGACGATGAGATTGATCGTCACGAACACGATCGCGATCAGGCACAGGTACGCCGCCATCACCGGGATGTCGACGTAGCTCACCGCCTGGATGAACAGCAATCCCATGCCCGGCCACTGGAACACCTGCTCGGTGATGATCGAGAACGCGATGATCGATCCGAGCTGCAGGCCCGTGATCGTGATCACCGGCACGAGCGTGTTCTTGAGCGCATGGCCGAAGTTGACCGCGCGGTCGGTGAGGCCGCGCGCCCGCGCGAACTTGATGTAATCCGTGCGCAGCACTTCGAGCATCTCGGAGCGGACGAGCCGCATGATCAGCGTGAGCTGAAACAATCCGAGCGTGATCGTCGGCAGGATCAGCGATCGCAGGCCGCTGCGCGTCAGGAGACCGGTCGACCACCAGCCGAGCGACACGACCTCGCCGCGGCCGAACGCCGGCAGCCACCCCAACTCCACGGCGAACACGAGGATCAGCAGGATGCCGATCAGGAACGTCGGCAGCGAGACGCCGAGGAGCGACAGCGACAATGCGGTGCGCGCGAGCCAGGAGTTGGGACGAAGCCCCGCATAAACGCCCGCCGGGATGCCGACGATCAATGCGAGGAGCGCCGCGCAGAAGCTCAACTCGAGCGTCGCCGGAATCCGCTGCGCCAGCAGCACCGACACCGGCTTGCCGATGCGCAGCGACACGCCGAACTGCCCGTGCACCGCGTTGACGATGAAGTGATAGAACTGCACCCAGAACGGCTGGTCGAGGCCGAGCTCGTGCGTGAGGCGGATGCGATCCTCGGGAGTGGCGAACTGGCCCATCATCAACTGCACCGGATCGCCGACGTACTGGAACAGCGAGAACGCGACCAGCGCCACGACGAGCATGACGACGATCGCCTGCAGCACGCGCTGGATGATGAACGCGGGCATCCGTCGGCTTCTAACAGAAGCGCCGGGGCGGCGCCTGCCACCCCGGCCGATGTTCATCCTCAGCAGGTCATTGACGGGCGTTCGCGTCGTTGACGTGGACCCACCACATGCGCAGGCGATTGTCGGCGCTGTGGGTCACGTCGATGTTCTTGCGCATCGCCCACGGGATGATCTGCTGGTGCAGCATGAGCTGCGCCACGTCCTGCGTGTGCAGCATCAGCGCCTCGTGGATCATCTCGAGGCGCTTCGCGACGTCACCCTCGACGCGCAGCTTGTCGATCAGCTCGTCCATCTTCGGATTGCTGTACTGGCCGTCGTTGTACTCGCCGTTGCCCTTGGTGTCGGGCGTGTGCACGAGATTGACGAGCGCGTCCTGCGCATCGAACGTCGCGACCGCCCAGCCCAGCATGTAGAGGCTCGTGTCGCGCTTGTTGATCTTGGCGAAGAACTGCGCCTTCGGCATCGCATCGAGCTTCACCTTGAGGCCGATCTTCGCCCACATCGACGTCAACGCCTGGCAGATCAGCGCGTCGTTGATGTAGCGATCGTTCGGGCAGTCGAGCGTCACTTCGAAGCCGTCCGGGTAGCCCGCTTCCTTCAGCAGCGCCTTCGCCTTCGCGACGTCGTACGCCGGCCGCTTGTTCGCCGCCGGGTAGTAGCCGTAGACCTGCGGCGTGATGAGCTCGCCGGTGGGGATCGACAGGCCGCGCATCAGCGTGCGCTTGATCGTCTCGATGTCGATGCCCGTGTACATCGCCTGGCGCACGCGCAGATCCTTGAACGGATTCTTGCCCTTGACGCTCGAGTACTGGAGCTCGTCGCGCTTCTGGTCCATGCCGATGAAGATCGTGCGATTCTCCTGGCCTTCGACGACCTTGATGTTCGGGTCGGACTTGAGCTTCGGCAGGTCCTGCAGCGGCGGGTCGAGCGCGAAATCGATCTCGCCCGACAGGAGCGCCGCCGTGCGCGTGGCGGCCGACTTGATCGGCGTATAGACGATCTCGGTGACGTTGCCCTCCATCTTGCCCCACCACTTCGGATTGGCCTCGAGCACCGTCTTCACGTCGGGCTCGCGCGACTTCAGCACGTAGGGACCGGTGCCGTTCGCATGGCCGACCGCGTACGTCTCTTCCTTCTGCACGTAGTCCTGCACCTCGACGACGTTGTGCTTTTCGCACCAGCTCTTGCTCATGATGCGCACGTCGGTGAGCTGGCGGAGCAGCACCGGGGCCGGGCCCGTCGTCGTGATGTCGACGGTCAGGTCGTCGACCTTCGCCGCACCCGAGACGCCCGATAGATACGCCTTCATCATCGAGCGCTTCGACATTTCGCGGTTGACCGAGAACACGACGTCGTCGGCGGTCAACGGCTCGCCTTCCTGGAACTTGACGTTGGGCCGCAGATGGAAACGCCACTGCGTCGGGCCCATCTGTTCCCATTTCATCGCGAGCTGCGGCACGACCTCGAACTTCTTGTCGTACTGGACGAGCGATTCGTAGACGTAGCTGTTGAACGTGTTGTTGAAGCTTTCGTTCTGGGCATACGGATCGAACGTGAGCACGTCGCCCTGGCTCGCCCAGCGAAACGTCTTCGCGTAACCGGGCGCCGCCGTCAGCACCGCCCCGAGTACTGCCGCAACACAGATCTTCGAACGTGTACGCATTACGCCTCCTTAGGGACTTCACACCCGCCTCCCGCGCGGGCGGCCGGGCGTGCATGATGGCGAACCGGGAGGCGAGCGTCAATCGATCAGCCCATCCCCGTCGTGGAAGGGATAGGGGCCATCGAAGCGGCCGATGAACGCCGTGTGGCTGATGAGTCCCGCCTGATCGTGCCACAGATGAAGCTGGAAAGCCGGCGGCTCGAGCGTGAACTGCGATGCCGCGTCGGGATCGAGATCGAGCACCACCTGATGCGCCGGACTCGGACAGGTCGATGCGAGCGTGCCGCCGAAGCGCACCTCTATCGGGCGATGCAGGTGTCCGCACAGGATGCGCTCGATCCGCGGATGGCGCCGGACGATCGCTTCGAGCGCGTCCGGATCGGCGAGGCCGATCCGGTCCATATGGCCGATGCCCGTCGGGAACGGCGGATGATGCATCAGGATCACGGTCGCTCGCTCGGGCGCCTCGGCGAGGCGCGCCTCGAGCCACGCGAGCCGCTCGGCGTCGAGCGCGCCCCCGCTAGCACCCGGTATCACCGTGTCGAGCGCGAGCAGCCGCAGCGGCCCTGCCTCGACCGCGTACTGGATGAAGCCGTCGGTTTGACGCAGATACGCGTGCTCCGGGAACGCGGCCCGCAATGCGTCGCGGTTGTCGTGGTTGCCGGGCAGCAGGTAGACCGGCATCGTCAGCGGTGAGAGAAGGTCGCGCAGATGCGCATAGGCTTCCGGCTGCCCGGAATCGGTCAGATCGCCGGTGACGACGACGATATCCGGGCGCTGCGGCAGCGCCAGGATGTGCGCGACGCAGCGACGCAGGTACGCGGCCGTATCGACGACGCGGTAGGCCAGTGCATTCCCGGCCTTGATGTGCAAGTCGCTGATCTGGCAGATGAGCATCGGGGACCTTCAGGATTCGAGAATCAGCAGTGCTCGCCCCCGAGATCGACGAGGCCGCGCGCGACCTGCGCCGTCGCGACTTCGACGACATCGCGCGCGAAGCATTCGATCACCGGCACGTCCGTGCTGCGCAGCCATGTGAGCTGGCGCTTCGCGAGTTGCCGCGTCGCCGCGATGCCCCGCTCCCGCAGCGACGCCTTGTCAGCGCGTCCGTCGAGGTAATCGAACGTTTGCCGATAACCGACGGCACGCATCGACGGCATGTCCGCACGCAGCGCGTACCGATCGCGCAACCCGCGCACCTCGTCGATCAGCCCGTGTTCGAGCATCGCGTCGAATCGACGTTCGATGGCCGCGTGCAGTTGCGCGCGGTCGGCGGGCGCCAGCGCGACGGCGATCGTCGGCGCGATTCCACGTTGCGCTTCGCGGGCACCCTGGAGCGCCGACAGCGGACGCCCGGTCAACGCGTGCACTTCGAGCGCGCGCTGGATGCGCTGCGAATCGGTCGGCGCCAGCCGCGCGGCGCTCGCGGGATCGACCCGCGCCAGTTCCGCATGCATCGCGGGCCAGCCGATCCGGGCGGCGCGCGCATCGAGCTCGGCGCGAATGACGGGATCGGCGGCCGGCAGCGCGCTCAAGCCTTCGCGCAGCGCCTTGAAATAAAGCATCGTGCCGCCGGCGACGATCGGGATGCGACCGCGGGCGCGAATGCCGGCGATCGCCGCAGCGGCATCGGCGCAAAAGCGCGCGGCGGAATACGCTTCGGTCGGGATCGATCAGGTCGAGAAGGTGATGCGGAACCTTCGCGCGTATCGCCGCGTCGGGCTTCGCCGTGCCGATGTCCATGCCGCGATACACCTGCGCGGAGTCCGCGCTGACGATCTCGCCATCGAAGCGCGCCGCAAGCGCGAGCGCGACCGCCGACTTGCCCGCCGCGGTCGGGCCCATCAGCAACACCGTCGGGATCACGCGACTTATCGCCCGCGCATGAACAGCCGGTCGAGGTCGGAAAGGCTCAACTGATACCACGTCGGCCGGCCATGATTGCATTGACCGGCGCGCTCGGTCGCTTCCATTTCCCGCAGCAACGCATTCATTTCCGCGACCGTCAGGCTGCGGTTCGCGCGTACCGCGCCGTGACAGGCCATCGTCGACAGCAGCTCGTCGCGCCGCGCGTCGAGCGCGCGCGAGCCGCCGTACTCGCGGATATCGTGCAGCACGGCGCGCGCAAGGGCGGCAGCATCGGCGTCCTTCAGCGGCGCCGGAATGCCGCGCACGGCCAGCGTCGCCGGGCCGAGCGCGCGTGACATCGAAGCCGAGCGCATCGAGCGCCTCGCGATGTTCGGTGACCGCGGCGACTTCGAGCGCTTCCGCCGCGAACGTCGCGGGAACCAGCAGCGGCTGAACCGGAACGCGGCCGTCGAACGCCGTCTTCAGCCGCTCGTAGACGATGCGCTCGTGCGCCGCATGCATGTCGACGAGAATGAGCCCGGCGCGGTTTTGCGCGAGCACGTAAATGCCGTGGAGCTGTGCGATCGCAAAGCCGAGCGGGTGCGCATCGTCGCCGGGCAGTTCGGTCGGCGTCGCGGCGCGCTCGCCGAACAGCCGCCGATAGAATGCGGCGGGCTCGTTCGTGTCGAGCGCCATCGCCTGCTGGCCGATCGCTGGCGATCGCCGGCGGGATCGCCGCGCGCCGCCGCCGTTGCCATGCACGGCGCGCGTTCCCACCCGCGGCCGGCACGCAGCGGCGGCAGATGCGCGGCGGCGAGCCCGAGCCGCTCCGCCGCGGAAACGGCAGGCTGCTCCGCCGCCGTCGCCGACAGCGCGCGCTCGACCGCATGGCGGACGAACTGATGAATCGCGCCCGCGTCGCGAAAGCGCACCTCGGACTTCTGCGGATGCACGTTCACGTCGACGCGCCGCGGATCGAGCGCCAGCCATAACGCGTATGCCGGCTGCCGCTCGTGGTGAAGGATGTCGCGATACGCCTCGCGCAGCGCGTGCGCGAGCATCCGGTCGCGCACGTGGCGACCGTTGACGAACACGTATTGCGTCGTCGGGCCGTCGGCGGCATACGCGGGCCGAACGGCGATGCCGGTCAGTTGCACGTCGCCGGCGATCGCGTCGACGAGCGTGCCGTGCAGCACGAACGATTCGCCGAGCAACGCCTCGACGCGCGCGCGCCGGCCGCCGGCCTGCAGACGCTGCAACGCACGGGCGTTATGCGTCAGCGTGAATGCGACGTCGTCGTGCGCGAGTGCTATGCGCCGGAACGCTTCGTCGCAATGCGCCCATTCGGTCGCCTCGGTGCGCAGGAACTTGCGCCGCGCCGGCGTATTGAAATAGAGCTCCTCGATGGTCACCGTCGTGCCGCTCGCGAGCGCGGCCGGTGATACGGCACCGACGGTGCCGCCCTCGATTTCGATGCGCCACGCGTGCGGCTTCGCCGCGCGCGCGCGATGCGATCGCGACGCGCGACACGGCGGCGATCGACGCCAGCGCTTCGCCGCGGAAGCCGAGCGTCGCGATCGCCTCGAGATCGACGATGGACGCGATCTTGGACGTCGCGTGCCGGGCGACCGCGAGCGGCAGGTCCTCCCGCTCGATGCCGGTACCGTTGTCGGCGACGCGAATGCGCTTGACGCCGCCCGCCGGCGACGTCGACATCGATTTGCGTCGCGCGCGCATCGAGCGCGTTTTCCAGCAGCTCCTTCAGCGCCGCCGCCGGACGCTCGACGACTTCGCCGGCGGCGATCTGGTTGATCAGGAGATCGGGAAGCGCGCGGATCGAGCCCATCAGCGGGAGAGCCCCTGCGACCAGCGCGCGTAGACGCCGCCGGCGACGGCCTGCAGCGCAGCGAGCCGCACGTTCAGGTCGCGCAGGATTTCATCGCGCGACTGGCGCGCCGGCGTCCCCGGTCCCGCGGTTTCGTCGGCACCCGTGCGGCACCACGTCTCGACGAGATCGGCCGTCATTTCGATGTGGCACTGGAAGCCGATGTGCCGCTCGCCTACAACGTACGCCTGATTGGCATTGAACGCATTGGTCAGCACGCGCGTCGCGCCGGCGGGCAGATCGAACACGTCGTAATGCCACTGGAACGGCGTGAAGCGGGCGCGGCCGCCAAACCACGCCTGCGCCGCGTCGGCGTCGGTCGTTTCGACGTCGATCCAGCCGATCTCGGGCACCGGCGTGCGCGCGACGCGCGCACCGAGCGCGCGCGCCAGCAACTGGCCGCCGAGGCAGTGACCGATGACGGGGATGTCCTGCGTGAATCGCCTCGCGCAGCAGCCGCGACAGCGGCTCGATCCACGCCAGCGTGTCGTTGACGCTCATCGGCCCGCCCATCATGCCGATGCCGGAGAACGCGCGCGGGTCAGGCGGAACGGCGTCGCCCTTGTCGACCGCAATGAGTTGCCACGATAACGACGCACGATCGAGCCACTGCCGCGAAATGCGCAGGGCCCTCGGTTTCGCTGAAGCGGAAGATGGCGATCGGTCGCATCGGGGCCCCGCGATGCGGACGCCTACCAGCCGCGGGCGATGCGGGCGTAGGCCGAGTGGTTGTGGATCGACTCGAAGTTCTCCGCTTCCACCGTGTACGCCGAAAAGCGGCCGTCGGCGGCAAGGCGCGCGGCGACGCCGCGCACGAGGTCCTCGACGAAGCGCGGATTGTCGTAGGCGCGCTCGGTGACGTATTTCTCGTCGGCGCGCTTCAGGATGCCGTAGAGCTCGCACGACGCCTCTTCCTCGGCAACGCGCAGCAGCTCGGAGACGCGGACCGTTGCGCGCGGCCGCACGACGACGGTGACGAGCGAGCGCTGATTGTGCGCGCCGTACGCCGAAATTTCCTTCGAGCACGGACACAGCGACGTGACGGGCACCGCTACGCCGACAGTGCTGGTGAACACACCGTCGGCGAGCTCGGCCGTCAACCGCACGTCGTAATCGAGCAGGCTCGCCACACCGGACACCGGTGCCAACTTGCGCACGAAATAGGGAAACTCGATCTCCAGCCGACCGCCGGGCGCGCCCAAGCGGGCGATGAGGTCGTCGACGAAGTCACGCAGGCCCGACACGGTCAGCGGCGCGGCGCCGGGCATCGCGCGCTCCTCGAGCAACGCGACGAGCCGCGACATGTGCGTGCCCTTATGCTCCTCGGGCAGTGCCACGTAGACGCCGCAGGTGGCGATCGTCCTGTGCACGTCGCCTTCGCCGTCGGCGAACGACAATGGATAGCGCAGCCCCTTGATGCCGACGCGGTCGATCGCGAGCTTGCGCTCGTCGCGGCCCGACTGCACGTCGGGAATCGGGATCAATCGGCTGGGCGTCTCGGGTCGGTTCATCGTCCGTGAAGTGTGCCATAAGCGTGGCGCGGCCATCGCCCGATAGCCGCCATGACCCATTGGATGCATGAACGCCGGCGCGCGTTTCACGCCGCGGGCTTCGCCCAGGCGTCCGGCGTGCGCTGCGCGAAGCGCGCGTGGATCGACGCCGCGATGCCTTTCGCATCGAGCCCGACATGCGCGAGCAGGAAGGCCGGATCGCCGTGATCGATGAACCGGTCGGGCAATCCGAGATGCAACAGCGGAATCGCGAGCCCTTCGCTCGCCAGGAATTCGGCGACCGCGCTGCCCGCACCGCCGGCAACGACGTTCTCCTCGACGGTGACGAACGCATCGTGGTCTTTCGCCAGCGCGCGGATCAGCTCGGCATCGACGGGCTTCACGAAGCGCATGTTCGCGACGGTCGCATCGAGCTCTTCGGCGGCAGCCAGCGCCGGATAAAGCAGCGGCCCGAACGCGAGGATCGCGATCCGGTTGCCGCGGCGCTTGGCACTCCGCCGCATCTCGCCCTTGCCGATCGGCAACGTCGTCAACGCCGGATCGATCGCGACACCCGGTCCCGAGCCGCGCGGATAGCGGACGGCGGACGGCGTGCTCATGTGGAAAGCGGTGGTCAGCATTTGCCGGCATTCGTTCTCGTCGGCCGGCGCCATCACCGTGGTATTCGGCAGGCAGCGCAGATAGGTGAGATCGAAGGCGCCGGTGTGCGTCGGACCGTCGGCGCCGACGATGCCGGCGCGATCGATCGCGAACATCACCGGCAGGTTCTGCAGCACGACGTCATGGATCAACTGGTCGTACGCGCGCTGCAGGAACGTCGAGTAGATGGCGACGACCGGCTTCATGCCTTCGCAGGCGAGGCCCGCGGCGAACGTGACCGCATGCTGCTCGGCGATGCCGACGTCGTAATAGCGCTCGGGAAAGAGCTGCGAGAACCGCACGAGTCCGGAGCCTTCGCGCATCGCCGGCGTGATGCCGACGAGTCGTCGATCCGCGCGCGCCATGTCGCACAGCCAATCGCCGAAGATCTGCGTATACGCGGGCTTGCCGCCGGACTTCGGGACGATGCCGATGGCCGGATCGAACTTGGTGACGCCGTGATAGAGGATCGGATCCTCTTCCGCGCGCGCGTAGCCGTAGCCCTTGCGCGTCACGACGTGCAGGAACTGCGGCCCCTTCAGCTTGCGCACGTTCGCGAGCGTTTTCACCAGCAGATCGACGTCGTGGCCGTCGATCGGGCCGATGTAGTTGAAGCCGAATTCCTCGAACAGCGTTCCGGGAAGCACCATGCCCTTGACGTGCTCTTCGGCGCGGCGCGCGAGCTCGTGCACCGGCGGCAGCTTGGCGAGGACTTCCTTGCCGCCGCGGCGCACCGTGTTGTAGAAGCGCGAGGCGAGCACCTTCGCGAGATACTGGTTGATTGCGCCGACCGGCTCGGAGATCGACATGTCGTTGTCGTTCAGGATCACGAGCAGGTTCGCGCCTTCGGCGTTGTTGAGCGCCTCGAACGCCATGCCGGCACTCATCGCGCCGTCGCCGATCACCGCGACGATCCGGCGCGTGTCGCCGTTCAGCTTCGCCGCGGCCGCCATGCCGAGCGCGGCGGAGATCGACGTCGACGAATGCGCCGTGCCGAACGTGTCGTATTCGCTCTCGTCGCGGCGCGGAAAGCCGCCGGGACCGCCCCACTGCCGGAGCTTGTCCATCTGCCGGCGCCGCCCGGTGAGGATCTTGTGCGCGTATGTCTGATGGCCGACATCCCACACGATCCGGTCGCGCGGCGTATCGAACGCGTAGTGCAGCGCGACCGTGAGCTCGATGGTGCCGAGATTCGACGACAGGTGGCCGCCGGTGCTGGCGACGGAGTGCAGCACGAACGCGCGCAGCTCGCGCACGAGCTGCGGAAGCTGCGACCGGTCGAGCTTGCGCAGGTCGGCCGGAAACTCGATCGTTTCGAGGAGCGGATAGCTGTCCATCGCTACGACGTCCGCAACACGATCCAGTCGGCGAGCTCGCGCGAGGCGATCCGCCGCAGGTCCGAACGGCTCGAGCGCCGCGCGCGCCTCCGCGCGGAGCGCCTGCACGCGCGCTTTCGCATGCTCGAGGCCGAGCAGCGTGACGAACGTCGCCTTGCCCTGCGCGGCATCCTTGCCGGCGGTCTTGCCGAGCGACGCGTTCGAGCCTTCGACGTCGAGCACGTCATCGACGACCTGGAAGGCGAGGCCCGCGGCCGCCGCATAACGATCGAGCGCGCGCGCTTCTTCCGGCGCGAGTGCGCGGCCACACCGCGCGCCGAGTTGTACCGCCGCGCGAATCAGCGCTCCGGTCTTCATCGAATGCAGTTGGGCAAGCGAATCGGCGTCGAGTGCCGCGCCCGTCGCATCGAGATCGAGCTGCTGCCCGCCGGCCATGCCCGCGTAGCCCGCCGCATCGGCGAGCAGGCGACAGCCGTCGTCGCCGCCGGCCGCGGCATCCTGACCGAGCACGGCGAACGCAAGCGATTGCAACGCATCGCCGGCCAGCAGCGCGGTCGCCACGTCGAAGGCCACGTGGCACGTCGGCTTGCCGCGCCGCAGCGCATCGTCGTCCATGCACGGGAGGTCGTCGTGGATCAGCGAATACGCGTGGATCAACTCGACGGCGGCGGCGCGGGCGTCGGCGCGCGCGGGATCGGCATCGCGGATGGCGCTCGCCGCGTACACCAGCAGCGGCCGCACGCGCTTGCCGCCACCGAGCGTCGCGTAGCGCATGGCCGCTGCGAGCCGCGCCGCCGGCGCGTCGGCGGCAGGCAGCACGCGCTCGAGCACGCCTTCGATGCGCTGCCGGTGCTCGCGCGCCCAGACGGCAAACGTGACGTCGTCACGCATCGGTCTCGTCGTCCGGCGAGAACGGCTGCAATACGCCCTTCTCGAGCACCTGGACCTGTTGCTGCGCGTCCTTCAGCGCCGCCTGGCAGTACGCGAGCAATTCCGCGCCGCGCTTGTACGCGGCCAGCGATTGCTTGCAACGGCAGCTCGCCGCTTTCCATCCGGCCGACGAGCGCCTCGAGCTCGGAGAGCGCGGCTTCGAAACTGGGCGGGGATTCGGCTGTCTCGGACATGTGCGTGCAGCGTGTTATTCGACAGGAGGAAACCGGTCCTTGACCCGCGGCCGGGGAGCCCAATATACTAGCATGTTTTGGCGACGCGGCCTCATTAAGACGCACGAATTCAGCGTCTTACGCGATCTTTTCGCGCGGTCGACTTAGCAAAGCGGTCCGGGTGTTTCGCAACGGTCACGCTGCGCAGCGTCCCGGGTTGTTGGGTTGGGTTATCACGCACGAAAGGATGATCGATGTCCGATCTCGCCACCGCCGCGCGTTTGCGGCAGGCCACGTCGCAGCTTCCCGCTGCACTGGTATTGCGATCCCCGGGTTTTCGACGCCGAGCGCCGGCAGCTTTTCGCGCGCGCGCCGGGTTATGTCGGCCACGCGCTGATGGTACCCGAGCCGGGCGATTATCACGTTCTCGCGACGCGCGACAACGCGCAGGCGCTCGTGCACGGACCGCAGGGCATCGAACTGCTGTCCAACATCTGCCGCCACCGCCAGGCGATCATGCTGACCGGCGCCGGCAACGCGGAGAACATCGTGTGCCCGATCCATCGCTGGACGTACGACCTGCAGGGGAAGCTCCTCGGCGCGCCGCATTTCGCGGATCAGCCGTGCGCGCATCTCGGCCGTACCCCGATCGCAGAACTGGAACGGCCTCCTGTTCGACGGACCGCGCGACGTCGCGCGCGATCTCTCCGGCCTCACGCTGAAGGACCTCGACTTCTCGGGCTACGTGCTCGAATCGCGTCGACCTGCACGAGTGCAACTACAACTGGAAGACGTTCATCGAGGTCTATCTCGAGGACTACCACGTGCAGCCGTTCCATCCGGGACTCGGCCAGTTCGTCACCTGCGACGATCTGCGCTGGGAATTCGCCGACTGGGCGTCGGTGCAGTTCGTCGGCGTCAACAACGGCCTCGCCAAGCCGGGCACACGCACCTACGAGCGCTGGCACAAGGCGGTGCTCGATTATCTACCGCGGCCGAGCAGCCGGCGCACGGCGCGATCTGGCTCACGTACTATCCGAACATCATGGTCGAGTGGTATCCGCACGTGCTCGTCATCAGCACGCTCGATTCCGAAGGCGGTCGATCGCACGCTCAACGTCGTCGAGTTCTACTATCCGGAGGACATCGCGCTCTTCGAGCCCGAGTTCGTCGCGGCCGAGCAGGCGGCGTATCACGAAACGGCGAAGGAAGACGACGAGATCGCCGAGCGGATGGACGCCGGCCGCAAGGCGCTGTACGCGCAGGGCCGCAGCGAAGTCGGGCCGTATCAATCGCCGATGGAAGACGGCATGCAGCATTTCCACGAGTTCTACCGCCGCGCGATGGAGCCGCATCTCGCGGCATTCTGATAGGCGTCTGCTCCATGGCTCGCGCAACCCGTGCTCCCGCTCGATCCCCGGCCGCGGCTGCGCCTACGCAAGCGGCCGATGTATTCGACGCTGATCGGCACGGCGGAGCTCGCGCGGCACCTCGGCGATCCGGCGTTCGTCATCGTCGACGTGCGCCACGATCTCGCGCAGCCCGAGCACTTCGGCGGCGAGGCCTACGCGAACGCGCACGTGCCGGGCGCGCGTCTTCGCGCATCTCGATCGCGATCTGTCGGCAGCGAAGACCGGCCGCAACGGCCGCCATCCGCTGCCGACGCCGGAAGCCGCCGCAGCGGTCTTCGGGCGCCTCGGCATCGACGCGACGAAGCAGGTCGTCGCCTACGACCAGGGCAGCGGCCTGTTCGCGGCGCGGCTGTGGTGGATGCTGCGCTGGCTCGGCCACGACAACGCGGCCGTGCTCGACGGCGGATTCGCGAAGTGGCAGCGCGAAGGCGCGTCCCGTCACGCGCGGAATCGCCTGCCGCCGACGCCGACGACTTTCGTGCCGACGCGCGTGCGTCCCACCGTCAACGCGACGGGCGTCGCGGCGAGCCTGCCGCGCCACGACGCTGCTGCTGCTCGATGCGCGCGCCGCCGAGCGCTATCGCGGCGACGTCGAGCCGCTCGATCCCGTCGCCGGTCACATCCCCGGCGCGCTCAATCGCCCGTACGCGCGCAACCTCGCGGCCGACGGCACGTTTCGTCCGGCGCGCGAGCTGCGCAGCGAATTCGACGCGATGCTGCACGGCCGCTCGGCCGACGACGTCGTTCACTACTGCGGCTCGGGCGTCAGCGCGTGTCACAACGTGCTCGCGATGGCGGTCGCCGGCTATCCGCTGCACGCGGCTTTATCCGGGCTCGTGGAGCGAGTGGTGCGCCGATCCGACACGGCCGGTCGCCACAGGGCAGCGTCTAGCCGCTTCGCCATCGCATCGCGCGCAGCGTCGCGCGGCCACGTCGCAAGCGCGCGCGTGCCGACGCGGCCTTCCGAGCGCAGCTCGAGCGCGATCGAGTCAGAGCGTCGCACGCGCCAGCGATCGGCGCGCACGTCGATGCGCGGACTGCGGCCGCGCGGCAACGGCGCGCGAGCGTCACGTGCGGATGGAAGGCGCGGCTCTCGACGCGAACGCCGGCGTCGCGCAGCGCGCGCGTCGAGGCGTCGCGTGCAGCGCGACGAGCGCCGGCGGCAGCGACGACGGCGCCGATCCACGCGACGCCGGCGCGCGCGAAAGCCGCCGAGCGTGTCGAGCGTCGAGCGCGCATCGCGTCGCGCGGCGACGCGCGTCGCCGATCGCGCGCAGCGTCGCGACCGCGCCGCCGGCGACGCGCCGAGGAACGCGAGCGTCAGGTGGACGTTGCTCGCCGGAGACGGCGCGCGCCCGTGCGCGCGGCGGGCGACGTCGCGCGCGGCGCCGAGCTGCGGCATCGCGAGCGGCAAGCGCGAAGAACAGCCGGCGGCGGGACGAGCGCGTACGCAGACATCGGCGCAGAGGCTCCGCGACGTACGCCGCGACGCTTGCGCGCCGCGTTCGTCGCTGCGCGTCGCGATCAGCCGTTGCGCGACGTGCAGCGTCTGCCTTCGCCTTGTCGAAGAACTGCTCGTCCTCGGTCGAGTTCTTGAGCGCCGTCGTCGACGCCTGGCTGCCCTGCACCGTCGTGCGTCACCGCGTCGAAGTAGCCGGTGCCCACTTCGCGCTGGTGCTTGACCGCGGTGAAGCCCTTGTCGACGCCGCGGCGAATTCCGCCTCCTGCAGCTCGACGAACGCCGTCATGTTGTTGCGCGCGTAGCCGTGCGCGAGGTTGAACATCGAGTAGTTGAGGCTGTGGAAGCCGGCGAGCGTGATGAACTGGAACTTGTAGCCCATCGCGCCCAGCTCGCGCTGGAAGTGCGCGATCGTCGCGTCGTCGAGGTTCTTCTTCCAGTTGAACGACGGCGAGCAGTTGTACGCGAGCATCTTGTCCGGAAACTTCGCGTGGATCGCGTCGGCGAACGCCTTCGCGAAGGCGAGGTCGGGCTTGCCCGTTTCGCACCAGATGAGATCGGCGTACGCGCGCGTACGCGAGGCCGCGCGACACCGCCTGGTCGAGGCCCGTTGCGCGTCTTGTAGAAGCCCTCGACCGTGCGCTCGCCGGTGCAGAACGGCTTGTCGTTGTCGTCGATGTCGGAGGTCACGAGGTCGGCGGCTTCGGCATCGGTGCGCGCGAGCAGGATCGTCGGCACGCCCATGCAGTCGGCCGCGAGCCGCGCGGCGATCGAGCTTCTCGACCGCCTCGCGCGTCGGCACCAGCACCTTGCCGCCCATGTGGCCGCACTTCTTGACCGACGCGAGCTGGTCCTCGAAGTGCACGCCGGCGGCGCCCGCCTCGATCATCGACTTCATGAGCTCGAACGCGTTCAGCACGCCGCCGAAACCGGCTTCGGCATCGGCGACGATCGGCGCGAAGATAGTCGATGTCGCCTTGCCTTCCATGTGCTGGATCTGGTCGGCGCGCATGAACGTGTTGTTGATCCGGCGCACGACGCGCGGCACCGAGTTCGCCGGATACAGCGACTGGTCGGGATACATTTCGCCGGCGATGTTGGCGTCGGCCGCGACCTGCCAGCCGGACAGGTAGATCGCCTTCAGCCCGGCCTTGACCTGCTGCAGCGCCTGGTTGCCGGTCAGCGCGCCGAGCGTGTTGACGAACGGCTCCTCGCTGAGGAGCTTCCACAGCTTCTCCGCGCCGCGCCGCGCGAGCGTGTGCTCGATGTGCAGCGAGCCGCGCAGCCGCACGACTTCTTCCGCCGTGTAGCCGCGCTCGATGCCCTTCCAGCGCGGGTTTTCCGCCCAGTCCTTCTTGCAGCCGTGCCGCTTCGAGATCGTAGTTCATGACCGCTCCTTGTCGACGATGCGGGCGCGCGCGCCTCGCGGGTTATCGGGCCCTCGCATTGCGCGGGTATTCAAGCCAGACGGTAGCAGGAGCTGCGCATCGTTTCAAGCTTATTGTTTGCATGCAGTACCTTTTTTATTCTTCAAAATCAGATCATTAGAAAGACATTCCACGATACGGAAATTGCGACATCAGATTTTGCCGATTTGAATGCTGCAAATGCGTGAGCGTTGCGCCGACGTCCAGCTTCGTCGCCGACGCCGCGCAATCGCGCGTATGTCCTTGATCGTTATGGCGGAGTGATCGCACGACGGCTTTGCTGCTTGGCAAGGCAACGCCGCGGAATGGAAATGCGTTCCATGAGCGTCGCCAGGCCGCCGACGCGAACCGTCCCAGGGGAGCGCAGCGGCACGGCCGCAGCGTGGGGGACGCACGGCGATCGCGTGAATCGCTGCGCTATCCTACCGGCCCGTTCCGTCCACTCGCTTGCAACCGGACATGCGATTCCCGCAGCGCACGACAGCGACTGTCCCTCGCGCTTCTCGCGGTCGCATGCGTCGGCTTGGCCGCAACGGCGCATGCCGCCGACGACGACGCACGCGCACTCGCTGCCGGCTGCGCAAGCTGCCATCGTGCGACGGAACGCATCGCCGCCGCCACTCGCCGGACAATCGCGCGAGTCGCTGATCGGGAAGCTTCGTGGCTTTCGCGAGCGGAAAGCGCGACGGAACGGTGATGCCGCAACTGGCCAGAGGGATATACGCCGGCGCAGCTCGACGCGGTCGCCGCGTGGTTCGCCGCGCAACCGGCCTCCTCGCCGATGAGCGTCGATCGTCGCGCGACGGCTCGACGCCGCGAGGCGCGTGCTGCATGCGCTCGGCGCCGCGGCGCTGATGCTGCCCGGCTGCGCACCGATCCGCGGGCCGTCCCGGATCGCGCCGGATCGTCGTCGTCGGCGGCGGCTACGGCGGCGCTACGGCGGCGCGGTACTCGGCGCTGTGGGGCGGCGACGCCGTCGACGTCACGCTCGTCGAGCGCGACCCGGCGTTCGTGTCGTGCCCGCTGTCGAATCTGGTGCTCGCGCGGCAGCACGCTCGATCGCCGACATCACCGTTGGCTACGACGGCATCGCGCAGTCGCGGCATCGACGTCGTGCACGACACGCGCGGTTGCCGTCGACGCGCGAGCGCCGGCGCGTTCGCGCTCGCGCGCGGCGCGGAGCTCGCCTACGATCGACTGATCCTGTCGCCGGGCATCGATTTCTTTTTCGACCGCGTCGACGGACTCGGCACGCGAGGCCGCGCGCGCGGCGTTTCCGCACGCGTGGCAGCGCCGGCCCGCAGACGGTCGCGCTGCGCCGGCAGCTCGAGGCGATGCGCGACGGCGGCGTGTTCGCGATCTCGATTCCCCGCGCGCCGTATCGCTGTCCGCCCGGCGCCGTACGAGCGCGCATGCCAGGTCGCGTGGTATTTCAAGCGCGCGAAGCCGCGCAGCAAGGTGCTGATCCTCGACGGCAACGAGGACGTGCAGTCGAAGAAGGCGCTCTTCACGAAGGCGTGGAACGAGGACTACAAGGGCATCGTCGAGTATCGCCCCAACCACGTGCTGACGGACGTCGACGTCCGCGACGCGTGACGGCGCGGTTCGAGACGGCCGACGACGTCACGGCCGACGTGCTGAACGTGATTCCGCCGCATGGCGCCGGACGCGATCGCGCGCAGCGCAGGCGTCGTCACCGTGAACGACCAGTGGTGCGAAGTCGACTTCCTGACGTTCGAGTCGCGTCAAGGTGCCAGGCATCCACGTGCTGGGCGACGCGATCCAGGTCGCGCCGCTGATGCCGAAGTCCGGTCACATGGCGAACCAGCACGGCAAGGTGGCGGCCGCGGCGGTGCTCGCGGCGCTCGCGGAGCAGCCGGTCAACCCCGCGCCGGTGCTGAACAACACCTGCTACAGCTTCATCAACGACCGCGAAGCGGTGCACATCGCGTCGGTGCATCGGTACGACGCGCAGCAGAAGACGTTCCTGACGGTTCCGGGCTCGGGCGGCGTGTCCGCCGAGAAGAGCGCGCTGCGAAGGCGACTACGGCTTCGCGTGGGCGCGCACGATCTGGGCGGACATGCTCGGCTGACTTGCGCGACCCGCTACGCGATCTCGGCTTCTCGGTCGTCTTCTCGAATCCGAGCTTGATCTTGTCGTCGTCGTCGAGGTCGATCGTGACCTTGCCGCCATTGACGAGATGACCGAACAGCAGCTCGTCGGCGAGCGCCTTGCGGATCGTGTCCTGGATGAGACGCGCCATCGGCCGCGCGCCCATCTGCGGATCGAAGCCCTTGCGCGCCAGGAACTCGCGCAGCTTCGGCGAGAACGACGGATCGACCTTCTTCTCGTGCAGCTGCGCTTCGAGCTCGAGCAGGAACTTGTCGACGACGCGCAGGATGACGTCGTGGTCGAGCGATCCGAACGAGATGGTCGCGTCGAGACGATTGCGGAACTCCGGCGTGAACATCCGCTTGATCTCGGCCATCTCGTCGCCGGCCTGCTTTTCCGTGCGCGAAGCCGATCGTGTGCCGCGCGAGCTCGCCCGCGCCGGCGTTCGTCGTCATGATGATCGATCACGTTGCGGAAATCCGCCTTGCGGCCGTTGTTGTCGGTCAGCGTGCCGTGGTCCATCACCTGCAGCAGGATGTTGAAGATGTCCGGATGCGCCTTCTCGATCTCGTCGAGCAGCAGCACGCTGTACGGATGCTTGGTGACGCCTTCGGTCAGCTGGCCGCCCTGGTCGAAGCCGACGTAGCCCGGCGGCGCGCCGATCAGCCGCGACACCGCGTGGCGCTCCATGTACTCCGACATGTCGAAGCGCAGGAACTCGACGCCGAGGCAGAACGCGAGCTGGCGCGCGACTTCCGTCTTGCCCACGCCGGTGGGGCCGCTGAACAGGAAGTTGCCGATCGGCTTGCGCGGATTGCCGAGCCCCGAGCGCGCCATGCGAATCGCCGACACGAGCGCGTCGATGGCCTTGTCCTGGCCGAACACGACGTTCTTCAGGTCGCGGTCGAGCGTCTTCAGCGCGTTGCGATCGTCGGACGACACGTTCTTCGCCGGGATGCGCGCGATCTTGGCGACGATCTCCTCGACCTCGTTCTTGCCGATCACCTTCTTCTGCCGCGACTTGGGCAGGATCTTCTGCGCGGCACCGGCCTCGTCGATCACGTCGATCGCCTTGTCGGGCAGATGGCGATCGTTGATGAAGCGCGCGGCGAGCTCGGCCGCGGACGTGAGCGCCGCCGGCGCGTACTTGACGCCGTGATGCTGCTCGAAGCGCGTCTTGAGCCCCTTCAGGATCTCGATCGTTTCGGCGATCGACGGCTCGGGCACGTCGACCTTCTGGAAGCGCCGCGACAGCGCGTGATCCTTCTCGAAGATCTGGCGGTATTCGCCGTACGTGGTGGCGCCGATGCACTTCAGCGCGCCGGTGGACAGCGCCGGCTTCAGCAGGTTCGACGCGTCGAGCGTGCCGCCCGACGCGGCGCCGGCGCCGATGATCGTGTGGATCTCGTCGATGAACAGGATCGACTTCGGGTTTTCGGCGAGCTGCTTCAGCACCGCCTTCAGCCGCTGCTCGAAATCGCCGCGGTACTTGGTGCCGGCGAGCAGCGCGCCCATGTCGAGCGAATACACCTGGTATTCGCTGCAGCAGCTCGGGAACGTCGCCCTCGTTGATGCGGCGCGCGAGGCCCTCGGCGATGGCCGTCTTGCCGACACCGGCCTCGCCGACCAGCAGCGGATTGTTCTTGCGCCGGCGGCACAGCACCTGGATGACGCGCTCGAGCTCGTGCTGCGCGGCCGATCAGCGGATCGATCTTGCCGTTGCGCGCCATCGCGTTGAGGTTGACGGTGTACGCATCGAGCGCGCCTTGCGATTCGCTGCCGCCTTCGCCGTCGTCCTTCGCCTCCGCCGCCTTGTCCTGCTTCTGCTGCGGACTCTTCGTGATGCCGTGCGCGATGTAGTTGACGACGTCGAGCCGCGTGACGCCGCGCTGGTTCAGGAAATAGACCGCGTGCGATTCCTTTTCGCCGAAGATCGCCACGAGCACGTTGGCGCCGGTGACTTCCTTCTTGCCGGACGACTGGACGTGCAGGATCGCGCGCTGGATCACGCGCTGGAAGCCCTGCGTGGGCTGCGTGTCGGCGTCCGAGTGGGCGGCGAGCCGCGGCGTGTGCTCGTTGATGAAGTCGGTGAGCACGCCGCGCAGCTCGTCGAGGTCGACGCCGCAGGCCTTCAGCACTTCGGCGGCCGACGGGTTGTCGAGCATCGCGAGCAGCAGGTGCTCGACCGTGATGAATTCGTGCTGCTTCTGCCTGGCCTCGACAAAAGCCATATGGAGGGAGACTTCGAGTTCCTGCGCGATCATGTTGCTTCCTTGACCTCGTTGCCTCGACGGAAACCATTTCCGGCGCGGCGTGCGACCTTCCGCGCTGCAAACTGCCTTAACGCTCAAGTCTCCTCCATCGTGCACTGCAAAGGATGCTGATGCTTGCGTGCGAGGTCGATGACCTGTTCGACCTTCGCTCGCCGCGACTTCGCGCGTGTACGTGCCGCAAACGCCCATGCCCTCGCGATGGACCTGCAGCATCACCTGCGTGGCCTTTTCCCGACTCATGCTGAATACAGTTTGGAGCACGATCGACGACAAAGTCCATCGGCGTGTAGTCGTCGTTCAGCAGGACGACCTTGTACAGCGGTGGCGGCTTGACCCGGGTCCGTTCTCGGCCTCGAGCACGCTGCCGTGCTGCTCCTGGTTGGACATCGCGTGTACGCGTAAGCCTGGAATTGGGGACCATGTTTGATGATTGCAACAGTTTTTTCAAGTGGAAAGCCGATGGACGGGACTTTCGCGCAGCGCGCGCCGTCCCCGTCGCTCGGAAAGGTGTCGAACAGGCTTTGCTCCTGTCGGCGGTTTACGGTGCTTCCGGCGCAATATTTACATTCCTCGAGCGTGCTTTTGTCCTGAGACGGCCGGGGCGCGGGCCAAAGTTTCGGCCGGCGCGCCGGCGCCCAACTCCCGGCCGTCCGCCCGACGGGAATGATGCAAGTTTCGCGCAACGGCTCGACCGGCGCTCGCGGCCAACGCCGTTGCATGGTGGCAGACGTGTCCGAGGCCCTACATCCGCTCGATCATCGCCTGGCCGAAGCCGGAGCAGGACACCTGGGTGGCGCCTGCCATCAGCCGCGCGAAGTCGTAGGTGACGACCTTGTCCGCGATCGCCTTTTCGAGGCTCGACGTGATGAGGCTGGCGGCCTCGCGCCAGCCCATGTGCACGAGCATCATCTCCGCCGAGAGGATTTCCGAGCCCGGATTGACGTAGTCCTTGCCGGCGTACTTGGGCGCCGTGCCGTGCGTGGCCTCGAACATCGGCGATCGAGTCGGACATGTTGGCGCCGGGCGCGATGCCGATGCCGCCCACCTCCGCCGCCAGCGCGTCGGAGATGTAGTCGCCGTTGAGGTTCAGCGTGGCGATCACGTCGTATTCCGCCGGACGCAGCAGGATCTGCTGCAGGAAGGCGTCGGCGATCATGTCCTTGACGACGATGTCGCGGCCCGTCCTCGGATTCTTGAACGAGCACCAGGGTCCGCCGTCGATCTGCTTCGCGCCGAACTCCCGTTGCGCGAGCGCGTAGCCCCAGTCGCGGAAGGCGCCTTCGGTGAATTTCATGATGTTGCCCTTGTGCACGAGCGTCACCGAGCGCCGGTCGTTGTCGATCGCGTACTGGATCGCCTTGCGCACCAGGCGCTCCGTTCCTTCGCGCGACACCGGCTTGATGCCGATGCCCGACGTCTCCGGAAAGCGGATCTTGCGCACGCCCATCTCGTTGATCAGGAAGTCGATCACCTTCTTCGCTCCGCCGATCCCTCGGCCCATTCGATGCCGGCGTAGATGTCTTCCGAGTTCTCGCGGAAGATCACCATGTCGATCTTCTCGGGCTCCTTGACCGGCGAGGGGACGCCCTTGAAGTAACGGACCGGCCGCAGGCAAACGTACAGGTCGAGTTGCTGGCGCAGCGCGACATTGAGCGACCGGATGCCGCCGCCCACCGGCGTGGTCAGCGGCCCTTTGATCGAGACGGCGTAGTCGCGCAGGATCGCGAGCGTTTCGTCGGGCAGCCAGACGTCGGGACCGTAGACGCGGGTCGACTTCTCGCCGGCGTAAATCTCCATCCAGTGGATCCTGCGCTTGCCGCCGTAGGCCTTCGCGACCGCCGCGTCGACGACCTTGATCATCACCGGCGTGATGTCGACGCCGGTTCCATCGCCCTCGATGTACGGGATGATCGCGTTGTCGGGAACGGCGAGGCTGAAATCGGCGTTGACCTTGATCGTGGCACCACCGGCCGGCACGCTGACGTGTTGGTACATTGGCTCTCCTGACGGGACAGCGCCTGCGTCAGCCACACGGGAAACGCGGCGCCAAACCGATAATTATGCGCGAACAGCCGTGACGACCATCAACGGCGATTATCCGGCGAGTGCTAAAATCCGCGCCGTTTCACCCACCCGCCTCCTGCCGGTCCTCGTGTACCCGGTCCGCGCGATGTTCCCCTATCGATGATCCGGCGCCTCCTCGCCCGCCTGATGCCCGGCAAGCAAGCGCGCGGTCCGCGCATCTACGCGCCCGACCAGCACGCGGTACGCAAGGAGCAATTGTCGAACGCGGCGCGGACCGTCGTTCGCCGGCTGCAGGAAGAAGGGTTCAAGGCGTTCATCGTCGGCGGCGCGGTCCGCGACCTGCTCCTCGGCATCGCGCCGAAGGACTTCGACATCGCGACCGACGCCACGCCCGAGCAGGTCAAGCCGCTCTTCCGCCGCGCGTTCATCATCGGCCGCCGCTTTCGGCTCGTGCACGTCCACGTCGGCAGCGACGTCCTCGAGGTGTCGACGTTTCGCGCCGCGCAGACGGGCGATGACACCACCGACGAGCACGGACGGCTCTTATCCGACAACGTCTACGGATCGCAGGCCGAAGACGCCGTGCGCCGCGACTTCACGATCAACGCGCTCTACTTCGACCCCGAGACCGAATCGATCTGGGACTACGTCGGCGGCGTCGTCGATATCCGCGCGCGCCGCCTGAGGCTGATCGGTCCGCCGGTCACGCGCTTTCGCGAGGATCCGGTGCGCATGCTGCGCGCGGTGCGGCTGGCAGCGAAGCTCGGGCTCACGATCGATCGCAAGACCGAGGAGCCGATCCTGCGGCTTGCGCCGCTGATGCAGAACGTGCCGCCGGCGCGGCTCTTCGAGGAGATGCAGAAGCTGCTGCTGTCGGGACACGCGGTCGACACGCTGAGGAGCCTCCGCGCGCACGGGCTCTCGCACGGCCTGCTGCCGCTGCTCGACGTGATCCTCGAGCAGCCGCTCGGCACCCGGTTCATCGATGCGGCGCTCGCCGGCACCGACCTGCGCGTGCGCGCCGACAAGGGCGTGTCGCCCGCGTTCCTGTTCGCCGCGCTGCTGTGGCACGAGGTCCTCGCGACGTGGAAAGCGTCGAAGGAACGCGGCGACCGGCCGCTGCCCGCGCTCTTCGACGCGATGGACCGCGTGCTGCACGCGCAGGCGGAACGGATCGCGATCCCGCGCCGGTTCGAAGCGACGATGAAGGAAATATGGTCGCTGCAACCGCGCTTCGAGCAGCGCGCAGGGTCGCGCCCGGTGCGCCTCCTCGAGCATCCGCGCTTTCGCGCCGCCTATGATTTCCTCGCGCTGCGCGCCGAAAGCGGCGAAGTGCCGCAGGCGCTCGCCGACTGGTGGACGCGGTTCCAGGACGCGTCGCCCGAAGAGCAGCAGGCGATGCTGAAGCCCGACGAAGCGCCGAAGAAGCGGCGGCGTGCGCGCCGCGGTCGCAAGGCGCATCCCGAAAGCGCGGACGAGGCGCCCGCGCCGCGCGCCGAAGAATAGCGCGCGATATTCGCCATGGTGCCGGCGCGCGCCTTCGTCGGGCTCGGCAGCAACCTCGCGCATCCGCGGCGCCAGCTTGCGAAGGCGCTCGCCGGCCTTGCCGCGGTCGCGGGCGTGCGCGTGCTCGCCGTGTCGCCGAGCTACGCGACGGCGCCGATCGGCGGGCCGCTCCGCAGCCGGACTACGTCAACGCCGTCGCGCTGATCGACACGACGCTTTCGCCGCGTGCGCTTCTCGCGCGGCTGCACGCGATCGAGCGCCGCCAGCACCGCCGCCGCGATCGCGCGACGCCGCGGAATGCGCCGCGAACGCTCGATCTCGATTTGCTACTATACGGCGCGCGCCGGATCGCTACGCCGCAATTGACCGTTCCGCATCCGCGCATGCACGCGCGCGCATTCGTGCTGAAGCCGTTGACCGACATCGCGCCCGCCGTCACGATACCGGGCCGCGGTCTCGCGCGGCGCTTCCTGCGCGACGTGCGGCAACAGCGCATCCGGCGCACCCGCACGCATCGACCCTGCCGATTTCCGGTCATCTGACGCCGCCATGGATCTCGCTGCCTGCCGCTACATCGTCGTCGAAGGTCCGATCGGCGCCGGCAAGACGAGCCTTGCACGCGAGCTCGCGCGGCGCCTGCATGCCGACGAGCTGCTCGAGCAGCCGGACGACAATCCGTTCCTCGCGCGCTTCTACGACGACATGGCGCGCTTCGCGCTGCCGACACAGCTCACGTTCCTGTTCCAGCGCGCGGACCAGCTCCGCGGATTGGCGCAGCTCGATCTCTTCCGCCGGCCGACCATCGCCGATTTCCTGCTCGACAAGGACCCGCTCTTCGCGCGCATCAACCTGACCGACGAGGAGTACGCGCTCTACGACAAGGTCTACGCGCATCTCAAGCCGCAGACGCCCTCGCCCGATCTCGTCATCTACCTGCAGGCGCCGGTCGACACGCTGGTCGAGCGCGTGCACCGGCGCGGCGTCGACTTCGAGCAGTCGATCCCGGCGGAGTATCTTGCCCGGCTGGCCGACGCGTACACGCGGTACTTCTACCGCTACGAAGAATCGCCGCTGCTGATCGTCAACAGCGAGCGGCTGAATTTCGTCGAAGAATCGGCGCACTTCGACCTGCTGCTCGAACGCGTCGCGGGCATGCGCGGACAGCGCGAATTCTTCAATCTGGGCCGGTCCTGACCGCGAACGCGGCGGCGCCACTCGCAGGGGAACGGGCGATGGAAGTGATCCAATCGGCGGAAGCGTTGCGCGAGCGCCTCGAGCGCGCCGATCGCGTGGCGTTCGTGCCGACGATGGGCAATCTGCACGAGGGCCATCTGTCGCTGATGCGGATCGCGCGTCTTCACGGCGATTGCGTCGTCGCGAGCATCTTCGTCAATCGCCTGCAGTTCGGGCCGAACGAGGACTTCGACCGCTATCCGCGCACGTTCGAGGCGGATTGCGTGAAGCTCGAGCGCGAGGGCGTCGACGTCGTGTTCGTGCCGCACGAGCAGGACATGTTTCCGACGCCGCAGGTCTATCGCGTGCAGCCGCCGCCGGTCGGCGACGAGCTCGACGGCGCGTTCCGCCCGGGCTTCTTCAACGGCGTGTGCACGGTGGTGCTGAAGCTCTTCAACCTCGTGCAGCCCGACGCCGCGGTCTTCGGCAAGAAGGATCGCCAGCAATTGAAGATCGTGCGCGGCATGGTGCAGCAGTTCAATCTGCCGATCCGCATCGTTCCGGGCGAGACGATTCGCGCCGACGATGGCCTGGCGCTTGCGTCGCGCAACACCTACCTGACGCCGGTCGAGCGCACCGAGGCGCCGCGCCTCTACCGCACGTTGCGCGACATCGCCGACGCGATCGCCGCCGGCCGCACCGACTATGCGAACCTCGAAGCGGCCGGGCGCGCCGACCTTGCCCGACATGGCTGGAAAGTCGACTACATCGCCGTCCGCAACGGCATCGGCCTGCGCATTCCGCATCCGGAAGGCTTCGACCATCCGAACCTGCTGATCGTGCTGGGCGCGGCCACGCTGGGCGCCACGCGGCTCATCGACAACGTCGACGTGATCAAGAAGGACGGCGAGGATTAACGCAATTCGGTGTCGGAGGTGTAATTATCGGGAATGGTGTGTCCGATAATTACACCTCCGACACCGAATTGCGAACCTTGCGCCGAAACTTACGACTCTGACCCCATTAATCCCGCCGTCGCGCGACGCCGCCGGCGCGCCGGCTTCAACGCGAGCCAGTTGCCGGCGATCGCGAGCACGACGCCGAAGGCAGCGAGCGGCGTCCACCGATAGCCTTCGAACAGCGTCGACAGCGCCATCGCGACGACCGGCGTCGCCACGCCGACATACGACGCCGTTGCCGCTCCCACCTGCTTCAGCAGCGTGAGGTACGCGCCGAACGCGATGACGCTGCCGACGATCGCGAGGTAGAGCAGCGACGCGACGTACGGCGCGCGCAGGTCGATCGTCCACGCGGCTCCCTGCAATACGGCGACGACCGCGGCGGCCAACGCGCCGTAGCCCATTCCCCACGCCGCACCGGGAAGCACGGCGATCCCCGCGCGCTGATTGCGCATCGCGGCGAGGTTGCCGCCGGTCGCGATCACCGTCGCACCGAGACCGAGCACGATCCCGAGCGCCACGCTTCCGCCGCGGCGCGCCTGAGTCAATTCGGGGACGAACAACAATGCGACACCGATGACGCCAAGCGCGGCCGCGACGAGCGTACGCAGCGTCAATGCATGGCCGAACACGAGCCG
Organism: uncultured Pseudomonadota bacterium; assembly: GCA_963706225.1. GTDB lineage: Bacteria > Pseudomonadota > Gammaproteobacteria > Burkholderiales > Casimicrobiaceae > VBCG01. Next base: position 71,629 of record CAVPMH010000025.1, read on the forward strand.
CGCGCCGATCGGATTCATGAACACGATCGTCGAGAAGAGCACGGCGACCAGTCCCGACGTCGCGTAGCGCTCCGCCTCGTACACGCCGACGTAGTTGAGACCGAAGAGCAGCACGCCCTGCAGCGCGATGAACGCATGCGCGCGGGCGCCGAAGCGCAGCGACCGCCGCGTGAGCGCACACCAGGCGCCGAGCACGACGGCCGCAAGCGCGAAGCGATAGGCGACCGAAACTTCCGGTGCGACGCTGCCGAGCTGGAACTTGATGGCGAGCCACGTCGAGCCCCAGATCAGCGTCGAGATGGCGAAGAGCGCAGCCGGTGAGCGCAGCGTCACGATGCGCCGATTCTAGCCGGCGCCGTGCGCGGCGTCGCTCGCGTAGCACTCGGGAACGAATTTTTCAATCATCCCGATGGACGACGTGCGAAAACTGACAGTCCCTTTCGTCGTCGCCGCTTCGTACTCTCGGCCCGTTGTCGTGGCGGAGGTGACGCGTGATCCTACGGTGCATCGCGGTAACGATGGTGTTGGCGCTGTCAGCCGGCCAAATCGCATCGGGTCGCCCTTTCGTCCGAGGCGACATCGTCCGCACCGGACGCGCGCCGGATTGTCGCGGACTACGGCTTGCTGCCGATGCTCTTCGAGCGTGCGGTCGCCCGCGACGACGAAGCGACGCATTTCATCGCGCGCGGCGCGAACTATGCGGTCGCCATATCGGCGGAGGGTGCGCAAATCGCCCTCGGTTCCCCACTGGCAGCCGACGCGCCGATCGCCATTCGATTTGTCGGCGCCAATCCGACTGCCGCGATCGCAGGCGCCGATCCGCACGCGACACGCATTCACCACATTCGAAATCCGGGCTATGGCGATGAGCGCGAGGTGCCGGCGTATGGACGCGTCGCAATCATCGGTGTCTATCCGGGCATCGACGTCGCGTTCCACGGCAAGGCGCGCGAGCTCGAGTACGACCTGATCGTCGCACCAGGCGCCGATCCTTCGCGAGTCGCCTTTCGCATCGAAGCGAGCGATCGCGCGTCGCTCGACGGCGCGGGCGAGCTCGTGCTGGGCGCCTTCCGGTTGAAGCGGCCCATCGCCTATCAGGACGTCGATGGCGAGCGGCAACCCGTCGCCAGCGAATTCGCGATCGACGACGGCGATGTCGTACGGATTCGCGTGGGCGAGTACGACCTGACGCGGACACTCGTCATCGATCCGGTGGTGTCCTACGCGACATACCTCGGCGGCAACAACGTCGAGCAGGGAACGGCGATTGCCGTCGACAGCGCGGGCAATGCGTACGTTACCGGATATACGTCGTCGACCGACTTCCCGATGGTCAACGCGCTCGATCGCTCGCTGGGCAAGCGAAGCGACGTCGACGTGTTCGTTTCGAAGCTCAATCCGGCCGGAACGGCACTCGTCTGGTCGACGTATATCGGCGGGTCCGCGAGCGCGGACCGCGCCGTCGGCATTGCCGTCGATGCGGCGGGCAGCGTCTATATCACCGGCCAGACATCGGGCTCCGACTTCCCGACCAGCGCGACGGCGTGGCAGAAAGGCATCACGGCCGGCGGCGCGTTCATCGCGAAGCTCGCGCCCGCGGGGAACGCGCTCGTCTATTCGACGTACGTCATCGGCGCGACGCCGAGTGCGATTGCGGTCGATGCCGGCGGCAATGCGTACGTGAGCGGGAGCGCGACGTCGACGTTTCTGACGACGCCTGGGGCGATGCAACCGTCGACCGGCAATCCGGCGGGCTCGACCGCATTCGTGCTGAAGCTCGACGCGACCGGTAGCGCGCCGGTATTCGCGACCTTCCTCGGTGGCACGGCGGCGAGGATGCGACCTCGATTGCCGTCGACGCACGCGGCAGCGCGTATGTCGGCGGCTGGACGACATCCAACGATTTCCCGGTTCGAAACGCTTTCCAGTCGTCGCGCTCCGGCGGCAAGGATGCCTTCATCGCGAGTCTCGACCCGAGCGGATCGCAGCTCGTTCATTCGACACTCGTCGGCGGCACGCTCGACGACGCGGTGAACGCCATTGCCGTCGACAACGCGGGCAACGCGTACGTCGCGGGCGAGACGTATTCGTGGGACTTCCCCGTGAAGGACGGCTTCCAGATGCAGAAGGCCGGACGGCGCCTGATCAACTCCAGCGTCGGCAACGCGTTCGTCGCCAAGCTCGCGCCGACGGGCGATTCGCTCGTCTATTCGTCGTTTCTCGGCGGTGAAGTCTGCTTGACCTGTGCCAGACGTTCGGCTCGGTGACGCAGTACCTGGCCGACGCCGCCTACGGCATCGCCGTCGATGCCGCAGGACACGCGTACGTGACCGGTATTGCACGCAGCTATACGTTTCCGCTCGTCGATTCCACAGCACCGAGAAAGCAGCAGGACAACGAGGATTCCGCGTTCGTCGCCAAGCTGAGCATCTCCGGTGGATCGCTGCTCTGGTCGACGTTCATCCGCACCGGGTTCAACGAGGCCGACAACCACTGGACGCGCTTTCCGCCCGGCGCCGCGACCGGCGTCGCCGTCGACTCGACGGGAGCGTACGTGACCGGTGACGCCGATTCGGCCAGCAACTTCCAGCCGACGACCGGCGCGTTCCAGATCGACGAGCACCATTGGCCCCGCCGCCGTTATCGCGAAATTCGGCGCGGCACCGCCGATGACGCTGTCGACGTCGAACCCAGTTGTCGACGCGCAGACGCCGTTCACGCTGACGGCGACATTGGCAGGACCCGCGCTTGCCGGCACCGTCACTTTCATGGATGGCTCGTCGTGGATCGGCGCGGTATCGCTCGTCGCGAACAGCGCAGCGCTCACGCTCAAGTTACCGGCCGGCATCCATGCGTTGAACGCCGTGCTCCGTATCGCTGGCTCGGCGTCCGATACGCCCGTTCTCCAGCAGATCGTCGATGTTCCGCTCGTTTGCAACTGAGATGAACCAGGAGCGATCGATGCGCCGATACCTTGCCGCGTTCCTCGCCGTGTGGCTCGGCGTGGCGGCATCGTCCACGATTTGTGCTCCGTCGCGGATCGCACAGGACGATGCGCTCGCGAATGTCGACCTCGCCGGGCGCGGATTCGGCGCGGCGATCATGACGGCGACCGACGCGTACGACGGCAGCGTGTGGGTGGCCACGGACGCTTCGTTGCTGCTCCATTTCGCGCGCGACGGATCGTTGCGACATGGCACGACACTCACCGCGCCCGCTGCGGCGCTCGCGACCGACCTCGATCAAAGCGCATGGCTTGTCGCCAACCGCGAACTCCTGCACTTCGCTCGCGACGGCACATGGCTCGCGACACGTGCGCTGGGCCTCGGCGACGACGAATCGGTAACTTCACTCGTCATCGATGCGCTTCGCGATCGCGTCTGGATCGCGACGAACCATGGCATCTATCGCACCGGGCGCAGTATCGACTCGGGATCGTCTTCGGCGACGTTGCTTCGAGGTGAAGCGACTGCGCTCGCACTCGATCCGCGATCCGGTGTGCTGCTGGCGATCGTCGACGGCTTTCTCATTGGCTTTGACGTCGAGACCGAGCAGCGACGCGAATCGACTCAGCTCCTGATGCAAGGCGAACAAGCGCTCGGGTTGCTCTACGAGCCTACCGAAGCGGTGTTCATCGTCGAGACGACGGCAGGTCTTCTGCGCATTGCGAGCGACGGCCGTGCGCTGGAACGCCTTCCGGCCGCCGCGTCGGCGATCGTGTGGCCCGCGCCGTTTCGCATTGAACCCACACTCGCGCTGGTTCGCCCGCCCGATGGCGGTGCCACGACGGATGCGCATGGAGAAGTCATGCTGCGCGTGGGCGCGAGTTGCAACGGCACGGCGTGTGAGGTGCCGTTTTACGTTCGCAATCTGCGCGTGGATGCCAGTCTCGGCGGCGTCTCGCTCGGCGAACCTGTGATCGACGCTGCATCCGGACGCACGATCTTTCCGCAGCGCCCATCGATGACGCAAGGCGCGAACGAGCTCAGCGCGCGCGTGGTGGATGCGTTCGGCCACCAGGCGACGCTGGAGCGCATGCGATGGACGCTTCTCGCTCCCACGGCCGATGCAACGCATGCGGCAGCCGATCAGAACGAGGAGGCCGCGCCTGTCGTGAAGGCCGCGAACAAGGCGCCGACGGTGTCGATGACCTCGCCTTCGAGTGGCGACGTTTTCACCGCGGGCGGAACGATCGCATTGACCGCGACTGCCGCGGACGCCGACGGCTCGATCGCCAAGGTCGAGTTCTATCGGGGCGGCACGACGCTTATCGGCACGGCGACCGTCGCACCGTATCGCTACGTTTGGACGAATGCTGTCGCGGGCAATTATTCGCTCACCGCGAAGGCATACGACAATCGAAACGGAACGGCGACATCGGCGCCCGTGACGATCGTCGTCGCGAACAACCAGTTCCCCGTGGTGACGCTGACGTCGCCGGCTGCCGATAGCTTCGTCGTCGCGGGATCGAACGTCACCGTCAGCGCCACCGCGACCGATCCGGACGGGACGATCGCGAGCGTCGAGTTCTTCGACGGAGCGACGTCGATCGGCACCACCACTGCCGCACCTTACCAAGCCACGTGGCATGCGACGTTGCCGGGAGTCCATTCGCTCAGCGCACGCGCAACGGACGACAAGGGCGGCACGGGCCAGTCTTCGCCGATCACGGTTACGGTAGGCGGCGCACCCGTCGTCATCGTAACCAGTCCAGCAGCGTGCGCGTTCATCGATGGGCCGCTCGATGTCCCGCTGACCGCCGATGCAATCGAGCGCGGGCGGGCGCGTCGTGAGCGTCGAATTCTTCGATGGCGCATCGTCGGTCGGCATGGCGAGCGGCACACCCTGGCGAAGTCACGCTCGTCAACGCGTCGACAGGCAGCCATTCCATTACGGCGAAGGCGACGGATGACCACGGCCTGACGACGACTTCGAGGGCGTCGACGTTCACGATTCGCGGCGCGAACCAGCCACCGAGCGTGGCGCTTACTTCGCCGAGCGAAGGCGCCAGGTTTGCCTTCGGATCGACGATCAATCTCGCTGCGACGGCAACCGATACCGACGGCACGATCGTCGCGGTCGAATTCAGAAACGGCAGCGCGGGCGGCAGTCTGCTCGGTCGCGCGACAACGCCGCCGTACGCCACGTCGTGGACGAACATGGCCGCGGGAGTCGTATGCCATCGTGGCGGTCGCCTACGATGATCGCAATGCAGCGACAACGTCGGCTCCCGTGCACGTCACGGTCGACGCAAATGTTCTTCCGACGGTCGCGTTGACCGCGCCCGCCTCGAATGCACGCTATACGGCGCCGGCGAGCATCGCGATTGCCGCAAGTGCGAGCGACAGCGACGGAACCATTGCGAAGGTGGAGTTCTATGCGGGGACGACACTGATCGGCTCCTCGAACGCCGCGCCCTACACGGCGACGTGGAGCAACGTTGGCCGCCGGCTCCTATTCGATCACGGCCAAGGCGACCGACAACGTAGGCGGCGTTGCGGTGTCCTCTGCGGTGCCGATCACGGTCGTGAACAACGCGCTCCCGACGGTCGCGTTCACGGCACCAGGTCCCGGCGGCCAGTACTTCGCGCCGGCGACGATCTCGTTGAGCGCGAACGCCGCGGACAGCGACGGCACGATCGCGAGCGTTCAGTTCTATGCGAACGGCACGCTGATCGGCACGTCGACGACAGCACCGTACGGGATGGTGTGGGACAGTGTTGCGGGAGGAACGTATTCGCTGACGGCCAAGGCAACGGACAACGCCGGCGGCACGGCAACATCGCCAGCAGTGAACATCACGATTGTTGGCGCACCGGTCCTCAATATCGACAGCAAACTGGCCAATGCGACGATCGACGACGACAATGTCCTGGTGCGCGGCTTCGTGTCGGCGCCAGCCAATTCCGCCGTTACCGTGAATGGCGCCGTGACGCACATCGACGACTTTGGATTCTTCCAGGCGAACGATGTCCCGCTGACGCCGGGCGCAAATTCCGTGACGGCGGTCGTGACGACCCAGGATGGACAGTCCACGTCACAGTCCATCACGATCAACAGCAGCGGTGCAGGCGCGTTCGTGGTCCATGCGTCGCCCACCGAGGGCCTGGATTCGCTCAAAGTGACCTTCACCGTCGAGAATCCCGGGAACGTCCCCTTCAAGCAGATCAACTTCGATCTCGACAACGACGGCTTCCCGAATCTCATCGCCACGGCGGCGCAATTCTTCGATGGAAAGCTTACGGTCACCGCCACCTATCCCGCCGGCACGTGGCTTGCGGTCATCAAGGTTTTCGACGATCAGGATCGCGTCATCTACTCGACCAGCAAGTCGATCGTCGTTTTCGTTCCGAGCCTGCTTCAGGGCAATCTTCGGGCGATCTACGACGGCATGCTTGGGCGGCTTCGCGCGGGTAATATCGCGGGAGCGCTGACAGCATTTACCGGCTCGGCATACGACAAGTACAACGCGATCTTCACGCAGCTACAAGGGTCGCTCGCCACGATTGTCGACCAGCTCGGCGAGATCAGCGAAATCAACTTTGGCGAGGACATCGCCGAATTCAGCGTCACGCGCAATACGGCCAATGGGCCGCAACGGTTCATGCTGTACATGATCCGCGCCGAGGATGGCATCTGGCGCATCGACGGGATGTGACTACATGAGAGTACTCGGCCTTGTTGTGCTGTACATCGCAGTGGCCTTGTTCGGCGCGGCAGCGCTCGCCAAGCTGCCGCACGTTCTGTACGGCAAGCGGATTGCCGGACAGGTTGTCGATGCGGATACGGGTCAGCCAATCGCCGGCGCGCATGTGGCGTTCATTTGGGTGTCGGGAATCATTCCAAGCGGCTTTACCGGGCACAACTCGCGCGATATCTGCTATCACGCGGCGGCCGCGGTGACCGACCAAGCGGGTCACTTTCAGATCGAACCATGGCGAAAATGGAGTACGTACAGCGTTTATCCCAGAGGAGCCGATCGCGCTGGTGTATGCGCGCAATTACACGCCCCGACAGATACCTCTCCAGGTGGGATACTGCAAGCACCGATCGAACGAACGAACGAGCGTTTCGCGTTGAAAGCCTTCAAGGGAAACGTCGATCAGCGCATGGATGCGCTGTTTTGGGGACTTGCCAACAGGGATTGCACGTACGGAGGACAAAGCCAGAAGAGCCTGTATCCGATTGTTAAAGGCGTCTACGAAGAATCGCGCCAAGATCGCGCGCACCAAGGATAATCAGGACAAACCGTCCATATCATCGCGCGCATGGCCGCAAAGGCAGCGCTCGCGCAGAATCCAAATGGGCCAGTACACGATGAGGCGAGCGAACGCATTCATCGAGGAGCATCTTGAAATGAGCGCGCAAGCAAGTGCTGGTTTTCTTGGCATCGCTAGCTATTGTGCAGTCGAGCATGGCACATCGCTTACGAACAGGCAACTCATGCCTTACTCACGAAGCAACGCACTTTTGCAATCTCGCAGCTTATCTGGACCTGGAACGGTCGAAGAATTCAGTCCATTGGCATATAGCCTAGGACTCGATACTATCTTCCGCTTGGGAGTAGCGAATACTACTTCGAGTTCATCGGAAACTTTGACTGGCTCAAACGCATATCCAGCGAAAGCTCAAGATTACGAAACGAAGATCCTCGACCGCGTCAAGCTCAGTGGCGACTGGAAACTCCGATTCAAAGTTGGGTAATGTTCGGTGCGATTCGGGAAGACGACAATCCGAGCGAGGACCCGCCTACTCCGCAGGACGTGGAGACAGGTATAAGCCGCCCGTTGCACCACTTCTTCGATCCCTACTCTAACAAACCCCTTAACGCTCCCGGATTGGATGCCATCGAAAATGATGTGCGCAAGAACGTCGACTGGGCGATTGGCGTCCACGATAGTTTCAATGATCCGAATACTCCTGAATCACCTCGCCGGAATCGATTCACGGTTTTCGACGCGCGGGAATCGATGTTTCGCGCGCTGACGCTGATGACGAGTAGTGGTGGCTCGGCTACAGCGATATTTCTGACGGGATCGACGCGACGACGAAGCAGCAATGGCGCCAAGCGTACTGGGCGACTGCGTTCCGCGCCCTCGGCGACGTGCTTCACCTGAATCAGGATATGGCGCAGCCTCAGCACACGCGGAACGAGCCGCATTCAGGCAAGTTGTGTCCTTTCGAGAAAATCTGCCTGGCTGGACATACGAGCATTTATGAAAAGTACATCAATGCCCGGGCGCTCAAAGACAGCGGTTTCAAGTCGCTTTCGCCCTTTCGGGTCTTCGTGTCGATTCCAATCTTGCCGTTGAACTTCGGACCATATCCAATTCCCACGTTCGCGAGATATACCGACTACTGGAGTACTTCGCCTGGCCCGAATAGCCTCACCGGCAAGGGTCTCGCCGACTACAGCAATCGCGGCTTCTTCACCGCGGCGAAAAATCTGGATTCGCTCGCATACCCATCACCGTCAAGCAATCCCGCGAACTACACCATCAGAAGTGCCGTGCCTACACTATGGGACGGGTCAGCATCGACAGACAGTACTCCGGTGTACGTCTACTTCGGCGATGTGCCTGATACCTACCAGCAACAATCGGCCTCCAATGTCGCGCTTACGACCTACGGAATGTGGGACCAGTTCCTGTCGTCGAAGTCCCTTCCCGATAAATACACGCTCAATCGCCTCAACTACGACGCGATGGCGGACCTCCTCCTTCCGCGCGCCGTCGCCTATTCCGCTGGCCTGATCAATTTCTTCTTTCGCGGTCGCCTCGACATCACGCTTCCTGACGAAGGCGTGTTCGCGCTTGCCGACCATGCTACGGATGACGGCTTCACGCTGTTACGCGCGAAGATCAGAAACACGACGCCGGCCTTCGTCGATCCGCAAGGCCAATCGCAGCCGCAGAACATGAATGGCGGTGCATTCTTCGCAGTGATCCGATACCACAAGGACAAAAAGTACGTGGCGAGCCTCGACACCGTTGTCGGTGCGGCTCCATGCAACGATTATTCGGTCGTGGTCAATCCCGCGAAGCTCGATGCCTCGACGGATTGCCGTGACGGCGTCGAGCAAATCATCGTGTCGCAACCCGTTTTTGGCGAATCGCTCGACGCTGGCGGACAGAAGCTTGTCGAATTCGATTTCGCCAATTCGCCGATCCCGTTCGGCATGACCGACGTGGTGCTTCAGATCGTCTACCGCGGTCCTCTCGGCAGCGAAGCGGACGCGGTTGCCGTCGGCACCCTGGACGTCTCCGAACCCACGTACTTCACGTATCAGAACGCGAGCGACTACATTCATCTGGGAGAGCACGTCTACACCCGCGGCGAGGTCAATTCAGACCCGGCTCTGCTCGCCCTCGTCCAGCCGCAATACTGCGTGGATTATCGCCAGCCGCCGCCGCATCTGATCGACGGGTGCCTCGAACAATTTGCGCTGGATCTCACGGTGAGTTTCGGCGATTTGTCCAAGCCGATCGCACAGGTCATCGGCTTGCCGAACCGTCGCCTCATCCGCTTCGTGTATCTCGCGCTCGCCGATGAGGGCTTCAATCCGCCGATAGTCAAAAAGGGAACGAGACGCGTAAGAGTCACCGCGCGGCGACATGCAAGCACCTCCGCGAAGGCGCTGCTCTATCAGGAAGGGACGTGCCTGCCGCTGGATCCCTTCGACATCCCGCCGCGCATTTCGCAGATGACGGTCATTTCGTCGACTCAGATCGGTTATCACCTCGACCAGCTCGGCAAATTGCGCGGCGTCAACGGCTGGTACGACGTCTCGTGCGTCGTCAACGGCGACAACGCGACCCCCGGCGCGACCGACGATCGCAATCAGGTGATGACGCCTCTCACCCCGATGAGCGAGGAGGTCGAGCCCTACGCGTTAACGATCATGCCCGAGTATTTGTAGAGGAGCGCGGGCCGTGCTCTACAGATGAGCGCTCACGCCGCCCGCAGCGCATCGACAATCTTCATCCGCGCCGCGCGCGCCGCCGGCAGGAACCCGCCGATGAACCCCATCGCGAGCGCGAAGATCAGCGACGCGACGACGATGCCGGGGGTCAGCGTGAACGAGAACGCGATCTCGGCGAACGTCTGGAAATTCGTCGTCGAGATCGACGTCGCCTGCATGACCGAGGCGGCAAGCAATCCGACGATGCCGCCGACCAGCCCCAGCAGCAGCGCCTCGCCGAGAAACGCCGCGAGGATCGCGCCGCGTGAAAAGCCCAGCGCGCGCAACGTTCCGATTTCCCCGGTGCGCGACGCGACGCTCGCGTACATCGTGATCGCCGCGCCGATCACCGCGCCGATCGAAAAGATGATCGAGATCGACGTGCCGAGGTAGCTGATGAATTTCGACAGCGCCTCCGATTGCTCGGCATAGAAGCGCCTTTCGCGCTTCGCCTCGAGCGTCAGCCGCGGGTCGTTTTCGATCGCCGCCTTCGACGGCGTCGAACTCGCTCGGATCGTTCAGCCTGAACAGCATCGACGAATAGCCGGTGCGGCGAAACGCCTGCAGCATCTGCTCGGCATCGCCCCAGATCTCGGAATCGAACGCGGTGTGGCCGGCGTCGAAAACGCCGACGACCGTCCAGTCGCGCGACGCGAAGCGCAGCGTCTCGCCGAGGCCCGCGCCCTGGAATCCGTCCGCGATCGCGCGCCCCGCGATCACCTCGGCCGTTCCCGGTCGAAACATCCGGCCTTCGACGAGCGCTACTTGCGGCCGCAGCGTCAGCCCGGCCGGCGTCACGCCGCGGATCACGACGTTGGCCGCCTTGCCCGTCGCGCGCTTCGGCAGGCTGATCAGCACGACCTCCTCCTTGGAGACCAGCGGCCGACCGTCGGCGGCGAGCGCAATCTGCGGCAGGCTTTCGACGATTCCCGCCTGCAGACGCCCGAAGCCGCTTTGCACTTCGGTCTGCGAGCTGCGGCGAATCACGACGACGTTGTCGTCCTGGCCGGTGGCGACCAGCGTCTTTTGCAGGCCGGCCGAGAGCATCAGCACGGTCGCGAACACGTACACGACGAGCGCCATGCCGCCGGCGGTCAGCGTCGTCGTCAGGCGGCGCGCCACCAGGTTGCGGGCGATGTAATTGAGCGGGATCGCCATCAGTGGGGATGGGCCGCCCCGACCGACTGATCAGCCCCCCGGGGGCAGCGAGCGGAGCGAGCGTGGGGGGACGTTCCATGTCAGCCGATCGCCCGCAGGCCGTCGACGATGCGCACTCTTGCTGCGCGCCATGCGGGAATGGCCGCGGCGACCACGCCGATGATCAACGCGGCCATGAGCTGCATCATGAGCGTTTCCCGCGAGACCTTGAACCCGGCGAGGATCGAGCCGATCGTGCTCGCGAACACATTGGCCAGCGGAAACGTCGCCGCGATTCCCAGCAGGCCGCCCAGCAGCGCAATGCCCACGGACTCCGCGTAGATCAGCATCGCGACGAAGCCGTTGCTGAAGCCGAGCGCCTTCAGCGTCGCGTATTCGCCGTAGCGCTCGCGTGCCGTCATCGCCATCGTGTTGGCCATCACCGCCATGATGATCACGATGACGACGAAGCTCACCGCCTGGATCGCGAGCAGGATGGCCTCCGACATCGCGACGAAGCCGAGCTGGAATGCCTTTTCCGTCTCGGTCAGCGTCTCCGCAAGCGAGTTCTTGAACGTCGCGTCGATCGCCTGCGACACGGCCGCGGCGTCGTCGGCGTTGCGCAGCTCCTCGACGAACACGCCCGTCTGATCGCCCCGCCCGGGAAATTGCCGCTTGATCGTCTCGTTCAGGTAATCGAAATGGAAGAAGAACGTCGACGTGTCGGTGCCCTCCTGCGCGCCGTCGTAGATGCCGCGCAGGTTGAACGTCCACGTGCCCGGATAGATCGTGCCGCGCAGCGGAATCTGGTCGCCGACTTTCCAGCCGTACTTGTCCGCCAGCTTGCGTCCCGCGATCGCGCCCACGCGGTCGGCGAGGAACGCGCGCCGCTCGTCATCCGGCAGCACGAACTCCGGGTACATCGCGAGATAGGTGGGTGCGCTGATCGCGAATTGCGCGAAGAAATTCCGCTCGTTGATGTACACGCCGCCGAACCAGTTCGCCCACGCCACCGACGTGATGCCGTCGACCTGGCGGATCTTCTGCGCGTAGGTCAGCGGCAACGCGAACACGAGCGACACCGAGCTCCGCGTCACGAGCCGCGCCGACGAGCTGGCGTTCGCGCCGGCGTACCACGCATCGACGATCGTGCGCAGCATCCCGAACGCCGCGATCGCGACGATGATGCCGACGATGGTCAGCGTCGTGCGCAGCTTGTGGCGAAACGCGTTGCGCAGCACGAGCAGCGGAACGAACATCAGTCGGGTCATCAGGCGACCAGGACGCCCTTTTCGAGATGCACGAGGCGATGCGCCTTTTCCGCCGCCTTCGGGTCGTGCGTGACCATGATCACCGTCTTCCCCAGCTCGTCGTTCAGGCGCTCGAGCAGACCGAGAATTTCCTCGGCGGTGGTGCGATCGAGGTCGCCGGTCGGCTCGTCGGCGACGATCAGCGTGGGATCGCTGATCAGCGCGCGCGCGATCGCGACGCGCTGCTGCTGGCCGCCGGACAATTCGTTGGGCAGATGCGTCGCGCGATCGGTCAGCCCGACGAGTGCGAGCGCCGTTTCCACGCGCTCGCGCCGTTCGCGCCGTGACAGCGACGTGAGCTGCAGCGGCAGCTCGATGTTGCCGAACGCCGTCAGCACCGGCATCAGGTTGTAGAACTGGAAAATGAATCCGACGTGCGTCGCGCGCCACAGCGCGAGGTCGGCATCGGAGAGCCGCGCGATATCGACGCCCGCGACGCGGACCTCCCCGGACGACGGCTTGTCGATGCCCGCGATCATGTTGAGCAGCGTCGACTTTCCGGAGCCCGACGGCCCCATGAGCGCGATGTAGTCGCCCGCAGCGACATCGAGATCGATGTCGACGAGCACGGGGATGATCTGGTCGCCGCGCACGTAATATTTCGTCAGCGCGCGAACCGACACCAGCGGCATCGCGGACGCGCGATCGACAGCGCCCGATTCGCTCGCACTGCCGGCGGCAGGTCCTGTCGCGCGCTGCAGTGCCGCCGTCATTTCTCGGCGGTCTTCACCAGTGCGCCGGTTGCAAGCGATGGCGCGGGCTTCGACACCGCCTTCTCGCCCGCCTTGACGTCACCGGCAATCGCCGTCGCGTCGCCGATCTTCAATCCCGGCGTCACCGGCACGGCGACGGCGCGCCCATCGCGCATCACGAATACCACGCTGCGTCCATCGCGCTGCACGATCGCATCCGGATTGACGGCAACCACCGGCTTCTGCTGCTCGGGTGCCACTTCCTGCGAGAGGAAGCTCACCTTCGCGCTCATTTCGGGAAGGATGCGCGGATCGATCGCGTCGAACGCCACCTTCGTCATCACGGTCGCCTTCGCGCGATCGACGGTGGGGACCATCCGGTTGATGTGACCGCGAAAGCGCGTGTCCGGCAGCGCGTCGAGCACGATCTCGGCCGGCTGCCCGACGTGCACCTTGGCGAGGCTCGATTCGGAGACGTCGGCTTCGACTTCGAGCGTGCCCATGTCGGCCATCGACACCACCGCGCCCTTCGAGTCCGTCGCGCTGGAAAACGGCGTCACGAGATCGCCGACGTTCGCGCTCTTCGACAGGATGACGCCGTCGAACGGCGCGCGGATCTCCGTGTAGTCGACGGCGACGTCGGCGTTGCGCGCATTGGCGAGCGCCACGTTGAGATTGGCCTGCGCGCTCGCGACGCCCGCTTGCGCACGGTCGAGGCGCGCCTTCGCGGTGTCGAGCGCCGATTGCGAGATGAAGCCCTTGCCGACGAGCTCCTCGTTGCGCCGGTATTCGACTTGCGCATTCTCGCGCTCGACTTCGCTTTGCCGGACGTTGGCGCGCGCGGCGCGCACCGACGCCTGCGCGCTTTGCGCCTGCGCGACGACGTCGCGATTGTCGATGCGCGCGATGAGATCGCCCGACTTGACGCGCGAGCCTTCGGCAACGCCGAGCCATTCGAGCCGGCCCGTCGCCTTCGACGAGATGGCCGCCTTGCGCTGCGCGACGACGTAGCCGGTGGCGTTCAGCACGACGTATTGCTGCGACGGGTACGTCGTGATGATCGGCGTCGTCGCCACCACCTGCGCGCGCGGCTGCGCGGCGTACCACGCGGCCGCCGCGGCAACGCAGCACCAGGACGATGGCGAGCCCTATCCATTTGCGCCGGCGGCGACGCCGGATCGGCGCAAGCTCGCGATCGATGCGCAGGCGGGAGAGGTCGGGAGGTGCTGCGGTCATGAAATGAATTGCCGGCCATTGCGGCCGGCGAAATTCGATTTTACCGCGATCCCCGCCGCCCTCACCCCAACCTTCTCCCGCGCGCGGGCGAGGGAGCCGAGCGCAAGCGGGGCGGGTGAGGGGACTTGCGGCGAACTCAGTTGCGCCCGGCGCGCGGCAACCCTTCAACCGGCGACGCGGGTTTGGCAGGTGCGGGCGCAGGTGCGGACGCCGACGCGACCCGAGCGATTGAGAAGCAGGCAAACGACTATCCAGTACGCGGCCAGCACGAGCAGCGGCAGAAGTGCCGGACGCGAACGGTAACCGGTGAACGAGGCGATCAGGCCGCCGAGCCGGCCCGAATCGTCGAGCAGACGCGAGGTATTCCACACCGGATCGACGAGCGCCGGCACGACATCGAGCGCGATCAGCTTTTCGATGCCGGAAACGAGCAGCGCGCCGGCGAGCAGCAGCAACAGGATCTCGCTCACGCGGAAGAACACGCGCCAGCTCAGGATGCGCGACCCCTGCTGCAGCAACCAGAAAGTCGCGAAGGCCGCTGCGATGCCGAGAACCAGCACGACCGGCAGATGCGCGATGCCGCCTTTTTCCGCGCCGAGCCCGTAGAGAAAGACAACCGTCTCGGCCGTCTCGCGGCCGACCGCGAGCGCCACGACGATCAGCAGCCCCCACCAGTTGGCCGCGCGCGCGTTGCGCGCCATGTTCGCTTCGAGATCCTTCTTGAACGTGCGGCCGTGCCGGCGCATCCAGAACACCATCTGCACGATCAGCGCCGATGCCACCAGCATGATGACGAGCTGGAAATAATCGAGGCCGTTGCCGGAAAGCGACGAGGCGATGCCCAGCATGACGAGGGCAAGCACGAGCGCCAATCCGGCGCCCGCTGCGACACCGCCCCAGAGGAATCGCATCCCGGTTGCCGCATCGGGCCGGTGCTTCAGCCACGCATACAGAATGCCGACGACCAGCATGGCCTCGGCCGATTCGCGCCAGACGATGAACAGTGCGTTACCCATGATGTCGCGCTCGACCCCGACTATTTCGCGACTCCCCCGGCCAGCATAGCAAAAGAACGCCGCCACGTAAATAATAATCATTATTATTTGCGACGACCGCCGAAACCACTGATCCGTTTCGATACAACGGGTTGCAGCCGCCGCGCCCGGATGGACGCCTGAAACCTAGCCGCCGTCGAGCGGCGTCGGCGCCGCCGGCAGCGGCTCGACTCGCCGTCCCGCGAGCAGCGCCTGGGCCGCGATCAGGGCGAGACCGGTCCCGATCATCGCGATGCCGGCCCATTCGTTCGCGGCAAGGCGCTCGCCGAAAATCGCCATCGACGACAACAGCGCAATGACGGGAACGGCGAACATGTTGAGCGACGCGGTGCCCGCGGGCAGCCAGCGCAGGATTTCCATCCACAGCAGGAAGCCGCCGGCGGTCGACACGACGCCGACGATGATCAGAAGGAACGCCTGCGCGATGCTCCATTGCGTCGCCGGCACGCCGAACAACCACGGCAGCAGCGAGAGCGGCAGGACGCCCAGCAGCATTTGCCAGCAGACGAAACTCAGGAGATCGAAGCCGCGCACGCGTTGAAAGTACTTCATCGCGACCGTGCCCGCGGCCCAGCCGAATCCCGACAGCACCGCCCACAACTTCGGGCGCGAGGTCGCCCTCCCACGCCCACGGCTCGACGACGAGCAGCAGGCCGGCCAGCGCGAACGCGATCGCCGGGGCCTGCAAGCCGCGCACCCGCTCGTGCAGGATCGGCCACGCGATCAGCAACGTCCAGAACGGCATCGTGAAGACGAGCACCGACGTGCGCCCGGCGCCGCCGCCTGCGATCGCCATCGTCGTTGCGCCGAAATTGATCGTCGTCTGGAAGAGCGCCGTGACGATCACCGCGCGCCAGCTATGCGGCCATATCCGCCCGCCGCGCGCGATCAGCACCGCGAACAGCACGAGCGTCGCGAGCCAGGTGCGCTGCATGTTGAATGCGAGCGGATGCGCGTGCAGAAAGCGCGGCCTTGATCACGACCCAGTTCAAGCCCCACACGAGCGTCAGCAGCGCGAGCGCGGCGTAGGCGCCCTTGCGCGACTGCACGCTGAAAGCGCGAGCCTCAAGCGGCGCCGAGGAACGATTCGACGAGTGCCGCCACCTGCGCGGGCTGATCGTGGTGCAGCATGTGGCCGGCATCCGGTATCGTCGCAAGCCGCGCACCGGGGACGTGCGCGATGCGCCGGCGCACTTCGTCGAGGCCGTCGGCGCCGGCCTCGCCTTCGGGATGATCGGCAAGCCAGCGCGGAATTTCGGAATCTTCCGCGGCGATCCACAGCACCGGCGCGGTGACGTTGCGCCAGATCGCGAAGGTTTCGTCCATCCGGTAGACGTGCGGAAACGGCAGCTTGTGGCGCGGGTCCGACACGAGCTCCGCGCGGCCGTCGGGAAACACCGCCGCCCAGCGCTCGGCGAGAAACTCGCGCCTTGTCGCGCGGCAGGCGCGGATTCTTCTTCTGCAGCCGATCGGCGACGGCGGCGAGATTCGCATACGGACGAAACGGCGGCGGATTCGCCAGTGCATCGAGCCACGCGGCGATTTTGCGCGGCGCCTTGTCCGGGGCCTCGGCGGGAATGCCGAAGCCTTCGAGCGACACGACGCGATGCACGCGCCGCGGCCGCACGCCGGCGTAATCCATCGCGATGTTGCCGCCAAGGCTGTGGCCGACGAGGCGCACGGGGTTATCGGGCACGAAGCGCTCGAGCAGCGCCTCGAGATCGGCGATGTAATCGTAGAACCAGTAGCCCTGCGCCTGCCAGCCCGAGCGGCCGAAGCCGCGCAGATCGGGCGCGATCGCATACCAATCGCCCGCGAGCGCATCGACCAGGAATTGAAACGACGCGCCGACGTCCATCCAGCCGTGCAGCAGGACAATCGGCGTCGCCTGCGGCTCGCCCCACGTTTGCACGTGGTGGCGTTCGCCGCGCACGTCGACGAAATGCGACGTCGCCGGCTTGATCGCTATTTCCTGCGGCAAAGCGCTACGCCATCCTGCCAGCCGGTACGGTAGTTCGGATCGCCGGCAAAGCGCGCGGCATCCTTGCGCTCGGCACTCGAAGCGCTCGCGCAACCGTCGGCATAGCCCTGGCGATACGGCAGCGGAAACCCGGACAGGTTGATCGACGGCGGCGGCGGCTCCGCGTTGCGCGGCAACGGCGGTGCGGAAGGCGGCAGCGCGGGTGCGACCGGCGCGGTGGCGCAGCCGCTCGTGACGAGCGCGACGGCGATTGCGCAAGCCAGAAGGCGCGCATCGAATCGTTGCGCAATCGATGCAATCCTGCGCATTGCGCTCACGAATGGCCGCGCGGATCGGTCGTGTTGGCGGAGTAGAATTCTAGCATTCCCGCAATGCGCCTCATGTCATCTCCCGGCTTCGTCCACCTGCGGCTGCACAGCGAGTATTCGATCGCGGACGGAACGGTTCGCATCGACGACGCCGTCGACGCGGCGGCAGCCGACCGCATGCCTGCGCTCGCGCTCACCGATCTTGCGAACCAGTTCGGATTGATCAAGTTCTATCGCGCGGCGCGCGCACGCGGCATCAAGCCGATCGCCGGCTGCGATGTCTGGATAGCCAATGAGCACGAGCCCGAGCAACCGTCGCGCGCCGTACTGCTGGCCGCGACGCGCGAAGGCTATCTGCGGCTTTGCGACTGGCTGTCGCGCGCGTATCTCTCGCATCAGCATCGCGGCCGCGCCGAGCTCGACCGTGCGTGGTTTCGCGACGGCACGCAGGGCCTCATCGTCTTGTCGGGTGCGCGCGACGGCGATGTCGGACAGGCGCTCCTGCAAGGCAACACGGCGACGGCGAAACGGCTCGCGGGCGAATGGGCCGCCGCGTTTCCGCAACGTTACGTGCTCGAGGTGCAGCGCGCCGGCCAGCCCGACGAGGAAGCGCTGGTGCAGGCGACCGTGGCGCTCGGTGACAGCATCGGCGTGCCGATCGTCGCGACGCATCCGATCCAGTTCCTGACGGCCGACGATTTCCGCGCGCACGAGGCGCGCGTGTGCATCGCCGAAGGCCACACGCTCTCCGACAACCGTCGCCCTCGCCGCTTCACCGCGCAGCAGTACTTCGTGACGCAGGCCGCGATGGCGGAGAAGTTCGCCGATCTGCCGGAGGCGCTCGCGAACAGCGTCGCGATCGCGCAACGCTGCAACCTGTCCATTCCGCTCGGCACCAACCATCTGCCGCAATTTCCCACACCCGCCGGCATCTCGCTCGACGACCATCTGCGCGCCGAAGCGGCGGCCGGTCTCGAGCGGCGTCTTGCGCAACTCTATGCCGACGCCGGGGAGCGCGAGCGTCGCCGTCCGGAATACGCGGCGCGTCTCGACGTCGAGACGAACACGATCGTGCAGATGGGCTTCCCGGGCTACTTCCTGATCGTCGCCGATTTCATCAACTGGGCGAAGAACAACGGCGTGCCGGTCGGCCCCGGCCGCGGATCGGGCGCCGGTTCGCTCGTCGCGTATTCGCTCGGCATCACCGATCTCGATCCGTTGCGCTACGCGCTGCTCTTCGAGCGGTTTCTCAATCCCGACCGCGTGTCGATGCCCGACTTCGACATCGACTTCTGCCAGGACGGGCGCGACCGCGTCATCGATTACGTCAAGGACAAGTACGGCGCCGAATCGGTGTCGCAGATCGCGACGTTCGGAACGCTCGCGGCGAAGGCCGCCGTGCGCGACGTCGGACGCGTGCTCGATCTGCCCTACTCGTTCGTCGACGGCATCGCCAAGCTGATTCCGTTCCAGCCCGGCAAGACGGTGACGCTGCGACGACGCAGCGGCGATGCGGAAGCGAACGTCATCTACGCGCGCGAAGCGGAGCCGCTGCTCGACCAGCGCGAGGCGGACGAGGAAGAGGTGCGCGAGCTGCTGTCGCTCGCCTGCGAGCTCGAAGGGCTGCCGCGCAATGTCGGCATGCACGCGGGCGGCGTGCTGATCGCGCCGGGCAAGCTCACCGATTTCTGTCCGCTGTACGTCCAGCCCGGCGCGCAGGCGCCGGTGTCGCAGTTCGACAAGGACGACGTGGAAGCGATCGGCCTCGTCAAGTTCGATTTTCTCGGGCTCACGACGCTGACGATCCTCGACTGGACGCTGCGCTACATCCGCAAGCTCGATCCGGAGTCGTCGATCGCGCTCGAAACGCTGCCGCTCGACGATGCGCGCACGTTCGACATCTTCCGCAAGGCCAACACCGCGGCCGTGTTCCAGTTCGAATCGCGCGGCATGCGCGATCTCGTCAAGCAGGCGCAGCCGACGCGCTTCGAGGACATCATCGCGCTGGTCGCGCTGTACCGGCCGGGACCGATGGAGCTCATTCCCGCTTACAACGCGCGCAAGAGCGGCCGCGAGCGCGTCGAATATCTCGATCCGAGGCTGGCGCCCATCCTCGAGGAGACGTGCGGCGTGATGGTGTATCAGGAACAGGTGATGCAGATCGCGCAGGTGATCGGCGGCTACACGCTCGGCGCCGCCGACCTGCTGCGCCGCGCGATGGGCAAGAAGAAGAAGGAGGAGATGGCGCAGCAGCGCGACATCTTCGTCGCGGGCGCCGAGAAGAACGGGCTCGCGCGCCACAAGGCCGTGCAGCTCTTCGACCTGATGGAGAAGTTCGCCGGCTACGGCTTCAACAAGTCGCATTCGGCGGCGTACGCGCTCATCGCCTATCAGACCGCGTACTTCAAGACGCATCACGCGGCGGCGTTCATGGCGGCGAACCTGTCGCTCGTGATGGACGACACCGACAAGGTCAAATCGCTGTACGACGACGCGATCGCGCAGGGACTCGCGATCCTGCCGCCCGATGTCAACGCGTCGACGTATCGCTTCGAGCCGGTCGATTCGAAGCGCATCCGTTACGGCCTGGGCGGCATCAAGGGCACCGGCCAGGCGGCAATCGAGGCGATCGTCGCCGCGCGCGAAGAGAGACGGGCCGTTCGCCGATCTCTTCGACTTCTGCCGCCGCGTCGACAAGCGCGTCGTCAACCGCCGCGTCGTCGAGGCGCTGGTGCGGGCGGGCGCCTTCGATGCGATCGACCGGCGTCGCGCCGCGCTTTTCGCATCGGTCGGTCTGGCACTCGATGCCGGCGAGCGCGCCGCCGCGACGGCGTCGCAGGTCTCGCTGTTCGGCGAAGAAGCCGCGCCGCCGATGCCGGTGAACGGCGCCGCACGCGACTGGACCGAGGCCGAGCGGCTCGTGCACGAAAAGGCGTCGCTCGGCTTCTACCTCTCCGGGCATCCGTTCGCAGCGTATGCCGCCGAGCTCGCGCCGATCGTGCGCACGTCGCTTGCCAGCCTGCAGCCGAAGGCCGATCGCGTGCTCGTCGCGGGGATCGTGACGTCGCTGCGCATCCAGGCGAGCCGGCGCGGCAAGATGGCGTTCGTCACGCTCGATGACGGCAAGGGCCGCGCCGAAGTGATGATCTACAACGAAACGTTCGACGCGGTGCGCACGCTGGTGCGCGAGGACCAGCTCGTGATCATGGATATCCGCGTGATGCAGCGGATGACCGACGACGGCGAAGCGCAGGGCTTGCGCATCATCGCCGAGAGCGTGTTCGACCTCGCGGCCGTGCGCCGGCGCTGGGCGAAGGGGTTGCGTCTCGCCTTCAACGGCAATGCATCGGCCGACCGGCTCGCGGAAATCCTGCAGCCGTTTCGTCCGGGCAGCCTGCCGATCACGGTCGCCTACGTCAACGACCGCATCGGCGGCGAAGTCGATTTGTCGCGACGCGTGGCGCGTGACACCCGACGATGCGCTGATCGATCGCCTGCGCGAGTGGCTCGCGCCGGAGAACGTGCAAGTCGTCTACTGATTCGCGGATCGCGCGAAGGCCTCATGCTGAACGCCGCGGTTGCGCAATACGCGGCCTTCTTCCGTCTTCCCGACGTCACGCGGCTGCTCGCGATGGCGTTGCTCGCGCGGATGCCGATCGGTACGGTCACGCTCGGCATGCTGCTGCATGTACGCTCGCTCACCGGGTCGTTCGCCGTGGCCGGCGCCACCGTTGGTTCGTACCTCGGCGCATCGGCCGTCGCCGCGCCATTCGTCGGTCGCTGGATCGATCGGCACGGACCCCGTGCGGCATTGGTCGTTACCGGCATCGGGTGCCCGTCGGCGCTGCTGGTGCTGTGGCTCGCGAAGCCGCTCGGGCTTTCCGCGACGATGCTCTGGGTGATCGCCGGCGTCGCGGGCGTGCTTTCGCCGCCCATTACGGTGCTGACGCGCACGATGTGGCGTTATCGCTTCGACGACGAGGCTGCGCGCCGCACGGCCTTCGCGCTCGACGCCGTGCTCGTCGAATTCGCGTTCACCGTGGGCCCGGCGCTGATCGCGTTGCTGCTCGCCGTCGGATCCCCGGCGCTCGCGTTCGGCGCGCCGTTCGTGTTCACGGCGCTCGCCGTGCCGACGTTCATCGCATCACCGGCGCTGCGCTACTGGCGTCATGATCCGCACGCGAAGCGCCATTTGCTCGGCCCGCTCACCGAGCCGCGATTGATCGCGGTATTTGCGACGACGTTCCTGCTGGCGTGCAGCCTCGGCCTGCTCGAGGTGGGCTATCCGGGATTCGCCGCGCACGCGCAAAGCCCGCCGCTCGCGGGACTTCTGATCGCGACGAACTCGATCGGCAGCGCCCTTGGCGGACTCGTCTACGGCGGATTGCATGTTGCGCTCGCGCACGAGCGGCAACTGCGCCGCGTGCTCGGCCTGCTGGTGCTGCCGCTCGTCGCGCAGGCGGTGATTGCGTCGGCCGGCTGGCTCGCGCTCGTCGCGTTCATCGCGGGACTTTGCATCGCGCCGTCGCTGACGGTCGTCACGCTGCTGATCACGTCGTACGCACCGGCTCGCTATGCGACCGAGGCCTTCACGTGGTCCGCCACGTTCATCGTCAGCGGTGTCGGCGCGGGCAATGCGCTCGGCGGAGTGCTGCTCGAACGGCTCGATTCGGCGGCCGTGTTCGCAAGCTCGGCAACCGGCGCACTGCTGGCTGCCGGATGCGCGTTGACGCTGCGTTCACCGGACGCAGCCCGATCAGCGCGAGGTCGCGGATGAAGCGCGACATGCGGCCAATACCGCACTTCGGATGCCGACGCGCACGGCGACCGGCCGTCGTCATCGACGCCCGGCACACCGGTGCGGCGCCCGGTCGTTCTCGGCTGCGTGATGCTCGCGCTGTTCATGGCCGCGGTGGAAGTGACGATCGTCGCGACGGCGTTGCCGCAGATCGTCGGCAAGCTCGGCGGCTTCGCGTACTACACGTGGGTTTTCTCCGGCTTCCTGCTGACGCAGTCGGTGACGATTCTCGTCTTCGGCAAGCTCGCCGATCTCTACGGTCGCCGTCCGGTGCTCATCGGCGGCATCGTCGTCTTCCTCATCGGGTCGACGCTGTGCGGCTTCGCGTGGTCGATGCCGGCGTTGATCGCGTTCCGCCTGCTGCAGGGGCTCGGCGCAGGCTCGATCCAGCCGGTTGCAACGACGATCGTCGGCGACCTTTACACGCCGCAGGAGCGGCCTCGCGTGCAGGGCTGGCTGTCGAGCGTGTGGGGCTTCGCCGCGATCGTCGGACCGCTTGCCGGCGGCCTCATCGTCGAGGCGTTGTCGTGGCACTGGATATTCTGGATCAACGTGCCCGTCGGGTTGCTCACGATCGTCGGGCTGACGCTGTTCCTGCGCGAGGAGGTCGCGCATCGTCCGCACGCGATCGACTACGCCGGCGTCGGTCTGTTCTGCGTGGCGATCGCGGCACTCCTCGTCGCGGTCATGCAAGGCGGCGTGGGCTGGCCGTGGCGCTCGCTGCAGACGCTGCTGCTCGTCGCGCTGTTCGCCGTCGCGTTCGCGCTTTACATGCTGCGCGAGCGCCGCGCCGCGGAGCCGATGATCGATCTCGCGCTGTGGCGGGCGCCGCTGATCGCGAGCGTCAATGCCAGCGCGCTGTTCGCCGGGAGCGGCGATCATCGGCGTGACGTCGTTCGTGCCGATCTACGTGCAGGGCGTGCTCGGACGCTCGGCGATCGTCGCCGGCTTCGCGCTCACCGCGATGTCCGTCGGCTGGCCGCTCGCGTCGATGCTGTCGGGGCGCTTCCTGCGTGCGCTCGACGCGCGCGGCACGGTGCGTATCGGCGGCGGCCTGCTCTTCGCCGGCGCGCTCGATCTCGCGCTGATGCCGCCGGGCTCGGGCCCGGCATGGGTGGCGAATCGGCTCCTTCATCATCGGTTTCGGCATGGGTCTTCTCAACACGACGTTCATCATTCTCATCCAGGGCAGCGTGCCCTGGACGCAGCGCGGCAGCGCGACCGCGTCCAGCATCTTCTCGCGCATGCTCGGCAGCACGTTCGGCGCGGCTGCGCTCGGCGCCGTGCTCAACACCAGCCTGCACGATCGTTTCGCCGGATCGGCTGGCGCGAGCGCGATCGACGAGGTGCGGCAGATGTTCGACAACGCTGCCGGCGGCGCACTTTCGGGGACACCGCACGCGGCGCTGCTCGACGCGCTCGGCGCAGCGTTGCAGCACGTCTTCCTCGCGCTGGCCGTGTTCGGCGCACTGACGCTGATCGCGACCTGGTTCGTGCCGCGGCGCGCGATCTTCGCGCAGACGGGGAGCGCGCGTTCCGCGAGCGACGATGCAGCCGAAGCGTCGACGCACGCGAGCCGTCGCCGCCGCTGATCGTAGAATCGGCATTTCGACAAGGAGCGTTCGCCATGGCACTTCCCCCGTCGATGCGTCACATCGCGATCACGCAACCCGGCCCGCCCGACGTCATGCACGTCTCGCAAGCGCCGGTGCCGCAACCGGATGCGGACGACGTGCTGATCGAAGTCGCGTATGCCGGCGTCAATCGGCCCGATTGCGCGCAGCGTGCCGGCACCTATCCGCCGCCGCCGGGTGCCTCGCCGGTTCTCGGGCTCGAAGTCGCCGGGCGCATCGTCGCGCGCGGCGCGAACGTCACGCAGTGGAACGTCGGCGACGAAGTTTGTGCGCTGACGCCGGGCGGCGGCTACGCGCAGTATTGCGTGACGCCGGCCGCGTGGTGCCTGCCAATACCGCACGGCTTTTCACTCGAGCAGGCGGCCGGACTGCCGGAGACGTACTTCACGGTCTGGAACAACGTGTTCGATCGCGCGGGACTCAAATCCGGCGAGTGGTTTCTGGTGCACGGCGGCACGAGCGGCATCGGACTCACCGCGATTCAACTCGCCAAGGCGTTC
Organism: uncultured Pseudomonadota bacterium; assembly: GCA_963706225.1. Taxonomy (GTDB): domain Bacteria; phylum Pseudomonadota; class Gammaproteobacteria; order Burkholderiales; family Casimicrobiaceae; genus VBCG01. The sequence goes on from CAVPMH010000025.1 coordinate 96,241, forward strand.
GGCGCGACGGTGATCACGACGGCAGGAAGCTCCGAAAAAACGGCGTTCTGCCTCGAGATGGGCGCCGATTATGCGATCGATTACAAGACGCAGGATTTTGCCGCGGAGGTGAAGCGGATCACGGACAAGCGCGGCGTCGACGTGATCCTCGACATGGTCGGCGGCGACTATGTCGAGCGCAATCTCAAGTGCCTGGCGCTCGAAGGCCGCCTCGCGCAGATCGCGTTTCTCGCCGGCAGCCGCGTCGAATGCGACTGGCGCTTCATCCTGCTGAAGCGCCTGACCGTGACGGGATCGACGTTGCGCGCCAGCCCGTCCGAGCGCAAGGCGGCGCTTGCGCGCGAACTGCGCGAAAAGGTCTGGCCGCTGCTCGAGCAAGGCAAGGTGAAGTCCGTCATTCACGCGACGTTCGACCTTGCCGACGCCGCGAAGGCGCACGCGCTGATGGAATCCTCGAAGCACATCGGCAAGATCATGCTGCGCGTCGGGCATTGAGCGCTCGAGCGCATGCACGCCCTTCTGATACCTGTTACCTGACCTCTGATCCCTGATCAGTATGTTGCGCGCCCGCCGGATGCATCGAACACCGCGCCGGTGGTGAACGAGCACTCCTCGGAGGCGAGCCAGCACACGAGCGCCGCGATTTCGTCGACCGAGCCGAAGCGGCCCATCGGGATTTTCGACAGCATGAAATCGATGTGCGGCTGCGTCATCTGATCGAAGATCGCCGTGCGTACGGCGGCCGGTGTCACGCAGTTGACGCGGATGTCGGTTTTCGCGAGCTCCTTGCCGAGCGACTTCGTGAGGCCGATCACCGCGGCCTTCGACGCGCTGTACGCGGGCGCGTTCGGATTGCCTTCCTTGCCGGCGACCGATGCGAGGTTGACGATGCGCCCGTAGCCGGAGTTGCGCATGATCGGCACGACGGCGCGATTGCAGTAGAAGAGCCCGTGCACGTTGACGTCGAACACCTGTCGCCACGCCTCGACCGGATATTCCCATGTCGTCGTGTTCGGTCCGGTGATGCCCGCCGAGCATACGAGCACGTCGATACCGCCCAGCCGCTCGGCGGTCGCCTGCGCGGCGCGCTCGACCGCGTGATGATCGGTCACGTCGAGCGCATGCGTCGTCACGGCGACATCGAGCTTCTCGCTCGCATTCGCCAGCGCGCGCTCGTCGCGATCCCATAACGCGACGTTGGCGCCGCTCTTCGCGAGTCGGTCAGCGACCGCGAGTCCGATGCCCGCCGCGCCGCCGGTCACGACCGCACGCCGGTTGCGGAAATCCAGTTGATTCATTGCCTCTCCATTGAATGACGGCGCCATCTGTCAGGCACATCGGTTGCTTGAAGATCGTCGCAAGCAGGCGGCCGCAGCGGCTTCATGAAGCGTCGTACGACGACGAGTCACCGCCGCCATCGACTCGAACGTAATTCTTACTGTCTCGGCGGGAAAAGAGTTGCACCGATGTCAGTCGGTACGCTCGTTCCGCGCCGGACTGCACGGAGGCCGTCATGTCGATTTCGCTGATTGTCCTGATCGTCGTCATTCTGCTCCTGATCGGAGCGCTGCCGTCGTGGGGCTATAGCTCCGGGTGGGGCTACTGGCCGAGCGGCGGACTGGGAATCGTGATCCTGATCCTGATCATCCTGATGCTGATGGGCCGGATCTAGCGCACGGCGGTTGCCAGCGTCGGCGCGCAGTGCCACGCCGCGCGATGACGGCGCGACGCGATGCGGCGTGCCGTCGCACGCGCGAGCACGGTTGCAGTAACCGGTCCATTGCGGCAAAGTCGGCCATGGATGACGTCGTCATCGTGGGCGCCGGCATTTGCGGTCTTGCACTGGCCCTCGCGCTGCATCGGCGCAACATCGGGTGCCGCGTTTACGAGCGCGCACCCGAGATCACCGAGCTCGGCGTCGGCATTACGCTGTTGCCGCATGCGATGCGCGAGTTGACGGCGCTCGGCCTCGGCGACGAATTGCTTCACGCGGGAATCGAAAATCGCCAAAGCGAATTCTTCAACCGCTTCGGCCAGTCGATCTACAGGGAGCCGCGGGGAAAATTCGCAGGCTATGCCTGGCCGGAAGTGGGCATCCATCGCGGCCGATTGCAGAAGATTCTCCATCGCGCCGCGCGTCGAGCGGCTCGGCGCGGATCGCATCAGGACCAACCATGCGTGCATGCGCGTCGAGCAGGACGACAAAAGCGCGACGGCCACTGTTCCGGGAAACGACGTCCGGCCGCAGCTTGCCGCCGGCCAGCGGATCGGTCATCGTCGCCTGCGATGGCGTCAACTCGACGATTCGCAAACAGTTCTATCCCGACGACGCGGTAGCCTTTGCCGGCATCAATACGTGGCGCGGCGTTACCGTGCGCAAGCCGATTCTCGACGGACGCACGTATATCCGGATCGGCTCGATCCTGACCGGGAAGATCGTCATCTACCCGATCGTCGACGATGTCGATGGCCGTGGCCATCAACTCGTCAACTGGGTGGCGGAGATCAAGCAGGATCGATTCGCCCGAAACGACTGGAACAAGCCCGGCAACCTCGACGATTTCCAGCAAATCTACGCCGACTGGAAATTCGCGTGGCTCGATGTCCCGGACCTGATCCGCGGCGCCGCTTCGATCCTCGAGTATCCGATGGTCGACAAGGATCCGGTTGCGCAATGGACGTTCGATCGCGTGACGCTCGCCGGGGACGCCGCGCATCCGATGTACCCGCGCGGCTCGAACGGGTCGGCGCAGGCGCTGATCGACGCTCGGGTGCTTGCCGACAGCCTGCAGCGCGAGCCCGATCGCTGCGCGGCGTTGCGCGCCTACGAGCGCCAGCGTCGGCCCGCCACTTCACAGGTGGTGCGAACCAATCGCGAGTTCCCGCCGGACTTCATCAACATCAAGGTCGAGCAATTGGTGGGTGATCGTCCGTTCGACGATCTCGACCGATACATCACGCAGGACGAGTTGCGCGCGCTATCCGACGAGTACAAGCGCATTGCCGGATTTGCGTTGAGCAACGCCGGGCAACGCGTCGAGCAAGCCGAGCAGAGGCCGTCATGAGCACGCTGGGAACATTGGAAGAGCTGCCGCTCGACTACCGCAAAACGCTCGAGGACGAGCATCTCGCGCCGCTGTGGCCGATGCTTCGCGACGTCCTGCCGCACGACGCGCCCAGGGCGCTGACCAGGCCATGCCTGTGGGCGTATCAGCGCATCCGCCCGTTGCTGCTTCGCGCCGGCGAGTTGACGCCGGTCGAGAAGGCAGAGCGACGCGTCCTCGTGCTATGCGATCCGGGCCGCGGTGCTGGCGCCATGCAAGCCACGTCCGTCATCTACTGCGGACTCCAGCTCCTGCTTCCCGGCGAGGTTGCGCCGGCGCATCGACACACGCCAAGCGCGGCACGAATCGTCATCGAAGGCGAAGGCGCGTATACGGTCGTGGAGGGCGAAAAGTGCCCGATGCTGCCCGGCGACCTGATCCTCACGCCCGGCGGCACCTGGCACGATCACGGTCACGAGGGCGCTGCTCCCGTCGTCTGGCTCGATGCACTCGACTTGCCGCTCTTCGTGTATCTCGAAGGGTCGTATGCGCAGGAGCGCGCGTTCCAGACGCCCGACGATCGTCCCGACGCTTCGCAAGTCGAATACACCGCGGCGGGACTGCTGCCGGCGCGAACCCCGGGAGAGCGCGCCGCCACGCTATCCGCTGCTGCGCTATCCGTGGCAGCGGACGCGGCGCGCATTGCAGCAGGCCGGCGCGCAGCCTGCCGGACGGACAACCGGTCGAGCTCGACTACGTCAATCCGGAAACCGGCGGGAGCTGCCTGCCGACATTGGGATTCACCGCGGTGATGCTGCCGCCCGACAAGCGCTTGCGCGCGCCGAAGCGCTCGTCGAGCGCGGTGTTTCACGTCGTCGAAGGCGAAGGCCATTCGACGATCAACGGCGAGCGCTTCGCCTGGCATGCCGCCGACACGTTTTCCGCGCCGGTATTTGCCGACATCGAGCACGAGGCGTCGGCAGAGCCGGCGTTCCTCGTGCGCATTCACGACGCGCCGCTCCAGCAAAAGCTCGGCTTTTACGAAGAGCGCACTTCGTGACGGTGCCCTTCAGGTGAGCGTCGCTTCTTCGCCTTTCGCAAACGCGCGCAGCATCGCGCCGAGCTTCACCATTTCCGGCGAGCTCGCGGCATCGCCGAGTTGTCCCGTCCCGGCGATGAACGTCGCGACTTCGCCGTGACTCATCGTCGCGAGCGCCGAGCCGGTCCAGATGCCGAGCGCCGGCGCATTCTCGCTCACGGGCTCGGCCGAGAGCCACGACGGTTGTGCACGAACCTCGTCGACAAACGACTTGTGGCCGTGCGCATCGCTGCCGACGACCACGACGGCGTCCGCCGGCAGCGCCGCGAGCGCTTGTTCCGCACGCTCGAGCTGCGTCTGATGCACGATGGCGGCAACAGGTGCAACCGTCGCAACGCAGCGCTCGAGCGCTTCAGCGTCGTGCACCGGCGCGCCGACGATGGGCACCGCTCCGGCCTTGATCACGCCGAGCAGGCTCGCCACGAACGCGGGCGATTCCGGCAGCAGCAGCAGCACGTGCGCGCCCTTGTCGATGCCGAGGCTCCTGACCATGTTGCCGGTGCGATTCATCAGCGCAGCCACGTCCTGGTACGAATAGGTTTTCTGCGCGAACGCGAACGCGTGGCGATCGCCGCGATTGGAGGCGATCAGCGCATCGATCAACGTGGCAGCGACGTTGGGCGTCAGTTCGGCGACAGTTGCAGCCATGGGCGATTTCCTCTCGGTTCAGCGTGGTGGATGCGTCCAGAACAAGGCGCGCCGCTCCAGATATTCGATCGCATAGAAGAACGCGATGCCGATGATCGACAGCAGGACGATCACCGCGAACGTCTGCGCGACATCGAGCTGGAATTCGCTCTGCTTGATCACGTGGCCGAGACCCGCTTCGGCGCCGACGAACTCTCCCACGACGGCGCCGACGACGGCGAGCACGATCGCCGTCTTGAGCCCGGCGAATATCACCGGCATCGCATCGGGCAGCTTCACCTTGACGAGCGTCATCGTGCGCGAAGCGGCGAGCGATCGCATCAGCTTGAGCTTCGCCTCCTCGACGCCGGACAGTCCCGACACGACGTTGATCAGCAGCGGAAAGAACGCGATCAGCGCGGCCATGACGATCTTCGATCCCATGCCGAACCCGAACCACACGAGCAGGAGCGGCGCGAGCGCAATCTTCGGCGCGGCGTTGAGCGCGATCAGGTACGGCATGGCGACGCGCCGCGCCGTCGGAATTTCGGCGATCAGCACGCCGAGAACGAAGCCAAGCCCCACGCCGAGCGCGAATCCCGCGAGAATCTCGTAGATCGTCGTCAGCGTATTCGCGCGCATCGGCCCGCCGAACGCGATTTCGCGCAGTGCCGCCCAGAGCTCGACGCCGATCGCGGAGGGCGCCGGCAACACCAGCCGGGAGACGAGGCCGGCACGGCAGATCGCCTCCCAGACCACGAGCACGCCCACGCCGGCCGCGACGGCAATGGCGATTTCCGTCCGGCCCATCGCGGCCGACGGCTCAGGAATCGGCTCGGCGTTCAGGCTCATCCAGCGTTTTCCGAACGGCGGTGACAAAATGAAAGAACGCGTCGGTCGAAAGCGTCGCTTTCGAGCGCGGCCGCGGAAGATCGATCGGAATGACGCGACTGATGCGGCCGGGCCGCGGGCTCATCACGACGACGCGATCGGAGAGAAACACCGCCTCGCCGATGTTGTGCGTCACGAACAGGACCGTCTTGCGCAGCGCTTCCCAAATCCGCAGCAGCTCGAGATTCATGAACTCGCGCGACATCTCGTCGAGCGCCGAAAACGGCTCGTCCATCAGCAGCACGGCCGGGTCGTATAGCAGCATCCGGCAAATCGCGACCCGTTGCTGCATGCCGCCGGAAAGCTCGAACGGATAACGCTGCGCGAACGCCTCGAGCCCGACGAGCCGCAGCAGCGCATGGGCCTTCTGCAGGTAATCGTTGCGATCGAGCGCGAAGACTTCGATCGGCAGCAACACGTTGTCGAGTTGGTGCGCCACGGCAGCAGCACCGGTGACTGGAACATCATCCCGATGCTGCGGCTCGGCCCTCTCATCTCGCTGCCGTGGACGCTCACGCGCCCGCTCGACTTCGCGACGAGACCGGCGACGATGTTGAGCAGCGTGCTCTTGCCGCAGCCGCTCGGCCCGACCAGCGAGACGAACTCGCCTTCGCGAACCCCGAGCGATACGTCCTGCAGCGCGACGAGCGTCTCGTGTCCGAGCCGGTAAGCCTTGGCAAGCTGCTCGACCTGGATCGCGATGCCGTTCTCCCCGGTCGTCCGGGAAGAACCGCTACGCGCGGTGTCGACGGCCACGAGCATGTCGGGCGCTATTCCGCGGGCACCTTGTAGCTTCTGGCGTCCGCCTTCACTTTCGCGGCGTCGAAGCGATTGATGTCGGGGATCAGATCGTTGGTGAAGGCCTGCGACACATCGACCTTCTGCTTCAACTGGTCGCTGTCGACGAGAAAGTCGTCGATCGCTTCCCACGCCTTCGGCGATTGATAGCCCCAGCGGCCCTGCGCCTCCGGATTGAGCTTGTGCAGCTCCAGCGTATAGCGCAGCAATGGCTTCGTGAATTTCGGATTCTTCGCGTTGTCCGGCACGGCCTTCGTGATGCTCGCCCAGCACGCGTCCTGATTTTCGAAACAGAAGACCGTCGCCTTGGCGATGGCGCGCGCGAGGCCGGTCGCGGTCTTCGGATCCTTGTCGAGACTCGCCTTCGTCGCGATCAGCGAATCGCTGATGAACGTCGACGTGGGCCCCTCGGTGAACCGGCGCATCTTCGTTCCCTGCAATTCGATCGCCATGATGTCGACGAACGACGCCGAATAGGCAGCGATGCGCTTCTGCTGCAACGCGATCGCCGCCGGCCCGCCGCGACCGACCTCGGCGATCTCGACGTCCTTCCCGGGACCCACGGTGAGCCCGGCGTTCTTCAGCGTGGCCAGAAGATACGGATACTGCCCGCCCGCCACCGTCGAGATGCCGATCTTCTGGCCCTTGAGGTCGGCGATCCGTTTGTACGGACTGTCTTCGGGCGTCGCGAACTGGTAGACGTGTCCCTGATACGCCGTATAGAAGGACTTCGTCGCCTCGCCGGCGGCGAGCCCGTTCAGCACCTGTGCGGGTCCGGAGAACGCATAGTCCGCCTGTCCTGTCGCCATCGCCTTGAACGACGCGGAGGCGCCGTTCAAGCTCAGGATCGTGACCTTCAGCCCTTCGTCCCTGAAGTAGCCCATCTCTTCGGCGACGGCGAGATAGGGCCACGCAGCGCCGTTCGGAAACGACAGCGCGAGCTTCACGTCCTTCAGCGTCTGCGCGCCTGCGCCCGATACCGTTGCGGCGAGCATGGCGGCAAGCAATGCGTGGGCGACCTGTCGATAGCTTTTCATGATGCTCCTCCTGAACGGTCCTGCTTCGGCTCGCGGATCGGCGCGAGCGGCTGCACGCCGTAGCGCTCGAGCCAGATGCTGCGAACGTCCGCTTCCTTTACACCCTTGTTGAACACGTACGCGGGCGAGCGCACCGGAAGCGCTACCTGCACGGCGATCTTGACGACGGCATTCACCGGATATTGCCGGCCTTCGCGATCCCACAATTCGTTGGCGACGAGATCGAACGTCGCGCCTTCGGTCACGATCTCGCACACGCCCTTGAAACGATACCCGCGGCGAAGGAACGGATCGACCATGTTCACCTCGATGTACGGATTCTGTTTCAGGTTGCGAACGGTCGCGGGCGACATGATGTCGGCAAAGGCGAGGTGGTCCTTGTCGATCACGCGCAGCGAGCCCTTCGGCGAAAGATTGGGCTTGCCGTCGGGCGTGACGGTCGCGACGTAGCACAGCCGCAATCCGGCGACCATGCGCTCCATGTCTTCGGTGATGATGGCCATCGGCTGTCCTGTCGATCAGATGTCGAGCTTGAAGCTGTCGGCGGTATCGCGGTGCGGGACGAACTTCTTGCTGACCTGCTTGATGTTCTCGATGCCGCGCGGCTCTTCGAACAACAGGCTGCGCTGCGCCGCGAGCAGCGGAAAATCCTGCACCGTCAGGATGATCGCCTGCTCGTCGCCGTCGTTGACGTGCTGGTGATACACCCACGCCGGGCACAGGAACGTGTCGCCCTTCTGCCACTCGATTTTCGTCGGCTCGCCATCGTCCTCGTCCTGCATCACGTCGAACCCCTTGCCCTGCAGCACGTGATAGATCGCGAACGAGTTGTGCCGGTGCGGCTTCAGGCCTTCACCCGGATTGAGGATCGTCATGCCGATGAGCGCGCCCGGGGCGGTGCTCGCCATCTCTTCGGTATCGTTGTTGACGAGGATGATGAAGCGCCGGTCGGCCCCGGGAATCGGCGAGCTTGCGATCTCCTGCAGCTTGGCGTGGCAGTCGGTCCAGTTCCAGCGCGCGGGCCGGATCTTCGTGCGAACCGCCTTCGGGTACCACTCGTCGTCGGGCAGCAGGCTCGTGTGCTCGAATTTCTCGCCGGCCTTCCGGACCTTTACCTTCTTGCCCTTCAGTATCGAGTCGACATCCTTGATGAGTGCCATTGCCGCAGTTCTCCTTGCAGGGCCAGCGCGATTTGCCGTTCGGGTTCCGAAGTGTAGGCGGGTGATTGGCATGCTTCAAGAACCACTTTCGCGCTTTTTATCCTGACCACTTTGGAGGATCATCGGCGGCTCGATCGATGAGCCGACGCTCGACATGGATCTGACCCTCGACATTGCCGGCGGCCGCGGGCTATCGCATCGGCTCTATCGGGAGCTGCGCAAAGCCGTCCTCGATGGGCGGCTGCGCCGCGGCGAAAAGCTGCCGTCCACGCGCGAGCTCGCCGTTTCGCTCGCCGTGTCGCGCAACACCGTGAGCGAGGTGTACGAGCGGCTCGGACGCGAAGGCTATCTCGCCGGCCGGCATGGCTCGGGGACGTTCGTGGCCGAGCAGGGCCGCGAAAGCGAACACGACGCGCGGCGCTTGCCGCTTTCGGCGCCGAAGGTCAGCGAGTGGGCGCGGCGGCTGTCGCATTCGCGATCGATCGTGCCGACCCGCGAAATGGTGCACGACTTTCGCCCCGGGCTTCCCGACCTGCGCAGCTTTCCGATCGAAATCTGGCGTCGCTTGGCCGCGCAGAACCTGCGCGTGCTTTCGAACGATGTCGGCGCCTACGGCGACGCCGCCGGCCAGCCGCGATTGCGCGCGGCGATCGCGCGCTATCTCGCGCACTCGCGCGCGGTGCTCTGCGACGCAGGCGACGTCTACGTCTGCAACGGCTCGCAACAGGCGCTCGATCTGATCGGGCGAATCCTCGTCGAGCCGGGCACGCGGGTCGCGATCGAAAATCCCGGTTACACGCCGGCGGCATCGATCTTCCGTGCGATGGGTGCGGCGATCCTGCCGGTGCCGGTCGACCACGACGGGCTCGTCGTCGAGCGGCTGCCGAGCGACGCCAAGGTCGTGTACGTGACGCCTTCGCACCAGTTTCCGCTCGGCGTCACGCTGTCGCTCGCGCGGCGCAAGGCGCTGCTCGACTGGGCGCAGGCGAGCCGCGCCGTCATCATCGAGGACGACTACGACAGCGAATTCCGCTTCGGCGGCCGGCCGATGGAATCGCTGCAGGGACTGGATCGATCCGGTGCCGTCGTCTACCTCGGCACGTTCTCGAAGGTGCTCTTTCCGGGGCTGCGGCTTGGCTACGTCGTAGCACCCGGATGGCTGCAGGAATCGTTCGTCGCCGCGAAATGGATCACCGATCGCCACACGTCGGCGCTGGAGCAATCGATCATGGCCGACTTCATCGCGGGCGGTCATTTCGGCCGGCATCTGCGCCGAATGCAACGCACGTATCACGAGCGCAGGCAGGCGCTCGTCGACTCGCTCGAGCGCTGGACATCCGGCTATCTGTCGTTGTTGCCGTCGCACGCGGGATTGCACGTGGCTGCGATGCTACCCGAGCGGTTCGACGCCGAGGAGCTCGTTCAACGCGCATACGAGGCAGGAGTGGGCGTGTATTCGATCGCGCCGTTTTATCTCGGCGCGCCGAAGCCGGGACTGATCTTCGGCTACGCCGGTTGCACGGTGCCGGAGATCCAGGAGGGCGCGCGCCGGCTGGGCGGCATTCTAGGATCGATGGGGGCCCCGCCGCGAGTGACCATCAAGGAAACGGGGGAGTGCCGGCAGTAGGAATCGAACCCACGACCAACGGTTTACAAAACCGCTGCTCTACCAACTGAGCTATGCCGGCGTCGCGCACGATTGTAGCGCCGCCCCCGGGGAAGCGATCGTACGACGCAAGAAGAAAGCAGCGTGCGCGACGCGCGCGCGGGAGCGCTTACTTGACGACCTGAAGATGCGAGCGCTTGCGAGATGGTTCGCCGAGCTTCGGCTGCGCGTCGACGTCACGCGCGCCGCTGCTCGATGCGAGTGCCGCGACGGGATCGTCGGGCGCGGTGAAGGAAAAGCCGTAGCCGGTTTCCTTCGCGAAGATGCCGATCACGGCGCCGATCGGCACGGCCACTTCCTGCGACGAGCCGTTGAAGCGCGCGGTGAACTGAATCCACTGATTGTCGATCGTGAGCTTGCGCGTCGCGGTCGTGCTCACGTTCAGCACGATTTCGCCGTTCTTCACGAACGCGGCCGGCACGCGCGTCTGCGGGTTCACGCGCACCGCGAGATAGGGTGTCAAGCCGTTGTCGGCGCACCATTCGCAAATGGCGCGCACGAGATAGGGTTTGGCGGATTGCTCTGACATGGAGAAAATCTTACGCTCGGCAATTCGGTGGTCAAGACGCCAGCTTTACGGCCGTCAGCCTGCGATCCTCGGTGTGGCGCGCGAGGGCATGCGCGGCCCACGTTGTGCGTTACATGGTTGGAAAAGTGTCGACCTTCTTTACGGTTCGCCTCCGAAAGCCGCCAAAACCGCGCCTGGCCGACAGATGCATGCAATGATGATGCCTACTTGCGCATCCCCCGTTCGGCCGAGGTCAGCGCTTCGGAGAACGCCGGGCGCGCGAACAGCCGCTCGGCGTACTTCATCAGCGGCGCCGCCTGCTTGGGCATCTGGACGCCGTAATAGTCGAGCCGCCAGAGCAGCGGCGTGATCGCCACGTCGAGCATCGAGTAGTCCTCGCCGAGCATGTGCTTGTGCTTGGCGAAGACCGGCGCGATCTGCATCAGCGCATCGCGCACGAGGCCGCGCGCCTTGTCGGACTGCTTCTGGTTACCACTCTCCAGCGCGTCGATGTGCACGAAGAGCTCCTTCTCGAACCGATGCAGGAAGAGCCGCGCCCGGGCGCGCATGACCGGATCGGCCGGCATGAGCTGCGGATGCGGGAAGCGCTCGTCGATGTACTCGTTGATGATGTTGGATTCGTGCAGGACGAGGTCGCGCTCGACGAGCACCGGCACCTGGTTGTAGGGGTTCATCACCGCGAGATCCTCGGGCTTGTGGTCGAGGTCGACGTCGATGATCTGGAAGTCCATCCCCTTTTCGTGCAGCACGATGCGGCAACGCTGGCTGAACGGATCGGTCGTGCCGGAATAAAGGGTCATCATGTCGAATCTCCTGGGATTGCAATGGGGTCAGAGCCGGTGACCGCGATGTCACGGCTCTGACCCCATTCGAAGGCTAGTGCAGGTCTTTCCAGTACTCGCGCTTCAGTGCGTACGCGAAGGTGAACAGCACGCCGAGGAACAGCAGCACGACGATGCCGAGATGGATCCGCTTGTTGCGGACCGGCTCGGCCATGTAGTCCATGTAATTGACGAGGTCCGTCACGAACGTCTCGTATTCGGTGCGCGTCATCGTCCCCGGGACATCGGGCGACACGCGCAGCATCGCGTACTTGTGGTCCTTGAGCGGTTCCACCATCGACAGACCCTTCACCGCGATCGCGGCGGCCGTCGCCTTTTCGTGATCCTCGTATTCGGTCGAGACGAGCTTGTTCTCGCCGGAGAGTTGCCACAGCACGTTCGGCATGCCGACGTTGGGGAACACGAGATTGTTCCAGCCGGTGGCGGACTTCTCGTCGCGATAGAAGCCGAGCAGGTAGTTGTACAGCCAGTCGCGGCCGCGAATCCGCGCCTCGACGGTAAGGTCCGGGGGCGGATTGCCGAACCACGCCTTGCCGTTCGCCGGCGTCAGCGCGACCGTCATCGTCTCGCCGATCTTGTCGGTCGCGAACATCAGGTTGTCGGTGATCTGTGCCTCGGTGAGCCCGAGGTCTGTCAGGCGGTTGTAGCGCATGTACTGCGCCGAGTGGCACGTGAGGCAATAATTGACGAAGTTGCGGGCGCCGCGCTGCAGCGACTCGTCGTCGAGCCGGTTGACCGGCGCGGGCGCCAGGCGAAGCCCCTCCTCCTGCGCGGACGCGATACCCGCGAACATCGCCAGCAGGACAAGCAACAGGCAGGCAACCCGTCTCATCGCCTCGGCCTCATTGTTCCACCTTGGTATGCGCGCAACGCGCGTCGGCCTCGCGCGACTCGCCCCGCGCCGCGCCCTTCGGGCCTCGGCTCGCTTCGCTCGCCCGCGGGGCTCATCGCCACCTCACCCGCGTCGGTTGCGGCTTCGTCCGGTCGCGCGCCGTATACCACGGCATCAGCACGAAAAACAGGAAATAGACGATCGTGAGCACCCGCGAGACCACGGTCGCGCGATCGGCGGCGTAGAACGGGAAGCTGTCCGCGAACTGTCCCCACGCGGTCACCGGGACGGTACCGAGGTAGCCCAGGATCAGGAATGCGACGACGAACGCCGCGAGGAACGACTTGTAGAGCGTCCCGCGGTAGCGAATTGATTTGACCGCGCCGCGGTCGAGCCACGGCAGCACGAAGAAGATCAGGACCGCCGCCCCCATGACGATCACGCCCCACACCTGCGTCTCGAGAAACGAGGGCACCGCCCTCAGCATTGCGTAGTACGGCGTGAAATACCAGACGGGCGCGATTTCCGGAGGCGTCTTCAGCGGGTCCGCCGGCATGAAGTTGTTCGCCTCGAGGAAGTACCCGCCCATGTCCGGCAGGAAGAACACGATGATGGAGAACACCGCGAGAAACACGATGACGCCGACGATGTCCTTCACCGTGTAATACGGATGCGAGTAGATGCCGTCGAGCGGCAAACCGGTGCCCGGGTCTTTCGGCTGCTTCTTGATCTCCACGCCGTCGGGATTGTTCGATCCGGTTTCGTGCAGCGCCATCAGGTGCGCGGCCACGAGCGCCAGCAGCACCAGCGGCAGCGCGGCGACGTGGAACGCGAAGAAGCGGTTCAGCGTGATGTCGGAGATCGTGTAGTCGCCGCGAATCCACAGCGAGAGGTCGTCGCCGATCACGGGAATGGTCGAGAACAGGTTCACGATCACCTGCGCGCCCCAGTACGACATCTGCCCCCACGGCAGCAGGTAGCCGAAGAACGCCTCGGCCATGAGCGCCAGGTAGATCAGGCAGCCGAAGATCCATGTGAGCTCGCGCGGCTTGCGGTAGCTGCCGTACATGAGCCCGCGGAACATGTGCAGGTAGACGACGACGAAGAACATCGACGCGCCCACCGAGTGCATGTAGCGGATCAGCCAGCCCCACTGGACGTCGCGCATGATGTACTCGATCGACTCGAACGCTTTCGTCGCGTCGGGCTTGTAGTTCATCGTGAGCCAGATGCCGGTGAGGATCTGCATCACGAGCACGAACGCGGCCAGCGATCCGAAGTAGTACCAGAAGTTGAAATTCTTCGGCGCGACGTACTTGCCCCACTGGCTGTTCCACAGCGCAGTCAGCGGAAAGCGCTCGTCGATCCAGGTCATCACCTTGCTCATCGCGCGCTTCCCTTGGTGTCCTCGCCGATCACGACGAGCGTGTCGGAAAGATACTTGTAGGGTGGAATGACGAGGTTCGTCGGCGCGGGCACGCCCTTGAACACGCGGCCGGCGAGGTCGAATTTCGACTGATGGCACGGACAGAAGAATCCACCGAGCCACTCGGGTCCGAGATCGGCGGGTGCTACCTCCGGGCGAAACGTCGGCGAGCAGCCCAGGTGCGTGCAGATGCCGATCGCCACCCAGAGGTTCGGCTTGATCGAACGCGTCTCGTTCTTGCAATACGGCGGCTGGTGAGGAACGCTCGATTTCGGATCGGCGACGCGGTCATCCATCTTCGGCAGCGTCGCGAGCATTGCCGATGTCCGATTGAGGAGCCAAATGGGCTTGCCGCGCCATTTGACGTTGATCTTCATGCCGGGCTCGATCTTGCTTGTGTCCACTTCGACCGGCGCACCGGCCGCCTTGGCGCCCTCGCTCGGCCAGAGCGACATCACGAAAGGCGTTGCGACGGCGATGGCGCCAACGCCGGCGACGACCGATGTGGCGCCGATCAGGAATCGGCGCTTCTCCTTGTTCGCTATCGCTTCGGTCGCCATCCCTGCCTTTCGCCGCGCTCATGCCGCAAAAACCTTCGAATTATACGGGAACCGGGCTTCGGGTTTGCAGCCGTCGCCAGGATTGCGGCCGGATTCCACCATTGGAACAAGTAGTTGCCGAGCGGCACGCGTCATCCTGCCAGCGGTTCGCACGTTACGGGAAGCGCTGATGCGCGCCGACTATAATTGGCGCGTTCGCATGATTCCCCCGCGCTTGCGGCTGTCGCCGCTGCGCTGCCCCCGGGGGCGGCGTTCGCGCCTCGAGGCGGCTCTGCGGCGCTCATTGAACCGACCGTGCTGAAAAAATTCTGGCTCGTCTTCGCGCAGGCGTGCACGTTGTGCCTCGCGGCGCTGTTCGTCGTCGCGACGCTGCGGCCCGATTTGCTGCCGCGGCTCGCCGGCAAGGCAAACAACGTCGTGCTGCTGCAGCAGGCGTCGACCGATGTGGCGACGCCGCGCGTCGCGAGCTATGCCGATGCGGCGAGGAAGGCGATGCCGGCGGTCGTCAACATCTACACGAGCAAGGCCGTGCATGCGCGCAATCCGTTGCTCGACGATTCGATCCTCCAGCGCTACTTTCCGGAGCTCGCCGAGCGCGGGGCGACGCGCCGCGCCACGAGCCTCGGCTCCGGCGTCATCGTCGCGCCCGAAGGCTACGTGCTCACGAATCACCACGTCGTCGAAGGCGCCGACGATATCGAACTGGTACTGTCCGATGGACGCGAGCTGCATGCGCATGTGCGCGGCGTCGATCCCGAATCGGATCTCGCCGTGCTCAAGGCCGACGGCGAAAACCTGCCGACCATCACGTTCGGCACGATGGAGCATCTGCAGGTCGGCGACGTCGTGCTCGCAATCGGCAATCCGTTCGGCTTCGGCAACACCGTCACGATGGGCATCATCAGCGCGCTCGGGCGCAACCATCTCGGCATCAATCGCTTCGAGGACTTCATCCAGACCGATGCGCCGATCAATCCCGGCAACTCCGGCGGCGCGCTCGTCGACACGGCGGGCAACCTGATCGGCATCAACAGCACGATCTTTTCCCAGTCGGGCGGCTCGATGGGGATCGGCTTCGCGATCCCGGTGTCGCTCGCGCGAAGCGTGCTGGCGCAGATCATCAAGCAAGGCGAAGTGACGCGCGGGTGGCTCGGCGTCGAGCCGCAGGCGATCACGCGCCAGGAAGCGCAGGCGCTGGCCTTGGCACGCACCGACGGCGTTCTCGTGCGCGCATTGCAGCACGATGGACCGGCCGACCGCGCGGGTATCCAGGTGCGCGATGTCGTCGTCGAGATCGGCGGTCAGCCGACTCCCGACGTGCCGCAACTCCTCGCCCGCATCGCCGAGCTGACGCCGGGATCGAACGCCAAGGTGAGGATTCTGCGCGACGGCAAGCCGCTCGACATCGACGTCGTCGTCGCGAAGCGGCCGCGAGCGGAACCACAGTAACGCACTTTCGCCCCGGCTCTCTCCCGCTCGCGGGAGAGAGTGCCTGAGCAGCGCGAGGGCGGGTGAGGGAGCCGCGAGTTCCCTACTTCGCCGGCTCGGTGCCTTCCGTTCCCGCCTCCGGCAGCGGCGCCGCCACGAATCGCGCCAGCAGGAGGCCGAGCTCGAACAGCAGCCACAACGGGATCGCGAGCAGGCTCTGCGAAATCACGTCGGGCGGCGTGAAGATGGCGCCGACGACGAACGCGCCGACGATCACGTACGGCCGCACCGACTTCAGCTTCTCGAGCGACACCACGCGCATGCGCACGAGCACGACGACGATGATCGGCGTCTCGAACGTGATCCCGAACGCGATGAACATCGTCAGCACGAACGACAGGTACTTGTCGATGTCCGTCATCATCTGCACGCCGGCCGGCGTGTAGCCCGCGAAAAAGCCGAACGCGACCGGGAAGACGAAGAAATACGCGAACGACATGCCGAATACGAAAAACACGCAGCTCGAGACCAGTACCGGGAGAACCAGCCGCTTCTCGTTCTGATACAGGCCGGGCGCGACGAACGCCCACGCCTGCCAGAGCACGTAGGGCAGCGCGAGCAGGAACGCCGCCATCAGCGTCACCTTGAGCGGCACGAGAAACGTTCCGGTGACGTCGGTCGCGATCATCGTCGACCCGTGCGGCAGCACGCGCAGCAACGGCTGCGCGAGCAACGCATAGATATCCTTCGCGAACGGAAACAGCACGAGGAGCACGACGACGACCGCGATGATCGAGCGCATCAGCCGCGTGCGCAGCTCGATCAGGTGCGAAAGAAAGGATTCCTGCGGGTCGGACGTATCGCTCATCGAATGCTCGCAGGCGTCAGGCGCCGGCGCGCGAGACCGGCGGCGCGCACACGTGCGGCGCGGGAATCAAATCTTGTCGAAGCCCGGCAGCGGCGCCTGGCGCGGCGGCGCGGAATCGGCCGGTGGCGCCAGCGGCGCGGCCGGCGAACTTCCCGGCGTGACGTTGTCGCGCGTTGCTTCGGCGCCAGCGTCGCGCGTTGCTTCGGCGCCGGCGGTGTTGAGCTCGTGCTCGACACGCCGCACGCCGGTGCTGACATCGTCCGCCGCCGTCTTGACCGACTGTTCGAATTCGCGCGCGGCGCCCTGTATTTCGCGTTGCAGCCCGCGCAATTCGTCGAGCTCCATTTCGCGGCGGATGTCCGACTTGACGTCGTTCACGTAGCGCTGCAGACGCCCGAACAGAAGACCGAGCGTGCGCGCGGTCTTCGGCAGCCGCTCCGGGCCGATGACGACGAGCGCCACGACCGCGATGACGACGATTTCCGAAAAGCCGATGTCGAACATGAAATCACGCTACCGGCGCCGCGGCGCGCGGCAGACCGCAGCCGCTGCCGTCGCTCATACCTTCGTCGACGACTCCTGGCGGACCTCGCCTTCGATCGTGCGACCGGTGACCTGCGACGGCGGCTCGGGTGGCGCGGGCGATTCGCCGTCCGCGCTCTTCATGCCTTCCTTGAACCCTTTCACGGCGCCGCCGAGGTCCTGACCGATGTTGCGCAGCTTTTTCGTGCCGAAGATCAGCACGACCACCAGCAACACGATCATCCAATGCCAGATGCTCAATCCACCCATCGTTCCCTCCTCGTTACTCCGTCACGTCCCGCGGCCGCGCCAGCATCGGCCCGAGCGGTTCGGGACCGCCGAGCACATGCACGTGCACGTGCTTCACGTCCTGACGTCCGACGCGGCCGGTGTTGACGATCGTCCGAAAGCCGTCGTTCGCCCCCTGCTCGCGCGCAAGCCGCCCGGCCAACGCCAGGATCTTGCCGAGCGCCGGCGCGTCGGCGTCGGTCGCGTCGTACAGCGACGCCATATGCTTCTTCGGCACCAGCATGAAATGCACCGGCGCGAGCGGTTGAATGTCGTGGAACGCAAGCACGTCTGCGTCCTCGTAGACCTTTCGGCTGGGGATCTCGCCGCGCACGATCTTGCAGAATATGCAGTTGGAGTCGGTTGCCATGGGGATCGTTCGCTCACGGGCGGACGCCGATGCGAACTCAGCCTCCGCGGGATGCTTTCTCGGCATGCCCGGACACGCCTTCCCGGCGCGCCAGCTCTTTCAGCACGTCAGCGGGACCGAGGCCATGGCGGGCGAGCAGCACGAGGCAGTGGAACCACAGATCGGCGACCTCGGCGATCAGGTGGATTTTATCACCGTCCTTCGCGGCCAGGACCGTCTCGATTGCTTCCTCGCCGATCTTCTTCAGGATGCGGTCATCGCCACCGGCGAAAAGCGATGCGACGTAGGAGCGGCTTGGCTCGGCGTCCTTGCGCGCTTCGATCGTCGCGGCGATACGGGCCAGGATGCCGGCGTCCGGGGAATCATTCGTGGCCATAGACCGTCACCGGGTCCTCGAGGACGGGCTCGATCGTGTGCCATTCGTCGCCGTCGAGCCGCCGATAGAAACACCGCTCGCGCCCGGTGTGGCAGGCGATGCCGCCGACCTGCTCGACGATCAGCAGGATGGCGTCGCGGTCGCAGTCGAGCCGAATTTCGCGCACCCGTTGCACGTGGCCCGAACGCTCGCCCTTGCGCCACAGGCGGCCGCGCGAGCGCGACCAGTAATGCGCCTCATGCGTGTCGCGCGTGAGCGTGAGCGCGTCGCGGTTCATCCACGCGAGCGTCAGCACGCGATGCGTCGCCGCGTCCTGCGCGATGACGGGGGCCAGGCCGTCGGGGTTCCAGCGCACGGCGTCGAGCCAATCGGTCATCGGATCTCGAGGCCGGCTGCGCGCATCGCCGCCTTCGCCTGCCCGACGGTGAACTGGCCATCGTGGAAGATCGACGCCGCGAGGACGGCGTCCGCGCCGCCGACCGTGATGCCGTCGACGAGATCCTGCAGCGATCCGACCCCGCCCGATGCAATCACCGGAACATTGACGGCATCCACGACCGCGCGCGTCAAGCGCAGGTCGAAGCCCTTGCGCGCGCCGTCGCGATCCATGCTCGTCAGCAGGATCTCGCCCGCGCCCAGCGCCGCGACTTCCTCCGCCCACTGGATGGCATCGATGCCGGTCGGCGTCCTGCCCCCGTGGATGTAGACCTGCCATTGATCGACCGCGCATTGCTTCACGTCGATCGCCGCCACGACGCACTGCGCGCCGAAATGCGCGGATGCCTCGGCGAACAGCTCGGGCCGCTCGATGCCGCCGGTGTTGATGCTGACCTTGTCGGCGCCCGCGTTGAGCAGGCTGCGAATCTCGTCGACCGAGTTGACGCCGCCGCCCACTGTCAGCGGAATGAACACCTGGTCGGCGACGCGCTCGATCATGTCGTAGAGCAACCCGCGATTTTCGATGCTCGCGCGGATGTCCAGGAATGCGATCTCGTCGGCGCCCTCGCCGTCGTAGCGGCGGGCGGCTTCGACCGGGTCCCCGACGTCGCGCAGGTTGACGAAGTTGACGCCCTTGACGACGCGTCCGCCGGCGATGTCGAGGCAGGGAATGATGCGTTTCGCGAGACCCATACGTCCCATTCTAACCGTCGAGTCGTGCGTGCAGCGCTGGCCGCATTCAGCCCTTCGCGAGCTTCATCGCTTCCCTGAAATCCAGCTTGCCCTCGTACAGCGCGCGCCCGGCGATGGCGCCGATGATGCCCTCGCTCGCATACGGAATGAGCTGGTGGATGTCCTGCAGCGACGCGATGCCGCCGCTCGCGATGATCGGCGTCTTCAGCTCGCGCGCGAGCTTGACGGTCGCCTCGACGTTGACGCCCGTCAGCATGCCGTCGCGGCCGATGTCGGTGTAGACGATCGCCTCGACGCCGTAGTCCTCGAATTTCTTCGCGAGGTCGACGACGTCGTGTCCCGTCATCTTCGACCAGCCGTCGGTCGCGACCTTGCCGTCGCGCGCGTCGAGGCCGACGATGATGTGACCGGGGAACGCATAGCATGCGTCGTGCAGGAAGCCGGGGTTCTTGACCGCCGCGGTCCCGATGATGACGTAGCTGATGCCGTCGTCGAGGTAGCGCTCGATCGTGTCGAGGTCGCGGATGCCGCCGCCCAGCTGCACGGGAATCTCGTCGCCGATGACGCTCGCGATCTCGCGAATGGCGAGCTCGTTGCGCGGCTTGCCGGCGACCGCCCCGTTCAGGTCGACGAGATGCAGCCGCTCGGCGCCGAGATCGAGCCAGTGCCGGGCCATCGCGGCGGGGTCCTCGGAAAACACCGTTGCGGAATGCATGTCGCCCTGCTTGAGACGCACGCAATGTCCGTCCTTGATATCGATCGCGGGAATGATCTGCATGGCAGCGGGGGCTGCGTGGAGGAGTGAAGCTGGCGGCTCGCGCGCGGACTTCGGCGAAGATCGCTAAGGCTTTCCGTCCCAGGCGACGAAATTGGCGAGCAGGCGCAGACCCGCGCGCTGGCTCTTTTCCGGGTGGAACTGCACGGCGAAGATATTAGCCCTCGCTATCGCGCAAGTAAACGGCGCCGGGTACGACGTCGTTGCCGCCGTCAACCCGGCATCGGCTGGAACCGGATAGTAGCTGTGCGCGAAGTAGAACCGCTCGTCGTCCTCGATTCCGGTCCACAGCGGGTGCGCGCGCGCCTGCCGAACGGGACTCCAGCCCATGTGCGGAATCTTGAGCCGTTCGCCGGAGGGCAGGTGCTGCTCCTCTTCGCGAAACCGGCGAACGCGCCCGGCAAGCGCGCCAAGGCACCTCGTCGGCCCCTCTTCGCTCTCGTCGAACAGCATCTGCAGGCCGAGACACACGCCGAGGAACGGGCGATCGCGCAGGCATTCGAGCACGACGCCACGAAGGCCCGTGGCGTCGAGACCCGCCATCGTATCGGGCATCGCGCTCTGACCCGGCAGGACGATGCGTGCCGCCTCGCGGATGAGCGCCGGGTCCCCGGTGACGACGGTCCGCGCGCCGGGCGCGACATGCGTGAGCGCCTTCGCAACCGAGCGCAGGTTGCCCATGCCGTAGTCGATCACCGCGATCGTCGGCATCGAGCGGCAGGCTCACAAGGCGTCCCTTGGTCGAGGGGATTTCGTCGGCCGCGCGCGGGTCGCGCTCGCACGCCATCCGAAGCGCGCGCGCGAACGCCTTGAACACCGTTTCCGCCTGATGGTGCGCGTTGTCGCCGCGCAGGTTGTCGACGTGCATCGTCACCAGCGCGTGGTTCGCGAAGCCCTGGAAGAATTCGTGAATGAGGTCGACGTCGAACGTGCCGACGAGCGCGCGCATGAACGGCACGTGGAATTCGAGCCCCGGACGGCCGGAGAGATCGAGGACGACGCGCGACAGCGCTTCGTCGAGCGGCACGTACGCGTGGCCGTAGCGGCGGATGCCGCGCTTGTCGCCGAGCGCCTGTCGCACGGCCTGGCCGAACGTGATGCCGATGTCCTCGACCGTGTGGTGCGCGTCGATGTGCAGATCGCCCTTGGCCGCGACGGCGAGGTCGAGCATGCCATGGCGACCCACCTGGTCGAGCATGTGATCGAGAAACGCAATGCCGGTCGCAAGCTGCGTGTGGCCGCTGCCGTCGATCACGACGCGGACCTCGATCTCGGTCTCCGCGGTTCGACGCGCAACCTGCGCGCTGCGGATTGGCGATTCCATCGGCGCATTCATGACGGTCTATCCTTCAGCATCGCTCGAGCACATCGATGAGCGCATCGTTTTCGGCGGGCGTGCCGACGGTGATTCGCAGGCAGCTCGCGAGCAGCGGATGCGCGCCGTCCAGGTTCTTGACCAGGATCTTCGCGTCGCGAAGCGCGGCAAACCACGCGTTGGCGTCGGGAACGCGCGCAAGCACGAAGTTGGCCTGCGTCGGGAACACGCGTACGCGCGACAGTCTCGCAAGCGCCGCCGCGAGACGCGTCCGTTCCGCGCGAATCGCTGCCGCCTGTCGCGCGAAGAGCTCGCCGTGCGCGAGCAGGAGCGGCAGCGCCGCCTGCGTCAGACTGCTCACGTTGTACGGCGGGCGCAGCTTGTCGAACTGCGCGATCCAGTCCGGATGGCCGACGGCGTAACCGAGCCGCAGTCCCGCCAGGCCGATCTTCGACACGGTGCGCACGACGACGAGGTTCGGAAAGTCGAGCACGCGAGGCAGGAATGTCGCATCCGCATACGCGTAATACGCCTCGTCGATCGCGACCAGCCCGGGCGCCGCGCGCACGATGCGCTCGACGTCCGCTGCTTCGAAGAGATTGCCTGTCGGGTTGTTCGGAAAGGCGAGCCACACCAGCGCCGGCCGCTCGCGTGCGATGGCGTCGAGCATCGCGTCGGCGTCCAGCGAGAAGTCGCTGTGCAGGGCAACACCGGTGAAGCGCGCCTGCGCCACCCGCGCGCTGCGCCGATACATCACGAACGACGGCTCGGGGGCGAGGACGCTTGCGGCAGGACCGGCGATGGCGGACGTCAGGATCTGGATAAGCTCGTCGGATCCATTGCCGAGCAAAAGCGAAACGTCCGCGGGCAGCTTCAGCGCCGCGCGCAATGCGTCCTTGACCGCGCGGGCGTCGCCGTCGGGATAGCGGTTGATCGGTACGCGCGATACGGCCTCGCCGAGTGCTGCGGCGAGCTCGGCCGGCAAGGCGTACGGATTTTCCATCGCGTCGAGCTTGATGTAGCCCTCGGCGTCCGCAACCGTGTAGCGCGTCAACGCCTGCACGTCATCGCGCACGGTGGCCGCGATACAGGCGCGTCGCGCGTTGTCGAGAAGCGCGTCGCGATCGGGCGCATTCATCCATCGGCACCCGCAACGCGCGCCGCCGCCGCGCGCGCATGCGCGATCAATCCCTCGCCGGTCGCGAGCGTCACGGCAACGGGGCCGAGCGCCTGCGCGGTCCTGCGCGCGATGCGCAGCACGCTCGTGCGTTTCTGGAAATCGTACACGCCGAGCGGCGACGAAAATCGCGCCGTACGGCCGGTGGGCAGGACGTGATTGGGCCCCGCGCAATAATCGCCCAGCGCCTCGCTCGCGTAGTGACCGACGAAAATCGCGCCGGCATGCCGAATCTGCGGCAGCAGCGCATCGGGATCGGCGACGGCAAGCTCGAGGTGCTCGGGCGCGATGCGGTTGGCGAGCGCGCAGGCTTCGGCGAGATCGCGCGTCCTGATCAGCGCGCCGCGATGCGCGAGCGACGCCGCGATGATCGATGCGCGCGGCATCTCGATGAACCAGCGTTGCGCGCTTTGCGCCACGCGCTCGATGAGCGACGCATCCGGCGACAGCAGGATCGCCTGCGCCATCTCGTCGTGCTCGGCCTGCGAGAACAGGTCGATCGCGACCCAGTCGGGATTGGCGCTCGCGTCGGCAAGGACGACGATTTCCGATGCACCGGCCACCATGTCGATGCCGACCGCGCCGAAAACGCGCCGTTTCGCCGCCGCGACGTACGCATTGCCCGGTCCGCAGATCTTGTCGACGGCGGGAATGGTTTGCGTTCCGTACGCGAGCGCGGCGATCGCCTGCGCGCCGCCGATCGTGTAGACGTGCGTGACACCGGCGAGATGCGCGGCGGCGAGCACCAGCGGATTGCGCACGCCGTCGGGCGTGGGCACGGCGACGACGATCTCGGCAACGCCCGCCACCTGCGCGGGAATCGCATTCATCAGCATTGACGACGGATACGCCGCCTTGCCGCCGGGCACGTACAGCCCGACGCGGTCGAGCGGCGTGATGCGCTGTCCGAGCTCGGTTCCGTCCGCATCGCGAAATGCGAAACCACCGCTCTTCTGCCGCTCGTGAAAATCGCGAATGCGGACTGCCGCCCTCTGCAGTGCGTCGCGCTGCGCGCCCGGAAGCGCATCGTACGCGGCGCGCATCGTCGCGCGGTCGACGGCGAGATCGGCCAAGCGCTGCGCACGCAGCCGATCGAAGCGCTCGGTGTAATCGAGCACCGCCGCATCGCCGCGCGCGCGCACGTCGGCGATGATCGCCGCGACCGTTGCATCGATTGCCGGGTCCTGTGCCGCCTCGAACGCGATGAGCGCTTCGAGCGCGGCATCGAAATCCGGCGCTCGCGTGTCGAGCGTGCGCAAACGCAACACGGGCTTCGCGTTCATGCGGCGACGGCCGAAGCTTCGGCGAGCGCGTCGATCAGCGGTTTGGCGATATCGCGCTTCAGTTTGAGCGCAGCGGGGCTCACGATGAGCCGCGCCGTGATCGGCATGATGTCCTCGACCGCGACAAGGTCGTTCGCCTGCAGCGTGTGGCCCGTGGAGACGAGATCGACGATGGCATCGGCGAGTCCCGCGAGCGGCGCCAGCTCCATCGAGCCGTACAGCTTGATCAGGTCGACGTGCATCCCCTTCGCCGCGAAGTGCTCGCGCGCGGTCTTGACGTACTTCGTCGCGACGCGGATGCGCGCGCCGCGCTGTACCGAATGCGCCCAATCGTAATCGCGTCGCGCCGCGACGACCAGGCGACAGCGCCCGATGCCGAGGTCGAGCGGCTGGTACAGACCTTCGGTTCCGTGCTCGAGCAGCACGTCCTTGCCGACGACGCCGAGATCGGCGGCGCCATACTGAACATAGGTCGGGACGTCAGTTGCGCGCAGGATGACCAGCGACACGCCCGGGCGATCGGTTGCGACGATCAGCTTGCGCGACGTGCACGGATCTTCGACAGGAACGACGCCCGCCGCTGCGAGCAGGGGGAGCGTTTCGTCGAGCAGGCGCCCCTTCGAGAGCGCCAGGTTGAGCGTGGGCACGGGGCGGACCGCAGGTTGAACCTGTCGATTCTACCGGAGCGGTCCGCATGCGCCCTCGCGCCCCCCAGTTGTGCCCCTCAATCGTCGTCGTCGATATACGCCGTCGGCGCAGAGGGGTAGACGACCGACGGCCGCTCGTACGTCACGCCGTGGTCGCGATACGTCACCGTCGCGTCCGGCTCGTAGACGATCGGCCGCGAATCGTAGTGATACCGGTAATGCAGGAGCGGGCCGCCCCAGTCGACGGTGGTGGCGCATCCGCCGAGCAGTCCGGCGAACGCCACGCCGGCCAGCGCCGCTTTCGTCAATCCATGTTTCATGGTGCCTCCATTCGCTAGGACGCCACAAATTAGGGCAGACGAGTTCCTGCGTGGTTCCTGCGACATCGCCGCGCGAGGGTGTCGGATGGACTCCTACACGGCGACCACCGGCCCTGCATCGCGATCCCAGGCGAGCGTTCCGCCGACATACGTCGCGCGGATCGCCCGGTCGTCGCCAAGCGCCAGTTGCACGCCGAGCGCCTCGTCGATGTCGTTGACGTAGCGCATCCGGAACTCGATCAGCGGCGTGGAGCAAAGATCGATGACGACGAGATCGGCCTCGCGTCCGGGCGCGATTGTGCCGATCTCGGCGTCGAGGTCGAGCGCCGCGGCCGCGCCCGTCGTCGCGAGCCACCAGGCGCGCGACGGCGACAGCGGATGGCCCTGCAGATGCGCGACATCGCTCGCCGCCTGCATCGTGCGCAGCATCGAGAAGCCCGTGCCGGCGCCGAGATCCGTCGCCAGCGCGACGTGCACCGGACGCGCCGGGTCGCGCGCGCGATGGAGCGCGAACAGGCCGCTGCCGAGGAAATTGTTCGATGTCGGACAATGCGCGAGCGCCGTGCGCGACTCGGCAAGCCGATGGAAATCGCTTTCGCCGAGGTGAATTCCATGCGCGTAAATCGCCCGGCGCCCGAGCAGGCCGAATTGCGCGTACACGTCGAGATAGGAACCCTGCGCCGGATAAAGCGTCGTGATCCAGGCAACCTCGGCCGCGTTCTCGGCGACGTGGGATTGCACGTAGGCCCCGGGCGTCTCGCGCCACAGTGTGGCGGCCGCCTCGAGCTGCTCCGGCGACGACGTGGCGGCGAATCGCGGCGTGATCGCATACGCGAGGCGATCGCGATGATGCCAGCGGCCGATCAATGCCTTGCTCTCGTCGTATCCGCGCGTCGCGGTGTCGAGCAGGTCGGCGGGCGCATGGCGATCCATCAGCACCTTGCCCGCGATCATCCGCATTCCGCGCCGTTGCGCACCCTCGAACAGCGCATCGACCGACGCGGGATGGACCGTTCCGAAAACGGCGGCCGTCGTGATGCCGTGGCGCAGGTTCTCGTCCAGGTAACGCGCGGCGACCGATCGCGCGTAGTCGATGTCGGCGTAGCGCGCTTCCGCCGGAAACGTGCAGGCGGCGAGCCATTCCAGCAGCGGCTTGCCGCCGGCGCCGATGACCGGCAGTTGTGGATAGTGCACATGCGCATCGATGAACCCGGCGCTGATCAGGGCATCCCGGTAATGCGTGACCGGCGTGCCGGACGGAAGGCGCGCGGCGACCTCGTCAGCCGGGCCGCAATCGACGATGCGGCCGTTCGCCATGGCGACGATCGCATCGCGCTCGTAGCGACGCACCGCCTGCGCGTCGGCGGTGAACGGATCCCCGCCAAACGTAAGGAGCGCGCCGCGAATCGCGGTGACCGGTTCCGGGTTCGCCCCCGCGATCATCGCGAACGGCGCGCTATTGGCGCGCCGTGCGCACGTTGTCGGGATTCGCGGCGCCCGCGTTCGTGCGAAACGGATTGATGTCGAGGCCCCCGCGCCGCGTGAACCGCGCAAGCACCGAAAGCTGCTCGCAGCGGCAGCGCGAGGCGACGTCCACGAAAATGCGCTCGACGCAATGCTCGTGAAAGCCCGCGTGGCACCGATACGAAACGAGATAGCGCAACAGCCCTTCACGATCGATGCGCGGGCCGCGATACGTCAACTGCAGCGACGCGATGTCCGGCTGCGCGGTGACCGGGCACACCGACCGGAACAGCCGGCTCGTCAGCCTCTCGTCGACGATATCGCCATTCGCGGAAAGGAACGCCGGCTCGACGTCGTACGCGTCGCAGGCCACGCGCTGGTCATCGATGCTGTCGCCCGCCAGCTCGCGAATGGACTGCGCCTCGAACGCCGCCGGCCCGCGCAGCGCGACGCCCACCTGCGCGCCACAGGCTTGCGACAGGTCGCGCTCGATCATCGCCGCGATTTCGGTCATGCCGGCGCAACGCGTCTGCGCGAACGAGCCGAGATAGAGCTTCATCGATTTCGATTCGATGATCGACGGTGAATCGATCGGCACGTCGAGCGTCGCGAGCGCGACCTGCGGCTTTCCGCCGGTGTCGAGCCAGGTCAATTCGTACGCCGTCCACAGATCGACGCCGGTGAACGGCAGCGCGCTGGAGAGTCCCAACGCCGCGCGTTGCGGCGCGCGCGGCACGGCGAACAGCAGCGACGGCGCGTATTGGTCCGGATGG
The DNA here is from genome assembly GCA_963706225.1 of uncultured Pseudomonadota bacterium. Taxonomy (GTDB): domain Bacteria; phylum Pseudomonadota; class Gammaproteobacteria; order Burkholderiales; family Casimicrobiaceae; genus VBCG01. The sequence goes on from CAVPMH010000025.1 coordinate 123,489, forward strand.
CCGCTCGGCCGGCCGAGCGGCGCGCGCGCGAGGTCGTCCGCGGAGAGATCGGCTGAAATCACTGTATCCGCCGGATGCGCGCGCCGAGCGCCGAGAGCTTTTCCTCGATGCGCTCGTAGCCGCGATCCAGATGGTAGATGCGGTCGATCGTCGTTTCACCGTCGGCGACGAGTCCCGCGATGACGAGGCACGCCGATGCGCGAAGGTCGGTCGCCATCACGTTCGCGCCGGTCAGCCGCGCGACTCCCTTGACGACCGCCGCGTTGCCCTCGACCTCGATATCGGCGCCGAGCCGCTTCAGCTCCTGCACGTGCATCATCCGGTTCTCGAAGATCGTTTCGGTGATCACCGATGCGCCGTCCGCGAGCGTCGCGAGCGCCATGAACTGCGCCTGCATGTCGGTCGGGAACGCCGGGAACGGCGCGGTGCGGACGTTGGCGGCGCGCAATGCGCCGTTGCCGCGCACGTGGATGCTCGCGCCAGCCGCTTCGATAAGCGCGCCGGCCTCGCGCAGCTTGTCCATGATGGCGGCGAGAGAAGCCGCGTCGGCGCCGGCAATGATCACGTCGCCGCGCGTTGCGGCCGCCGCGGCGAGAAACGTTCCGGTTTCGATGCGATCCGGCATGATGAGATGCGTGGCGCCGTGCAGTGCGGCCACGCCCTCGATCACGATGCGATCGCTGCCCGCACCGGTGATCCGGGCGCCCATCGCGCAAAGGCACGTCGCGAGATCGACCACTTCCGGCTCGCGCGCCGCGTTGTCGAGCGTCGTCACGCCGTCGGCCAGCGCCGCGGCCATCATCAGGTTCTCGGTCCCGGTCACGGTGACGACATCGAACACGAAGCTCGCACCGGTGAGGCGCGTGGCGCGCGCATTGATGTAGCCGTGCGTGAGGTCGATCTCGGCGCCCATCGCCTGCAGGCCCTTGATGTGCTGATCGACCGGTCGCAGGCCGATCGCGCAGCCGCCCGGCAGCGAGACGCGCGCCTCGCCGCAGCGCGCGAGCAGCGGCCCGAGCGCCAGGATCGACGCGCGCATCGTCTTGACCATCTCGTAGGGCGCCGACGGCCAGTCGATGTGCGCAGCGTCGAGCGTGATGCCGTCCGGGTCGTGGCGTTGCTGCCGCACGCCCATCTGCGACAGCAGCGCGCTCATCGTGCGCACGTCGTTGAGGTGTGGAACGTTGGCGAGCGTCAGCGGCTCGCGCGTCAGCAGCGCCGCGCACAGGATCGGCAGTGCCGCGTTCTTGGCGCCCGAGACGCGCACCTCGCCCGTGAGGCGGCACCCGCCTTCGATGACGAGCTTATCCATTCGTCGAACCCGCTTTCCCGCCCGCGGCATGCTCTTCCGGGGTCTGCGTGTTCATCGACAGCGCGTGCACCTCCTCGCGCATCCGCTCGCCGAGCGCCGCGTAGACCAGCCGATGCCGCGCAATGCGCGACAGGCCGCTGAATGCGCGCGAGACGATCAACGCCTCGAAATGGTGACCGTCGCCGGTGACGTCGACGACGTCGCAGTCGAGGCCGGTCTCGATGGACGACTTGATCGATTCGCTGGTGACCATTCTTTTCCCTTCAGTGGCGAAGCTTCCAGCCGCGCGAGAGCATCAGCAGCGCGATGCCGGCGAGCACGACGGCCGCGGCGGCGACGAGCGCCAGCGAGATACCGGGCGCGATGTCGGACAGCCCGAAAAATCCGTAGCGAAAGCCGTCGATCATATAAAAGAACGGATTGAAATGCGACAGCGCCTGCCAGAACGGCGGTAGCGAATGGATCGAGTAGAACACGCCGGACAGGAACGTGAGCGGCATGATCAGGAAATTCTGGAATGCCGCGAGCTCATCGAACTTGTCCGACCAGATGCCCGCGATCACGCCGAGCGTGGCGAGGATGCCGCTGCCGAGCACGGCGAATGCGATCGCCAAGGCCGGATGCGCCATCGTGAACGGCCCTGGAACGAACAGCAGCGTCACGGCGAACACGCCGATCCCGACGACGAGGCCGCGCACCATCGCACCGAGCACGTAGGCCGCGTACATGTCGAGCGGCGACAACGGCGGCAACAGCACGAAGATCAGGTTGCCGGTGATTTTCGACTGGATCAGCGACGACGACGCGTTGGCGAACGAGTTCTGCAGCACCGACATCATCACGAGCCCGGGGACGAGGAACGCCGTGTAGCGGACCTGGCCGTTGAAGACCGACACGCGCGACTCGAGCACGTGCGAAAAGATGAGCAGGTAGAGGAGCGCCGTCAGCACCGGCGCGGCGATCGTCTGGAAGCTGACCTTCCAGAAGCGCAGCAGCTCCTTCTGGAGCAGCGTGAGCCAGCCGGAGCCGACGATTTCGATCATGCTTCGGGGATCGCAATCGGGGGCTCGGTCTCGTCGGTCGTTTCGCTGCCGGCCATGATGCGCAGGAATGCCTGCTCGAGATCGGTTTCGGCCAGCGCGAGATCGTCGATCGAAACACCCGCGCCACGAAACGACGCGAGCAGCCGCTCGAGCTCCGCGTAGCTCTCGAGACCGAGGTAGTACACCGATCCTTCGCGCCGGTGAATGCGATGCTGCCATTCGTCGGGCAACCGTTCGGCCGACACCCGCACCGTCAGCCCGGCGAATCGCGACAACAGGTGCTGCGTCGTGTCGAGCGCCACGATGCGGCCCGATTTCAGCATGGCGATGCGGCCGCACAGCGCCTCGGCCTCCTCGAGATAGTGCGTCGTCAGGATGATCGTGTGGCCTTCGCGGTTGAGCTTGCGAATGAACCCCCACAGGCTCTGGCGCAGCTCGACGTCCACACCCGCCGTCGGCTCGTCGAGGACGATCACCGGCGGCTTGTGGACGAGCGCCTGGCCCACCAGCACGCGCCGCTTCATGCCGCCCGAAAGCGCGCGCATGTTGGCGTCGGCCTTTTGCGTCAGGTCGAGGTGATGCAAAAGCTCGTCGATCCACGCATCGTTCTTGCGCAGGCCGAAGTAGCCCGACTGGATGCGCAGCGTTTCGCGAACGCTGAAGAACGGATCGAAGACGAGCTCCTGCGGCACGACACCGAGCGCCCGGCGCGCCTTGCGATAGTCGCCGACGACGTCGTGGCCGAGAATTCGCGCCGTCCCGCGATCGGCGCGCGTCAGTCCGGCGAGAATCGATATCAGCGTCGTCTTGCCGGCGCCGTTCGGGCCGAGCAGCCCGAAGAACTCGCCCTGCGCCACGCGCAAATCGATGCCGGCGAGCGCCTGCACGCTGCCGAAGCGGCGCGCGATGCCGATCACGTCGACGGCATCGGGCATCATGTCGCGGAAAGCTCAGTCGAGCAGGTTCTCGACGCCGTAGACGACGGCGAGCGAGCGCAGCGATGCCGGCAGGCCGGTGGCGGACAACGTGCGCCCTTCGCCGGCGGCGCGCCGCTTCAGCGCGATGATGATCGCGAGCGCCGCCGAATCGGCGTGACGCATGCCGCTGAAGTCGACAATGCCGTTCGCCGGCAAGGGCGTCGCCTTCGATGCCTCGAAGATCGTGGCGGCGCCGTCGAGCGTCAGCGCACCGGCGAAATGCCACCCTGCGTCGGACACGGTAAAGCCGCCAATGGCCTCCGCGTCGGCCGGCGGATGCTCGATCACTTCGCGGCACCGCCCGAATTCTTGCTCGCGAGGGCCTGGATCAGCCCGTCGATGCCGCCCGATTGCACCTGCTGGGTGAACTCGTCGCGGTAATTCGTGACGAGCGACACGCCGCCGACGATCACGTCGTACGCCTTCCAGCCCGCGGGCGTCTTTTCCATGCTGTAGTCGATCTCGACCGGCGTCTGTCCGGGCCGGACGACCGTCGTGCGCACGGTCACGTCGGCGGCATCGGGCGCGGCACGCAACGGCTCGTACTGGAGCGTCTGGTCGCGATACTGGTTGAGCGCATTGGAATACGTGCGGATCAGCAGCGACTTGAACTCGTCGGCCAGGCGCTTTTTCTGCTCGGGCGTCGCCTGCCGCCAGGACCGCCCCATGGCGAGCGCCGTCATCCGGTCCATGTCGAAGTGCGGCGCGAGCTTCGCCTCGATCAGCTCGCGAATGCGCGCCTGGTCGCCCGCCTGCACTTTCGGGTCGGTCTTGATGATCTGGAGCGCCTCCTGCGACACGCGCTTCACGAGCGCATCCGGCGCTTCCTGCGCGAGCGCCGGCAACGCGACGAGCGCCAGAACGGCCACGGCAACGCTGCGCGCGCCGGCCGCCATGCGGGCCGCGCGACGCGAGTGCGGATTCGACGTCATTCTTCATCCTTCGAAGGCGGCGGCTTCCCGTCGTACACGAGATATTGGCGGCGCTGCAGATACGAGCGCCGGATGAACGTGTACGGATCGAGTGCTGCCTGGTTGACGAGATTTTCGGCCTGCAGCGCCGACGCGCGCAGATCGACGAGATTCAGCGCCCAGAGGATGTTGCGCGTCGAGATGTCGTTGATGTAGCCAATCGGGCTCGCATACGCACGGAGGATGGACCCGGTGCCATCGCGCACGGTGGTCGGGCCGAATACCGGAATGAACAGGTACGGACCCTGCGGCACGCCCCAGACGCCGAGCGTCTGCCCGAAATCCTCGTTGCCCTTCGGGATGCCTGCGTCGCCCGCGATGTCGATCAGGCCGCCGATGCCGAACGCGGTGTTCGTGATGACGCGGCCAAGGTCGTTGCCGGCCTTGTCGGGCTTCCCCTGCAACACGTCGTTGGCGAACGAAAACAGGTCGTCGATGTTGCCGAAGAAATTCGTCACTGCCTGGCGCACGAGCCGCGGCGTGTAATCGACGTACGCCTGGACCACCGGCTTGACGATCTTGCCGTCGACGACCTGGTGGACCTGGTACGAGACGCGATTCGCAGGCTCGAAAGGATCCTCGCGCGTCGGACCCATGGCGCAGCCCGCGAGCAGCGCGGCAACCGTCACGGTCCCGGCGCAGTGCCGGATGATGCGCAGCGAAGTCACTTGCCACCTCCTGCGGACACTGCAGCACCGGTACCGGAACCCGCACTTGCCGCGGCAGGCCCGTTGCTGGCGCCTGGCGCTGCGCCGTTGCCTGCAGCAGCCTTGTCGAACATGAACTGGCCGATCAGCTTCTCGAGCACGATCGCCGATTGCGTTTTCCCGATGCGCGCGCCGTCGGCGAGCATCTGCGTGTCGCCGCCGGAGTCGAGCCCGATGTACACCTCGCCGAGCAGCCCGGACGTGAGGATCGATGCGATCGTGTCCTTGGTGAACTGATAGCCGCGATCGATTTTCATCGACACGACCGCCTGGTACGTTTGCGGATCGAGCTTGATGCGCTCGACGCGGCCGACGACGACCCCCGCCGCCTTCACCGGCGCGCGCAGCTTCAGGCCGCCGATGTTGTCGAATGCGGCGTCCAGATGATAGCCGGGCGCGCTGCTGACCGACGTCAGGTTGCCGACCTTGAGCGCCAGGAACAGGATCGCGGCGACGCCGATCGTCACGAAGATGCCGACCCACAGGTCCAGCGTCGATCGATTCATGCGCGCCCCTCGCCGCGGTCCTCTTCCCAACCGGGGAGAGGTGCCGAGCGAATGCGAGGCGAGTGAGCGGATTGTCCGGGTCTCATGCGCCTACACCTACCCCTCTGAACATGAAGACGGTGAGCACGAAATCGAGCGCCAGAATCGAAAGCGAGCTGGCGACGACCGTTCGCGTCGTCGCCGTCGAAACGCCTTCGGCGGTCGGTCGCGCGTTATAGCCTTCGAACACCGCGATCGCGCTGACCGCGATGCCGAACACGACGCTCTTGATGAAGCCGTTGAGGATGTCGTGGCCGAAATCGACAGCCGCTCGCATGTTGCCCCAGAACGCCCCGGAATCGATGCCGATCAGCTTCACGCCGACCAGGTAGGCGCCGAAGACGCCGAGCGTCGAGAACAATGCGGCAAGCAGCGGCATCGATACGACGCCGCCGACAAAGCGCGGCGCCACGACGCGCGCGAGCGGATCGACGGCCATCATTTCCATTGCGGACAGTTGCTCCGTGGTCTTCATCAGCCCGATTTCGGCGGTGACGGCACTGCCCGCGCGGCTGGCAAAAAGCAGACCCGCCACGACCGGCCCGAGTTCCCGAACGAGCGACAGCGCCACCAGGATGCCGAGTGATTCGTTCGCGCCGTACCGCGTGAGCACCTCGTAGCCCTGAAGGGCCAGCACCATGCCGACGAACAGCCCCGACACGAGAATGATGACGAGCGACAGGACGCCGGAAAAATAAATCTCGCGCAGCGTCAGTTGCAGGCGCCGGAACGCGCCGGGAAGATGCATCAGCACCGCGACCGAAAAGCGCGCGGCGAACCCCAGGCGCTCGATGGAGTCGAGCGTGCGCCCGCCCACCCGGCGCAGCGCCCACGTAACCGAATCAGCCGGCATGCGCTGTGCTCCCGACGCCTGCGGCTGCCGCCGCTCGGCGCTCACGCAAACTCCTCGGCCACCGCGCGCGCCGGATAGTGGAACGGCACCGGTCCGTCGGGCTCGCCGTCGACGAACTGGCGCACGAACGAATCCTTCGATTGCCGCACCTCGTCGGGCGTCCCCTGCGCCACGATCCCGCCTTCCGCGACGAAGTAAATGTAGTCGACGATCTTCAGCGACTCGTAGATGTCGTGCGTGACGACGACCGACGTGATGCCGAGCGCATCGTTCAGCTTGCGGACGAGCTGCCCGACGATGCCGAGCGAGATCGGATCGAGGCCGGCGAACGGCTCGTCGTACATGACGAGCATCGGGTCGAGCGCAATTGCGCGCGCGAGGGCCACGCGCCTCGACATGCCGCCCGAAAGCTCGGCCGGACGCAGCTGCGCCGCGCCGCGCAGTCCCACCGCGTTGAGCTTCATCAGCACGAGGTCGCGAATCAGCTCCTCCTGCAGTTCGGTGTGCTCGCGCATCGGGAACGCGATGTTCTCGAACACCGACATATCGGTGAACAGTGCGCCGAACTGGAACAGCATGCCGATCCTGCGACGAAGTGCGAACAGCGCCTCGCGATCGAGCGCCATCACGTCCTGGCCCGCCACGGTGATCGTGCCGCTTTGCTGGCGCAACTGGCCGCCGATCAGGCGCAGGATCGTCGTCTTGCCGCAGCCGGAGCCGCCCATGATCGCGACGAGCTTGCCACGCGGGATCGCCATGTCGATGCCGCGCAGCACCGGCCGGCGGCGATCGTAGCCGAACCACACGCCCGTCATCCGGACGGCAATTTCAGTCGGGCACGTCGGCAAGACGGCAGCCGGTTCGACAACGGACATTTGGGGGACAGCGGGAGGGCGGAAGAAGGATTGTATCCGGTGGGCGAAACGCCCCGCAACGACGTCAATCGGAGACAGTGGCACAAGGGCTCGGTCGAGGGCCCGCGGCTTACTCGCCCTTCAGCAACCGCTGCTCGGCGCGCGCCAGCTCCGCTGGCCGGCCGAGCAGCACGACAGCGTCGCCCGGCGCGAAACGCCAATCGGCGCCAGGCATCACCGATCGCGCACCGGGTCGGCGCACGCCGGTCACTTCGACGAGCGCGCCGACGTTCAATTCGTCGAGCGACCGGCCGATCGCATGCGCACGTTCGCCGAGCAGCACCGTATGCAGTCGCGGCTGCATGTTGTCGGCGGCGTCCGCGACATCGCTCGCGCCGTGGAAGAAACCGCGGAACAGTCCGTATCGTTGCTCGCGAACCGTCCGGATGCGCTTCAGCACGCGGTTGAGCGGCACACCCAGCACGAGCAGCGAATGCGACGCGAGCATCAGGCTGCCTTCGAGCACCTCGGGAACGACCTCCGTGGCGCCGGCCGCGAGCAGCCGGTCGATCTCGCCATCGTCGCGCGTGCGCACGATCACGGGCACTTCGGGGCGCAGATGCTGCACGTGGTGAAGGATCCGGATCGCGACGGCGGTATCCGCGAACGTGATCACGACGGCGCGCGCCTTCGCGAGCCCGGCGGAAACGAGCGTCTCGCGCCGGCTCGCATCGCCGTAGATGACGCTGGTGCCGTCGGCGGCCTCGCGCACGCGCTGCGGATCGGCATCGAGCGCGAGATAGGCAATGTCCTCGCGCTCGAGCAGGCGCGTCAGGTTCTGTCCGCTCCGGCCGAAGCCGCACACGATGACGTGGCCCTGGCGCGCCATCGTCCGGGCCGCCACTTGCGTGAGCTCGGCTGCGCGCGCGAGCCAGTCGTTGGCCGTCAGCTTCCTCACCCACCGCTCCGCGTGCTGGATGAGCAGCGGCGCAAGCAGCATCGACAGGATCATCGCCGCGAGCACCGCCTGCGCGAATCGTGGCGACAGCAGCCCGGTCTGCGTCGCGAGCGCGAGCATGACGAGCGCGAATTCGCCCGCCTGCGCGAGATAAAAGCCGGTCCGCAGCGCGGTGCCGGTCGGCGCGCCGAACGCGCGGGCGAGGACGACGATCAGCACGAGCTTCGCCGCCACGGGAACGATCAGCAACAGCAGCACGTAGCCCGCGAGCACGCGATCGACGTGAAGGTCGAGCATCATGCCGATCGTGATGAAGAAAAGTCCGAGCAACACGTCGCGAAACGGCTTGATGTCCTCTTCGACCTGGTAGCGGAATTCCGTTTCGGAGATGAGCATGCCGGCGAGAAACGCGCCGAGTGCCAGCGACAGGCCGAAATAGCCGGTGATCGCCGCCATCCCGAGCGTCACGAGCAGCACGTTCAGCACGAAGAGCTCCGACGAGCGCTGGCGCGCGACCAGCCGAAACCACGCGCGCATCGGCCGTTGCCCGAGAAACAGGATCACCGCCAGCGCGATCGCGGCCTTGAAGAGCGCGCCCGCGAGCACCCACCCGGTGGCAAGACCCGGCAGCCCGAGCGACGGAATCAGGATCAGGAACGCGACGACCGCCAGATCCTGGAAGAGCAGGACGCCCATCACGTCGCGTCCATGCGGCGTGCCGAGCTCCGAGCGCTCGGCGAGCATCTTCGACACGATCGCCGTCGAGCTCATCGCGAGCGCGCCGCCCAGCACGATGCCGGCGCGCCACCCGTAGCCCAGCAACTGCATGGCGAGCGTGCCGGCGCCCGTCGTGATGGCGACCTGCGCTGCGCCGAGTCCGAAGACCGCACGGCGCATCGTGCGCAATTGCGGCAGGCTGAACTCGAGTCCGATCGAGAACATCAGGAACACGATGCCGAACTCGGCGAGCTCGCGCGTCGCATCGTCGTCGGGGACAATGCCGAGCGCGTGCGGGCCAAGCGCGATGCCGACGATCAGGTAGCCGAGGATCGGCGGCAATCGGATGCTGCGGCACAACGCGACGACGACGACGGAGGCCGCGAGCAGCATCAGGATCAGCAGCAGCGTGTTCGGCATGGGCCGGGCGAAGTTAGCACGCCGCCGATGGTTGCAGCGGCACCGCGAAGGGGCGGCGGTATACTTTGCGCGATGATCGCCCATGCGGATGCGCAAAGCGATGCGCGCGACGCCCCACCCGGTACCGTCGACGCGCAACGCGCACTGGCGCTCGCCCGCGACGTTCTCGACACCGAGGCGCGCGCGATCTCGTCGCTCGGCGCGCGGCTTTCCGCACCGTTTGTCGCTGCCGTCGAGCTGATGCTCCGGTGCCGCGGCCGCGTCGTGGTCTCCGGCATCGGCAAATCCGGACACATCGCGCGGAAGCTCGCGGCGACGCTGGCGTCGACCGGCACACCGGCTTTCTTCGTGCATCCCGCCGAAGCGGGACACGGCGACCTCGGCATGATCACCGCGGACGACGTCGTCGTCATGCTCTCGAACTCCGGCGAAACCGACGAGCTGATGATGCTGACGCCGCATCTGAAGCGCCAGGGCGCCAGGCTGATCGCCTTGACCGGCAACGAGCAGAGCTCGCTCGCGCAGTCGGCGCACGTCCATCTCGATGCGGCCGTCGATGCCGAAGCGTGTCCGCTCGGGCTCGCGCCGACCGCCAGCACGACGGCCGCACTGGCGCTCGGCGACGCGCTTGCGCTGGCCGCTGCTCGATGCGCGCGGGTTTTCGGTCGAGGACTTCGCGCGCTCGCATCCTGGCGGCTCGCTCGGCCGCCGGCTGCTGACGCGCGTCGCGCGACGTCATGCGCACGGGGCAGCGCCGTGCCGCGCGTCGCGGATACGGCGACGCTCGCCGAAGCGATCGTCGAGATGAGCCGCCAAGGGCATGGGCATGACGTGCGTCGTCGACGAACGACGACACAGTCGCGGGCATCTTCACCGACGGCGATCTTCGCCGTGCCTGAGCCGGTCCGGCGATCCGAATCGGCGCGCGTCGCCGACCTGATGACGAAGCGCGCCGCGCACGATCGACGCCGAACGCCTCGCCGCCGATTGCATCGTGCTGATGGAGACGCCACCGAAGATCACGTCGCTGCTCGTCGTCGATGCCGCCGGCACGCTGGTCGGCGCCGTGCAGATGCACGATCTCTTCCGCGCGCGCGTCGTCTAGCGTCATGGGCGCCGATGACGACTGACCTGACCGCCCGCGCGCGCCGCGTGCGCCTGCTGTCGTGCGACGTCGACGGCGTGCTGACCGACGGACGCATCTACGTCGACGACCACGGCCACGAGTTCAAGGCGTTCTGTGCGCTCGACGGCGTCGCGATGCATCTGCTGGCAGACGCCGGCATCGTCGTCGCGTGGATCACCGGGAGCAGCGCGCCCGCGGTGGCGCATCGCGCGCAGCAACTGCGCATTCCGCATCTCGTGCAGGACGCGCACGACAAGCGCGCGCCGTGGGAGCGGCTGCGCATCGATCTGGGGTTCGCGCCCGAGCAATGCGCGCACATCGGCGACGACCTGCCGGACATCGCCGTGCTGGCCGCATGCGGCCTCGGCGTGACGGTGCCGCACGCACCTGCCGCGGTTCGCGCGCATGCGCATTACGTCACGTCGCGCGACGGCGGCGGCGGCGCGGTGCGCGAGCTGGCCGACATCATTCTCGCCGCGCAAGGATACGACGACGCGCGCGACGCGCCGCGCGCGGGCGCCCGCGCTCGCGCCGGCGCGCTGAAGCCCGATCCCGCGATGGATCGCACGCGCGCCTTCTTCGATCGCCTCGTCGCGTGGTCGCCGGTTCTGCTGCTCGGCGCGCTCGCTGCGCTCACGTACTGGCTCGACGCGCAGGTGCAGCCGCCGCCGGCCCGGCGCGACGGATCGTCGCGCCACGACCCCGATCTGTTCCTGCAGGATTTCAAGGCGATCACGTTCGACGCGCAGGGCAAGCCGCGCGAATCGTTATCCGCGGTGCGCGCCGATCACTTTCCCGACGACGACAGCGCCGAGCTCGCGGACCCGAAACTGTCGCTGACCGAGACGGGTCATCCGACGATGACGATCAGCGCCGATCGCGGAACGATTGCCGGCGACCGCGACCACGGCGATTTTGCGGGGCACGTGCGCGTCGAGCGCGCCGCGGAAACGCAGCCGGCGAAGCCGGGCGAGACACCGACCGGCCCCGTTACGCTCACGACCGAGCCTGCTGCACGTCTTCACCAAGGAGCAGCGCGCGCAGACCGATCAGCCGGTGACGATCGAGGAACCGCGTGGAATAATCCGCGGCCGAGGCCTCGAGTTCGACAACAAGGCGAAGACGCGTGCGGATCAAGTCGCACGTCAGCGGCACGCTCCAACCTCAACACGAACCCAGATGACGCAACCCGGTATTGCCGCACGGCGAGTGCGTGGCGCTCGCCGCATGCGCGATCGGCCTTCTCGGCCCCGCGGTCGCCGGCGCCGAGAAGGCCGATCGCGACAAGCCGATCAACTTCTCGGCCGAGCAGCCGGCGGAAGTGGACTTCGACAAGCGCGTCGGCACGCTGCGCGGCAACGTCGTGATCACGCAAGGAACGTTGACGATTCACGCGGACAGGATCGACTTCAAGCAGAATCCGGACGACTCGCTGTCCGCGACCGCGGTCGGCAAACCGGTGAGCTTCCGTCAGAAGAAGGACGACTCCGACGAGTATTTCGAAGGCTACGCGCAGCGCGCCGTGTACGACGGCCAGACGCAGACGCTCGAGCTGTTCGACAACGCGCTGCTCAAGCAGGGCAAGGACGAGATCCGCAGCAATTACATTTCCTACAACAGCGCGACCGATATGTTCCGATCGGAGGGCCGGCCCAACGCCCCCGGCGCCGAAGGTCCGGGCGCACGCGTGCAAGGCGTATTCGAGCCGCGTACCGAAACGCCGCTCGGAACGAAAGGCGCGCCGAAATCCGACGGGAAGGAAACGGCCCCGGCCGGCAAGGCCGCAGCGACAACGAAGGATGGCAAGCCGGCAACGCCCGCGCCGGCCGCAAAGGCGGCCCCGCCGCTCAAGCTCACGCCCGACCCGACGCTGCAGAAGTGAGTGCCGCCGCGCCGATCCAGCATGCGAACGCCTCCCGCTGGGAGGCCGCGCAGCGACCCGCCTCGCAACCGTGGGGGGACCGCATGAGCGGCGACGGGCCGCCCCAAGACGCGAATTCCGCCCCCTGGGGGGCAGCGCCGCGACGCACGTCGCAAGCGTGGGGGGAGCACATGAGCGGCGACGGGCCGCCCCAAGACGCGAATTCCGCCCCCTGGGGGGCAGCGCCGCGACACACGTCGCAAGCGTGGGGGGAACACACCAGCAAGCTTACGGCAGCGCACTTGCGCAAGCGCTACAAGGCGCGCACCGTCGTCCACGACGTTTCGCTCGAAGTCGCGAGCGGCGAGGTGGTGGGCCTGCTCGGCCCCAACGGCGCCGGCAAGACGACGTGCTTCTACATGATCGTCGGGCTCGTCGCCGCCGACGGCGGCAACATCTCGCTCGACGGCGAGAACCTGTCGCGGCTGCCGATCCATCGGCGCGCGCGGCGCGGGCTTTCCTACCTGCCGCAGGAAGCGTCGATCTTCCGCAAGCTGACGGTGTCGCAGAACGTGCGCGCGATCCTCGAGCTGCAGGACCTCGACGCCGACGCGCTCGTCGAACCGGCTCGACGCGCTGCTCGAGGACCTGTCGATCTCGCATCTGGCCGACGCGCCGGCGGTATCGCTGTCCGGCGGCGAGCGGCGGCGCGTGGAGATCGCGCGCGCGCTGGCGACGCGGCCGCGCTTCATCCTGCTCGACGAGCCGTTCGCAGGCGTCGATCCGATCGCCGTGCTCGACATCCAGAAGATCATCGGCTTCCTGAAGGAGCGCGGCATCGGCGTGCTGATCACCGACCACAACGTGCGCGAGACGCTCGGCATCTGCGACCGCGCGTACATCATCAACGAAGGCCGGGTGCTCGCGTCCGGCGCGCCGGGCGAGATTGTTTATAATGAGGACGTCCGGAAAGTTTATCTCGGGGAGCACTTCCGGCTCTGACTCGCCACGATGCGAGCGACCGGCTGTCCCGTCGATGCCGGCGTAGCTGCACCCTTCTAGAAAGCGCGGTCGTCGGTGAAGCAGACGCTCCAACTCAAGCTCTCGCAGCACCTCACGCTGACGCCGCAGTTGCAGCAGTCGATCCGGCTGCTGCAGCTGTCGACGATCGAGCTCAATGCCGAAGTCGAGCGCATCCTGCAGGAAAATCCGCTGCTCGAGCGCGCCGAAGTCGAGGAGGAGCGCGTAGCTGCCGAAGTGCCGCTGTCCGGTCCGGGACGCGTCACCGACGGCGCCGAGCCCGCAACGCGCGAGACCACGTCGAGCGACACGGCGTCCGAGATGCGCGCGACGCGCGACGATGCGCCGGAAGTGGCCGACTTCGCCGATTACGGCGGCGGCGGCGACAGCGACTGGGGCGGTGGCAATTCCGGAGACGACGACGATTTTCTGCCGCAGCAGATCGCGACCAGCACGCTGCGCGACCACCTGAATGGCCAGCTCGCGCTGCTCAACCTGCCGCAGCGCGACCGGCACATCGTCATGGCGCTGATCGACGCGCTCGACGACGACGGCTACCTGCCAACACCGCTCGAGGAAATCGCCGAGCTGTTTCCGGCGGAACTCGAGATCGAGCCCGAGGAGCTGTCGATCGCCCTCAAGTTCGTCCAGAGCTTCGAGCCGTCGGGTGTCGGCGCGCGCGATTGCGCCGAGTGCCTTGCGCTGCAACTGAAGACGCGGGCGCCCGACACGCCGTTTCTCGCCGACGCGCTGAAGGTCGTCGATGGCAACCTTCCGCTGCTCGCGAACCGCGACTTCACCAAGCTGAAGCGGCTGCTGCATACCGACGACGCCGGCGTGCGCGGCGTGCGCGACCTGATCCGCAGCCTCAATCCCCGGCCGGGCGGCGCGTTCGCGAAGGCCGAGGCGAACTACGTGATCCCGGACGTGGTCGTACGTAAGATCAGGAACCAATGGGTCGCGGCGCTGAACGAGGCGGCGATGCCGAAGCTGCGGCTGAACCGCATCTACGCCGATATCCTCACGCGCAATCGCGAGAGCTCCAACCAGCAACTCGCGGCGCAGCTTCAGGAAGCGAAGTGGCTGATCCGCAACGTGCAGCAGCGCTTCGACACGATCCTGCGCGTCGCCAAGGCCATCGTCGAGCGCCAGCGGCGCTTCTTCGAGCACGGCGAAGTCGCGATGCGGCCGATGGTGCTGCGCGAGATCGCCGACATGCTGTCGTTGCACGAATCGACGATATCCCGCGTCACCACGCAGAAATACATGCTGACGCCGCGCGGCACGTTCGAGTTGAAGTACTTCTTCGGCAGCCATGTCGCGACCGACACGGGCGGCGCCGCTTCGGCGACGGCGATTCGCGCGCTGATCAAGCAGCTGATCGCCGCCGAAGATACGAAAACACCGCTTACCGACAGCAAGATCGCCGACATGCTCGGCGAGCAGGGGATCCTGGTCGCCCGGCGCACGATCGCGAAGTACCGCGAGGCGCTGCAGATTCCGCCGGTCAACATGCGCAAGGCGCTTTGAGGGATTCCTCTTCGGCGACTTGCCGCCGGTTGCCGACCGTCGCGCTCGGCCTTTGCGCGCCACGCGCCACCCCGCCATTCGCATCGCCCGTCGCGCATCCAACGCAAGCGCGCCGTCAACCGGCCGCGCGAATCGGCGCGCCTGCGCGGCTACAGCGCGGCACGCGACCTTCATTTCAGCATGGAAGGAGAGCCTGATGAATCTGCACCTCACTGGCCATCATCTCGACATCACCCCGGCGATCCGCGATTACGTGATCGCGAAGCTCGAGCGGGTGAATCGCCATTTCGACCATGTGATCGACGTCAGCGTGGTGCTCTCGGTGGACAAGCTGCGACAGAAAGTGGAGGCGACCATCCACGTGCGCGGCAAGGACCTGCACGCGGAAAGCATCGACGCCGACATGTATGCCGCGATCGACGCGCTCGCCGACAAACTCGACCGGCAGGTCCTCAAATACAAGGAGCAGCTCAAGGATCACCGCACCGACACGGCCGCCATCGACCGCTCGGCGGTCGGCTCGGGCGCCGAGGAGTCGAGCTAGCCAGGCTTCACGGGGTCGGAGTCGTTGAAAAGCGAGCGAGCGGCCGCCGTTCAAGCATAATTTCAACGACTCTGACCCCTTGAAACATATAATCGGCCGGTTTGCCTTTGCGTCCAGAGCGACGCGCACCGGCCTTCATGAACCCGATCGCGGCCCTGCTGCCCGCCTCCAACATCGTCGTCGACCTCGACGCCGCATCGAAGACGCAATTCTTCACGGCGGTGGGCGGCGTGTTCGAGCGGAGCGCCGGGCTTTCGCGTGCGCACGTCGCGGCCAGCCTCGCCGCTCGTGAAAAGCTGGGCTCGACGGGACTCGGCCAGGGCATTGCCATCCCGCACGGGCGCATCCATGGCCTGCCCGAAGCAGTGGGCGCGTTCGTCCGGTTGCGTGCACCGATCGCATTCGACGCGCCCGATGGCAAGCCGGTCGATCAACTGTTCGTGCTGCTCGTGCCCGAGCAGGCGACCGATCAGCATCTGCAGCTTCTGTCAGAGCTCGCCCAGATGTTCTCCGAGCGCGCGTTTCGCGACCGCCTGAGCACCGCGAAGGACGCGGCGGCACTCGCCGACGCCTTCCGCGACTGGCGCCCGGGAACATGAGCGCCGCCGCAAGCGTGGGGGTCGCATGACCACCGCCGGGCACGCCGCGATGCGGCAGGTCACCGTCGAGCAGTTTCTCGATGACAATCGGGAGCGCCTGGGGCTCGTCTGGCTCGCGGGCCGCGACGGCGGTACGCGCATGCTCGTCGGCGAAAGCTCGCTGCGGCCGACGATCGGGCAAGTGGGCCACATGAACCTGATTCACCCGTTCCGCGTCCAGATTCTCGGCGCCGCGGAGCTCGCTTACCTGCGCGCGTTACCCGAAGACGAGCTCAACCGATCGATCAATCGCCTGTTCACGACGGAGCTCGCCGCAATCGTCGTCGGCAACGGCGAGCAGGTTCCGCGGCACCTCCTCGACATGTGCAACCAGCACAGGATCGCGCTCGTCACGTCGCAGCAGCCCTCGCCGCACATCGTCGACGTTTTCCGCATCTATCTTTCGCGCGTGCTCGCCGAATCGACCACGTTGCACGGCGTGTTCCTCGACGTGCTCGAGCTCGGCGTGCTCATCACCGGCGCATCGGCGATCGGCAAGAGCGAGCTCGCGCTGGAGCTCATTTCGCGCGGCAACGGGCTCATCGCCGACGACATCGTCGAGCTCTACCGGATATCCCCCGACACGATCGAGGGACGCTGCCCGGCGGTGCTGCGCGATTTCCTCGAGGTGCGCGGCATCGGCATCCTGAATATCCGCACGATCTTCGGCGAGACGGCGGTCCGCCCGCACAAGCTGCTGCGGTTGCTCGTGCACCTCGAAGATCACGGCAACGAGGCGTTCTCGGATCTCGACCGCCTGCAGGTGAACGCGACGTTCCAGGAAATCCTGGCGGTGCCGATCCGCAAGGTGACCATTCCCGTCGCCGCGGGACGCAACCTCGCAGTGCTCGTCGAGGCGGCGGTACGCAACTTCGTCCTCAACCAGCGCGGGATCGACAGCACGAAGGAGTTCATCGAGCGGCAGCAGAAGCTCATGAATGAAGGTTGAATGGACCTGATGCTCATCGGCGGCGTGTCGGGATCCGGCAAGAACGTGGCGCTCACCGCGTTCGAGGATGCCGGCTACTACACGCTCAATAACCTCCCTCCGCCGCTGCTCGTCGAAACCGCGACGTACCTCGAGCGCTCCGGCCAGCAGCGGGTCGCCGTCGCGCTCGACGTCAAGACGGGTCCGGGCTTGCCGGGCCTGGCGGAAGCGATGGCCGCGCTCCAGAAGCGCGGGTGGCAGGTACGCTTTCTCTATCTCGACGCCACGGTTGAAACGCTCGTCAAGCGCTTCTCGGAAACGCGGCGCCGCCACCCGTTCTCGAGCGGCGATCGCACGCTCACCGAAGCGATCGAATACGAGCGCGACCTGCTCGCCCATGTGCGCGAGCTCGGCGTCACCTTCGACACGTCGGAGCTGCCCGCCGCCAGCCTGCGCGGATGGATCAAGGATTTCGTTTCCGTCGACGCGTCGCAGATCACGCTGCAGGTCGAGTCGTTCGGCTTCAAGCACGGCGTGCCGCTCGACGCCGACCTCGTGTTCGACGCGCGCTGCCTGCCGAATCCCCATTACGAGCCGGCGCTCTCGCCGCTGACCGGCAAGCACCGGGACGTCGTCGCGTTCCTCGAAGCCATTCCCGAGGTCGAGCGGATGTATGGCGACATCTACCATTTCATCGCGAGCTGGCTGCCCGATTACGCGCGCGACAACCGCAATTACCTCACCGTCGCGATCGGATGCACGGGCGGTCAGCACCGCTCGGTGTACCTGGTCGAGCGGCTCGCGCAGGCGTTCTCGCCGCGTTACCAGGTCCTCGTGCGTCACCGGGAGCTTGCGCCGGCCGATGCGGCGCCGGTGGATCGCGCTGAAACGGAACGACCACGATGACAGCACCGCGCAGGATCACGCTTGCCTACACGGGCGCCTCCGGCCTGCCGTTCGGCCTGCGTCTGCTCGAATGCCTCCTGGCGGCCGGCGTTCACGTCGACCTCGTCTATTCGCCGGCCGCGCAAATGGTTGCGCGACAGGAGTGCGACCTCGCGCTGCCCACACAGCCGCGCGAAGCGACGCGCATGCTCGCCGCGCGTTACCGCGCCGGCGAAGGTCAACTGATCGTGTACGGACGCGAAGACTGGCTCGCGCCGATGGCATCCGGTTCGAATCCCGGCGACGCGATGGCGATCTGCCCGTGCACGATGGGCACGCTCGGCGCGATCGCGAGCGGCATCGCCGACAACCTGATCGGGCGCGCGGCCGATGTCATGCTGAAAGAGCGCCGGCCGCTGGTGCTCGTGCCGCGCGAAACGCCGCTCTCCGCGATCCATCTCGAAAACATGCTGAAGCTCGCCCGCGCCGGCGCGATCATCCTGCCGCCGTCACCGGGCTTCTACGCGCATCCGCAATCGGTCGCGGACCTCGTCGATTTCATCGTCGCGCGTATCCTCGACCATCTCGGCGTGGCGCACGCGCTGATGCCGCGCTGGGGCGACGACCACCCGGCGGCGCTCCCGCCGACCGCCCGCATCTGACGGCGCGGCGCGGATCGCAATCGCCGATGTCGCCGTCAACGATCGAAGGTCGCGATCGCGCGCCATGGTCGTTGCCGCTCTTTCCGTTGCGCACGGTGCTGTTTCCCGGCGGCCTGCTGCCGCTCAAGGTGTTCGAGCAGCGCTACATCGAGATGACGAAGGCGTGCCTGCGCGACGAGCGGCCGTTCGGCGTGTGCCTCATCACGCAGGGCGACGAAGTCGCGCGCGGCGACGGCGCGACGCCCGACATTGCGAGCGTCGGCACGCTCGCGCGCATCACCAACGTCGACATGCCGCAGATGGGCATTCTGCACCTGTCGACCGAAGGCAGCATGCGCTTCGAGGTGCGCGAGCAAACCACCGACAGGCTCGGCGTGATCGTCGCGCAGGTGACGACGCTCGCCGACGAGCAGCGCCATCCGCTGGCGGAGACATACGCGCCGCTCGCGAAGCTCCTCGAGGTGATCGCGGCGAGGCTCGGGCCGCAGAATTTCCCCGCCGAACGGCGATACGACGATGCGTCCTGGGTTGGCTACCGGCTCGCCGAGTTGCTGCCGCTGCCGCTCGCGATCAAGCAGAGCATGCTCGAGGTGAACGACGCGAACGTGCGCCTCGCCGCGTTGAAGCAGTATCTCGCGCGCCAGGGCCTGCTGCAGGCGTGACGCGGCATGGGCACGACAACTTATAATCCGCGCATTGACAACCCGGGCAGCACAGCATGGCCGGCCACAGCAAGTGGGCGAACATCAAGCACAAGAAGGCCGCCGCGGATGCGAAGCGCGGCAAGGTCTTCACGCGCCTCATCAAGGAAATCACCGTGGCGGCGCGTCTTGGCGGCGGTGATGCATCGGCCAATCCGCGCCTGCGCCTGGCGATGGACAAGGCGATGGGCCAGAACCTCCCGAAGGACACGATCGAGCGCGCGATCAAGCGTGGCTCGGGCGGACTGGAGGGCGTCAATTACGAGGAAATCCGCTACGAGGGCTACGGCATCAACGGCGCCGCGGTGATCGTCGACTGCATGACCGACAACCGGACGCGCACGGTCGCCGACGTGCGTCACGCGTTCTCCAAATACGGCGGCAATCTCGGCACCGATGGCTCGGTCGCGTTCCTCTTCCGGCATGTCGGTGAGATCGTGTTCGCGCCCGGCAGCGACGAAAACAAGGTGATGGAAGCCGCGATCGAGGCCGGCGCAGACGACGTGGTGACGCACGACGACGGCAGCATCGAAGTCATCACCGGGCCGAACGACTTCATCGCGGTGAAGGATGCGCTTGCGAAAGCCGGGCTCGAGCCGGAATTCGCCGAGGTCACGATGAAGCCCATCACCGAGGTCGACATGCGCGGCGAAGACGCACGGCGCATGCAGAAGCTCATCGACGCGCTCGAATCGCTCGACGACGTGCAGGACGTCTACACGTCGGCGGTGATCGAAGAAGCGTAGCGGTCGCGCCATCCGACAGCCGCCCGCCATCGGCATTCGCCGCATCCTCGGCATCGATCCCGGATTGCGGGTCACCGGTTTCGGCATTCTCGAGGCGCGCGGCAGCACGCTCGTCTACGTCAACAGCGGCTGCATACGCGCGACGGGCAGCAGCCTGCCGATCCGCCTCGGCGTCATCGTCCGCGATCTTGCCCACGTGATCGCCGAGGAGCGGCCGACCGAGGTCGCCGTGGAAAAAGTATTCGTGAACATCAATCCCAACTCGACGCTGCTGCTCGGCCAGGCGCGCGGTGCGGCGATCGCTGCCGCCGTGATCGCCGGACTCCCGGTCAGCGAGTACACGGCCGGACAGGTGAAGCAGGCCGTCGTCGGCGGCGGCCGCGCGCAAAAGTCGCAGGTACAGGAGATGGTGCGAAGACTTCTCGAATTGCCGGGCATTCCGGCGCCCGACGCCGCCGATGCGCTGGCCACCGCGATCTGCCACGCGCACGCGTCCACGGGCATCGGCGCGCTCGCGTGTCACGGCTATCGCGTCCGCGGCGGGCGCCTGCTGGTCACGTAGAATTGCCGCCATGATCGGTCGCCTGTCGGGCACGCTGCTCGAAAAGAATCCCCCGCAGCTTCTGCTCGACGTGCAAGGCGTTGCCTACGAGGTGGACGTGCCGATGAGCACGTTCTACAACCTGCCGCAGAACGGCGAGCGCGTCACGCTGTTCACGCACCTCGTCGTGCGCGAGGACGCGCATCTGCTGTACGGTTTCGGCAGCGACGGCGAGCGGCGCGCGTTCCGGCAACTGCTGAAGGTCAACGGCATCGGCCCCAGGATCGCGCTGTCGGTGCTTTCCGGCTTGTCGGTCGGCGAGCTTGCGCAGGCGATCACCCAGCAGGAAACCGGGCGCCTGACACGCGTGCCGGGCATCGGCAGGAAGACCGCCGAACGGTTGCTGCTCGAGCTGAAGGACAAGTTCGCCGCCGATGTCACGCACACCGTCGGCGTCAATCGGCCGCCGCCCGCCACGTCGGATATCATGAACGCGCTGCTGGCGCTCGGTTACAACGAGCGCGAGGCCGTTTCCGCAGTCAGGCAGCTGCCCGATGGCGTGGCGGTGACCGACGGCATCAAGCAGTCGCTGAAGCTGCTCGCGAAGACATGACGACACGATGGCGATCGAAAACGACGAACTGACGCGCATCGTTGGCGGCAAGAGCGCCGGCATACCCGAAGAAGTGCTCGAGCGCGCGCTGCGACCGCGCCGTCTCGACGAATACATCGGCCAGGAAAAGATCCGCGATCAGCTCGGCATCTTCATCGAAGCGGCGAAGCGGCGCGCCGAGGCGCTCGATCACGTGCTGCTGTTCGGCCCGCCGGGGCTCGGCAAGACGACGCTGTCGCACATCCTCGCGCACGAGCTTGGCGTCAACCTGCGCCAGACGTCCGGACCGGTGCTCGAGCGACCCGGCGATCTCGCGGCGATCCTGACGAACCTCGAGCCGCGCGACGTGCTGTTCATCGACGAGATTCACCGGCTGTCGCCGATCGTCGAGGAAATTCTCTATCCGGCGCTCGAGGATTTCCAGATCGACATCATGATCGGCGAGGGCCCGGCCGCGCGCAGCGTGAAGATCGACCTGCCGCCGTTCACGCTGGTCGGCGCGACGACGCGCGCCGGCATGCTGACGAATCCGCTGCGCGATCGCTTCGGCATCGTCGCGCGGCTTGAATTCTATTCGGCGCAGGAGCTGACGAAGATCGTCGCGCGCTCGGCGCAGCTGCTGTCGATCGCCGTTGCGCCCGAAGGCGCACTCGAGATCGCGCGACGCTCGCGCGGCACGCCGCGCATCGCCAACCGCCTGCTGCGCCGCGTGCGCGATTACGCCGAAGTGCGCGCGAACGGCGATGTCACGCGGCCCGTCGCCGATGCCGCGCTGTCGATGCTCGACGTCGACGGCTCCGGCCTCGACATGATGGACCGCAAGCTCCTGTCGACGGTGCTCGAAAAGTTCGACGGCGGCCCGGTGGGCGTCGACAACCTCGCGGCCGCGATCGGCGAGGAACGCGACACGATCGAGGACGTGCTCGAGCCGTACCTGATCCAGCAGGGGTTCCTGCAACGCACTTCGCGCGGGCGCGTGGCGACCGCGCTCGCGTATCGCCATTTCGGACTTGCGACGCCCACCGCCGCCGGCGAGCTCTTCCCCGGCCAGTGACGCGGTACACCTTTCCCGTTCGCACCGGCTGCGAGCAGCGCCTGCTGGCCGCGACTGAACGATTGAACGATCGGCCGGCGGCGCCGGTCGAAGCGCGCGCGCTTCGTCCTCGCCATGGCGGACGGCGTTCCACGATCCACCACCGCGAGGCTTGAGCACGACGTGAATGTCCACACCGACCTGTCGTTCCTGACGCTGATCATCCATGCCTCGGTCATCGTGCAGGCGCATCCTCGCGCTGCTCGCCGTGCTCTCGCTGTGGTCGTGGTGGCAGATCTTCCTCAAGATGTTCCAGCTACGCCGCATTTCACGCGAAACCGATACGTTCGAGGACGAGTTCTGGAAAGGCGGCAATCTCGAGACGCTGTACCGCGCAGGCCGGCCAGGCGCTCGTCGGCGGCGGCCTCGAGCACATCTTCACCGCCGGCTTTCGCGAATACTCCAAGCATCGGCGACCAGGGCAGCGCGTCCGAGGTGACGCTCGACTCGGCGCGGCGCGCGATGCGCGCGGCGTACCAGCGCGAGATCGACGCGATCGAGGCGCATCTCGCCGGCCTCGCGACCGTCGGCTCGGTGTCGCCGTACATCGGGCTCTTCGGCACCGTGTGGGGAATCATGAATGCGTTTCGCGGGCTCGCGAACGTGAGCCAGGCGACGCTCGCAAACGTCGCACCGGGCATCGCCGAAGCGCTGATCGCCACCGCGATCGGCCTGTTCGCCGCGATTCCGGCCGTCGTCGCGTACAACCGCTTCACGCACGACGTCGACCGCCTCGCGGTGCGCTTCGAGACGTTCATCGAGGAATTCTCGAACATTCTCCAGCGGCAGGGATAGGGCGTCGCCACCCTCATTGCGATGCGCCGCGTCCGCAAGCCGATCAACCAGATCAACGTCGTGCCGTACATCGACGTGATGCTGGTGCTGCTCGTGATCTTCATGGTGACGGCGCCGCTGGTCGCGCCCGGCGAGATCGAGCTGCCCATCGGTCGGAGCAAGCTGACAGTGCCCGTGCAGCCGCTCGAACGTCCGGCTGGAAGGTAAAACGATCACGCTGGCGGACCAAGCTATCGAACAGCGTCGCGCCGGGTGACGCGCGGAACAGCTCGTCGCCAGCGTGCTTGCCGCGCAGGCCGGCGGCGAGCAGCCGGTCGTCATCGAGGCGGACAAGAACGCGCGCTATCAGGACGTGCTCGACGTCCTCGACCTGCTGCAGCGCAACGGCGTGAAGAAGGTCGGCCTGCTCGCGCGGCCGCCCGCCGCGTGATGGCCGCCGTGATGTCGCCGCACGACCGGCCGGCCCGCGCGCGCCGCGCACGCGGCAAATGGACGGCGCTGCTCCTCGCGCTGTTCGTGAACCTGCTGTTCGTCGGCGTGCTCGTGTTCTCGGTGTCGTGGCAGAACCGCACGCCGGAAGCGGTGAGCGCCGAGCTCTACGCGCCGCCGCCGCCGCAACCGCGCGTCACCCGCGCAAGCCAAGCCGCAGGTTCCGCCGCCGAAGCCGGCGCCGCCGCCACCGCAGCCCGCGCCCAAGCCGCCCGAGCCCGTCGTCGAGAAGCCCGACACGCGCGCCGCCGACATCGCACTGAAGGCGAAGCGCGACGAGGAGCGCAGGCAGCAGGAGCAGGCCGAGCGCGAACGCGTGCAGCGCGAAGCGCAAAAGCAGGAGGAAGCGCGCAAGGCCGAGGAGAAACGGCAAGCGGATCTGCGCGAGCGGCAGGAGAAACAGGTCGAGACGATGCGCGCGCAGGCTGCGCGCGAGGCGCAGCTGCGCACGCAGGCCGAACGGGAATCGCAGATGCGCGCGCAGGCCGAGCGCGAATCACGCATGCGCGCGCAGGCCGAGCAGGAATCTGCAGCACGGGCCGCGCAGGCGGCGGCCGGTGCTGCGCGAAGCCGGTCGCAGCTCGAATGGATCGACAAGATCCGCAGCCGGATCCGCGGCAACATCAATCTGCCGCCCGACATTCCCGGCAATCCGGAAGCGATCTTCGACGTCGTGCAGTTGCCGACCGGCGAGATCATCGACGTGAAGCTGCGCAAGTCGAGCGGCGTTCGCGCGTACGACGACGCCGTGCAGCGCGCGATCCTGAAGTCGTCGCCGCTGCCGAAGCCCGTGCCCGCCGAGCTCTTCCAGCGCAACCTCGAGCTGCACTTCCGCCCGCTCGATCAGTGATCGGCGCTTCGCACCTTCTTCTCGACGATCTGGATCGCGGCCCAGCTCCAGTCGGCGCGCTGCTCGACCAGCTGGCGCAGCGCGACCGTGTAGATCGAGCGTCCCGTCGTCAGGATGACCTTGCGGCCTTCCGCGTATTCCTGCGTCGGCACGATGAGCGTCTTCACGACGAGCGGCTTGTCGGGCCGCGACGGCGGCGGCAGGTAGAGGCCGTCGAAGCGCGCGCCCATCGTCGACACGTCGATGCCGTTGACGACGATGCCCATGTCCTGCTTGACCTCGCGCTTCGCGTACAGCGTAACGGCGACGATGCGCTCGGCGATGATCGACACGCCGGCCTCGACTTCGTCGTTGCGACAGCTTGTTCAGGCGGCGCACGACGCCGAGCACCCAGTCCGACAGCGTCCGATTGGCGCACGGCGACCAGCGCGCCGAGCGTCAGCGTCTGGCCGATGCCGCCGCCGCGCGCAGATGCGCAGCCCGGCGACGCTGCGGTCCTTCACCTGCCACATCGGATCGGAGAACGACGACGAGGCTCGCCGACAGCGAGTCGTGCTCGTCCGGCACGCTCGGCTTCCAGCGCGCCGGACCGGCGACCGCATAGACCTCGATCTGCTCGCCGGTCGCAGTCGTCCGCGGACGGCGTCGCGGACTGCGGCTTGGCGAGCTCGTGCCGGATGCGCGCAAGGCCGATGCGCACGCGCGCCGCGACGGCGCACGGCGTGCGCGGATCGCGGCGCATGTCGGTGTTGAGGTTGGGCGCGATCGCCGCGCGCACCTTCTCGAGGATCATCGCGCGCTGCTGGTTGATCGGTCCGACCGGTCCCTGGTCGGTTTCCTCGGCCTGGCGCAGCGCGGCGAGCGCATGTCGAGCTGGCTCGGCGAGCGGCGTCGTGTCGAGGTAGCGCAGCATCGCAGCCGGAATCCTGGCCCGTGCGGCGCACGAGGCCGGTGCGGCCCGCGACATCGACGAAGAAGCCTTCCATCGATCGCGGCAGCGCCATCGAGCTCCAGCCGGCGGCTCCAGCGCGCAGCTGCGCGGCGGCCCAGTCGAGCTTGGCCGGCGACAGGTTGCCGGTGTTGAGCTGATGGAGCAGCAGCGTGAAGACGTATTCCTGCTCGATCGTCCATTGCGTGCCGTTGCCGCCGGACGCGCCGAGCGACGTCGGGACGCGATCGATGCCGAGCTCGCTCGCGCGCATGTACGTGCGATGCAGCTCGATCCACTTGGCCGGGAATCCAGCGCTCGAAGCGGAACACGCGAAGCTTCGCGTCGGTGCCGTAGTAGTGGATGAGTCGCGCGAAGAGAATCGGCAGCATGCGCCTTCCAGCGCGCGTACGCGGCCGGCGCGAGCGCGTCTTCGAGCACGCTCTGGTAGGCGTTGATGAAGCCCTGCGAGAGGTCGAGGCTCGCCTGCCAGATGCGCTCCGACACTTTCGGCGCGGACGTCGAGGTTCTCGACGTACTGCTTGATGAGCTGGCGGCGATCGGCGCCGAGCGCGGCGTCGAGGAACTGGAGCGCCTGCGCGCGCGCGAGATCGATCGGCCGGCGCGACTGGCGCATCGCGTCGAACGCGCGCAGCACGAGCTGCTGGCGGCCGATGACATCGAGCGACGGCAACTCGCGCAGCCACGCCGCGGCCGACTTGACCGACACCAGCGGATCGGCGCTGTCGCGCGTACCGGGCGTCAGGAATCCGAACATGGCGCCCATTCAGCGATCGTCCGTCGGCCGTTGCAGAATGCCGGCGGCGCGGCGGCGTGCTCGCGAAAAGCGTTTCATGACCATGCGAACCATCGGCAGCCCTCGTTCATCGGCGCGCAGCGCTAACGCGCGCGACGGGTCGGCTACAATGCGGGAACGCCGCCATGCGGCGTATCGCGCCGGATGTTTTCCGGCACTCTCCCACCGAGGTCTCGTATGCCGTTTCCGCGTTCGTCTGCCGTCGTCCCGCTTGCCCTGCGTGTATGCGGCAGCAGTGACGATGGCAATCATCCCGCTCGCGGCGGCGGCAACGACACAAGACACGTCGACCTCTACTGCGCAAGGACTTAGCAAGTTGAATGCCACACGGAACGGTCTACAGAAACTCGATGTGAAACAAGGTACTGGCGCCGAAGCCGTCGCCGGCAAACCGGTTGTCGTCCACTACACCGGGTGGCTTTACGACGCTTCGAAGCCCGACTCGCACGGCGCCAAGTTCGACAGCTCGCGCGATCGCAACGTGCCGTTCAGTTTCTGCTCGGCGCCGGCCGCGTGATCAAGGGCTGGGACGAAGGCGTGGCCGGCATGAAGGTGGGCGGACAGCGCACGCTGATCATTCCGCCCGAACTGGGCTACGGCGCGCGCGGCGCCGGCGGCGTGATTCCGCCGAACGCGACGCTGATCTTCGACGTCGAGCTCGATCGACGTCAAGTAGCCGAACGGCCGAGGGCCTCGCGTGGCGATTTCAAGCTGCCGCGCGGCGCGCCTGCCCGCGCGAAGCGCGCTCGATTACCGCCCGCCGGCGTTCCTGGTCGACGACGATCAGCGCTCGAGTTCGATCTCGACCCGGACGCCACCGACGTCACCGCGACGTTCGCGTTCCGCCGCAATCCCGCGGCGCTCGACGCCGACCGGCGCGCGCCGCTCGTGCTCGACGGCGAGCAGCAGACGCGATGTGCGCGTCGAGCTCGACGGCGCGCGCTGCCGCGCGATCGCATCGTCGTCGACGCCGCGTCGCTCACGATTCTCGAGCCGCCCGACGCCGGGACGCTCACGGTGCGCTCGCGCATCGCGCCGTCGCGCAACGTCGCGCTCGAAGGGCCTGTACGTCTCGTCGGGCGTCTTCTGCACGCAGTGCGAGCCCGAGGGCTTCCGGCGCATCACGTATTTCCCCGACCGCCCCGACGTGCTCGCGCGCTATCGCGTCACGCTGCGCGCCGATCGCGCGCGCTATCCGGTGCTGCTGTCCAACGGCAACCTCGTCGCCGCGGGCATCGCTGGCCGACGGCCGTCACTTCGCGACGTGGCACGACCCGTTTCCCAAGCCGACGTACCTGTTCGCGCTCGTCGCCGGCGATCTCGCCGCGCTCGACGACACGTTCACCACCGCCTCGGGCCGCACCGTCGCGCTGCGCATCTATTCGACGCCGCGCGAACCTGCCGCGCTGCCGCCACGCGATGGATTCGCTGAAGCGCGCGATGCGCTGGGACGAGGAGCGCTTCGGCCGCGAGTACGACCTCGACACGTTCATGATCTTCTGCGCCGACGATTTCAACATGGGCGCGATGGAGAACAAGGGCCTCAACATCTTCAACAGCCGGCTGGTGCTGGCCGACCCGGCGATCGCGACCGACGCCGACTACAACGCGATCGAGGGCGTGATCGGCCACGAGTACTTCCACAACTGGACCGGCAATCGCGTGACCTGCCGCGACTGGTTCCAGCTGTCGCTGAAGGAAGGGCTCACCGTCTTCCGCGACCAGGAATTCTCGAGCGACCAGGGCTCGCGCGCCGTCGAGCGCATCGCGCGCCGTCGAGTATCTGCGGCGCGAGCAGTTCGCCGAGGACGCGGGCCCGATGGCGCACCCGGTGCGTCCGGACGAGTACCAGGAGATCAACAATTTCTACACGACCACCGTGTACGAAAAGGGCGCCGAGGTGATCCGCATGCAGCACACGCTGCTCGGGCCCGAGCGCTTTCGCCGCGGCATGGACCTCTACTTCGAGCGCCACGACGGGCAGGCCGTCACCTGCGACGATTTCGTGCAGGCGATGCAGGATGCGTCGGGCGTCGACCTCGCGCAGTTCCGCCGCTGGTATTCGCAGGCCGGCACGCCGCTCGTGACGCGCGCGGCCGCTACGACGCCGCGGCACGCACGTACACGCTCGACGTCGAGCAGCGCACGCCGCCCACGCCCGGCAGCCGCGCAAGCTGCCGTTCCACATCCCGCTCGCGATCGGGCTGCTCGGTCCCGACGGCCGCGACATGCCGTTGCGGCTGCACGGCGAAGCCGCGCCGGTCGGCACGACGCGGCGTGCTCGAGTCACGTCGACAACGCAGCGCTTCGAGTTCATCGACGTCGCCGCCGCGCCGGTGCCCTCGCTGCTGCGCGGCTTTTCGGCGCCGGTCAAGGTCGCGTTCGACTACCGCGACGAGGAACTGGCCTCCTCGCGGCGCACGACAGCGATGCGGTGAACCGCTGGGACGCGGCGCAGCGCTTGTTCGTCGACGCGATCCTGCGGCTCGCGCGCGGCGCATCGCGGCGGCACGCCGCTCGCGCTGCCGCCGCTCCTCGTCGCAGATCGTCGGCGTGCTGCTCGACGACGACGCGAGCGACCCGGCGCTGCTCGCGCTGGCGCTGACGCTGCCCGATCCCGCTACGTCGCCGCGCTCGAGCCGATGCTCGACCCCGACGGCGTCGTCGGCCGCATGGACGTTCATCGAGCGCGCGCTCGCGAGCGCGCATCGCGCGGCGTTCGAGCGCGCCTATGCGCGCCATCGGCCCGCGCGCGCCCTACGCGCCGACGCGCGAGCAGGCGGCCGCGCGCAGCCTCGCGAACGTCTGCCTGCGCTACCTCGGCGCGCATCGACGACGACGCGGCCGCACGCGCTCGCGGGCACGCACTACCGGCAGCGCCGACAACATGACGGACGCGATCGCGGCGCTCGCGGCGCTGCGCGATTCAGTCGCGTCCGCGCGCGACGAGCTCTATCGCGCGTTCGAGGCGCACTGGCGCGACGAGCCGCTCGTGCTCGACAAGTGGTTCGCGCTGCAGGCGCGAAGCCTGCGCGCCCGATACGCTCGCACGCGTGCGGGCGCTGCTCGCGCATCCGCGCTTCAACGCGCGCAATCCGAACCGCGTGCGCTCGCTCGTCGGCGCGTTCGCGCTCCGCAACTTCGCGCGCTTCCACGCGGCCGACGGCGCGGGCTACGCGTTCACCGCGGACCAGGTGCTCGCGCTCGACGCGACCAACCCGCAGCTCGCG
Source organism: uncultured Pseudomonadota bacterium (assembly GCA_963706225.1). Classification (GTDB taxonomy): domain Bacteria; phylum Pseudomonadota; class Gammaproteobacteria; order Burkholderiales; family Casimicrobiaceae; genus VBCG01. Next base: position 152,843 of record CAVPMH010000025.1, read on the forward strand.
TCGACGATCGCCGGCGCGTTCAACCTGTGGAAGCGCTTCGCCGAGCCGCGGCGCGGCCGGATGCAGCGCTGCCTCGAGCGCATCGCGCGGACGCCGAAGCTGTCGCCGGACGTGAGCGAAATCGTGACGCGAACGCTGGCGAATTAAAAACGACGCTCACAGACAAAGCCCACCATTCCGATTGTCCGAGTTGAGCGTCGAGTCTTTTCGACGCTCGAACTCGGACAGTTATTGCGTCGCCGCGCGCCGCCGCTCGACGAGGCGGCAGCGCCAACCGCGGTGACGCAATGACTACCAGTACGTCTCCAGCGTGATATGCCCCGGCTCCTTGCGCCGGTGCCTTCGCATTCCGCGCGTCGCGAGCACCTTCTGCACGTCGTCGACCATCGCCGGATTGCCGCACAGCATCGCGTGCGCGTTCTCCGGCGTCAGCGACAAGCCGACGCGCGCCTCGAGCCGGCCGTCCTCGATGGCATTCGGGATGCGGCCCGGCAGCGCATCGCGATGCGCCTCGCGGCTCACCATCGGCACGTAGTGGAAGGCGCCGGACGCGCTTGCGCACGATGCCGGCGATCTCGTCGCGATACGTGAGCTCCTCGGCATGGCGCACCGAGTGCACGAGCACGACGCGACCGAACTTCGTCCACGGATCGTCGGTGCGAAGCATCGAAAGGAACGGGCCGATGCCGGTGCCCGTCGACAGGCACCACAGCGATTCCGCCTCGGCGGTCTCGTGAATCGTGAAAAAGCCGTTGGCGCGCGGCGCGAGCCACACGCTGTCGCCCGCGCTCAGCGCCGCAAGTCGCGGTGACAGCGGACCTTCGGGGAGGATGATGAAGTAGAACTCGTGCGGCTGTGCCGTGGGCGGATTCACGAACGAATACGGTCGCCCGATCATCGGCTCCTTCGACCCCGGCGGCGCCGGCAACGAGAGCCGCGCGAACTGCCCGGCCGTGAACGGAAGCTGCGGCGCATCGACCTGCAGCGAGAAGAGGCTGTCGCTCCATTGCCGCTGCCCCGCCACCCGGCCCTCGATCCATGCGCTCAATACGCTTCTCCGGTTCGCTAAAATACGATTATGCCAACGCGCACGAACCCGGTGACGCTCGAAGGCAACCGGGTCCATCTTCGGCCGCCGCGGCGAACCGATCAGCGGGCGTTCATCGCGCTGCGCGAAGCAAAGCCGCGCGTTGCACCGCGGCTGGGTCGCAGGCGCCCGAGACGCCGACGGCATTCGCCGCCTACGTCGCGCGCTACCACCCGACCGGTCCCGCGCCGCGAAACGTCGGCTTCCTCGTGATTCGCAACGACGGACGACGCGATCGTCGGCGTCATCAACTTCTCGGAGATCATTCGCGGCGCATTCCACAGCGGCGTACGTGGGCTATTACGCTTTCGCGCCGCTACGCGGGCGACGGTTACATGGCCGAAGGATTCGCGCTCGCGCTCGATTATGCGTTTCGCGGGATGAAGCTGCACCGGATCGAGGCCAACGTGCAGCCGGCGAACATCCGCTCGCTCGCGCTCGTCGAGCGCTTGGGCTTCACGCGCGAAGGCTACTCGCGGCGCTACGTGAAGATCGCCGGCCGCTGGCGCGATCACGTGCGCTTCGCGATGCTCGCCGAGGACTGGAAGCGGCATCGGATCGGGTTGCGAGCCCGGCTCGCGGCGACGCGCAGCGCATGACGCTCACGCCGCGAATGCGCTCGCTCGGGCGCACGCGCTCGCCGGCGGGCGCACGGATGCTGATGGCGATGCTGGCCGCAGGCGTTGGCGCGTGCGCCGCGCCTGCGCTGCAGCCGGGCGAGCCGCGCGCCGTCGATCGGCTGGTGATCGCTCCGTACGCGAGGCACGAGACCTGCGCGCAACTGACCGCCGGCGACCGGCTCGATTACCGCTACGAAAGCAGCGCTGCGCTCGACTTCGAGATCCATTACCGCGAAGACGGTGCGGTGCTGTCCCCCATCGTGCGCGAGCAATCGACGTCCGACAGCGGCATCTTCGAGCCGCGCGCGACGCGGGAATATTGCCTGGCGTGGCAGGCCGGCGCGCCGGGCGCCATCATCGCGTATCGGATACTGCTGCGGCGCGCGTCGCGCTGAAGGAGCAGCGCGCAGGCCGGCATCATCGGATAGCCGACACCGCTGCGATCCGCGCGAGAGTCCTACAGCTCGGCGTAGCTGTACGTGCGGCCCTGTTCCACGGACGCCAGCACGAGCCGGTCCACCACCTTGCGCGCCACGACGTGCGGTTCGACGAGTTGCCCGTCGGCGTGGAAGCCCTTGAACAGGCCGACGCTCGGCAGCACGTCCTGCGGTTGCGCGCGCGCCTGCGACTGCATCGCGGTGTCCATGACGCCGGGACGCAGGCTGATCGCGCGAAACCGGGGCGACGATTGCTCGGCCGCCAGCGTGCGCGTGAGCATCTCGAGGCCCGCCTTCGCGACGCAATACGCCGACTCGCCGGCGATCGCGCTTTGCGCCGCGCCCGACGAGACGTTGATGATCCGCCGTTCGATGTCATCGTTCCGGAACGCGCGGCAGAACAGGCTCGCGAGCACGATCGGCGCGGTCAGGTTGACGCTGATCGACGTCACGATGTGATCCGCTTCAGTGGTTCCCAGGACGCCGACGGGCTCGATCGTCGCCGCGTTGTTGATCAGGCACGCGGCCGACGGATGTTCCGACGCGATCGCACCGAATGCCGGCTCGATCACCGCGGGCAGCATCGACGCCTGCGCGAGATCGCAGCGAAGAAAGCGATAGCGCTCGTTCGCGAGCCGCTGCGACGACGTCCGGCCGACTCCGAGCACCCGCACGCCGCGCGCGAGCAGCTCGAACGCGAGCGCCTCGCCGAGGCCTTGCGATACGCCGGTAATGATCACATGCAGCATGGCTACGCTTCCTGTACAGGGTCAGGACGTTCGCGCGAAGTCGTTCCGCCCTGCTACTCGCACTGCGCGCGAGCGACATCACGATCAGGACCACGATGAAGATCGCGACGACGATCAGCGCGATCTTCCACGGGCTCTTCGGATATTCGCCGCGGATCGCGCCGGTGACGCCGTTCATCACGCACTGGAAGCGCCGCGCGCCGTAGGTGTAGGTCAGCAGCCAGACCGGCGCGAGGATGTGCTTGAACGTCTGCTCCGAGTAGTCGGCGTGCACGGCGAGGTTGCGATACGTGTCGCCCGGAACCTGCTGCGCGCAGAGCGCCTGCAGCTTCGCGTCCATCGCCTCGCGCGCGCGTTGCGCCGCGCCGACGAGGTCGATCTGGTAGCGCTCGACGACCCAGCCGGCGACGTACGCCGGCGTCGTACGGCTTCAGCTCGTGCGTCGGAAACGGCTCGATGCCGCGCATCAGCGCCGGCCTGCACGCCCACCGACGCGCAGACGAGGTCGTCGTCGAAGAAATGCGCGACGTGCCCGCCGCCGGCTCCCAGCGGATGCTGCTGCACCTGACGCGTGCGCGTCTGCCCGTTCTCGACGTACGTTTCGGTCGTGTAGTAGTAATGGCCCGCCTCCGCGGTCCAGTCGGCTTCGACCTGCGCATCGAACGTCCAGTACGGCAGGTAGACGCCCTCGACGGTGTCGGTGAGCGCGCGACGCTTGAGCGCCGACGGCGCGAGCCACAGCTCGCCGTACCACGCGCGGATGCCGTCGCGCGCGCTGCCGTTCGGTGACGCGGAACGGCAGCACGCTCTCGGGCCGGAACGCCGGCTTCGTCTCCTCGTACGGCAACGAGCTGCGCCGAGCCGCAGAACGGGCAGTTCTGCGCCTGCCGCGCGGGTCGAGCACGGAGATCGCGTTGCAGCTCTGGCAGCGCACCTGGCGCTTGTCCGCCTGCCAGCCGCGCGCGTCGTCGGGAATGCCGCGCAGCGCCGCGACGAGATCGTGCTCGACGATCGCGCCGTCCGGCGTCGAGCTTCGCCGGCGATTCGGTGCCGCAGAACGGGCAGACGAGCTTCTCCTTGGCCGGATTCCAGACCGCTTCGCCGCCGCAGGCCGGGCAGGCGAACTTCGGCTGCGCGCTCGCGCGTCCGGCTGCGCTCGCAGCGCGCGCGCCGTCGCTCACGACGTTCGAGGAACGCGTCGACCGTCGCGTTCGGCACGCGCCACTGCGTGCCGATCTTCTTGCCCTTGAGATCGCCCGCCTCGAGACTCGCGAGCACGTCGGATTCGGCGACGCCGAGCATCTGCGCGACCTGCGCGGGATTCATCAGCTCGCGGCGCCGCCGCCGTTCGCCGGCGCTGGCGGCGCCTCGATGCCCGTCGTCGCCTGCGCCATCATGCCGCCCGGCTGGTTCATCATCTGCTGCGCCATCGCCATGCCGACGGCCATCTCGGCGCGCGACGCCCGCCGGCACCGCCGCTGCCGCCCTTCTCCATCCCCTGGCCCATCTGGAACTTCACGTAGTCGTTGAGGTTGCCGACCGCGGCCATGCTCGAGCGCTTGTCGATCGCCTGCTCGACTTCCGGCGGCACCGACACGTTCTCGACGATGAACGACGTCATCTCGAGGCCGTACTTGTCGGCGAGGATCGGATTGATCACCGGCAGCAGCGCCTCGCCGAGCTCGCGAATAGCGCGCGGCGACGTCGAGCGCCGGGATCTTCGCCTGCGCGAGCGCATCGGAGAACACGCTGACGATGCGCGAGCGCATCGTGTCGTTGAATTCGTCGAGGCGGAAGTGATCGTCGGTGCCCGCGACTTCCTTCAGGAACTTCTGCACGTCGACGACGCGGAAATCGTAGGTGCCGTAGGCGCGCAGCCGCACGATGCCGAAGTCCTGGTCGCGCATCATCACCGGATTGGCCGTGCCCCACTTGTTGCCGGTGAAAAGCCGCGTGACGACGTAGTAGACGTCGGCCTTGAACGGGCTCTCGAGGCCGTACTTCCAGCCCTTGAGGTCGGTGAGGATCGGGATGTTGTCGGTCGTGAGCGTGTAGCTTGCCCGGGCCGAACGTGTCGCCGAACTGGCCGAGGTAGACGAACTGCGCCATCTGCGATTCGCGCACGATCAGCTGCGCGCCGTTCTTGATTTCCTTGTCCTCGTCGGGGAAGCGGTACGACAGCGTGTCGCGCGAGTCGTCCGTCCACTCGATGATGTCGATGAACTGCTTCTTGAGGAAATCGAGGATCGCCATCGGTCCTCGCGCCGCTCGCGCCGGATTGCGTCGCGCGATGCTAGCGCGGCGTACGTTACTTCGGCGCGGCGGCGACCTTCTTCGCCTCGACCTCCGCCGTCGCCATTTCCTTCTCGATCTGCGGCAGCGGCAGCGCGCCCGGAATCAGCGTGCCGTCGGCGAAGACCAGCGTCGGCGTCGCGTTGATCTTGAGCGAATTGCCGAGCGCCTGCGTCTTCGCGACCGGATCGCCGCAGTCGCCCTTGTTGTCGGGCAGCTTGCCGGACGCGAAGAACGTGTCCCACGCCTTCGGCCTTGTCCGCCGAGCACCAGATCTGCTTCGACTTGCGCGCCGCGTCCGGATGCAGCTGGTCGATCGGGAACAGGAACGTGTAGATCGTCACGTTGTCGAGTCCCTTCATCTCGTTTTCGAGGCGATGGCAGAACGGGCAGTCGGCGTCCGAGAAGATGACGAGCTTGCGCGAGCCGTCGCCCTTGACGCGCTTGAAGGCGAGCTCGTAGCGGCAGCTTGTCGACGGCGACGCGGTTCAGCTTGCGCGAGCGCGCCTCGGTCAGGTTCTCCTTCGTCGCCGTGTCGTACATCGAGCCGACGAAGACGTAGTCGACCTTCGGCGTCGGTGTAGACCAGCTTGTCGTCGAGCATCACCTCGTAGAGGCCGAGGTAGCCGCGTCTTCGCGACGTGGCTGATCTGCGCGCCGGGAAACTTCTGCTCCAGCGCCTTGCGGATCGCCAGCGCCTCGGCGCCTTGCGCAGGCTGCGCGGTGGCCGATGCGGGCGCGCGTGGACGCGTTTTGCGCCAGCGCGACGGTCGCCGAGCAGGCGAGCGCGGCGGCGCCGATGGCAAGCGCACGGCACACGCGGTGGGGCCATCGGTACTCGATTCGTTGCATTGCATTCTCCAAAAGGTACGGCGGTGTAGCGGGCTAGCGAAGCGCCGGTTGCGCCAGCGCGCGCTTGATCATCGGCAGCCGGTCGACTGCCGACAGCCCCGCGTTGCGCAGCGTCCGCAACCACGGCGTGCGCGGACCGAACAGGCGCACGAGGCCATCGGTGACCGTGTGCATCGCGAGCACCGGCTCGGCGCGCCGGCGCGCGAATCGCTCGAGCAGGATGGGCGCGCCCGGCATCGCCCACCGGACCGCGCTCGGCCAGCACGCTCGGCCAGCGCCTGCGCATCGCCGAAGCCGAGGTTAACACCCTGCCCGGCCAAGCGGGTGCACGCCGTGCGCCGCATCGCCGACGAGCGCCAGCCGATGGGCGATGGACGTCGGCAGGCGCAGCGACCAAAGCGGAAATGCGGCCGGCGGCGTGATCAGCCGCAAGCGCGCCGAGCGCGTCGCCGCCGGCCGCGGCGACGCGCGCGGCGAGCGCGTCGTGCGGACAGCGCCAGCAGCTCGCGCGCAAGCGCATCGGGCGCCGACCAGACGATCGAGATGCGCCGGCCCGGCAGCGGCAGCCACGCGAGCACGCTGCCGTCGTCGCGAAACCACTGCCGCGCGCAGCCGTGGTGCGCGAGCTCGCACTCGAAATTGGCGACGACACCCTGCTGCCCGTACGGCTTGCGGCTCGGCGACGATGCCCGCCGCCTCGCGCACCCAGGAATGCAGCCCGTCGGCGCCGACGATCAGGCTGCCGCGAATCGCCGGCCATCGTCGAGCGTCAGCGTGCCCTCGCGCGCCGACCACGCGAGCGACGCGAACCGCGCGCCCGTGACGAATTCGACGCCCGGGCACGTGCAGCGTCGGCAGCAGCGCCGCGCGCAACGCGCGCTCCTCGACGATCCACGCGAGCGCGCGCTCGCCGAGCTCGTATGCCGAGAAATCGAGCGTCGCGCCGGCATCGCCGACGATGCGCATCGACTCGATCGCCGTCGATGCGCTCGCACGGCAACGTCTGCCACGCGCCGACGCGCTGCAGGAACGCCGCGCTGCCCGGGCTGATCGCGTAGACGCGCGCGATCCCAGGTCGTCGGGATCGATCGCGGTCGCCGCGATCGGCGCGCGATCGACGCAGCGCAACCGCAGCCGCGTCGCGCGAGCGCCGCGGCCAGCGCCAGCCGACGAGCCCCGCGCCGGCGACGACGACGTCGCGTCCGCTCGCCGCGCGTCATGCCTTCCGGCTCGAGCGCCTCGATGACGATCTGCTGGTTCGTGTAGATGCAGATCTCGCCGGCGATCATCAGCGAGCGCTCGACGATCTCGCGCGCGGACAGCGACGTGTTGTCGAGCAGCGCACGCGCCGCGGCCTGCGCGTAGGGGCCGCCGGAGCCGATCGCGACGATGCCGTGCTCGGGCTCGAGCACGTCGCCCGTGCCGGTGATGACGAGCGATGCGCTGCGATCGGCGATCGCGAGCATCGCTTCCAGCCGTCGCAGCACGCGATCGGAGCGCCAGTCCTTCGCGAGCTCGACCGCGGCGCGCGTCAGGTGCCCCTGATGCTTCTCGAGCTTCGCCTCGAAGCGCTCGAACAGCGTGAACGCATCGGCCGTCGCGCCGGCGAATCCCGCCAGCACCTTCTCGTGGTAGAGGCGGCGCACCTTGCGCGCCGTCGCCTTGATGACGACCTGCCCGAGCGTCACCTGCCCGTCGCCGCCGAGCGCGACGGCGCCGTCGCGGCGCACGGAGAGGATCGTCGTGCCGTGAAAGTTTCCATCACTCGGACGCGCGACGCCGACGCTCAGGCCGCCTTCTTGACGAAGTGGCGCGGCGAGATGCCGATCAGCAGCAGCAGCGCGCGGACGATCGGCGACGCGCCGAGGATCTGCACGGCCTTGCGCTGCCCCTCGATGCGGCCGATGGCGTTGAGCAGCGCGCCGGCGCAGACGAAATCGATGCGCTCGACGCGCGTCATGTCGATCGGTCGCGCCCGGATTGCGGCTCGCGCAAATCGGCGAGCTCGCGCAAGCGGCGACGCCGCGGCGCCGGCGAGCACGCCGTCGAACACGACGATGTCCTTGTCGACGCCGGCCGACGCGCCGGAACTCGCCGACGATGCCGCCGGCTGCATCGTCCTGCGGCGCATCGCGCTTGCTGCCCTGCGGCCGCGGCGGCGGCTCCCACGACGGCGGCGACAGCTCGAACGCGACCGCGAACTCGACCGCGCGCTCGTCGAAGTCAGCCTGCTCGTGCTGCCACTGCATCAGTTCGAGCGACAGCAGCCACGCGCCTTCGCCGCCGTCCCGGCCCTTCGCGACGGCGTGCCTCGAGCGCGGCGCGCAGCTTTTCCGGCCGCTGGATCGCGAGCTCCATCCGCTGGCTTGCGCGCACGCGCGAGATCGATCGGCGAGCAGGCGCGCGCCGGCGTCGTCGAAGCCGGTGACCGACGACAGGTCGATGCGCGCACGCGGAACGCACTTTTCGAGCGCGCGCTTCAGCCCCTCGAGCTGCACGGCGCTGCTGGCTCGACAGCTTGCCGGTGATCGCGATGTAGCCGCCGGCGCCGGGCGTGTCGGGCGCTGGCGGGCTTGCCCGTCTCGTCCCAGGCCGGCGCCGAGCGCTCGAACTGCACGACGTACTGCATCGCGAGCTGGTCGAACGCGGCGCGATCGTTCGCGCGCTGCATGCAGGTCGAACAGCGCGAGCCAGGCGAGCGGCGAGAGCTTCGTGTCCGTGATCGGTGGCAACGCCCTGCTCGAGCAGCTCGCGCGCCGCTGCGATCCTGCCCGTTGGCGAACAGCAGCGCCGCGTTCTCGAGCACGGCGCAAAGCCCGGGATTGGCCTGCGCGACCTCGATCGCCTTGCGGCGCGGTCGACCAATCGATGAGGCTCGCGCCGCGCAGGCTGGTCTCGCCGAGCGGCTCGACGCCGCGGCAGCTTGCCCTTGCGGCTCGACGGCCTGCGCGGCGAGCTCGCGCGCCGACACGAGCGCGCTTCGCGCTGCGCGGCTTCGCCGGCTTCGCGTCGGCGGCTTCGCTGACTCGGTCTTCCTGGCCGGGGGCTTGCCGAAAATCGCCATTACGGCGGCAGGAAGCCGGACGCCGCGATTATGGTGCCACGCTCGCGGCCACAAGTCGCGCAGCTCGGCGCGTCAGCCGAGGTTCTCGTCGCGAAGTCCCAGTTGAGCAGCTTGTCGATCACCGCATTGACGTAGTCGGGCGCGGTTCTGGTAGTCGAGGTAGTACGCATGCTCCCAGACGTCGATCGTCAGGAGCGGCGTCTGCGCCCTTGGTGAACGGCACTTCCGCGTTGGGCGTCTTGACGATGCTTGCAGCTTGCCGCCTTCCGGCACGAGCCAGCCCCAGCCGGAGCCGAACTGCGTCGACGCAGGCCGTGCGCGAACTCCTTCTTGAAGTTGTCGTAGCCGCCGAGATCGCGTTTCGATCATCTGCGCGATGCGGCCCGTCGGCTTGCCGCCGCCGCCGCCTTTCAGGCAATTCCAGTAGAACGTGTGGTTCCAGACCTGCGCCGCGTTGTTGAAGAGCCGCGTCTTGTCGGCCTTGCCGGCCGTGTCGCGTGATGATCTTCTCGAGCGGCGCCGATTCGTACTCGGTGCCGCTTGACGAGCTTGTTCAGGTTGTCGACGTAGGCCTTGTGATGCTTGCCGTAGTGGAACGAGAGCGTGTTCGCGGAGATGACGGGCGCGAGCGCGTTTTCGGCATACGGCAGAGGCGGCAGCGTGAACATTGCGGTCGGGCTCCTTCGATCGGTGAAAGGGAATGTCGAACGGGACGGGCCACGGCGGCGCGGCCCGATCCCCGCGATCGAACGCGCGGACGGATCAGTCGCCGTAGAGCTTCTGGACGCGCTCGCGGCGCTCCTGCGCTTCGATCGACAGCGTGGTCATCGGACGGGCGATCAGGCGCGGCACGCCGATGGGCTCGCCGGTTTCCTCGCAGTAGCCGTAGCGAGCCGTCCTCGATCATGCGCAGCGACTTTTCGACCTTCTTCAGCAGCTTGCGTTCCCGGTCGCGCGTGCGCAGCTCGAGCGTGTATTCCTCCTCGAGCGTGGCGCGGTCGGACGGATCGGTCGTGATCTCGTTCTCGCGCAGATGCTCGCCGGTGTCGTCGGCGTTGCGCAGGATCTGGTCGCGAATGTCCTCGAGCCGCTTCTTGAAGAAGGCGAGCTGCGCCTCGTTCATGTAGTCCTTCTCCGGCGCCTTGAGGATCTCTTCCTCGGTCAGCTCGCGGGGCGGTTTCTTGACTGCGGTTGCAGTTTTGGCGGCCATGCTTCGTTCCATCCTTGAACTTCGTACCGACGCGACGTCAGACATTGCAATCCCCTTGTTCGGGTCTCGCGGCGCGCCCGCACGAAATCGCGCATTATAGCCCGCCGCGACGATGCAAGCGACTGCGATCGTTCGCCTGGCACGCGTCGGCGGGTGCGCTGGCCGGCACCGCTATACTGGCTTAAAAACAAAGGCTTCCGATGACCGATCGCAGCGTCCGGCTCATCCGTCCCGACGACTGGCACCTGCATCTGCGCGACGGCGCAGCGCTTGCGGCCGTGGTGCGCTGCAACCGCTCACGTCTTCGGCAGAGCAATCGTCATGCCGAACCTGCGGCCGCCGGTCACGACGACGGCCGCGGCGCGCGCGTATCGCGAGCGGATCCTCGCCGCGCTTCCCGCGGGCAGCCGCTTCGAGCCGCTGATGACGCTGTACCTGACCGACGACACGTCCGCCGACGGAGATCGCGCGCGCGAAGGCGAGCGGGCTTCGTGCACGCGGTCAAGTATTACCCGGCCGGCGCGACGACGAATTCGCGATTCGGGCGTCACGGCACTCGCGCGCGCTTACCCGGCATTCGCCGCGATGGAGCGCGAGGGCATCGTGCTTGTCGTGCACGGCGAGGTCACCGATCCGGACGTCGACGTGTTCGACCGCGAGCGCGTGTTCGTCGAGCGCGCAGCTCGACGCGCATCGTGCGCGACTTTCCCGGCGCTGCGCATCGTGCTCGAGCACATCACGACGCGCGAGGCCGCGGCAGTTCGTCGACGCCGCGCCGCCCACCGTCGCCGCGACGATCACGCCGCAGCATCTCGCTGTGGTCGCGCAACGCGCTGTTCGCCGGCGGGCTGCGGCCGCACCTCTATTGCCTGCCGATGCTGAAGCGCGAAGCGCATCGGCGGGCGCTCGTCGCCGCCGCGACGTCGGGCAATCCGAAGTTCTTCCTCGGCACCGATTCGGCGCCGCACGCGCAGGCACGCCAAGGAGAGCGCCTGCGGCTGCGCCGGCTGCTATTCGGCGCCGCTCGCGCTGCCGCTCTACGCCGAGGTGTTCGAGGACGCCGGCGCGCTCGACCGGCTCGAAGGCTTCGCGAGCCTGCACGGCGCCGCGTTCTACGGCCTGCCGCCGCAACACCGATACCGATCACGCTCGTGCGCGAAGCCTGGCGCGTGCCCGACGACGCTGCCGTTCGGCGACGACACGATCGTGCCGCTGCGCGCCGGCAGCGACGCTGCGCTGGCGCGTCGACAGCGCAGCGAGCTGATCGTCGCGGCTCGGCCGTATAATCGGCGCTGCGAAGCCAGCCAGATCGTCGCTGCCCCGGGAATGATTCCGGGGGAGAGGAAAGTCCGGGCTCCACAGAGCAGGATGCCGGGTAACGCCCGGCCGCAATAAGCCGCCGGCCTCGCGGCGGCGGCGAAGGCGAGGAACAGGGCCACAGAGACGAGTCGCTTCCGTTTCGGGAGCGGGTGAAACGCGGCAACCTCCATCCGGAGCAACACCAAATAGGCGGACGACGACGCTGCTCGCCGAGTCCGCGGGTAGGTGGCTCGAGCCCGTCGGCAACGGCGGGCCTAGAGGAATGACGGTCATAGCGCGCGAATTCCGCGCGCCGTAACAGAACCCGGCTTATCGGCTGGCTTCGCCTTTTTTTCGGGCCCGACGGCGCTCGCGCTTCGCGTCCTTCAGTATTTCGCGCGCCGCGTTGCGCCCGGTATGCCGGTGACGCCGCCGCCCGGATGCGCGCCGGAGCCGCACAGGTACAGGCCGCGCACCGGCATCCGGTAGTCGGCGTTGCCGAGCACCGGCCGCGCCGAGAACAGCTGGTCGAGCGCCAGCGCGCCGTGGAAGATGTCGCCGCCGACCAGGCCGAACTCGCGCTCGAGGTCGAGCGGCGACAGCACGCGGCGGCCGAGCACGCTGCGCGCTGAAGTTCGGCGCAACGCGCATCGACCGTCGCGATCATCAGGTCGGCGACTTCGTCGCGATGATCGTCCCACGTGTGTCCCGGCAGCACGTCGCCGATGCGCGGATTCGCGTGCTGGCAGAAGAGGCTCGCGACGTGCATGCCCGGCGGCGCCAGCGATGTCGTCGACGACCGACGGAATCAGCATCTCGACGATCGGCGCGCGCGACCAGCCGTGCGTGCTTCGCGTCGAAGTACGCGCGCTCCATGTAGCGCGAGCGACGGCGCGATGATGATGCCGCTGCCGTGATGCGGCTGCGCCGACGTTCCCGGCAGGCACCGGAAATCGGGCAGCTCGGCGAGCGCGACATTCATCCGGAACGTGCCCGAGCCGCAGCGATAGCCGTCGATGCGCGCGCGAAAATCGTCGTCGACGTGCTCGGGCGCGACGAGCCGCTCGAACAGCAGCTTCGGATTCACGTTGGCGACGACGCGCGCGCGCCGCGATCGTCTCGCCGCTCTCGAGCTCGACGCCGCGTCGCGCGTCCGCGCTCGACGATCACGCGCCGCACGGCGGCACGTCGGTGCGGATCGTCGACGCCGCGCGCCGCGCATTCCTTCGCCATCGCCTGCGTGATCGCGCCCATGCCGCCGCAGCGCGTGGCCCCACTGCCCGCGCTCGCCGTTCACTTCGCCGAACACGTGATGCAGCAGCACGTACGCCGATCCCGGCGCGTAGGGACTCTGGAAATTGCCGACGACGGCATCGAAGCCGAACGCGGCCTTGATCGGCGCCGACTCGAACCAGCGGTCGAGGATCTCGCCCGCGCTCTTGGTGAAGAGGTCGAGCACGTCGCGCTGTCCCGCGCGATCGAGCGCGCGAAACGGCTTCGCCGTCTTCCAGACGTCGAGCGCCATGGCGACCCGGCCGCCGCGCTGCGCGCCGACGTTCGGCGGCGTGACGTGCAGCAACGCGCGCAGCACGTCGGCCACGCGCGTCGAGCATCGCGTAGTACGCCGGCAGGCGTTCGGCATCGCGCGCCGAGAATTTCGCGACTTCGGCCTGCGTCGCCGCGAGGCCGCCGCCGACCTTCAGATACGCGTTCTCCGGCAGCGGCAGGAAATTCGCGAGCGGCCGCTCGACGATGCGCAGTCCGTGCTCGCGAGATGCAGGTCGCGGATCACCTGCGGGTCGAGCAGGCTCACCGTGTAGCTCGCGGTCGAATTGCGAAAGCCGGGATGGAATTCCTCGGTGACCGCGGCGCCGCCGACGACATCGCGACGCTCGACCACGCACACGGACAAGCCCGGCGCCGGCGAGATACGCCGCGCAGACGAGTCCGTTGTGTCCGCCGCCGATGACGACCGCGTCGAACGCGTGCGCACGCGCGACGCGCTACTCGCCGAGGCCCGCGGCGACGTTGGAGAACCCGCAGTCGACGTACGTGACCTCGCCGGTGATCGCGCTCGACATCGGCGAGAAGTAGAACGCCGCGACGTTGCCGACTTCGTCGATCGTCACGTTGCGACGCAGCGGCGCGGTCTTCTCGACGAAATGCAGGATCTTCGAGAAGCCCGCCGATGCCGGCCGCGGCGAGCGTCTTGATCGGCCCGGCGGAGATCGCATTCACGCGCGTGCCTTCCGGCCCGAGCGCGGCCGCGAGATAGCGCACGTTCGCCTCGAGGCTCGCCTTCGCCAGTCCCATCACGTTGTAGTTGGCGAGCGCGCGCACGGCGCCGAGGTACGTGAGCGTCAGCAGCGATGCGTTGCGGCCGGCGAGCAGCGGCCGCGCCGCCTTGGCCAGCGCCGCGAAGCTGTAGCTCGAGACGTCGTGCGCGGTCGCGAACGCCGACGCGCGACAGCCCGTCCAGGAAATCGCCGGACAGCGCCTCGCGCGGCGCGAACGCGATCGAGTGCAGCAGGCCGTCGAGGCCGCCCCATTCGGCTGCGCAGCGTATCGAACAGCGCGCGATCTGTTCGTCCGAGGCCACGTCGCAGGCGAGCACCGGACACGGACCGAACTCCGCCGCGATCCTGACGACGCGGTCCTTCAGCTCGTCGTTGACGTACGTGAACGCGAGCGTCGCGCCTTCGCGGTGGCAGGCCTTGGCGACGCCGTAGGCGATCGAGCGATTCGACAGCACGCCGGTGATGAGGATCCTGCGGTCGTCGAGCAGATGCATGGCGACGTCGCGATTCAGAACTCGAACGGCTTCGCGGGCTCGAATACGCCGCAGGCGATCGCTTCGTTCGGCACGCCGGGCCGCGCCTCGGTCACTTTCGGCCCCGCGTAGACGACGACGCTGCGGCCGGCAACGCCGTTCGCGCCCAGCGCGTGAAGCCCCGCGACCCGTAGCGACGACTCGACCCTGTCCTCCGAGTTCGCGCGCTGCACCGGTATGAGTTCCAGCGGCGATTTTCCTGCCGGCGCCCATGCGGGGCCGGCCGAAAATGCGTTCGGCGACGAGCAGTTGGGACGTCTCGTGGAAGGCGATGCGGAAATCCCCGGGTGGAACGTTCATCAGCGAAAGCGAGCATGCTCGCACCATCGCCGCGGTCGATGATGCGGATCTTGCCGAAGACTGCGGAGCCGCCGACGGCGCGCAGCGACGCCACCTCGCCATAGGAGGCGGCGGTCGACCCGGGTTCGGCCTCTTTCGCAGCGGTCAAGCCGCGTATCGTCGAACATCCGGCGAACGCCCCGCAGCGATGCGACGATCGACCATGCGACCAGCCAGTTGAACTTCCGTACGAGCATCAAGGCGCTTCGCTCCCGAAGGCGCGTGCATTCGGCCCATGATTGTCGCATGCGCGTGAACTCGTCGACGCCCGGTCGCCTTCCGCCGGTACCGTTCGGCGGATCGAAGCGCGACGCCGCGCGTCGCGCGCGAGACTTGGTAGCATCGCATCCGCACAGGCAACGCCGTCCTGCTGATTCCCGATGACCTCACCGGAGGTTCGTCATGCATAAAGGTACGCTGAAGCGCTCTGCCGTCGCCCTCGCGATCGCGCCCTTCCCGCTCGCCGTTCATGCCGCGCCCGGCTGCGCGGCCGTCGAGCAGTTTCTCGCCGGCAAGGCGATCGGCGTCGTCTGCTTTCACAGCGACGACCTGCGGACCAAGAACGCGGTGACGACGCCGCCCGACAATTCGATCACCACGTTCGCCGACGGCACGCCGCTGCCCGGCGTGTCCGTCGCGGGATTGCCGGCCAACTTCGGCTCGTACACGCCGACGAAGGACCGCGGCGTGATCTCCAACGGTCCGGCACCTTCGGCCGGAACCGGTGCCCGGCATCCAGGTCGAGGGCTGGTTCGCCGACGATCCCGCGAAGCAGGCGCGCTTCGTCCTGCGCTTCCCGGACGACTGGAACGGCAAGCTGGTCGTCGCCGGTGCGTCGGGAACGCGCAGCGAGTACAACGGCGACTGGGCGTGGAGCGATTACGTGCTCCCGAAAGGCTACGCCTACGCCTCGCAGAACAAGGGCGTGCTCAACTTCTACGACGTGAATTTCGGATCCGTCACGCAACCGGCCAACGACCCGTTCTCGTGCCGCGTCAATCCGCCGGGCGGCGCGCTGTCGCTGCTGTGGGTGCATTTCTACGACGTCGATCCGCCGAAGCCGTTCACGCAGTGGACGCAGTACATGCTGCAGACGGCGCAGCTCGCGCAAAGCGCGGCGAAGGCGAACTACCACAGTCCGCCGCGCCGGACCTACGCGGTCGGAACGTCGAATGGCGGGTATCAGGTGCGCCGCGCAATCGAGGAGGCGCCGAACCTGTTCGACGGCGGCGTCGACTGGGAAGGTACGTACGTCGATCCGACCGAGAACATCCTGGTCGACCTCCCGGTGGCGGTGAAGAATTTCCCCGACTATCGCGCATCGAACTACGACTCCAACAGCGCAGCCGCGCAGAACATTCTCGCGGCTGGCTATCCGCCGGATATCGTGCATCGTGACGCGGCGACCGGCGCGGTCGACGTCGCTGTGGGGCAACTACTACAACGACTTCTGGGAAGTGACCACGTGCCAGTGGCAGCAGCGCTTCGATCCCACGTATCCGACGTATTCCGCAGGCCTTGGCAACTACGACTATCTGTCGCGCCTTGGACTGCCGGGCGTGCTCGATAGCGTCGCCGCGGTGACGACGACCGGCAAGATCAAGAAGCCGCTGATCACCGTCGCCGGAACGATGGACGCGCTGTTGCCGATCAAGCATCAGGCGCGCGCCTACGAGGACGCGGTGGACGCCTCGCGCAAGGGCAACAACGACATGCGCAATGCGCAGTATCGGCTGTATGAAGTACAGAACGGCAATCACATCGAGGCCTACGTGACGCCGTTTCCCGAGCTCGTCGTGATCCAGCCGCACGCACAGAAGGCGTTCGATCTGCTCGTCGCGCACGTCGAGAACAACGCCGCGCTGCCGCCGAGCCAGTGCATTCCGAAGGGCGGCGCGATCTCGAGCAGTCCGACGCAACCCGGCAACTGCACGGAGCTTTTCGCGCCGTAACCGCGCCATACGACACAGCAACCCGCGCGTTAAAATGGAGCGGCCGCCGACATTTCGGCGGCCGTTTCATTTGAGGATCGCGATGCCGTTGCCGATGATGCCCGAGGAAATCGTGTCCGAGCTCGACAAGCACATTGTCGGGCAGGACGCGGCCAAGCGCGCGGTCGCCATCGCGCTGCGCAATCGCTGGCGGCGCCAGCAGGTGCCCGACCCGTTGCGCCAGGAGATCACGCCGAAGAACATCCTGCTGATCGGGCCCACCGGCGTGGGCAAGACCGAGATCGCGCGCCGCCTCGCACGCCTTGCCGACGCGCCGTTCGTGAAGGTCGAGGCAACCAAGTTCACCGAAGTCGGCTACGTCGGCCGCGACGTCGATACGATCGTGCGCGATCTCGTCGAAGTGTCGATCAAGCAGACGCGCGAAGCGGAAACCCGCATCGTGCGCGACCGCGCGGCGGACGCCGCCGAGGAGCGCGTGCTCGACGTGCTGCTGCCGCCGGCGCGCGAGGTCAACTTCGACGACATGAAACCGGCGGATTCGGCGACGCGCCAGAAATTCCGCAAGATGCTCCGCGAAGGACATCTCGACGAGAAGGACATCGACATCGAGATTTCCGTTTCGCCGCCGCAGATGGACATCATGGCGCCGCCGGGAATGGAGGACCTCACGTCCCAGATCCAGGGCATGTTCCAGCAGATCGGCGGCGGCCGGCGCAAGGTGAAGCGGATGAAGGTGCCGGAGGCGCTGAAGCAGCTCACCGAGGAGGAGGCCGGGAAGCTCGTCAACGACGACGACATCAAGTTGCGCGCGCTCGCCTCGGCCGAGCAGAACGGCATCGTGTTCATCGACGAGATCGACAAGATCGCCGCGCGCACGGACACGCATGGCGCCGACGTTTCGCGCCAGGGCGTGCAGCGCGACCTGCTTCCGCTCGTCGAAGGCACGACGGTCACGACGAAGTACGGGATGATCAAGACCGACCACATCCTGTTCATCGCGTCGGGCGCGTTCCATCTGTCGAAGCCGTCGGACCTCATTCCGGAACTGCAGGGACGCCTGCCGATCCGCGTCGAGCTTTCGCCGTTGTCGGTCGAGGACTTCGAGCGCATCCTTACGGCCACCGATGCGTGCCTCACCCGCCAATACGAGGCGCTGCTCGTCACCGAGCAGGTTCATCTGAACTTCCTGCCCGACGGTATCCGGCGCCTCGCCGAGATCGCGCACGCGGTCAACGAGCGCCAGGAGAACATCGGCGCGCGTCGTCTCTACACGGTGATGGAGCGGCTGCTCGAGGACGTGTCGTTCCACGCCGCGCGGCGCACCGGAGAAACGATCACGATCGACGCCGCGTTCGTCGACAGCCGCCTCGCCGGCATCGCGGGCGACGACAACCTCGCGCAGTACATCCTGTAGGACGGCTCAGCGCTTCCGGCGCAGCCCGCGCGATCGTCTGCGGATGCGACCGATGCGCACAGTGTGGCAGCGACCGGCCGCGCGAGGCTACGGCTTCGCAGCCTCGCGAAGGAGTTGCTGCAGGAATGCGTTCAGCACGTCGGGGCCGGCGTCCGATACCGCGAGCCAGTCGAAGCCCGCACCTCGCGCGTGCGCGACATTGAAGCCGCGCAACTCGCGAAGCGGCGGCGCATCGAGCGCTTCGGGCCGCACGAACACGTCGATCGTGTGCTTCCGATAACCGTATACCAGCGTCGCGATCGATTGCCCTTCGAGCATGGTGAGCCGCCCGCCGAGCAGCGGGAAGCCATCGGGAGCAAGGTCGCGCACCGGAGGCGAATAATCGAGCCGCTCCGACAGCCACGGCTTGACCGTGTGCCGATCCGACGAGGCGACCTCGATCAGGTGATGGCCGAGTGTGGCGCGAACGTGGCTCGCCACCGCCTGGGCGGCGAGATCCTGACCGTCACGCCAGTCGATCACCGCGGTGCCGACGACGAACGCGAGCACCGTCGCGGCGCAGCCGGCGAACGCGCCGCCGGAAATCCAGCGCCAGCGCCCGGGCGCCGGAGGATTCGCGCGACGCGCAGGCGGCGTGGCCTCGACGATGGCGCGAACGCGCTCCTGCAACCCCGGCGGCGCCGCGAAGTACGGCACGTCGGAGCGCATCCGCGCGCGCAACGCGAGGATGTCGGCGTGCGCAGCCGCGCAGTGCGCGCAGGCACGCAGATGCTTCTCGACCGAGTGCCGCCTCACGCCCTCGAGCTCGCCGTCGGCATACGCGGCGACCAACGGCGCTGCATGATCGCATTTCATCGTTCACCTCCCGATGTTCGCTCGCGGATCGCGCGAAGCCGGGGCGAACCCTGCAGCAGCGCCCTCGCACGTGCAAGCCGCGACATCACCGTTCCGACCGGAATGTCGGCGATGCGCGCAATCTCCTTGTAGGAAAACTCTTCCATCTCGCGCAGGATCGAGCACCTCGCGAAAGGCGAGCGGCAACTCGGCGACTGCGTCTGCGAGAACCTTCGACTCGGCGCGTCGCACTGCCGCCTGCTCCGGGTCGATCGCCGCGTGGTCGACCGCCATCTCGATCGCGCTGCCGTCGTCACGCGCGATCTCGGCCGGCCGGTTGCGCTCGCACCAGTCGTAGAACGCATGGCGCACGATCGTCAGGAACCAGGCGCGCGCGTCGCTCCTGTTGAGCGAGTCGATGTATTTGAGTGCGCGAATGCACGCGTCCTGCACGATGTCCTCGGCATCGTTGACGTCGCGCGCGAGCCAGCGCGCAAGGTTGTAGCCCGCGTTGAGGTGCGGCATGACGAGCTTCTCGAAACGCGCGTGATCCGACAAGCGACGCTCCCTTCGCTACCTGCCCTACCCCGGCGCGGTTCGTTTCATTCCCTCCACCGGTGGGGAGCGGCGCCGGAATCCGTTGTACCGCCCGCCCGGCGACTTTATTCCACGCGCGTCGCGGCGAGGAATATTTTCGGCGTCGTCGCGGTATTGCATCCGGCAAGCCTCTCCAACGAGACCCACGAGGAACCGCGATGAACGCCAACGACCCTGACCAGACTCCGCACGCCTTGTCACCCGCCGCCAGGCATTGAGCTGCCTTGCTCACTGGAGCGGCGCCGCCGTCGTCTGGACCGTTGCCGGCGGCGTGCCGCGCGCGCTCGGCGCCACGGGCGAAGGCGCCCCGATGGTCGCCGACGCGAATGCACTGACCTTCGTGCAGATCAGCGATACGCATATCGGCTTTCGCAAGGAGGCGAATCCCGACGTCGTCGGAAGCCTGCGCCGTGCGATCGCCGATATCAATGCCCTGCCTGCGGCGCCGGCCTTTGTCGTGCATACCGGCGACGTGAGCCACTTGTCGAAGCCCGAGGAATTCGGCCACGCGCGGGAACTGCTGCAGGAACTGCGCGTCGACCGCGTGCACACGGTACCCGGAGAGCACGACACGATCGATGACGGCGTGAGCGGTTATCTCAAGCATTTCGATCACGACGGCAACGGCAAGTCCTGGTACAGCTTCGATCACGCGGGCGTGCACTTCGTCGCGCTGAACAACGTGCTGAATTTCAAGATGGGCACGCTGGCGGCCCTCGGCGACGAACAGCTCGGATGGCTCAAGACGAATCTCGCCGGCGTGTCGCATTCGACGCCCATCGTGGTGCTCGCGCACATTCCGCTGTGGACGATCTGGGAACCCTGGGGATGGGGCACGGCGGATTCTGCCCAGGCCATGGCGCTGCTGCGGCCGTTCGGATCGGTCACGGTGCTGAACGGGCACATCCATCAGGTGCTGCAGAAGGTCGAAGGCAACGTTGCGCTGCACACCGCGATGTCGCTTGCGTATCCGCTGCCCACGCCCGGCCAGGCGGGTATCGGCGAGCCTGGTCCCGTCACCGTTTCCGCGGCCGAGCTCGGCAAGCATCTCGGCACGCGCCGAGTCAGCGTCGTGCGCGGACAACACCCGCTCGCGCTGATCGACACGCCGCTCGATAGTTGATTGCGATATGCCAACCCGACATCAGGAGATGTGACATGCGGAATGCCTCACCCTTTTCGACGATCGGGCCGCTCGCGGGGCGCGCCACGCTTGCAGCGCTCCTCTGCGCCGCGTCGATCGTATTCATTGCGCACGGGCGAGCGGCTTCACCCGCGCCCGCCGTCGAGGTCGCCATCACGAAGTTCGCGTTCGCGCCAAAGGAAGTCACGGTTGCGCCCGGCACCCGGATCGTCTGGACCAATCGGGACGAGACACCGCACACGGTAACGAGCAGTGCCAAGGCCTTCGCCTCCAAAGGCCTCGATACCGACGACACGTTCGAGCACACGTTCGACGGCGAAGGCGATTTTGCCTACATCTGCACCGTGCACCCGTTCATGACCGGGGTCGTGCATGTGCGCAAGCCATAGCGGCGCCGATTGCGCGCCAGCCTGCACGGCAGGTAACGCGTACAGCTTCCGTCAGGAAGCGAGCGCGTCGATCACCGTCTGTCGCTGCAGCACTTCGGGCAATAACTGCGGCGCGCGGTCCTTGCGGTACAGCACGTAGACCGGCACGCCGCTGCGGCCGAGCGCCGACAACGCCGCGCTGATGGCGGGATCGCGCCGCGTCCAGTCGGCGCGAACGCAGCGCCACGTCGTTGCGCGCAAAGGCGTCGCGCACGCGCGCATCGTTCAGCACCAGCCGCTCGTTCACCTGGCACGTGATGCACCACGCCGCGGTGAAGTCGACGAATACCGGCCGGCCCTGCGCCGTCAACGCCGCCACGCGGTCCGGCGACCAAGCCTGCCAGCCGTCCGCACGCGCAAGCGACGGCTGCGTCGTCGCCTGCGCTGCTGCGCCGCCGGCCAGCAGCGGCCATGCGACGGCCACGCCGGCGATCGCAGCCAGCACCGCGACGCCGCGCAACACCCGGCGCGTGCCGCCACGCCACGTGCGCCACGCCCACAACGCAAACGCCACCAGGACGAGCACGATGCCGATGCGCATCACCGCGTCGTTGCCGACCTGTGCACCGAGCACCCAGACGAGCCACGCGACAGTCGCGTACAGCGGAAACGCCAGCAGCTGCTTCAGCCGTTCCATCCATGCGCCGGGACGCGGCAACCAGCGGCGCCATCGCGGAAACCACGCGAGCGCTGCATACGGCAATGCCATCCCGACGACCAAGGGCGACGAACACGCCGAGCGTCACCTGCGTTCGCTCGCCGAGCGCATAGCCCATCGCGGCGCCCATGAACGGCGCGGTGCACGGCGATGCGATCGCGACGGCGAGCAGTCCCGACGCGAAGGCATTGACGTGGCGATTCGCATGCGACCACGTCGCCATGCGCGACGGCACGAGCGAGCCGAATTCGAACACGCCGGACAGATTGAGCGCCATGACGAAAAACAGGAGCGCGAGCGCGGTGACGACGGCAGGCGACTGGAGCTGGAAGCCCCAGCCCAGTTGCTCGCCGGCCGCGCGGAACGCGATCAACGCTGCGCCGAGTGCGGCGAACGCGACGACGACGCCCGCCGCGAAGGCGACGCCGTCGTATCGCAGCGCGCGCCGGTCGTCGGCATGCGACGTCGCGAGCCCCAGCGCCTTCAGCGACAGCACCGGAAATACGCACGGCATCAGGTTCAGGAGCAGGCCGCCCACGAACGCGAAGGCGAGCGCGAGCGGCAGCGACAGCGTCGACGCGTCCGTCGGCGAGCGCGGCCTGCCAATCGTTGGCGGGCAACGCTAACGCGGGCTTCGGCCCCGCGGTCGGCGTGCCGGTCAACGGAACGTCGAGCGCGATCGCCTTGACGATCGCGCCGTCGCTCGCGAGTCCGCGTTCGGCGCGAAGCACGCCCGCAAGGCGCGTGAAATCGCCAGTCAGATCGTGCGACACCGGAAGCTCGAGCGCGATAAGCGCCGTCCGCCTCCGTGACGCGGGTTTGCGGCGACGATGCTTCGATGCGGCGGTCGGCATCGGCGAAGTAGTACAGGCGCCCCGGATCGGGCGCGTTCGCCGGCGGCGTCAGTCGCAACGCGATCACGGAACCGTTTGCCGTCGCATCCGCGCGCCATCCGGCGGGCAATGGCGCGGGCAACGCGGCGCGCGTCGCGGCGATCGCGTCATGCCATTGCGACGCCTGTCGCCTGCATCGCGACCGGCAATTCGAGCGTCAGATCGGCGCCCTCGGGTATGCACGTTTCCTTGCACACGAGCCAGTCGGCGCGGGCGGCGAGCGCCGCAGTGGCGCCCGGCTTCGCATCGGCGGGCACCTCGAGCGGCACGAGATGGAACACCTCGCCCTCGTAGCCGTAATTGATCAGCGGACCGGCGGGCAATTCGCGAGGCGCGGGCCAGACGATGTCGCCCGCCGAATAGCCGGGCGGCAGATGCCACGC
Organism: uncultured Pseudomonadota bacterium; assembly: GCA_963706225.1. Lineage (GTDB taxonomy): Bacteria > Pseudomonadota > Gammaproteobacteria > Burkholderiales > Casimicrobiaceae > VBCG01. The sequence continues at coordinate 175,925 of CAVPMH010000025.1, forward strand.
GAGCGTTGTCGGCAGACCCGATTCACCGGGATTGCGCCAGTACGTGTGCCAACCGGGATCGATCGCGAGACGCAGCGCGAGCGTTGTTGTCGAGCCGGGCACGAGCGCAGTTCCATCGCCGACGAGCTCGGCGGTGACATGACCGGTCCTCACCGGCGCCGCGTGCGCGGCAGCCGTCAGCGCTGCGACCAGCAGCGTGCGCAACGAGCAATCGAGTCCGGCGGAACAGCCGCATCGAGAAGGTGGCCCAGTGAGCCGTTCGGATGAAACACATGATTGTGCCACCACGCCCGTTTCGATCCGGAGCGAGGATGCGCGCCGGTATAATCAAGCACTTACACATCGAACAGCGCGGATACGCCGCGCATTGCCTTCCCGCCATGAAGCCGTTCGAGCCCGCCGCCGTCGAAAGCGCTGCGCAGGCAGCCTGGAAAGCGGGCGACGTCTACCGCGCCGTCGAAAACGATCCCCGTTTCCCGCGCGGCAAGTATTTCTGCGTGTCGATGCTGCCGTATCCGTCCGGCAAGCTGCACATGGGGCACGTGCGCAACTACACGATCAACGACATGATGTACCGCCAGCTGCGGATGCGCGGCTACAACGTGCTGATGCCGATGGCGTGGGATGCGTTCGGGCTGCCCGCCGAGAACGCGGCGATGAAGAGCGGCGAGGCGCCCGCCGCGCTGGACGCACGACAACATCGCGTACATGAAGCAGCAGTTGCAGGCGATGGGCTTCGCGATCGACTGGTCGCGCGAATTCGCGACCTGCGATCCCGCGTACTACCGCTGGAACCAGTGGTTCTTCCTGAGGATGCTCGAGGCGGGCATCGCGTATCGCAAGAACGGCACGGTGAACTGGGACCCGGTCGACCAGACGGTGCTCGCCAACGAGCAGGTGATCGACGGCCGCGGCTGGCGCTCCGGCGCGCCGATCGAGAAGCGCGAGATCCCGATGTACTACCTGCGCATCACGCAGTACGCGGACGAGCTGCTCGCCGAGCTCGACCGCATGCCCGGCTGGCCCGAGCGCGTGAAGACGATGCAGGCGAACTGGATCGGCAAGAGCGAAGGCGTTCGCTTCGCGTTCCCGCACGACGATCCGCGACGACGCCGGCGCGCCGATCGGCGACGGGCGCCTGTACGTGTTCACGACGCGCGCCGACACGATCATGGGCGTCACGTTCTGCGCGGTCGCCGCCGAGCATCCGCTGGCGACGCATGCCGCGCGCACGAATCCGGCGCTCGCGGCGTTCGTCGACGAATGCAAGCGCGGCTCGATGATGGAGGCCGATCTCGCGACGATGGAAAAGAAGGGGATGCCGACCGGACTCGCCGTCACGCATCCGCTGATCGGGCGCGAGCGTCGACGTCTGGGTCGGCAACTACGTGCTGATGAGCTACGGCGACGGCGCGGTCATGGGCGTGCCCGCGCACGACGCGCGCGATTTCGAATTCGCGAAGAAATACGGCTTGCCGATCCGCCAGGTGATCGCGCCGGCCGATCCTTCGTCGGTGACCGCCGTTCACGACCGATCGCTGGCAGCCGTGGTACGACGACAAGACGATCGGCGTCTGCGTCAATTCCGGCAAGTACGACGGCTTGCGATACGACGCCGCGGTCGATGCGATCGCCGCCGATCTCGCGGCGCAGGGGCTCGGCGAGAAGCGCACGACGTACCGGCTTCGCGACTGGGGCATTTCGCGCCAGCGCTACTGGGGCACGCCGATTCCGATCATCCACTGCGACACGTGCGGCGAAGTGCCGGTGCCCGACGAGGATTTGCCCGTCGTGCTGCCGCAGGACTGCGTCCCCGACGGCACCGGCAATCCGCTCGACCGGTACGAGGATTTCCTGCGCGTCGCCTGCCCGCGCTGCCATGCGCCGGCGCGCCGCGAGACCGACACGATGGACACGTTCGTCGATTCGTCGTGGTACTTCATGCGCTACACGTCGCCCGGTGCCGCCGACGATGATCGACGCGCGCGATCGCTACTGGATGCCGATGGACCAGTACATCGGCGGCATCAGCCATGCGATCCTGCACCTTCTCTACGCGCGCTTCTGGACGAAGGTGATGCGCGATTTCGGCATGGTCGGCTACGACGAGCCGTTCACGCGGCTGCTGACGCAGGGCATGGTGCTCGCGCACGCGTTCTTCCGGCGCAACGACGAAGGGCGGCATCGATTACGTTCGCGCCTTCGGACGTCGACATGACGCGCAACGACCAGGGCGCGATCACCGGCGGGATCTCGAAGCTCGACGGGCTGCCGGTCGAATACGACGGCCTCGGCACGATGTCGAAGTCGAAGCTGAACGGCGTCGATCCGCAGGAGATGATCGACCGCTACGGCGCCGACGCGGCGCGGCTGTTCGTGATGTTCGCGAGCCCGCCCGAGCATACGATCGAGTGGTCCGACACGCGGCGTCGAGGGCGCGCATCGGTTCCTGAAGCGCCTGTGGCACTACGCGCAGTCGCAGCGCGACACCGTGCGCGCGGCGGGCGACGGCTTCGACTGGCGCGATGCGTCCGACGCCGTCAAGGCGCGCGCGCCGCGAGCTTCATCTCGCGTTGAAGCAGGCCGATTACGATTACGAGCGCATCCAGTACAACACCGTCGTCTCCGCCGGCATGAAGATGCTGAACACGCTCGAGGACGTTCCGCGCGGCGCCGCCGGCGCGGCGGCGCTCGCGCGCGAAGGACTGTCGATCCTGCTGCGCGTGCTCTATCCGGTCGTGCCGCACACGACGTGGGTGCTGTGGCGCGAGCTCGGCTTCGCCGACGCGCACGGCGACCTGATCGATGCGCGCTTGGCCGGCCGTCGACGAGGCGCGCGCTCGCGCGCGACGAAATCGAGCTGGTGCTGCAGGTGAACGGCAAGCTGCGCGGCAAGCTCGTCGTGCCCGCCACCGCCGACAAGGCGGCGATCGAAGCGGCGGCGCGGCAAGCGCCGGAGGTCGCGCGCCACGGCGGCGGCGCGGCGGTCAGGAAGATCGTCGTGGTCCCGGGCGGCTCGTCAATGTCGTGCTCTAGACGAGCACGCGCTGCTTCGCGCTCGCGCTTGCATTGTCGCTGACCGCTCGCCGCGCTGCGGGTTCCATCTGCGCGGCGCCGCGACCTACACGTTCACGTCGATCTTCGTCAACGCCCCCGGCGCGCCGACGATCGCCGCGGAACTGCGCCGCGCACTCGAGGCGACCGGCAGCGCGCCGGTCGTCGACGATGCCGAAGAAGGCGCAGGTCATCCTCGACATTCCGACCGTCGTCGACGACAAGGAAGTGCTGTCGCTGTCCGCCGCGGGCAGCGTGCGCGAATACCTGCTCATCAAGCGCGTCGAATTCCGGCTTCACGACGCCGACGGCAACGAATGGCTGCCGCCCGGCGAGATCTCGCTGCGTCGCAGCTACACGTTCAACGAGAGCGAAGTGCTCGCGCGCGACGCGCAGGAGCAGCGACTGCTGAAGGAGATGCAGACCGACGCGGTCCAGCAGCTCATCCGCCGGCTGCAGGCCGCGAAGAAGCCGGCCTGACACCGCGGCTGACATGCAACTGCGTCCCCAGGATCTCGGCGCGCATCTCGCGAGAAAGCTCGCGCCGCTCTACGTCGTCCACGGCGACGAGCCGCTGGCCGCGATCGAGACGGCGGATGCGATTCGCGCCGCCGCGCGGCGCGCCGGCTGCGACGAGCGCGAAATGTTCATCGTCGAGCAGCATTTCCGCTGGGACGGATTCATCGCGGCCAACGCGAATCTCGGGCTCTTCGGATCGCGCAAGCTCATCGACCTGCGCATTCCCTCGGGCAAGCCGGGCGTCGAAGGCGCGGCGGCGCTCGAGCGCCACGTGCGCCACCTCGACGCGGACAACGTCACGCTGGTCTCGTTGCCGCGCGTCGACCGCGCAACGCAGTCGTCGGCGTGGTTCACGGCCCTCGCGGAACACGGCGTGACGATCGCCGTGGCGCCGATCGATCGCGCAGCGCTTCCGGCGTGGCTCGCCGAGCGACTGTCGCGCAACGACCAGCGCGCGACGCGCGACACGCTCGCGTTCCTCGGCCGAGCGCTGCGAAGGCAACCTGCTCGCCGCACGGCAGGAAATCGACAAGCTCGCGCTGCTGCTGCCGCCCGGCGAGCTCGCGCCACGCCGACGTCGAGCGCGCGGTGGCGGATGTCGCCCGCTACGACATCCAGGAACTGTCGGAAGCGTGGCTCAACGGCGATGCGTCGCGAACGCTGCGCATCATCGACGGACTGCGCAGCGAAGGCGAGCCGATCACGCTCGTCGATCTGGCAGCTCGCCGAGGACCTGCACGCGCTCGCCGGCGTGCGCGACGCCGTCGGACGCGGCCAGTCGCTGGCGCAGCGCGATGCGCGGCGTTCGCGTCTGGGGCAAGCGCCAGGGCGCGCTCGAGCGCGCGGCGCGCCGGCTCGGCAGCGACGACATCGAGCCGCTGCTCGCCTCGCTCGCGAAGCTCGACGCGCTTGCGAAGGGCCTCGGACGCGGCGATCCGTGGGACGCGATCGTTGCCATCGCGCTCGCGCTGTGCGGAAAGTCGGTCGCGTCGAACGCTGAATCGGGCTCGAGCCGCGCGCGACGTGAGCGAACGCGCCGCAGCGCCCTCGCGCGCGCTCGTCGTCACGACGATGATGCTCGGGACGATCTCGACGATCCTCTCCGCGACGATCGTCAACGTCGCGTTTCCGGCGCTGATCGACGAATTCCACGTCGGCCACGACACGCTGCAGTGGGTCGCCGCCGGCTTCCTCGCCGCCACGACGGCGACGATGCTCACGACCGCGTGGCTCGTCGAAACGTTCGGCGAGCGCGCGACGTTCGTCGCGACGCTGTCGCTGTTTCTCGCCGCGTCGCTGCTCGCGGCCGCGAGCTGGAGCACGGACTCGCTGATCACCGCGCGCGTGCTGCAGGGCGCGGCCGCCGGCGTTCTGCAGCCGCTCGCGATGATCGTGCTGTTTCGCGTGTTCCCGATCGAGGAGCGCGGCCGCGCGATGGCGCTCTACGGATTCGGCATCGTCCTCGCGCCGGCGATCGGCCCCGCGATCGGCGGCACGCTCCTCGATGCATTCGGCTGGCGCTCGATTTTCCTGCTGACGGTGCCGTTCTGCATCGCCGGACTCGCGCTCGGCGCGCGCACGCTGCAAGACCGCGGCGCCGGCCGCGCCGCTTCGCTTCGACTGGCTCGGCTGCGCTGTTGCTGGTCGGCGCGCTGGTCGACGCTGCTGAACGTGCCCGTGATCGGCCATCGGCAGGGCTTCGCGTCGCGCGGCGACGCTCGCGCTCATCGTCGGCGGGCTCGCACTGTCGGCGGCGTTCGTCGGCTGGGAAATGCGCGCGCCGCGCGCCGCTGCTGCCGATCGGGCTCTTTCGCCACCGCCCGTTCGCCGGCGCGTCGATCGTCGCGTTCGCGTACGGCATCGGGCTCTTCGGCAGCACGTACCTCGTGCCCGGTGTTCGCGCAGGACATCGCGCACTACAGCGCGGCGGAGGCCGGCTATCTGCTCGCGCCGCCGGGCATCGCGCTCGCGTTCGCGATCGCGCTCGGCGGCCGCCTGACCGACCGCATCGCAGGCGGCGCCGATCATCATCGCGCGGGCTGGCGCTGTTCGCGCTGTCGAGCCTGCTGCTCGCGTTCTCGGGCGCTGCGACCGGCTTCACGCTGCTCGCGCTCTGGCTCGTCATCGGCCGCATCGGCCTCGGCATGCTGATTCCCGCGCTGAACGTCGGCGCCGTGCAGTCGCTCGCGGGCACCGAGCTCGCCTATGCGTCGGCCGCCGTGAACTTCGTCCGCCAGCTCGGCGGCGCGATCGGCGTCAACCTGCTCGCCGTCGTGCTCGAATGGCGATCGAGCGCGCCGGGGCTCGCCGATACCGCGAGGCCCTTCCATGAATGCTTCGCGATCGTTACCCTAGCGTTTGCCCTCGCGATCATCCCCGCGTGGTCCATCCGCAGACAAGGGAGATAGCCATGTACCGGAAGATCCTGGTCGCATTCGACGGCTCGCCCGAAAGCCGCCTCGCGGTCGATGAATGCTCGCACCTCATGCAGGTCTCGGGCCGGGAGATCCACCTCGTGTGCGTGCTGCACGATCCGTCGCCGTACCTGCTGGCCGGCGAGTTCGTGCCGGAGCCCGCGCTTGCGATCGACCGCTCGCGCATGGAGGCCGATCTCAAGGATGCGGCGGCCCGATTGACCGAGCGCGGGTTTTCGGTGATGACGCACCTGCAGGATGGCGAGCCGGTCGACGTCATCACGCGGATGGTCGAATCGCTCGCGATCGACCTCGTCATCGTCGGTCATCGGCGCAGCAAGAAGTTCGCGTTGCGATGGTGGCGCGGCTCGGTCGATTCGATGCTGATCGAGCGCGTGCATTGCAGCATCCTCGTCGCCGGCGACCGGTCCGCACGCCGCGTACGTCATTCTAGCGCGCGTCGCCGGCGATCGCGCTGAGCGTCGCCAGCGCCGCGATCGCCGCCGTCTCGGCGCGCAGGATGCGCCGGCCGAGATGCACGGCAACGGCGCCGCGCGCCTGCGCGCGCTGCGACTTCGTCCCGGGTGAACCCCCCTTCCGGGCCGATGGCAACGCTGCGCGGCGGGGCGGCCGCGGCGTGCGTCGCCAGCGAGCGGCTCGCATCGGCATCGAGAATCGCCGTGTCGGCCGATACAGCGTCCGACGCCGACCCATTCATCGAACGAAACGACCGGCGCGACGTCCGGAACGCGGTTGCGCCCGCATTGCTCGCACGCGGCGATGGCGACCTGCCGCCAGTGCGCCACGCGCCGCGCCGCGCGCTCGGCCGGCATGCGCCTGGCTGCGCGCGCTTTGCAGCGGCACGATCGCCGCGACGCCGAGCTCGACCGCCTTGCGCACGACCCAGTCCATCATGTCGGCGGCGATCAGCGACTGCACGAGCGTCACGGCCAACGGACTTTCGCGCTCGATCGCATCGTGTCGCTCGACACGCACGACGACGTCGCGCCGGTCGATGTGCGCGATCGTCGTCGCGTATTCGCCGCCGGTGCCGGTGAAGAGCGTCAGCGGCTCGCCGACGCGCATCCGCAACGCCTGCGCGACGTGCCGCGTCGCCGGTTCCGGCAACGCGTAATCGACGCCGGGCGCGAGCGCGCGGACGTCGTCACCGACGAAGATTCGTGGCGTCATCGCGCACGTCATGCACCGGTGCTACGATTCTCCCATGCTTTCGCATCGACAACGCGAGGAGCCGACATGGCCAATCCGATGACATCGCCGGTCGTCCTCGGCTGGCCGGCCGCGCAATTCGACTTGCCGGGCATCGACGGGCGGCGGCACACGCTCGACAGCGCGCGCGGCCCGAACGGCCTGCTCGTCATGTTCCTCTGCCAATCATTGTCCGTACGTGCGCGCCGTCGCGGCGAAGATCGTCCGCGACACCGACGAGCTCGCGACGCTCGGCATCGGCAGCATCGCGATCATGAGCAACGATGCGACGATGTACCCGGAAGACTCGTTCGACAACATGAAGACGTTCGCGGCGCAGCACGGATTCCGATTCCCGTACGTCGTCGACGAATCGCAGGACGTCGCGCGCGCCTACGACGCCGTGTGCACGCCGGAGTTCTTCGGCTTCGATCGCGATCTGACACTCGCGTACCGCGGACGGCTCGATGCGTCGGGACGCTCGCCGGATCCGGCGGCGCGACGCGAGCTGTTCGAGGCGATGGCGCAGGTCGCTCGCACCGGCCGCGCGCCGGTCGATCAGTATCATTCGATCGGCTGCTCGATCAAGTGGCGGCGGCGTAGGCGCCAGGAATCCGCGCAGCGCATCCAGCACCGCGTCGGGCCGCTCCGCCATCAGCGAGTGGCCGGTTTCCGGCAGCGTCACCGTCCGCACATCCGGCAGCGCGGCGATCAGCGCCTTCGCGTTGCGCGGCGGCGCCATGATGTCGCGCGCGCCGACGATCACCAGCGTCGGACATCGCACGCGCGCCGCCGCGTCGAGGCCGTGCGCATACCGGTTGCACGCAACGAGATCGTTCGACAGCACGCCGTCGCGGCTGCGCTCCATCAGCCGCAGCGCGTTGCCCGTCATCCACATGCCCGGCACCTGGTTGCCGCCGAGCTGGCTGCCGGCGGCGAACGACCAGCCGTTGATGAGCTCGTAGGCGACGTGATCGTTGCGCGCGGCGGCGGCGAGCAGGTCGTCGCTGACCGGCATCGGCACCGACGGTCCGAGCAAGGCAAGCCGTCGCACGCGCTCGGGATAGCGCGCTGCGCACTCGAGCGCGGCGAGCGAGCCGAGCGAATGGCCGACGAGGCTCGCCTCGCGCACGCCGAGCGCATTCGACCACGTCGCGCAGCCAGTCGGCCAGCGCCTCGACGCTCGCCAGCGGGTCGCCGCCGGATCGGCCATGACCCGGCAGATCGACGGCGACCGCGTTCATGCCGTGCCACGCGAAGTAGCGCGACTGCAGCGCGAACACGCCGTGATCGTTCGCCGCGCCGTGCACGAACACGACGCTCGGCAGCTCCGGCGAAAACGCGCGCGTGCCGGTGTACGCATACACACCGTGGCCGGCCACGTCGAAGCGCATCACGCCTTGCCCGCGGCGTAGAGCGCGCGGCGCAGAGATCCTCGATCAGGTCGGACGGGTCCTCGAGCCCGATCGACAGCCGGATCGTGCCTTCGGTGATGCCCGCGCGCAGCAGGTCGTCGGCCGACATCCGGAAATGCGTCGTCGACGCCGGATGGATCACCAGCGATTTGGCGTCGCCGACATTCGCAAGATGCGAAAACAGCCGCAACGCCTCGATGAAGCGCCGGCCCTGCTCGCGCGTGCCGCGCAGATTGAAGCTGAACACGGCGCCGCAGCCGCGCGGCAGCAGCCGCTGCGCGAGCGCATGATCCGGATGCTCGGGCAGCTCGGGATAGCCGATCGTCGGCGACGAACGGATGCTCGCGCAGGAACGCGACGATCGCGCGCGCGTTCTCGACGTGGCGCGCCATCCGCACCGGCAGCGTCTCGATGCCCTGCAGGATCTGGAACGCCGTCATCGGCGCCATGCACGCGCCGAAATCGCGCACACCCTCGCGCCGCGCGCGCAGCAGGAACGCGCCCGTCGTCGATTCCTCGGCGAACACCATGTCGTGAAAGCCGGCGTACGGCGTGTTGAGCGTCGGAAATTGCTCGCGCACGCCGTCGGCGCTCCAGTCGAACTGCCCCGAATCGACGAGCAGCCCGCCGATGACCGTGCCGTGACCCGACAGGAATTTCGTCGCCGAGTGGTAGACGAGATCGGCGCCGTGCTCGAACGGACGCATCAGCCACGGCGTGGTGAACGTCGAATCGACGAGCAGCGGCAACCCGTGCTCGTGCGCGAGCGCCGCGACGCGCGGAACGTCGAGCACCTCGAGCCCCGGATTGCCGAGCGTCTCGCCGAACAGCAGCCGCGTCTCGCGGCCGGATCGCGGCGCGCCACGCATCGAGATCGCGCGGATCGACGAACGTCGTCTCGATGCCGAAGCGCGGCAGCGTGTAGTCGAGCAGGTTGTGCGATCCGCCGTAGAGCGAGCGCGACGCGACGATGTGCGAGCCGGCGGACAGCAGCGTCACGATCGCGAGATGCAGCGCCGCCTGGCCGCTCGCCGTCGCGATCGCGCCGATGCCGCCGTCGAGTGCGGCAATGCGCTCTTCGAGCACCGCGCACGTCGGATTCGACAGCCGCGAATAGACGTGCCCGGCGCGCTCCATGTTGAAGAGCGCCGCCGCATGATCGGTGTCGGGAAAGACGAACGACGACGTCTGGTAGATCGGCGTCGCGCGCGCGCCGGTCGCCGGATCGGGACGCGACCCGGCGTGCAGCGACAGCGTGTCGAAACCGTGCGTCTTCGGCTTCGTCGTCACTTCGCGGCCGGCGCGATCGCCAGCGATTGGTGCGGCGTCTTCGCGACCGGCGGAAAGCGCTCGGGACGCCGATCGGGGACGAATCCGTCGCGGTTCGGCATCTCGACTTTCGGCAGCGTCTCCGCATTCATCAGCGCGTCTTCGGGAACGATCTTCGCCTCCGACAGGATGTACGCGGTCACCGCGTACACCTGGTCGTTCGTGAGGCTGTCCGGCGCGTTGAGCGGCATCGCGCGCTTGATGTAATCGAAGAGCGTCGTCGCGTACGGCCAGTAGCTCTCGACGGTCTTGACCGGCGCCTTCGTCGGGTCGTCGTTGACGAGCGAGCCGCGCCCGCCGACGAGCCGGTCGCCGATGCCGCCCTGCAGGTTCTCGCCGTGACACGACGCGCATTGCTGCTGATAGAGCGACTTGCCTTCGAGCACCGATCCCGACCCTTGCGGCAGGCCGCGTCCATCGGGCAGCGGCGAGACGAAGCGTGCAAGCTCGGCGTCCGACGGCGTCGTGCCGAAGCCGTACGCGGTCTTCTGCATCCCGCCCGCGAATGCCGCGGTGCCAAGAAGCGCGAGCGCGACGCCGAGCAATGCGTCGGTAACGACGCCGGGCAACGCGTCAGTAATAGTGGACATTCGTCACCTTTCCGTCGCTCGCGACATGCCAGCTCTGGATCGCATTGAGGTGATAGATCGAGCCCAGCGGTCCGTTCAGTCCGCGCACGGCGATCAGTTGCCCGAGCGTCGGCTGCACGTAGCCGGTGTCGTCGACGCAGCGGCTTTGCAGGATCGCGTCCCCGCCGTCCCAGTTCCACGGCAGGCGAAAGCGCGTGTGGCAGATCGGCAGCACCGGGCCCTGCAGCGCCGCCTGCCGCCACGTGCGGCCGCCGTCGGCCGAAACGTCGACGCGGCGGATCGTGCCGCGCCCCGACCACGCAAGGCCGGTGATCTCGTGGAAGCCCTGGCCGTCGAGCATCATCTCGCCGGACGGCGACGTGATGACCGACTTCGCTTCCATCTCGAGCGAGAACTGCACGGCCTTGCCGCTCGGCAGCAGATCGGTGTACTTCGACGTCTCCTCGCGCGTCATGAACGGCGCGTCGGACACTTCGATGCGGCGCAGCCACTTGATGTTGATGTTGCCTTCGTAGCCCGGGACCATCAGCCGCAACGGATAGCCCTGCTCCGGACGGATCGCCTCGCCGTTCTGGCCGTACGCGAGAAAGCAATCCTTCAGCGCCTTCGCGAGCGGAATGCTGCGCGTCATCGCCGCGGCGTCGCCGCCTTCGGCGAGCAGCCATTTGGCGCCCGGACGCAGGCCGGCTTCGTTCAGGATCGTCGCGAGCGGCACGCCGGTCCATTCCGACGTCGACGTGAGCCCGTGCGTGAACTGCACGGTCGGCATCGTCGGCTTCGACCACTCGGTGAGGCCGTTGCCCGAGCATTCGAGGAACATGATCCGCGACATCGACGGAAAGCGCCGGATGTCCGCCATCGAGAACTTCTTCGGCTCGCGCACCATGCCGTGCACGTACAGCGAATGCGTCGCGGGATCGATGACGGCGGTCCCGCCGTGGCTGCGCTCGAAATGCAGACCCGACGGCGTGATGATGCCGCAGCCCTTTTCGAGCGGCGTCATCGTCCACGACGATTGCGCCGTCGCGGTCTTGAAGCGCTTGCGCACCTCGGTTTCGAACTGCGAGCGCGTGCCGTAGCTTTCGTCGGCGAGCGGATACCCCTGCACCTTGCTCGCATCCGCCGGCACGTCGTGCACCGTCGCGCCGAGCGGCGCCTGCGCGAATGCGCTCGGTATCCATCCGCCGCCCGCGCCGAGCGGCAGCCATCGAGCGCAGCATGAATCGGCGTCGATCCGCGCGCGTCCCGGTAAACCTGGTTTTTGCCATTCGTCCTCCCGACGTCAGCCGGCCGGTGTCGCATTCTCCGCCGATCGTCGCGACGGTGGCAAGGCGTCCGCGCCGGCATCCGGGTAGAGCGCGGTGAGCACCGCGAGCGACAGTTCGGCAAGCCGCGCCTGCCATGCGTTCGTCCCGCAAGTCGATGTCGCCATCGGCGATACCGCGCAACGCGACGATCGCCGCGACGCCGCCCTGGCGTTCGATCACGGCCGCGACGGCGGCGCGCCAGAACGACGGATATTCGCTCGCCGCCCATTCGCCGCGGCCGCGGCCGTAATGCGCGACGGCCAGATAGCGAAGCACCGCGGCAGGCACCAGCGCCGCGATGAACTCATCGCTCCAGCGAACGAGCGACTCGCGCTTGCCGCGCACGATGTTGAAGCCGCGCGCGAGACCGGCCGCGCCCACGGCGCCGACGACACCGCCCGCGAGCAGTCCGGCGCCAAACGTGAGTCCGCCGGACGCGAGATCGGCCGCAAGTCCCGTCAACGCGCCGGAGACCAAGCCGCCGACCACCGCCGCCTTGCGCTCGTCGACGGGGCTGTCGGTCGCGACGTCCGCCAGCAGCCGCGCCGTCACCTCGTCGGCCGCGCGGCCTTCGAGGTGATGAATGGCGATCAGGCGATCGGTGCTTGCGCGAATATCGGCATCGAGCCGCGCGGACAGCGTGCGCATTGCCGCCTGCTTCGCGCGATTGGCGCGTTTCCCGGCAAAACCGATCGCCTTGCCGACATCGCGCAGAAAGCCGCGCGATCCGGTGTCGGGCAGCGCGACGCGCTCGCGCGCGGCGCGCGCGATCGGTGCGGCGATCGCGGCCATCGCGGCCTGGAATTGCGCCTCGCGCGCCGCATGCCAGGCGGCCGCCAGCCGCGCGAACGCGGCCTGCTTTCCTTCGCGGCAGCGCTTTCGCGACTTCCCGCAGCAGGACACCCTCCTGAATCCAGCAGCGCGCGAACGCATCGAGCGACAGCACGCCGTCGATGACCGGATGCGGGCCGAGCGCGCTCGCGCCAGCGCGCAACCTCCGCGGCTTCCTCGCTCGCCGCGCGCGGGCGGGCCGGTCTGGTTCAGCAGCACGATGACCGGCTTGCCGATCCATTCCAGGATCTTCAATTCGGGCGCGATGTAGCCGGCGTCGGCCGGCGACTCCGATGCATTGACGAGGTACAGCACGACGTCGGCCTCGTCGCGGACGTTGCGCACCGCCTGCTGGCTCGACCAGAATGCGCGGTCGCGCCACCGATCCCATGCCATGGCGAGAAAGCGAAGGATCGGGTTGTCGAGGCCGTCGAGGCGCCGCGCGAGCCGCGCGCTGTCGCCGAATCCCGGCGTATCCCACAGATAAAGGATGTCGCCCTGCGGGACTTTCGATCATCGCGTGCTGCGCAGCGCTGGCGGTCACGTGCGGCGCATCACGAACGTCACCGACATCGCGGCCGAGCAGCGTGCGCGCGAGCGCAGTCTTGCCGACGTTGGTATGCGAAATAAGACTGAGCGAGATCGTTTCCGGCATCCAGGGCCCTTCAGCTGATGTCCATGGTGCGAGCGGCCTGCATCATCGGATCGCACGTTCGAACCGGCTCGCCAGCGCCGCGGCCGCCTCCTGCAGGTCGGGCTGCGGCGAGCTGCACGAACACCGGCTCGACGCCCTGCGCTGCGAGCGCCTGCTGCCACGATGCGCGCCGCTCGGCGATCCGCTCCGGTTGCTCGCGAAAACGACCGGTGAAATCGGTCGTATCGACGATCGCGATCAGCGGCGCGCGTCCCGCGATGCGCGCCGCGAGCGCGCCGACGAACGCGCCGTGGTTCTCGCGCTCGGGCGTCGCGCTCAGATTGAAGACGGCGACGACGCCGGCAAGCGCCGATGCGGGAAGATCGGGAAGCGCATCGTCGCCATACGCGACCGGCGGGTAGCCACGCGACGTCGACGGCCGACTGGAACACCCGCGTCAGCAGTTTCGCGAGCCCATCGCGATTCGCGGCGGCGATCGCGAAACTGTACGGCAGCGCGATCACATGCGCGGTTCCTTCGTCGCGACGCGTGCAGCAGGCGCTGGAAATAGGGCTGACTCGAGCGCGAGCGGAAAGCGCCGCGTGAGCCGGCGCTCGCGCAAGCCGCGCAACGCCGGCCAGCGCAAGCCGCGGAACGATGACGATCAGCAGGAGCGTCGCCGCGTACAGATGAATCCACGGCGCCGCATTCTCGCCGGGGCTCGCCGCCCGCGATCGTCCGCAGATGATCGGCACCCGGGATCGCGATGCCGGTCAGCCACGCGCCCGGCGCGAGCACGACATGCAGCAGGCCGGCGACGTCGCCGGCGTCGAGAAACGTGCTCTGCCAGCCGGCGCGATATTCGAGCGCGATGCCGCGCAGATAAAGGCCGGCGATCGCACCGGCGGCGAGCATCGCGGCGCCGAAGATGCAGCAGCCGCGCGCGCGCGCTGCTGCCAAAGCGGCATCGCGAGCGTCGGTCCAATCGGCCGCGAAGCGTCCGAGCGCCGCGGCGAGCGGTCGCGACGCGATCGACTTTCGCAACGGACGCGACGCATCGCGCAACGCTGCGATGATCGTGTGCCGGATCGGTCCGGTTGCCGCTTTCCGCCGCGAAAGGCGCTGCGGCGCGAGCGCGGCGACGGCGAGCGCCGACGTAGACGGCGAGATTCCAGACGAGCAGCGCCAGCACCGGCGGCGCGAGCAGGTTGATCCGATGCGCAGGGCCGATGTCGACGCCGGCGGCGCCGACGACGAACGCGACGATCGCCGCAACGGGCGCGAGCCAGCGCGCGAGGCGATGGAACCCGCGATAGCGCGCTGGACGCGCGGAAATCGCTCGGCAAGGCGCTCGAGGACGAGCGTCGCGCGGCGACCGAGAAACGCGTCGTCCGCTGCGCTGTCGCCGACGATTTCCGCTGTCGTGCGCGTGGCCCACACGCGATCGGCGTCGCTCCAGATTTCGCGGCTGGCGTCGGCCGTCTCGATCGCGCGCACGAGCACGACGTCGCGCGCCGTTTGCTCATTCATCGGCAACCTTCGGTATCGATGGACTCACGATGAACCAGGCCTTGCCGCAGCGCCTGCGCGGCCTCGAGAAGTATCGGCTCGAGGCGCTGATCGACGGCATTTTCGCCGTCGCGCTGACGCTGCTCGTCCTCGATATCCGGCTGCCGGACAACATCGTCGTGGCGACCAACGCGGACCTCCTCGACCGGCTGCTCACGCTGGAGCGGCATTTCGTCATCTACGTCGTCAGCTTCATCGTGATCGGCATGTACTGGATCAACCATCATATCCAGTTTCATTTCGTCGCCCGGGTGAACCGCCGGCTGATCTGGATCAACCTCGGGTACCTGCTGCTCGTCAGCTTCCTGCCCTTCGCGACGGATCTCATCGGCGATCACGAGCACCTTGTTCTGCCGTGCGAAATCTACGGCGGCACGCTGGTCGTCTGAGCGGCTTCAGCTACTGCACATGGCGTATCTCGGCGGCATCCGGAGCTGGCATCGGCGAGTTCACGCCGGTCGTCGCGTGTGATCCAGCGGCGTATCGCGCTTTTCGCTGGTGCCGATCGTCTCGATGGCCGTTGCGTTCTTCAGTACGCGCGCCGCGGTATACGCCTACGTGCTGCTCGGCTTGATGCATTTCTTCCGGGACCGTCGATGATCGCATCGGGCGCCGGCACCGGAAGCACATGACGGTGCGGACGCCTCCCGAACCGCCCGTCAAGGGTCGCGGCGCCACGTTCAATCCCGCGAACCGCTTTCGCGTCGATTCGCGCGAGCCTTGCGATGACGGGTGGCAGCCGGCGGCGGAATCGGATGGCGATGCGCCACCGCCGCGCAAGACGATCGTCACGATCCAGGCGGCGCGCACGATCATCGCGCGCAACGATTCGCCGGATATTCCGTTCACGCAATCGATCAATCCCTACCAGGGCTGCGAGCACGGCTGCATCTACTGTTACGCGCGACCGTCGCACGCGTATCTCGACCTGTCGCCGGGCATCGATTTCGAGACGCGGCTCTTCGCGAAGCCGGACGCGGCGCGGCTGCTGCGCGCGGAGCTCGCGCAAGCCGGGTTATCGCTGCGACCCGATCGCGCTCGGCACCAACACCGATCCCTACCAGCCGATCGAGCGCGAATGGAAAGTGACGCGCTCGATCCTCGAAGTGCTGGCCGAGCACGAGCATCCG
Organism: uncultured Pseudomonadota bacterium; assembly: GCA_963706225.1. Taxonomy (GTDB): domain Bacteria; phylum Pseudomonadota; class Gammaproteobacteria; order Burkholderiales; family Casimicrobiaceae; genus VBCG01. Next base: position 191,926 of record CAVPMH010000025.1, read on the forward strand.
TTCACGATCGTCACCAAGTCCGCGTTGGTCGAGCGCGACATCGACCTGATCGCGCCGATGGCGGCCAGGCGGATGGCGCGCGTCTACCTGTCGATCACGACGCTCGACCGCGAACTGGCGCGAAAGATGGAGCCGCGCGCGGCTGCGCCGCAGCGCCGCCTGCAGGCGCTGAAAACGCTGTCTGTCGGCAGGCATCCCCGTCGGCGTGATGGTCGCGCCGATCATTCCGCAACTCAACGACCGCGACCTCGAGGCGATTCTCGCCGCGGCCGCCGCGAATGGCGCGACGTCCGCCGGGTGGGTGCTCGTGCGCCTGCCGCGCGAAGTCGCACCGCTCTTCCGCGAGTGGCTCGATGCGCATTACCCGCTTCGCGCCGCCCACATCATGAGCCTCATCGGGCAGATGCGCGGCGGGCGCGACTACGACTCCACGTTCGGCAGCGCGAATGCGCGGCACCGGCGAATTCGCGGCGCTCCTCGAAAAGCGCTTCATGATCGCATCGCGCAGGCTGGGGCTCGATCGCGGCCGCGAGCAAACGGGACTCGACACGTCGCGATTCCGCCCGCCGGCGCCGTCGCGAGGCGACGGCCGCCAGGCGGATCTGTTCGCGTAACGAATCGCGAAACATCGCGCGAGCTGTGGTGAAATACCGCCTTCATCCTGAAGGAGTATCGCCGTGAGCGGAGCAAGACACGTGGCCGTCTGGATTGCGTCGATCGTGTTCTTCGTGCTGGGCGCGATCTGGTACAGCGTCATGGCGGCGCCGTGGATGGCCGCGATCGGCAAGACGATGGACGAGCTCACGCGCGAGCAAGGCGCGTCTCCGTTGCCGTACGTCGTCGGCTTCGTCGCGATTCTCGTCATGTGCTACACGCTCGCGTGGCTGATGCACCGATTGCAGGCGGCCACGCTGGCAGCCGGCTTGCGCCTCGGCGCGATCGTCGCGATCGGCTTCATCGCCGCGACGCTGGCGCTCAACTACGGCTTCGAGGCACGCTCGGTCACGCTGTGGCTGATCAACTCGGTGTATGTCATCGTCGGCCTGGCACTCGCCGGCGCGATCATCGGCGGCTGGAAGCGCGCCGCGTGACTGTCGCGCAAGCGCCGACGAACGACACCGACGCGCTCACCGCGCGGTTGCGCGCCTGCTACACGGGCGCCGTGCACGACGTGCTGCGAAGCATGGGCATCGATCGCATCGCGCTGCCCCACGCGATCAAGGCGATTGCGCCGGGTTCACGGCTCGCGGGACCGGTCTGGACAGTCGACGGGCATATCGACCGGACGAAGACGCGCCACGAGTGCCTGCTCGGCTGGTGCACGCTGCTGTCGAAGGCCCCGACCGGTCACGTCGTCGTCTGCCAGCCGCACAACCACGAGATCGCGTTGATGGGCGAACTTTCCGCGCAGACGCTCGCCGCACGCGGCGTGCTCGGCTACGTCGTGGATGGCGGCTCGCGCGATACCGATCTCGTGCTCGCGCAGGGCTTTCCCGTGTTCTGCGCGTTCCTCACGCCGACCGATATCGTCGAGCGATGGGTTCCGGATCGCTACGGCGAACCGGTGACGATCGGCGACGTGACGATCGCCACCGGCGATTACCTGCTCGGCGATCGTGACGGCGTCGTCATCATTCCGCGTGAGCGCGTCGCCGAAGCGGTCGCACGCACCGAGGAAGTGGTCGCGACCGAAAGCGACGATGCGCCGTGCGCTGATCGGCGGCATGGACCCGGTCGAGGCGTACAACCGGTTCGGCAAGTTCTAGACGAGGGCTGCCGCGAGCAGCACGCGCGTGTAATCCTGCTTCGGCGCGGCAAAGAGCGCTTCGGTTTCGCCCTGCTCGACGATCGCGCCGTCCTTCATCACCAGCACGCGATGCGCCATCGCGCGCACCACCGCAAGGTCGTGGCTGATGAAGACATAGCTCATGCCGTATTTCGCCTGCAGCGCCGCAAGGAGCCTCAGCACCTGCTGTTGCACCGACACGTCGAGGGCCGATGTCGGCTCGTCGAGCACCAGCACTTCCGGACGCAGCACGACCGCGCGCGCGATCGCGATCCGCTGTCGCTGGCCGCCCGAGAATTCGTGCGGGTAGCGCGCGAGCAGATTCGCGATTCCCAGCATTTCCGACAGCCCGACTTCGGCGAGCATCTCCAGGATTCGCTCGCGCCGCTCGTCGCGCGACAACTCCGGCAAATGGAGCTCGACGCCCTCGCCGACGATCTCGCCGACCGTCATCCGCGGATCGAGCGAGCCGAACGGGTCCTGGAATACGACCTGCATGCGCCGGCGCATGGCGCGCAGCGTGTGCCGCGATGCGCCGTCGAGCCGCGTCGATTCCAGAAATACGCTGCCGCCGGCGAGCGGCTGCAACGCGAGCAGCGCCATCGCGAGCGTCGTCTTGCCCGATCCGGACTCGCCTACGATGCCGAGCGTTTCACCGCGCCGCAGTTCAAGCGTCGCATCGCGCACCGCCTCGAAGACATCCTTGCGAAACCAGCCGCGACGCGATGCGAACTGCACGACGACGTTCGCTGGCCGATGCGAGGATGTCCGCCGATGCGGCAATCGCCTGCACGCGCCGCTGCGGCCGGCTCGCGATGAGCTTCCGCGTGTACGCGTGCAACGGGTTCGCGAAGACCTCCGCGGTGATTCCCTGCTCGACCAGGTGGCCGCGCTCCATCACGCCGACGCGATGCGCGAAGCGGCGCACGAGGTTGAGATCGTGCGTGATGAACAGCACTGCCATGCCGAACTCGCGCTGCAGGTCCTCGAGCAGCGCCAGTATCTGCGCCTGGACCGTGACGTCGAGCGCGGTCGTTGGCTCGTCGGCGATCAGCAGCTTCGGATGGCACGCGAGCGCCATCGCGATCATCGCGCGCTGTCGCTGGCCACCGGAAAGCTCGTGCGGAAAGGCATCGATGCGCCGCTCGGGCTGCGGAATGCCGGTTCGCGCGAGCAGCTCGATCGCCTTCGCCCGCGCCGCGCCCGGGTGCAATCCGTCGTGCAGCTCGATGACTTCCGCGATCTGATCGCCGATCCTGTAGAGCGGATCGAGCGCGCTCATCGGCTCCTGGAAGATCATCGCGATCTCCTTGCCGCGAATGCCGCGCAGCGCGCGCTCGGTGCTGGCGAGGAGGTTCTTCCCCTGAAACCGTATTTCGCCCGCGTACGAAGCGCCCGCCACCAGCCGCAGGATCGACAGCGCGGTCACCGATTTGCCGGATCCGGATTCGCCCACCAGTGCGAACTTCTCGTTCGCCGAGATCCGGAACGACACGTCGGTGACGACGCGCGACGCGCCGAAGCGGACATCGAGCCGATCGATTTCGATCAGAGGATCGGTCATCGGACCCCCACGCTCGGGGGCCGTCCGGCGACGCTCACCACTCAGCCCTTGCGCGTGTCGAACGCATCGCGCAGCGAATCGCCGATGAACGTCAGCAGCAGCAGTGTCAGCACGAGCAGGAGAAACGTCGGCACCGAGATCCACCATGCGTCGAGGTTGTCCTTGCCTTCGCGCAGCAACTCGCCGAGCGAGGGCAGGTCGGGCACGCCGAGGCCGAGGAAGTCGAGCGACGTCAGGAACAGGACCGCGGCGCTCATCCGGAACGGCAGGAACGTGATGACCGGCGTCATCGAGTTGGGCACCATGTGCCGGCGGATGATCTGCCAGTTCGAAAGGCCCATCGCGCGGGCCGCCTTCACGAATTCGAGATTGCGGTTGCGCAGGAATTCGGCGCGCACGTAATCGGACAGCGAAATCCAGCCGAAGAACGCGAACACGATCAGCAACAGCAGCAGCGACGGCGCGAAGATCGACGCGACGATGATCAGCAGGTAGAGCTCGGGGATCGCGTTCCAGATCTCGATCACGCGCTGCGTGCCGAGATCGACGCGGCCGCCGAAATAGCCCTGCACTGCGCCGATCAGGATGCCGAGCAGCGTCCCGATCGTCGTCAGCGCGAGCGCGAAGTAGATGCTGATCCGGAATCCATAGACAAGGCGCGCAAGGATGTCGCGCCCTGACGCGTCGGTGCCAAGCCAGTGCTCGGGACCGGGCGGCGCCGGATCAGGGTTGCGCGAGAAGTAATTGAGCGTGTCGGCGCTGTAACGATTGAGCGTGAACAGCGCCCAGTTGCCCGGCTTCGACAATTGCTCCTCGATCAACGGATCGTGCCATTCGGTTCCCGTCAGGAAATCGCCGCCGAACGCGACCTCGGGCGGATTGTGAACGATCGGGAAGAACCATTTGCCGTTGAAACCGGCGACGAATGGCCGATCGTTCGACACGGTCTCCGCGATCGTGCTCACGAAGAGCATCACCGCGAAAACCAGCAGCGATGCATACCCGAGGCGACTGCGCTTGAACCGCGACCACGCGCGCTGGTTGGGGGACTGCGACGGTGGCGCGCGCGGGACGGGCACCGCGATCGCCTCCCCCGGTAACGCGGCCCCCTCCACGGGAATCCTCATTTCGCCACCGCCGCGAACTGCACGCGCGGATCGACGACGACGTACAGCAGGTCGCCGACCAGCTTCACGACGAGGCCGATCAGCGTGAAGAAATACAGCGTCCCGAGCACCACCGGATAATCGCGACGCACCAGCGATTCGTAGGACAGCAGCCCGAGCCCGTCGAGGGAGAACAGCGTCTCGATCAGCAGCGATCCGGCGAAGAACGCGCCGACGAACGCGGCCGGGAAGCCGGTGATGATCGGAATGAGCGCATTGCGAAAGACGTGCTTGTACAGCACCGCGCGCTCGGACAATCCCTTCGCGCGCGCCACCAGCACGTACTGCTTGCGTATCTCCTCGACGAACGTGTTCTTCGTCAGCATGGTAATCACCGCGAAGCTGCCGATCGAAAAGCACACCAGCGGCAGCGTGAGGTGCCACAGATAGTCGACGATGCGTGCCGGCCAGCTCAATTCGATCCAGTTGTCCGAGACGAGGCCGCGCAACGGAAACCAGTCGAGATACGTTCCGCCGGCGAACACGACGATCAGCACGACACCCAGCACGAACCCCGGCACCGCGTAACCCGCGAGGACGAGCACCGTGGTGAGCGTGTCGAAGCGGCTTCCCTCGCGCACCGCCTTGGCGATGCCGAGCGGTATCGAGATCAGATACGACACGAGGAACGTCCACAGGCCGAGCGAGAGCGACACCGGCATCTTTTCCTTGATGAGCTGCCAGACGTCCTTGTTCTGGCGGAAGCTGTGGCCAAGGTCGAATCGCGCGAAGCTTTTCAGCATCGAGAAATAGCGTTCGATCGGCGGCTTGTCGAAGCCGTAGAGCGCCTTGAGATCGGCGATCTGCTTCGCGTCGAGATCGCGCCGGCCCTGGATGCCGCCACCGGCTTCTCCGCGCGCGCCCGCGCGCATCTCGGCGATCAACTGCTCGACCGGGCCCCCGGGCACGAGCTGGATGATCAGGAAGGTGACGGTGAGCGCGCCGAGGAGCGTCGGCACCATCAGCAGCACGCGTTTCAGGATGTAGGCGAGCATTCGCGGGACCCTTGTTCAGTGCGCCGCCGCCGGCGCGGCGTCCTTCGCCCACCATGTCGTCAACGGCCACACCGGCCAGACGTCGAGTCCGCTTTCGATGGTGTAGAACCGCGGCCGCGTCGCGGGAATGCCGAACCTGTCCCAGCGCGACACGCGATCCGTCGGTGCATACAGGTCCGGTATCTGGTACCACCCCTGCATGATGACGCGATCGAGCGCGCGGCTCGCGTTTTGCAACTGCTCGAGCGATCGCGCGTCCTGCATCCGTTCGAGCAGAAAATCCACCGCTGCGCTCTTCAAGCCGCGCAAGTTGCCCGACCCGTGCTCGTCCGCGCTCTTGCTGCCGTACTGGTCCGTCAGGTCCTCGATCTTCGGCAACGTGAAATCGGCGGTTCGGATCTGCGTGAGATCGAAGTCGAACGTCTCCTGCCGCTTTGTCATCAGCGCGAAATCCACTTCGCGAAGCTTCATGCGAATGCCGAGCTTCTCGAGGTTGCGCTGCATCACCGCGACGGCGCGGCCGCCGCCGCCGATATCCTCCAGATATTCGAATTCGAACGGCTCGCCCTTCGCGTTGCGCAGCACGCCATCGCCGGCGATCTTCCAGCCGGCCGCCTCGAGCAACGCGCGCGCCTCGAGCAGGTTCGCACGGACGGCATGCGGCCCGGTATCGGTGCGCGGTGTCCACGCGGGCCCGAACACGGCGGGCGGCAAACGGCTTCGGTACGGCTCGAGCAGCGCCAACTCGCCGGGTGTGGGTGGGCCGCTCGCGGCGAACTCGCTGTTCGAAAAGAGGCTGTATGCGCGCTTGTACTGCCCATAAACGTTGACGGCTTCGAAGTCGTACGCAAGCGCCAGCGCATGTCGAACGCGTATGTCCTGGAACAGCGGCCGGCGCAGGTTGAATTCGTAGGATTGCAGCCCGGAGCCAAAGCCGGTGGGGAACTCCTGCTTGATGATCCGGCCGTCGCGCCACTTCGAACCCGCATGCTGGCGCGCCCACGTCCTCGCCGAGTATTCGAGCAGCAGATCGAACTCGCCGGCCTTGAAGGCTTCGAGGGCGACTGCGCCATCCTGGTAATAGCGGTAGACGACCCGATCGAAATTGAAGAAGCCGCGCCGGACACCGAGATCGCGCGCCCAATAATCCCTGTTGCGGACGAATTCGAGACGCCGGCCCGAATCGGCCAATGCGATCGTGTACGGCCCGCTGGTAATCGGGTACTCGTTGACGATCTGGTCGAACGGCTTCGCCTTGCCGGCCGCGTCCTGACCCCATTTTTGCGAAAAAACCGGCAGGCGGGTGCCGAGATTGATGATGGCATCGGCGGAATGCTCATTGAGGTCGAAGCGGATCGTGCGCGGATCGATCACGATCGCGCGCGCGGCTCCGGCGAGCCGGGTGCGGGTCGTGGGGTCCGCCTGGGGGCTCGTGAGCATGTCGAACGAATGCTTGACGTCCGCGGCGGTGACAGGATCGCCGTTGTAGAAGCGCGCCTTCGGATTCAGACGAAACGTGATCGATGCCTTGTCGGGCGCGACCTGCATGTCCTCGGCGAGCAGCCCGTACATCGTCGACAGCTCGTCGCCCGACATGACGGCAAGCGTCTCGAACATGAAGATCATCACGCCCGCCGGCGAATTGCCCTTGACGATGAACGGATTGAACTTGTCGAAGCTCGTGCGCCGGTCGGGATTGCGCAGATAGAGCGTCCCGCCCTTCGGCGCATCGGGATTCACGTAATCGAAATGCGCGAAGCCGCGCGGGTATCTGGGCGCGCCGTAGGTCGCGTAGGCATGCACCCACCCGCTGCCCGTCGTCGCGTCCTCGGACGCCGGCGCGCCGATGCAGTGCGTGCCGATCAGCAGACAGCAGCACGACGGCCAGCCAACGACGGCGCAATGCTGCACGCGCGCGCTGCACGCCGAGCGTTGCACGCCCTGCGGAATCGAACCCTAACGTTGGCGCCTGGGCTATGGACGAAGACTCGCGCTGCCGACTGCCGTGAGCCGGCAGCGCTGCACCCTACGCCGTCCTTGCGCCGGGATCAAGGGGGATCATGCGTGCGCGTGCACGCCTTCGGCGATCTCCGTCAGACGTGGGCGCCGACGCCGAGGTAACGCTGCACGACGTCCTGCGCCTGGTGCAGTTCCGCCGGCGTGCCCTCGTACACGATGTGGCCGTTGTTGAGGACGTAGCAGCGATGCGAGAACGAGAGTGCGGCAACGACGTTCTGCTCGACGACGACGATCGTGCGGCCCTGCTCCGCGAGTCCGCGGCACACGTCGACGAGATCGCGCACGATCACCGGCGCCAGGCCCTCGAACGGCTCGTCCAGCAGGATGAGTTTCGGATCGCGGATCAGCGCGCGGGCAATTGCCAGCATCTGTTGCTCGCCGCCGGACAAGTCGGTGCCGCGGCTGCTGCGCCGGTGCTTCAGGCGCGGGAACATGTCGTAGATGCGCTCGAGCGGCCATCTTTTGGGCGCCGTCAACCCGGCCAGGATCAGGTTCTCCTCGACATCGAGGCTGCCGAAGATGCGGCGATCTTCGTGCACGAGCTGCATGCCTGCCTTCGCGATGGCATGGCTCTTTTTGCCGGCGATCTCGACGCCGTCGAGCCTTACCGAGCCGGCACGCGGCGTCACCACGCCCATCAGGCTCTTCAGGGTCGTGCTCTTGCCGGCGCCGTTGCGCCCGAGGAGCGCGACCACCTCGTTGCGTTCCACGCGCAACGCGACGTCGAAGAGAATGTGCGAGTCGCCGTAGTAACTGTTGAGCCCGCTGACTTCGAGCAGGCTCCGATGATGTCTCCCCGCGCTGCTCGCAATGGGAACGAAATCGGCCGCACCGGGCGGCAGCGCGGCGCTCATGGTTGGACCACCTCGTGCATGCCGCCGAGATAGGCTTCCTGCACTTGCGCGTTGCGCTTGATTTCGTCCGGGTTGCCTTCGACCAGCACGCGGCCTTCCTGCAGCACGGTAATGCGCTCCGCCAGCTCGAACAGCGCATCCATGTCGTGGTCGATGACGATCATCGTGCGACCCTGGCTGATCGACTTCAGCAGCTTCACCGTTTCGGCCCGTTCACTCGGGCTCATGCCCGCGAGCGGTTCGTCGAGCAGCAACAGCGTCGGCGACGCCGCGAGCGCCAGGCCCACTTCGAGCCGCCGCTTCTCGCCATACGCGAGCTGCGACACCGGCGTGTCGCGGCGCGCGGTGAGATTGACGAGCTCGAGCGTGCGCTCGACCTGCTCGCGCAATCCGGGGATCTTCGACAGGCTTCTCAGCATGTCGAGCCTGAATTTGCCGCGCCGCTCGGCGAGTGCCGCGATGGTCACGTTCTCGCGCACCGTCAGACGATTGAAGAGCTGGTTGACCTGGTAGCTCTTGGTCAGGCCGAGCTGGCACACGTCGACGACATTCATGCCGGTAATGTCGCGGCCCTCGAACACGATCTTGCCGGACGTCGGCGGCACTTCGCAGGTCAGCATCTTGAAAAAGGTCGACTTTCCGGCGCCATTCGGGCCAATGATGCCGCGCAACTCGCCCTGATTCACCGTGAAGTCGATGTCGGCATTGGCAATGACGCCGCCGTAGTGCTTGGTGAGCCCGGTCGCCTGCAGGACAGGGACCGTAGCGTCGGTGCTCGCGTGATGCCTTGGCTTTATCGGTCGCGCCGCCGGGTTCCGGGCCTCCTCCGCGGCCGCCGGCGTCGGTTCATCATCGGCGCCAAGCCCGGGCAGCGATGCCGATTCCTGCAGGTCGAGCCGTACCCCGCGCTTGCTGCGCAGGAAGCGATAAAGATCCTTGAACCCGCCGATGATGCCGTTTCGCAGGAAGCAGATCAGCAGCACGAACACCAGTCCCAACACCAGCTTCCACGCAGCGCCGAGTCCGAGGGTCGCTTGCAGGAAGTCCTGCAGGAACAGCCAGACCGCGGCGCCGAGCAGCGGACCGAACAGCGTGCCGCGGCCGCCGATGGCGGTCTGGATCACGAGCTGTCCGGACGTGTCGAACGTGAACGCCTCCGGCGGCATGAACGCCTGCAGCACGCCCAGCAAGCCGCCCGCGAAGCCCGCATACGCGGCGGCAACGACGAAGGCCGTGAGCTTGTAGGCGTGGATGTTATGGCCGAGGGCGGCAGCGCGCAGCGGATTTTCGCGGATCGCGCTCAAGATGGCGCCCACCGGCGAGCGCACGATGCGCAGCGCCAGCACGATGCCGATGAAGTAGCACAGCGCAAGGAACGGATAGAGCGACCAGCCGCTGGTGAAATGGATGGTGGTGAAACCGAGATAGAAGCTTGGCGTCGGCACACCGGGCAATCCGTTCTCGCCGCCGGTCCATGCGGATAGCGGATTGAACTCGACGAAATAGAAGACTTCGGCGATGGCGACCGTGATCATCGCGAAGTAGATGCCGGTGCGCCGCAACGCGATCAGCCCGACCAGGCAGCCGACGATGGCGGCGGCGATCATGCCGATGATCAGCGCGAGTATCACGTGCGGGAAGCCGGCCCGCGTGAGCAGGTAGGCGGCGACGAATCCGCCGGTGCCATAGAGCGCCGATTGGCCGAACGAAAGCAGGCCGGTATAGCCGAACAGGATATCGAAGCCGATCCCGAACAAGCCCCAGACCAGGATGCGGTTGACCGTATTGGGCGCGGAGCCGAGATACGGCAGCACGAACGGCACCGCGATGAGACCGATCGCCGTCAGCGTCTCGATCAGGAAGCGTCGCTGGCCGAGCATCAGTGCACGCTCATTCTTCGGCCTCACTCACTCGCGCCCCCGCGTGCCGAGCAGGCCGTGCGGCCGCACCACCAGCACGAGCGTCATCGCCGCGAACAGCATCACGTACGCGTAGCCGGGGTTGACCATCGACGTGAGGCTGATGATCTCGCCCGCGATGAGGCCCCCGAGGACGGCGCCGGTGAACGATCCCACCCCGCCGATGACGACGACGACGAAGGTCTGCACGAGAATCGCTTCGCCCACGTCGGGCGTGAGCGAGACCACCGGCGCGTTCACGATGCCGGCGAAGCCCGCCGCCATTGCGCCGATGCCGAACACCACCATGAACACGCGGTAGACGTCGATGCCGAGCGAATCGACCATCAGCGAGTCCTCGATCCCGGCGCGCACGATCATGCCGAGCCGGGTGCGGTAGAGCACGACGAAGAGCGCCAGAAGCGCCACCGCCACGATCCCGACGAGGGCCAGGCGATACGTCGGATAGACCATGATGCCGAGCGAGGTGATGCCCGTGAGCAGGCGCGGCGGCGGCACCGTCTTCGTCAGGCTCGAGAAGAAGAAGCGAACGACCTCGACGAAGCAGATGCCGAGGCCGAACGTGACCAGGAGCTGGTCCTCGGGTGGGCGGCTGTAGAAGTGCCGGATGATGACCCGTTCCATCACCACGCCGATGATCCCCAGAAACAGCGTGCCGGCGATCACCGCCACGACGAACGAGCCGGTGGCCTCGTACGCGACGTAGCCCGCATAGCCGCCGAGCATGAACATCGCGCCGTGCGCCAGATTCAGGACGCCGAGCGTGCCGTAGATGATCGTCAGCCCGGAGCTGATCAGCGCCAATAGCGCCCCCTGCGCCAGGCCGTTGAACAACTGCGACAGGAAATTAGGCCAGCTGATCATGCCGGTCGTTTAGTGTTCCCGCAGCGTCAAGGTGTACCACCGCACACGCGGCAGCACTCAGGCGGCGCGGGCGGCATGCCGCCCGCGCCGTCCTGGCATCAGTGTTACGTGTAGTCGCCGAGTTGGCAACCAAACGCGTCGGGCTTCTGCATCAACGGCGCACCCGGCACGATTTCGGTCACCTCCCAGAAATCTTCCTTGTTCTTCATGTCGCCCGGCTTCTTGCCGCGAACGATGATCACCGGTCGAACGAGCTGATGGTCGGCGGCACGCCAGTACACCTCGCCGACGAGCGAATTGACCTTGCGGCCGGCCTCATACGACTTGATCACGTCCGGCGGATAGAACGTCCCGGCGTTCTCGACCGCTTCCGCCCACAGCGCGAATTCCATGTAGGCGTTCTCGGCGCCCCATTCGGGCCGGTAATTGTATTTCTTCTGGAATGCGTCGACGAACATCTTCGCGAGCGGATACTTGTCCTCGAGCGTCCACCAGAAGTCGGTGGCGGCGTAGACGCCTTCGGTGATGTCGGCGCCGACTTCCGGCGCGAGGAAGGGAATCTGATACGGAATCACGAGCTTCATCTTCGGCAGGATGCCGAACTGCTTAGCCTGCTGCGTCGAGAGCACGGCATCGTGCCCCCAGTTGACGTTGATGAGAAACTCGGCGCCCGAGTTGGCGATGTTCGTGAGGTACGAGCTGTAATCCGGCGCGCCGAGCGGCGAAACCTGGTTCGTCACCATCGTCCAGCCGCCGTTCTTGGTCAGGTAGTCGTTCATCGACTTCGTGACCGTGTGGCCGTACGTGTAGTCCGGCGTCATGTACGCCGCCTTGCGATTCTTGCCGAACGCCTTGACGAGCACCGGACCGATCGCGTTCGCCGCCGTCTCGCCGTAGAAGTCCTGGCGGAACCCGTAGCGTACGCAGTCCTTGCCGGTGGTGTCGTTGGACCCGGAGATGCCGGCAACGTACAGCACCTTTTCGCGCTGCGCGAGCTTGTTGAGCGCCACGGCGACCGCACTCGACGTCGAGCCCGTCAACAGGATCGCCTTGTTCTCGGTGATGAAGCGCTGCTGCGCCTGCACCGCGTCGTTGGGCTTCGCCGCGGAGTCGGCGACGCCGTACTTCAACTGCTTGCCGAGCACCCCCTTCTTGGTCTTCGGCGACATCGCCTTGATCAGCGGATGACCTTCGTTGATGTGCTCGACGGCGAGCTCGTAGCCCTTGAGCTCGTCCTCGCCTTGCACCGCATAGGTGCCGGTGCGCGGCACCGCGATGCCGATGAAGACGCTGTCGCCCTGCGATCCGGCCGGCCAGGTGCCGATCGGCGGCTGGTCCGCCGCGAACGCCCGCGATGCGAAACCCTGCCGGCAGCGCGAGCGCGCCGGCAACGCTCAGGCCCGTTTTCAGGAATGCGCGACGGTCGACACCGTCACCGCCTTGATTCTCGTCTTTCATTGCGATCCTCCTCCACATCGAACGATGCTGACGAATCGCCGGCGAGTGCCGGCACGAATGACGCTATTCCGCCTTGCAGTCACGGCGACCCGCCCGCGAGGACATGGACAGCCCCACCCAGCGGCGAATGATACGAGGTTTGGTGAATCCGGGGGTGGCCGGGCGACGATCTGCCCCTGGCCGCGTGCCGCGCCCGTCGTCCCGATGCACTGCTATGGTTTTCATAATTGTATCGGAGTACGATATATTGTCAACCGGCGGTGAGCCGGATCGCGTACCGCCAATCGGAAACAGGAATGTCGGCCGGACGACGGAAAAAATCGCCTGGGGCCGCTCCAATGCGCGGTCTCGACCCATCGGAGTACGCGATATTGTCCGCGTTCCGTTACACGTTGCGACGCTTCCTGTCGTTCAGCGAGGCCGCGGCCGGCGAAGTCGGCCTTGCGCCGCAGCAATACCAGGCGCTGCTGGCGATCAAGGGGTGCGCGGGCCGGGAGTCGGTGACGATCAACGAGCTCGCGAACCAGCTCCTCATCAAGCACAACAGCGCGGTCGGGCTTGTCGACCGCCTCGAAGACGAAGGCCTCGTCACGCGCAGGACCGCGGTCGACGACCGGCGCAAGGTCAACGTGAGATTGACCGCGAAGGGATCGCGCATTTTCGGTAAAGCTCGCCGCCGCCCATCGCCTGGAGCTGCAGCGCGTCGGTCCCGACCTGTCCCGCTTTCTGGCGTACTTCTCGCAGCCGCCGGGCGAAGTCGCGCCGCCGCCCGATATCGGGAAATGACCACCCTCACTTCTGCACGGCTGGCGAGGGGCATCAACATGGTTCCCGGCGCGACGAACGGCGATTATCGTCGGTTAACGACTATTGTCTTTCTAGTCGGGAATACCTTCCGTCATGACGAGGTTCGACACGGCACAGCGCTTGCGCAACGCGAGTGCCGGCGCATACGCAGCGGACGCGTACCAGGCTTTCAATTGCTCCATCGACGGAAATTTCACGATCACGAGGCGCTTGGGATTCCAGCTTCCCTCGACCACCTCCGTCGTTCCGCCACGCGTCAGAAACCGGCCGCCGAATGCAGCGATCGATTCACCGACGGTTTTCCGGTACTCCGCGTAGCCGACAGCATCGGTTACCTGGATGTCGGCGACGAGATAGGCTGTCATGGATGGGCTCGCTTTCGGCGGTGACATGCTCATTTCCGGCCTGAGACAAGATACATCAGCACGCCACCTGCGCAATGATAGCGACCATCGCAAACCGCATCCAGATAACGATCTCTGTTGGCAAGCTCGCGTGACCAATGTCCATCGAACTCCGAAGCGTCGCCGCCACCCGCGAGGAAGAACTGCTGCGCTTGATCCTTGGAGAAATCTGTTGCCGATTCGAACCAGGATTCCGTATCGCCAAGCACCGCCCGTTGCTCGGGAGCGCCATAGGGCGGAAACAAGGGAATCGCCTTGTCGGACAGATGCACCTGTACATCAGTCAGTCCGGAAGCCGCGAGCAAGCCGGGAAGGACACCCCCGAGCGACGCGTCTCCATAACCGAGTGCCTTGCGGCCGCGTTGCTGCGCCAAATTGAACTTGAAGGCGGCCGCTTCGTCTTCGAGCGATGAACCGCCACTCAGTGAGCTTGCCGCCGCGTACGTGCCAAAATTGTCCGGCTCCGCGCAGAGGAAAAGCCCACCCGGCTGCAGAACGCGAAGCATTTCGGCAATGCTCGCGCACGGATCAGCGACGTGAATCAGCACGGTCTGGCAGGTGACGAAGTCGAACTCGGCATCCGGAAATGGAATTGACTCTGCGCCCGCGCGCTCGATCGTCACTTCCAATCCCCGGGTCGCAAGCGAGCGAAGCCAAGGCTGGTTTGAATCGGCCCATTTGGGATCGGTGTCGATGACGGTCAATCGGGAACCGCGGGAAAGGTGCGGAGCGATGGTACGCGTCCAGTGACCGGCCCCCGAGCCGACTTCCAATATGCGCCGCGCAGCGCTCCACCGCAAACGGGCGGCCATCAACTGAACGAAATCCGGGTTCCACCAGCAATCCCGGTAGTCGCCGAAATAGTCCTCGGAATGTCCGTGAACGACACTTTGCATACGCTGCACTTAGCTGCAGACTTCGCTGAAAACCGACGATGTCCCGAAATGTCGGTAAGCCATCACCCGAGAAAGCACATCCCAGCGAGGGAGGTCGACCGTAAGGCTGGTGCGCTGGAGAGAAGCGGCATCACACCCGTTTGCGCAGAATGACATGCGCAGCAGCGCGAGTGCCTGCGATGTGCTCTGCGCACTCGTAACCCAACGCGCGCATATCGATGCCGCTCAGCAGATGTTCCCCGGTACCGAGCAGCACGGGCGCAATAGCCAGATGCAGCTCGTCGATAAGCCCAGCGCGCAGGTACTGGCGAATCGTGGATACGCCGCCACCCAGTCGGACGTCGCGGCCGTCCGCCGCATCCTTCGCCTGCTGCAGCGCGGCGTGTATCCCATCCGTGACGAACCGGAACACCGTGCCGCCCTTCATCGTGAGCGGCGCTCGCGGGTGATGCGTCAGCACGAAGACAGGCGTGTGATACGGCGGCTCGTCACCCCACCAGCCTTTCCATTCGTCATCAGGCCACGGGCCCCGGACGGGACCGAACATGTTTCGACCGAGAATCCAGGCGCCGATGCCGTCGAAGCCTTGCGCCGCAACATGATCATCTGCGCCTGTTTCGCCATCCTGGTTTCCATGCATCCGCTGCCAGGTCCGCGTGTGGAAAAACCAGTCGAACAATTCCGGACCGCCGACTCCCAGCGGGTGCTCCAGATCCTGATTCGGGCCAGCACCGTACCCGTCGATCGAGATCGAGAAGGTATGGACGCGCAGCTTCGACATGGCGTTCCTTTCCGGTATCCAAAGCAGATTCTGCGTTAACTCGATGTCCGCGCACGGGAGCGCCTTCACGACCCGCCGACAGACCGGCCAGCCTGGCAGTGATGACGACACGTTCGTCGGGCTGCATGTTCCACAGCGTGAACGCCCCTTGAAGAACGTAGACACCGAAGCCGTGCGGCCTCTCGCTGCGAGCACGCGCATCGGCAGCCACGATGTCGAGCCCCTCGACATCGACGTGACCGCCCATCACCGCATCGCGTACCAGGATCTGCACCTGCCCGATCGCGGGATTCCGGCCAGCCGCATCCGACCCAGACGCTCGACTCCCGTGTCGTTGAAAATCACGCGTTTGTCGGGCGACGCCGTGAGACGCAGCCCGCTGACTTCGTTGGTGGTGGTGAGTTGCAGACCGTCGACGCCATCGGCGAACGCAATCGAGGCGCGCTCGCCGTTACCGAGGAGAGCCTGACCCGGAGCAAGGCGGATGGAAGGTGCGTTCTCCATCTCGCCATCTACGATGATCCGACGGGCGCCGGCATCGCGGCAAGCTGCGACCAATTTATCGATCGTGGCGACGTGATGATCGGGTGATGGCGTGTTGACGTTCATGTCGAAATTCCTTGCAGACAACCACGGAGAAACCATCGACAGGTATGCATCAGACGTCGACGCGTCTACTTGATCTACGCATCTCCGGTAGGGATGATTGCCGCCGTTTCGACCATGAGAATGACGGCACGCTCAGGCGCGCGTGTGCGGTGAACGACCCCCTTCGGTACGACGTACCCCTGTTGCGGTTGAAGATCGATCGATTGGTCTTCCAGATCGATGATGAAGTGACCGTCGAGAACAAAGAAGAACTCGTCGTCGTTGTCGTGCTTGTGCCAGTGGTACTCACCCTGCATCACACCAAGCCGCACGACCGAATCATTCACTTTGCAGAGGGTCTGGTTGTACCAGCGGTCCGTGCAGGCGTCGACCAGCGAGCGAACGTCAACCAGGCTCAGCGCGGGGAATCGAACATCGAGATACGTTGCGTATGAGTACGTCTGCTGTTCACTCATGCCGTTCTCCGTAGTGAGAGATGCCTGACGAGATCAAGTTAACCGACCCGCCGCGCCGACGTTAACCGAGGATCAAGGCATGAATCGGCGCGTCCGGTTGACCGGGTCAGGCGGCGCTGATCCGCAGCAGATCGCAAGCCTATTTCTTCGGGGCTGGCGGTGTCGTTGGCGCCTGGGGCGGAGTGGGAGGAGGGGGAGGCGCATCCGCATTCCAGGTGTCGCGGAGGTAGAGCCACTTTCCATTCTTCTTGTGCGAGACCGAGAGAAACTTGCCGGTCTCGACGACGGCGCCCTTCACGGTCACCTTATACGTACCGGATTCCCAACCCATGTTGCCCGAGACACCGACGTCGGTTTTGGGATTCAGCGCAAAAACTGCGCCGGCGGCCTTTGAACCTGCGATGTCCTTGGTGAAAAATTCCAGAATCGCCGCCCGGCCGCTCACACCAGATGCACCCGGTGGCAGCAGCAGCGCGTTCTCCGCATACAGCGCAGCTACCGCTTTCGCGTCACCACCGTTATATGCCTTCTCCCAGCTGGTGCTTTGTGCGCGGATGGCGGCTTCATCCGCACTCGCCGGTGAGGCGGCGTTCGCAAAGCCCGCCATCGCGCCCACCAACGCGACGATTCCGACAGCAAGCCACGACATCCTCCTGGAACGATTCATTCGCTCTCTCCCCGTTGAGTTTGGAAATGGCTCGCCGCGACCGCGGCGATTACCCGCGTATGGCGCGAAGTTCCGTTTCGCTGCGTGTCGCCTGACCGTTGCGGGATCGACGCCGCGTCCTCACTCGCAGCCGCCGCAACGAAGCAAGTGCTCGGCAACCATCATTTGTGTTTGAGTCCATCGCGCCACGCAATTACCTCGAGTTCGCCGCGGACAGCGTCCTCGACCGCGATGACGGGTCTCGCCTCAAATACGAAAGCAGGAAGCATCGAACAAAATTTGTGAATCGTCAGCGGATCGTCACAATCTACGAGCATGTGACCGCCCCACTCACCGACTCGCACCACGAAGAAGTCGACCTTGAAATTGGCAGGTGCCTTCCATTCACCGAATACCTCAAGGATTCGCTTCTGGGCATTTTCGTACTCCATCGGCGAACCCAGTGGGCGTTCGAACCAGCTAATCACGTACTTCATTGATATTCTCCTCGGTCGGTGAAATGTCCGAACGATTGCTATTTGGACGGCCTAACGGCGTTCCCCAAGAGTGAGCCACATCGGCTCAATGACTCTCGCGTCCCACCGGCGCTCCCGAGTTGCCGACGAGAAAATCGAGGTCCACGCCCTTGTCGGCCTGCTGCACCGTTTGACAGTAGAGCTTGACCCAGCCGCGATTCGAATGCGGCGCCGGCGGCTGCCACTTCGCGCGGCGACGCGCGAGCTCCTCGTCGGAGACTTGGAGATGCAGGCGGCGCGCGTCGACGTCCAGCTCGATGATGTCGCCACTCCGGACAAGCGCAAGCGGACCTCCGGCGGCTGCCTCCGGCGCCGTGTGCAAGACGACGGTTCCATACGCGGTGCCCGACATGCGCGCATCCGATATGCGGACCATGTCAGTAACGCCTTGCTTCAGGATTTTCGCCGGCAACGCGAAATTGCCGACTTCCGGAAAGCCCGGATAGCCCTTCGGCCCGCAGTTCTTCAGCACGAGGATGTCGTCGGGATTGACGTCGAGTGCCTCATCGTCGATGCGCCGATTCAGGTCGTCGATGTCCTCGAACACGACAGCGCGCCCGCGATGCTTCATCAACGCCGGCGTTGCGGCCGAAGGTTTCAATACTGCACCGTCCGGCGCGAGATTGCCGCGCAGCACGGCGATGCCGCCCTGTCGCTTGAACGGTGTCGCAATGGGTGTGATTACCTTCGCGTTGTAATTGACGCTGTCCTTCGAATTCTCCCAGATCGTGCGCCCGTTGACCGTCAGCGCTTCCTTGTGAATCCACTCGCCGATCTCGCGAATCACGACCGGAAGCCCGCCCGCGTAATAGAAATCCTCCATCAGAAATTGGCCGGACGGCATGAGATTGACGACGCACGGCATTGTCCGGCCGAGCTTGTCCCAATCGTCGAGTGTGAGCGGCACGCCAAGGCGTCCCGCGATGGCGAGCAGATGCACGACAGCGTTCGTCGAGCCGCCGATCGCGCCGTTCACCATGATCGCGTTCTCGAACGCTTGTCGCGTGAGGATCTTCGACATCGTGAGATCCTCGTCGACCATCTTCACGATGCGCCGGCCCGCCATGCGCGCGAGCACCTTGCGGCGCGAATCGACCGCCGGAATCGCCGCATTCGTCGGCAATCCAATCCCGAGCGCCTCGACCATCGACGCCATCGTCGACGCGGTGCCCATCGTCATGCAGTGCCCGGCGGAACGCGACATGCACGACTCGGCCTCGATCGTGTCGGCCTCGGTCATCTCGCCGGTCTTCAGCATTTCGGTGAATCGCCAGACGTGCGTTCCCGAGCCGATGTCCTCGCCGCGAAACTTGCCGTTCAGCATCGGACCGCCGGAAACGCCGATCGTCGGCAGATCGCAGGACGCCGCACCCATCAGCAACGCGGGTGTCGTCTTGTCGCAGCCCATCAGCAAGACGACGCCATCGAACGGATTGGCGCGAATCGATTCCTCGACGTCCATCGCGCACTGGTTGCGAAACAGCATCGTCGTCGGCCGCATCAGCGTTTCGCCGAGACTCATCACCGGGAATTCGATCGGGAAGCCGCCCGCATCGAGCACGCCGCGCCGCACGTGGTCGGCGAGCTCGCGGAAGTGCGCGTTGCACGGCGTCGCTTCCGACCAGGTGTTGCAGATGCCGATCACCGGCCGCCCGTCGAACTGATCGTGCGGAATGCCCTGATTCTTCATCCACGAGCGGTGGACGAGGCCGTCGCGGTCGTGACGGCCGAACCATTGGGCGGAGCGGAGCTTGCGCTGGGATTTGAGAGATGTACTCATGGAACGGTATCGTAGCCCTTGTTCGCTGCGCGGATAGCCGATCACTGCAAGCCTGCAGATTCGCGGGCCGGTGCGCCAAGCGCATGAACATATCACGGTCCCCGCCGTCGGATGCGAGCCCGCACGGAGGTCCGTATACCCGCAGGCGGTGTCGAGCACGCTGAAGCCTCGCTCGTTGCCGGTAACAGCTCTTGCCGACTAGCGACGAAAGTGCCTCCGAAAGGTCCGCCACCGCAGGGGGCGATCAGGGCGTGAAGCCGATGGAGCGCTTTGGCTGGGCCTTCCGCTTCCGATCGTCGGTGATCAGCTGCTTGATCGCATCGAAAACGACGGCAAACTGTTCGTCGTATCGTTGTTCCATCGCTTCGATTTTCCGCGCCAGATCGCGATTTGAATCCATCAGCCGCCGCAACTGCACGAACGTCCGCATGATCGCGATGTTGACCTCGACCGCGCGCCGAGACCGCAGTACGGCTGGAGAGCATGGCGACGCCTTGCTCGGTGAAGGCATAAGGAAGCTGGCGGGTACCACCCCGGCCGCTTGGGGTCACGAATCGTGGCCGCGTCGCCCCTCTTGCCGGGTTTGAGGTCACAAATTGTGACTTCAAACCGCTCCACTCGAGAGCGCCGAGCCGAAACATGAAATCCTCCGGAAACCGATCGGCATTGCGCTTCACGGCCTGGTTCAGCGCTTTGGTAGCTGATTCCGGTCGCGGGCGGCAGGTGACGCCTGCAGGTCCAGCATCAGCGAGCCGAGAAATGCAGCGTGCCGAATCAGGAAAAGACGATCAGCGTCTGCGGCGACGGCGGCAACGGCTGCGAGGACATGTTCGTAAAACCGGCGACGCGTCCCATCGCCTCGAATTCCGCCAGCGTATATGCATCGCCATGCGGCGTGCCGCCGAGCATCATGTATGCGAACGTCGCGGGAAATGGCGGACTCACGCGATCGTCGTTGCGGCACCATCTCGACGACGAGGACGCGGCCGCCCGGCGCGAGCGCTTCGCGCGCGCGCCGCAACAGTGTTTCGTTGGTCGGACGATCGAAGTGATGCAGGAAATTCGGCAGAAGCACGATGTCGTAATCGCGACCCCAGTCGACGTCGAATGCGCTGCCCGCGATCGTATCGAAGCGCTCGCCGACACCCGCCTTCGCCGCGTTCTCGCGCGCGACCTCGAGCACGTTCGGCCAGTCGAGCGCCACGAGCCGCACATCCGGCGACTGCCGCGCGATCGTGATGCCGAACATGCCGTGACCCGCGGCAATGTCGAGAACACGCCGTGGACGTTGTGCGAACGCGCCCACTGCCGCCGCGACACCCTGCGCCACCGGCGCCATGAACGGCACCATCGCCTTCGCGAACGTGACCCAGGATTCGTCCTCGGGCGCGACACTCGCCAATCCAACCGAGCCGCCGTTGCGAACGAAGGAAACCGGGTCGTCGACGTAGCGTCCGATCACGGCAGGCGAAGCGAGGAACGCGGCAACGTCCACCATGCAGGCCGGCGACGCCCGATCGAGGAACATCGCCGACGACGCCGTGAGCCGATAGCGATCGGCTTGCTTCTCCAGATGTCCGTTGACGGTGAGGAAATCGCACAGGATGCGAATGCCGCGCTCGGCCGCACGCACGCGCGACGCGATCGAACCCGCCGTTTCGCTGCCCTTGCCGATCGCGCTGAAGACATCGAGCGCGATGGCTGCTTTCAGCGCGGCGGTTTTCTGGAATCCGAGGAGCTGGTCGAGGAACAGGTCGGGCGAAACACCAGCGGAAGCGGTCATGCTGGAAGCCTCGCGCCGGATGCCTGGTCGAACAGGTGCACGTTCGCCGGATTGACGGTGAAGGTGACCTTGTCGCCAGGCTGCAGCGTCGCCCGCCCGCGCGTCTCGACGATCACTTGCGCGTCGCCGATGCGCACCACCAGTTCCGTTTCGGACCCGGTCGGTTCGACGACGACGATTTCCCCTGGCACGCCGCGTTCCGCGTTCGGTGCAAGCTCGAGGTGGTCCGGCCGCACGCCATAGCTCACTGACCGGCCCTCGTCAGCCGCCGGCGCGCCGAGCGGCCAGCGAATGCCGTCCGCCGTTTCGACATGCGCGTTGCCGTTGGTCCGGCGCAGCGTTCCCTGCATGATGTTCATGGCCGGGGAACCGATGAACTGCGCGACGAAGAGATTGTCGGGCCGGTCATAGAGCTCGAGCGGCGTGCCGATCTGCTCGATCACGCCGTCGTGCATCACCACGATGCGATCGGCCATCGTCATGGCCTCGATCTGGTCGTGCGTGACGTACACGGTCGTCGTCTGGAGCCGCTGGTGCAGCGACTTGATCTCCGCACGCATCTGCACGCGCAGCTTCGCGTCGAGGTTCGACAGCGGCTCGTCGAACAGGAACACTTTCGGATCGCGGACGATCGCGCGTCCCATCGCGACGCGCTGGCGCTGGCCACCCGACAACTCACGTGGATACCGCTCGAGATAGGGCTCGAGGTTCAGGATCCGCGCCGCCTTGGCCACGCGTTCATCGAGCTCGCGCCTGGGAGCCTTGCGCAACCGCAGGCTGAAGCCCATGTTGTCGCGCACGTTCATGTGCGGATACAGCGCGTAGCTCTGGAACACCATGGCGATATCGCGGTCCTTCGAATCGACGTTGTTCACGGTGCGCCCGCCGATCGCGATCGTTCCACCGCTGATCTCCTCCAGTCCGGCCAGCATGCGGAGCAACGTCGACTTGCCGCAGCCCGAGGGCCCCACGAGCACCATGAACTCGCCGTCCCGGATGTCGAAGCTCACGCCATGGATGACCTTGGTGGTCCCGAAGCGCTTTTCGACGCGCTGAAATTCGACGGTTGCCATGCTGGTTGCTCTCGTATCAGGACTTGACAGCGCCGGCGGTAAGGCCGGTCACCATGTACCGGCGGAACACGTAGTAGATCGCCGCCGGCGGCAGCGCATAGATCAATCCTGTCGCCATGAGCACTTCCCACGGTGAATCGTCGGCGGAAAGGAAGTGCCCGAGCGCGACCGCCAGCGTGATGTCCTTGTCGTTGGACAGCAGCAGGAACGCGTACAGGTATTCGTTCCAGGCAAGGAGCAGCGCGTAGGTGCCGATCGCCACCAGCGACGGCACCATCAGCGGCACATAGACGAGCCGGAAGAGCTGCAGCGGCGTGGCGCCGTCGATGCGCGCCGCCTCGTCGAGCTCGTAGGGCAGCTTGTCGGACGCCTGCTTCAGCACCCAGATCGCGTAGGGCGAGGCCAGCGTGATCATGGCCAGGATCAGCGCCCACTGGCTGTTGAGCAACCCGTACACGCCCATCGCCTTGTACATCGGCACCGCGAGGAACGCGGCCGGAATGAAATACGTGAACAATGCGCAATTCATCACCAGGCGGCCGCCGCGCGATTTCAGGCGGCTGATCGAGAATGCGGCCGCCGCGGCAATGACGAGCGTGATGACACCGACCGTGATGGCGATGAACAGCGAATTGCCGAGCTGGCGCCAGAAATGGATCAGGAAGTAATGCTTCTCCTCGAACACGATGCGGAAGTTGTTGAGCGTCGGGTGCAACGGCAACAGCTCTCCCGAGAACGCGTCCTGCTTGCTCGAGAGCGCGAACAGGAACATGTGGTAGATCGGGATCAGCGTCCATAGCGCGACCGGAATCCCGATCAGGATCAGGCGGGCCTCGGTCAGGGCCTTGCGCGTGTTCATCAATTCGCTCCGTTTCACTTCGACAGCCGCTTCATCATGAAGTACACGAGCGGCAGCACCAGCGGCAACGCACATACGATGGTGGCCATCGACAGGTCGACCTGGTCGAGACGCAGGTAACGAATGCCGAGCGTCGCCAGCACGTGCGTCAGGTCGGCCGGTCCGCCGCCGGTCAAGCAGGTACACGCTGTTGAAATCGCCGAGCGTCCAGATCATCGACAGGATCAGCGACGTGAGGTAGAGCGCCTGCACCGAAGGCCAGGTGATGAAGCGAAACTTCTGCCACCCCGTGGCGCCGTCGACGCTCGACGCTTCGTACAGCTCACCGGGGATCGACAGCCGGCCGGCGATGAGGATCATCGTCCAGAACGGCAGCGACTTCCACACGTGCACCGCCATCGCCATCGACAGCGCCAGCCAGCGGTCGTTGAGCCAGTTCGGACCGTCGGCGCCCGAGAGCCGGAAAATCACCTGGTTGACGATTCCCCACTCCGGATTCAGCATGAAACGCACCGACAGGATCGTCGGGATCGACGGCACTGCCCAGGGCAGGATGAACAGCACCGACAGCCATCGGATCCACGGCTGCGTGCGGATGAAGAATCCGGACAGGAACAACGCGACCATCATCTTGAGATTGATCGCGACGATCAGGAAGATCAGCGTGTTGATCACCGACCCGAAAAAGATCGGATCGTTGACGAGATCGACGTAGCTTTGCGGATGCCGCGCGAGCCACAGCCCGTAGAACACCGGGTAGATCACGAACACCAGAAACACCACGACGTACGGCGCGAGCAGGATGAATCCCCAGGTCTGCCAGGGAGACATGCGCTTGCGAACCGGCCCGGAAGGGGCGGCTGGCTCGATTTGCGGAAGTGCGAGCGTCGACATTGCGGGAAAGACGGGGCGGCCGCGCCGCCCCGTCTGTCCATCAGAAGTTTTACCCGGCTACTTCCTTTATCCGCGCAATCATTTCATCCACCGCCTTGTCGACCGGCACCTTTTCGCTGACGACGCGATTCATCGCCTTCGCCCACACGTTCTCGTTGTTGAGGATCGTGAACTTGTAGTTCTTGGTGAATTCGAACGTCACCGTGCCGGCGTGGAACTGGTTGTACACCGACAGGCGGTGCCGGTCGGCCTTCCAGAACGGCGATTCGGCTGCCGCCTTCGTCACCGGATACCAGCGGCCGAGCGAGCCCTCGACGTACGGCGTCAGGTTGTCTTCCTCGAGCAGGAACGCAACGAATTCCTTGGCACGCTTCTTGTTCTTCGCGCCTGCGAACACCACGCCGGTCTTGACGGCTGCCCGATAGATCATCGGCGAGCCGTCGGGCTTCCTGGGAAAGCCAGCGGTGCGGATCAGCTCGTAATAGTTCTTCTTCGCCTGTTCACGCTCGGGGGCAGGGAGCGACGCGTTGTTGGCGTCGTCGAGCCACTTGGCGGCGATCGAGATCGTCGCGTTGTGCGTCATCACCGTGGTCTTGTTGTGGAAAGCGACGTTGTTGTCGGGGTCCTTCCACGACGTGGACGATGGCGGCGTGCAGCCCTTGACGTACGGCCGCGTGTAATCGGTGAGTGCGCCGACCAATCCCTTCTTGACCTTCGGATCGTCGACCAGCAGCTTGCCGTTGTCGTCGACGAGCTTGACGTTGTAGGCGTCCATGAACGTCAGGAACGAATAGAACGAGTCGCTCGAGTCGACGCCCATCGGAAAGCCGGTCCCGTACAGGCGCTTGCCGCTGGCCTTGCGCAATCCCGGCTGCACCTTGTCGCACCAGAAATCCCAGTACTCGTGCCATGTGGTCGGAATCTGCGATTCCTGGAAGCCCGCCTCGTTCAGCATGTCGATCCAGTACTCGATGTGCATCGTCTGCTGCTTGAGCGGGAACGCGTAATACGCCTTCTTCTTGGCCTGATCGTTGTAGAGGTACGTCGTCTCGACGGTGTTGGGCAGGAAGCGGCTCTTGATCGGATTGATGATGTCCGAGATGTCCTCGAGCTTGCCGTCAAACGCCCATTTGCCGGTCACCTGGAAGTCGTACACATCGGAGAACGCGACGTCCGGCGGCGTGCCGGCATCGAGCGCCGCGACCGACTTCGGAATGGTGTCCTGCACGGCGTATTGCGACAACTCGACCTTCACGCCGCTCTTCTGCTCGTACTTCTTGATCGCCGCGTAGAGCGCGTCGTCCTCGCTCTTGTAGAACCCCTTGGTCCACCAGACGACGAGCGTTTCCTGCGCGACGGCAGGCGCCGCCGTGCCCAGCACGCCGAGCCCGAGCATCACCGCCATGCATTTCGTGACGAACTTCATCAATACCTCCGTTGACGATTCTGATTGTCGATGCGGCGTTTCGCTTTGCGTGCCGCATTCCGTTGCAGCGTACGGGCGGCCCCCGGAAGTGTCAACCGAGGACACGGCCGGCGTACGTCACATCACTGCACCCACGTACCAGGGCACGAATTCGTTCTGGCCGTACCCATGTTGCTCGCTTTTCGTCGCAGCGCCCGAGGCCGCCTCCAGCATCATCCGGAACAGCCGCTCGCCGATCTCACCGACCGTCGCATCGCCGTCGACGATCGCGCCGCAATTGAGATCGATGTCCTCTTCCTGGCGCACCCACAGCGCGGTGTTCGTCGACAGCTTGAGCGATGGCGACGGCGCGCAGCCGTACGCCGATCCGCGTCCGGTCGTGAACACGATCATGTTCGCGCCGCCGGCGACCTGGCCAGTGGCAGATACGGGGTCGTAGCCCGGCGTGTCCATGTAGACGAAGCCTTTCGCCGTCACCGGCTTCCGCGTATTCGTAGACCTCGACGAGATTGGTCGTGCCGCCCTTCGCGACGGCGCCGAGCGATTTCTCGAGGATCGTCGTCAGTCCGCCCGCCTTGTTCCCCGGCGACGGATTGTTGTTCATCTCGCCGCGCTCGCGCGCCGTGTAATCCTCCCACCAGCGAATGCGCGCCACCAGCTTTTCGCCGATCTCGCGCGACACCGCGCGTCGCGTCAGCAGGTGCTCGGCGCCGTAGATTTCCGGCGTCTCGGACAGGATCGCCGTACCGCCGTGCCGGACGAGGAGATCGACGGCGGCGCCGAGCGCGGGATTCGCGGTAATGCCGGAGTAGCCGTCGGATCCGCCGCATTGCAGCCCGACGGTCAGGTGCGACGCCGGAACCACCTCGCGCTGCACGTCGTTCGCGTGCGGCAGCATCGCGTCGATCATCGAGATGCCATGCGCGATCGTCTTGGCGGTGCCGCCGGTATCCTGGATCGAGAACGTCCGCAGCAGCGCGCTCTCCTGCAGGTTCTGCGACCCGAGCAGCGCGCTGATCTGGTTCGCTTCGCAGCCGAGACCGACGATCAGCACGCCGGCGAAGTTCGCATGCTTCGCATAGCCGCCGAGCGTGCGGCGCAGGATCTGCATCGCCTCGCCCTGCGTATCCATGCCGCAGCCGGAGCCATGCGTGAGCGCGACGACGCCGTCGACGTTGGGAAACGCCGCGAGCCGCTCGCGGGTGAAATGGTCGGCGATGCCGCGCGCGACGGTAGCCGAGCAGTTCACCGTCGAGAGGATGCCGATGTAGTTGCGCGTCGCGACCTTGCCGGCGTTGGGCCCCTCGCGGCGCACGATGCCCATGAACGTCGCGGGCGGATCGATGCGCGGCGTGGGCTTTGCATCGACGCCGAACGCGTAGTCGCGATCGAACGTGCCCATCGCGAGATTGTGCAGATGCACGTGCTCGCCGGGCGCAATGGCGCGGCTCGCGAACCCGATGATCTGGTTGTAGCGGCGCACCGGCGAGCCGGCGGGAACGGCGCGGGTGGCGACCTTGTGGCCCGGGGGAACGAGACCGCTGACGGTGACGTTTTCGTCGAGCAGCGTCGTGCCGCCGATCAGTTGCTGTCGCGCGATGACGACGTCGTCGGCCGGGTGCAGCCGGATCGTCAAGGAGGAGCGGGTAAGCATCGGTGGATCCTTCGAATCGTCAACTCGCCACGAGCTGAACCTTGGTGCTGCGATTCTTGTCGGCCGCAGCATGAAACGCGTCGACGGCGTCGGTCAGCCGATATTGGCCCGACAACAGCGGCCGCACGTCGACGCGGCGCGATGCCAGGTAGTCGACCGCCCAGTCGAATTCGATGCCCCAGCGGAATGCGCCGCGCAAATCGAGCTCCTTCGCCATCAGGTCGTTGACGACGAACGGCAACGGTTCGGCCGGCAGCGTGCCCACCTGCACGATCGGTGCCACCGCGCTTGACGGCGGCGACGCAGGTCGTGAGCGCCTTGATGCTGCCCGACACTTCGTACGCGACGTCGAACTGCGGTCGCGTCAACGCGCCGGCATCGCGGACTGCGTGCAACGTCACGTCGGCGCCGACGATCTTCGCCTGCGCCAGCGGGCGATCGAGGATGTCGCTGACGGTGACGCTCGCCGCACCTGCGAGGCGCGCCGCGAGCACGGTCAGGCAGCCGATGGTGCCGGCCCCGGTGATCAGGACCGATTTGCCGAGCAGTCCGCCACCGCGGTTGACGGCATGCAGAGCAACGGCCAGCGGCTCCGCGAAGGCAAGCTCGCCGAGCGATACGTCGGCTTCGACCGGGTAGCACTGCCGCTCGGCCATCACGAAATAGTCTCGGAACATGCCCTGCACGTGCGGGAACACGCTCGCGCTGCCGAGGAAGCGCATGGCCTCGCAAAGCTGCTCACGGCCCTGGCGGCAGAAGCTGCAGCGTCCACAGGCATGCGACGGGCTGATCGCGACCTTGTCGCCAACCGCAACCCGCGTGACGCCGGGACCGATCTCCGCGACGGTGCCCGACGCCTCGTGTCCCGGGATCAGCGGCTCGCGCACGACGAAGCTGCCGTTGCGGCCCTCGAAGAAGTAATGCATATCCGAGCCGCAGATGCCGCCGGCGCCAAGTTTCAGCAGGACTTCGCCGGGACCCACGGCGGGCATTTCCTGCGACTCGACGCGCAGATCGTCCTTGGCGTGAATGCGGCATGCAAGCATTGCGTTCTCCTGAAAGGGCCCGTTACGCGTTTCTCGTCATTGCCGCGCGTTCCAGCCCTTGCTGAAGCGCTTGTAGGCGTGATCCAGATGGCGCTGCATCGCCAGGCGCGCTCCGGCCGCATCGTGCGCGGCAATCGATTCGAGCACGGCGCGATGCTCGGCGATTGCGGCGCGCCACAATTGCGGCGAATCGTAATGATGCTCGAGCCGCTGGAAAAGCTCGCCGCCCCGCTCGTCCCACAACAGCCGGATGACGTGCGTGAGCGCGCTGTTTCCGGTCGCCTCCGCGATCCGCAGGTGAAAGAGCCGGTCACCGGGCAGCGGCTGGCGCTCGTTATCCATCTCGCGGTCCATGTCGTCGAGCGCATCCTCGATGGCCCGCAACTGCGCGCGCTTCGCCGACTTGGCCGCGAGGGCCGCGCACTCCGATTCGATCACATAACGCGCACGCAGCAATTCGAACGGGCCGGCCAGCGCCTCCGGCGGATCGCGCGCGTCGCCATTCGCCGGCGCCCGCACATAGATACCCGAGCCGATACGGACCTCGACCAGCCCTTCCACCTCCAGCGCAATCAATGCCTCGCGCACCGAGGGCCGCGAAACGCCGAGCTGGCGCGCAAGATCGCGCTCGGGCGGCAGGCGTGATCCGGGCGTGAACTCACCACTGCGGATCAGCGTACGGATCTGATCGGCGATCTGGCGATAAAGGCGCCGGGGCTCGATACTCTGGAAGGGCATGGCGCAACGGCGCGGACGGCCGGCGCGGACACGAGGGGATTCGACAAAGGCTACGCTGCGGGGGTCCAGTGGTCAAGTGGTATGGCCAATCCGGATCCCTGGTCTCCCGCGGCATAACTGCAACAGCGGTGCGCGCCAGGCGAGCGCGTCGCTGCGCGGCGCTTGCGCGCGCAGGTCGCTCGTCGCATTCTTCGCGTTGCGATCCGCTGACGTCAAAGCAGGCTTCCACCGATCATGGCCGCGCCCGCACTGCACAACGAGTTTCTCTCGATTGCGTCCGGCGTCTCGGGCTACCTGGCCAAGCCGACCGGCGTGCCCGGCATCGGGGTCGTCGTGATGATGGAGGCGTACGGACTCAATGCCTTCGTCAAGGGCGTCTGCGAGCGGTTCGCGCGGGCCGGCTACATGGCGCTCGCACCCGACATCTACCACGGCGACACGTTCGACTACAAGGACCGCGAAGGGGCGATCGCGCGCATCAACGGCGTCGACGACGATGTCGCGATGCGCGAAGTCGGCGCGGCGCTCGACATGCTCGTCGCGCAGGGCGCGCGCGACGGTCGGCTCGCGATCATCGGCTTCTGCATGGGTGGACGCCTGGCGTTCCTGGCCAACGCAGTTCACGGCGAGCGTCTCGCCGCGTCGGTGTCGTTCTACGGCGGCGGCATCGCGCCCGCGGTGCCGCGCGGCAAGCGCAAGCCGCTGATCGACCGCGTTCCCGAACTGTCGGCGCCGCAACTGCTGGTCTACGGCGCGCGCGACGCCTCGATCGCGAGCGACGAGCACGCGCGCGTCGCGAAGGCGTTGTCGGATGCGAACAAGCGGTACACGCTCGCCGTGCTGCCTGATGCGCCGCATGCGTTCGCGACGTTCGATCGCGAGAGTTATCACGCGCCCGCCGCCGAGGCCGCGTGGCGCATCGCGTTCGCCTTCCTCGTCGATACGTTCATGCAGGGATCCGCCGCCGCGTACGCCTAAAGCGCCGTAATTCGGTGTCGGAGGTGTAATTATCGGAAGTGTGGTCCGATAATTACACCTCCGACACCGAATTACGGCGCAGCGGCGACAGCCGCAAGCGTGGGGGTACACACCAATAGGCTTGTTGCATTGGGCGTAGAATTCGCCGTTTCGCGCGCACGAGCCATGACCGGACGACTCGAAGGCAAGACCGCGTTCATCACGGCCGCGGGCCAGGGCATCGGCCATGCGAGCGCCCTCGCGATGGCGCGGGAAGGCGCTACCGTCATTGCGACCGACGTCAATGCCGCGGCAGTCGAGCGGTTGCAGGGGATTCCCAACCTTGCGGCGCGCCGGCTCGACGTCCTCGACGACGCCGCGGTCGCCCGCATGCTCGACGAGCTGCCGCCGCTGCAGATTCTGTTCAATTGCGCAGGCTATGTGCACGCCGGCACGATCCTCGATTGCGCGCCGAAGGATTGGGATGCGAGCTTCAACCTCAACGTCCGCGCGATGTACGTCGCGATCCGCGCCGCGCTGCCGAAGATGCTTCGCAATCACGAAGCGAACGGGCAAGGGGCCAGCATCATCAACATGGCGTCGATCGCAGGCTCGATCAAAGGGCTTCCCGATCGCTTTGCCTACGGCGCCTCGAAAGCCGCGGTAATCGGGCTCACGAAATCGGTCGCGGCCGATTATGTGCGAAAGGGAATTCGCTGCAACGCCATCGCGCCGGGCACCGTCGACACGCCATCGCTCGCCGAGCGGATCGACGCGTATGCCGATCCGGCGGAAGCGCGCAAGATGTTCATCGCGCGCCAGCCGATGGGCCGGCTCGCGAAAGCGGAGGAAATCGCGCCGCTCGTCGTGTTCCTCGCATCCGACGAAGCGGCATTCGTCACGGGAAACGTCTATTCCTGCGACGGCGGCATGACGATCTGAACATTCAATCGGAGGAGATGGACAATGAAGCTCGTACGTTACGGGCCGCCGGGTCGGGAGAAGCCGGGCCTGATCGACGCGGACGGCGTCCTGCGTGATCTCTCGCGCAAGGTCGACGACATCGACGGCGCCGCACTGGCGCCGGTGGCGTTGTCGGGATTGCGCAAGGTCGATTCGCGCCGGCTGCCGGTCGTCAAGGGCCGCCCGCGCCTCGGGCCGTGCATCGCGATGCCGTCGAAGTTCGTCGCGATCGGACTCAACTACATCGACCATGCGAAGGAAACAGGCGCACCGATTCCCGACAATCCCGTCGTCTTCTTCAAGTCGCCGAGCTGCATCGTGGGCGCGAACGACAACATCATGCTGCCGCTGGAATCCACGCAGCCCGATTGGGAGGTCGAGCTCGGCGTTGTCATCGGCAGGACCGCGCGCTATGTTGCAGTGAAGGATGCGCTGCGCTACGTCGCCGGTTATTGCGTCGTCAACGACGTGTCCGAGCGCGAGTTCCAGATGAAGCGCAGCGCGACGCAATGGAGCAAGGGCAAGGGTTGCGACACGTTCGGCCCCGTCGGACCGTGGCTCGTCACCAGCGACGAGATCAAGGATCCGCAGAACCTCGACATGTGGCTCGACGTCAACGGCGAGCGCAAGCAAACCGGCAATACGCGCACGATGATCTTCACCGTCGCCGAGCTCGTGTCCGACGTGTCGCGCTACATGACGCTGCTGCCTGGCGACATCATTACGACGGGCACGCCGCCCGGCGTGGGCATGGGCCGAAAGCCGCAGCAGTGGTTGCAGGCCGGCGATGTCGTGACGCTCGGCATCGAAGGGCTCGGCGAGCAGCGCCAGCGCGTCGTTGCGTACAAGGGGCGGCGACTGGCAGGCGTGACTACCCGAGCAGTCCGCGCGCCGCCAGATTGCGCATCAGCGCGCCCGCGCCGAACGTCCACGGCGCGATCGCATCCGCGTAATCGACGCGGTTCACGAGCGCGCCGAGCGACGGCGTCGCGATCGTCACGATATCGCCGATCGCATGCGTGAAGCCCTGCCCTGGCGCATGGCGATCCTGCGTCGGCGCGAACATCGTCCCGAGGAACAGCATCATCCCGTCGGGATACTGATGGTTGACGCCGATCGCCTGGCCGACGAGGTCGAGCGGATCGCGGCTGATTTCGCCGATGGCGCTCGAGCCGTTCAGCACGAATCCATCGCGCCCTTCGACGGTCAAGCCGAGATGCGGCATGGCGAATCGTGTCGATCGTGAACGCGTCGTCGAAAAGGCGGATGAACGGGCCGATCGCGCACGAGGCGTTGTTGTCCTTCGCCTTTCCGAGCAGCAGGGCGCTGCGTCCCTCGAAATCGCGCAGGTTCACGTCGTTGCCGAGCGATGCGCCGACCGTTTCGCCGCGTGCTGTTGACCGCGAGCACGATTTCGGGCTCGGGATTGTTCCACGTCGATTGCCGGTGAATGCCGATGGCAGCGCCCGATCCCGACCGATGACATCGGCTGCGCTTTGGTGAAGATTTCGGCGTCGGGACCGATGCCGACCTCGAGATACTGCGACCACAGGCCTTCGGCCAGGAGCACGTCCTTGACGCGCGCGGCTTCCGCCGAGCCGGGACGCACGCTGCGAAGATTGTCGCCGACGACGCCCGCAATTTTCTTGCGCACCGCGTCGGCCTGCGCCGGGTCGCCGCGCGCCTGCTCCTCGATGACACGCTCGAGCATGCTGGCGACGAACGTGACGCCCGCCGCCTTGATCGCCTGCAGATCGCAGGGTGCGAGGAGCCACGGCCGCGATGGGTCGCGGCCTTCGTCCGTCGAGTTGCGAAGCGTCTCGGACAGCGAGGCGACCCGCGGCAATGCGTCGGCTTGCCGAATCTCGCGCGCGACATCCGGCCGGTTCAGGAGCTCGCTCATCGTCGCCGCGATCCCGGAAAGATCGAGCAGGTTGTCGCCGTCGATGCGAACGATGGCGGGGCCTTCGACCTCGGGAGTCCAGACGCGACCGAGCAGCAACGCCCGGTCGGCGTCGACGGGAAGGGTGTCAGGCATCGGGTCCAGGTATCAGGGATCGGGTATCAGGGATCAGAATCGGAGCGTACTTCAACATCGTCCGGAAATGCGATCATACGGATCCTCGTCGAGCGCGTAACCGAGGACTCGAATCTGATACCTGATACCCGATCCCTGATACCTGACACCCGGTCCCTGATACCTGATCTCTATCCCGAATGCATGCCGCGCGCGAGCGGCATGCTGGCGCTCGATTCGCGGCACACGATGTACTGGGAGGAATGCGGGAACCCCAACGGCGTACCGGTGCTTTTCATTCACGGCGGGCCGGGCGGCGGCAGCCTGCCGCATCATCGCCGCTTCTACGATCCATCCTCCTTTCGCATCGTGCTGTACGACCAGCGCGGCGCGGGCCGGTCAACGCCTGTGGCCGAGCTCGTCGACAACACGACCGCGCACCTCGTCGATGACATCGAGCGGCTGCGCACCCATCTCGGCATCGAGCGGTGGCTGCTGTTCGGCGGCTCCTGGGGATCGACGCTGGCGCTCGTTTACGCGGAGGCACATCCTGCGCGCGTGCTCGGTCTCGTTCTGCGCGGCGTCTTTCTCGCAACGCGCGGCGAGGTCGAATGGTTCATCGGCGGCATGCGGCGCATCTTTCCGGAAGCGTGGCGCGATTTCAACCACTTCCTGCCGCCGGCGGAGCGCGCCGACGCGCTCGCGCATTATTATCGTCGGCTGACCGATTCCGATCCGCGCATTCACCAGCCTGCCGCGCAGGCGTGGGACCGCTACGAGCGTGCGTGCTCGACACTGCTGCCGAAGCCGGAAGGCAGCGGTCGTCTGGACGGGCACGCGGGCGCGCTCGCGATCGCCCGCATCGAGGCGCATTACTTCATCCACGATTCGTTCATCGCGCCGAATCAGGTCCTCGACGGACTGCCGCGCATCCGCCACCTGCCCTGCACGATCGTCCAGGGACGCTACGACATCATCTGCCCGCCGGTGTGCGCGGATACTCTCGCGCGCGCGTGGCCTGCGGCCGAATACATCGTCGTTCCGGATGCGGGACATTCGGTGCGCGAGCCGGGTACGACGCGCGAGCTCGTCGCGGCCGTACAGCGGATGCGGGCGCGATGCCGATGAGCTGGATCTCGTGAGCGGCGCGCTGTTGAGCCGGAACAACGCGCAATGGTCGGCGCGCAGCAGCCTCGCCGTCTGGCATCCGTGCACGCAGATGAAGCAGCACGAGCGCACGCCGCCGGTGCCGATCGCGCGCGCGTCCGGCTCGTGGCTCTACGATTACGATGGCCGCCGCTATCTCGATGCGGTGAGCTCGTGGTGGGTGAATCTCTTCGGCCATGCGAATCCGCGGATCAATGCCGCGCTCGTTGCGCAGCTCGCCGAGCTCGATCACGTCATGCTCGCCGGCTTCACGCATCGTCCCGTCATCGAGCTTTCCGAGCGACTGTCGGCACTCGCGCCGCCGGGACTCTCGCATGCGTTCTACGGCTCGGATGGCGCATCGGCGACCGAGATCGCGCTGAAGATGAGCTTCCATTACTGGCGCCAGCGCGGCGCACGCGGCAAGGACCGCTATGCGCGGCTCGCCGGCGGGTATCACGGAGAAACCATTGGCGCGCTGTCGGTGACCGACGTCGCCCTCTTTCGCGATGCGTACGCGCCGCTGCTGCGCAGTCACCCGGTATTGCCGTCGCCGGCGGTGTACGGCGCAGCGGACGGACCGGCCGCGCAAGCGGCGGTCGACGATGCGCTCGCGGCGCTCGAGCGCTTCCTCGTCGATCATGCCGAGACGACATCGGCGCTGATCGTCGAGCCGCTGGTGCAAGGCGCGCGCGGCATGGCGATGTATTCGCCGCGTTATCTCGCCGAAGCGCGAGCGCTGACGCGGCGCCACGACGTTCATCTGATCGCCGACGAGATCATGACGGGATTCGGCCGCACCGGAACGATGTTCGCGTGCGAGCAGGCGGCCATTTCGCCCGATTTCCTGTGCCTGTCGAAAGGCATCACCGGCGGCTACCTGCCGCTTTCCTGCATGCTGTCGAGCGACGACGTGTTCGGCGCGTTTTACGACGATGATGTGACGCGCGGCTTCCTGCACTCACACTCGTACACCGGCAATGCGCTCGCCTGCCGCGCGGCGCTTGCCGTGCTCGACATCTTTCGGGACGACGCGATCATCGACGCCAACCGCGCAACGGCATCGCGCTGGCGGCGCGCCGCCGAGCCGCTGTCGGCGCATCGGCGCGTGCGCGGTTTCCGGCAATGTGGAATGATTCTCGCGTTCGACATCGACGGCGCGAGCGATGATTTTGCGCAGACGTTTTCCACTGCCGCGCTGCAGCGCGAGCTGCTGCTGCGGCCGATCGGCGCGACCGTGTACTTCATGCCGCCGTACACGACCAGCGACGATGAATTCGCACTGCTCGTCGAGCGGACGATCGACGCGATCGATGCGTGCTGACATCGCCAGGTTCCTGCGCCATGCGCTCGTCATCGTGGCGAGCCTCGCGGCCGCCACGGCGGATGCGGCGTTGCCGCGCGCGGTGGGCCGCGCATTTCTCGATGCCGGCATTCCATTGAATCACGTCGCAATCGTCGTCCAGGACACGACCAGGCTCCGGCCGCTGTTCGCCTACGATGCGAATCGCCCGCGCAGCGCGGCGTCGGTGATGAAGCTCGTCACGACCTTTGCCGCGCTGGAGCTGCTCGGCGCCGATTACCGCTGGAAGACGGAGGCGTATCTCGGCGGTCCGCTCGTCGACGGCGCGTTGCACGGAGACCTGCTCCTCAAGGGATACGGCGATCCGAAGATCACCGTCGAGCAGTGGCAATCGTTCATCGCGCAACTGCGCGCGAAGGGACTGAGCGCGGTCGACGGCGACCTCGTGCT
Organism: uncultured Pseudomonadota bacterium; assembly: GCA_963706225.1. GTDB lineage: Bacteria > Pseudomonadota > Gammaproteobacteria > Burkholderiales > Casimicrobiaceae > VBCG01. The sequence continues at coordinate 227,774 of CAVPMH010000025.1, forward strand.
CGACCGCAGCCGCTTCGCGCTGCCGCCGCACGACCCGGCCGCATTCGACCACGAGCCGGACAAGCCGTACAACGTCGGCCCCGATGCGCTGCTCGTCAATTTCAAATCGCTGAAGCTGATGCTTGCCCCTGACGCCGCGGGCGAACGCGCGGCGCTGCAGGCGGAACCGCCGCTCGACGCGGTCACGCTCGGCGCGCCGCCCGCACTTTCCGCCGACGACTGCACCGACTGGCGCGCGCGTACCGCGCCGTCGATCGAGGATCGTGGCGACCGGGCGTCGATCGTATTTGCCGGCAGCTATCCGGCAAGCTGCGGCGAGCGCGAGTGGTGGATCGCGATGCTCGATCATCCGCACTACGTGTACGCAATGTTCGAGACGTATTTTCGCGCTGCCGGCGGGCGTTTTGCCGGCGCGCTGAAGGAGCGGCGCGTGCCGGATGGCGCAATCCCGTTCGCCGTGCTGGAGTCGCCGCCGCTTGCCGATATCGTCCGCGACGTCAACAAGCTGTCGAACAACGTCATGGCCCGGCAGATCTTTCTGACGCTCGCGACGACGTCATCCGCTCCACCCGCAACCCTCGCGAAGGCGAACGCCGCAGTCAAGCGCTGGCTTGCGAAGCGCAAGCTCGCGATGCCGGGTCTCGTGCTCGACAACGGATCGGGATTGTCGCGCCGCGCGCGAGAGAGCGCAGGCGGCCTCAACCGCCTGCTGATCGCGGCGAACGCGAGTGCCGTGCGCGAGGAGTTCGCGAGCTCGCTCGCGGTCGCGGCCGTCGACGGCACCGTCGAGCACCGTTTCCGCAACGATGCGGTCGCGGGCCAGGCGCTCTTGAAGACCGGCTCGCTGGAAGGGGTGCGCGCGCTCGCGGGCTACGTGATCGATGCCTCGGGGCGCCGCTTCAGCGTCGTCGCAATCGTCAATGACCCGCACGCCGCACGCGCGGCACCGGCCCTCGATTTCCTCGTGCAGTGGGTTTATCGCAACGGCGCCACGTGGGATCCGGCGCAGCAGCGGCGCTGATTCAGAGAGCAGGTATAGACCGGCGATCGTTGAAAAGCAGGAAGCCGCGGACCACGCGGTAGACGACCCAGATGGCCGTCGCCACCCAAATTACCCAAGCGATCGGATAACCGAGAAACAGCGTTCCCAGCAGGACGAGGCCACCGAGCACGTCCCAGAGCAGCGACCACCAGAACGTGCGAATCAGCCACGTGAGATGCGACTCGGCCCATGTTCCGCGCAAATCGCCGCGCGAGACGTAAGCGACGACCACGCCGACAATGCCAACGAGGCTAAGAAAGCCGTGGCCAGCAAATCCAACGAGCGCCGCGATGCCGAACAGAATGTATGCGACCAGCGCGCCGGTGGCCGGCGGTTGGCGCGACTCGGTCGTCGAACTCGTCGATGCGGGAGCGGGGTAATCAGCCATCGTAATCTCCGGTTGGCGTCACCACGAACGAACCATCGCGCGAGCGCGAGTGGGCCCGGCGAATAAGATAGGGTTCGGCAATCTCCCCTTCAAGGGGTCAAACCGTCAATACGGCCGGCCGTCCTTGTGCGCGTAGAACCGGCCGCGGTCGTCTTGCACCGACATCAGGTCGTCGTCCGGATAGCACGGCCTGTCCGCCGGATCGCGATTGCCGACTTCGAGATAGCGCGCAGGCGCGCCGCTGCGGTTGACGAAGTGATGGCCGTCGCGCTTGCCCGCCGGATAGCCGGCGCAGTCGCCAGCGTGCAGCACCTGCTCGCCGGCGCCGGTGACCAGCACCACTTCGCCTTCGAGCAAGTAGACGAACTCGTCCTCCAGCGAGTGCCAATGCCGCAACGCCGACTGTCCGCCGGGCGGCAACGTTACCAGATTGACGCCGAAGCGCGTCAGCCCGCAGGCATCACCGAGGCGCCGCTTGACGCGATCGCCCATCCGCGAGCGGAAAGGTTCAGGATAGGTCGAGCCGCGCCGCTCCTCCACGGTTGCGGGATCGAGCGCCGGCAATTGCAGCTTCGACATGATCGTTCGGGAGGAAAAAACGAATCACAGCATGGTTCACCGTGCCGCGCAAGCGCGCGGGACGCCGCTATAATGGATCGAGCGAATGCTGCCGGCAGGCTTCGCGATTGCCCGCACAACGACCGTCCACAATGAGAAGGAGCCGACGATGAACCTCTCCCGCGAATCGCTGCTCGACGATTTTTCCACGATGCTCACGGAAGCCGAAGACCTGCTGAAGCGCGCCGGCAACGAAACCGGCGAGCGCGCCAAGGATCTTCGCGCGCAGGTCGAGGCGAAGCTGCTCTCGGCCAAGCTGCGGCTGCAGGAGCTCGAAGGCGAGGCGATGGATCGCGCGAAAGCGGCGGCGCGCGTCACCGACGACTACGTTCACGACAATCCCTGGGGCGCGATCGGCGTTGCGGCGGCCGCAGGATTCCTCATCGGGCTGATGATCAACCGGCGCTGACGCGCAGCATCGCCGCTCCCTCTCCGGCGTGCGGAAGAGGGCAAATTACCCGATCGATTGCCAGATCGCCTCGACGCGCGCCGTGACCGCGGCGTCCATTGCAATCGGGCGTCCCCACGCGCGCGCCGTCTCGCCCGGCCATTTGTTCGTCGCATCGATGCCGATCTTGCTGCCGAGACCGGCGACCGGCGACGCGAAATCGAGATAATCGATCGGCGTATTCGGCACGATCAGCGTGTCGCGCGCGGGATCGACGCGCGTCGTCAGCGCCCAGATCACGTCCTTCCAGTCGCGGATATTCACGTCGTCGTCCGTGACGATGATCATCTTCGTGTACATGAACTGGCGCAGGAAGCTCCAGATGCCGAACATCACGCGCTTCGCGTGCCCGGCGTACTGCTTCTTCATTGCCACGACCGCGAGCCGGTAACTGCATCCTTCCGGCGGCAGGTAGAAGTCGCTGATCTCCGGATACTGACGCTGCAACAGCGGCACGAACACCTCGTTCAGCGCGACGCCCAGCATCGCCGGCTCGTCCGGCGGCTTGCCCGTGTACGTCGAGTGGTAGATCGGATCCCGCCGCAGCGTCATCCGCTCGATCGTGAATACCGGAAAGCGCTCGGTCTCGTTGTAATACCCGGTGTGGTCGCCGAACGGGCCTTCGAGCGCGGTTTCGTAGCCCGTCGGATCGTTCGCATCGGCCTGAATGTAACCCTCGAGTACGATCTCCGCCGAGGCCGGCACTTGCAGGTCGTGCGTCAGACACTTGACGATTTCGGTGCGGCCGCCGCGCAGTAATCCCGCGAACTGGTATTCGGAGAGCGTATCGGGCACCGGCGTCACCGCGCCGAGGATCGTCGCGGGATCGGCACCCAGCGCAACCGCGATCGGGAACGGCGCGCCCGGCGACGCAAGCGCGTGATCGCGAAAGTCGAGCGCGCCGCCGCGGTGAGCGAGCCAGCGCATGATCACCTTGTTGCGCGCGATCACCTGCTGCCGATAGATGCCGAGATTCTGTCGCTTCCTGTGCGGCCCGCGCGTCACCGTGAGACCCCACGTGATCAACGGCCCGGCGTCTTCCGGCCAGCAGGTTTGTATCGGCAGTCGCGCAAGGTCGACATCGTCGCCTTCCCAGACGACGTCCTGGCACGGGCCGGAACGGCGCTCCTTCGGCGCCATGTCGAGCACTTTCATGAACACCGGCCGCGTGGTGCGCCAGGCGTCGACGAGGCTCTTCGGCGGCTCGGGCTCCTTGAGAAAGGCGAGGAGCTTTCCCACCTCGCGCAACGACGCCTGCCAGTTCGCGGGATCGGCGCCCATCGCCTTGGCAACGCGCTCGGGCGTGCCGAACAGGTTGCCGAGCACGGGAATCGCCGCTCCCGACGGGCCGCGGAAATCGCCTTTCGGCTGCTCGAACAGCAACGCGGGCCCGCCGCGCGCAGCGCACGGTCGCACAGTGCCGTCATCTCGAGCTTCGGATCGACGGGCGCGCGGACGCGCTTCAATTCACCCGTCGCTTCGAGCTGAGTCAGGAAATCGCGGAGATCGTGACTAGCGCGCGCGCAGGGCAATGATGCCGCGCGCGCAGTGTACCCGGACGTGCGCGCGTTCAGCGATCGCGACCCGCACCGGCGTGCGCGGCAACCTGCCGTGCACTGCGGCGCATGCCGATGTCATTCGCGCCGTCGGCAACGAGCGGGCGCTCAAGATCGGGCCGATATTCATTATCCGATGGATAATCACGCCGGTATAGCTCGGAAAGTCGGTGGCCAGGCATTCATCACGTGGCGCAAACGACGGCTCGCAGCAGACGATTGAAGCGAACGAAACGGCGGTAATGGCTCATCATCGCAACCCTACAGGAGCGCTCCATGTCCCATCGCACAATCGCCGGCTCGGCCGGCGCACTGGCGCATGCTGCTGATCGCATGCGCATCGACGCCGCAACAGGCGGCCGACGCACGCGAGCAGAAGATCTATCGCACCGGCAGCAGCATCGCGGCAAGGACTACGGCGCGACAACATCGAGGTGCATCGCCCGACATGATCAACCCGGTGAACCGGCCGATGGGCGTGATGAGCAGAAGCCGGGGGCTGACGGTCCACACGGTCGCACGCAACCACGGCGCTCGATCAGTGCGCGACGATGCGCGCGGTGCCCGGACGGCGTATCCGGTGCTAAATGGCGGCGCTTGCGCCGCCGTCCATCGGCACGATGGCGCCCGTCACGTAGCTCGCCTGCGATGACGCCAGGAACAGCGCGACCTGCGCGATTTCCTCGGGCGTGCCAAGTCGCCGCAACGGAATGCGCGCCTGCTGCCGCTCGAGGATTTCTTCCTGGTGAGCCCGGTCATGCTCGCTTCCGCAGCGAGCCCCTGCTGCAGTCGATCGGTCAGCGTTGCGCCGGGATTGATGGCGTTGATGCGCACACCCTTGGGTCCGTACGCGGCGGCGAGGCCGGCCGTCGCGAGCATCAACGCGGCATTCGCGGCACCGCCGGGGAGATGCACGGAGCTGGCGATCTTGCCGCCGGCGCCGATGATGTTGATGATCGAGCCGTGCCCGCGCGCGCCCATGCGCTTGACGATGGCGTCCAGCGGATGGATGTAGCTGAAGAACTTCGCGTCCATCGCATCGTGCCATGCGGCAGCGCACAGGTCGTCGGGTGGATAGCGCTTCGCGGCGCCGGCGGAGCTCACCAGGATGTCGATCGGCCCGAGCGCGGCCTCGACGGCGTCCACCATCGACAGCGCCTGCGCGGCATCCGTCAGATCGGCGACGAACGCCTCCGGTCGATGCTCGAAGTGCCTGATCTTCGCGAGCGCCGCGTCCAGGTTCGCGCGGCTGCGCGACACGAGCGCGACGCGCGCGCCTTCGGCCGCGAACGCCTGCGCGCAGGCGAAGCCGATGCCCTTGCTCGCGCCGGTGACGACGACGATTCGATCGCGCAATCCGAGGTCCATGTCAGTCGGGAAGGGCCGCCCCGACCGACTGACCAGCCCCCGGGGGGCAGCGAGCGAAGCGAGCGTGGGGGGATGTTTCATCCTACGCCTTTCGCTTTACCGATGCCATCAAGGGAGCAGGCGCTCGCGCAGGAACGCGCGCACGCTCGCGTTCGCTGCTGCGCGCGCAACAGGATTCGGACCGACGTGCACGCCCTGCCCCGGATGCACGCCGTTGGGCACGTCGCGTCGAAGCACGATCTTGCCTGTCGGCGAATCGAACGCATGATAACTGTCGGCATACGTCGTCACGAGCAGGTCTTCGTCCCGGGCGGCCATTGTCCTGCCGAGCGCGACGCACGTCGCCGCGGGCGTCCAGTCGTCGAGATCCCCGATGTAGATGCGCGTCGGCGCCCCGGGACGATAACGCTCGCCCGCCGCAAGCGGCGACGCGCAGCCGGGATAGAACGCAACGGCGGCGCGGAAGAACGGCGCTTGCGCGCGTCGTGCGAACGCCGCGACGGCTCGATCGCCCGTGTCGATCGCCTGCAGCACCGTGCTGCCGCCGTGCGACCAGCCGACGAGCGCGATCCGGTCACGCGCGACATCCTTTCGTGACGCGAGCTAGGCCAGCGCACCGAGCGCGTCGAGACGCCGCGTGGCGGCCCTGATCGTCCGCTCCCCGGACCTGATCGTGCAAACTTCGCGGAGGCCGCGCGGGCCGAAGCTGTCGACGAAGAGCACCGCGTAGCCGTCGCGCAGCAGCGGATCGGCGCGCAGCGCCATCCGCTCGGCGAGTTGCCGCTCGTGTCCAGCGCGCCTCGAATACATGCCGCCGCAGCCATGCAGCGCGATGATCGCCGGCCGCCCTGCGTCTGGCGCCGATCCGGGCGGCAGCAGCAGCATCGCCCGCAATTCCAGCGCGTCGCCGTTCGCATCGCGGTCCAGCGACGGAAACGTCACGGCTTCCATGCGGCGCGCATGCGCGGGCAGCGCAAGGCAAGAGCACAGCAGCGCAACGCCGAGAGGCCTCACGTGTTTTCCAGCCAGCGCGCGAGCGGTCGCCATGCGGCGAGCTTGTCACTGATCGGCAGCGTGTACGCGGGACTGGTCGACGGCAACACGAGCGTCGCGTAGCCCGCGTGCGCCCATGCGGCTTTCGCGCGGGCGGCCGTGCTGCCGTTGAAGCACACCGCTTTCAGGTCGTGCGCCACGCGTCGCACGCGCTTGATCTCGCCCTGCTCGGCATTGCGGATCGCCGCGTCGAGGCTGCCTGCGCGCTCGCAACTGATGATCGTATCCCAGATCGCCACGCGATGCGCCTTGACGCGCGCAAGGCGCTCGGCGTACGGCAGAGCGGCAAGCGGCTCGTTCAGCACCGCACCGAGGATCGGCCAGAAATGATTGCGCGGATGCGCGTAGTACTCGCGCGCCGCGAGCGACGCTTCGCTCGGAAAGCTGCCGAGGATCAGTACGCGCGCGTCCGGTGCGAGCACCGGCGGCAGGCCGCGGTGCCTTGGCAAAGTCGATACGACCGCCGGACTCACCACGCACGCGGCCAGCGTCCCGCCCGAAACGCGTAATCGAGCGCGACACCGAGAAAAACGCTCATGCCGAGCCAGTGATTGCCGAGGAACGCGCGAAAGCAGGCGGCCGGCTCGCGCGACCGGATGATCCAGACGTGATGGATCGCGATCAGCAGCGCGATCGCGAGACCCGCGAAATAAACGGGCCCGAGTGCGTACACGCGTCCGATCCACATCATGCCGGCGAGATAGAGCGCGTAGCAGAGCGCCGTTGCGGCGACGTCGGCGCGCCCGAACGTCAACGCCGACGTGCGAATGCCGATCTTCGCGTCGTCGTCGCGGTCGACCATCGCGTACTCGGTGTCGTACGCGACGACCCAGAACAGATTGATGACGAGCAGCGCCCATGCGAGCGGCGGCACGCGATTCTGCACCGCCGCATACGCCATCGGGATGCCGAACGAGAATGCGATGCCGAGAAACGCCTGCGGGATCGCCAGAAAGCGCTTGCAGAACGGATAGACGACCGCGATGGCGAGCGCCGCGATCGACCACAGCATCGTCGCACGGTTCGTGAACAGCACGAGCAGGAACGCGACCAATGCGCCGACACCCGCTACCGCGAGCGCTTCCCACGGCGCGATGATGCCGGCGGCAAGCGGCCGCTGCGCGGTGCGGGCGACGTGGGCGTCGAAGTCGCGATCGGCCCAGTCGTTCATCGCGCAGCCGGCCGAGCGCATCACGAGCGTGCCGACGGCGAAGATCAGCACCAGCGACCGGCGCGGCGCGCCGTTCGCGGCGAGCCACAGCGCCGAGAGCGTCGGCCACAGCAGCAGCAGCACGCCGATCGGCTTGTCGAGCCGCATCAGCTTTTCGTAGGCGTCGAGGCGCTCGACGAGCGTGAGCTTGCGCCGCGCGGCCAACTGCGATGAGGGTGCGCGCGCCGGTGTCATCAGCCGATCGGCAACGCAAGTTGCCGGCGCAATTCGCGAGGCGCGGTTTGCGCAAGCTCGCCGTGCGGCGTCGGGTGACGCAGCCGCACGCGCAACTCGCGCTTCATCCGCGCGTTGACGAGGCGCCGCGACTCGCTCATGAACGACAGCAGCAGCGGCGCAATCTGGCGCTCGGCGTCGTCCCAGCTCACGCGCGGCGGACGCGGCAGATGAAACGCATCGGCGACGGTGTCGAACCACTCGCCCATCTTCATCTCGCTGTCGTCGCTCACGTTGTAGGCGCGGTTGGCGCGCCCGCGATAGAGGGCGCTGACAACCGCATGCGCGAGGTCGTCGGCGTGGATGTGATTCGAGTACACGTCCTCGTCGGCCACGAGTGCGGGCGTGCCCTGCTTCAGCCGCTCGAGCGGCAGGCGCGTCGGCGCATAGATGCCCGGCACGCGGAGGATCGCCAGCGCGACGCCGTTGCGGGCGGCCCATTCACGCAGGCATCGTTCGGCGGCGACACGTCGTCGCGCGCGCGGCGTCTGCGCCCGGGACGGCCGCGTTTCGGCGATGCGCGCGCCCGCGCAATCGCCATAGACGCCCGACGTCGAGAGATACACGAAGTGCCGCGGTATAATCCGCGCGGTCGAAAGCGCTGCGAGCAGGTTGCGCGTACGCGGGTCGTCCTTGCAGTCGGAAGGCGGCGGCGCGCAATGCAGCACCGCGAGCGCGCCCGGGCGAAGGCGTTCGAGCGTGCGGCGATCGTCGAGATCGCCGATCAGCGGAACGATGCCGTGCAGGCGCAGCTTGCGCACGTCGTCGCGATTGCGTGTCAGGCCGACGAGCCGGACCCGATGCCGCAGGAGGTCCGCGACCCGCAAGGCGATATCGCCGCATCCCACCAGCAACAACCGCTGCGTCATGACCCTGCAGATTAGCATACGGCCGAGCGAGCATACGTTCGGCTGCGAGCCGGATGAGACGGTGCTGCAGGCGGCGACGCGCGCGGACCTGATGATCCCGTACGGATGCCGCAACGGCGCATGCGGCACGTGCAAGGGACGCATCCTCGAAGGCGACGTCGACTTCGGCGCGCATCAGCCGTCGACGCTGACCGACGACGAAAAGCGCAAGGGGCTGGCGCTGTTCTGCGTGGCGCGGCCGAAGACGGACATCATCATCGAAGTGCGCGAAGTGCGGCGCGCGGGCGACATCCAGATCAAGCGCCTGCCGTGCCGGATCGAATCGATCGACAAGCCGGCGCAAGACGTCGCGATCGTCAGGCTCAAGCTTCCCACGAACGAACGCCTGCAATATCTTGCCGGGCAGTACATCGATTTCCTGCTGAAGGACGGACACCGGCGCAGCTTTTCACTGGCCACGCCGCCGCATGCCGACGAGCTGCTCGAGCTGCACATCCGGCACACGCCGGGTGGCTTCTTCACCGATCCGCTGTTTGCCACGTACAAGGGCCGCGAGATCCTGCGCTTCGAAGGACCGCTCGGCACGTTCTATCTGCGCGAGACCAGCGACAAGCCGGTGATCTTCGTCGCCGGCGGCACCGGGTTCGCGCCGATCAAGGCGATCATCGAGCACATGCTGTTTCACCGGATTCCGCGCGAGATCGTGCTGTATTGGGGCGCGCGTGCGAAGCGCGATCTCTACATGCCCGACGTTGCCGGCCGCTGGCAGAAGGAGAATCCGAACTTCACGTTCATCCCGGTACTCTCCGAACCCGCACCCGACGACGCGTGGCCGGGCCGCACCGGCTTCGTGCATGAGGCGGTGCTGGCCGACTTCAGGGATCTGTCGGGGTACCAGGTCTACGCATGCGGCGCGCCGGCGATGATCGATGCCGCGAAGCGCGACTTCACGGCGCTGCGTCGGCTGCCGCCCGACGAGTTCTTCGCCGACAGCTTCACGTACGCGGCGGAGACCGAAGCGTCGTAGCGTAAATCGGTGTCGGAGGTGTAATTATTCGTGCGCTGCCAAGCGAATAATTACACCTCCGACACCGATTTACGCGTCGTCGCGCGTAAGCTCCCCCAACGCGAGCTTCAATGCCGCGGCGAGATGCGCGTTCGCCTCGTCGTTGCGGCCGAGCTTCGCGAACATTTCGCCGAGCGCCACGTGCGCGCGCCAGTGGTTGTCGAGCGCCAGGCTCGCCTCGAGGTACGTCTGCGCCTTGCCCCACAGTTGCTGGCGCTCGCACAGGCGGCCGAGCGCGTAGAGCAGCGTCGCGTCCTGATTGTGCGTGACGAGCCAGCGTTCGGCGATCTCGAGCTGGCGCGTCGCGTCGGGCGCGCGGCACTGCGCGTAGGTCGGCAACAGGCTCGGGTCCCAGTTTCGCTCGAGACTGCGGGCCAGGATGTCGGCCGCCTCGCGATCCGCGCCCAGTGAAAGAAAGCTGCGCGCGGCCGCGCGTGCGACCTTCGACTGCAGCCGATCGCTTTCCGGTACGCGCGCCCAGTAGGCGCGCAGCCCCGCGGCGTCGTGCGCGAAGCCCGCGAGCGCCTCGGCGTGCGCGCTTGCGCGCAGCAACTCGCCCTGCTTCGCGTCGTACACCTTGCGCCGCACGAGCTGGTCGACGAGCGCCGGAATTTCCGCGGGTCGTCCTGCCGCCGTCAGCGCGCGCAATTCGAGCCGCTGCGCGGCCGTGTGCAGACCCGCCTCGCGGCGCAGCTCGGCAAGGCGCGCGAGCGCCTCCGCCGGCTGTCCGCGCTCGAGCGCCAGCTCCGCCTCGAGCATGAGTCGCGGCACCGCGAGATTCGTCGCATGCGTGTCGGGCCGCTCCAGCATGGCGGCGGCGGCCGTCCAGTCGCGCGTTTCGAGCGCGGCGCGCGCGCCGACCAATGCCGCCACCGGCGACGATTGCGGGATCGCGAGCGCCTCCTGCGCGAACTGGCGGGCCTTGCCGTGGCGGCCCTCGAGGAGGGCAACGACCGCGGCGTCCTGCTTGCTGCGGAAGCGCTCGAATTGCCGCCGGCGCCGTCCTTCGCGTACCTCCGCCGGCAGCTTCGCGAGGCGCACCGCCGCGCGAATCAGCGCGTAGAGCGCGATGAACGCCAGCAGCGCGATGATGATGAACGCGTTCTGCGACAGCTCGACGCGGTACGGCGGCGCCACGAACAGCACGTAGCCGGTGTTGAGGCGGAACACGAGCGCCAAGGTCACCGCCGCGGCGGCGATGACGATGAACGCGATCAGTGCGCGCACGGGGCTTCTATTTCGAGCGCGCCGGGGCACGCTCCGGTATCCGGTCGGCGGCATCCTTCAACGTACGCACCGCCTCGAGGCTCGCCGTGAGATCGGGAATCTCGCCGGGCATCGCGATCGCCGAAAGCTGCGCAAGCGTTGCGAGCGTCGATTGCACCGGCCGATTCTGCTTGTCGAAATACTGCCGGATCCAGCCGCTCGCCGCCTGCAGGTCGGCCTTGAACGAGGGCGGATCATGCGAAAGCAGCGCGAGCCGCGCGGAAAGGAGCCGCAGGCGCAGATTCTCGCGGAGGAAGAACGATTGCTGCGGCGTGATCAGCGGCGCCGCCGGGCGGTCGGAGACTTCGATGCGGATGACGCTGCGCAGGTCGTTCCATGCGCCATGGAGGAAACGCAGCCAGGCCGACTCGTCGGCGGCAGGCGCGGCCGAAGCAGGCGGCGCCACGCGCTCGTCCTTCGCGAGCGGCAGCGTATCGATCGAATCGATCATCTGATCGAGCTTGATCGAAATGCCGGCAACATCGACATACGGAACGGCCTTGAGGCGGTCCATGTCGCGCGCCAGCGCACGACGCAGGGGCCCGAGTTGCGGGCGGTCGAGCCGCGCGAGCTTGCCGTCGGCGACCTGCAGCGCGGCGAGCGCCGCCTGCACGTTGCCCGCGAGCGTGAGCTGCTGGCTCGCGAGCACGAGGATTTGCTCGACCTCCGACAGCGCGAGCTCGTCGCGCGACGGCGCCAGGTCGCGATAGAGCGCCTCGAGCGACGCCTGCTGCGACTGGAATTCGGACACGCGCGCATCGAGCAGCGCGAGTTTCGCCTGTGCGTCGCGCAGCTCGTTCGCAAGATCGGATTGGCGCGCGCGCGCCTGCGCGACCGCGGCATCGCCACGGGTCAGCCGCTGCGCGACCTCGCCGCGCAGCGATTGCGTGACGCCGCGCTGATCGTACCAGGCGTACGCACCCGCGAGAATCGCGAGGATGACGAGCATCCACAGCGCGCGCAGGCCGAATGCCGGGCGCGAATCACCCGGCGGCGGCTGCGGCGACGCGCCGGTCGCATGCGGGTCGGAGCCGGGAACGGTCGTCTGCATGATCGCGTGCGATTTTAGCAGTCCGACCTCGCCGCTCGGTCGCGCGCCGATTGGCCCCGTGTCCCTCGCGTCGCATACAATGCGCGGGCCACGCATTCCGTCGAGGGTCCGGTGAACGGCCTCACGCTTGTCGCGTTGATCGTGCTCGCAATTGGCATCGGCGTCGCCTGGCGAGCCGGCGCGATCGCATGCTGGTCGTTCGGCACGGGCGCCGAGCGGCAATAGCCGACACCCGATTTGCCCTCTCCGCAGCACGCCGCATCGGCCGAACGGGCGCAACTGCTCGCGTTCGCCGAAGATCGCAGGCGCCTCTACGGCGAGCTCGCCGACGCGCGCTCGGAAACGGCGCGCTATCGGCAGATCGTCGTCGACATCGAGCGCAATGCGCCGCCGCCGTTGCTCGACGCGCCGGGAACGCCGGACGATCTCAAGCTGATCGTCGGCGTAGGTCCCGTCATCGAACGCATGCTCTATCAGATGGGCATCGCCTCGTATCGCCAGATCGCGCGCTGGAGCGAGCGCGACATCGACGACGTCGACGCGCGCTTGCGCGAATTCCCCGGCCGCGTCCGGCGCGACGGCTGGGTCACGCAGGCGCGCGCGTTGCACGTCGGCAAGTACGGAACCGCTCCGTGACCGGCGCCCGCGCGGCGCTCCCGATACTCGTGCTGGCGCTGCTATGGGGCTGCAACTGGCCGGTGATGAAGATCGGCGTTTCCGAGCTCGCACCGCTGACGTTCCGGGGACTCACGCTGCCATTCGCAGCGCTCGGCATGCTGCTCGTCGCCCGACTCACCGGCGATTCCATCCGCGTCCCGCGCAAGCTGTGGCCGCGCCTTGGCGTGCTTGCGCTGTTCAACATTGCCGGATGGAACGGCTTCGTGCTGTTCGGCATCCAGCAGTTGCCCGCGGGCCGCAGCGCGATCCTCGGGTACACGATGCCGATCTGGGCGACCTTGATCGCGGCGCTCGTATTGCACGAGCCGATCTCGCGGCGCAAATTGCTGGGGTTGGCGCTCGGCGCCGCGGGAATGGCGGTGCTGATCGGCGGAGAGATCGTCATCGTCCGCACCGCACCGTTCGGCGCGCTGATGATTCTCACCGCGGCGATCCTGTGGGCGTGCGGCACGGTGCTGCTGCGCAAGTGGCAGCCGCCGATGCCGCAGAACGCGCTGTCCGGCTGGATGATGCTGCTGGGCTGGATTCCGCTCGCGGCGCTCGCGCCGCTGTTCGATTCGCAACCGCTGGCGATGGTACTCGCGCATCTGTCGCACCGCGGCTGGTTCGCGATCGTCTACAACATCTTCTTCGCCGGCGCGATCGCGAACCTCGCATGGTTCATGCTGGCGCGCACGCTGCCCGTCGCCGTGTCGTCGTTGTCGTCGCTTCCGGTGCCCGTGGTCGGCGTCATTTCCGGCATGATCCTGCTCGGCGAACGGCCGGGCTGGCAGGAATGGATAGCGCTTGGACTGGTCGTCACGGCGCTCTTCATCGTGATGTTCGAGCCCGGCGCGAAGCGCGTCGCGCTCGTGCACGGCGAGTGAGCTTGCGCTAGCGCAATTCAGGGACGAGCGTCAGCACCGAGCCCCGCGTGAACCACGCGTCGAGGTTGGCTTTGCACAGGTCGCCCATCGCCTGGCGCGTTTCCTTCGTCGCGCTGCCGACGTGCGGCAGCAGCACGACGTTGTCGAGCGCGAGAAGCGCTTCCGGAACGCGCGGCTCGTCGGCGAACACGTCGAGCCCCGCGCCCTTGATCGTGCCGTCGGCAAGCGCGCGCACGAGCGCCGACTCGTCGACGATCGAGCCGCGCGCGATGTTGATCAGCGTGCCTTTCGCGCCGAGCGCCGCCAGGACGCGGGCATCGACGAGATGATGCGTGGCAGCACCCCCCGGACACGCGACGACGAGAAAATCGACCTCTTTCGCGAGCGACGCGAGATCCGCGACGTACCGGTACGCGACCTCCTGGGGTTTGCGCCCGGTGTACGCGACCTGCATGCCCATCGCCTCGACGCGATGCGCGATCGCCTTGCCGATGCGTCCGAGACCGACGATGCCGACCGAGCGCCCCGACAGCTTCATCGAAAGCTCGGGATTGCCGTGGACCCACTTGCCCGCGTGCACGAACCGGTTCGCGCGGATGAAGCCGCGCCCCGTCATCAGGATCAGCGCGACCGCGACGTCGGCAACGTCGTCGGTCAGCACGTCCGGCGTGTGCGTGACCCTGATGCCGTGGTCGCGGCAATAATCGGTCGGCACGCCGTCGTAGCCCACGCCGAAGACCGAAATGATTTCAAGCTTCGGCAGATCGTCGAGGAGCACGGTTGGCGTCACGGTACCGCCGCTTTGCACCAGTCCGCGGATGCGGCCGCCGACTTCCGCGAGCAGCGCGATCCGGTCCCGCGACGCCGCGTAATCGTGACAGTGGTAATCCGCCTTGAGCGGCTCGTACAGAAAAGGCGGCAGCGCCGCGGTGATCAGAAGATCGATGGCATTCATGGTTTACCCCTAGGCTTGTGGCTTCAAGCGGAACCATTCGAGCAGCCCGGCGAGCAGTCCCGCGTCGCCGCCTGCCGTTTCCACCGCCGACAGCCCGTGCTCGCGCGCGCGCTCGGCGATGCGCGGGTGCGCAGCGAACACCGGCAATGCCGCCAGCGGGACACGTCCCGCGGGGCCCAGTGCCGCCAGCAGGTTGTCGAGGCCTTCGGCGGAGGTAAGCGTCAGCGCATCGGCGCGACCGTCGCGCATGGCTTCGATCAGACCGTCGGCGCCGCTTTGCGGCGCCACGCGCCGATAGCAGGGGACATGATCGACGATGCCGCCGCGCATGCGCAGCGCGTTGCCAAGGAATTCGCGGCCGCCTTCGCCGCGGAAGATGACGATTCGCTTGCCCGTCACATCGGCGAGATCGGGCAGCTCGAGCAGTCCTTCGCTGTCCCACGACTTTACCGGAATGCGCGCGTTCGCGATGCCGGCCTCGGCGAGCGCTTCGGCAGTTCCTGGTCCCGGCGCGAACGTGGCGATGTGCGCGGGCCATGCGCCCGCTGCTCGCCCGCCGAACTCGACGGCGTTCGCCGAAACGAAGATCGCGATGTCGTAGCCGCCGAGCGCCGCATGCGCGCGCGCGAGCGCTTCGCCGTCGACCGGCGGCAGGATGACGATCGCCGGCCAGATGAGCGGCGTTCCGCCGAGGGCCGCGATCCTGCCCGCCAGCACGGCTGCCTGCCGCTGCGGCCGCGTCACGATGACGCCGATGCCGTCGAGCGGAGCGCGATCACGCGCGGCCGGCGCAAGCGAATGGATGTCCGTCGTCATGCCGACGCGGCGGCGAGCCGATGGCCGCCGCGCCCGAGAAAATCGTCAGCGAGCGCGGCGCCGAGCGCCTGCGCGTCCGCAATATCGGTGACGACGCTTTCCATTTCGCCGCGCAGCACGTCGCGGCCGTCGCGGCCGGCCAGGAGGCCGCGCAGCCAAAGCCGGCCCTCCTGCCATTCGGCGTAGGCGGCGAGCGGCGTCTGGCAACTGCCGCCGAGCGCGCGCGAGAATGCGCGCTCCGCGGTAGTCGCGAGCGTCGTGCCGCGATCGGCGAGCGGCGCCAATGCATGCACGAGGTCGAGGCGATCGGCTCGGCATTCGATCGCCAGCGCACCCTGTCCGGGCGCGGGCAGGCTGACGTCGGGGTCGAGCAGCGCGCGAATGCGCGTGCCGAGACCGAGCCGCTTCAGGCCCGCGGCGGCGAGAATGATCGCGCCGTAGCGGCCTTCGTCAAGCTTGCGCAACCGCGTATGCACGTTGCCGCGCAACGACTCGATGCGAACTTCGGGATGGCACTCGCGCAATTGCGCTTCACGCCGCAGGCTGGATGTGCCGACGACGCTGCCGGGCGGCAACGACGACAGCGCATCGAACCGGTTGGAGACGAACGCGTCGCGCGCGTCCTCGCGCGCCGAAATCGCCGCGAGGACGAAGCCCTCCGGCATGTCCATCGGCACGTCCTTCAGCGAATGAACCGCGATGTCGGCGCGCCCTTCCCGCAGCGCGTTTTCGAGCTCCTTGATGAAGAGGCCCTTGCCGCCGATCGCCGCGAGCGGGCGATCGATGACGCGGTCGCCCTGCGTCGTCACGCCGAGCAGGTCGACCGCCGTGCCGGGATAGCGGGACGTGAGGCGCGCGCGAACGTGCTCGGCCTGCCACAGCGCCAGCGCTGATTCGCGCGTGGCAATCGTCAGCCTCCGCGGCGCAAGCAGCGTCGTCATCGGGCGCAACGACGGGGGGAAATCATACGAGACGAATCACGACGCGGGCGGCAATATTAGCACCCCTCACCGGCGCTCATTTACCCGATGCCGTCACCGGCGGCGCGATCGGCCATCGCGATGAGTCGGTCGCTTCGGGCGTAGTGTCCTGCACGCTGTCGGAGAAGAACCGCAGCGCGCGAGCGTTCGCGCAACCGCATTGTCGCGCGTCATCCAGCCGCGCTCCACGCCAACCGGGGTACGACGCGAGTCCGAATCCCGTCGCAGCGATGCTGCACGGCCAGCCGGGACGCGTGCAGTCCGCGACGAGCCCGTTGCGCTCGTTCACCTCGTGCAGGAAATACGCGAACGTCTCGCGCTGGACGTCGTCGAGGAGCGCATCGTCGGATTGATTTTCAGTTTCCACCGGCGCGCGATGGCTTGACGTCGATTGCCGCGATGCCCTGCGGCGGAACCGTGACGCCGACCGCAAGCTCGCTGCGAGTGGCGCGCGCTCGCACCGGCTTCGCGACAATTTCGGAGACCCGGTCGAGCCGCTTGACTTGCGCGGCGGATGGAAACTGACGACGACCACTGCGCCCACGCGGCGCCGCGTTCTCGTGATCGCATGCATGGATGCTCCCTTCAATCAGGCGTCGCGGGATCGATGGCGATCGACGCCAGCCCCGATTCAGAATCGAACCGACGCCGATGCGCGGGCGGTTCCACCGGCATCGACCGCTGCCGGCGCCTCGCGCGTCGTCGCTTCTCCGTCGCAGGCGCCGGCAAGCGCCATCTGCAGCACTTCGGCCAGATGCACGGCATGGCGCTGCGTGCATTGCGCGATCTGCTCGCGGCAACTGTAACCGTCGGCCACGACGAGGCAATCGGCGGCTGCCGCGCGCACTGCGGGCAGCAGGACGAGCTCGCCGATCTGCACCGACAGGCCGGCCTTGTCGCGCTCGAAGCCGAACGAGCCCGCCATGCCGCAGCATCCGGAGTCGAGCAGCGTGTAGTCGACACCGGCCTTGCGCAGCATCGCCTCGTCGGCGTCCATCGACATCACCGCCTTCTGATGGCAATGGCCGTGGACGATCGCGCGGCGCGCGAGGCGCGGCGGCGAAAAGCGCGGCGCCCGGCGCTCGAGGAACTCGGCCAGAAGGTACGTCTGCTGCGCGAGCCGCTTCGCGATTTCGTCGCCGGGAAAGAGGTTGCGGAGTTCGTCGCGGAACACCGCGGCGCAGGCGGGCTCGAGCACGACGAACGGCACGCCGGCGTCGATCTCCTTCGCGAAGCGATCGAGGATGCGTCGCAGGTACCGCTGCGCCCGGCGCAGCATGCCGGAGTCGTACAGCGGACGGCCGCAGCAGACGGGAAACGCCGGCACGCTCACCGCGAACCCCGCGGCTTCCAGCACGTCGACCGCCGCCATCGCGGTTTCCGGATGAAAGTGATTGTTGAACGTGTCCGGCCACAGCATCACGGGGGAGCCGCCGCGCGTTTGCGCCGTGCGGCGCGCAAAGCGGCGCTGGAACGTCTCGTCGGCAAAGCGCGGCAATCGGCGCGACGCCGCCACGCCGGCGATGCGCTTCGCGAGCGCGCCCGACCACGACGCCTGCATCAGGCCGTTGACGACGCGCGGCGCGTACGCCGCGACACGCGCCCAGCGGTCGATGAGGCCGAACGCGTACGCCGAGCGCGGGCGCAGGCGTCCCTCGTAGTAATGCGACAGGAATTCGGCCTTGTACGTCGCCATGTCGACGTGCACCGGACAGTCGCCCCTGCAGCCCTTGCAGGCGAGGCAGAGGTCGAGCGACTCGCTTGACGTTGTCGTCGCGCCAGCCGCCGGTGAGCGCGTCGCCGCGCAGCATCTCGAAGAGCATCCGCGCGCGGCCGCGCGTCGAGTGCTTCTCCTCCATCGTCACGCGATAGCTCGGGCACATCGTCTGATGATGGTGCTGGCGGCAATTGCCGACACCCACGCAGCGCAGCGCGGCGCGGCTGAAGACGCCGGCGTCCTTCGGATACTTGAAGTACGTGACGGGCTGCGGCGGATTGAACGTCTCGCCGAGGCGCAGGTTCTGCGTGGGCAAATAAGGATCGACGACCTTGCCGGGATTCATCTTTCCCTGCGGATCGAAGATTGCCTTGAATTCGCGAAACGCCTGCACGAGATCGTCGCCGAACATTTTCGGCAGGAACTCGGCCTTCGATTGCCCGTCGCCGTGCTCGCCGGAGAGCGACCCGCCGTAGCGGACGACGAGATCGGCAGCGTCGCTCAGGAACCGGTGGAATTTCGCGATGCCGTCGTGCGTCTCGAGATCGAAGTCGATCCGCGTATGCACGCAGCCCTGCCCGAAATGGCCGTAGAGGTCGCCCGCATAGTCGTACCGGTCGAGGAGCGCGCGGAAATCGCGCAGGTAGTCGCCGAGCCGCGTCGGGCGGCACGGCCGCGTCTTCCCAGCCCTCCCACGTGATCGTCTTGTTCGGCACGTGCGCGGTGGCGCCGAGTCCCGCCTCGCGCACGGTCCAGATCATCTTTTCCTGCGCCGGATCGTCGAAGAGCTTCGTCGTCGGCGGATGTTCGAGTTTCGCGATCGCATCCCTGCACGCGCGCGCCTTCGCATCGGATTCGTGGCGGTCGTTCGCCGCCGAACTCGACGAGCAGCCACCCGGCGCCCGCTGGCAGCAGTTGGACATCCTCGGGATGCAGCCCGACGGCCTTCATGTCGCCGATCAGCTTGTCGTCGATGCCTTCGAGGCCGATCGGGCCGTATCGCATGATGTCCGTGACGTGATCGCCGGCGCTGTAGACGTCGGGGTAGCCGAGCACGAGCAGCGACCGGCCCGGCGGGCTGTCGACGAGACGCAGCGTCGCCGCCGAGCACGATGACGCACGTGCCCTCGGTGCCGACGAGCGCGCGCGCGAGTTGAATCCGTTTTCCGGCAGCAACTGGTCGAGCGCGTAGCCGGATACGCAGCGCGGTATTTTCGGAAAGCGCGCGCGAATCCGGTCGGCGTAACGATCGCGCAGCGAGTTGAGGCGCCGGTGAATGGCGGCGAGCGGCGCCGCCGTCCGCCAGGATGCGCTGCTGTTCCCGATCGTCGACCTGCTTCGCCGTGAAGCGCAGTCCTTCGTACGTCAGCACGTCGAGCTCGATGACGTTGTCGTCGGTCTTGCCGCCCATCACCGAATGCACACCGCAGGAATTGTTGCCGATCATCCCGCCGAGCGTGTTGTGGCTGTGCGTCGACGGATCGGGCGCGAACGTCAGGTGATGCTGTTCGGCGGCGTCGCGCAGCGTGTCGAGCACGCAGCCCGGCTCGACGCGCGCGGTCTTGCGCACCGGGTCGAGCGCGACGATGCGATTGAGGTACTTCGAGAAATCGAGCACGACGGCGACGTTGCAGCACTGCCCGCAAAGACTCGTCCCGCCGCCGCGCGGCAGCACCGGTGCGCCGTGCTTGCGGCACGCCGCAACCGCCGCGACGACGGCATCGACCGATCGCGGCACGACGACGCCGATCGGCACCTGCCGGTAGTTCGATCCGTCGGTCGCATAGAGCGCGCGGCTGCCGATGTCGAAGCGCACTTCGCCATCGACGGTGGCGACGAGGTCGCGTTCGAGCGCGGCGTAATCGCCCGCTGTCGATGCCGCCGGCGAGTGCATCGCGGCGCTCACACCGCGTATTGCCGTGCGTCGGCGGCCTTGAACGTCAGGCCGAAGCCCGGGCGGTCGTGCGCCGGGTGAAGCGCGCCTTGCACCGGCTCGAGCGCCCCGTCGAAGAGCATGCGCTCGATGCGCACGTGATCGTGGAAATACTCGAGATGCCGCGCCGCCCGCGGCGCAGCACGCATGCGCATGGATCGACGGCGCGCAATGGCTCGACAGCGGCAGATGGTACGCGTCGGCGACCGCCGCAGCGCGCAGGAATCCGGTGACACCCGCGCAGCGCGTCGCGTCGGCCTGCAGCACGTCGACAGCGCCCGCCTCGCACATCCGCCGGAAGTACACGATGTCGTAGCCGTATTCGCCGGCGGCGATGTCCATCGGCGCGGGCGCGCGATCGCGGATGAGCCGCAAGCCCTCGAGATCGTCGCTGACGACCGGCTCCTCGAACCACGTCACGCCGAGCTCGGCATACGCATCGGCGAACCCGAGCGACTGCTTGCGGCTGTATGCGCCGTTCGCGTCGACGAAGAGCGCCGTGTCCGGGCCGATCGCCTCGCGCGCCACGCGCACGCGCTCGACGTCCGCCGCGGGATCGCGTCCGACCTTCATCTTGACCATGCCGATTCCCGATCGCGCCCAGCCACCGAGCTGCTCGGCAAGCCGCGCATTCGAGTACGACGTGAATCCGCCGCTGCCGTAGACCGGAATCGCATCGCGCGCCGCGCCGAGCAGATGCACCAGCGGCACATCGAGCAGGCGCGCCTTCAGGTCCCACAGCGCGTTGTCGACGGCGGCGATTGCCATCGACGAAATGCCGGGGCGACCGAGATTGCGGATGGCGGCGACCATCGCGCGCCAGGCGCCGGCGACGTCGAGCGCATCGCGGCCTTCGACCAGCCTGGCCAGCGTATCGACGATCAGCACGCAGGTGGCGCGATTCGCGTAGCTGTAGCCGATGCCGCGCGCACCGGCCGCCCGCGCTTCCACCAGCACGAGCGTCGTCGAGCTCCACTCCAGCGTGCCGTCGGATTCGGGTGCGTCGGTCGGGATCGTGTACGCGGAAGCGCTGATCGTGTCGATCGGTGCGGCAACGCTTTTCATGTCCGGATCGCTCGTCGCGGCCTCGTATGCTCCCCCGCGCTTACGCGAAAAGCTCCTTGACCGATGCACGGATGACGCCGGCGCGATCGGGATCGCCCTTCATCAGCGACTCGGCGAACTCGCGCGCCTGCTTGAACGAGATGTGCGGCGGCAGCGGCGGCACGTCGGGATCGGTATAGATGTCGACGATCGTCGGCCGGTCGCTCGCGAGCGCCTCGTCCCACGCGCGGCCGATGTCCTCCGGCCGGTCGACGCGGATGCCGCGCAGGCCGATCGCCTTCGGCGTATCGCGCGTACGGAAAATCGGGAATGTCCTGCGAGGCCTCGTACTTGGGATCGCCCTCCATCACGCGCTGCTCCCACGTCACCTGGTTGAGGTCCCGGTTGTTGAGCACCAGGATGACGAGCGTCGGGTTCGACCAGCGGCGCCAGTACTTGCCGATCGTGATCACCTCGTTCATGCCGTTCATCTGGAACGCGCCGTCGCCGACCATCGCGATCACCGGACGATCGGGATGCGCGAATTTCGCGCCGATCGCGTACGGCACGCCGGGACCCATCGTCGCAAGCCCGCCGGACAGCGACGCCATCATCCCTTCGCGGATCTTGAGATCGCGCGCATACCAGTTGGCCGACGAGCCGGAATCGCAGGTGAGGATCACCCGATCGGGAAGCCGCGGCGACAGCTCCCAGAACACGCGCTGCGGATTGATCGGATGCGCGTCGACCATCGCGCGCTCCTCGAGCGTCTTCCACCACTGCCCGACGTCCTTTTCGATCCTCTCGCGCCAGCGCGCGGTCCTGCTTGCGCTTGAGCAGCGGGCGCAGGAGCCGCAGCGTCGTCGCGCTGTCGCCGACGAGGTTGACTTCCATCGGATAGCGGATCGACACCATCCGCGCGTCGATGTCGATCTGCACGCCGCGCGCCTGACCTTCGGGCGGCAGGAATTCCGAATAGGGAAAGCTCGAGCCCACCATCAGCAGCGTGTCGCACTCCATCATCATCCGGTACGACGGCTTCGTGCCGAGCAGGCCGATCGAGCCGGTCACGAAAGGCAGCGCGTCGGGAACCGCCGCCTTGCCGAGGAGCGCCTTCGCGATGCCGGCGCCGAGCGCGTCGGCGACTTCGAGCACGTCCGCGGTCGCGTTCAGCGCACCGGCGCCGACGAGCATGGCGACCTTTTCGCCGGCGTTGAGCGCGTTCGCCGCGCGCTGCAGCTCGTGCTCGTCGGGAATCGGACGCGCGATCGCGTAGCCGATTCCGGAGTGAATCGTCGAATGCTTGCGGTCCGGCGCATGCGCCGGCAGCTCCTGCACGTCGTTGGGGATGATCACGCACGTCGGCGCGCGCTGCGCACGCGCGATGCGCAGCGCGCGGTCGATCACGTGGCGCATCTGCTGCGGCGTGACCACCATCTCGACGTACTCGCTCGCGACGTCCTTGAACAGCGTCGTCAGGTCCACTTCCTGCTGGAAGCTGCCGCCGAGCGCGGCGCGCGCCGACTGGCCGACGATCGCGACCACCGGCTGATGGTCGAGCTTCGCGTCGTAGAGTCCGTTCAGCAGGTGGATGGCACCCGGGCCGGAAGTCGCCAGGCAGACGCCGACCTGCCCGGTGAATTTCGCGTGCGCGCACGCCATGAACGCCGCCATCTCCTCGTGGCGGACCTGGATGAAATCGAACTCGTCGCCGGCGCGGTTCAACGCCCCGAGGATGCCGTTGATGCCGTCGCCCGGGTACCCGTAGATCCGCTTGATGCCCCATTCACCGAGGCGCTGCAACAGGAAGTCGCTGACCGTCGTGCTCATTGTGTTGTCGCCGCGAGATGACCGGAACGCGCTGCCACGTCCGCAATCCAGTTGGATGGGGAAGCGATCGGACAGTTCAACGGCGCACGATGTTGCAAGATTTGCAAGCGCTGGCGTTTGAGCCGGTTCGTCAATTGCGTAAGATGCAGGTCGTCGGCCCTTGCGACGGCGGCGCCGGCTTCCTGCGGAATCCGGGCCCGGCGTCGACATCGAATGAAACGCCCGCCTTACAGACACCTGCACACGCGCGCCGGGGGACTGGTCGAGGACGACCAGGAGCCGCTCTGGGCGGAGCTCTTCAGTCCCGAGCGCCTCGAGCAGCACGCGCGCTCGCTCGCCGCTGAACAGATCGTCAGCGACCGCGCGCCGCGCTGGCGCGCATTCGCCAGTCGCAACGCCGACAACGCGCGCGTGCTGCGCGCCGCATACGAAGCGATCCACGAAGCGGTCAAGGCGAAGCGGCTGATCACCCCGGCGGCCGACTGGCTCGTCAACAATTTCCATGTCATCGAGGATCAGCTTCGCGACATTCGCACGCTGCTGCCGCGGCGCTTTTTCGCGCGCCTGCCGCGGCTCGACGCCGGCCACCTCGCCGGGCTGCCGCGCGTGTACGGCATCGCCTGGGCGTTCGTCGCGCACACCGACAGCCGCTTCGATCCCGAGCTGCTGCTGCGCTTCGCGCATGCGTATCAGGACGTGCAACCGCTCGAGCTCGCCGAGCTGTGGGCGTTGCCGACGGTGCTGCGCATCGTGATGGTGGAAAACGCGCGCCGGCTCGCGGCGCGGATCGTCGCGTCGATGGGCGGGCGCGAACAGGCGGATCGCCATGCCGACGCGCTGCTCGGCCTCGCGACCGATGTCGTCGACGATGCATCGCCGCTGCCGGCCGGCACCAGCACCGGCTGGACGCGGGCATTCACCGTCCAGCTGTTCCAGCGCCTGCGACACGGCGACGCGGCGGCGGCGGTCGCATTGCACGAATTGTCGCAACGCCTCGCGATGGAAGGAACGAGCGCCGAAGCGATCGTGCAGGACGAGATCGGACGCCAGGCGGCGGCCGATCTTTCCGTGCGCAACGTGATCACCAGCATGCGCCTTGTCACCGCCTACGAGTGGTCCGACTTCGTCGAGGCGGCGAGCCTCGTGCATCAGGCGCTTTGCCGCAACGCGGCGTTTGCCGCGATGGACTTCATCACGCGCGATCGTTACCGCGGCGCCGTCGAGGACCTTGCGCGCCGCTCGGCGCATTCGGAGCTCGATGTCGCGCACGCCGCGGTGGCGAAGGCATCGGCGCCGCATCCGGGCGACGATCCGCGACCGGGCGATCTCGGCTACTGGCTCATCAGCCACGGACGGCCACTGTTCGAGCGCGAGCTCGGTTACCGGCCGTCGCTCGCGCGGCGCCTCCTGTCGCGGCATGCCGATCGCGCATTGCCGGTGTATCTCGGCATGATGTTCGTCGCGACCGCGGGCCTCGTCGCGCTCTGCGTCACGCCGGCCGGCGACGCCGGCGTCCGGGCACCGATGCTGTGGGCGTATGCGTTGCTCGCGATCGTCCCCTGCTGGGAAGTCGCGCTCACGCTCGTCAATCGGCTCGTCACCGATCTCGTCGCGCCGCGGCACATGCCGCGCTTCGAATTGCCCGAGGGCCTCACTGCATCCGCGCGCACGTTCGTCGTCGTGCCGACGATGCTCGTGCGCGAAGCGCTGATCGCCGACCAGGTGCGCATGCTCGAGACGCACTACCTGTCGAACGGGGTCAAGGCAGGTGAGATGTACTTCGCGCTGCTGACCGATTGGCTGGATGCGCCGGCCGAGCATGCGCAGGACGACGAGCGCCTGCTGCGGGTGGCGGCCGACGCGATCGACGCGCTCAACGTCCGCTACGGCGCCGCGGGTACCGGCGATCGGCTCTTCTATCTGTTCCATCGGCGCCGACTGTGGAATCCGGCGCAGGACGCGTGGATGGGATGGGAGCGCAAGCGCGGCAAGCTGCACGAATTCAACCGGCTGCTGCGCGACGCGACCGATACGTCGTTCATGACCGACGTGCCGCACCACGCGCCGCCGCCGTCGGGCGTGCGCTTCGTGCTGACGCTCGACGCCGACACGATCCTGCCGTTTGGCGCCGCGACCGAGCTCGTCGGGACGCTGTTGCATCCGCTCAATCGGCCGCGCATCGACGCTGCGACCGGGGTCATCACCGACGGCTACAGCATCCTGCAGCCGCGCGTGACGCCGACGCTGCCCGCACCGGGCTCGAGCAGCTGGTTCCAGCACTGGTTCTCGGGCCACGCCGGCGTCGATCCGTACACGTTCCAGGTTTCCGACGTGTATCAGGACCTGTTCGGACGCGCGTCGTTCACCGGCAAGGGCATGTACGAGGTCGATGCGCTGGAAAGCGCGCTGCACGGGCGGATGCCGTCCGACACGATCCTCTCGCACGACCTGCTCGAAGGCAGCTACGCGCGCTGCGGCTTCGTGAGCGACATCGAGCTGTTCGAGCAATATCCGCCGCATACCGAAGTTGCCGCGGCGCGCCATCATCGGTGGGCGCGCGGCGACTGGCAATTGCTGCCGTGGGTTTTCGGCCGGCGCGGGCACGATCTCGCGGCGGTCGCGAAATGGAAGATGCTCGACAATCTGCGCCGCACGCTGATGGCGCCCTGCCTGTTCCTGCTGCTCGCGGCCGGCTGGATCGTCGAAGACGCGGCGTCGTGGCGCTTCGCCGTGCTGGCTTTGACGGTGTTCCTGCTGCCGACGTTGCTGGG
Source organism: uncultured Pseudomonadota bacterium (assembly GCA_963706225.1). Classification (GTDB taxonomy): domain Bacteria; phylum Pseudomonadota; class Gammaproteobacteria; order Burkholderiales; family Casimicrobiaceae; genus VBCG01. The sequence goes on from CAVPMH010000025.1 coordinate 253,533, forward strand.
ACTGGTCGATCGGCTGCGCCCGCAACCGCAAACCGATCTCGGCAACTGGCTGCAGCTGCTCCTCGATGACACGCTGCTCGGCATCGGTCGCACGTTGTTCGAGCTGACCACGCTGCCGCGCGACGCGGTTCTGATGGCCGACGCGATCCTGCGCACGCTCGGGCGCCTCGCCGTCCGCCAGCGGCTTCTCGAGTGGAGCTCGGCCGCGCAGGTGCAGGCGAGCGCGGAAATGTCGCTCGGCAGCTTCGTGCGCAACCAGTACGCGGCACTCGCCGTCACCGCGGCGCTGATGTTCACGCTGCTGCTCGCCAATCCGCCGGGATTGATCGCCGCGATGCCGTTTCTCGTGCTCTGGTATGCGTCGCCGTTTCTCGCGTGGTGCGCGAGCCGTCCGCTTGCCGAGGAGGAAGTGCAGGCGCCCACCGCGGCCGAAGCGACGCAGTTGCGACTGATCGCGCGCGAGACCTGGCAATTCTTCGCGGCGCTGGCGGGTGCCGCCGATCATTACCTGCCGCCGGACAACGTGCAGGACGATCCGCAGCCGATCGTCGCGCACCGGACGTCGCCGACGAACATCGGCATGTATCTCGTCTCGACTGTCGCCGCGCGCGATTTCGGATGGATCGCGCTGCCCGAATGGTGCGAGCGCGTCGAACGCACGCTGCGCACGCTTGCCGAGGCGCCGCGTTATCGCGGGCACTTCGTGAACTGGATCGACACGACGACGCTGCAGGCGATGCTTCCACGGTATGTCTCGACGGTCGACAGCGGCAACCTCGCCGGCTGCCTGATCGCCCTTTCCCGCGCCGCGCGCGCCGCGCTCGATCGACCGGCCGTCGGGCCCGCGCTCGTCGGCGGCCTGCGCGACGACGTCGCGCTGCTTCGACGCGCGATCGAGCGCGCCGATCGCAAGCGGCCGTCGACGAGCGTCAACCTCGCGCAATTGCACGAGGCGCTCGCAACGATCGAGCGGCTCGTCGCCGAATACGAGCCGGCGGCGCCCTTCCGGTGGCTCGATGCCGCGCGCCTTGCGTCCGACCTGCTCGACATGGCGCGCGTCGTCGCCGAAGAAGGCGATCACCCGACGCTGCGCGAGATCGCCGCCTGCGCGGAAACGCTGCACGAAGGCGTGCTGCGCCGCCTTCAGGCCTTCGAAGCGCTCGCGCCGTGGGCGATCGCACCCGAGGCTGACGCCTTGCGCGAGGATGCGCAGCGTCGGCTCGATGACGACGCCGCGCGCGAAGGCGCGCCGCGCCGGCTCGATGACGACGCGCTGGCATGGCTTGCGCAGCGAATGCCGGGCGATCTCACGCTGCGCGAGCTCCCCGCGAACTGCGCGGCCCTGCGCCTCCTGCTCGGCGATTCGGCGGAGCTCGGCGCCGAGTCGCGCGCGCGCTGCGACGATGTGCTTCGTCGGGTGTCCGACAACGCCGCGGCGATCGCCGAGCGGCTGCGCCGCATCGCGCGGGAGGCGCATGCATTCTTCGACGCGATGGACTTCGGATTCCTCTACGATCCGGCGCGCAAGCTGTTCTCCATCGGCTATCAGATCGACAACGCCCGGCTCGACCCGTCGTATTACGACCTCCTTGCTTCGGAGGCGCGCCTTGCGAGCTTCATCGCGATCGCGAAGCACGACGTGCCGCCTTCGCACTGGTTCAGGCTGGGACGCACGCTGATCGCCGTCGGCGGCAGGACGGTGCTCGTGTCGTGGTCGGGATCGATGTTCGAATACCTGATGCCGTCGCTCCTGATGGACACGCCGTACGGAAGCCTGCTCGATCACACCTGCCGGATGGTCGTCCTGCGCCAGATCGCGTATGGGCGCCGACTCGGCGTGCCGTGGGGCATTTCGGAATCCGCGTTCCACGAGCGCGACCTGCACCTCACGTTCCAGTACTCGACGTTCGGGGTGCCGGAGCTCGGATTGAAGCGCGGCCTCGGCGAGGATCTCGTCATCGCGCCGTATGCGACCGGACTCGCGTCGATGTATGCGCCGCGCGCCGCGGCGGCCAATTTCGAGGCGCTGGAAGCGCTCGGCGCGCGCGGGCGGTTCGGCTTCTACGAAGCGCTCGATTTCACCCGCGAGCGCGTTCCCGAGACGGGACCGGTCGCATTGGTACGCGCGTACATGGCGCATCACCAGGGCATGACGCTCGCAGCACTCGCGAACGTTCTGCTCGACGGCACGATGCGGCGGTACTTCCATCGCGAGCCGATCATTCGCGCCTCGGAAATCCTGCTGCAGGAAACGCGGCATCGCGAAGCATCGGCCACGCTGCCGCGCGCCGATCAGAAGGCGGCGCTCGTCGAGGACGGCCGCATGGCGTTCGAGGAGCGCGTCCATTCGCCGCACCTGCCGCAGCCGTCGACGCAATTGCTGTCGAACGGACGCTACGCGGTCATGATGACGGCAGCAGGGTCGGGATACAGCCAATGGCGCGATGTCGGCGTGACACGCTGGCGCGAGGATCCAACCTGCGACGATCGCGGCACGTTCATCTATCTGCGCGATACGCACGACGGGCGCGTCTGGTCCGCGGGATTCCAGCCGATCGGCAGCGAGCCCACGCGCTACGACGTCGCCTTCAACGAGGACCGCGTACGCATCGTCCGCCAGGACGGCGCCATCGAGACGACGCTCGAGGTGATCGTCTCCGCCGAGGACGATGTCGAAATGCGTCGGCTGACGCTGCGCAATCTCGGCGCGCGGGCGAGCGAGATCGAGGTGACGTCGTACGCGGAGATCACGTTGACGCCGGCGGCGGCCGACGCCGCGCATCCCGCGTTCTCGAATCTCTTCATCCACAGCGAATTCGTGCCGCAAGTGGCGGGGCTCGTCTTCGCGCGGCGACCGCGCGTCGCGGGCGATCGCACGCTCTACGCCGCGCACGTCGTCGCCGTGGACCGCGCGGCGGGCATCGAGTTCGAAACCGATCGCGCGCGGTTCATCGGCCGTGGACGCACCGTGCACGCGCCGATCGCGATCAGCGAAGCGCGCCCGCTCACCAATTCCGCGGGCGCCGTGCTCGACCCGGCCGCGAGCCTTCGCGTGCGGGTACGCGTGGCCGCCGGCGAGACCATGCACGTCGCGTTTTCGACGATGGTCGCCGTGACGCGCGAGGAGATTCTCGGCCTCGCGGACAAATACCACGATGCGGCGGCATTCGAGCGCGCGTCGTCGCTCGCCTGGACCCACGCGCAGGTGCAGTTGCACTATCTCGGCATCGATCACGGCGAGGCGCATCTTTACCAGCAGCTCGCGAACAGCCTGCTCTATCACGACGCCGCGCTGCGGCCATCGCAACGAACGCTGCAATCGAACTCGCTGCCGATCTCGGGCCTGTGGCGGCTCGGCATTTCCGGCGACCGGCCGATCATCCTCGCGCGGATCGACGACGTCGATGATCGCGGACTGCTGCGCCAGCTATTGACGGCCCACGAATACTGGAACCTGAAGGGGCTGGCGGTCGATCTCGTGCTGCTGAACGACCAGGCGGTCACGTATGCGCCCGGCGTACAGGAGCACCTGCAGACACTGGTCCGGGACGCGCAGTCGCGCGCGAGCCACGATCGCGGCATCGGACGCGGCGAAGTGTTCGTCGTGCGCGGCGACGGACTTGCCTCGGAGGAGCGGGTCCTGCTGCACACGGCGGCGCGCGCCGTCGTCGCCAGCGCGCAGGGAAACCTCGTCGAGCAACTGTTGCGCGTGCGTCATCCGGTAACGGCGCAGCGCGTGCCGGCGCTCGCGTTGCCGCAGCCGACGGGCCGGCACATCCCGTTGCCGCGGCTGCGTTTTTTCAACGGGCTCGGCGGGTTCACCGCGGATGGCCGCGAATACGTGATCGCGCTCGGCAAGGGACAGCAAACGCCGCTGCCCTGGATCAACGTCGTGGCGAACGAGGCGTTCGGCTTCCAGGCCTCGGAGTCGGGCGCGGGATTCACGTGGTCGCAGAACAGCCGCGAGAACCAGTTGACGCCCTGGTCGAACGATCCGGTGTCGGCGCAGCCGGCGGAGGTGTTCTACGTCCAGGACCTGGCAACCGGCGCGTTGTGGACGCCGACGGCGCTCCCGGTGCGCATCGACGACGCCAGCTATGTCGCACGCTTTGGACAAGGCTATGTGAAATTCGAGCAAGCCGCCGAAGACATCCGCAGCGAGCTCACGCAGTTCGTCGTCGCCGATGCGCCCGTGAAGCTGTCGAGCCTGACGCTCACGAATGAAGGCGCCACGACGCGCGAGCTTGGCGTCACGGCGTACGTCGAATGGTCGCTCGGTGCTTCCCGCCCGGCGAATGCGCCCTATATCGTCACGTTCGTCGATGCCGCGAGCGGCGCGATCCTCGCCCGCAACCCGCGCAATCCCGAATTCGCCGGGCGTTGCGCGTTCCTCGTATCCGATGCGGCCGCGGATTCGCTGACCGGCGATCGCACCGAATTCGTCGGGCGCAACGGCCGTCTCGATGCGCCTGCGGCCCTTGTCGATGCGTTGCCGTTGTCCGGACGCACGGGTGCCGCACTCGATCCGTGCGCCGCGCTGCAGCGGCGGATCACGCTCCCGCCCGGCGCAACGATCCGCCTTCTGTTCGCGCTCGGTGAAGCGGCCAGTCCTGTCGAAGCGGCGGCGATGGCCGAACGTTACCGTGCCGCCGATGTCGACGCCGAGCTCGTGCGCGTGGTCGACGGATGGGACGATGTTCTCGGCACGCTGTCGATCGATACACCCGACACGGCGACGAATTTCATCCTCAACCGCTGGCTCCTCTACCAGACGCGCGCGTGCCGCTTGTTCGCGCGCGCCGGCTTCTACCAGGCCGGCGGCGCGTACGGGTTCCGCGACCAGTTGCAGGATGTGATGGCACTGATGGTGGCCGCCCCCTTCGAGGCGCGCGCGCACATCGTGCGCGCCAGCGCGCATCAGTTTCGGCAAGGCGATGTGCTGCACTGGTGGCATCCGCCGTCGGGGCGTGGCGTGCGCACGCGCTTTGCCGACGACCGGGTCTTCCTGCCGTTCGCCGTCGCGCATTACGTCGCGACGACCGGCGATGCCAGCGTGCTCGACGAGACCACGCCGTTCATCGAAGGCCCGCCGGTGCCCGAGCAGCGCGAGGATCTTTATTTGCAGCCGGAATCCTCGCCGGAAAGCGCAACGGTTTACGAGCACTGCGCGCGCGCGCTCGATGCGAGTCTCGACGTCGGCAGCCATGGCTTGCCGTTGATGCACGGCGGTGACTGGAACGACGGCATGAACCACGTCGGCATCGAGGGCCGCGGCGAATCGGTGTGGCTCGGATGGTTTCTCTGCGCGACGTTGCGGGATTTCATTCCCATCGCGATGCAGCGCGGCGACGCCGCGCGCGCCGCGCGCTGGCAACGGCAGATCGAAGCGCTGCGCCGCGCGCTCGACCGTCACGCATGGGACGGCGCGTGGTATCGCCGCGCGTATTTCGACGATGGAACGCCGCTCGGCTCTGCGTACGGCACCGAATGCCGGATCGATTCGATCGCGCAAAGCTGGGCGACGATTTCCGGCGCGGCGAATCCGGCGCGCGCGCATCAGGCGATGAACGCGGTCAGCGAGTACCTGGTGAAGCGCGGCGACGATCTCGTGCTGCTGTTCACGCCGCCCTTCAACATCGGCGTTCCCGATCCGGGCTACGTCAAGGGATATCTGCCGGGCGTGCGCGAAAACGGCGCGCAGTACACGCATGCCGCCGCGTGGTGCGTGATCGCCTACGCCATGCAGGGCGACGGCGATCGCGCGTACGAGCTGTTCACGATGCTGAATCCGATCAACCACGCGTCGACGCGCGGCGGCGCCTATCGCTACAAGGTCGAGCCGTACGTCGTCGCCGGAGACGTCTACAGCGAGCCGCCGCATGTCGGGCGCGGCGGCTGGTCCTGGTACACGGGCGCCGCCGGATGGCTGTATCGCGCGGGCGTCGAATTCATTCTCGGCATTCGCGTGCATGCCGCGAGCGTGGAAATCGCGCCCTGCATTCCGCATGACTGGGCAGCGTATACGGTGCGCTATCGCCGTGGCGGCGCGACGTACATCATCCGCATCGACAATCCCGATCGCATCTCCACGGGTGAAGTGGCCATCAGCGTCGACGGCAATCGGATCGCCGGCAACCGGTTTGACGCGATCGACGACGGCCGCGAGCATCGGATAGATGTCGTGCTGCGCAAGGCGGGAACGGTCGTCGAGGAGCGCACCGAGCGCGAGGCGCAAGTCGCGGGCACCCGGCGCTGATCACTCCACCGCGCGCAACGCATCCTGCAGCAGCGACGTGTCGGCGTCGTGAAGCCGGGCGGCGTCGGACAGCGATTGGCGGAACCGCCGGCCGCGGGGAACGCCGTGGTACAGGCCGAGGACGTGGCGAACGATGGCGCGCAACGACGTGGCCTGCGCCAGTTGCGCCTCGGCGTAAGGCATCAGCGCGGCAATGACGTCCGCGCGCGACGCCGGCGCACCTGTCTCGCCGAACAGCCTGCGGTCGGCGTCCGCGAGCAACCAGGGATCGTGATAGGCGGCGCGCCCGAGCATGACGCCGTCGACGAAGGCGAGCTCGCGCTCGATCGTGGCCCAATCGGCGAGTCCGCCGTTCAGCACGATCGCAAGCCGCGGAAAATCGCGCTTCAATTGGCGCGCGAACCCGTAGCGCAGCGGCGGCACTTCGCGGTTTTCCTTCGGCGACAAGCCTTTCAGCACGGCGTTTCGCGCATGCACGATGAAGACATTGCATCCTGCGTCGGCCACCGTCCCGACGAAATCGCGAACGAACGCGTAATCTTCATTCGCGTCGAGTCCGATCCGGTGCTTGACGGTCACCGGCACGTCCACGGCATCGCGCATCGCGCGCACGCAGTCGGCAACGAGCGCCGGTTCAGCCATCAGGCACGCGCCGAAGCTTCCGGTCTGCACGCGCTCGGACGGACAGCCGCAATTCAGGTTGATCTCGTCGTAGCCCCAGCGCTCGCCGAGGCGCGCCGCATGCGCGAGCTGCGCGGGGTCGCTGCCGCCGAGTTGCAACGCAACCGGATGCTCGGCCGGATCGAAGTCGAGATGCCGCCGCACGTCGCCGTGCACGAGCGCCGGCGCGGTGATCATTTCGGTATAAAGGCGCGCGCGCTTGCTGATCAGGCGCAGGAAATACCGGCAGTGCCGGTCGGTCCAGTCCATCATCGGGGCGACGCAGAAACGCCACGCCGTGTGTGCCCGATCGTGCGCGCCTTCTTCCGACACTCGAATGGTGGTTACCTCACGGCTTCTTCACCCAGGCAAGGCAATAGCCGTTGGGACTGATGGTTCCCTCGACGACCTTGCAACTGGCGGGGGGAACGAACTGCAGGCAGTTGCTGCACTGCTTGTCGCCGTTCGGCGTGTCCTGGTACTTCATCGCTTCCTTGCTGACCTTCTGCTGCGCCAATGCGCTCTTGCCCGGCAGCACGCTTGCCGTCACGACCGTGCCCGCCAGCAGGGCGGCTCGCTTCAGCACCACGCGGCGCGACATCTTCGGTTGATGATCCATGGGAGCTCCTCGTCGAAAATTGCGGTGTCACCATCCAACCGGACCACGGGACGACAGCAAATGTTCCGGGCGATCACCGAATCCATCGCGCGGAGTGTCCGGGGGCGGGCATCGGCCCGCACTCCGGGCTCGACGCCATCTCGACAAAGTTCCGCCGTCTCGATTACTCCGTTTGCGGCGACATGCCGGCAAGAAGTTTCGTCAGCGCGGTCAGATTGACCGGCTTCACCAGATGATGGTCGAACCCGGCTTCGCGAGACCTTTCCCGGTCCTCGTCCTGGCCCCAGCCGGTCACGGCGATCAGCACGATGCGCTTGCCCCACGGCTGCTGCGCGAATCCTGCGCGCAACGTCGTAGCCGTTCAGCTTCGGCAGGCCGATATCGAGCAGGATCACGTCGGGCCGAAACGATTCTGCCGCGTCGAGCGCGGCGAGGCCGTCGAACGGCCGTTTCGATCTCGTGGCCGTTCGAGCTTCAGCATCGTCGCCATGCTGTCCGCCGCATCACGATTGTCATCGACGATCAGAATGCGACGCGGCGTGGCCGTCGTCGGTGCTTCGAGGCGCCGTTCCGGCACGGATGGCACCGCCGCTGCGGCGCTGACCGGCAGAGCGCACGATGAACTCGCTGCCCTGACCGATGCCGCCGCTTTGCGCGTCCACCGTTCCGCCGTGCAGCGATCACGAGTTGCTTGACCAGACCGAGCCCGATACCAAGGCCCGTCGCCGAGCGTTTGAGCGACGTATCGACCTGCATGAAGAGATCGAAGACGCGTGGAAGCTGCGCTCGGTCGATGCCGATGCCGTTGTCCCGCACGCGAATGACGGCATCACCGCCGTCGCGCTCGACGGTGAGCGCGATGCGTCCGCCGCGATCGCGTGAACTTGGACGCATTGTTGAGCAGGTTGCCGATGACCTGCGCGAGCCTGGTCGCGTCGGCGTCCAGTAGATCGGTTCCGGCGGCAACGTGACCGTCAGCTCGTGGTCCATCGCTTCGATCAGCGGTCGCGACGAGCTCGACGGCGCGGTGCACGGCCGACGCCAGCTCGATCCGCTCGCGTCGCAGCTCGATCTGCCCGTGACTGATGCGGCTCACGTCGAGCAGATCGTCCACCAGCCGCACGAGCTGGCCGACCTGACGCTCCATCATGTCGACCGCCGGCTGGATGCGTCTGGCCGGCGTCCGATGTCGTCCGCCGCATGATCGCGAGCGCGTTGCGGATCGGCGCGAGGGGATTGCGCAGCTCGTGCGCCAGCATGGCCAGGAATTCGTTCTTGCGGCGATCGGCGTCGACCAGTTCGATGGACACACGCTGCAATGCGTTCGCGGTCTCCTTCTGCTCGGTGATGTCGACGAACGACGTGATCGCGCCGGTGATCTTCCCGCTGCGCATTCAGTCATGGGCGCGAAGTTGACGAGCACCGGTAAGCGCGATCCGTCGGGCCGCTCGATCTCCACGTCGACGTTGCGCGCGGGAACGCCCGTGGCGAGCACGCCGACCATCGGACTGCGCTCGATGCGGGAGCAACGTGCCATCGGGCAGCCACAGCTTGACCGAACCGCAATAGCGCTCGACGCCGCTTCGGGCTCCCGGCCCCACAGCTCCGCGGCGCGGCGGTTGTAATACTGGATCACACGCGTCGCGGTCGCAGACGAAGATGGCCATCGGAGCCGCCTCGAACAGCGTCCGGTATCGCTCTTCGCTTTCGCGCCTCGCAGCTTCCGCCGCCTTGTGCTCGGTGATGTCGATGTTCATGCCGACCCACTCGCGCACGGCGCCACCGGCGTCCTGCACGGGCACGGCGCGCACGCTCATCCAGCGCCAATCGCCGCTGACGTGCCGAATCCGGTAGTCGATTTCCAGCGGCATGCGCGCGGCGAGCGGTGTGCTGCCACGCGGCGGCCACCCGCTCGCGGTCGTCCGGATGAAGGGCGTCGAGCCAGCCGAAGCCTTTCCACTGCTCATACGTCTGCCCGGTGAATGCGCGCCACGTCGGTGAATCCTCGACGACGGCGCCGCCGCGTCGGTGGTCCAGACGATTTGCGCGGACGCCTGCACCAGGGCCTGGTAGCGGGTCTGGGCTGTGGTGCTGTCGCGTCTGGAAGCGCAACTGCTCGGTGACATCCTCGATGCCCAGCAGGATCCGTGCGGGCTCGCCATTGTGGGCCGCCAGCGTCCGGGCATTGAGCAGCATCGTGCGTCGGCCGATGCCTTCGAAGTCTTGCGTCACCTCGAAATCATCGAAAAAGCTGTTTCGCGGCAGGATCTCCTCCAGCAGTCCGCGCAACCGCGGAATATTCCATCGGCCATTGCCGAGATCGTAAATCGAGCGGCCCTCGACATCGGTCGATGACATCCTGAATGCCTCGTAGAACGCCGCGTTGGCCGTATGCACGCGCAGATCGGAGTCCAGGATCAGCAGCGGATCGCGGACGGTGCGCACGATCGCCTCGGCGTAATCGCGCGCCTCGGCGATGGCCCGCTCGTTGCGCTTCAGCGCATCGATGTCGACCAGCATGAGCACGGCGCCGTCGACCTTGTTGTCGAGCGTCAGATAGGGGCGCACGCGCAGCGAATACCAGCGCCCCTCACGATCCGTGACTTCGCATTCGCGTGCGCGCACGGCGTCGATGACGTCGGTAATGAAACCTTCGAGGTCGGGCGGCGCGGCTCGCCTTGGCACTGCGGTCGTCACCCGGCATCGACCGCGCACCGACCGGAGCCTGCGCGCGCTCCTCGCGCGCGTCGCTGCTGCCCGGCTGGAACACGAGGTTGTGCCGGACGTTGCCGATGTGCCGGCCGACATCGCTCGCCGCGAGGTTGAACTGCTTTTCGGCCTGTGCGCTGAAGCGGCGAATCGTCAGGTCGCGCGCGAGCAGGACGATCGTCATCCGGGTCGATGTCTGAAAGTTGACGAGGTCGCCGTTGGCCTGATTGAGCTCGGCATTCCGGTTGGCCATCTCCTCGTTGACCGTCACCAACTCCTCGTTGGCCGATTCAAGCTCCTCCTTCGAAGTTTCCAGTTCTTCGTTGATGCTTTGCAATTCCTCGTTCGCCGACTGGACTTCCTCGTCGGCCGCCTGGAGCTCCTCGTTGGCCGCTTCGTGCTCTTCCCGCATCGACTGGAGATAATCGCGCGTGTCGGACAGTTGCGACGCGAGGTCGGCCACGCGGCGCGATTCACCCTGAGCGCGGGTGCCGGCCGTCCTGGCTCGACCACGCTGACCGGCTGGCGTCGGGAGCGCCGCGCCGGCGTCGGTGCGCGTCGACCCCGCGGCGCTTTCGAACAGGATCAGAAAGCAGCGTTCCCGCAAATTTTTGAGCGGAATGACTTCGATGTCGATCGTGCGGCTCGCGCCGTCGTGTTCGATCCGCACGTTCTCGCGGCGCGCCGTCCGGTGATCCTTTTTCGCCTTGTTGATCGCCGCTCGCAAGGGCAGCATCAGTCCTTCGCGCGCCATCTTGAGCACGTCGAACGTCGCTTTTCCGGTGGGTGGCTCGAGATACGCGCCGGTAGGCCCCCTGAATTGCAGAATCTGCAGGTCGGCGTTGACCAGCACGCCCGGCGGCGCGAAATGATTGACGGTGACCCGGTCGGCCTCGCGCTGCGCATTGAGTTCGCCGCGCAACGATTCCGCCATTTCTCCCTTCGCTTCCGGGAGCGGAAAGGGCGACCTCGGACCCGATGATTTCCGCGTCGCGTTCCTTCCTGACCGGCAGTTGGAACGCGGCGGCAGGCGCCGCTTTCCTCGAATAGATCTTGTGCTTCTTGTCCGCCGGCTCGAACAGGTCGGTAAAGCCGCCAATCGATTCCGACGCGCCCAGAAACAGGAATCCTTCCGGTTTGAGCGCGTAATGAAACGTGGGCAGCGCCTTTTTCTGGAGGCTCGGCTCGAGATAGATGAGCAGGTTGCGGCAGCTGATCAGGTCCATGCGCGAGAATGGCGGGTCGCTGATGAGGTTCTGCCGCGCGAATATGACCATTTCGCGCAACGCCTTGTTGACGCGATAGCCGCCTTGCTCCTCGACGAAGAATCGCCGCAACCGCTCCGGCGTGACATCCTGCGCGAGGGTCTTCGCATACAGCCCGTTGCGCGCCTTGTCCAGGAGCGAATCGTTCAGGTCGGTGGCGAACACCTGGAGCTTGCGCATCCGGGAAGCTTTGTCCATCGCTTCCACGAACGCCATGGTTATCGAATACGCTTCCTGGCCCGTGGAGCAGCCGAGCGTCCAGACGCGCAGCGGTTCGTCGCCGCGTTGCGCAAGCAGCTTGGGAAACACCTTCCGCTTGAGTACCTCGAAGGCCTCCGGGTTGCGGAAAAAACTCGTGACGCTGATAAGCACATCGGTGTAGAGCGAATCCAGTTCCTTCGCGTTGCCGCGCAGAGACTGCGCGTAGCTATCCGGCGTATTCTGTTTTTGCAGCACCATGCGCCGGGCAATGCGGCGCTGGATGGTCGTCGACTTGTAAAGGGAAAAATCGACGCCGGAATGGTTTTGCAGCAGCAGCAGGATTTTCCGGTATCCGTTCGCAGCACCTTTCGCCTGCCTGGCCTCGCCCTGGCCGCGCGCTGCCTCGGCACGCGCTTCCTCCGCGCCCGTCGATGGCGCTCCATGCCCGCCCGAAGGCAGCGGCGTCGCATCGTCCTCATGCGCCACCGCGGAAGCATGGACGTCCTTCGGGCGTGACGATGTCGCTCCGTTGCCCGGCGACATAAGGATGTTTCGCAATTCGGGCCAGCTCGTTCGCGATGTCCTTCGGCGAAAGAACGAAATCCACGCAGCCTGCCGCCACGGCGCTGCGCGGCATCGAGTCATAGCGGGCCGATTCGTCCTGGGCAAACGTGATTCCGCCCTCGGCCTTGATGGCTTCCAATCCCAGCGTGCCGTCGGTCGCCGTGCCGGAAAGAATCACACCGATCGCGCGCTCGCGCTGGTCCTCGGCGAGTGATTCGAAAAAGACGTCGACCGAGCGCGTCGGCGTGCGTGCCTTCGGGCGCGGATTCAGCTTCAGGACGCCCTGCGCGATGGCGAGGCTGGTGTTGGGTGGTATGACGTAGACGTGATCGGGCTCCGCCCGCAGATTGTCGGTCACCTCGTGCACCGGGAGCGACGTGGCGCGCGACAGGAGTTGCGTGAGCGCGCTTTCGTGCTGGGGATCGAGATGCTGAACCAGCACGAACGCCATGCCGGTATCGAGCGGCAGATGCTTCAATAGCTCGGTGAACGCTTCCAGTCCGCCGGCCGAGGCGCCGATGCCGACAATCGGGAACGCCATGGCAGGTGCATTGTGCGCAGTGTCGCGCGGATCGGGTCGGTCATCGATCGTCGCGGGCGGAGCGCGGCGACGCCTCTCTTGTTCGGCATCGGGATGTTGTGGCCGGATTACATCACCGGAAGGGGCCGATCAGCTCGGCGCGGTTGTCCGAGTGGGAGCCTATTTGAAATGCGACGCGGAGATCAATGCAAGCGCGGCGGCATATTTGCTTATCAGCTTGACACTGGAAGGAGAAATGATCAGGAGGCCGGCGCGTTGATCGGTCGCATGCATGCGCCGGATCACGATTCCCTCCTCGATATGCTTCGCCAATTTGCGGCGTACCGTCGTGCGCGAACTGATTTTCAACAGCAGGAGCCGTTTCACGGTCAGTGGTTCTCCCTCCTCTTCCGCGCATCCGATTTCGATGATGATATCGAAGTCGACAATGGATTTGATGAACGGCAGCTGCAGCCGTTCAAACTCCCTGATTTTTCTTAGTCCGGTGAACAGCTTCATGATTTATATCATTTTCTTGTTGTTCCATACCGCCATGATGTCGTTCACTCCCGACCTTGGCAACGACAAATAGGGTCCGTTTTGGCACCGGAAACTCGCAGACGCTCGATCCGTAATGCGCCAGGTGCCGAACGACTACGTGATCGCCCATCTCGCGCTCCAGGGGTCGCCGGCGGGAACGGCGCCATCGGCGCTTGCATCCAATGGGCACCTTACCGAAGATAGCGCCATGACAGCACTTTCGAAGCCGCTCGACGCGGCGGACGACCCCGGGCTCGTCCAGCGGGTTCAGCGCGGCGATACCGGCGCCTTCACCGTGCTGATGCGCCGCTACAACCGGCGCCTGTACCGGACCGCGCGCGCCATTCTCAAGAATGACGCCGCGGCCGAAGACGCCCTCCAGGAGGGTTACATCGCCGCGTACCGCCACATCGGCGAATTTCGCGGCGATTCGCAGATCGCCACCTGGCTGACAAGGATCGTCGTCAACCAGGCGCTGCAGGCGCTGCGCAGGACGCGCCGCGAGCAGGTGGTCGTGTTGTTCGAGGAGCCGCCGGCCGAGCGCGGCGCGGACGAGGCGACCGCGGATTCCCTGTCGCCCGGATCACCGGAGAAAACGATGCTGCGCGCCGAGATGCGCCGCCTGATCGAACGAAAGATCGACGCGTTGCCCGAAGGCTATCGGACCGTCTTCATGCTGCGCGAAGTCGAGGACATGACGGTCGAAGAGACGGCGACGGCGCTCGGCATCCCGGGTGCCACGGTGCGCAGCCGCCTGTTTCGCGCGAAAGCAAGGCTGCGCGAGTCGCTCGCGCAGGAGCTCGACATGGCGACACAGGACGTCTTCGGCTTCGACGGCGAGCGTTGCGACCGTATCGTTCGCGCGGTGCTGGACCGCATCGGCAACGGCTGCGCGCATCCAGCGCGTTGAGTTGCGCGTAAGTCAACCTGCAGTTCCCACTTTTACAAGGAGCAACAATGAAGCGCATTCCCATGGCGATGGCGGTCGCCCTTTTTTCCGCCACGTTCGTCGCGTACGCCCAGGGAGGACCGAACGACGCGCAGATCGCCGCGATCGTCGTCACCGCCAACCAGGTCGACATCGATGCCGGCAAGCTCGCGGAATCGAAGGCGATGCACAAGGACGTGAAGGCGTTCGGCAAGATGATGGTCACCGACCATACCGGCGTCAACAAGTCGGCCACGGCCCTCGTCACCAAGCTGCACGTCAAGCCCGAAGACAACCCGACGGCCGAAAGCCTGAAGAAGGGCGGTCAGGAGAACGTTGCGCACCTCAAGACGCTGAAAGGCGACGCGTTCGACAAGGCTTACATCGATCACGAGGTGGACTACCACCAGCAGGTCATCGACGCGCTGGACAAGACGCTGATCCCGAGTGCTTCGAACGCCGAGCTCAAGGCGCTGCTGGTCAAGACGCGTCCCGCGTTCGTCGCGCACCTCGACCACGCCAAGCAATTGCAGGGCGAGCTCGGGAAGTAACGATGCGTCGCTCGCCACGCAGGCTCGCGCGCGCGTCGGCGGCGTTCTGCGCCGCCGCGTTCGCGCTCGCGATGGCGACCAGCGAAGCCGCCGGTCCCGTCATCCACACGGTGACGATCGACGGCTTCGCATTCCATCCACCGGTACTCACGGTCAAGCAGGGCGAAACGGTCGAGTGGCGCAACACCGATCCGCTACCGCACACCGTCACCGCGAAGGACGGCGGGCCCGATTCCCACGATATTGCCGCCAACGGCACCTACCGCTACACCGCGAAGAAGAAGGGACGCTTTCCCTACATCTGCACGCTGCATCCGATCATGAAAGGCGAGCTCATCGTCGAGTAGTGGCCCGCCGGGGCGGGTGACCTCCAGGCACGTCGGGATTACACTGTCCGGAACGCGCGGTCCAATACGCGCGCCTCGCCGCATTGCCGATTCCGGAGGTGTCCATGATGGGTCCTGATGAATCGCGATATGGTTTTCGACATCGGCGGCGCGTATTGCGCGCGCTCGGTGCCGGCGCGCTGCTTAGCACCCGCCTGCCGAGTGCGCTCGCTGCCGACACCTACACGCTTCCGATCGGCAACGGCGAACGGCTGCTTGCGCAATATCCGCAGAAGCGGCCCCTGATCGTCCTGACGGCACGTCCGCCGCAGCTCGAGACGCCGTTCGAAGTGTTCGACGAGGGCGTCGTCACGCCCAACGACGCGTTCTTCGTTCGCTACCACCTGGCCGGGATTCCGACGAACATCGACGTCGACAACTACCGCATCAGCGTCAAGGGCAAGGTCGCGACGCCGCTCACGCTTTCCGTCGCCGATCTCAGGAAGATGGACGCGATCGAGTATTACGCGGTGAATCAATGCTCGGGCAACAGCCGGGGATTTTTCGAGCCGCGCGTCGCGGGCGGCCAGCTTGCGAACGGCGCCATGGGCAACGCCAAGTGGCGCGGCGTGCCGCTGAAAGCCGTGCTCGCGAAGGCCGGCCTCCAGGAGGGCGCGCGGCAAGTGCAATTCGACGGCCTCGATGGACCGGTGCTGCCGACGACCCCCGATTTCGCGAAAGCGCTCGACGTCGATCATGCGATGGACGGTGAAGTGATGATCGCCTACGCGATGAACGACGCCGACTTGCCGATGCTCAACGGTTATCCGGTGCGTCTCATCGTCCCGGGCTGGTTCGGCACCTACTGGGTCAAGCACCTCAATGAGATCACCGTGCTCGACACGGTGCTGAACAACTTCTGGATGGCGACGGCGTACCGGATACCCGACAACGCCTGCGCCTGCGTGCCGCCCGGTACCGCGCCGGCCAGGACGGTGCCGATCAACCATTTCGACGTGCGCTCGTTCGTCACCAACGTGCGCGACGGCGCGACGGTGCCGGCGGGCAAGCCGCTCGCGTTGCGCGGCATCGCGTTCGACGGCGGATACGGCATTCGCGACGTCGGCGTCTCCGCCGATGGCGGCAAGACCTGGACGTCGGCCGCACTGGGACGCGATCTCGGCAAATACGCGTTTCGCCAGTGGCAGATGACGGCGACGCTGCCGGCGGGCATGCACGAGATCAAGGTTCGCGCGGTCAACGTGATCGGCCAGTCGCAACCGGACCAACCGCTATGGAATCCGGCCGGCTACATGCGCAACGTCGTCGAGACGACGCGCGTGCGCGCCGCTTGAGGAAGACGACGATGACGCGAACACGCTTCAACCTCGTTGCATTCGGCGCCGCGCTGACCTGCGCGATCACCTTCCCCGCGGCCGCGCTCACGATCGAGTTGCCGCCCGATTCGGCGCGCCTGAAGACAGCGCCCGGCTCGGACGTCGCGGCGGCGCAATGCGGCACGTGCCACTCGTTCGACTATGTCAGCATGCAGCCGGCCGGCAAACCGCTTGCATTCTGGAAAGCGGAGGTCGAGAAAATGAAAAAGGTGTACGGCGCACCGATTCCCGACGGTGAGATCGAGCCCATCGCGCAGTATCTGGCGCATTCGTACGGCGACGCGAAGTAGCGTCACAGCCGATGCGTCATGTCGGTGAGCGCAAGCGAGCGCCAGCCGACATCGCCGCGCGCAAGCAGCAGCACCTTGAAGAGCTCGCCCATCTCGGCGGGTGACAGCAGTTGCTGCACGGCGGCCGCTGCGCGCAGATAATCCGCGCTTTCCGGCGCGCCGGTGTCGCGCAGCCGATCGAGGATGCCGCAACCGAGCAGGAACGACGCCTGCGTCGCGAATCCCGCGACGCGCAATCCGCCGCGCTCGGCGGCATTGGCGATTGCCGTGAAGTCGACGTGGCTCGTCAGGTCGGACAGGCCCGGCCACAGGAACGGATCGGCGTGCACGCGATGCCGGTAGTGGCCGACGAGCGTTCCTTCGCTGCGTTGCGGGTGGTAGTACTCGTGCTGCGGGAACCCATAGTCGATGATGAGCAGCGCGCCCGACGAGATGCGCTGCGCGAGCGTCGCGACGAGCGCTTCGGCGGCCGGATTCACCTCGCTCGCGTAATCGCCTTCGCGCGGAAAGCGGGCTTCGGCGGTTGCGCGCACCCGCGCATCGTCGAGCGGACGTTCGGCCCATGCGAGCGCCCCATCGTTCCACGTGACGCCGCGCTCGAGCCATTGGCCGCCCTTTCGCGCGAGCAATCGCGGTGCGATCGCATCGAGCACCTCGTTCATCACGACGACGCCGTCGATGGCGGCGGGCAGCCGATCGAGCCATTCGACGCGCGCCGACTCGCCTGGCGCATGCCGTTCGATCGTCGCCCGCTGCAACGCGCGCAATGGCGGACTTACTTCCAGAATGCGGTAACGCGCGGGCGCGGCACTCTCCGCCGCGAGCGCGTTCAGCACCGACGCCGCGAGCGCGCCGCTGCCGGCACCGAGCTCGACGATCTGCCGTCCGGGCGTCGCCGCGAGGATCGGCGCGAGCTGTCGCGCGATCGCAGCGCCGTAGAGCGGCGTCAACTCGGGACCGGTGACGAAGTCGCCTGCCTCGCCGAACTTGCGCGCGCCGGCGACGTAATAGCCGAGCGCCGGCGCGTACAGCACGATCTCCATGTAGCGCGTGAATGGCATGAATCCGCCGCTGCGCTCGATCTCGTCGCGGACGTGCGCGACGACGCGCGCACTCTGGGCACGCGCGTCGGGAGCGGGCGCCGGAAGCCGCGAATCGGTCATGTCGGGTACGCATGCGCGACGGTTCGCGTGCAAGTGCCGTCTGTGCTAGATTGGCCCGATTTCATCGAAGGCAGGGTCGCGCTTGGAAGGCAGGATCGTACTGATCACCGGCGGCGCCAAGCGGGTCGGCGCCCACATCTGCCGGCGGCTGCACAAGGCGGGCGCCTCCATCATGCTGCATTTTCGCGCATCGGCCGGCGAAGCGCGCCTGCTGCAGGCCGAGCTCAATCATTTGCGCGCCAATTCCGTCGCGCTGATCCAGGCGGACCTGCTCGACGTCGGCAAGCTGCCGTCGCTGGTCGAGCAGACGGTGCAGACATTCGGCAAGCTCGACGCGCTCGTCAACAACGCGTCGACGTTCTATCCGACGATGATCGGCGACATCGATGTCGAGGACTGGAACGATCTGATCGGCACCAATCTGCAGGCGCCGCTGTTCCTGTCCCAGGCGGCCGCGCCCGCGCTGCAAGAAGACGCAGGGCTCGATCGTCAACATCACCGATATCCATGCCGATCGGCCGCTCAAGAGCTACGTCGTCTATTCGGTCGCCAAGGCGGGACTCGTCGGCCTCACGCGCTCGCTTGCGCGCGAGCTGGCGCCGGATGTCCGCGTCAATGCCGTGGCGCCCGGGCCGATCCTGTGGCCCGACGAAGAGGTGTTCGACGAGCTCGCGCGCCAGCGCATCATCTCGCACACGCCGCTGCGGCGCGAAGGCACGCCGGACGATATCGCGAAAGCCGTCCATTTCCTGCTGGCCGAAGCGCCGTACGTGACCGGCGAGACGATCAACGTCGACGGCGGCCGGCACGTGGCCCTGTGAGATCTTCCGCGGTGCCCGCCGAAGTCACCGTTCCGCAGCCCTTCGCGGCGACGCGCGCGGCGAGCCGCTCCAGGTAAAGATCGACGACGCCGTGCGTCGCGAGCGCTACGCGCGTGCGCTCGAGATAATCGGCCGACGATCCGAACGCGCCGCAGGCTTGCGCGACGACTTCCGCCTGCGCTTCGATCGTCAGATGGCCCGCGTACTGGGCGTGCTGGCGCTTGACGACGAAGCCGAGTGCTACGAGGCGCCGGCCTTCGCACTCGACATGAAGCCAGCGCGGCGCATACGCGTTCGTCACCATCTCGCGCCGCCACAGCAGATGCAGCTCGTCGATCGCGCACGACGCCGGTAAGCGATAAACGACGCCGCGGCACGATCCGCCACGATCGAGCGCCAGCACGAGGCCCGGCGCGCTCGGCCTGCCGCGCGACGCGAGCGACCACAGGCAGAAGCGCCGGTGCAGGCCGTGCACGGAAGCGCGCCGCGATTCGGCGAACGGGAACAACGGATTCCACAGCAGCGATCCGTACGCGAAGACCCACCAGCCGGCGCCCTTCGGCTTTGCCTGCAACGTTTCGGTGAGCGACGCGGACAATTGCTCGTCGGTCAGCGCATGACCTTCGGCCAGCGCCTCGACGTATACGGCGCGCATGCGGCCTTCTTCGAGATCGCGCCGGGAAAGCGTCATCACTCGTCGAACGTCTTCGGGTCCCGGACGAGCTTCGTAAGGGCGACGTTCGCTTCACGCCGCTTCGCACTGCGCGTTTTGCCGTGCGGCCCGCCTTTGCCGAGGAGCGGCGAGCGGGCGACAGGGTTGCGGGGCTTTTGCACCGGGTGCTGCTTCGCGCGCTTCATGGCCGCGCGGCGGGGCCGCGAACGGCATCCGCGGGCACCGCCCGCCGCGGCATCGCGCGCGTTGGATCGCGCGGCGACTCGGGCAGGAACAGCGCCTGCAGGTCGTTCAGGAAACGCCGTCCGAGCGGCGTCGGCTTCAGGATTGTCGGGTCTGGCTCGAGGAGGCCCTTGCGCGTGGCCTCGGCGATCGCGCGCGCGGCGGCCGAAATCGGCAACCCGGTGCGCTCGGCGAAGAGCGACGCGGGCACGCCGTCGGCCAAACGCAGCGCGTTCAGCATGAACTCGAATGGCAGTTCGCGGCGAGAGACGTTCGTCTCTTCCTGCAGCGGCGTGCCGCGCGCGACCTGCTCGAGGTATTGGCTCGGCTGCTTCCAGCGCAACTGCCGCACGACGCGATCGGCGAACGACAGCTTCGAATGCGCGCCGGCACCGATGCCGAGGTAATCGCCGAAGCGCCAGTAGTTGACGTTGTGCCGGCACCGGTACCCTGCCTTCGCGTGCGCGGATGTCTCGTAATGCTCATACGATCCTTGCGCCAGCATGTCGAGCACCGCGTCCTCGATATCCGCGGCGGCTTCGTCGTCGGGCAATGATGGCGGATACCGGTGGAAGAGCGTGTTCGGCTCGAGCGTCAAGTGATAGAACGACAGGTGCGGCGGCGCGAGCGACAGCGCAATCGCAACATCGCGGCGTGCATCGTCGACGCGTCTGCCCGGGCAACGCGAACATCAGGTCGAGATTCACGTTGCCGAAAATCATCAGCGCCGATTCGGCCGCGCGCCGCGCTTCGTCGGCGTCGTGCACGCGCCCCAGCGCGCGCAGGAAGCGATCGTCGAAGCTCTGCACGCCGAGCGACAACCGGTTCACGCCCGCCGCGAAGAACCCGGCGAATTTGCTGCGCTCGAACGTGCCGGGGTTGGCTTCGAGCGTGATCTCGGCATCCGGCAACAACGGCACGCGCGCGCGCACGGCGGAGAGCAATTGCTCGATCGACGCCGCCGAAAGAAGGCTCGGCGTGCCGCCGCCGATGAACACCGTGCCGACCTTGCGACCCCAGATACCCGGCAGCGCGTGCTCGAGGTCGGCGATCAGCGCATCGATGTACGCGTCGTCCGGCAACGCGGCCTTCAACTCATGCGAATTGAAATCGCAATACGGGCATTTGCGGATGCACCAGGGGACATGCACGTAGAGCGACAACGGCGGTAATGCCGCAAAGCGCGGGCCGAGAAGCGCATCGGCGTCCACAGCGGCAACAATCCGTTCGTCACCCATCGCGTTGCAGCGCGTCGAGTCGCGCGATCAGGCGACGCATCGCCTTGCCGCGATGCGACAGCGCGTTCTTTCGCGCCAGCGGCAATTCGGCGCCGGTGAACCCGGTGACGTCGTCGCGAAAATGCGGGTCGTAGCCGAACCCGCCCTCGCCGCGCGGCGCATCGACGATCGTCCCGTGCCAGACGCCTTCGGCGAGGATGGGCGCCGGATCGCCGGCGTGGCGAACGAGGGCGAGCACGCAGTAGTAATGCGCCCGCCGATCGGTGACGCCGGCGAGCGCGGCGACAAGCGCCGCGTTGTTGCGCGCGTCGGATGAAGGCGTGCCCGCATAACGCGCGCTGCGCACGCCCGGCGCGCCGCCCAGGGCATCCACGCAAATGCCCGAATCGTCGGCGAGCGCGGGCAAGCCACTGCGTGCGCTCGCGTGCCGTGCCTTCGCGAGCGCGTTCTCGATGAACGTCATGTGCGGTTCGTCGGCTTCCGGGATACCGAGTTCCGCCTGCGGAATCACGTCGAGGCCGAGCGGCTCCAGCAGCCGCCGGAACTCGCGCAGCTTGCCGGAGTTGGTCGACGCCAGCGCAAGCCGCGTGATCACGGCGCGAGCGCCGTGCGTTGCGCCTCGTGCAGACGAGCGATACCCTGCTGCGCGAGGGTGAGCAGCGCGTCGAATTCGGCGCGCGAGAACGGCGTGCGCTCGGCCGTTCCCTGCACTTCCACGAAGCCGCCGGCCCCGGTCATCACGACATTCATGTCGGTGTCGCAGCCGGAATCCTCGGCGTAATCGAGATCGAGAAGCGGCGTCCCGGCGACGACGCCAACCGAAACCGCCGCGATCCGATCGCGCAGCGGCTCGCCCGCGAGACCGCGCCGCGTTCGGCACCAGGCAATGGCGTCGGCCAACGCCACGTAGCCGCCTGTGATCGACGCGCAGCGCGTGCCGCCGTCGGCCTGCAGCACGTCGCAATCGATGCGAATCGTCCGCTCGCCGAGCGCCGCCATGTCGAGCACTGCGCGAAGCGACCGTCCGATCAGGCGCTGAATTTCCTGCGTACGCCCCGACTGCCTGCCTTCGGCCGCTTCGCGCCGCGTCCGCGTGTTCGTCGCGCGCGGCAGCATCCCGTATTCGGCGGTGAGCCAGCCCTGTCCCTTGCCCTTGAGGAAGAGCGGCACGCTCTCCTCGACGCTGGCCGTGCACAGCACGCGCGTCTGTCCGGCTTCGATCAGCACCGCGCCTTCGGCGTGCGTCGTGTAATGCCGTGTGATGCGCAGCGGCCGCAACTCGTTCGCGCGCCGGCCGCCTGCGCGTTGTCGCTCGTTGAGCGAAGTCGGTTCGATTTGCGTCGTGCTCGTCATCGCGAAGCGCCGATTATAGGCTCCCGCCGTGCGGCGACATCGCGCGGCCGGCGACGGTCCGCGCGTCGATGGCGAACGGTCGCGGCCGCCAGCCGCTTGCCAGCGCAAACGAGGCGGGATCGACTTCGAGCGACCCGGTCAAACGCGCGATCGCCGCACCGCGACCGCAGAGCGCGCCCGCGATGCGCAACGCGGGGACGGGGACCGGAACGAGCCGCGGCGCGATGCCGAGCGCCGATGCGATGGCACGCACGAGTGCGGGCGTGGAAACGCTGTCCGCGTCGGCGACGAAGTGCGTGCCGACGACAGCGTCTTGCGCGGCAAGCGCCGCATCGAGCGCGTCGAGCAGATTGTCGAGCCCGAGCAGCGAGCGCCGGTTGTCGATCGCGCCGAGCGGCAGGAAGCGGCGCGTCGCGATCGCATCGACGAGCCGCCGGAAATTGCCGCGCGCCCCGGGCCCGTACACGAGCGGCAACCGAAGGTTCGTCGCCAGCATCGACGTGCCACTCGCGACCTGCGCAAGCGCTCGTTCCGCAGCGAGCTTGCTTCGCGCATACGCGTCCTGCGGCGCCGGCGCGTCGCCGGGCCGAAACGGCGTGCCCGGAAGCGTCCCCTCGCCGTTCACCTTCACCGTGCTCGCGAAGATGAACCGGCGCACGCCGGCTGCGACACACGCCAGCGCCAGACGCTCGGTAACTTCGACGTTCGCGGTCTTGTACGTCGCGTCGGCGTCGGACGCGGGTTCGTTCATCACGTGCGCGCGTCCGGCAAGGTGCACGAGCGCGAATACGCCGCCGAGCCGGTGCGCGAGCTCGTTCACGCTGGCGTGCGCGAGATCGATCGCGACGATGTCCGCATCAGCGCCGGACAGCGCGCAATCATGCACGAATCGCCGCACCGGCTCCCCGCGTGCCGAGAGGCGAGCGGCGTACGCCGAGCCAATGAAGCCGCCGGCGCCGGTCACGGCAATCAACGCACCCTTCATAACCACTTCCAGCCATGCTTCGAATAGAACCGCACGCCGCTCGCGAGAAACCAGCCGATGTGCCGCAGGCCTTTCGACGCCGCGGCGCCGCCGTGATGGACGATGCAGACACTCGGCACGAACGCGTTGCGCGTCACCACGCCAAGCCGCATGCTCCAGTCGAAGTCCTCGAAGTAGAGGAAGAAGCGCGGATCGAAACCGCCGGTGCGGTCGATCATGTCGCGCCGGATGAGCAGGAACGCGCCGGACATGACCGGCACGCCGATCGCGTCGCGCGGTGGATCCGCATCGACGATGTCGCGCATCTCGTAGCGCGCCAGGCGCCGCTCGAACAGCCGCTGCAGGAACCGCGGGGCGACGCCGCGCAGCATCAGGTCGAAGATCGCCGGATAGCGCTTGCACAGATAAACCCGATTGCCCGCGCCGTCCCTGACCGATGGCGCGAGCGCGCCCACTTCCGGATGCGCGTCGAGCCAGCGGATGGCGTTCGTCAGCGCGTCGGGAGCAGGCTCGGCATCGGGGTTGAGAACCAGATGGTAGTCGGCCCCCGTCCCGTGCAGCACGAGGTTGTGCGCGGCGCCGAATCCGATGTTCGCATGGCCGTGCAGGTACATGACATGGACGGGCTTGTCGGCGAACCGGTCGCGCCCGAGGTCGATCACGCGCTCGGCAATGCCGCGATCGGCGCTGTTGTCGACCAGCGCGAGATGCACGGTCTTCAGTACGCCCGCGCCCTGCGCCGCCTCGATGGCGAGGCCGAGCGTGTCGAGCGTGCGCTCGAGCAGCGGCAGATCGGGACGATACGTGACGATGCTGATCTGCAGCGACGACGGCAGCACGGCGTCCGACCATGGCATTCAGGAGCGGCACAGCATACATTGCGCGAGGTTCCCTATCGTCACGGAGGTCACATGTCCGTTCAGTCACCTGCATCGCCCGAACGCCCGGCCGAACCCGCGGGAGCAAGCGTGCGTTACGCTGCCGAACCGCTTCGCGCGTACGCCAACGCACTGCTGCTCGCCGCAGGCGTGCGCAGCGACATCGCCGGCGATACCGCCACGATCCTGCTCGACGGCGACCTGATGGGCCATACGACGCACGGCCTCGCGCTGCTGCCCGGTTATCTCGACGAGCTCACCCACGATCGGATGCGCAAGGCCGGCGCGCCGATCACGATCCACGCGTCGCAAGCCGCGCAGACGTGGGACGGGCAGCGGTTGCCGGGACCGTGGCTCACGCTGCGTGCACTCGATGCCGCGCAGGCGATGGCGACGTCGCAGGGAACGGGCACGGTCGTGATCCGCCGCTCGCACCACATCGCGTGCCTCGCTGCGTACGCGAAGCGCGCTGCGGAGCGCGGTTTCGTCGCGCTCGTCTGCTGCATCGATCCCTCGACGCACAGCGTCGCGCCGTTCGGTGCCGTCACGCCGGTGTTCACGCCCAATCCGCTCGCCGCCGGCATCCCGACATCCGGCGATCCGATCCTGCTCGACATATCCGCGAGCTACACGACGAACGGGATGACGACGCGCCTGCACAAGACCGGCGAATCGTTGCCGCATCCGTGGTTGCAGGATGCCGACGGCAATCCGACGCGCGATCCCGGCGTGCTTTTCGACGAGCGCAAGGGGACGCTGCTGCCGCTCGGTGGCCTCGATGCGGGACACAAGGGATTCGCGTTGGCGCTCCTCATCGAGGCGCTGACGGCGGGGCTCGCGGGTCATGGACGCGCCGATCCGGCCGAAGGCTGGGGTGCCTGCGTGTTCGTGCAGGTGCTCGACCCGGCGGCGTTCGGCGGCACGGCCGCGTTCGCCGCGCAGATGGACTGGCTCGTTCGCGCGTGCCACGACGCGACGCCGCGGCCGGGAGGACCACCGGTGCGTTTGCCGGGCGAGCGCGCGCTGCGCAGTTACCGCGAACAGCGCGCGAATGGCGTCGCGCTTTATCCGACGATCATGCCGGCGCTCGAGCCGTGGGCGCGCAGGCTCGGCGTACGGGATGCGCCCCTCGCCGCCGCCGCGCGGCTCCCTCTCCCCGCATGCGGGGAGAGGGTCGGGGTGAGGGACCGGGCGAGCAGCGTCTCAGCCGCCTGCCAGCGCGGCGTGGACCGGAAGAATCGCGAGCAGCGCGACGACGAGCCACGCCCAGAGCGCCGGGTCGCGCAAGCGATCGTGCGGATTGCGGGATCGGAGATCGTGACGAAGAATCGATGTATCCATGAGCTGTTTACGTGGGAAATGTTGCGCGTGCCGCCGCGACGCGCGGGATTCCCGCAAGGTCGCGCAGCGACTCGACATCGGAAAAGCCGGCGCCAAGCATCAGATCGCGAACCGCGTCCGCCTGATCGTGGCCGTGCTCGACGACCAGCGCGCCGCCCTCCACCAGCCGTTGGCGCGCGCCGCCGATAATGATCGCGCAATGCGTCGAGCCCGTCGGCACCTGCGCAAAGCGCCGCGCGCGGCTCGAACCGCACATCGCCCTCGCGCAGATGCGCATCGCCGTCGGCAACGTAAGGCGGGTTGCTCGCGATCAACTCGAAACGCGCGCCCTCGCCCGGAAGGCCGGCATACCAGTCGGATTGGAGCCAGCGGACGTTCGCAAGTTTCATGCGATCGGCATTTTTCCTCGCGACGACAAGTGCTGCGGCCGATCGATCCGTCGCGAGGACTTCCGCGCCGGGGTCGCTCATGCGCGATGGCGAGCGCGATTGCGCCCGATCCGGTGCCAAGATCGAGCACACCCAGCGGACGATCGGCAGGCAGGCGCCGCAGCGCGCATTCGACGAGCGTTTCCGTCTCCGGTCGCGGAATCAACACCGAACGGTCGACGGCGAGCGACAATCCCCAGAACTCGCGCCACCCGGTGAGGTAGGCGACCGGCTCGCCGTCGCGGCGCTGTCGCGCCAGCGCGAAGAATTGCTCGACCTGCGCGTGCGCGAGCGCATCGGTCGCATGCGCGATCAGCCATGCGCGATCGGCGCGCAGCACATGCGCGAGCAGCACCTGCGCGTCGATCGGCGCGACGCCGGCCTGCGCCAGCGCCTGGCGCACCGTCAATCGATCAGCCACGAACGCCTTCTTCGTTCGCCCGAAGCACGATGGCAGCCGATCATCGCACGGGCCACTGCGGTCGCCAGTGCGCGTCGCGAACCGCTTCGAAGACCCGCAGGCGGCGGCTGTAGTAATGACCCCAGCCGATATCGGCGAGCCCCGCCTTCAGCAGCACCTGCTGGGACGCCGCGTTGTCCGGATGCGTCACGCCGACGATCCGGTGCAAGCCGAGATCGTCGAGCCCATAGGCGACGAGCGCGCGCGCGCCTTCGGTCGCGTAACCGCTGCCCCACGCCCCGTGACGCAGCCGGTAACCGACCTCGATTTCCGCCGTGCCCGGAATGTATTTCAATGCGAACCAGCCGATGAAGTCGCCGTTGTCGCGGCGCGTCGCGCGCCATGTGCCGAGTCCCGGATACAGCGCGTAGGCGCGCGGCAACCGGCGCATCACCTCGTCGACCTGCTCGCGTGTCGATGCATGTCCGGCGCCGATGTATTGCATCACGCGCGGGTCCGCGTCCAGCTCGTAGAGCTCGTTGCCGTGATGGCGCGTGATTTCCGAGAGCGCCAGCCGCACGGTCAGGAGCCACGGCTCGGGATCCTCGTGCATGGAGCACTCCCGCGAAACGGCGATGCGCCGCCGACTCACGTGTTCGATGCCTCCCCGGCAAGATCGGCAAGCTGCTCGGCCTGGAATTCCTGCGCGAGCGCGCCGATCAGCTCGTCGAGGTCGCCCTGCATGATGGCGTCGATCTTGTAGAGCGTCAGATTGATCCGGTGGTCGGTCACGCGACCTTGCGGAAAATTGTACGTGCGGATTCGCTCGCTGCGATCGCCCGACCCGATGAGACTCTTGCGATGCGCGGCCTCCTTCTGCTGACGCTCGCGCCGCTCGCGATCGACGAGCCGCGATGCCAGCACCGACATCGCCTGCGCGCGATTGCGATGCTGCGAGCGATCGTCCTGGCATTCGACGACGATGCCGGTCGGCACGTGCGTGATCCGCACCGCGGAGTCGGTCTTGTTGACGTGCTGGCCGCCGGCGCCCGATGCGCGATACGTATCGATGCGCAGATCGGCGGGGTTGATCGCGATGTCGGCCACCGGATCCGCTTCGGGCAGCACGGCGACGGTGCACGCCGACGTGTGGATGCGGCCCTGCGCTTCCGTTTCCGGCACGCGCTGCACGCGATGCCCGCCCGATTCGAACTTGAGCCGCGCGTACACGCCGCTGCCCGCGATCCGCGCGACGATTTCGCGATAGCCACCGAGATCCGACGGCGATTCCGAGACGATTTCGACGCGCCAGCCCTTGCGCTCGGCGTAGCGCGCGTACATCCGGAACAGTGCCGCTGCGAACAACGCCGATTCGTCGCCGCCGGTTCCGGCGCGGATCTCGATGAACACGTTGCGCTCGTCGCTCGGATCCCTTGGCAACAGCATCGCCTGCAGATCACCGGCAAGTACCACGAGCCGTGTCTCGGCGGCGCGCCGCTCCTCGTCCGCGTAGTCGCGCATCTTCGGGTCGTGCGCCATCTCGACCGCGGCGGCCAGATCGGCTTCGGCATGCTCGAATTCGGCGAAGCGCGCGACGACCGGATCGATTTCCGCGCGCTCGCGCGCGAGTGCGCGATAGCGGTCGAGATCGCGCGTCGCATCTTCGGCGGCGAGCAAAGCATCGAGCTCCTGCAAGCGGGCGGTCAATTGATCGAGCCTGGTGCGTAGCGAGATTTTCATGGGACTGCAGGATCGCCTCTCGACGAGGCGTCAGAACCTGGTTGGAATTGCGGCCGGATGCCGTCGTGCGATCGGCTCCCGCCTGGATTCAAGCGCCGGCGCGAGGCTGCCGGCAAAGCGCCAACGCAGCGCTACCCTTCGGGGGGCGGCTCGGCGCAGCCGTAGACGCGCGAGAAAAGCGCGATGAGCTCGGCGCGTTCGGCTTCGCCCGCGGCATTGAGCGCAGCAAGCGATGGATGCAGGAACTTGCTCGTCAGTCCGCGCGCGAGGGCGTCCAGGACCTCGTCCGCGGGCGTGCCCGCCGCGAGCATGCGGCGCGCGCGGTCGAGCTCGCGGTTGCGCATCGCCTCGTGGTGCGCCGACAGCGCCGCGATCGTCGGCACCACGCTGCGTCCCTGCAGCCAGCGCAGGAAATGCGCCGCCTGCTCGGCGATCATCTGTTCGGCCTGCAGAACCGCCTCGCGGCGGATTTGCAGGTTGTCCTTCACGATGTCGGCGAGATCGTCGACGCTGTAAAGGAATACATCGTCGAGCGCTGCCGCTTCCGCTTCGACATCACGCGGCACGCCGAGATCGACGATCAGCACCGGCGCGTGCTTGCGCTGTTTCACGACGCGCTCGAGCGTCCCTTTGCCGATGATCGGCAGACTGCTCGCCGTGCAGGTGACGATGACGTCGAATTGCGCGAGCCGCTCGTTCAACTCGGTGAGCGTGATCGCATCGGCGCCGAAACGGTGCGCAAGCTGATGGCCGCGCTCCAGCGTCCGGTTGGCGACGGTGATCGAGCGCGGGTGGCGGCTCGCGAAGTGCGTCGCGGCGAGCTCGATCATTTCGCCCGCGCCGATCAGCAACAGGCGCTGCTCGGAGAGCGACGGAAAGATCCGCTCCGCGAGCTTCACCGCCGCGGCGGCCATCGAGATCGACGCGCTGCCGATATCGGTGTGCGAGCGAACATCCTTGGCAACCGCGAACGTCCGCTGGAAGAGCCGATTCAGCACGAGGCCGAGCGAGCCGGCGGCATCGGCCGCGCGCACTGCCTGCTTCATCTGGCCGAGAATCTGCGGCTCGCCGAGGACCATCGAATCGAGCCCGCTCGCGACGCGAAACGCGTGCGTCACCGCGCGATCGCCGTTGAGCGCGTACACGTAGGGCGTCAGCATCGCCGGCGGCAATGCATGCGCGCGCTCGAGCCAGCGCGTCATCGGCTCGGGCTCGCCGCCGTGGAAGTAGACTTCCGTGCGGTTGCACGTCGAGAGGATGGCCGCTTCCTTGACCATCCGGCCCGACGTGAGCTCGCGCAACGCTCCGGACAGCGCATCCGGCGCGAACGTCACCCGCTCGCGCACGTCGAGCGGCGCGGTCGTGTGGTTGAGGCCGAGTGTGTAAAGCGACATCGTCACGATGCGACCATCGGCGCCGGCGCGAGTTGCGTGCCGGCGGTCGACTGCAGGCTGGGTGCGCCGATTTTACCGCAGGCACATGGCGCCGGCCTTGCAAACCATCGCCATCGTCGTCGCGCTGCTCTTTGCCGCCGGGCATTTGCCGGCGGCGGCCGTGATCGGGTCGCAAACTTCGATCATCGTGTCCCGCATCCTTCTGCTGGGCGCGCCTTGATCAGGGAAGCGCGGAAAAGCGAATGCGCTCGGGCTGAAGCACCACGAAGCTGCCCGTGAGCCGATCGGCGTGCTTTTGCACCAGGTCAAGCATGCGAGGCCCCACCGCTGATCGAGCACTCGCCGGAAACCGAAGCAAGACGACGCCCAGGGTTTTGCGCCCAGCCGCAAATACGAGCTGCCCGAAGTCCTTATCCTCGGCGAGCACGATTCGGCGTTCCTCTAGCGCCAAGGCGATGACCCGCTCATCGTCTGCGCCTGCCGAAGCCTCTGCAACCGATACAACGTCGAAACCCGCAGTCCGCAGCGCGCGAACTGCGGCGAAGTCGCAACTCTCGTCAGCGAGAAAGCGCAACATCGCAATCGCTTCGACTCGCTACACAATTTCATCGTGGGCGAGCGCCGCGGCCGCGTAAGTCATTGCCGCCCGAATGTCGTCGGACTTCAGATTGGGGTACGCGTCGAGCAAATCCTGCTCGGCGGCGCCCTCGCCCAGTTTGCGCAAAATCAGCTCGACCGGGATCCGGGTACCGCGAATTACCGGTTTCCCAAGCATGACCTTGGAGTTGACTTCGATACGCTCAGGCAGTGTCATGACGTCTTCTCCTCGATTCCATTGCCGATTCTAGCGCGACTTGCGAACGGCTTGGCTCTGGCTGGGAAAGACGCAAGAACCTCGTGCGATCACCGCCCGCACGAGCGTGCACGTCGTGTTCGCCATCGCGGACGCGCTGCACTGGCGTGAAATGCCGTCACGCCTTGATGAACGCCTGCTTACCGCCGAGCCAGCGGTCGAGATGGCGTTCGGCTGCCGCCGGGTCGCTTTGCAGCAACGCGTCCGCCGCATCGCGCGCCTGCTCGATCAGCGCGACGTCGCGCTCCAGGTCCGCGAAGCGCAGCAGCGGCATGCCGGACTGGCGCGCGCCCAGGAATTCGCCGGGACCGCGGATCAGCAGGTCCTGGCGCGCGATCTCGAAGCCGTCGGTCGTCTCGTAGATGACCTTCAGGCGCTGCTTGGCCGTGTCGCCGAGCGGCTCCTCGAACAGCAGCACGCAGGAGCTCTGCGCCGACCCGCGCCCGATGCGGCCACGCAGCTGATGCAGTTGCGCGAGCCCGAACCGCTCGGCATGCTCGATCACCATGATCGACGCATTCGGCACGTCGACGCCGACTTCGATCACCGTCGTCGCGACGAGCACCTGGATGCCACCGCGCGACGAATGCGTCCATCGTCGCGCCCTTCTCGTCGGACTTCATGCGTCCATGCAACAGTCCGACATGGATTTGCGGCATCGATGCGAACGCGCGCGTCAGCTCGGCGTGCAATGCGACGGCCGTCTGCAGCTCGAGCTTTTCCGATTCCTCGATCAGCGGGCACACCCAGTACACCTGGCGCCCTTCGCCACATGCCTTGCCGACCCAGGCGACGATCTCCGCGCGCCGCTTCTGGCTGACGAGGCGCGTCGTGACCGGCGTGCGGCCGGGCGGCATTTCGTCGATCGCCGAAACATCGAGGTCGGCGTAGAACGTCATCGCCAGCGTGCGCGGGATCGGCGTCGCGCTCATCATGAGCTGATGCGCTTCGGCAAGTCCCTTGTCGCGCAGCGCCAGCCGTTGCGCAACGCCGAAGCGGTGCTGCTCGTCGACGATCGCGAGCCCGAGCTGCGGCATTGCCACACCTTCCTGGAAGAGCGCGTGCGTGCCGATCGCGAACGGCGCCTTGCCGCTCGCCAGCGCGTCGAGCGTCTTGCGACGCTGCTTCGCCGGCAGCGATCCCGACAGCCACGCGATGTCGATGCCGACACCGGTCAGCCAGCTCGAAAGCTTGCGCCAATGCTGCTCGGCGAGGATCTCGGTGGGCGCCATGAACGCGACCTGCCTTCCGCTCTCGATCGCCTGCAGCGCGGCGAGCGCCGCGACAATCGTCTTGCCCGATCCCACATCGCCTTGCAGGAGCCGCTGCATCGGCATCGCGCGCTTCAAGTCGTGGCTGATCTCGCGCCACACGCGCTCCTGCGCGCGCGTGAGCTTGAACGGCACCCGATCGAGGAGCGTTCGCGTGAGGGTCCCCGTGCCGGTCAGGACCGGCGCGTGACGCCTTGAGCGTGCCTTGCGATGCGCCTTCAGCGACAACTGCTGCGCGAGCAGCTCGTCGAACTTGAGCCGCGTCCACGCCGGATGCGTCCGCGCGTCGAGCGCCTTCTGCGTGAGCGCCGACAATCGTGGCGGTGGCGCGTGCAGGAAGCGCACGGCATCGCCGAATTTCCAGAGGCGGCGCTTGCGCACGAGATCCTCGGGCAGCGTCTCCTCGGTACGCGCGGCGTCGGCGAGCAGCGCGTGCGCGGTGAGCTTGCGCAGCGTGTCCTGCGCAAGGCCAGCGGTCGTCGGATACACCGGTGTCAGCCGATCGGGCAGCGGCGTATCCACCGTCACGACCCTGAATTGCGGGTGGACGATCTCCGGGCCGAAATAGCCATCGCGCACGTCGCCGAACACGCGCACGCGCGTTCCCGGCGTCAGCGCCTTCTGGTGGCTGGGATAGAACGAGAAGAAACGCAGTACGAGCGACGCATCGCCGCGCTCCTCATCGCGCAGCAGACAGACGAGCTGCCGGCGCGGCCGGTACTGGATATCCGCGCTGACGATGACACCTTCGGTTTGCACCGTGTCGCCCGATTTGACGCCGGCGAGCGGCACGATGCGCGTGTGATCCTCGTAGCGCAACGGCAGATGCAGGACGAGGTCTTCCTCGCGCAGCACGCCCATGCGCGCGAGCTTCTCGGCGAGCGCATCGCCGGATTTCGCGCGCGCTGCGGCTGTCGATGCCTTGCTCATCGCAAGCGCTGGCCGCAACGGCGTGCGGTCGCGCCGCGGATCGTGTTATTGACCCTGCTTGTCGACGGTCGCACGCGAGCCGGTTTTCGCCACGCCGCCAGCGGGCAACGCGGCAATTGCCTCCACTTCGATGCGTGCGCCGCGCGGCAGCGCCGCGACCTGGTACGTTGCGCGCGCGGGGTACGGCGCTTCGAAATAGCCGGCCATGATTTCGTTGATCTTCGCGAAATCCGCGAGGTCGGTGAGCAGGATCGTCAGTTTTGCGACGTCGTTGAGCGTCGCACCGGTGGCCGCGGCGACGGCGCGCAGGTTCCGGAACACCTGATGCGTCTGCGCCTCGATGCCTTCGACGATCTGCATCGTCTTCGGATCGAGCGGGATCTGGCCGGACAGGTAGAGCGTGTCACCGACGCGGATCGCCTGCGAATACGGCCCGATCGCGGCCGGCGCGTCGGGGCTGTGGATCGCCTGCTTGGGCATGGCACCTCCGTTTTTCGAATCGGCAGTTTAGCAGCGGAGGCCTTCAACGGAGCGCGGCACCGGGGACATCCGCGCGATTTGCGGCCCGCGAAGCGCTCGGTATAATTACAAGTTCGGGGACGTAGCTCAGCTGGGAGAGCGTCGCGTTCGCAATGCGAAGGTCGAGGGTTCGATCCCCTTCGTCTCCACCACAAAATCAATTACTTAGCTTACCACCCACTGCCGGTGAAGTCAGCCGTGCCAGCAGTGTGTCAGCAAAAGGGCGCGGCCAATAATGGCGGTGGCAGGACGGCGGATACCGTCGGCTGCCACGAGTTCTTCTAGGCACCCAGAACGCGCACTTCCAACCGCGGAGCCCCCCGATATTGCTCGAGGTCGACACCGGCGAGCTCAGGCAAGCGCTTGTAGTCAATACCGCCGCGCTTCCAGAGTCGGATTACTGAAACGCCGCCGCCTTGTTCTTTCGCGTGGCGTGCGAGCGACGTAAGGCGCGCCTTCGCCTCCTCGCACTTGGCACTTAGCTCGTCGTGCGCCGTACGAAGTGCTCGGTACTTGGCCGCCGCCTCGAGCCACTCGGGATCGTCGCGGGTTCGCACGTCGCGATCGGTCAACGGCGGCGCCTGCGCCTCGCTGACATAGCGCGCGAACGGTTCCCACGCGTCGTGGATTCGCGGCCAGGCGCCTTCGTCCGGCGCAACCGGAAAGACAACGCCCTCGCTGCCGTCGAAGATGAACACATCGGCGATGTCGGCCTTCGAGACCAGCAGCTGGTGTTGGACCTGCCAGCGGTAATGCTCGGGAAGACGTCGCTCCTGCTGCACCGACTGTCCACAACGTCGATTCGCGCCCCTTGTACGGGCACTTGATCTCGACCAGACGGTCACCGGCGAGGGTCAACCCATCGAGCGAGGCCGAATACTCGCCGTCGACCATCACCAGTGGCTGCATCGTGAGCCCGGTGAGCCGCTCATACGCAGCTCGGGCTGCCGGCTCGAGCTCGGTGCCACGCAGCATCGCCGCATTGACCTCCTGCGTGGCAAGGCCGAGCTTCTGCTGCCATAGCTGATACGGCGTCGTCCACGGCGAAACGCCGAGGACGATCGGCGTCTCGCTGGCGTTGCGGTGTACGCGACGGTGTTCGTGCCAATCGGCGCTCCCTTGGACCAGGCGGACGATGGTGCTCATGCCGCTCTCCGCTTGGCCTGCTGCAGTCCCTTCATCGCCCGCTCGAAGTCCGTCATCGCGAGCTCGCGATCGAAGCGATGCCGAAGTAGTCAAGGAAGCGTGCTTCGGTCCAGCCGGCCTCGGCGATCAGCTTCTCGAGGAAGCGCTGCTGGCCGATGGTGATCGTGCGTTGCTTCTGGAGCGTTGCCACCTTGGGTGGCGCTGCTATCGCTGCCGTGCTGCCCTTCCGGCAGATCCTCGCCGGCGTAGATGTAGAGGCCGAGCCCGTGCAGTGCGATCGCCTTGACCAGACAGCGCTGGATCGAGGTGTTGATGTCGAACGCCGTCGGCTCGGAGATCGGCTGGTTCTTGCCGTCCAGTACCGGGTGGATCTGCGACAGCGTGACAGCCCTGCACGGTCACGGCGACTTCGACGAAGTAGCCGGTCTCGCTGCGCAGGTACGGCAAGCCTTCGAAGCGGCGCACTTCCCACGATGCACTGGGGTCGGCCAGGCGCAGCTGCGCGACCGCGTACGGCCAGGACAGGTAGCTGAAGTTGCCCTTCTTCTCGATGTGTTCGGACACGTTGACCTGATTCAGGCGTGCGAAATAGTTGTCCATGGTGCTGCTCCTTTGGAGTGAGAAATCCACAGCGACAGCGCTTGCGTGCGCCGCAGGCGCCCGGAGTTCAGAGCAGGCCGCGCTCGGCGAACGAGACCAGTGCGCTGCCGGCGACGACGAAGTGGTCCAGCGTGCGGATGTCGACGAGTGCCAACGCCTGCTTCAGCGCCTGCGTGAGCAGCTCGTCGGCGCGCGACGGCTCGGCGAGGCCGCTTGGATGGTTGTGAGAAAAGATCACCGCGGCGGCGTTATGCGCGAGCGCTGCCTTCACGACCTCGCGCGGATACACGCTCGTCTGTGCCAAGCGTGCCGCGGAACAGCTCCTCGCTGCAATCACGCGGTGCTGAGAATCGAGGAAGATGCACACGAACACCTCGTGAGCGCGGTCGTGGAGCGACAGCCGCAGGTAGTCGCGCACAGCAGTCGGTGCCGAGAGCACCGGTTCATTGCGCATGCGCGCATCGAGGATCTTCAGCGCGCGTTTGATGGTTTGGTCCTGGGTCATGGCATTCCTTTCGAAAGCAGAAAAGCAAAAGCCACGGGGATGAGCCGTGGCCTTCGTCGGAGAGATGAGCCGGTTTACGCCGCCGATCGCGACCCGCTCCGGTGGTTGCGCGAGCTTCAGGATGTAGTCGGCCGCGCGCTGTGCCTGTGCAGCCGCGGTGAAGATCGCCGGCTGTCGCTGCGCAGCACCTTCAGCCAGCTCTGCAGATAACTCGCGTGCCGAAGCTCGCCGTCGATGCGGCAATGCGCGCACAGGTACGCGGCGCCCATCTCGGCGATGAGCTCCTCGGCGGCGTAGCTCGCATCACCGAAGCGGCCGTTGAGGTCACGGTGGCAGCGGTCCGGATGCCCGGACCAGTGGGTGAGCTCGTGCAGCGCGACGCTGTAGTAAGTCGACGCGGTAGCGAAGGCGGCGCGAGCGCGGCAGGTGTATCTCGTCGCTGGCGGGCTGATAGAACGCCCGCGCACCCCCCTCCGGAACCGCGCACCCGACATCAGCAGCAGCTCTTCGGCGCTCGCTTCCGGGTCCCAGGTCGGCATGCGACACCTGACGATACTGCGGTCGCAGCCCGTCGATCTGCGCGACGTTGAATACCGTGTAGGCACGCAGCAGCGGATAGACCTTGCCTCGCCGTACCGGCGGGTCTCGTCGGATTCGGGAAACGCCTCCGCGACCACACCGATCTGGCGCAGACGCCAGAACACGACCGGGGTGCCCTGCTCGCCTTTGCGCACGTGCGCGCCGAGCTCCAGCGCTTGACGGTAAGGTCAGCCAGCGATTGACGCCGAATCCGTGCCGTTCTGCGCTTCCAGGGAAAGCAGAGTGAAGTTGATCGCCCCGGTACGGTCGGCGACTCTGCGCGTTCACGGCATCGCGTCGGGGATCTGCGACCACGGGACGGACCCACGGCGGTGCGCCTCGCTCGAGTGCCGCGACGATGCGCGCGGTGGTTTCGGTGTAGAGATCGTGACTCATGCGTTGCTCCTCGGATCCCGCGTGCGGAGCACGCCGGGATGCCATTGATTGCGGCGGATGTAACCGTAGGCACGCTGCTGCCAGCGCACGTAGAGGGCCGAGCAGACGCCACTGACGATCGCGGCCATGGCACCGTCCGCGGAGCCGCCGTGGATCCACAGGCCGGAGCCGATGACGATTACGTGGATCAAGAGCGGCTGGCCCATGAGCTTCGCCTTCACGATCGGGTTGACGTCGCGCAGGACGAGCCACAGGCCGACAAAGACGATGACGCCCCAGGTGAACATGGCGGTTCACCTAGAAGGCGCAGTAGATGGCGAAGGCGTCGGCCGGGTCGAAGTCCTCGGGCGGATCGCCCCACGTGTCGAACCAGGCGGCGAAGAACTCCTCGTTGAGATCGTCGTCGCTGGTGGGGATAAGTGTTCGCATGGCAGGCTCCTGGTTGGAGTAGCCAACGCGGCTACACCAGGAAGGGCCTGCAGGGCGCGAAGCCCGCAAGCCGGCCACTCACCCTTGACCTATCCGCGAATCGGCTCGAACTCGAGCAGCTTGCCGTAGCGCCGCTTCATGGCATTCGTGGAGCGCTGCGACTTCCAGCCGGCCGCGAAGCTCTTGCCGGCGTTACCCGTCTCGGCTGCGGTCTTGCGCGAGACGTTGATCGTGCCGTCGATGACGTTGGCGACCGTGCGGCCAGCGGATGCGAAGAAGATGTTCATGTCGGATCTCCGAGGTGATGAGCAGAGATGCTCATCGGGAGATCGCTTGCCGGGCGCGCAGCGCCCAAGGGAGAAGAATGCTTTTCCAGAAACGAAGGTTGATTTCCGAAGCCACCCGGGCGATTGAGAAAGCCGGGAAGGTGAATCGTGTCTCGCCCGTTCAATAAAAAATCGGCGCGCCTCAAAAAATATATGCAGCAGAAATGGAGAAAATTTTCCGGGGAACAGGCAGCGCTCGCGCAATGCGACTCGGTGCTCAGTCCAAAGTACTCAATACGATCAGGAACAAGCTCCGCCTCGAGCCGCTCAGCTCGAAGTACTCAGTACTTGGCACCGGGTACGTCGTACTTCGGAGGAGAGATGCCAACTAGCGGCGTTAGATCGTACGATCGCTCAGATCGGCAACGTCGCAGTTCGGACCCATTCCCGCCGTTCGCACCTTCCTAAAGCGGTCGTTAAACGTGCTACGTCGAAAGCGCACCGCTTGCGACGCGTCCAAGGGAGCGAGCGTTGGACAATGTCATGTGATGAAGGTGTAGGCTGCTTGCACGCGCGTTTCGAGCAATCCCCGGGAAAAGGCCCATTAAAGCTAGCAATCGGACGCGCGTTCGCTTCCAGATAACTTCAACGCGCTATTGGCGCCCGGTGTTCTGAGATGGCGTTATTGGTATGACCG
The DNA here is from genome assembly GCA_963706225.1 of uncultured Pseudomonadota bacterium. Taxonomy (GTDB): domain Bacteria; phylum Pseudomonadota; class Gammaproteobacteria; order Burkholderiales; family Casimicrobiaceae; genus VBCG01. Next base: position 291,186 of record CAVPMH010000025.1, read on the forward strand.
CTCACGGAAGGCACTATGAACATGAACCGACAAAGTATTCTGAGTGTCTCTGCGATACTCGCATCGGCACTTGCGTTGTTTGGCATCACTGCCGGAAGTACAGCAAGTGCCGTTGAGATTAGGCTTTTATCCGCCTCGGCTTTGCATCCGGTAATTGACGCACTGATACCGGATTTTGAAAAATCCTCGGGACACAAAGTAACGGTCGCCTACGGAACCGCGGGTGCTGTCGCGGAAGGTGTTCAAAAGGGTGAGGCTGCCGATATTGTCATAACCTCTGTGCCAATGATCGACCGACTTCAAGCGCAGGGCAAAGTCGTGGCCGGGGACCGCGTCATCATCGCGAAGGTCGGTGTTGGTGCATTTGTTCGTAAGGGCGCCGCGAAGCCCGACATCAGTTCAGTCGACGCCTTCAAACGCTCGATGTTGGCCGCAAGATCGATTGCTTATCCTGATCCGGCCGGTGGGGGTGCCAGTGGCATCTACGTGACCAGCTTGCTCGAACGATTGGGCATCGCTGCGGAGATGAAACCCAAGACCAAGCTATCAACGCTTGGAACGCTGTACGCAAGCGTTGCCAGCGGCGATGTTGAGATCGGCTTCAATCAAGTCAGCGAAATCTTGGCTCAACCAACCGTCGAACTCGCTGGCCCGCTGCCACCAGCGATTCAGAACTACACCCAGTTCATCGCGGGCATCGTTACCGGCAGCGGTCAGACTGACGCGGCAAGAGCGCTGGTCACGTTCCTTTACTCGCCTGCGGCCAAGACCGTTCTAAAAGCAAAGGGGTTCGAATAAAGCATCGATGAACGAACCCCGCGGCACTACTTTCGACAGCAGTTCTCAGGGTATCTTGCAGGCGCTCGAAGGGCTGCTTTCGAGGAATGGATGAAGGACGGGTCTTGGCCGATCTGAGAGATACGCGAGCGACTGCATCTAGCCTATTTCAGCCGCGGGAATCTGCAGGATGGCGCCGATCGAACTCGGACCCGAATTCGGAAGCACCTGGTTCAAAGTACTTGGTACCGGGAACGAGGTGCGTCTTGCTGGTACGAAGAACGAGCAGGAATCTTCCGTCACCGCACATGCGGGATACCCCCCCCGAATAGGCCCAGCAGCCCGATGATGATGAGGTAGATGGCGACGATGTAGTTCAGCAGCCGTGGCACGATCAAGATGAGAATGCCGGCGAGCAGCGATACGAGGGGACCAGCGCTCAGATGGATATTCATTTCGTTCTCCGTGATAGTTCCGGCCGGTCCTAAGCTACGCTAGGCGTTTAAAAGAACGATTGACGCCGACCGATCGGGGATGTGCCATTCTGAGTTCGGGGTACCGGGAGGCCGAGGACGGTTCTGTGCGGAACGCCGTTCCGTGTATCAACTCCGCAATAACCCCCCGCCGACTTCAAGCGCAGAGCAGAGGGGGCAAAGAGCTACCGCAGAATCATGCCTTCAAGTGCGGCCCACGAGACCAGCTACAACAATGACGAGCTCGGCCATATCGATTGGCTTCGTTACGTGCGATTGATAGCCAGCGAGGAGCGCCCTTTTTCGGTCTTCCGCGCGCGCAAAGGCCGTGAGGGCGAGCGCGGGAAGTCGCCGACCCTTTGGTTCGGTCGCGCGAATGCGGCGCATTAGCTGGTACCCGTCCATGTTCGGCATCCCAATATCACTGACCAAGGCATCCGGCTCTAGCGTCTCCATAATGCGCAACGCCTCTTCTCCACCAGAGGCGACCGATACGGTCGCCCCCTGTTCTTGCAATACGCGCTGGATGAGATCACGGGCATCCGCTTCGTCATCGACGACGAGCGTATGGATACCAGTGAGGTTCGGAAGCGTGCCTTGCTCTTCGGTCACGGGATAAGTGGGATGCACTCGATTGGCGGACTCGGCTTCCGCTTCTAGAATAGTCAGTGGAAGATGAATGATAAACGTCGCGCCCTGGCCCTCGCCCGGACTCTTTGCCTGCAGCGTGCCTCCATGAAGCTCTACGAGCTGCTTTGAGATTGCCAATCCGAGGCCGAGGCCACCATAGCTGCGCGCTGTCGAACCGTCCTTCTGGGAAAAGCGGTCAAACACGTGCGGCAGAAAACTGGCCGGGATACCGATTCCGTTATCGCTGACGCTGAATTCTATGTGCGAGTTTATTCGCTGCAGGAGCACTTGAACTTTGCCACCTTTAGGCGTGAACTTGATCGCATTGCTAAGCAGATTCCAAAAAATCTGTTGTAAACGCGCCGGGTCGCCAGATACTATGCCAGCGCGGGGATCAAGAATACTTTCCAGACGTACGGCCTTCGTTTGGGCAGTCGGCTCCGCCGACTCGACGGCCTCTCGGACGACATCAATCATCGCTATTTGCTGCACGTCGAGGCGAATTCGCCCCGACATGACTCGGCTCAAGTCGAGCAAATCTTCGATGAGCTGCGTTTGCGCACGCGTATTGCGTTCGATTATCTCCATGGCACGGTGGAAATCCTCGGGTTTCGGGACCCCTTGCTTCCGTAGAATTTGCGTCCATCCTAAGATGGCACTCAGCGGCGTCCGCAGTTCGTGCGACAGCGTGGCCAGAAACTCGTCTTTTATATGCGCGGCTCGCTGCGCCGCTATGCGCGCACTGCGTTCCGCTTCGAGCAAGCCGTCCAGTTGCGATTCGTCTGCTTCTCGGGCTTCCGTGCGTTTACGCTCGGACAGGTCCCGGGTGAGTTTGGCGAATCCGCGGAGTCGTCCGCTCTCATCGCGCAAGGACGTGATAGTAACGTTCGCCCAAAACTTTGTTCCGTCTTTGCGAATGCGCCATCCTTCATCAACAAATCGGCCTGTTTCGGTGGCCACCTGAAGTTCGTGCTGCGGCCATCCGCCCTCTACCACATCCGGCGGATAGAACTTTGAGAAATGCTGTCCGATAATTTCGTGGCTTTTGTAGCCCTTGATGCGCTCGGCGCCGATGTTCCATGTCATCACATACCCGTTGGGGTCGAGCATAAAAATGGCATAGTCGCTGACGCCTTCCACCAACAGCCGGAAGCGCTCCTCGCTCTGTCGTAGCGCTTCTTCTTGCTGTCGACGCTGAGTTAGGTCACGGATTACCTTGGCAAACCCACGCAACTCTCCGGAATCATCACGCAGCGCAGTGATAACCACATTCGCCCAAAACCTCGTACCGTCTTTTCGCACTCGGCAGCCTTCATCCTCGAACCGGCCCTTGGCGCTAGCCACTCGCAGCTCATGTTCAGGCAAGTGGCGGCGTCGGGCTTCTAGCGGATAGAATTTCGAGAAATGCTGTCCGATAATCTCGTCGGGTTGATAGCCGTTGATGCGTGTCGCACCGGCGTTCCAGGTTAAGACCTGACCCTGCGGGTCAAGCATAAAAATGGCGTAGTCGGTGACACCTTCCACCAATAACTGGAAGCGCTCCTCGCTTTGATCAAGCGACGCTCCAACGACAGGCCGCTGTGTCATGGAGAACCGATCTTATTCGTCCGCCCGAGACGCCGGTCGTTCTTCAGGTGGCGTGTCGTCTGCAGGCCGCCGGGTCCGGGCATGCTGGTGTCCATGACTACGGCGTCCGGTCGATAGTCACCCGCTAATTCCAACGCGCGTTTCCCGCTATAAGCGGCACAAACATCGTAGCCGAGAACCACTAGGAGTTCAGCGAGTGCGTCGGCGATGTCCTCGACATCATCGACGACGAGAACTCTAGCAGCCCGGTCCATCGGTCGAAGTTGCCACTGTTCGAGCAGTATCGCCATCAGAGGCGCTGGCCAGCTGTGTAAGGTGCAGTCCTACAGATATAGGGACTGACAGCAGCCTGCCCGTACGGCCCCGCCACGCAAGGTCACGAATCGACTGACAACTCTTTGATCGGTTTACTCGCTCGGCTGAGCATCACACTGGCAGCGCCTTCGATTCCGCGCACGCCCGAACACCGACATTTGTCTCGCGGCTACCGGTCCTCCTTACGTCCTATCTTCTGCTCAACTAACCGCTGTAGCTCGCGCATGTCGATGGGCTTCTGCAAAATCACAGCCCCGGAGGGAACAATGTCGTCCGAAGTCACCGCGAGCCCACTCATCAAGATAATTGGCAGCGAGCGAAGCCGATGCCGTAGAACACGCAGCAGGTCAAAGCCGTCCACTTCCGGCATTCGAACATCGGACAAGACGAGATCTATGTTCGGCCCTTCATCCAGCAGGTCACACGCTTCCCGCGCCGAATAGGCTGGAATGGCCGAATACCCCAGGAGCTCGAGGACCTTGCCGATGGAGTCGACCATATCGCGGTTGTCGTCGACGACAAGAATCGTACGGGCCGCTTCCCGCCCTTCCGATGTATCGCTGCTTGAAATGATCGCGCCCATTCCGTTCGCCGTGTGGCGCCAGCCGCGCACTCGGCCTAACGAGACCTCTTTTTCTTGCGCGAAGGTCGCGCCGTCACCGCGACAGTCCAGAATCGCATCATCTGCCGATGACCTTCAAGCATGATCGCGGCAGTTTGACGCTTTGCTTGCGCGGCCGCGTGACTGCGCGCCGAGCCCAATACCGTATTCGCTCCACTCATCCACATGCTCATCAACGGACTTTTTTTCATCCAGGGATTTTTCATCTGTGCCCTGCCAACGTAATGACTAGACGGGTTAATCAGCAGCCGCCACGAGCAATCGGCGACAATAGCAAAAGCAAAATACTGCTCATGACACACAACGATACGGATTCGCTTTGGGGGAACTTCGAGTATTCCCAGTCGATGCTGTGGGTCGCGATGCTGTACGCCGCCGCGCCGCAAAACTCACTGCTTCGGTGCTTCCTTGGACTCGAGTTCCGTCGACGAATGATTGTTTGCTTGTCCGGCCATCGGCATGGAGTTGGACTCCTGCCCCTTGGACATCGTCCCATTCGGGTTGGTCGCCGCGCTGTCCCTGGCGGTCTCCGCGCGGTTCGTCGCCGCTGGCTGCGGCGCGGGTGTCGCTGCCGGCATGCTCGTGACTGGCGGCGTCGGATTGCTCGACGAGACGGGAGGCGAGCCGTTGGTCTGGGGCGGTGGTGACTGCTTATCGCCGCAGGCAACGAGCATCGCCGCGGCGGCGATTGTGATTAGCGGGTAGAGTGTCCGGATCCGTGCCATATTTCCTGCTCCAGTGCGATACCTTCATTTCCAGGAACGAATTTACGGATACGTACGTCCATCGTGGACTCGATGGATGTGGCCCGCGCCGGCCCAGCCGCCCAGTGCCGCAGCCACGAGCGCAATCAGGCAACTAAGAAACACAGCCCACATGACGGCCGCAGTGTAGCGTCGCGCTTGGTCTGCAGCCTCCTTGGTCTCTGCCTTGTATTTCTCAACCTGCGGTGACAAACCCTGTATCACTGAAGCCGCCTCGCTGGGTTGAAGGCCGATATCAGCTGCGAGACGCGCTGTCGCGTCGTCCGGCTTGCCCCGAAGCAAATCAATGGCAACTTCCGAAGTCGTTTCGCGATCAATCGCGCGGTTGTTCGGTCGTGTGTCAGCGCCAGTCGCCGCAACAGCGGTCGTCGGTGCGACGGGGACTGCGGAAGGAGATGCGTCGGACGTGTTGCCCGGTGCGGGATTGGTGGCTTGTTTGGCGTTGTTCTGCGCGACAGCACGCCTCACTTGAGCCCCCAGCGCCCGTGTCGCATGACCGAAGGGCGTATCGGCGCCTGAGCGCTGTGCTCCGTTCGCGCCTGCCCCACGGAGCAAGGACGCGCCTCCCTGCAAGAGATTGGCTGAGCCAACGGCAGCCAGCAGCACTGTAACGCTCATCGCCAATCCCCACACCGCAACACCGTGGAGTGTGCCAACGGTTTGGTCCGGCCGGCCGTTCATCCAGCTTGCAAACATTCCGCCCAGGAATAGGGAAATCGCCCATGTGAGCACGACCCATATCGTAGTGCCTATGCCAATCGCTTTGGCCGTCGCCGCCGAATCCGATACATCGAAGGCGGAAAAACCGACCGCAAGTCCAAGCACATAGAACAGCCACGCAATGCCCAGGCCGACCAACCAGCCGCCAACGATCGAGAGCCCGCTCATCAACGGTTGGCGCGCAGCGGTCGAAGGTGCCGCGATCACGGTGTCAATCATCTTTTACTCCTGGTATGAGCACGCGCGTTACGCACAACCGCGAAGCAGCGAAATAAGGATCAATACGGGGATGGGGACCCCGAGTAGCCACAGCAACACATACCCCATTCCGCCGTGCTGCTGCTTACGACTGCGCAACTCCTCCATGAACCTCTTCATGTTGTCTCCTGTAAGAGCGGCGTTGCTATGCGCCCCTGTTGCGCCATGGCGTCGTGACGCGATCCAAACGCTTGCGGCGGAGCTGCTATAGCAGGTCGTCGAGTTTCGAGCCAGCATTGCCGCCGCTCAAGCTGATCGCGGGGTTCGGTGATGAGATGGTGGTTCCATCGGCATGCGTACTGTCAACGTTCCGCTCTCCGCAGGCGATCGGACTTTGTCTCTTTTCCCTGTAGGACGGCAGTAGCAGGGCCGGGAGCGACGCGAACACCGCTCGAGTCCACTGCAACGTCAAATTTCCTCCGTGGATCGCTCTAGGGCTGTATGACATCGCCGCGCCGCAGGCGGAGTTCGAGATCCTGGGGCCGCGGGAGACCAGACCTGATGTTCCAACCCTCGCATAAGGCCATCTCGGGTGCGCTGTCCGATGATCGAGGCCAGGTTGACGGATCCCCGCCCGATAGGGAACCACGCAAAGCGGACTGCTGGCCACGTTCGGTCGCCGATATTCTTTTCGCAGACCTGCCCACCGGCGTATCCTGCTCTGGCCCCACGGGTGGCGTGCCCGCGAAGCGGTAAGCAAAGGGAGCAAGTCATGAGCCTTGGCACCATTCTGCTGATTGTCCTGATCCTGATTCTCATCGGCGTGCTCCCCACTTGGCCGCACGCTCGCAGTTGGGGGTATGGTCCCAGTGGGATCGTCGGTGTCGTACTGGTAATCGTAATCGTCCTGTTTTTGATGGGGCGCCTGTAATATTCCCGCCCGCCGCTGGCGCTTCGAGCATCGCGCGGCCGCGACCTGACAAGCGAGTGCGCAGGCAGTGGCCTAGCTCCGTGTTTTCTGGTGGCGACTGGCACTACGGGCTTGATACCCACGCCGATGTCGGCGCTTCAAAGGAGTGCCTTCGCGCTAATTCGTCGCCATCTCGAACACATCCGTTCCGCGGTAACGAGATCCTCGGGACACGCGCACTTCGAACGGGGTCGCGCACGGCGTGCCGCGTCGTTGGAATCGGTATTGTTCTCGTGATGCTGGTGGCGCTTGCCGCGCTGCCAGCGTCGGGATGGGCGGCGCCGCCGGACGATGGCGACATCGTGGTCCACGTCACCAAGGACGGCCCCACAATCAGCGCCGACGTCGATTGCCCGGTCAAGGCGCCCGTCGCGGTCGTGTGGGACGTGCTCATCGACTACGATCACATGGCGCGGTTCATCTCGAATCTTGAGACGAGTATTGTCCGCGAACGCGACGGCGACCGGCTGATCGTATACCAGAAGGGGAAGGCGAGACGGGGACCGCTGACGCTTCGCGTTCGAGAACGAGCGCGAGATCAATCTCATTCCGTACCGGGAGATCCGTTCGCGCCTGATTAGCGGCGACCTGAAGGCGTCGGAATTCACTACGCGAATTGTCGACGAAGGCGGCGGCTTGCACATCGTCAACAGCGGTCGCTACACGCCGAAAATCTGGGTTCCACCGCTGATCGGGCCGGCGATTATCGAGGCGGAGACGCGCAAGCAGTTCGGCGAGATACGTGCGGAAATCCTGCGTCGGAGCAACCCGCAGGCAGCGGCTTCGCAGCCGCGGCAGCGTGTGGCCAATCCGAATTGACGGTCCCACTTTCACAGAAGTTCTTCGTACTGAGTACCGGGCACCTCGTATTCCGGGCTACGCACGCAGGGGCCGATAATTCTCCCTGCGCAGAAGGGGCCTCGCGCACCACGGTCGACGAGCCCGGACACCTTGCTCTGGCGCTCATCATCGAGTGCGGTGACGATCTTGCGCGAATCGTGATTCCGGCGAGCGTATGGTCGTCGGAGAGACGCGGGCTTCTCGCGGTTGATCGGCCGGTTGCTGTGACTGGCGAGAGCGATGTTGATCCGTTCGGACAGGGTACGCGAGCCGTCGCTACCTCGCTTCGGCTGCTGGACAGCCATCACTGAGTCGGCGCTGGCTCAGTGCTTGGTGCTTCGAGCGCCGCGCGACGACTCGAGCCGTTGCCGCGTGACGTTTTTGCTTTCGGATGAAACGGTGGCATCGGTCCCAGCGGGCCTTCGCGCAGATACGATGCAGTGACGATGCAGTGCTCGCGCAAAAAGAAGCACTGACCGGTACATCGCCTAACGACTTTTCCCTGGCTGGAGGATATCGAGAAGCGCTTCGACCACGCCGTCGGAAACCATGCCTATGCGCCAAGCCGCCGCTTCGGACAAGTCGGCAATACGTCCGGACACAAACGGGCCGCGATCGTTAACCACAACTTCCACGCTGCGTTGGTTCCCAAGATTGGTGACGCGCACGCGCGTTCCGAACGGCAGTGATCGGTGTGCCATGGTAAGCGCTTTGGGATCGAACAGGTCGCCGCTGGCCGTTTTCCTGCCTGCTAAATCACTACCGTATATTGAGATGCGGCCGCGTTGTTGTGTGCTTACCGCAACATCACCAGACGATGGCGGCGCCGAAGGTGGCGGAATAGTCGGTGCCGGCGTGGGCGGCGGGAGCTCGGGCGCGCGTTCGGGCTGTGCGCAGCCGAACAGAATCGCAAAAGCAAGCCCGACTACCAAATACGACGGCGGCCGAGATCGCGGTCCACATCCTGACATTGCGGACTCCTGCGGGGACAAACAGCGCTAGGTTCCGATGCTGGTCCTACGACGCGATAGAAATTGCCGAGCGGGCTGACGTGTAGTAGCGCAAGGTTTTTCGCGACCGCCGAACCAATCGGTCGCTGATCGGCCACAAGCGGCCCTTGGGAACCCGGCCGATCAATGGCGCTTTCTGGCCTTCGCCGGCACTCGCTGGCAACGCTCGGTCGCGCTTGGCGTACCGCGGGCGCGATATCAATTCCATCGGGCCCGCGAGACCGCGCGCTGTAGCGAGCGACCGCCGACCAGCAGAAAGCCGAAGGCTACGGCAACCCCGATGGCAGCAAAGGGCCTATGCCTAACGGCTTCCCGAAGAGTGTGCATGGCTTCTGAACCCTTGTGGTCGGATGTCGCGGCGCAATCCCAGTCACGGGCGACGGCCGCGTTACCTGTGGTCCGGTCCCAAGTTTCGTGGGCAGCATCCGACGAATGACCCGCGTTCGTCGCCGCCGAATCGGCGGCGGGAGTGACCGCGTCAGGTGCAAAACTTTGGAAAGCGCCGTGGGTTAAAGGTGGGCGATCTAACGGCCTATGACTGACGCCCACGCGGTTCAACGGCAGGTGACCGGTACCATCAGTACCTACCGAAACACCTTCAAGGCGATTCCATGCTGCTCGCGTTGCCTGTTTCGCCTCGGTCCATGTAAGCCGGGACGCCCCCTTGGCCATTCCCCACTCGCTGGCCAGTTGTTGTTCTGATGCATCGTAAGAACCGCCGTACTCCGCGCGGCGTTGATGTCCGAGTCGGTATGCAGGCGCGTAATCATCATACGAACGACTCGAAGAGTAGTACGGCTCATTGCGGTATGTCGCCCGCCAGTAGGCGTCTTCGGTGCTGAAGTCCGGCGCCGCTGCACTTCCCCCTGCTACGGAGCGTATCGAGGCCCCGGATTCCGTACCCTTGGGTAAGTACTGTTCTTCGTATGGATTGGTCGTCTGGGGGTGTACGGGCTGGCTCGCAGGCCTTCCGTCCGTGATGCCATCACTGGCGTCAATCGTCGCGCGAGCTCCGCTTTCGCTGGGTCTGACAACGGCTTCGACAGTTCGACCATGCGTCCCCCCGCTAGCTCCGGCGCGCACGTCAATTTCGCGGTGTGCAGGCAGGCTGTCTTGCGTAGGATTCATCGATTCTGCGGCTCCTTTACCCGCGAGTCCGCCTACCACCGCACCAATGGCGGCACCCACGACAGTTCCGATCGGCCCAGCGGCTAATGTTCCGGCAGCAGCGCCCGCCGCAATGCCTCCTGCCGCCGCACCAAGTCCCACCCCAACGGGATGGGCTCCGGGTGCGCCAGTGATCGGATCAGGATTTGATTCGGGACGCTCAGTCTTTTCAGTAGCCATGTGAATCTCCACGAATAACGTTGTGCGGCTGTCCTTTTTGATCCGGTCCTAGACGCTGGTTCCCGATTTCCGCGTGAATAAGTGATAGATCACCAGCAGGATAATCGCGCCGACAAGCGATCCAAAAAAACCCGCTGGCTCACCTGCCGTATACAAGCCTAATGCCTGTCCGCCGTAAGTGGCGAGTAAAGAGCCTGCGATGCCGATGGCGGCGGTGATGAAAAAGCCGCTGGGGTCCCTGCCCGGCGTCAACATCTTGGCAAGCAGCCCAACAACGAACCCAATAAGTATCGTCCACACAATGTGCATGAATTTCCCCTAAACGCCTTAAACGCTGAGTAAGGAACCCCGGCTTCTATCCCATTTGAGTACCACTGCATCGAAACTGCACCAGGTCAGTTGGATCTCGAACTGGCATGAGATTACGAACGGGATTTCTTTTCGGTATCCTTCGCCGCCTGTTCAAGGTTACCGACACCCTTTTGTACTTTGCCCTCTACCTGCTTTGCCACGCCCTTGACCTGCTGAGATGTGCTGCCGGTGACCTGACCGACCTTCTCCTGCACTTTTCCTGCGACGTCTTTAGCTGTTCCTTTGACTTGATCTCGATTCATTTCCAGCCTCCGCGACTTGGGGCAATTCCCGGACGGATTCTTGGGGTTTTCCTCAATAGGGGGTATCCGCGACTGGCTGACACCGGTGTAGGGCTTCGCTTACTCAGCTCGTTCCGACAGATCCGACTCGCTCCTCGCTACGGCGGCGATGCCCGCACTGGCACTGGCGGCGAATGAGCCCGTGATGGTGGGCGGCGCACCGATGTATGCCAGCAGGGACATCGTCGATAACGCGGTTCACTCCCAGGACCACCTCTCTGGTTACGGCAGGCAAAGCGGCTGGCCTTGTCACCACGCTCAAGGGTACCGGACCGTTTACTGTATTTGCCCCGACCAATGAAGCCTTCGCCGCCTTACCCGCAGGGACCGTGGATTCGTTGCTGAAGCCGGAGAACAACGCGACGCTCTCTAAAATCCTGACTTACCACGTTGTTTCCGGAGCCTTCGATTCTGCAGTGCTGAAAGAGAAGATTACGGCGGGCGGCAGCAAAGCAGTATTGACCACGTAGAAGGCGAAACTCTGACGGTGACCGCCAGTGGTGACATGTTCTCGGTGGCCGATCAGAAGGACGCCGTCGCTCACATCACGATCCCCGATGTGATTCAGTCCAACGGCGTCATTTTGGTAATCGACAAAGTCTTACTCCCTGGCTAGCGTGGCCGTTGACGCGGCTTGGCGCCTCGGCCTCGAGTGTGGAGCGGGCGCCGGCTCATTGCCGGTGCTTTTTTTCGTACATGACAGGCGCTGGCGACCGCGGAGGTACGACGTGCCTCGTTCTTAGAACGGCGGCTGAGGGCTTGGTGTACTTCGCACGCCGCACTTGATCGACGAACTTCGAGCGTCGTACTTTGTACTCCGCGCGAGTTGCACGGACCGGTAGATAGCGGTCGCCCGAGGACGGCTTTCGATCCGAAGCGGACCATGGAGCAACGCGAAAGCGGTCGCTCTCCGGGAGCGATTTAGACCCGTGCACGTGAACGTTCACCGGTTCAGCAGCCGCGGCTTGTTGTGGCAGACGTGTGCCTCGCCATGCCTTTAATGTGCTCAATGTGTTCACGAGCTCTGCATCATCGAGCACGATGCTAGGCGTGCATATCACGCGCGCTTGGCGGGCGGTTCGGTGGCCACCCTCGTTTGCGGTTGACCTCGGTCGATGCTACTGCTCAAAACCGTACGGACCAAATGCTGTACGTATCCGTGCTCGGCGACGGCGCTGCGCCGCCGGGCTGTAGTCACCCGCCGCCGTGATGACGAACCACGTAGTCGATGATTGCGCCAGACTCCGCGATGACGCGGCCCTCGTCTGCGATGACCGGCGATTTGCCGAGCGGATGCACCGCCTTGAGCTCTGGCGGAGCTAGGCGCGTCTTCGGACTGCGTTGATACAGTCGCAGCTCATAGGGTAGCGCAAGCTCCTCGAGCAACCACAGTATCCGCTGCGAGCGCGAGTTATTGAGATGGTGGACAACGATCATGTATTAGCTCCCACGCCAATCGGTTGGAAAGTTGCGTAGGCCGAGGCGCGCAGCAAAGCCGCGTTGCCCCGCGGACGTTACGGCGACAGCACGACCCTCGGCGGCGCGCTGCAACCAACCGAGCGCGATGAAGCGCTCAAGGAGCGCCGCGCCGAGCGCGCCCGCGATGTGAGGACGTCGCTCGGTCCAGTCCATACACGGCTGACATGGCCGTCGCGAAGAGCGTGCCGCGTCTGGCAGCTCCACGCCGAGCGAGACCAGGAGCTCAGCGCCGGCCGGCGTGATCTCGCCTGCGTCCTCATCGAGGCGAATGGCCCCCCGCGCGACCAGCACATCGGCCAAGTCGACGCCGAGGCGGCCCGCGAGATGGTCATAGCATGCGCGGGCCTCGCGCAGTCGCGGATCAATGCGCGGCGCGCGCGGCCGCTCACCCCCAGGCTGGGCCGCGACGACAAGCAGTGTTTCGAGCATGGCCGCGACCGTTGGCGAAGCCAACTTGAAGTAGCGATGGCGCCCCTGTGCGGTACGCCGCAACAAGCGGCCGGACGTTAGCCGCGCAAGATGCGCGCTTGCTGTCGACGCTGAGATGTCGGCGATCGTGGCCAGCTCCGTCGCCGTGAGTGCCCGTCCGCTCATCAGCGCGGCGAGCATTCGTGCCCGCGTGCGGTCACCGATCAACGCACCGATCTCTGCAATATCCAATCCTCGTCTCCCTGGGTGCGTAGGGCGAAATTGCTATGGCGCCCTCACGATTTCCGGATAGTACTGCGGTGCCTCGTGCCGATCGAACATGCCGTAGTCGCGCACGACGCGTACCCTTCGCAGGCGCGCATCCCGTGGCGTCGAGGCGCTCGCATCGAACGTGCGCGCATGGATCTCGTCGCGCCAGGTCGACATCACAATGAAGTCGCCCGGCGTAAGCACGGCTTCGAAGACGTCGAAGCCCACGAGCCCAGCCGCGGTGGTGTCAAGCCCGAGCCACGCCGCGCGCGGCTCCGCCGCCATCGGCGCATGCGGGTCCGGCGGCTGGGAAGCATTGATCAGGACGACCGTTGTGCCGGCGCCAGTGGCCGTTTCGTCCAGGCGCTCTTCGGGCAAAGCATCGCCTTCGGCCAGGCTTGTATCGCGCGTCACCGGGCCGATGCGCAGGTGGTAGTCCAAGAATACCGCGGTGCGACCTCTCTCCTGGACCGCATGGTGCTGCGCGTCGACGCGCCAGCGCACGAGCGATTTCTCGTCACGCCACGTGGACAATGACAAAATCCACCCCTCGCGCGCGACGCTACGGTAGCGGATATTGTCGATGAACCCGCCCATGCGCTCGAGCTTGGGACGCAACTGCTTCGCGTAGCGCAGATAGGCGTCCCATTGATCTGGCTTTGGATGGACTTCGAAGAGCACGCAGAACATTGCTCATGTGACTGCGGCAACGCAGTCGATCTCAATGTCGAAATGTCCGGGCCAGGCCGGCACACATACGAAGATGCGCGCCGGCGGCAGATCCGGGAAGTAGCGCGCATACACGGCGTTGACCGTCGGGAACGCCTCTACCGACGTGCAATAGACATTGCATTTGAGCACGTTCGACAGCGAAGACCCGGCCGCCTCGACGCAGCGCTTGAGCTGCTTGTCAGCGATCGGCATATTGGAGCCACTTTGTGATCGGCATATAGAAGCCAGGCCGTGATCGGCATATTGGAGCCATTTGGTGATCGCCATAATGGAGCCAACCGCTGATCGGCATATTGGAGCCAGCTGAGGTGGGGACGGGCATCTCGAATTGAGCGCACTGCCGCTACTCTCTCGGACTTTTGTCCAGAGGGAGATCAGCGATGGGGCGCAGGAGATTCGAGATGTTCCAGTATCGAGCGGTCCTGGTGCGTTTGCGCCAGGGGGATTCCGATCGCGACATTGCGCGGGCACGATTGATGGGCCGGCCCAAGGTCGCGGCATTGCGCGTTCTGGCGGATCAGCATGGTTGGCTGATCGCTGCTGCGCCGTTGCCCGAGGACGCCGTGATCGCGGCGGCAGTCGGTCAAGCGCGCCGGGCGCGCAGCACCATTTCCAGCGTCGAGCCGTTTCGCGAGCGCGTTACCCGCTGGGCCGAGCAGGGCGTGAGCGGCGTGGCGATCCATGCCGCGCTGTGTCGCGAGCACGGCTACAGCGGCAGCTACTCGGCCGTGCGGCGCATGCTCGCGGTGCTCGATGCTGCGCGTCCGCGAGAAGCCACGGTGCGCTTGCAGTTCGGCCCGGGCGAAGCCGCGCAGGTCGATTTCGGCGCCGGTCCGTTCCTGCTCGATCCGGCGCGCGGCGAGCAACGTCGCACCTGGTGCTTCGTGATGACGCTGTGCTTCTCGCGTCATCAGTACGTCGAGTTCGTCTGGGATCAGACGGTGGCCACGTGGCTGGGCTGTCATCGCCGCGCCTTCGAGTGGTTCACCGCGGTGCCGGCGCGCCTCATCATCGACAACCCCAAGTGCGCGATCACCAAGGCGTGTGCGCGCGATCCGCTGGTGCAACGCGCGTATGCCGAGTGCGCCGAAGGCTACGGCTTCAAGATCGACCCGTGTCCGCCCGCCGATCCGGCCAAGAAAGGGATCGTCGAGGCGGGCGTCAAGTACGTCAAGGGCAACTTCCTGCCCACGCGCGCGTTTCGCGATCTGGCTGATCTCAACATCCAAGCGCGTCGCTGGGTGCTGGAGGAAGCGGGCGTACGCACGCATGGCACCACGCGCGAGCAGCCGCTGGTGCGCTTCGCTGTTGAGCAACCGCTGCTGCACCCGTTGCCGTCGATCGCACCCGATCTTGGCACCTGGCACAAGGCGCTGGTGCATCGCGACTGTCATGTGCAGTTCGAGCGCTGCTTCTACTCGGTGCCGTTCACCCTCATCGGCGCATCACTGTGGCTGCGCGCGACCGACAGCGCCGTGGCGATCTATCAGGACTATCGGCACGTCGCACTGCATGCGCGCGCCCGCAAGCCGGGCACGCGGCGCACCGTGCGCGATCACCTGCCGCCGGAAGCGCAAGCCTTCTTCGCCCACGACCGCGACTGGTGCGTGCAGCAGGCGGCTCTCATCGGTTGCGCGTGCGCCACTTTCATCGACCGGCTCCTCGCCGATCGCATCGTCGAGCGCCTGCGCGCCGCGCAAGGCGTGCTGCGACTCGCCGAGCGCTACGGCGCGCTGCGCCTGGAAGCAGCGTGCGCGCGCGCACTCGCACATGACAGCATCTTCTATCGCACCGTCAAAACGATCCTGGCCGGCGGCTTCGACCTGCAGCCGCTGCCCACCTTCACGCAAGGCGCGCCGGCCTACGCGGGCGGCGCGCGTTTCGTGCGCGACGCCGAGACGCTCTTCGGCGGCGAACCCCCGTCCTCCGTTCACTAACCCATGGAGTCTTCTGCATGCATCCCATTCCCGAACTCGTTCCGTATCTCAAGCAACTGCGGCTGTCCGGCATCCTCGATTCGCTCGACGCGCGCAACCGGCAAGCGCTCGACAGCAAACTCGCCTACACCGAATTCCTGGCGCTGCTGATCGAGGATGAGGTCGCACGGCGCGAGCAAAAGAAGTTCACGCTGCGTTTGCGGCGCGCCGCGTTTCGCGCCAGCAAAACGCTCGAGCAGTTCGACTTCGAACGCCTGCCCCAGCTCAACCGGGCGCTCGTGCACGAGCTCGCCACCGGCCGCTACCTCGGCGAACACGTGCCGGTGTTGATCGTCGGACCCTGCGGCACCGGCAAAAGCCATCTTGCGCAAGCACTCGGTCACTGCGCGATCCGCCAAGGCGTCGATGTGCTGTTCACCACGTGCGCGCAGCTCGTCACCACGCTCAACGCCGCGCGCGCGACCGGCGGCTACGACCGCAAGCTCGCCAGTCTGGCGCGGGTGCCGCTGCTGGTGATCGATGACTTCGGGCTGAAACCGCTGCGCCCGCCCGCCGATGAGGATCTCCACGACCTGATCGCTGAGCGTTACGAAACCGCCGCGACCATCGTAACGAGCAACCTCGACTTTACGGAGTGGGATCAGGCGTTCCCGGCGAATCGGCTCCTCGCCTCGGCCACGCTCGATCGCTTACGCCACAACGCGTACTGCCTGGTGCTCGACGGTCAATCGTATCGAGCGCCGAAATTGCCCCCGGCGATGAGCAAAGCGAAGATTGCCAACACATCGAAAACAACGCATTCTTGACCCCGACGGGATGCTCGTTTCTACCTCAAACACTGGCTCCATTAAGCCGATCATTCCCCGGCTCCATTACGCCGATCCGCGACACTGCTCGAGCACGAGCTCCGCCTGGCGTTCGACGGGCGCGTCGGCAACTTCGCCGGTCGCGGGATCGAACGGCGGCAGGCCAGAGACGTAGATCGTGTCGCCGTGCCGCGTGACTACGGATGTGGGCGCCTTCCATCGCTCGAGCCAAGTCGACAGCGGCTCGACGCGGATCACTTCTCGCTTCATGAAATCCTCCCGGGAGGAAGGCGAGGCCTTCGTTGTAGCCATACTGCCATACCGACGCGCGGATGCTTCGCTAACGGGCGAAATGATGCCCTGCGGGTTTGTGTCACCGGACACGATTCAGTCTCGTTCCGCGTGTTCGCATGGCCGACGCCTGTCAAATTGGAACTCGCACGAAGCGCGCAGGCGAAGTCGGGTCAGCGCCCGACGTATGGAAATGGGTTGCTGCGCGTGAAGCCGACGACAAGTAGCGCAATGGTTGCGCCATATGCGGAAAGGACGCCTCGCAGTGGCTCAGTTTGCCATGACTTGCAAACAATGTTGCGAACGTCCGCCTCACCGACAATTCCCGTGGGGCCGCTCCTGGGCAATTTTGGCAGTGGGCGAACGTGGGCTTCTCGCACTACGGAATCTCGGCACACGCATCGCCGCGGTGCCTCGTACGTCGTGCTGAGTACTTGGTACTCCGTACTGAGTGCTTCGAACCTCGCGCAAGCACGTCATGGGCTCGCTGCTTGAGGCGTCGTAGCCCGTGCCTGGCGCGTCGTATTCAGAGCTAAGTACTTCGTACGAGGCATTGCGAAGTGAGGCTGCTGTTTATGGCGGCATTCGGCCAAGAGCGGAACTAGCAGCCACGAAATTTGACGCAACAAAGCCGCCATTCAAGGCGAATCGGCTCTTCCAGAGTCTCACCTCGATCGGGGTGCATCCTGAAGAACGGCGCATTCAACGACCTTGGACTCCTGGCGAGTCGGCTTCTTGCTCGGGCTGCGTCGTCAAACGTGTTACTCCGGTGCCGTCAACGCCGACGGGCGCCCGGCCCTTTATCTGAAGACACAGCGGTCTCAGGCTCCTTTCGCCGCAGTTGCGACCGCTCCGGACTGAGTGAGCCAAGAGTCGAAACGCGTTTCGCCAAGTCGTGCGTCTTTGCCGGGGAGTAGCGTTCGCTCACCGACCTCGGCGCCGGCGTATCGCGCATGTGGGTCGGCGATGACTTCGCGGGGATCTTTGAGGGTGGCCAAGCGCCGCCGGACTAGTTCATCCAGGCGAAACAGTTCTGGTCCTCCTATTTCGACGATACCATTTACGGGCGGGCCGACAGCCATCCTGCCTACCCCACTCGCGACATCGTCGGCAGCCATCGGCTGGAAAAGCACAGGAGGTAAATGTACCTTGTCGCCGTCGAAGGAAATGTCGGCAAGCCCCTTGAGGAACTCGAAGAACTGCGTCGCGTGCACGATGGAGTAGGGGATTGAAGATTCTTTGATCAGTTTCTCCTGAGCGATCTTAGCGCGGAAGTAACCGCTTTCGGACAGCCGGTCGGTTCCCACTACCGATAACGCAACGTGATGGCCTACCCCTGCGGCCGCTTCATAGGTGAGGAGGTTACGAGTTGATGTTTCGAAGAACTTCAGCACTGCTGCGTCCTCCCATGAGGGAGAGTTTGATACGTCAACGACCACTGAAGCACCTTTCAGCACTTCGGCCAGTCCCTCGCCCGTCAGAGTGTTGACGCCCGTATTCGGTGATGCCGGCACGGCCTGATGGCCGTGCGCGCCGAGCTTCTCTACGACTTTTGAGCCGATGAGCCCAGTTCCGCCAATAACTATGATCTTCATATTCGTTCCTTCCTTCATTTTCTACCGAGACATTCGAAGCCGCCGATTCGTGCGCAAACCACGCGGAACCCATTGTCTGGGTTGGCGAAGACCTCGACGAGCCTACCTTTGTGTCGAACTCCGTGCTTGTCAGGTTACGCCCCCCGCCCTGGTACTTCGCAATCTAGCCTTCGCCGAAGCGGCCGGTGGCGAACGGCAGTGAAGGGTCGAGTGCAGACCTCGTTCGAAGTACGAGTTGGCAGTACTCAGTACCTCGAACAAGATAGCCGCGCGTGACGCCCGGCCCAGCTCGTCGAGCGTCGTTCGAGGTGCTTGGTACTGGGTACGACGAGCCTCTATCGAGCGGGAAGCTCGCATGGGCAGCCGGGAAACGTCAGTTGATCGCACTTCGCGCGGTGGCGGAAAAGAAGCGCAACATGAGTTCCGACGCATCGGGGCCGGAGGGGTCGGTGTAGGAGCCCGACACGTCGCCGCCAAACCAGGCATGACCAGCACCGTGGACCAGCCATTGCTCGGCCACGACGGTTCCTGCGGTGTTGGTGAAGATCGTGCGCGTATAGCTGCGCCCGCCCGGCACCGACCCGCGTTCGACTGTCGCGCGCGTCGCCTGTGGTTCCACCTCACTCATCGGGCCAGCCGTCCTCATGCACTGTTCGATAACGGCGGCACCATTGCACGCATCAACCGTCATGTCCCTATCGCCGTGGAAGACGATGACGGGTACCGGCTCCATGCGCGCCGACGGCACATCAGGGGTCGACTTGCCGGCACCTTGTTTCATCGCGGCGAACGCCGAGGGGAGATCGTGAGCCGCGCCGAACGGCAATCCAGAATGGACGCCGATTGCTGCGTACACATCCGGGTAGGTGCTCGCGAGCACCGCAGCCATGGCACCACCGGCGGATAATCCAGCGACATACACGCGGCGCTCGTCGAGACCATGCGCTTTGACTAGGTGCCGAGTGAGTGCGGCGAGGATCGCAGGCTCGCCCTGGCCGCGTTGCTGGTCGCGGCTGCGGAACCAGTTCCAGCATTTGCTTGCATTCTTGCTCTTCGCCTGCGCAGGATAGGCAACAACGTAACCGTACTCCTGCGCGAGAGTGTTCATTCGCGTGCCGCGCGCGAAATCGTCGGGCGACTGTGTGCAGCCATGCAGCATCACGATGAGCGGCGGCGCTGCGGCACCGACAGCCGCTGGAATGAAGAGCTTGTAGTGCATCGAGCCGGCGTCGCACGTGAAGCGGTGGTCACGAAACTCCGCGTCGAGCCCCTTGCTGCGACCGTCCTCGGGACCCTCCGTGGTCCCGGGCGTCTGCGAGACATCGCTGTCGCTATCGGGCACCACTCGATACCGACCTTCAATGCAGCCAGCTGGCGCGCCTCGCGCAGCCCTTTCCGTTCTGGTATGCGTTGATTCAGTGCCGCCCAGCCCGCGCTGAATGGCCAAGGTGGCGGCGTACAGATCACCCGCCTGCATCAGACGCATGGTTTCTTGCATGGTGCGATTCATGTCGATGTTCATCTATGTCCTTCTCAGTGGATGCGATCCGCCAACGCGGCCTTGACTGCGGTACTCGCATGCAATGCGCCGAGCACGGCAATGGATTCGATGGTCTCTCTCGCTAACGCGGGAGAAACATCATCGGCGATGCGAACGAGGCCCAGTACCTGAATACGCAGTTTCGTTCTTGACTTGCGCACGGCTTCTAGATCGTGTTTCGAGAACTGTTGGAGCCCAAGCACGAGCGTGCGCCGCGCCACCGTCTGGCGTAGCACCTCCCCGTGTGCCGCGAGCTGGTTCCTGATTGCCGTGCGGATAAGGTCCGTGCGGTTGGAATAGAAGCCTTCCTGGACCAGCAAATCGATCTGCCCGAGATCGATGAGACCCAGATTGATCGTGATCTTTTCGGTATCAATAAGCCTTGGTTTCACTTCCGGCACGATGCTGACTCCTGCGCTTCACGATCTGGAGTGGAATCCTAGCACCATCCACTTGGATGGCAAAGCTCGGGCGCGAAACCGGCGATCGCCGAGAGCAATGCCCGTCCGAGTGCTGCCCGCATCCGATCCCAAGTACCTCGTACTTGGCTCTGAGAACGAGGAGTCCGTACGGGCGCACGCGCCCCGTGGCACACGAAGGCTCGTGACTAGCGGCCCGTACTGAGCACTGGGACGCTCACTCCGCACTCGTCCTCCGTACGAAACGGCACGTACTGAGTACGACGTCCGCTGGCGCAGTGGGGTATGAGCCGTGAATCGGCACGCCGGGATACTGACCTTCGAACACGGCCTTGCCCTACACCGGTATGCGTAGCCTGCCGACGGCGCGGTGATCCCAGACCGCGCATGCTCCGTTTCTCGCATACTTGCTGCCCAAAGGGATGGAGGTCACGATGAATTGGAACCCGGGTCGATTGTCGGGATACGGCGATGACGCTGCCGGTCGCATTCAGTCATTCGCAGACGGCGCAAAGAGTACCGCGGCGAAGATGCAAAGCCGCGCGTCGGACGCTTTCGAAAGGGGCGCCGATTGGGCGTCCGAGAAGAGCGATGATCTCGGCGCAACCTCCAGGCAACTGATCGCATCGACGTCCGATGCGGTCACCGCACGCCCCATTCTCGCCGTCGGTATAGCGGTCTTGGCCGGCTTTCTCATTTCTCAATTGTTGTCACGCGATTGATCGCCAAGATGAAATGCGCGACGGAGTCGCTCTAAGGAACCATCATGGTTGAATCAGTACGAAGTTCCCCCGTCTCGAAAATCGCTGAGCAGGCCCGCGCCGCCACCGACCACGTGGCGGAAAAAGCAACCGAAGCTATAACGTCGGCCAGGGATGCGGTCCACGACTCTGTTGATGCGGTCGCTGACCGCGCGGATGCCGCCACTCGCTGGGCATCGGAAAGGGTCGACGCCGTCAAACAGGGGCCGAACGATTTGGTGAATGCGGGCGCGGAGTACATTCGCGCGCGACCCTACGCGGCCGTCGGCGCTGCGTTCGCCTTGGGCTACCTGGTGGCCCGTCTACGCAGCTGAAGACGAGAACCGAGTCGTCGGGCGCACCCCAGGCTGCTCGTTGGGCGGACAACGGGACACGTCATGACGCGTCCTGCTAGGACGCGCTTAGAACGCCGTACGGGACGCGTTGAGCTCGGGGAGCACCGCGGGTACCACATTCGCCGCCGCCGCGCTCAGAGCTCGATTAAGGGCGTTTGCGTGCCTCCCGTCAGCACTTCGTACGCCGTCGTAGTACCGGGTACTTTGAAGGTCGAACTGGGCTCGAGGGCCGGCGGCTCGACATTCCTTCGCAGCCGGTTCCTGAAGAACAGCAGATCCACGCCGATCACGACGACCGCCATGAACACCACATAGAGCAGAGTCGCTGCCGATCTTCCCATTTTCGTTGTCCTCGCGGGGGCCGACGCTAGTTTTGCATTCGCCGCGTCGTGCCGCCGCCGTCCACCTGCGAGCCCATACTACCCGTTCCAAGGTGGACGATCACACCTCACAGCAGGCGGTTTCCTTGCGTCCCCTTCGTCTGGACTTCATCCTGGCAGATGGAGCGGCGCTCCAGGTAGACCGTTCTTCGCTCTAAGCACGAGGTACGGCGCAAACTACGCTGTGAAGGTCGCACTACGTGCTCCGGGCTTCGTTCCTTGTGCTTTCGGCGCCGCACCGAGGTGAAGGGCGGGCTCTCAGTACGAAGTACGGTGAGACAGTACTAAGTGCTTCGTGCCTCGCGTGAAGCCGTCATGGTCACGTGGCGGCCGCGCGATCGTCGAGTAAGGCGGCCTCGAGGATGGTGACGGTCGGCGAACGTCCGCGGTGGCGGACCACGCTAACCAAGCCCGCTCTTTCGAGGCCCGTCAGCGCGTCATAGTCGCATCCGCCGACACGCCAAAATCTGCGGCCACGCTGCGCTTGAACGCGAAAGTGTCCGAGCGGCACAGCCCACTGACGTACCACAAGCTGACGGCAACGTGAAACGCCTTACCGGGAAGGGCAGCAGCCCGATGGAGCCATAGTAGGGGTAGGGGGCCTTTTACGAAGCGTGTCGCGGACGCCTTCGCCGATTGCGGGGGGCCGTACGTCCCACTGCTCGTGTTCCAGGACAGCTTGGTGGAACTGGGGGGCGATCCCCCCACGATACTTGTCATGATGGATGTCTATATATTTAGAGAGGGAGTAGATAGAACGGGTCTGGCTGTGCGCCAGAGGTACTACTGGCACGCTGCCTCAGGTTCTCGGATCAAGGCGATGACCTTGTCCCACATCTGCTTCCCGCGATCGTCCATGTAGCGATCCGGATAGCGGACGATCTTCGCGTCGGACCTCAGCCGAAATCCGTCGAGAACGACCTCGCTCGCCATGGCCATCAGCTCCTGCGCTGCGGCGATCGTTGCTTCCAGATCCGCGAGCGATGCTTCGATCAGCAGTGCGTCGTGTACAGGCGCGCACACCTGAATGCCGGCCTCGGTGATCAAGCAGCAGGCCAGGCGGAGCATCTCGGCGCCGTTCGCCTGCATCGGGAAGTTGCGAAGAGAGCGGGGGTTGGCGTCACTGTCAACGTGAATCGGCCAGCCGAACGTGGTGTAGAGCACCCGATGCAGGTTGGCGTGGTCGAGGCAAGCGTCGGACCACTTCCAGAACACGCGGTAGGTGCTGGCGTGCAGGCTAAGAAGTTCGCGAGCGCGACACACTGGTTGGTCTATTCGCTGAGCCAACGATTCTTCGCCCATGCCGTACTGGACCGCGAGCACGCAGGCCTTGAACTGTTCGCGCTCCGCGGCGTGGCTTTGCTTCGTCGCCTCTGCCGGAACGGCTCCGGCCTGCTTCGCAAACGCCAGGTACGGATCGCCGGAGACGTATGCCTCCCGCATGTTGGGGTCGCCAGATAGCGCCGCAGCAATACCGAACTCCTGTTGCGACCAGTCGATGTAGGCAACCCCGCGACCCGAGCTCGGGCGGATCAGCCCGCGCAGCCACACAGCCGGCCCAAAGATGAATTTGGAGTTGCTCGGCTGATTCCGGCCGGTCCGCGCGCGAAAGGCGGACAACATGCATCGGTTTCGCCCGTCCCGTCCGACCGGCAGCTCGGACAGGCGCATTCCACTCAGCGTGACGCGTAGCTCGCGGAGGGCGGAGAGCTGCGGGTGTGCCTTCGCCATGTCGCGGAAGGTATCGTCATCGAGTGCGAGCCGACCGCTCTCCAGTCGGGGCCACCCAATGCCCTCTCGCTCGACGTAGGCGGCGAACCGCTGCTCCCGAAACGCGTTTCCTTCATAGACGCCGTAGTCGCGATCGATCGCCGTGATGAGGTCGCTCTGAATATCGCCCCAGCGCGACCGCAGCTGATTTAACAGTGGCAGGTCAATGGGGATCCCGTCCGCCTCGACCCGTGCCGCTGCCTTCATGTAGCGTCCACGGAGCAAGGCCCGGGGGAGATCGATCCGCGGCTCCATCGCGTGCAGCAGTTCAGCGCATGCGGTAACGTCTGACTCGCAGTAGTCGAGGATCGCCACTTGCGCTGCGGGATCCCACGGTCCGCCCGAGAGAATCAGTTCCCGCATGGTCTCCTTATCCTCGCTCGCGATTCCGGCGAGCCCGTGCCACGCCAAGGCGTGCAGGAGGCTGGCGCCTCCCACACGCTGGACGCCGTTGGTGTGTGCGCGAAACTCCGCGAACAGGTCCAGGACGTTCTCGGGCGTCGGCCAACCGAGCGCCAGGTGGCATCCCATCTCTGCGCTGGCGTAATACGCCACGAAGAGCGAGTCGGCATCGATCGCGTAGGGCGACTCGGAGAGGCTTTGCATCTCGCTGCGCCACAGCCGCAAGGTACGACCGCTCGCGAGCTCGCGGGCGACAAGACAAACGGGCGTTACGACGTCGCCAGGTTGACCGTTGAACTCGTAATCCGCGACCCAGACCTCGCGGAATTCGCGGCCGGCGACGCGCATCATGCTGCACCCCTGAGCTGGCGAATCACGGGGTGGTCGAGGGTATCGATGACCATGTCGCGGAAGGCAAGCCGGAACAGTTGGTCGAACGACTCCTCCGGCCACTCGGGCTCGGGGAGTGGCGCAGTCGCGATGGACACGTCGTACGCCCCCGCGCGCATATTCGCATCTACCCGTAACCAACGCGCCTCGGCATGTGTGACAGCGGCCAAGGCCGAATCGGCCCACGTGTCTTGACGCGATCCGTTCGGGAGGCGGGCGGGCCAGAGGAAGGTTGTGCCGTGCCGATTGATCGACGTGACGAGCATGTACTGCTTGACATCGTCCGTCAGATCCGCGGCCAACTCCGGACTGACGACGTAGCACTCGTTCTCTTCCTTCCGCTCGATCATCGCAAACTGAGCGCGCCACTCGTCACCAGGCCGCGTGCGAACGAACCAGCCCTTCCGCGGCTTTGTTATGGGTACGGAGGTAAGGACCCGCTTCACGCCAATGTTCGCCGCAAAGTTTTGCGGGAGCCGTAGCGCCGCGAGATCCGGCGTGCCGCCTGCTTCCGCAGCCGTCTTCTTGTTATCGTTGCTCATTTCTTGCCTCCTCCGACCGCGCTCTGCCCTCCGTTGTCCGCGGGCGATAAGTTACGGGCTTACCCGCGTTGCTTTGCGCCTCGAGATGGTCCACCCATGCCCGGATAGCCTCCGGTCTTGCGAACCGGCGGCGACCAACGAGGAAGGTTTGCAGATGGCCGGCATTGATGGCGTCATGAATGACGGCCATCGACTCGCCCGCGATCAGCGGGATGTCTTTAAGTGCAATCTTTAACTTGTCCATGAATCGTCCTTGTGTTTGGGGCGCGGCGTCGCGCGACCCCGAGTGGGTCGCGACCCATCGCTACCCTCAAGGATCGATTCCGGGTTGCAGAATCGGGGACTTCAAACAGTTCCGACGTTCTATGAGCTACGCTGGCGATGTGCTACTTGCGTCGACCCTTCTTCCGGTTCCAGTCGTCCCACGCCCTTGCCTTGGGCCCGGCTAGGGCAAGCCCATCCTCGGCGACGCGCAACGCCTGCTCGCACTCGGCCACGCGCCGATGCATTGCGTGGAGTTCTGCGTGCGCCGTTTCGATCGAGAGCGGAAGACTGTAGCCGCTAGCCTTACCTCGCAGTCCTGGAAGTCGGCCGGCGGCGGCGCCGTGGATCGCTCGTGGTGGTATTACACCGACGAACCTTCCGGGCCACTCGGATCCCGCCCAAACGGCAACGTCACCGAGAGTGAAGCGGCTGTCGGCGCGAGCGCGGAGCTTGCCGTGGCTGACGTCGTAGTACACCTTGCTTGAAACCCGGTTGCGGACGGTCGCCTCATCATCGCCTATGCCCCAAGGTATCCGCCCCACGACCAACGCGACGACCTCCGCCCGTGTAAGGGTGTCTTCCGGGCCCTTGTTGGCGACATCCGGGACGGGCGTCCTCCGGAACGGCCTGGCCGAACGAGACTTGCGCGCCTTTGTCACCTCGTCGCAACCAGTTTCTCGACGGCGGCGGCCTTGTGCTCGTTCGCAAGGTGGCTGTAGCGAAGCGTCATCTTTAGATCAGCGTGCCCAAGCAGCTCACGCACGGTGTTGAGGTCGACACCTGCCATGACAAGGTTCGACGCGAACGAATGCCGCAGGTCGTGGAACGTGAACCCGTCGATCGCCGCTTCCCGGATCAGAGCCCGCCAGGCAGTCTTGACATCCCGCACATTGAACACGCGACCGCTCCCGCGCTGCTGCCGGCGCCATTGCTTCAGGACTGCGACGGATTCCTTGTTCAACGGCACGTGTCGTGACCTCCCCGACTTGGCCGCTGCGGCGCGCACATACAGCGACTTCTTGACAGCATCAACGTCGGCCCACTCGAGTGTGACCAGCTCACCACGGCGTAAACCGCTGTTCAGCGCCAAGAGCACCATCGGTGTAAGGTGATCGCGATACGCACCCGCGGTCGGAGCGGGGAGCTGTCGAGCACCGCGACCGGCGCGCGAGACATTCGCACGCGCCCGGCCGGCGATTGCGAGACGATCCCGCCGCATGAGCGCTGCGCGCAGCCTGTTTTCTTCTGCCGCACTCAGGTATCGCACGCGCGCGTTGTCCACCCGTCGCAGCTTGACGGACGTCAGAGGATTCGTCGGTAGGGCGCCCCATTCGACGGCCTTAGCTAGGGCCGCCTTGAGGGCCGCCAACTCCCGATTGATGGTGCCGTCCGAAATTCCAGCCTTCAGGCGTTGCGATCGCCACTTTTCTATGATCCACGCGTTGAGCTCGGTCAATGGTCGGTCAAGTCGCTCTGCGAAGGCGGACTTGATTCGCTTGACTGAGCCAGCACCCCATTTCCGATGCTCAATGGCCCACGGTGCCAGATCAGTATCGAGGAACTGACGCAGGGTACCCAACTTGGGTCGCTTCCTCGCGACCTCCGGCGTCCCGTGCTTCGCCGCATCCTGCAGGATTCCAAGCGCTTGAGTCCGTGCCATCTCGACGGTCATCGCTGGGTATTTCCCGATCGCTTTCGAGCTTGAGCGCGACCATGCGACGTTGAACGACTTGACGCCACTTGGAAGCACGCGCACAACCAGCCCCGGCACTTTCGTGTCCCAAATCCGATACGCGGTATTGAGCGCGGGTGACCGTCGAATGGTCTGGTCGCTCAGGCTCACTCGGTTGGGCGGTGACTTGGGGCGAGCGTACGTTTTAGGCGTCCCGGCAGCGGCGGAAGCCGTGGCTTGTCGGTGCTTCGTGCGAGTAGGCATTCGCGTCTCCGTGACAGCTATGTGACAGCAGATTGGGCGATTCTGCGATGTGTCGCGAGCGCGTGCAAGGCTTTTAAATACCTGATTTATCGGCGAAGTCCTTGATGTCGTAGGTAATTGGAATCGCATTCG